>NZ_LHPC01000017.1 GCF_001297125.1 Pseudomonas sp. RIT-PI-q
AGGTAGTCACCCCAAAGTACTTCGGCGATATCCGCCATACCCATAGGGGCACCGGGATGGCCGCTGTTGGCTTTTTGCACGGCATCCATGCTGAGGGCACGAATGGCGTTGGCACGCTCACGACGGCGCGAGTTCACGATTTGTTCAGGCTGGTTCAAGCGACACCTCCGGCAAGTTTTTCCCGCAGTAACACTTCAAGCTTCAACTGATCTGCTTCAAAACCACGGATGCCTTCGGCCAACTTTTCAGTTGCCATGGCGTCCTCGTTCATTTGCCAGCGGAACTCGGCTTCGGTCAGTTGTTTTGGCAAGGCGCCGTCATGCCCGGCAGCATCAATCTGCATAGGCACCAACAGTCCTCCATTCCCCTCCAGCGTCTCCAACAGCGCAGGGCTGATGGTCAGACGGTCGCAACCGGCCAACGCCTGAATCTCACCGACATTGCGAAAGCTCGCGCCCATGACCACGGTCGGATACCGATACTGGCGAAAGTACCGCAGGATGCGTTGCACCGATTGCACGCCCGGCTCTTCCTCAGGCGTATACACAACACCAGGATCGGCCTTGCCGTACCAATCGAGAATGCGCCCCACGAAAGGCGAGATCAGGTAAGCCCCCGCTTCGGCGCAGGCCCGTGCCTGAATGAAATTGAAGATCAGCGTCAGGTTGCACTGGATCCCTTCAGCCTCCAGCACTTGCGCAGCGCGCACTCCTTCCCAGGTGGCGGCGAGTTTGATCAGGATGCGTTCGCGGCCGATGCCGGCCTGTTCGTACAGCTCAACCAGGCGGTACGCCTTGGCAATACTCGCCGGGCTATCAAAGGAGAGCCGGGCATTCACTTCAGTCGACACTCGCCCCGGCACGAGCTCGAGAATCTGTTGACCCATGGCAACCACCAGACGGTCGCAGGCTTCATCTATCGCGTCTTCGACGCTTGTCTCAAGGCCACGCACATCATCCAGAATCTGATCGACCAGAGCGTCGTACTTTCCGGACTGGACCGCCTTCAAAATCAGTGAAGGGTTGGTGGTCGCGTCCTGAGGCGCGAAACGGCGGATCGCGTCGAGATCGCCGGTATCGGCCACCACAACGCTGTGTTGTCTTAATTGTTCAAGCAGGTTGGACATTTTCTGGGCTCTTGTTGATTTGTATTTCAGTCCCTGGCGCTTAACCTGACCAGACGCGCGGCACGGTAAATCCCCGCCTTATTGACTCGGTAGCTCCCGGTTCGCCTTCTCAACCGCGGTAATCCGCTCGACCTTCGACCCGGAGCGTTCAGCTTCGAACTCCGACTCAAGAAAGATTTTGACGATGCTCTTGGCCAGTTCAGGGCCAATCACCCGTGCGCCGATCGACAGAATCTGTGCGTCGTTGCTTTTGCGCGCGCGCTCGGCGGAATAGGTGTCGTGGGCCTGCGCGGCACGCACGCCTTTGATCTTGTTCGCAGAAATCGCCATGCCGATGCCAGTCCCGCAAATCAACACGCCCAAGCGATGCTCGCCCGTGCTGACAGCCGTCGCCACCGCCTCCGCGATATCCGGGTAAAGCACCGGACTGGACGAGTAGCAGCCAAAGTCCTGAAGCCTGTAGCCCAACGATTCGATATGGAGCTTGAGCAGCTCCTTGAGCTCGTAGCCCGCCTCATCGCTACCGATGGCCACAGAAAACGCTGTGTTTGCATCCATAAGTTTTCCTCCATTGCCAGGCAAGAAGCGCTGACAACGATCAAATGATCACGCAATGAAATTATGCACAACCATTACCCTGCCACAAACCCATTCATGTCAAGCGGTATTTTGATCTAAAGCCGCATAAAACCAGCAAAACGCTAAAACAAAGCAAAAGAATGCTAACCGTCGTTGACAGAGCGCAGAGAATTGATTTAAACATATGATCACTGTCCGATCAGATGATCAGTCAGACCTAACAAGAAAATCAGCAAGAGGACACACCGATGGCTACGCCATTACTGCTCCAGGCTGAACATGTCGCCAAAGCCTATGCAGGGATCCCCGCCCTGCGTGACGGACGCCTCTCCCTCCGTGCCGGCAGCGTCCACGCCCTGTGCGGCGGCAATGGCGCAGGCAAATCGACGTTTCTCAGCATTCTCATGGGCATCACCCAGCGCGACGCCGGCAGCATTTTGCTCAACGGCAAACCGGTGCAGTTCGATCGCCCCAGTGACGCACTGGCTGCAGGAGTGGCGATGATCACTCAGGAGCTGGAACCCATCCCCTATATGACGGTTGCCGAGAACATCTGGCTGGGCCGCGAGCCCCGGCGTGCCGGCTGTATCGTCGACAGCAAGGAGCTGAACCGACGCACCCGCGAACTGCTGCAAAGCCTGGAATTCGACGTCGACGCCACCAGCCCGATGCACCGCCTGAGTGTGGCGCAAATCCAGCTGGTAGAGATCGCCAAAGCCTTCAGCCATGACTGTCAGGTGATGATCATGGACGAGCCGACTTCGGCCATCGGCGAGCGCGAAGCGGAAACGTTGTTCAAGGCCATCCGCCGCTTGACCGCTCGTGGTGCCGGGATCATTTATGTGTCCCACCGCCTCAGCGAGCTGGCACAAATTGCCGACGACTACAGCATCTTTCGCGACGGCGCTTTCGTCGAAAGCGGGCGCATGGCCGATATCGACCGCGCGCATCTGGTGCGTGGCATCGTCGGTCAGGAGTTGCAGCGCATCGATCACAAAGTCGGTCGCGAATGCGCCGCACACAACTGCCTGGACGTCAGCGGCCTGAGTCGCGACGGCGAGTTCCAGGACATCAGCCTGCAACTGCGCCAAGGCGAGATTCTCGGTATCTACGGCCTGATGGGCTCGGGCCGCAGCGAATTCCTCAATTGCCTCTATGGCCTCACCGAACCCGACGCCGGCAGCGTCACGCTCCAGGGCCAGCCCCTGCCGATCGGCGTACCGGCCGCGACGATCCGCGCCGGCATGTCACTGGTGACCGAGGACCGCAAGGACAGCGGCCTGGTGCTCAGCGGCAGCATCATGGCCAACATCGCCCTCAGCGCTTACAAGCAGTTGTCGAGCTGGTCAGTGATCAATGCCCGCAAGGAAAACGAGCTGGCGCAAAGCATGGTCAAGCGCCTGCAAATCAAGATCTCGTCCCTCGATCTGCCCGTGGAATCCATGAGTGGCGGCAACCAGCAGAAAGTCGTGCTCGCCAAGTGCCTGTCGACGCAGCCGATCTGCCTGCTCTGCGACGAGCCGACCCGTGGCATCGATGAAGGCGCCAAGCAGGAAATTTATCACCTGCTGGACGAGTTCGTACGTGCCGGCGGCGCGGCCATCGTGGTCTCGTCCGAAGCCCCGGAGCTGCTCCATCTGAGTGATCGCATTGCGGTTTTCAAAGGTGGCCGACTGGTCACCGTCAGCACCGATACCGCCCTCTCCCAGGAAGCCTTGTTGAGTCTCGCCTCATGAACACCAAAATTCTTGCCACACCTGCCCCTGCCCCCATCCCCCCCACCCACTCATCACGCGCCCGCCTGCGCTATGCCCTGGACCGCTTTGGCCTGCCACTGGTTTTCATCTTGCTGTGCCTGGTGATGGCCTTCACCAGCGAATACTTCATGACCTGGCGCAACTGGATGGACATCCTGCGCCAGACCTCGATCAACGGGATTCTTGCCGTCGGCATGACCTACGTGATTCTGACCAAGGGTATCGACCTGTCGGTAGGCTCGATCCTGGCCTTTGCCGGGTTGTGCAGCGCGTTGGTGGCGACCCAGGGTTATGGCTTGCTCGCAGCCGTCAGCGCCGGCATGTTCGCCGGGGCAATGCTCGGCGTGGTCAATGGCTTCATGGTCGCCAACCTGTCGATTCCGCCCTTCGTTGCTACCCTCGGCATGCTCAGCGTAGCCCGTGGCATGACCTTCATTCTCAACGACGGCAGCCCGGTCACCGACTTGCCCGAAAGCTACCTGGCGCTGGGCATCGGCAAGCTGGGCCCGATCGGCATTCCCATCCTTATCTTTGCCGTGGTCGCACTGATTTTCTGGATGGTTCTGCGTTACACCACCTATGGACGCTACGTGTACGCCGTGGGCGGCAACGAAAAAAGCGCCCGCACCTCCGGGATCGGCGTACGCAAAGTGACGTTCTCGGTCTACGTGATCTCGGGCCTGCTGGCCGGCCTCGCCGGTGTGGTGCTCGCGGCCCGCACCACCTCGGCCCTGCCCCAGGCCGGTGGTTCTTATGAACTGGACGCCATCGCCGCCGTAGTGATCGGCGGCACCAGCCTCTCCGGCGGCACCGGCAGCATCGTCGGCACCCTGTTCGGCGCCCTGTTGATCGGCGTGATCAACAACGGTTTGAACCTGCTCGGGGTGTCCTCGTATTACCAGCAAGTTGCCAAGGGTCTGATCATCGTGCTCGCGGTGCTCATCGATGTCTGGCGCAAGAAGAAACGCTAAGTCCTGCCACTGAACCGAACGACTAAAACAATAATGGAGTTCCCATGAAGCTTTCCACGAAAAGACTCGGCAAATCCCTCACGGCGTTGGCGGCTGTCTCCCTGCTCTCCAGCAGCATCGCCTTCGCCCAGGAAAAGACCTACAAGATCGGCGCCGCGGTGTACGGTCTCAAGGGCCAGTACATGCAAAACTGGGTTCGTGAAATAAAGGAACACCCGGCGGTCAAGGACGGCACCGTGAAACTGACCGTGTTCGACGGCAACTATGACGCCATGACCCAGAACAACCAGATCGAAACCATGGTCACCCAGCATTTCGACGCGATCATTTTCGTGCCGATCGATACCAAGGCCGGTGCCGCCACCGTGACCCAGGCCCAGATCAGCGGCGTCCCGGTAATCGCCTCCAACACCAAGGTCGCCGGCGCCAACGTTCCGTTCATTGGTAACGACGACGTCGAAGGTGGCCGTCTCCAGGCCCAGGCCATGGTTGACAAGCTCCAGGGCAAAGGCAACGTGGCGATCATCCAGGGCCCGATTGGCCAGTCGGCGCAGATCGACCGGCAAAAAGGCGAGATGGAAGTCCTGCTGAAAAACCCGCAAATCAAGATCATCGAAATGAAGACAGCCAACTGGTCTCGCGCCGAAGCCCTGACGCTGACCGAAGACTGGCTGAACGCTCACCCCAACGGTGGCATCGCCGGCATTATCGCGCAAAACGACGACATGGCCCTCGGTGCCTTGCAGGCGGTGAAGTCCCGTGGCCTGTCGCCAGACGATGTACCGGTGACCGCCATCGACGGCATGCCCGACGCTATCCAGGCCGCCAAAAAAGGTGAAATCACCACCTTCCTGCAAGACGCTCAGGCTCAATCCCAAGGCGCTCTCGATATGGCCCTGCGAACGCTGGTAGGCAAAGACTACAAACCGCAGTCGGCGATCTGGGAACGCTATGCCAATGATGTGAAATGGGGCGAAGGTATCGATAAGGCGTACATCCTGCCGTGGGTGCCGGTCACCGGTAACAACGCCGATGATTTGTACACGCAAGTCACCGGAACCAAGTAAGCGTTTGCTTAACCTGAAAACCCGGGCCGGATCCGGCCCGTATGGAGTATATGCAATGTCCAATTTCTGGAATCAGGCGTTCGACCTCAACGGCCGCGGCGCCGTGATCACCGGCGGCGCTGCCGGTATTGGTCTGGCCTGCGCCAGCCTGCTGGTGGAGCGCGGCGCCAGGGTCGCCCTGCTGGATCGCGACCCGGCAGTGGTCGAAGTGGCTGCCAGCCTCGGCGCCGGGCATGTGGGCCTGGCCGTCGACCTGCGTCAACTCGATCAGGTAAACGCCGCGATTGACCGGGCCGCCGAACAGCTCGGCCGTCTTGATTTCCTGGTCAACAGCGCGGGTGTCGCCTTGCTGGACAAGGCGCTGGATGTCAGCGAAAGCGCCTGGGACACCACGTTGGACATCAACCTCAAGGCCAGTTTTTTCGTGGCCCAGGCCTGTGCCCGACACATGATCAAGCAAAACAGCGGACGCATCGTCAACCTCGCCTCCCAGGCGGCCGTGATTGGTCTGGACCGGCACGTGGCTTATTGCGCAAGCAAGGCCGCCGTGGTCGGCATGACCAAGGTCCTGGCCATGGAATGGGCGCCACACGGCATCAACGTCAACGCCGTCTCACCGACCATTGTTGAAACCGCTCTGGGCAAGAAAGCCTGGGCCGGCGAACTGGGCGAACGGGCCAAACTGCAGATCCCGATCGGACGTTTCGCCCAACCCGAAGAAATCGCCGGCCTGGTCCTTTACCTGCTCAGCGACGCGGCCAAGATGATCACCGGCGAAAACGTGGTGATCGACGGCGGCTACAGCATTCAGTGATCGGCCTTAACCTTACAAGAACAAGGAAATACTCCATGAATCGAGTCATAAACGATCCGGACCAGGTGGTTGAGGACAGGCTCAAGGGCATCCTCGTGGCTCCCCCGGAACTGGTCCGGTGCGAGGCCAATCCGCGGGTCATCCGCAAGAGTAAACCTTCGCCTGCCGGTCAGGTGGGGATTGTCACCGGCGGCGGCTCCGGCCATGAGCCGGCGTTCCTCGGTTATGTCGGTCCCGGCCTGGGCGATGCCGGGGCGGTCGGGGAAATTTTCTCCTCGCCCCCTGCCAAAAGCTTCTTTGATGCGTTCCGCGCCGCCGATCAGGGCGCAGGCGTTGCCTGCCTGTATGGCAACTACGCTGGCGACAACATGAACATCAAGTTGGCAAAAAAAATGGCCGCCAGTAAAGAAATGAACGTCCGCACCGTTGTGGCCAACGACGATGTGGCTTCCGCGCCCCTGGAAGATATTGCCAAGCGTCGCGGTGTCGCCGGTGAGATCTTCATGTGGAAAGTCGGCGGCGCGGCAGCCGCCCAAGGCTACGATCTGGACGGCGTGATTCGCGTGGCACAAAAAGCCGTCGACCAGTGCCGCTCCATCGGCGCCGGCCTGACCCCGTGCATCATTCCGGCGGTAGGCAAGCCGAACTTTCAGATTGCCGATGGCATGATGGAACTGGGTATCGGCCACCAGGGCGAGCCGGGGATCGAAGTGATCCCGGTCGAATCCGCCGCAGTCATGGCTGAACGCATGATCGCGCCGATTCTCGCCGACCGCGATTTCAGCCAGGATGAAAGCGTTGTGGTGCTGGTCTCTGGTCTGGGCGCCACACCGGTAATGGAGCTGTACATTTTCTACGCGGAAGTTGAGCGCCTGCTCACCGCCAAAGGTCTGCGCGTTCATCGTTGCTACGTCGGCAATTACTTCACGTCGCTGGAAATGATGGGCGTCACCCTGACCCTGCTCGGGCTCGACGCTGAACTGACAACCTTGATCGATCAACCGTGCCGCTCCATCGGCATGTCCCAGTCGGAGTGAACCATGAGCCAGCATTTCTCGAGTAGCACTGGTAGCGCCATCGTGGCCAACCTGGTCTCGATCATCGTCGCCAACCGCGAATACCTCAGCGAAGTGGACGGCGCCATTGGCGACGGCGACCACGGCATCAACATGGCCAAGGGCTTCGCACGTTGTGGCAAAAGCCTCGAAGGTCGCCAGCTATCCCTGGCCGAAGCGCTTGACGAGCTGACCCTGGCGCTCATGGAAGGCATCGGCGGCTCAATGGGGCCACTGTACGGCAGCCTGTTCATCGGCATGGCCGACGAAGTGCGCGGGCGCGAAGAAATCGATGCGGCACGTTTCGCCAGACTGTTGCGCGGCGGCCTCACATCGCTGCAAGACATCACCGATGCGGGCGTCGGCGACAAGTGCCTGATGGATACGCTGATTCCTTCAGTGGAAGCCTTTGAACAGGCCGAGGCCAACGGCGCGTCATTCAGCGAGGCCTTGGGGCAGATGAAAATCGCGGCCTCCCAAGGTCGGGATTCCACCCGGGACCTGGTCGCGAAAATCGGTCGGGCCAGCCGCCTGGGTGAGCGTTCGCTAGGCGTGCTGGATGCTGGTGCGGTGTCTTGCTGCTTGATCCTGACCAATCTTGCCGAGTCGGTTGAAGCACAACTGCAAAGCTAATTGCTGTAAGCCTCCTTTGTAGGAGCGAGCTTGCTCGCTCCTACAAAGCGTTTAGTGCTATTTACGGGTGGCATCGTCCAGCGCGAGTATCGTGTAGGCATTCGACACCGTCGTCGCCAGCGTATTGATCACGCCCGAACGCAAGGCGCCCAGCGTCGCCGCCGCCTTGGTGTTTTCACTGGCAATCGCCACCACATTGGGAATGCGCACCAGTTCCTGCACCGTCAAACCGATCACCCGCCCCTGCAGGGTATTCACGGCCGGCCGGCCATGAATGTCGATAAAGTCGTATCCCATCATATCGCCGACGGTCCCGGACAGGCGTGCCTGGGCAATTTCCTGAGGCGAGAACCACCCCATGCGCACCATATTGCTGTCCTCACTCATGTCGCCGATACCAATCATTGCAATGTCGGCGCGACGGGCACGGTCGAGAGTCGAACGCACGGTGTCGTTATTGATCAGGTTGCTGCGCAACTCCGGGTTCGCCACCAGGGCTGGCGCATAAAGCGTTTCGCTTTCCGCACCAAAGCGTAACGCCAGGCGACGGCAAATATGGTCGGGGTTCATGTACTCGCCTGCCTTCAGCGAACCGCCGATGGCACAGACAAAGGTGCAATTGCGCGTGACCGGCAGGAACACGTTTTCGGCCACGGCCCCCACATTGCGGCCCATGCCGACGGCGATGATCATGCCATCGCTCAACGTCTTGTTCAGGTAGTTGGCCACCAGGCTGGCAACCGCCGAGCGCTGGGTATCGGGGTCACCATGGTCGACGGCGATCAACGCCCGATCCAGCTGGAAGCGCTCGACCAATGCCTGTTCCAGCTCAATGTTCATCGCAGGATGCTGCAGTACACGTACCTCGACCACGCCTTCATCACGGGCACGCTTGAGCAGCCGGCTGACCTTCACCCGGGACAAGTCAAAGCGCTTGGCGATCGCCTCCTGAGTGATGTTGTCGAGGTAATAAAGCATGGCCACTTCAGTCATCAGATCGATGTCGCTGGCTGCACGCTGTGCACTGTCAGTCATGTGAGCTTCCATTTTCGCAACAAAAAACCATTCTCCCTACTCAGCACCGGCCAAGTCCAGCGGCGAATAGCGAATTCAGCTCGGCGCAATACGCTTCGCCAGATCGAAAATCTCCAGCCACACTTTTTTTCGCAGCACGACGGGCAAGCGTTATCTACGCGCACGGGGTTTCCGGGCTTTGGGCTCCGGTAACCAATCGCAGGTTTATCAGCGCGACCCGCCGCCCGTCCGGCGCCAACCGCTCTTCAACCCCATACGGTACAAACCCGAGCTGCGGATACAGCAGCACCCCCGCCGTATTCTCGTTGAAGCATGACAGCTGCACCTCGCGAGCCCGATGGCGTTCAAACGCCAGCCCTACCATCGTCTGTACCAAATACTTCGCGATACCTTGCCCCCGAGCCTGGGGCGACACGATCACGTTGCCGATCGCGCAGATGCCATTGCGCTCAAACGTATAAAAGTTGGCGAAGCCCATGACAGAACCGTCCCCCTCAACCACCGTTGAGTCGGAACGTTGCGCAATCGATGCCTGCAGTTGGTCTTCCGTCAGCGGGTATTGCGCCTTCGGGAACATAAAAAAAAGCTCTTGGGAACTCTGAGGAAAGGCGCAAATTGTCGGAACATCTTCAGCGCTGACGGGACGGTAGGTCAGGTGCATGGTTTGGATCCATCCAGGTATCGGGGGTGACAGATTACTTTTTGCGGAGGATGGAGAGAAGCGTTCGCTGTTCAGGTCCAGCTGTGCGACCAGCGGCGGTGAGGGCTGACAAATACGCTTGGTCCAAAGCGCAAACCGTCTAGCGCAGTAGTGTCCGCGACGCGATCAAGTTCGGTTCAACAACACCGCAGCGCCCTACAAACATCTACTTACAAAACAGTCATTCATAAAACCCGATCATGTACTAGCGAGTGTTACGTTACGACGCTCAATCGGGCCATGAGATGTTCTGTTTTAATTATGCGCATCACCTTTCCCGGTCTTCCTGTCCTCGGTGCTTACCTTGCCCTTGCTTGCCTCTTTGCGGGCGCATGGTTCACCCACCCCGCCCCCAAGCATGCTTCCTTTGCCCTGATGAGCCCGGCAATGGCGGTGGCTGACAAGGTCGCCAAACCCATTTATACCAGCCGCTTTGCCTCGTCCGGGCTGGTGGACTTCGTGCATTCCTCGGCGGTCACCGCCTTGCCTGACGGTAGCCTGATGGCGGTCTGGTTCGCCGGGACTCGCGAAGGTGCAGCCGATGTGCAGGTACGTTCCGCCCGCTTCAATGTGAGCACCGGCGAGTGGGGCGCGGAACAGGTCATGGCGACCCGTGATTCAACCCAGCAAGGCACTCGAAAATACATACGCAAACTCGGCAACCCGGTGGTCGCGCTCGCGCCGGACAATCGCCTGTGGTTGTTCTACGTGTCTGTGTCGATGGGCGGATGGGCCGGCAGCGCCGTCAATGTGATGGTTTCAGACGACTTTGGCGGGCATTGGTCCGAGCCGCGCCAATTGATCACGTCACCCTTTCTGAACATCAGCACCCTGGTCCGCTCGGCACCGGTGTTTCATGTCGACGGCTCCATCGGTTTGCCGGTCTACCACGAGTTCCTGGGCAAGTTTGCCGAGTACCTGTACTTGAGCGCTGACGGCGAGGTAATCGACAAATACCGCATCAGCCACGGCAATAACTCATTGCAACCGGCGGTAGTGCCGCTGGATGGCCAGCGTGGCATCGCCTTGTTGCGCTATGCCGGCAACACTCATCACCGTGTCTTGGCGAGCCGCACGGAAGATGCCGGGCAAACCTGGAGCGAACCTTATCCGCTCGATCCGTCGAACCCGAATTCCTCACTGGCAGCCGTCGCGACGCCCGAACATGGGTTGCTGGTAGCGCTAAACGACCTGCAAGAGGGGCGCTTCAAGCTGAGCCTGTACGGCACCGACGCGAAAATGGACGATTGGCGCTCGTTGCGCGACCTGGACAAATCACCGGATCCGCAAGGCGCGCCGTTTTCACCGCTCGCCTACAAGGAAATCATCGGCAGAGAGTTCCGCGGTTCCAGTGGCAAGCTTCGCGAACCGCTGGAGGCGCAGTTCCTCGACAACCTCGACAAGCGTGTCTGCAAAAGCCAAGGCTGTGAGTTCGAATATGAATACCCGTACTTCATCCGCAGCCCCGACGGGATGTATCACCTGGTTTATTCCTGGAACAACACCTTCATCAAACACGTCACCTTCAATGATGCGTGGCTGTCCGAGCGTCTCAAATGATTAGTCTGTGGCAAGCCCATGCCAGCTTCGCGATGATGATCTTCCTGGTGCTGCCGTCCTTTGGCCTGAACAGGGCCTGGCGCATCGCGTTGCTGATCGCACTGTTGGCTGCCAGCTTCATACCGCTGGACGGGTTGTCGTTGGCCGCGTACTTGCGCAGCCACATTGATGACCTGGCGATCACCTCGTTGGTGTTCATGGTGTGGGGCTGCTTGCGTCGACTGGATATCTTGCCGCCTGCGCAGCACGGTCAAACCAGCGTACTGATCCTCTTCGCCGCGATGGCCCTGGTGCTGTACCCGGCAACCCTGGGCCTGAGTGATCTGGACCCTTACCGGTTGGGTTTCAGCCCACGCCCCCTGTTGATTTTCATCGCTCTGCTCACGCTAGGCCTGTTTTACCTGCGCAACGGCCTGGCCGTCGCAATGTTGGCCGGCGCGACGCTGGCCTTCATCGCCGGGATAAAACCTTCACACAACTATTGGGATTACCTGGTTGATCCGCTGCTGGGCCTGTATTGCTGCCTGGCACTGCTGATGCTGGCGACGCGCTGGCTGTATCGCAAGCTCATCACGCTGTGCGGTCCCATGCGAAAAAATTCCGTTTGAGATTTATCGACATTTTTAACAGGGGAACATGGATGGGTTGGCTGAAATCGAGACGTTTGCATTACTGGCTGGGCGCAACAGCGATCTTGTTTGTGCTGTTTGCACTGCTGCGGGTGGTGTTCTTTTTCGGCTTCTCCGGGTTCGACGCCAAAGCCCTGAGCGACGAAAAGGCTGTCCTGGAAACCCTGGGCATCGGCTTTCGTTTCGACTTGCGTCTTGCCATTCTGGTGATGCTGCCGTTGGCGTTGCTGGCCTGGATTCCGCGCTGGAACCTGATCGGCAGCCGCCTGCTTCGCCTCGTCGCCCGGGTGTATCTGGTCGCTATCCTCAGCGCTCTGCTGCTGATCTACATCATCGATTTTGGCCATTACGCTTACCTGGGCGTAAGGATTAACGCCACGGTGTTGCGTTTCATCGAGGATGCGCAAATATCCCGTGACATGGTCTGGCAAACCTACCCGGTTATCTGGATTTCACTGGGTTGGCTGGCCACGGTCGCTTTCGTGACACTGGCCCTGGTGCGCCTGGAACGCGTCACGCTGGACCGTCCGCGCAAGCCCATTCACAAGCTCTCCGCGACATGGGGTGGTGCGGTGATGGTCGTGCTGGTGCTGCTGGGCATTTTGGGCCGTGTCGAGAACATGAACCTGGAAAACCCGGTCCCGTTGCGCTGGAGCGATGCATTCTTCTCGGGCAATAACCAGGTCGCTGCGTTGGGCCTGAACCCGGTGATCTTCCTCTACGACACGGTCAAGGTCGGCCAGTCGCGTTATGACGAAGCTCAGGTACGCGAGCATTACGCAGCCATGGCCAAGTATCTGGGCGTCGACCAGCCCGACCCGCAAACCCTGAACTTCGTCCGCCATCAGGCACCACAACCTTACAAAGTACCGGGCTCACGGCCACCGAACGTGATGTTCATCATGCTCGAATCGCTGGGCACCAGTGCCGTCGGCGCCTATGGCAACCCGATCAACCCGACACCAAATATCGATCGCCTGGCCACGCAGAGCTGGTTCTTCGAGCACTTTTACGTGCCGGTGACCGGGACCGCAAAAACCGTCTGGGCCAGCATCAGCGGAGTACCGGACGTCACGCGCCAGGAAACCGCGACGCGCAATCCGCTGATCACCCAGCAGAACACGCTGATCAATGCCTTCACCGGTTACGAGAAGATCTACACCATCGGCGGCAACTCCGGCTGGGCCAACATGAATGCCTTGATTCGGCAAAGCATCGACGGCGTCCGCTTGTTCGAAGAGCGTGACTGGAAATCCCCGGTGGTGGACGTCTGGGGGATCTCGGATCTGGACCTGTTCAAGGAAACCGACCAGATCCTGCAAGCACTGCCCAAGGACAAACCGTTCTTCGCCTACGTGCAAACGGCCGGCAACCACCGCCCCTTCACGATTCCCAAGAGCAATGACGGGTTCGAGGTCAAGCACCCGACCCTGGAAGAAGTCCAGGCCGCGGGCTCACGCAGTGTCGAGCAGTACAACGCCGTGCGTTTGCTCGACTTCAACATCGGCCGCCTGATGGAAATCGCCAAGGCCGGTGGCTGGTACGAAAACACCATTTTCGTGATGTTTGGCGACCACAACACCCGCATCGCCCAGATCCCTTTCCTGGCTCCGGCCTACGAGCAACTGGGCCTGGAAAGCAACGCGGTGCCGATGCTGATTCATGCACCCGGTTTGCTCGGGACGCGTAAGGTCAAGGAAGCGGTCGGCCTGGTGGACTTGCTGCCAACCGTGGCTGGCATGGCCGGTCTTGAGTTCCGCAACAGCGGCATGGGCCGTGATATCCAGCAGCCAGCGCCCGAGGGTGAGCGCGTGGTGCCGTTGGTCTTGCGTGAAGGCACGTTCCCGCTGATTGCCGGCGTGACCCAACACTATATGGTGCAAATGGAGCATGACGGCAGCTCGCCGAGCCTGCATGACCTGGCCTCCCAAACCCCGCTGGACAACGTCGCCCAGCAAAACCCTGAAGAATTCAAACGCCTGGTGGAACTGACCCGCGCCATGCATGAAACCTCACGGTTGATGCTGTACCAGAACGTGCGCAAGTGAAGGTTTTCCCGCGTCTACACTGCTAATAGACGCGGGATTCCCCGTGACGCCTTAAAAGACTCTGCCTATCACGATCTAATACTCCACCTATTAGCTGACTTCCCAACTGGGGTCTAACCTTACTGAGCGCTGGCACCATAAGCCGGCCGGCAAGAGCTGATAAGGAGATAGGAATGGGTCAGAAGCCTGACTAAACCTGCCGTGGGCCACCGTGCAGGCAACTCGATTGCCGCTGTTCAGAATTCCCCTGTCATCAAAACAATCAGTTGATCAAAGTGCTGGCCCTGCAGCCTGAGTCATTGGTTTCGCCCGTTGCTGTTTAACGCCCAACACTGGGCCGAATAGCCGGATGAACACGACCAAAGGTAGCTCACAGATGGCAAACGAATCGAAATGCCCGTTCAATCACGCCGCTGGCGGTGGCACGACGAACCGCGACTGGTGGCCGAACCAACTGAATCTGAAGATCCTGCACCAGCACTCGTCCCTGTCCGATCCCCTGGGCGAGAACTTCAACTATGCCCAAGCGTTCAAGAGCCTGGACTTTGCAGCGGTCAAACAAGACCTGAACGCGCTGATGACCGATTCACAGGATTGGTGGCCGGCGGACTTCGGCCACTACGGGCCCCTCTTCATTCGCATGGCCTGGCACGCCGCCGGCACGTACCGCACCGGTGACGGGCGTGGCGGTGCCGGCTCCGGTCAACAACGCTTCGCACCACTCAATAGCTGGCCGGACAACGTCAGCCTCGACAAGGCGCGCCGGCTGCTCTGGCCGATCAAGCAAAAGTACGGTCGAAACATTTCCTGGGCTGACCTGATCGTCCTCACCGGCAACGTCGCGCTGGAGTCCATGGGCTTCAAGACCTTTGGTTTTTCTGGCGGTCGTCCAGACGTCTGGGAACCGGATGAAGACGTTTACTGGGGCTCTGAAAACAAATGGCTGGGCGGCGACACGCGCTACGGCAAAGACAATGAACCCATGCAAGAGCCCGGCGAAGGCCCACTGGTTGCCGAACCCGGGGAAAACGAAGAGAGCCGTACCGAACAGGGACGCAACCTCGAAAACCCGCTCGCTGCCGTGCAAATGGGCTTGATCTACGTGAACCCTGAAGGCCCCGAAGGCAACCCGGACCCCGTCGCTTCGGCCAAGGACATCCGTGAAACGTTCGGTCGCATGGCGATGAATGACGAAGAAACCGTGGCACTGATCGCCGGCGGACACGCCTTCGGCAAGACCCACGGCGCCGGCCCCGCCGACAATGTCGGTGCCGAGCCTGAAGCGGCCGGCCTCGAACAACAGGGCTTTGGCTGGAAGAACAGCTTCGGCACCGGCAAAGGCCCGGACACCATTACCAGCGGCCTGGAAGTGACCTGGACCACCACGCCCACCCGATGGAGTAACAACTACCTGGAAAACCTGTTCGGTTTCGAGTGGGAACTGAGCAAAAGCCCGGCCGGTGCGAACCAATGGGTAGCGAAAAACGGCGCAGGGGCCGGCACCATTCCAGATGCACACGACCCGTCCAAGCGGCGCAATCCGACCATGCTGACCTCGGACCTGGCCCTGCGATTCGACCCGATCTACGAGCCGATTGCGCGACGCTTCCTGACCAATCCCGATCAATTGGCCGACGCCTTCGCCCGCGCCTGGTTCAAGCTGATCCACCGCGACATGGGGCCACTCTCGCGCTACCTCGGCCCGGAAATGCCGGCCGAAGAACTGCTGTGGCAAGACCCGATCCCGGCGGTCGACCATGAACTGGTCAACGACAGTGACGTCGCGGCACTCAAGAGCAAACTCCTCGCCTCGGGCCTGAGCGTTTCGCAGCTGGTATCGACTGCCTGGGCGGCAGCCTCCACCTTCCGTGGCTCCGACAAACGCGGCGGCGCCAACGGTGGTCGTCTGCGTCTGGCTCCGCAAAAATTCTGGCAGGCCAACCAGCCCGAGCAGCTGGCGAGCGTACTGGGCAAACTTGAAAGCATCCAGAATGAGTTCAACAGCGGCGGCAAGAAAATCTCGCTGGCCGACCTGATCGTGCTGGCCGGTAACGCCGGCGTCGAACAGGCCGCGAAAAACGCCGGGCACAGCGTGACGGTGCCCTTCACGCCGGGCCGGATGGATGCCTCGCAAGAGCAAACGGACGTGGAATCGTTCGGTTTCCTTGAGCCCATTGCCGATGGCTTCCGCAACTATCTCAAAAGCAGATACCGCGTACCGTCCGAGCAGCTGTTGATCGACAAGGCGCAACTGCTGACACTCACCGCACCTGAAATGACCGCGCTCATTGGCGGCCTGCGCGTGCTCGACACCAACGTCGGGCAAACCAGGCACGGCGTCTTCACCAAGCAACCGGGGGCGTTGACCAACGACTTCTTCAACAACCTGCTCGACATGGGCGTGGAGTGGAAACCGGTCTCGGAGGCTAACGAGGAGTTTGAGGGGCGTGATCGTAAAACGGGTGAAGTGAAGTGGACAGGCACGCGTGTCGACCTTGTCTTTGGCTCGAACGCGCAGCTGCGAGCGTTGGCCGAGGTCTATGCCAGCAGCGACGCCAAAGAGCAATTCGTCAAAGACTTTGTGGCGGCGTGGACCAAAGTCATGAACCTGGATCGTTTTGATCTGAAGTAACGCAAGCGTACTGCCGAAAGCCCGCAACGCCTCCCTGAGTGGAGGCGTTGTGCTGTGTGCTGATTGGCGGAACGACTAAACGGGAGAGATCGTGGCGAGGGCGCCAATCAAAATGGTCAACACCAGAAATCCACCGAGGAAAATCGCCATCTTGCCCATTGAGGCCTCCTACATAATGAGTTTGCGGTGCAGCAGTTCCGATGAACGCTGACCGTGCCGTCATTGTGAGCCGAGGGCTGTGTGCATTACAGATGCAGAAAGCGAAGAAAAAACCGGATCAGATACCAACCCCTGTAAGGGCTGCCACAGGCTGCGATCTTTTGACCTTAAAAACAAAAAAGCCCCGTCCCATCCAGATGGGACAGAGCCTTTTACCGCACTGAACGCTGCTTACAGGTCAGTGATTTCCTTATGACGCGGCACCAGCGTCTTCATCACGCTCCACGCCACCAGATAGGCCAGCGCACAGATGGCAAACATGATCATGTAGCCGGTGTGAATATCGTTGATGGACTTGTAGTAGTCGAACACCCAGCCGCCGATCTTGGTCATCACGACACCGCCCAAGCCCCCGGCCATGCCGCCGATACCGACCACCGAAGCGACGGTCTTTTTCGGGAACATGTCGGACACGGTGGTGAAGATATTGCACGACCACGCCTGGTGCGCCGACGCGCCCACACCGATCAGCAGTACCGGCACCCAGAAACTGATGTAACCGAATGGCTGCGCCAGCAGCACCAGCAGTGGGAAGCACGCAATCACCAGCATGGCTTTCATGCGACCGTCATACGGCTTGTCGCCGCGCGCCATGAAATAGCTCGGGAACCAGCCGCCGCCAATACTGCCCACCATGGTCATGCTGTACAACACGGCCAGCGGCAACACGATGGCTTGGCCCTTCATGCCATATTGCGCGGACAGATAGGTTGGCAGCCAGAACAGGAAGAACCACCACACACCGTCGGTCATGAACTTGCCGAAGGCAAAGGCCCAGGTCTGGCGGTAGGTCAGCAACTTGAACCACGAGACTTTTTTGACGACTTCGCCCGCCACCGGCGCGGTGACCACTTCGACCGTATCATCGCTGCGGATGTAGGCCAGTTCCTGCGCCGACAAGCGTTTTTGCTGTTCCGGCTTCTCGTACAAGGCAATCCAGACGGCCACCCAAACGAAGCCCAACATCCCGATGACGATAAACGCCGCTTCCCATCCCCACAGGCCGGCAATCAGCGGCACGCAGATCGGTGCCAGGACCGCGCCAACGTTCGCGCCAGAGTTAAAGATACCGGTGGCGAAAGAGCGTTCCTTCTTCGGAAAGTATTCGGCAGTGGCCTTGATCGCAATCGGGAAGTTACCCGCTTCGCCGATCGCCAACACAGCGCGCGACAGCATGAAGCCGGCAATCGAAACCGGGATGGCCGCAAGGCCAAACGCGCTGGTCACGGCAGCGATGCCCTCGCCCATCGGCACCGAAAACGCGTGCATCATCGCGCCAGTCGACCAAATGCCGATCGCCACGATATAGGCTGTCTTGGTGCCGATCTTATCGACGAAACGGCCGGCGAACAGCATGGAAATCGCGTACACAAACTGGAAAACCGAAGCGATGTTGGCGTAATCGGTATTACTCCAGCCAAATTGCGTCGACAGATCCGGCGCCAACAAACTCAGTACCTGACGGTCCAGGTAGTTGACGGTGGTGGCAAAAAACAACAGCGCACAGATCGTCCAGCGATATTTGCCAACGGCCTGGCCTATGCGTTGCGGATTGATGGGCTCGTTCAGATTCATAGCATCACTTTATTATTGGATTATGGTGATGATCTCTCGGTTTCAAGCGAGATCAATTGTGTCGTAGAACATCGCCAATACGCGAGAGTTCGCGTCAAGGCAGGTCAGATTTCCACCGTGTTACCCGATCGACTAAATGACGTCCCCCCGCTACCGGTTGCATGACGCATTAGCGCAACTCTCAGTGACCGGGGTTGGATTTGTAGCTAGTGCTTCAGGCGTTTGGCGGATGAGCGAGCAGGCAAGATCGAGCCATGGGAAGCGGCATTCGAGGAGGTAAGTACGCGGGTTGTTTTCATGATGGGGGCCGACACTCGTTTTTATTTTTAGGGTTGAACAGCTGACTTATCGTCTGTCGTCGTACAACTGTCGCTTTTATATCGACTTCGGTACTGGGCTGTCAATCTGAAAAATGGCCGTTCGTCTTGATAAAGACTGCTGGATTAAGTTCCAGTTTCGTACAGAATGCGCTGGTTGTGGGGGTGGTAGCCCTTGATTTGTGGGGTGTAGACGGCCATGCGTGGGGTTTTGATCGGCATCCTACGTTGTACGATGACCAATATCATGTGCTTCGCTTTGGCGAAATCAGGCTTGATTCTTGATTGGGGGCTTTGACGTGGCGCGGATCAACGTTGATAGAGGCGCCGATGGAGGTAGCTTCAGGTTGACTGAGAGGCTCAGGGCGTGAGGGGGCGGTGCGTCAAAATCAAAAGCTGAAAGCGAGCTAACGCTCGGCCTGATGAGTGGTGAAAAGCGCACGTCAACCCATTTCCTGTAGGAGCTGGCTTGCCAGCGAAGGTCGTTAACGATGACGCGTTTCAACACGATAAACGTGGCGCATTTGAATCCTTCGCTGGCAAGCCAGCTCCTACAGGGGATTGGGGGACGACACGGTCAATGTAGGAGCTGCCGAAGGCTGCGATCTTTTGATCTTGCCGTCGCTGTAGCTGCAGATTTGAGACCTGATGCTGACTGAATGCGGAGCCCTCAAAACCCACCCACAAAAAAGCCCACTGACCGTCACCGATCCAGTGGGCTTTGCGATTTCGCTTCTACTTACAAAGCCATATCACTAGCAGCATTAGCCTTCGGCGCTTTCGCCTTGTCAGCATCAGCCGGAGCAGCAGCCGGAGCTACCACCTGACCAATCGCCGGCGGCGGAGTCAGTTGCAGCACCTTGGCGGTGTAAGCCCACTCCTCGGCAACCTTCTCAGGGCTACCGTTCAACTGAGTGCCATAGCTCGGCACGATCTGATGCAGCTTCTCCTGCCAGGCTGGCGAAGCAACCTTGTCCTTGAACACTTTCTGCAGCACGGTCAGCATGATCGGCGCAGCGGTCGATGCACCTGGCGATGCGCCCAGCAGGCCGGCGATGGTGCCGTCTTGCGAAGCAACAATTTCAGTACCCAGTTTCAGCACGCCACCGGCAGCTTCATCACGCTTGATGATTTGCACACGTTGGCCGGCTTGCCACAGGCGCCAGTCTTCGGCTTTGGCGTTCGGGAAGTATTCTTTCAGGGCGTTGAGGCGGTCTTCGTCAGACAGCATCAGTTGGCCAGCAAGGTACTCGACCAGCGGGTATTCCTTGATGCCGACTTTAGTCATCGGCCAGACGTTGTGCGTGGTGGTGGTGGTCAGCAGGTCCAGGTACGAGCCTTCTTTGAGGAACTTGGTGCTGAAGGTCGCGAATGGGCCAAACAGGATGACGCGCTTGCCGTCCAGCACACGGGTGTCCAGGTGCGGAACCGACATCGGCGGTGCGCCAACGGAAGCTTTGCCGTAGGCCTTGGCCAGGTGTTGTTCGGTGATGGCCGGGTTTTCGGTGACGAGGAACGAGCCGCCTACCGGGAAGCCTGCGTATTCCTGGGCTTCAGGAATGCCGGACTTCTGCAGCAAGTGCAGTGCACCGCCGCCGGCGCCGATGAAGACGAACTTGGCGTCGGTTTCGGATTTAGTGCCGTCTTTCAGGTTTTTGTAGCTGACGCGCCAGCTGCCGTCTTTGTTCTTGGTGATGTCTTGCACTTCGCTAGACAGTTTCAAGTCGAACTTCGGCGTGGTCTGCAGGTGCGCAACGAACTGGCGGGTGATTTCGCCAAAGTTGACGTCGGTGCCGATCGGGGTCCAGGTGGCCGCGATTTTCTGGTTCGGGTCGCGCCCTTCCATCATCAGCGGAACCCACTTCTTGATCACAGCCGGGTCTTCGGAGTACTGCATGCCGGCGAACAGCGGGCTCGCTTGCAGGGCTTCGTAGCGCTTCTTCAGGAACTTGATGTTGTCGTCGCCCCACACAAAGCTCATGTGCGGCGTGGAGTTGATGAACGAACGCGGGTTTTTCAGCACGCCTTGCTGAACCTGCCAGGCCCAGAACTGACGGGAGATCTGGAACGCTTCGTTGATTTCAACGGCCTTCGGGATCGAGACTTTGCCGTTCTCGTCTTCCGGGGTGTAGTTCAACTCGGCCAGGGCGGAGTGACCGGTGCCGGCGTTGTTCCAGCCGTTGGAGCTTTCCAGGGCGACGCCGTCGAGGCGCTCGACCATTTCCATCGACATGCCCGGTTCCAGCTCATTGAGCCAGACACCGAGGGTCGCGCTCATGATGCCGCCGCCGATGAGCAGTACATCGACTTTCTTTGCCTCTTCCGCTTGCGCGGACGTGATCCCCATCGACAAAGCCAGCCCCAGCAGGGCTGTGTTCATTTTTTTAAACATCTGTTGCACCTATGATAAAACGCCATCCGCCCTTCCATCCGCAGTCACAAGGCCCCTGGTTCACGGCACGCAGGCAGCCTGTCGTGGGTTCCCGTGCATAAGGATTGGAGGGTGGGCACACAAGGCCGACTTACTGCATCGACCTCAGTTTATATGTCCCTACTGAACTGACTTTTTATCTTTATTGGCCTCAGCTACTTGAGCGACAGTGATTCTGTTGGCGCGTCGCAAGGACACGCAAACTGAATAGGTCAAACCAAGTTAATGCGAAGAATATCACGACACGGCAAACCCGCGCGTCTGTTCCCGACTTGTCAGTCTGCGCACGGTATTGCCAGCCACACGATTCTGTAGGAGTCCGGCTTGCCGGCGAAGGGCTCGAATGCGCAGGGTTTATCCTGTTAGAACGCGTCATCGTTGACGACCTTCGCTGGCAAGCCAGCTCCTACAGTTGATCGAGTTGTTTGGGCGAACGCGGTCGAAGGTAGGAGCTGGCTTGCCAGCGAAGCACTCAAAAGCGCCACGTTTATCCTGTTGAAAACCGTCATCGTTGACGACCTTCGCTGGCAAGCCAGCTCCTACGCAGGTTGATTGAATACATCGGCAGGTCGATTTCGCTGGCAAGCCAGGATCGTACGGAGGGCGACTATACTCAGTCGTGAATTTTCGGGCGAATCTGTGGGGAACGGTCATGAGCGACAAAGTTGATCTGCGCAAGTATTCCTCTCAAGTGGTCGATGGCGTGGAACGCGCGCCCGGACGCTCGATGCTGCGCGCCGTGGGTTTCACCGACGAGGACTTCAAGAAGCCGCAGATCGGCATCGCTTCCACGTGGGCGATGGTCACGCCGTGCAACATGCATATCGACAAGTTGGCCATTGAAGCCGAAAAAGGCGCGAACGCCGCCGGCGCCAAGGGCGTCATTTTCAATACCATTACCATTTCCGACGGCATCGCCAACGGCACGGAAGGCATGAAGTATTCGCTGGTGTCGCGCGAGGTGATCGCCGATTCCATTGAGGTGGTGGCCGGTTGCGAAGGCTTTGACGGGCTGGTGACGGTGGGCGGTTGCGACAAGAACATGCCGGGATGCCTAATCGGCATGGCGCGGCTGAATCGCCCGTCGATCTTCGTCTATGGCGGCACCATTCGGCCCGGCGCCGGGCACACCGACATCATTTCGGTATTTGAAGCCGTGGGCCAGCATGCGCGTGGGGACATCAACGAGATCCAGGTCAAGCAGATCGAGGAAGTGGCGATTCCCGGCCCCGGTTCCTGTGGCGGCATGTACACGGCCAACACCATGGCCTCCGCCATTGAAGCGTTGGGCATGAGCCTGCCCGGTTCCAGCTCTCAGGATGCCGTCGGCAGCGACAAGGCGTCGGACAGTTTCCGCGCCGGCCAGCAGGTCATGGAACTGCTCAAGCTCGACATCAAGCCGCGGGACATCATGACCCGCAAAGCCTTTGAAAATGCCATTCGAGTGGTGATCGCCCTCGCCGGCTCGACCAACGCCGTGCTGCATCTGTTGGCCATGGCGCATGCCGTGGACGTCGAGTTGACGCTGGATGACTTCGTCGAGCTGGGCAAGGTCTCGCCGGTGGTGGCTGACCTGCGCCCCAGCGGTAAATACATGATGAGTGAGCTGGTGGCCATCGGCGGTATCCAGCCGCTGATGAAGCGCATGCTGGCAGCCGGCATGCTGCACGGCGATGTACTGACGGTCACCGGCAAAACCCTGGCGGAAAATCTGCAAAACGTGCCCGACTACCCCGAAGGTCAGGACGTGATTCTGCCTTTCGACCACCCCGTCAAAAAGGACTCCCACCTGGTGGTGCTGCGCGGCAACCTCTCACCCACCGGTGCCGTGGCCAAGATCACCGGCAAGGAAGGCCTGCGCTTTGAAGGCACCGCCCGTGTCTATCACGGCGAAGAAGGTGCGCTGACCGGTATTCTAAATGGCGAAGTCAAGGCCGGGGATGTGATCGTGATCCGCTACGAAGGCCCCAAGGGTGGTCCCGGCATGCGCGAGATGCTTTCGCCGACATCGGCGGTCATGGGCAAGGGATTGGGCAAGGAAGTCGCACTGATTACCGACGGCCGTTTTTCCGGCGGCTCTCACGGTTTTGTCGTCGGCCATATCACGCCGGAAGCCTTTGAGGGCGGGCCGATTGCGTTGATCGAAGACGGCGACAAAATTACCATCGACGCCGAAACCCGGCAGAT
Organism: Pseudomonas sp. RIT-PI-q; assembly: GCF_001297125.1. Lineage (GTDB taxonomy): Bacteria > Pseudomonadota > Gammaproteobacteria > Pseudomonadales > Pseudomonadaceae > Aquipseudomonas. The sequence continues at coordinate 23,336 of NZ_LHPC01000017.1, forward strand.
AACCGTCGATGTTTCCGACGCCGAATTGGCCGAGCGCAAGACTCGCTGGGTACGCCCGCAATCCAAGTACAAACGCGGAGTGCTGGCCAAGTACGCGAAGACCGTGTCCAGCGCCTCAGAGGGCGCGGTCACGGATAAATACCTTTGACCCGTCGTTCTCCGTTGAATGTTCAGGCCCCTTCGCGGGCAAGCCCGCTCCCACAGGTTTCACGTCGGTCACAACATTAAGGTCCGACATGTACCCCGTGGGAGCGGGCTTGCCCGCGAAGAGGCCTTGAAAAACACCGAAAATCTAACGACCGTACACCCACCTCACAACCGAAACCGATCCACCGACTGCGAAAGCTGCCCCGCCAGCGTCGACAAGTCATCGGTCGTCGAAGCCGTCCGGCCAATCACCTTGCTGTTGTCTTCCGACATACCGGCAATCATTTCCACCTGATGGGCGATTTCGTTGCTGGCCAGGCTCTGCTCACCGATGGTGCGGGTGATGTCGTTGACCAGTTGCGTAGTGTTCAGCGTGGCTTCGAGGATTTCACGGATCGCGCGTTCGACATCAGCGGTCACAGCCATGCCTTTGTCGACCTGCGCAACGCCCGCCTCCATGCTGGTCACTGCCTCGCGAGTGCTTTGCTGGATGCGTGCGACCATGGTGGCAATTTCCTGGGTCGAGGCACTGGTGCGTCCGGCCAGGCTGCGGACTTCGTCGGCGACCACGGCGAACCCACGGCCCTGCTCACCGGCGCGCGCGGCTTCAATGGCGGCGTTCAGCGCCAGCAGGTTGGTTTGATCGGCGATGCCCTTGATCACCTGAATGATGCTGAAAATGCCTTCGGATTCCTTGTCCAGTGTGCGGATCACTTGCGCCGACTGCTGCGCCGAACGCGCAATGCCGTCCATGTCGCTGACCACCTGATGGATCACTCGCCCGCCGTCCTTGGCGAGTGCCTCGGCCTGGTTGGCCATGTTCAATGCGCGCTCGGCATGCCGGGTGATTTCCTCGATGCTCGCGGTCATTTCGCTGGCAGCGGCCGCCATGGTGCTCGCCGCCGCGCTTTGTTGCTGGCTGCTGCCGGCGACCTCGTGGCAGCCATCGCTCAGTTGCGAGCTCATGCCGCTGACGCCATGGGCGTTGCTGCGCACGACCTCGATCATGCCGCGCAGGTCGCGTTGCATAGTCGCGAGGCTGCGAATCAACGCGCTGGCTTCATCCTGGCTGGTGGGTTCGACAATCGGCTCGCTCAGGTTGCCATGGGCGATGCTGTCGGCGATGCGGCTGGCAGTGCGCAACGGTCCCAGAATACTCAAAATCACCCAGCGGCCCTGAACCAGCAGCAATAACAGGCTGGCGATCAGCACAGCGCCGAGGGCGACGTTGGCGTTGTGAATGGCTTGCGCAGTACCGGCACTGGTCTGTTGAGTGGTGGTTTCGATCAGCTCGCTGAGCGCCGCCATCTGCTCTTCCAACTGGCTGAATACCGCACTGAAGGCGCCCAGGTCTTTTTGCGCCGCATCGGGATTTTCCAGCGCCAGGCTGACGATTCGTTCAGCCGCACTGATGTAGGTGTCGAGGCTGGGCTTGACTTTGTTCAGGCCCGCTTTAATCGTGTCGTTAACCGGCAGCTTGAGGTTTTCACCGAGCACTTCACGAAAATGCGCCGCGTGCTCATCGATGGAACTGCGCACCTCGGCTTTGGTGCTGGTGCTTTTGCCCAACCCGACCAGCATCGCCGACAGTACGTCGGCGCGTAATGCGTCGTGCATCATGTCGGCTTCAAGGTGATTGCGCAGCGCGGTCATGCTGACCTGGTTGTCATTCACCGCTTCAGCCATCTGGGTGTTACCCAGATAACTGACCAGGCTCATGATCAAGGCAGTGAGCAAGCCGGTGCCCATCAGCAACAGTAGACGTAATTTTATGGACACGGTGGCACCTCTCTCGGCACGTTGTCAGCGGGCTGGCGCCAACTGCAGATTGCTTTTCTGTAGAGGTTATCGACCGGTCCAGCCGGTTATTTAAGCCTGGCGCCACGCATTCCGTTATTTACGACATGCGGTAGGTCTTGAGCATCGAGGACGCGTTAAGTGACGGAAAAGAAGTACCGCGTCAGGTGAAAGAAAATCGGCGCGGCGAAGCAGATCGAATCCATCCTGTCGAGCATTCCGCCGTGCCCCTTGATCATGGTTCCCCAGTCCTTGGCGCTCAGGCTGCGTTTGATCGCCGACATGACCAGCCCACCCAGAAACCCCATCACCACAATGACAAACGACATCAGCAGTGATTGCCAAAAGTTGAAGGGGGTCATCCAGTACATGCAGCCGCCAATCAGCGTGGCTGAGAGGCCGCCACCGACCAAGCCTTCCACGGTTTTTGACGGACTCACCAGCGGCGCTACCTTGTGCTTGCCGAAGAGTTTGCCGAACACGTATTGCAACACGTCGCTCAACTGCACCACGAACACCAGGTAAAACAGCAGCAGCGCGTTCTGGCCCGTGAAACCTTGCAGATCCAGGAGCAAAAGCGCTGGCGCGTGGCTGATGCAATAGATGCAAATCATCACACCCCACTGGATCTTTGCGGTCCTTTCCAGGAAGCCTTCGGTGTCCTGGCTCAGCACTGCAATCGCCGGGAGCAACAAGAATGCGTACACCGGGATCAGCAGCGTGAACATCGAATACCAATGCGTACCGATCAGGATGTATTGCAACGGAATCAGGATGAAAAACGCCGAAAACAACGCGTTATGGTCACCGAGCGTTGTGGGTGTCAGGGTGATGAACTCCCTGAGCGCGAACAGTGAAATAAAGCTGAACAGGACCACCGTCGCGTTACCGCCGAGCAGGTAGGAAACGAAAAAGATGATCACCATCCCCCACCAGGCATTCACTCGCTGATTGAGGTTTTCGATGGTCGAGACAGAGGTTTCTGTTTTGGCCCGTTTGGCCAGTAGCCGACCGCAGAGCGAAGCAATGGCCAGCAAGCAGGCCAGCCCGAAAAAGAACCACAAAAACTTTGCTTCAAGACTCATTTGGACAGCCTCACTATGGCGTCGCGCGCGCGCTCCAGGAACACCTGCTTTTCCTCGCCGGCAATCCTTTCCAGCGGGTTGCCGATGCGGATCGTACAGATGATGGGCAGAGGCACGTGTTTGCCTTTGGGCATGGAGCGATAAAGGTTTTCCAGGTAGACAGGCACCAGATCGACCTCGGGGAAGGTCTCGCCCAGCCGGTAAAGACCCGATTTGAACGCCCCGGGCAGGGCCTGGCTGGATCGAGTGCCTTCTGGAAAAATGATGATCGAGTGGCCGGCCTGCACCACCTCAAAAATGGGTGCCAGCGCGTTTTGACCGGGGGCCGCCTGACGATCGATCAGCACGGCATTCAGCCCTTTCTGCGAGATGTACGACAAAAACCTGTTCTTCCCCCAGTAATCGGCGGCAGCGACCGGCTTCACATTGATCCTGGCTTCGGGCGGCAGCGCAGCAATAATCGCCAGGGTGTCCATATGACTGGTGTGATTGGCAAAGTAGATTTTTTGCCGAGTGAGATCCGGTGGGCTCTCCCACCGGGCCGTGACGCCGATGACGAATCGAAGGACAGAAATCAGCGCATTACTGATCCACATGGCGGGCATCCTTTAGCTGCCTGGACATTGCCAGCGTTCGCGTGACGCAGGTTGCGGCTGATCCGATGGCGATGATGGACAGAGCGATCAACAGCACATAGTGAGTGCCATAAACGCTCGCTTCGATGGCATTCAGCAAAAGCCCCGCCGTCATCACGGCCATCCGGTGTTGCTTGGCCATCGGGCCCATGAAGCTCTGCTGCAGGCCGATGGAGCCGCCAAACACCCGCACATAGGCGGTCAGCGCAGCAGCCAGTGCAGCAAACCAGCCGAGGTCCGGGTAGCCGATGGCATACCCGAGCCCCACGATCAGCAGGCTGTCCGCAATCCGGTCTGGAAACTCGTTGTAGAGACTGCCGATGGCGGATTGCTTGCCGCCCTCCATCGCGACCATCCCGTCGAAGAGATTGCACAGCAGGCGCAACTGAATGCCCACGGCGCAGCAAATCGAGCCCATGACACCGCTATCAATATTCAGCGCCACAGCACCAAAAAGCGCAAAAGCGATGCTGGTGACGGAGATCTGATTGGGGGAAATGTTTTTTTTCACCAGGATGGCGGTAACGCGTTTAGCCCAGCCCGCAGAGCGCGTCTTGATCGGTCTTCTGTTTTCATCCATGTGCCAAAGTCCCTATCAAAGGTGACGTACTGAAGATGCAGTGTAGTGGCGAGTTGAGTGTTCAGTGCAACCCTAACAAGGGAACCCGCGAATTGATGTCAGACGCTTCCTAAAGTGTGCTGATGGACGCTGACAACGCTTGAAGGGTCAGCGCGTTACCCACGGCAAAACCGCCGGCGGTGTTATCGAAAATGCACCAGGTGTCGATGCCTTCGCGGGCCGACGTGTGTACGTGCTCAGCCAGCGCCTGTAGCCGGCTGGGGTCATAGTCGCTGTAGTAAATACGCGGTGAGCCATGCAGGCGCCAGTAATGAATTCCCGACCAGCCGCCCGGAGATCCTCCACCGGGAATCGGCGATGGATCAGCCGCGACCCGACCGATTTTCTGCTCGATCAATAAATCGTCCGCGCTCAGCCAGGACGCGTGCCGAGGCTCAAGCACCACCGCTCCTGCAAAACGTTGGCGTAATGCCTGGAAAAAAGCTGTGGCGATCGCTTCGTCATAGACCAGTGACGGCGGCAACTGAACCAGCAGGCAACCCAACGATTCTCCCAGCGCCGAACACTGAGCAAGAAATTCGTCCAGCAACAGCTCGCAGCCCTGCAATCGCTGCACATGGGTAATGACCTTGGGCACCTTGACCGAAAAACGAAATGACGCTGGCACTGACTGTGTCCAGCGAAAATACGTTTGCGGCCGATGCGGGCGATAAAACGAACTGTTGATTTCGACCGCAGACAGGTGCGACGCATACCGCTGCAAGTGTGTGCCGTGCCCGGTAAACAACGGCCAGTATTCACGCGGCAGGTTCCACCCGGCACAACCCACGTAAATCGCTGACATCTGATTCATTCCCCTTCACGCACACCTTGTAGGAGCTGGCTTGCCAGCGAAGGCGGCCTTATGAGCAACGTCGAATTTGAGGGCCTCTTCGCTGGCAAGCCAGCGCCTACAGGTACGCGATGTGGCTAACGTTTCCCGGACCTGAACGTTGGAGAAAAAGCCTGCGGTGCAAGTTCGTTTTTCTTGAATCTCATGCTAGGTTGTACGACGACCTACAACAACAAGGAAACACCGATGAAAAACGTCAAATTGCTGGTTGGTTTTCTCTGCCTCTTCAGCGGCTACGTCGCGGCCACCCCGGCTTCGGGAGACAAGGACGTTGCGCAAGCTGTTGACCATCTGACCCAAGCCATGCTGCACAAGAACATTTCCCAACTCGAAGCGCTGACCGCCCAGAACCTGACCTACGGGCATTCCAGCGGGAAGATCCAGGACAAGAAAGCGTTCATTGCCGATATCGAAACTGGAGCAAGTGCGTTCAAAACACTCGAGATGCAGAACCAGACCATCACCGTGTCCGGCGATGTCGCGCTGGTCCGCAACCACTTCTCGGCACAAGCCCTCAAGGGCACCGAAGTGATTCCAACCGAAATCGAGAACTTCCAGATTTGGCAAAAACAGAAAGGCAAATGGTTACTGGTAGGACGACAAGCGTTCAAGTTCTGATGGTTGTTTAATGAAGGGGACGCGGTGGTTGAAAAGTCACGGTCCCCTGCTCTCCTCATTTCCATCGCCGATATCAAACAGGCGTTACACGACCGCTTATCTGTGAGTTCGACCACAAGCCAATAAAAACATATTTATATGCTTTAATTGATTTTGTCGAACAATTCCAAAAACAGAGGTGCCGTCATGAACATCAAGATCCTGGCTTTACTGCTGTTGGCTTTCTGCGCTCAACCGGCCTGGAGCCAAACACCTCCCGCCGCCTCCCCGGCTGCCGATAGCGCTGCACTGACCACACGCCTGGCCCTGCGCGATCTGTGGGTCGAGCATATTTTCTGGATCAGAAACTACGCAATCGCTAACCAGGCCGCTGATAAACAGCAAGCAAAAGTCGCCGCCGACCAAGTCGTCGAGAATGCCACGCAAATCGCCAACAGCATCGCTCCGCTCTACGGCCAGCCCGCTGCTGATCAACTGCTCAAGCTGCTTGCCGGTCACTGGGGCGCGGTGAAACACTACAGCGACGCCACAGTCGCCAAAGACGCAAAAGGCAAGCAGGCCGCCGTCGCGGATTTGACCAGTAATGCCAAGGCCATCGCGGCGTTCCTGGCCAAAGCCAACCCCAATCTGCCTGAAGCCACACTGGTGACCATGCTGGCAGCCCACGGCGGCCACCATGTCGCCCAGGTCGATGAACTCGCCGCCCACGATTACGCCGGCGAAGCACGTACCTGGCAGATGATGCGCAGCCACATCGTGGCGCTGGCGGACGCGCTGACGGCCGCACTGGTCAAGCAATTCCCGGACAAGTTCTGATACCGCGCGAGGGCACACCATGCTTGAAGGATTGGGCCGTACACAGCAGGACCTGCTCAATGCGCTGCTGTACCACGCGAGTGGCATGAGCATTGACGAGTTGGCTGACCATCTTTCGGTGACACGCACCGCGATTCGCCAGCATCTGGCGGCTCTGGAGCGCGACGGATTGGTGCTGCGCGGCGAAACCCGGCCTACGGGTCGGCGACCCGAGCAGCTGTATCGGCTCACCGACCATGGGAAGGAGCAGTTTCCCCGCCAGTATCAGATGCTGGCCAGTGTGCTGATCGAAGAAGTGGCCGACATCATCGGCCCCGAGGCCCTGGCTTCATTGATGCGCAGCATGGGCCGCAAACTGGCCCAGGACCGTGAACCCCGGGTCGTGGACGAAGCCAGGATCGTGCATCACATGAACCAGGCGGGATACGAAGCCGAAGTGTTTTTTCGTTCATCCGACGACAAGGAAATCGTCGCGCACAACTGCGTTTTTCACCGCCTGGCCGCGGCCCACCCGGTCGTTTGCGAGTTGGACCTGGCTTTGATCGGGGCGTTGGGTGGTGGTGATGTCGACCACACGGAATGCATGGTAAGGGGCGGCAATGTCTGCCGTTTCAAACTCCTGCCAGTCGTAAAAACGGCCACCGAGCCTGATAACTCTTTGCCTTCTGCTCATACAAATCCGGCTGGTGATTGAGCGGGTTGATACGCAACAGCCCTGCTTCGACATCACCCAAACCGTAAGGCGCATACACCTCGCCGGTCACTACATCCAGGCCGATACACGTCCCCGCAACCAAGTACCGATCAATGCCATCCCTTGCTGACAGGAGCTTGGGATACGCCCGGCCAAATCGCTGCCCGTACCAAAGGTGAACCCGCGCCTGGTTCTTGATTTCAATGTTCACATCGAGGTCGTGAAAGAGGCTGCGTGCGGCAATGATCACTTCGTTCTCGGCCTCCCACGACTCGTCTTCATCAAAGTAAAAAACGTCGTAGTCCTTGATGCCCCAATCCGTGGGACGGCCGGACTGATGATTCCAGACCGCCTGAAAAAGACAGCCCGCCGTCAACAGACATTGGTTCAGGCCAAGCGAAGGCAAGCGCCGGACCAGCTCGGCGTTGACCGGGTTGGTCATGGCGATCTCGGTTAGCGTTTCGGCCGTTAATGTCATGCTCTCTCCTTGAGGGGGTGTTTGCGACGGATCCCACCCTACCGGCGATCCAGGGCCCACCACAAGTCGCTGCTCGCGAATGCGCCTATTCAGTCAGATCAATGTTGAATCTGCCGGCGTCTTCGCGAGCAAGCTCTGCTCCTACAGGTGATGTTCGGTCAGGTGTTGGTTTTCAGTTTGGTCCACAGACGAGTGCTCAACCGTGCGATAGCGGCGGGCAGGTCTTCGACGGTAAACAGCTTGTCCATCACGTTTTTCGGCGGGTAAATCGCCAGGTCCTGCTTCACCGACGGCGTCACAAACTCATCCGCGGCGCTGTTGGGGTTGGCGTAATGGATGCTGTTGCTGATGTTGGCGATGACCTGAGGGTTCAACAGGTAATTCATGTACGCGTAAGCATTCTTCTCATGCGGCGCGCTCTTGGGCATGACCACCATATCGAGCCAAAGGGTCGATCCCTCGTCAGGAATCGAATAGGCGATTTCGATGCCGTTCTTGGCTTCCTTGGCGCTGGCGGCGGCTTGCACGATGTCGCCGTTGAAGCCGATCACCGCGCAGACATTGCCATTCGCCAGATCGCTGATGTACTTGGAGGCGTGAAAATATTGGACGTAAGGTCTGATTTTCAACAGCGCCTGCTCGGCTTTCTTATAGTCCGCTGGCTCATGGCTATGGGGCGGCAGTCCGAGGTAATTGAGGGTGATCGGCAGGATCTGCGTCGGGTTATCGATAATCGCCACGCCGCACTCACTCAGCTTCTTGATGTTGTTCTCATCAAAAAACAGGCTCCAGGAATGGGTGACATCGGTGTTGCCGAAGATCGCTTTGATTTTTTCGACGTTGTAGCCAATCCCCGCCGTGCCCCACATGTACGGATAGCCGTACTGGTTGCCGGGATCATTGACCTCGAGTTTTTTCAGCAACGCCGGGTCAAGGTTTTTCCAGTTGGGCAACTGGCTTTTATCCAGCTTCTGAATCGCCCCTGCCTTGATCAACCGGGACAGAAAATGGTTCGACGGACTGACCACGTCATAACCGGTATTGCCCGTCATCAGTTTTGATTCGAGGACTTCGTTGCTGTCATGAATGTCGTACGTCGCCTTGATCCCCGTTTCCTTGGTGAAATTGGTCAAGGTATCGTCGGCAATGTAGCCGTTCCAGTTGGAAATATTGACGACTTCGTCCGCGTAACCGACTGCCGAAAACGACGCGAGCAAGACCATCAGGGAAAGTTTATTGGCGTGCATGTTCAATCACCTTTTTAGGAGCTTTTATTCTTTTGGGGCTTTTTCTTTTGAGGGTTTTTAGATTTCTGTTCTGGCCCTGACCGCCTCCACGCGCATTCGAAGCATGGCACCGATATCGAGCAAGGGTTTGGGCGGGAGCCAGCCCGGCTGGGCTCTGTGCATCACCGAACGCAAGATGGGCGAACTGGCGCCCGAGGCCATTTCAGCCAGCAGGCGCCCCCAAAGGGTGCCGCGCGCGACGCCCGAACCGTTGCACCCGGCCACGGCAAACAGGCCCTCTTCGACTTTGGCAAAATATGGTTGTCCGGTGCGCGAGGCGCTCAAGTGGCCGGTCCAGGTGTACTGAATATCCTGCTCGGTCAGTGACGGAAAACGCCGCTGCAAACCCAGCACGTGGTGTTGGCGACGGAGCAAAAGCTCACTGTTGGTCAGATCCTTGGAGCGGTATTCCGCGGTGTTGCGGATCATCACACGACGATCCGGGGTCAGCCGTACCGTGGCACCCAGCGGCCGGGTGGACAGCACGCCCCACGGTTCCACACTGCCAATGGCCTTGAATTCCTCATCGCTGAGCGGCCGCGTCAGGCTGGCGCTGAGTTCCATAGGGAAGGTGCCGCTGTCATCGATTCCCGCACGCGGAATGAACGCGTTCAGGCACACCAACACTTGCTTCGCCTCAATGCATCCATCAATGCCGTTTGCGCGAATACGCCCCTTGTCCAAGCGTTCCAGGCCGGTGATCTCGGTGTTTTCATAAAGGGTCACGCCGTCCGGCAGCGCATTGAGCAGGCCCTTCACGTATTTCGCCGGTTGCAGCAATGCGTTGCCATTGCCGCACCAAATCGCGGCCCGGTAATGCCGGGTTCCGAGTTTCTCGATCAGCTGTTCACCTTGCAGAAAGTGCGCAGACGCCCCGACGGCTTTGAGCGTCGCCAGTTTTTCCTCAACATGCGTCAGCTTGGCCGGGTCGCTGACCGCAAAGAAATACCCGGAATCGCGCCAGTCGCACTCGATGCCGTGCCGTGCAATGCGTTGACGCACCTCGTCGCTGGCCGCGCGTGAAATCGAGGTATCCACTTCATAACCGGCGAAGCCCGCATGGCCCAGAAGCTCATCGGTGGCCGGATGTTCATGACCCACCACGAACCCTGAATTGCGCGCCGAGGCACCTTGTGCCGCACGCTGCCGGTCGACGACCACGATGCGTGCCTGAGGGTGCATTTCCGCCAGCGAATGTGCGGCGGACAGGCCAGTGATACCGGCACCGATGACCAGCCAATCGGCTGTTTGCCTGCCGCTCAGGCGATCACGAACGGGCGCACTGCCCGCCTGCGCAATCCAGCCACATACGTTTTCCATGGGTCACCTCATTTGACTGTCGTTCCGCGAGCCGCCTCACCCCCTGTAGGAGCTGCCGAAGGCTGCGATCTTTTGATTTTCGTTTCTAAAATCAAGATCAAAAGATCGCAGCCTTCGGCAGCTCCTACAGGTTCAACCACATGCATTAATTGCATGAGTAGTTTGAGATGACGGTCGCTAGAGCTAGAATCTATAAGGTATGTGGTGTTACAACCAACGTTATAAAATCATCGAGCTATTCTGAAAACGCATGGATAAAATCCGTCACGTCCCGTCTCTCCAGGCTATGCAGGCCTTGGTGGAAGTCGCTGATTCGGGCAGCTTCACCCAGGCTGCGCAAAAGCTCTGCCTGACCCAAAGCGCAGTGAGCCGGCAAATCCAGCAATTGGAGAGTCACTTCGGCGTACCGCTGTTCGTCAGGAGCAGTCGCAGTATTCGACTGACCCCGGAGGGCGAACAGGTGCTTGCCAGCGCGCGCACTATCCTTGAGCAATTGAAGGCACTCGAGGATCGGCTTAACCCGCAGAATCGCCCTTTTCGCATTCGCATGCATGTGTCGCTGGCGGTTCGTTGGTTGCTGCCCAAGCTGAGCGATTTCTACCGGCGTCACCCGGAGATTTCCCTGGCGATCGAAACCGTGGCGACGGAAATCGTCGAGCCGGCCAGCGACAGTGACGCCTACATTCTTTATCTGCCCGAGCCGTCCAGTGATCCGGTCTGCCTGACCTTGTTCGAGGAAGCGCTGGTGCCGGTATGCGCCCCGGGCCTGGCCAGTTCAACCCGGCCATTGGCGTCCGTGGACGACCTCACAGGTTTCGCGCTGCTCCATCGCTCGGCGGACATGCAAGCCTGGATAGACTGGCTGGCCGCCAATGACGGCAGGTCGCTGGACGACTACCGACACATCCCCTTCAACCTTGACGAACTGGCACTCGATGCCGCGGCGCGCGGCTTGGGGGTGGCCGTGACCGACTTGACCCTGGCCGAGGAATCCATCGATCGCGGCGTGCTCGTCGTCCCGTTCGGCCAGCCCCTGAAGACTGGCGGAGTCTATTCGCTGTGCCCGCAACCCTCGGCCACCTCGCACCCGGCGTGTGCGCTGATCCTGCAATGGTTTGCCGACCAGGCCGCCACAAATCACCTGTAGCCGCTGGCGAAGCCTGCGTTCGGCTCTGTAGCAGCTGTCGAGCTTGCGAGGCTGCGTTCGGCTCTGTAGCAGCTGTCGAGCTTGCGAGGCTGCGTTCGGCTATGTAGCAGCTGTCGAGCTTGCGAGGCTGCGTTCGGCTGCGCAGCAGCTGTCGAGCTTGCGAGGCTGCGTTCGGCTCTGTAGCAGCTGTCGAGCTTGCGAGGCTGCGTTCGGCTGCGCAGCAGTCGTGAACTCAGGCAATGCGGTGTATCAGGAAAACCGCGTGTTCAGGGTTCACGACTGCTACGCAGCCGAACGCAGCCTCGCAAGCTCGACAGCTGCTACAGAGCCGGATGCAGGCTGTGCCAGCTGCTACACGGGTCGTGTTTTGGCTACTATGTTCCGCCGCCTACCCCTTCTATCGCCTTGGCAAAAGCGACGCCGGCCTCGCGAACCAACTTGCGCCATTCAGCGCTGTTAATCAGGCCTGTACGCTCCATCTCATCGGCGGCTTTCAACAGTTCGTCGTACTGCTCTTCAGCATCCATGCGGATTTTTGGCTCTTTCAGGAGCTGATACCAGGCAGCCAAAGCCTGCTCTTTTTGATCATCCGTCATGGCCAGACTTCCAAAGGATTGTGCTCATTTGGAAGGTCCGCGTTGTATAGCCGTTCCTCGGCTCCGACGTACGGCGATGATTACAAACATGTCATCGAGATGTCAGCGTAGCCAGCACCCTCGCTTCATACAGTGAAGTCGTCAGTCACCCATACCGGGTGACACGCCACCTACTGATGATGACAAGGGTCGACACCATGAAACCACTCAGCAAACTCTGCCTGATCGCCGCCAGCCTGTTCATGTTGGGCAGCGGTTCCGCCATGGCCAGCGACATCGCACCGGTCAAGGCCAACAACGTCGTGCTGGTGCACGGTTCCTGGGCCGATGGTTCCAGTTGGTCGGAGGTGATTTCGCGGTTGCAGGCTGCCGGGCTGCACGTTACCGCCGTGCAAAACCCATTGACCTCAGTCGCCGACGACGTCGCCGCCACCAAGCGTGTACTCAACCAACAGGACGGCCCGACCGTGCTGGTCGGCCACTCTTACGCCGGCACCGTGGTCAGTGAAGCCGGGGTCAATCCGAAAGTCAGCTCGCTGGTTTACGTCGCGGCACGGGCGCCGGATGCAGGCGAAGACTTCGTCGCGCTGTCGGCCAAATACCCGACCATGCCCGTGCGCGCCGGCACCGAAGAACACGACGGTTTTATCAGCCTGAAGCAAGACGCTTTCCTCAAATACTTCGCCAGTGACGTGCCTCACGACAAGGCGATGGAACTGTTCGCCGTCCAGCAACCGATCGCCAAAACCCTGTTCACCGACCGCACGACAGCAGCGGCCTGGCACTCCAAGCCGACCTGGTACGCGGTCTCCAGCCTCGACCAGACGATCAACCCGGACCTGGAACGCTTCCTCGCCAAGCGCATGGGCGCGACCACCATCGAGTTGCCGTCGAGCCACTTGTCCCTTGTCTCCCACTCCAGGGAAATCGCCGACCTGATCCTCGAAGCCGCCGGTCGCCAGCCATAACGCCCGCGCCGTTTCATTACAAACTTGTCATTGAACTGTTGGTCGGCTGTCCGGATCGCCTGGTTAACCTGAACTCACTGCCAGGCAACACCTTCCGGCAGCCCACCGCCCCAGATTGGAGAACATCATCATGAAACTGTTAATCCTCGGTTTTGCAGCCCTCCTCGCCACCGGTTCGGCGTTTGCCGATACCCCGGCCGCAGCCCCCATCATCCACGACAAAACCGGTTTCTTCGTCCACCTCGACGTCGCCAAAGAACTGTCCAGTACCGACATCTCACAAGCCTGTGGCATCGTCCCAGCACGGTTCAATTACCTCGACCACCAGGGTCGCGAGCATCAGCTGGATTACCAGGTCCAGGGCATGGGTTGCATCAATGATCATTGATTCGGCAACTGTACTTGCAACTGATCGGGCTACACTGGCGCCAAAGGGCTGAGGCAACTATCCATGAACATCCTCGTAGTCGAAGACGAACCCAAGGCAGGCAACTACCTGCTCAATGGCCTACAGGAACTCGGGTACAGCGTCAGCCTGGCGCGCGATGGGGTCGATGGCTTGCACCTGGCCCTGGAGCATGATTTCGACGTCATCGTGCTGGACGTGATGATGCCGAAAATGGACGGCTGGGAAGTCCTGCGCCGCTTGCGCAAGGAGGCTGACACGCCGGTGCTGTTCCTCACCGCGCGCGATGACATTGCTGACCGCATCAAGGGCCTGGAACTGGGCGCCGACGATTACCTGATCAAGCCCTTTTCCTTCGCCGAACTGGTCGCGCGCCTGCGCACCCTGACCCGCCGTGGTCCCACCCGCGAAGAAGAACAACTGCAAGTCGACGACCTGCAGATCGACGTGCTCAAACGCCGCATCACCCGCGCCGGCGTGCGGATCACCCTGACCAACAAGGAGTTCGCCCTGCTGCACCTGTTCGCCACGCATCAGGGCGAGGTGCTGTCGCGCTCGATGATCGCGTCACGGGTCTGGGACATGAATTTCGACAGTGACACCAACGTCGTCGATGTCGCGGTGCGCCGACTGCGGCTGAAAATCGACGACCCGTTCCAGCTCAAGTTGATTCACAGCGTGCGCGGCATCGGCTACCGCTTCGATACGCAACCATGAGCGTACGCCTTCGCCACTCTTTAACACTGCGTCTGGCACTGGTATTTGCCCTGCTGGCCTTTGTCTCGCTGGCCCTGTTGGGCGTGGCGCTGTACCGCGATCTGGAACGCGAGCTGATCCGCCGCGACGACGCCGCCCTGGTCAACCGCATCGATCAACTGCGCACGTTCCTCAACGACAGCAATACCCTGGACCTGATCAAAACCAAACCGGCGCTGTTCCAGAACATGCTTGGCAACCGCGAGGCCCTGTTGACCATCGGCGCGCCTGGTCAACAACCGTTGCTGGTGGTCAATCCCGGCAACCTCGACATGCCGTCGCTGGCACCGGTGTCGATGGACCATCCGTTGAGCCTGGCCGACGTGCAGCATTACCCGAGTGTGGACGGCGTGCCCTTCGCGGCACTGGCGGCGACCATCGATTCCGGCGATCTGGGCAGCTTGCAAGTGGTCACCGGGCGCCTGATGACCGAGCGCACCGCGGTGCTCGCCAGCTATCGCCTTAATGTGTACCTGTTCGCCAGCGTCGCGGCGATTCTGCTGGCGCTGTCCGGTTATCTGCTGGTGCATCGCGGCCTGCTGCCCCTGCGGCGCCTGGCCAGCCATGCCCATGGCATCGGCGTCGGCAACCTCAGCGAACGCCTCGACAGCCAGGGCGCGCCACGGGAATTGCTGCCGATGATCGAGGCATTCAACGCGATGCTCGACCGGCTGGGCAAGGGCTTCGTGCAGCTCGGTCAGGTCTCGACCGATATGGCCCATGAGTTGCGCACGCCGATCAACAACCTGCTCGGCGAAACCCAGGTCGCCCTCCAGCAAAACCGCAGCATCGAGGCCTACCAGCAACTGCTCGCCTCCAATGTCGAGGAGCTCGAACGCCTGGCGCGGATGCTCGACAACATGCTGTTCCTGGCCCGGACCGATCCGGCCAGCGCACTTAGCCAACGCCAGGAACTGGATGCCGCCGACGAAATGGAACGGATGGCCGACTATTTCGAGGGGCCGGCGGCGGACGTCGGAATCAACATTGATGCACAGGGCAGCGGCGTGATTTGGGCCGAACCGATGCTGCTGCGCCGCGCCCTGGCCAACCTGTGCGCCAACGCCATCAAATACGGCGCGCCCGATTCAGAGCTGTTCATTCGCGCCACGCCCTCGGCTGACGGCATCCGGCTGATCGTGCGCAACCACGGCCAGACTATCCCCGCCGAACACTTGCCGAGATTGTTCGAGCGCTTCTACCGCGTCGATGAATCCCGCGAACGCTCGGCCCATTCCAATGGCCTGGGGCTGTCGATCGTGGCGACGATTATGCAGCTGCATAACGGCGCTTACAGCGTCAGTAGCAGCGAGGGGATGACCTGTTTTGAATTGTTCTTTCCGGCGCGGCGGTTGGATGAATAAGATCGGGATGGGGGGCATATCCATTTCTGCGTTTGGCCTCTGGGAACCCCCCGCCCCTGTAGGAGCTGGCTTGCCAGCGAAGGCCACGAATACGCCACATTTATCCTGTTAAAACGCGTCATCGTTAACGACCTTCGCTGGCAAGCCAGCTCATACAGTCGCTGTAAAAGCCTGAAACCCGGTAACGGGCTTCAGGCTTTTTGTCATTGAGACCAGAAGGCAACTTCAGCTGTGAGTCACCGCAGCCTGCGAATGCCCGGCTGAAACCGGCTCCGGAGCGGGTTCGTCGTCCAGCTTGATAAACATCGCCAGCACCGGCCCCAGCAACACCACGGCAATCGAAGCACCAAACGCCACCGACCAGTTATTGCCGGTGATATCCAGCAACCAGCCGATCACCACCGGCGACACTGCGCCCGCCAGGGCCATGCCGGTGAAGGTGCAAGCACTGGAGGTTGCCGAGTGCTCGTGAGACACCTCGGTGCCGATGACCCAGAGCGGCGAGTCCGCCAGTTCCGAGCAGAAGAACGAGAAGCTCAAACCACAGGCGCAGATGATCAGGTCGTGGGTGAACATCAGCGGAATCAAGCCAATGATCGAGGCCAGGAAGCCGAAGATGATCAGGTCGCGACGTGAGCGCAGGCGGTTGCCGGGGACTTTGAAGCGCCAGTCCGAGAGCATGCCGCCGACCGCGGGGCCGACGGTCCCGCCGAGCAGTACGAAGGTCGAAAACATCGCGGTGTGGGTCAGGTCCATGCCGTAACGCTGGGTGAAGAACGACGGTATCCAGTTGAGGAAAAACCACAACACCCAACCATGGCAAAAACAGGTGGCAGCGGCTGGCCAGACTTTACGCAGCATCTGCGGCCAGTTGACCGGTTTGGCCTTCACCGGCGGCAGCGGCACAGCGGCGGTTGCTTCGACCAGTTTTTTCGATTCGCTGAGGCTGAAATACATGACGAACATGTAGATCAGCGTCACCACGCCGAGGATGACGAAGGTCAGGCGCCACGAGAACTGGATGATCATGAACGTCACGATCAACGGCGCGAGTGCGTTGGCCAGGCGCCCTGACGCATGCATCATGCCCTGGGCCGTGCCGCGCTGGGTAATGGGAATGGCGCGGGCAATCATGCGCGCCGCTGTCGGGTAGATAGGCGCTTCGCCGATGCCCACCACGAAACGAGCAATCACCAGCACCACCAGGCCACTGACCAGACCGGTTGCGATGGTCGCCACCGACCAGATGATGCCGTACAGCAGCATCGCCTTGCGCGAGCCGATGCGGTCACTGAACCAGCCGCCAGGAATCATGAAGCAGCTGTAGGCGATGGCGAAGGCGGAGAACATCATGCCCAGGTTGGTGTTGCTGAACCCCAGTTCCTTGCTGATCGTCGGCGCGGCGACGGCCAGGTTGGTGCGGTCCACGTACATGATGAAAGCCATGACGCAAAGCAACACGAAGGTCAGTGTCGCCCGGCGCTTTTGCGCAAGCGTTGTCGGAATCATTTTTTCCACCTTTTTTTATAGTTGTAGTGGGCAGGCGGTCATCCCGGACCGCCTGTCGTTGTGTTACTTGAAGAAGCCCTGCAGCACCTCGTAGGTTTCGTCCGGGCATTCTTCCTGCAGGTAATGCCCCGAGGGTACGGTGGCGGTCTGCACGATGTTAGTGGCGTAGCGGCTCCAGATTTCGGCGGCGTTGTGGTTGCGGCCGACGCCGCCCTTGGCGCCCCAGAGAATCAGTGCCGGGTTGTCGATCCGCCGGCCCGCGTCGAAGTCAGCGGTGTCCATGTCGAGGTCGATGCCAAAGGTCGCGCGATAGTCCTCGCACATGGCGTGGGTGGTGGCCGGGTTCTTGATGCAGCGGATGTAATCGGCCAGCGCTTCGGGCCCGAAGAAACTGGTGCCCTGGTCGGTCTTCGACAGTTTGCGCCGGATGAAAAACTCAGGATCGGCGTCCATCATGTGCTCGGGTGTCGGGGCGTCCTGGGTCATGAAGAACCAGTGCCAGGAGAATTTGCCCCACTGGCGTGTGACGTTGTTGAGCAAATAATGCTGCGGCAGCATGTCGACGAAAGCGGCTTTGAGCACCGTGTCGCCATGGTCCAGGCACATGCGATGCAGGACCCGCGCCCCCCGGTCATGGCCGGCGGCATAAAACTGGTTGAAGCCCAACGACTGCATGACTTCGACCTGGTCCTGGGCCATGGCGCGGAATGAATAATCCGAGTGATCGCCGCCACCCTCAGGCTTGGAGCTGTCGCCGTAACCGCGCAAGTCGGTGCAGACCACGGTAAAGTCCTTGGCCAGGCGCGGCGCGATCTTGTGCCAGGACAGGTGATTGAACGGGTTGCCGTGCATCAGCAGCAAGGGCGGGCCTTCGCCACCGACGACGGTGACAATCTCGGCACCACTGGTTTTGGTGATGGTTTTGGTGAAGTTTTCGAACATAGCATTAGCCTCGATGTTGGTGCCTGGGCCTGACCGTTCTGACTGTTTTGAAGGTGCAGCGCCCTTCTCTTTCAATTCACCCGCGCTTAGCGTTTGAGCTTGCGTGCAGCGGCGTTATCGGTTGCCACGCGGAACGCCGCGGCCATGGCGCCGACGTCGGCGATGCCTTTGCCGACAATGTCGTAAGCCACGCCATGGGCCGGGGTGGCATAAACGGTCTTGAGGCCACCGGTGAGGGTGACGCCCGACGAGAAGCCCAGCAGCTTGGTCGCGATCTGGCCCTGGTCGTGGTACATGATCACCACCGCATCGAAATCGCCGTTGCGCGCCTTGATGAATACCGTGTCCGAAGGGAACGGCCCTTCGCAGGCCAGGCCTTTGAGGCGCAAGGCTTCGAGGGTCGGGCGAATGATCGTGATCTCTTCGTCACCGAACAGACCGTTCTCGCCGCCATGGGGATTGAGTGCCGCGACGCCAATGCGCGGGGCGTTGTTGCCCAGTGCACGCAAGGTGTCGTGCGCCAGTTGCAGGGCGCCTTCGATGCGATCCGGTTGCACCATGTCGACCGCCTTGCGCAGCGCCACGTGGGAGGTCACGCGGAAGGTCGAAAACTGCGGGATGATGTTCACTTCACCGAAGTAACCAACGTGCTCGGTCCAGGCGGCAAACATCTGGTGTTCGTCGTGGTAGTTCCAGCCGCCCCGGTGCAGGCCGGCCTTGTTGAGGGGCGCGAAGCAGATACCATCCAGCTCGCCGGCCAGGGCCATGTCCGTCATGATCTTCAAGGTTTCGCCGGTCAGGCGACCCGACTCCGCGTTGACCACGCCGCGTTCATACAACGCCGGATCCACGTTGTGTAAATCGATCAAGGGCACGGCGGCCTGGGAATGGTCGGCCTCGCCGAGGCGCTCGATCTTCTGGTAAGGGATACGCAAACCGGCGTCGCGCATGCCCAGTTCGAGCACACGCTCGTCCCCAATGATCACTACATCCGCCCGCTCACGTGCCTCGGGTGTCGACAACAGCTTGACGACTAACTCAGGGCCAATGCCGGTGACATCGCCCAGCATAAGTCCAATCAGGGGTTTCATCAGTTTTTCTCCTGTCCAATCAAGGCGTGTCTTTATTGTTATCGGTCGAGCAGGCCTGGGCCGACTCTTGGGTGTAACCGCTGTGGACATCCTAGGCCGACGGGGTGGGCCTTCAAGGTGTAAAACGTGGGGCGGGCATTCACAGACTGTGGTTTGAGGACACAAAAAAGCCGAAGCCCCTGAGGGCTTCGGCTGTTTTTTAACGGTCACGGCGAGGAAAACTGTAGGAGCGAGCTTGCTCGCAATGAACCTGAGGGCGACGCGTTTTTCCAGTCAACACGCGTAATCGTTAACGTCCATCGCGAGCGAGCTCGCTCCTACAGAGATTGGTATTACCCTGCCAGGGCCTGTTTCAATGGCACTGGCGCCTGAGGCGTGCGCAGCGTCCACAGCAGATAGACGCCCACCAGCCCGGCGGCCGAGAGTGCCAACATCCCCGCTCGCGGATCGGTGAACCAGACTTCCATATTGGCCTTGAGCATCGGCGCGACAAAGCCACCGATATTGCCCATCGAACCAATCAACGCAATCCCGCCGGCCGCCGCGACCCCGCCGAGGTAGCTCGTCGGCAGTGTCCAGAACAACGGTTGCACGGTGACGAAGCCGGCGGCGGCGAAGCAGAACGCCAACAGCACCGGCGCGAAGCTGTTGAGCAACGCCGAGGCGGCAATCCCCAACGCGGCCATGCCCAACATGCACATCGCCATCTTCAAGTGCGCCGCATGCCGGTCGGCATAACGCGTCACGAAATACATGGCGACGGCGGCGCACAGCCATGGCAACGAAATGAACATGCCCACTTCCAGGCCGACCTTGGTCCCCAGCAGTTCGGCGATTCGCGTCGGCAGGTAAAAGATCACCCCGTACACACTGACCTGAACGCTGAAGTAGATCAGGATGAACTTCAGCACGCGCTTGTTGCGAACCAGACCCAGCAGGCTCTTCGGTCCATGGGCGAGTTTGAGCTTGTCTTCCGCCTCGAGCTCCTGGGTCAGGGCCGCTTTCTCCTCACGGGTCAGCCAGTTGGCTTCCTGCGGCTTACTCTTGAGGTAGAACAGCGCAATGATGCCCACCACGACAGCCGCCAGGCCTTCGACCAGGAACATCCATTGCCAGTTGGTCAGGTTGAACATGCCATGCATTTCCAGCAACCAGCCGGACAACGGGCTGCCGAGCATCAAGGCCAATGGCAAGCCGAAGTAGTAGATGCCGATGGCCTGGCCGCGACGCTGCGCCGGAAACCAGTAGGTCAGGTACAGGATCACACCCGGGGAGAAGCCCGCTTCGGCCACGCCGAGCAGAAAGCGCAGCACGTAAAACGTGGTTTCATCGCGGGTGAACATCATGGCGGCAGACACCAGCCCCCACGTGATCATGATCCGGCTCAGCCAGACCCGTGCGCCGACCCGGTGCAACATGAGGTTGCTGGGCACTTCGAAGATCGCATAACCAATGAAGAAAATGCCTGCGCCGAGGGCGAACGCGGCGTTGCTCAAACCGATGTCGGTTTGCAGCGCCGCCTTGGCGAACCCGACGTTGGAGCGGTCAATCATCGCCAGGGCGAACATCAAGGCGAGAAACGGCAACAGCTTCCAGCGACACTTGGCGATGGCGCTTTCGATAGCGGCCGCGTGATCCGATCTTGTTTTATTTTTGCTCATCATTCGTGTGCCTTGTTATTAGAGGTGCAGCAACCACTGTGTTTTATCTGCCCGCAATTTCCGGCCGGTCAATCAGTGGATAGACTTACCGGCCACCAGACCGCGAGCGGCCAGGTTGCCCATCAATGCCCGCAGGCCAAACGTCCAGGGTGTCGCTTCATTGCTGTAAGTGACGCGGTTGTGCAGAGCGCCCAGCAGCGGGCTGCCGATGCTGACGCTGTCGCCCTGTTTGTGGGTGAAACCACTGCCCGGCTCTTCACGATCCTGAGTCGGGGCGAACAAGGTGCCGAGGAACAGCATGAAACCGTCCGGGTACTGGTGATCGCTGCCCACGGTCTGGGCCACCAATTCCAGCGGATCGCGACTGATCTTCTCCATCGAACTGCTGCCACGCAGGACGAAACCGTCATCGCCTTCGACGTCCAGGTCGACCACGCAGCGGCGCACATCATCCAGGGAAAAGCTTTCGTCGAACAGGCGAATGAACGGGCCGATCGAGCACGAGGCGTTGTTGTCCTTGGCCTTGCTCAGCAGCAAGGCGCTACGGCCTTCGAAGTCGCGCAGATTAACGTCATTGCCCAGGGTGGCGCCGTGAATCTGACCACGGCTGCTCACCGCCAGGACGATTTCCGGCTCGGGGTTGTTCCATTTCGACTTGGGATGAATACCGACTTCATTGCCGCTGCCGACGGACGCGAGGACCGGGGCCTTGGTGAAGATCTCGGCATCCGGGCCGATGCCCACTTCCAGGTACTGCGACCACAAGCCCTGCTCGATCAACACAGCCTTGAGCCGCGCCGCTTCGGTCGAACCGGGTTTGATCGCGCTCAGGTTGTCGCCGATCGCCGACTTGACCAGGCTGCGAACGCTCTCGGCCTTGACCGCATCGCCACCCGCCTGCTCTTCAATCACGCGCTCGATCATGCTCGAGGCGAAGGTCACGCCAGCGGCCTTGATCACTTGCAGGTCAACCGGTGGCAGCAGGTACGCTTGGGCGGGATCGGAGTCCGGTCCGGTGTTGGCCAACAGGGCTTCAGTGGTGCAGATGTAGCGACCGCGAGCGTTGCGAACCTCCTCCAGCGGCGATGCACTTTCCAGCAGATCGCTCAACGTCGCAAAGTCTTCGGACAGATCAAACACGCCATCGGCGCGCAGCACCACCGGCGATGGGCCTGCGGTTTTCCCCGGCACCCAGGCACGACCAATCAGGGTTCCTTGCAAGCCATCATTCGGGAGGGTGTTTTCACAGGTCAATTTCAGAGTGGGCATAAGGAGATCCAGATCAATTCAGTGACGTTCGGGCAAAAACTAGTGGACTTGATTGATAAATCCCAATGACATATTTTCAGCATTTGATATCGTTTCGTTATCAACCAGATTGAGCGCCTCATGGAAAACGACGAGATTTCATTCGCCAGTGTCAGCAAGTGGCTCAAGATCAAGCACCTGATGCTGGTCGATACGCTGGCCCGGACCCGCAACATGCACACCACCGCCGAGCTGATGAACCTGACCCAGCCCGCCATCAGCAAGATGCTGCGCGACATCGAGCTGTTGTTTGGATTCCCCTTGTTCGAACGGCAAACCCGCAACATGGCGCTCACTGAACTGGGTGAGTTTGTCGTGCGCTATGCGCGGATGACGCTGGACGACACGCAGTCCTTCGTCGATCAGCTGAATAAGCTGCGCAAGGGTGGCCATGGTCATTTGAAGGTCGGCGCGATTTTCGCCGCGACCTCGGTGGTGCTGCCCGAGGCCATCACCCGGATCAAGCTGGACCGCCCGATGCTGTCCATCGAAGTGATCGAGCAAACCAGTAATCAACTGCTGGAAATGCTCGAGCACAAAAAGCTCGACCTGATCATTGCCCGCTTCACCGATGAGCGTTATCAGCAACCGTTCGAATTTCGTGCGCTGGGGCCCGAGCCTTATTGCCTGGTGGTCAACAGCCGCCATCCCCTCGCGCAGTTCGACGAGGTGGCGATCGAACAACTCAGCGACTGGCCGTGGGTCATGTACCCGTTCAATGCGCCCATCCGTCGGCGGATGGAAAGCGCCTTCAACGAATTCAACATGCGCACGCCCACCAACACCGTTGAAACCATCTCGATGCCGACCTTCCTGCAACTCCTGCAGTCGGGGCCAATGCTCGCGTTTCTGCCCGAATCCATGGTCCAGTCGCAGGTCCAGATTGGCTTGCTCAAAGTGCTCAACACGCCGTTCAAGGTCGAGCCACAGGACTACGGCATCATCACCCGCAAGGACGAACCCCTGAGCGAAGCGGCCCGTGAATTTGCCGATATCCTGCTGGCGTTCGCCAGGCTGCGACGCGAAGCGCTTTGACAACCATTTCAAGTGAGTTAATGGCTGATCAATGAGGAAAGGTTATCGATCAATCCAAAGGTCTCATTAGGCATCAGCGTCCGGGGGCTCTTATAGTGGGGCCACAAAAGGTATGGCGCGGCCCGTGTGCCAGCGACCTCCCACGCTTGATAGCCAGAGAGTTTCCGATGGAATTGATCATGAAAACCGGCGCAGCCGCCGTCCTGCGCCTCAATCCTCTGGACGATGTGTTGATCGCCCGCCGACCGTTGTTGTCGGGTGAAGTCCTTGAACAAGACGGCGTGACCGTCCGCCAGCCCGTCCCCGCCGGCCACAAGATCGCCTCGCGCCGTGTCGAAGCGGGCCAACCCTTGCGTCGTTACGGGCAGATCATCGGGTTTGCCACCGAGGTGATCGAAGCCGGTGACCACGTGCATGTGCACAACCTGGCCATGGGCGATTTCGCCCGCGACTACGCCTTCAGCCACGATGTGAAACCTGAGCAGCCGTTAAACGACGAGCCTGTGTTTATGGGCATCGTGCGTCCGGATGGTCGTGTGGCGACGCGCAATTACATCGGCATCCTGACCTCCGTGAACTGCTCGGCTACCGTGGCCCGTGCCATCGCCGACCACTTCCGCCGCGATATCAACCCGGCCGCGCTACTGGCGTACCCCGAAGTCGATGGCGTGGTCGCCCTGACCCATTCCGCCGGTTGCGCCATGGACTCCGGAGGCGAAGGCCTGGCCCTTTTGCGCCGAACATTGGCCGGTTACGCCACCCATGCCAACTTCGCGGCCGTGCTGGTGATCGGACTGGGCTGCGAAACCAACCAGATCGAAGGGTTGCTCAGTACCCAGGGTCTGAGCAGGAGCAATACCCTGCGCACCTTCAGCATTCAGGACAGCGGCGGCACCTCTAAAGCCATTGCCAGCGGCATTGCCCAGGTCAAGGAATTGCTTGAGGAGGCCAACCAGGTCAAGCGCGAACCGGTGAGTGCCAAGCATCTGGTGATTGGCCTGCAATGCGGCGGTTCGGACGGTTATTCCGGGATCACCGCCAACCCTGCACTGGGGAATGCCGTGGACCGTCTGGTCGCCTGCGGCGGTACGGCAATCCTTTCGGAAACGCCGGAAATCTATGGTGCCGAACACCTGTTGACCCGCCGCGCCGTTGACCGCGCCGTGGGCGAAAAACTCGTCGCGCGGATTCACTGGTGGGAAGCGTATTGCGAACGCATGGGCGCCGAATTGAACAACAACCCGTCGGCCGGCAACAAGGTCGGTGGCTTGACCACCATCCTCGAAAAGTCGCTGGGCGCCGTCGCCAAGGCAGGCTCGAGCAACCTGGTCGATGTGTACGAATATGCGCAGCAGGTCAGCGCGAAAGGCCTGGTGTTCATGGACACCCCCGGCTACGACCCGGTGTCGGCCACGGGCCAGGTGGCCGGTGGCGCCAACCTGATTGCCTTCACCACGGGACGCGGCTCTGCCTACGGTTGTGCGCCCTCCCCGTCGATCAAACTGGCAACCAACACCGCGTTGTGGAATCGCCAACGCGAGGACATGGATATCAATTGCGGCGAGATCGCCGAAGACACCATGACCATTGAAGAATGCGGTGAAGCCATCTTCAACCTCATGCTGCGCATCGCTTCGGGCGAACGCAGCATGAGCGAACAGCACGGGTACGGCCAGAACGAATTCGTGCCCTGGCAGATCGGCGCTGTCACCTGAATCGACGGCCTCTCCTCACCTCCCCCGACATCCCCGTAAAGGGGATGCGAACCTCTCTTTCTGGAGCCAGAAATGTCTACGATTACCGGCCACAACTACATCGGCGGCCAGCGCAGCGCTGCCGGCACTGTCATCGTCAAAAGCGTTGATGCCAGCACGGGCGATCAGCTGCCTTACAGTTTCCATCAAGCCACCCTTGAAGAGGTCAACCGTGCGGCCAAGGCTGCCGCTGGCGCCTATCCGGCCTACCGCAGCCTGAGCGCCGCCAAACGTGCCGAGTTCCTCGACGCTATCGCCGATGAACTGGATTTGCTCGGTGATGACTTCGTCGCGCTGGTCTGCCGCGAAACCGCATTGCCCGCTGCACGGATTCAAGGCGAGCGTGGCCGCACCAGTGGCCAGATGCGCCTGTTCGCCAAGGTGCTGCGTCGCGGTGACTTTTATGGTGCGCGCATCGATCAGGCACTGCCGGAGCGCAAACCGCTGCCGCGTCCGGACCTGCGCCAGTACCGCATCGGTCTCGGGCCGGTTGCGGTGTTTGGCGCGAGCAACTTTCCCCTGGCGTTCTCGACGGCCGGCGGCGACACCGCTTCGGCATTGGCGGCCGGCTGCCCGGTGGTGTTCAAGGCGCACAGCGGCCACATGGCCACGGCTGAACACGTGGCCGATGCAATCATCCGCGCCGCGGAAAAAACCGGCATGCCCGCCGGTGTCTTCAATATGATCTACGGCGGCGGGGTTGGCGAAGCGCTGGTCAAGCATCCGTCGATTCAGGCAGTGGGTTTCACCGGTTCGCTCAAGGGCGGTCGCGCATTGTGCGACATGGCGGCGGCGCGTCCACAGCCGATCCCGGTGTTCGCCGAGATGTCGAGCATCAACCCGGTGATCGTCTTGCCGCAGGCACTTGAAGCTCGGGCAGAAAGCGTGGCTCGTGACCTGACGGCTTCGGTGGTTCAGGGCTGCGGTCAGTTCTGCACCAATCCGGGCCTGGTCATCGGCATTCGTTCGCCGCAGTTCAGCGCGTTCGTGCAGCAGGTGGCGGGCTTTATCGGTGATCAACCGGCGCAGACCATGCTCAATGCCGGAACGTTGAGCAGCTATGGCAAAGGCTTGCAAAAACTCCTGGCGCACCCTGGCATCGAGCATTTGGCCGGCGCGGCGCAACAGGGCAATCAGGCCCAGCCGCAACTGTTCAAAGCTGATGTAAGCCTGCTGATCGATGGCGATGAAGTGCTGCAAGAGGAAGTGTTCGGCCCGACCACGGTGTTTGTCGAAGTGGCGGATCAGGCGCAACTCAGTGCCGCGCTGAACGGCCTGCACGGGCAGCTGACGGCGACGATCATTGGCGAACCGGCGGACTTTGCGCAGTTCGCAGAGCTGACGGCGTTGCTGGAACAAAAGGTTGGGCGGATCCTGCTCAATGGTTATCCGACCGGCGTGGAAGTCTGCGATTCAATGGTGCATGGCGGACCGTATCCGGCGACTTCCGATGCGCGCGGCACGTCGGTGGGCACCCTGGCGATTGATCGTTTCCTGCGGCCGGTGTGTTTCCAGAACTACCCGGACAACCTGCTGCCGGAACCATTGAAAAACGCCAATCCACTGAACATCCAACGCCTGGTGGACGGCCAACCGTCCCGTGATGCGCTCTAACGGTCAACCACAACCCCTGTAGGAGCTGAGCTCGCTCGCGAAGACGGTGTATCAGTCACATAGATGTTGAATGTGCTGCCGTCTTCGCGAGCAAACTCGCTCCCACATTTTGATCACTGTCGCTCACACATTCTGTACTCACTCACACACCGCCTGTAGGAGCCGAGCTTGCTCGCGAAAGCGGTATATCAGTCACATAGATGTTGAATGTGCTGCCGTCTTCGCGAGCAAGCTCGGCTCCTACAGGGGCTCTCTGTCGTACACAAATTCTGTGTTCACTCAACGCACCCGGTGAACTGACACACGCTAACGACCGAACACAATCAATGTGGGAGCGGGCTTGCCCGCGATAGCGGAGTGTCAGGCAACTTCATCATTGCCTGAGTGACCGCCATCGCGGGCAAGCCCGCTCCCACAAGGGGCAGGCTTTGATTTCCGCAGCCAGCACATTCACCAACGCCGCTGCCGGCATTTCGCGGCACAGTGGTGCGCCCTGCCCGGCCCATTGCACGGCGAACTCGGTGTTGGCTTTGGCGTTTGCTGCGGCGTTGAGTGCTTTGTTGGCGTCGTAGGTCAGCGGGTAGTCGGGCAGCGCCGAGCTGCCCGCTTCCAGGCTGGAGAAGTTGCGGTTGACCATGCCCCGAGCCGCCCGGCCGGAGATCACGCGGGTGACTTTGGTCTGGTGCGCACGCGGCCCCTTCAGCGCTTCGCGATAGGTGCTGTTGGCGGAGGATTCAGGGCAGAGGATAAACGCCGTTCCCAACTGCGCTGCACTGGCCCCCAGTTGCATGACCGCCTTGATGCCCGCGCCATCCATGATGCCGCCCGCCGCGATCACCGGCAGTGTGCACGCGTCGACCAGCACACGCACCAGCGCAAACGTGCCCATCTCGGTGTCCTGTTGCGGATCGAACACCCCGCGATGGCCCCCGGCTTCGTAACCTTGCGCCACCAGCGCATGCACGCCGGCATGTTCGGCCAGCTGCGCTTCGGCGAGGTTCGTCACCGAACAGAGCAGGATGATGCCGGCGGCCTTGAGTGCGTCGATTGCCGGTTGCGGCGGCAAGCCAAAATGGAAGCTGACCACAGCTGGCCGTTCTTCCAGCAGCATCTGCAGCGTCTCCGGGTCTTCGACGAATGAGGTGTAGATCTCACGCAGCGAAGCCGGCGCAACGGCACCGAACTCGGCAAAAAACGGCGTCAGAAAATCCAGCCACTGCGCCTCTCGATCACGGTCATGAACGGCAGGCGGGTGGCAAAACAAATTCCCATTGAGGGGCTTGTCCGTCAGCGCCGCCGGCCCTCGCAACATGGCTCGCGCCTGCTCGACGTGGCTCGCGCCAATGCCAATGGCCCCCAGCCCGCCGGCATTGGACACCGCCGCCGCGAGCTTGGGTGTGGATACGCCGACCATGGGCGATTGAAGGATGGGGAGTTCAATGTTCAAAAGAGACAGCAACGCATTGGACATGACAGCACCTGAATGTGATGAATGTGAGTAAAAGCTATTGCGCCTGATCTCCTGGCGTTCTCGGGGCGGAGCAAGCACTCTCAAGCCGCTGTTGCAGCCACTTCGCGCGCTCCGACAGGCGCCGTTTCCAGTCCTCGGCCAAGCCTTCGGTCGCCGCCAATGCGAGCACGTCATCGATCACTGGCCGGTGCGACAACTGCACCTGCCAGAACTGGTCGATGGAGAAGCGTTCGGTGTGCCGGTCGAGCCGTTCGATCGTGTCCCCCGCTTCAATAAAGCCTGGCTGCAGGACACGGTAATACCAACCGGTGATTCGCTCCTTGGCGACATGCATCGACATGCGTTCGGCATCAAAGCGATGATTGATTTTCCAGCATGGGCTGCGCGGCTGAGAAACCTGCAACACCGCGCTGCCAACCTGAAATACATCACCGATATGCACATTCAGCTCAGTGAATTCAAACGCTGAAATGTTCTCGCCCAGGCTGCCTGGAATCAGCTCGTCAGCGCAGTGCGCAAAGGCCTGCGCCAGGCGCTGATAGTTTTCCGCCGCATAGTGATGAACAGCCTTTTCCGGACCGCCGTGAACCCGGGTATCACCGTGCTGGTCGCCGACTATTCCACTGACGTCGATGCGAGCGGAACCTGAGATCCTGCGTTTGAAGATGCCCGTTCGTTGCCCTTCAGGCTTCAAGACACCCAAACCACCGGCAAACACATGGTCAATTTTTGCAGTCGGTGTCATCGTCCCACTTCGCTCATCAACCTGTTTTATTGACTTTACTAAGCGTCAACCAGCGCCGTAAAATGATGGCTCGTGATGCGACTCATCACTTTTTATGATAGGTGGCAATGATCATGGAAATGCGCCAACTGAAGATTTTCTGCGCGGTTGCCGAACTTGGCAGCTTCACGGCAGCCGCCATTAATGTGAACACGGTGCAGTCCAACGTCACCATGCGGGTGAAGGAGCTCGAAGCCGAACTGAATCGCGAGCTGTTCATCCGCAAGAAATCCGGGGTCGTGCTGACCTCGGCGGGCGAGACTTTCCTCGGGTATGCGCGGCGCATCCTGCAGCTGACAGACGAGAGTCGCAGTGCCTTGATGGACACCGGCGTTCCGGCAGGTCTGCTGCGACTGGGATCGATGGAAACCACGGCCGCCATTCGCTTGCCGCAAGTGCTGACGAAGTACCGCGAGAAATACCCCGAGGTTCAGTTGTCATTGCTGACCGGCACCACCGCCGAGCTGATCAAGGCGATTGAAGCGCATCGACTCGACGGTGCCTTCGTCGGCGGCTTCCACCAGAACTCGGCGTTGACCCAGGAAGAAGTGTTCCAGGAAGAACTGGTGCTGGTCAGCAGCAACCACTTCGATTCACTGGCGGCACTCATCGAGAAAATCCCCCAGCAGACCGTGCTGGTCTTCCGCACAGGCTGCTTCTACCGCTCGACACTCGAAAACTGGTTCTATCAGGTCGGACTGGTGCCCAACCCGATCATGGAACTGGGCACCCTCGACGGCATCTTGTCGTGCGTCGCCGCCGGCATGGGCGTGACCCTGCTGCCCAAGGCCATCGCCGAAAACTGCAGCGTGCGCCATGCCATTCGTTGCCACACGCTACCGGCCGAATTCGCTCACGTCTCGACCGTTTTCATCCGCAGAAACGACTCGATGATCACCTCGGCCATGAGCGCGTTCATCGGCTTGGCACAACAACAGATTGCCCGGCCGGCGAGTCTGCCGATCTGAATCCGGTAATGGTTGCATCGCCACGAAAAACGGCTCGGTGAATCCCACCGAGCCGGTTTTCATCTCACGCTCAATGACGCCGCTTACTGCCAGCCAAGCGACCTTCTCTCCTCAAGCATGAACCTGCCCCGCGCGGCGTGATCGACGCTGACCTGTGCGCCTGCGCTCATCGACAATCCACGCACCAGTTCTGCCACGCGCTCTGCCGCAGGAACCACACTGTGGATCTTGCCAACCCCCTGCCCCGCGTACAGCGACAGCTTCTTCGCCATCCGTGGTTTATCGATCGCCCGTGCGCCACCGCCAATGAAGCGCAACAGGTTCCACTTGTCACGGTTGGGGATCACCCGGTGCGGCGTGCCGTAGGTCCAGCCGAACGAGTAACCCGTTCGGTATTCGGTGTCATCCGTGGTCGCCTCGACGATTTTTTGCTTGTACAGCGGATGCGCATTCGACTCGTCGGTGGCAATAAACGCCGTGCCCACTACCACCCCAGACGCGCCGAGTGACATCAATGCCCGGACATCGGCGCCGTGGGTGATGCCGCCAGCCGCGAGCACCGGTCGACCCGCTGCAACAGCCAGGATCGCCGTCAACAACGCCATGATGCCACCCGTGCCTCGGTTTAATTGTCCGCCACTTTCACTGCCTTGCGCCACGACAATGTCCGCTCCTTGGGCGATGGCGATTCTGGCCAGCTCCACCGACCCCGCTTGCACCATGACCGTCAGCCCTGCGTCTTTCGCCCGGGGAATCATGTCGGCGGAATAGGCCTCGGCATAAAACAGTGACAGCAGCCGGGGTTTTTCCTTAAGGACGACCTGGAACTGCGCTTCAAAGACATCCGGACCACCGAATTGCGGCACCAGGTTCACACCAAACGGTTTGTCGGTCTGCGCCCGGGTTTCCTCTATCCATCGGCGCAAGGTCAAGGGCGGCAGGCGCAGACCGCCGATCACGCCCATGCCCCCGGCGTTGGCGACTGCCGCCACCAGCTGGGGACCGGAAATGGCCGCCATCCCGCCGAGAAAGATCGGGTATTTCACGCCACACAGTTGCGTGATGGCATTGCCCGCAAAATCTGATTTGGCTTCGTTCATGCTCACAGCTCCACGTGTTTGCCAAGCATCCGCTTGAGCGTGTTGTTCTTCAGGAGAAAGTGATTCTTGACCGCACCGAAGACATGCAACGCCAGCCCGGCGAGGAATGCCGATGCGCCGATATCGAAGAGCACATCGACCACGTGTTTGAGTCCTGCGTGGTTGGGCAGGAGCGCCGGAATGTAAAATCCTCCAGGCAAGCCCACCGTCTCTCCAGCAGCCGACCGCGAAGCCCAGACCGCGACCGGCAGCAACACCATCGCCAGCGCGAGCGCCACCGCGACGGAACGGCTGATAATCACTTCAATCGGATTGGGCGTGCCCACCGGCAGCGGATGGTAAGAGGTGATCCTGGCCCAGAACCGATAAATCGATACCAGGAACAGCATTAGCCCCATGAGGTTTTGCAGGTGTATGAAAGGCATCCGCACGACATCGCTGGACGCCTGACCGATCACCAGCTGCAGGCCGAAGATCGCGAGCAGCGACAACGCCACGACCCAGTGCAGCACGACGGTGATGGGTGAAAATCTTAAGCCATTGTCTCGAAGTTGCATGGCTGACTCCTTTTTGGAAGTGACAGGCAGTTGCCTGATATCTCTGTAGGAGCGAGCTTTCTCGCGATGGACGTTAACGATAACGCGTGTCTGCTGAATAAACGCGTCGCCCTCAGGCCCTTCGCGAGCAAGCTCGCTCCTACAGATGCCCTTAATGGCTGACAGCCTGGGAGGCCCCAAG
The DNA here is from genome assembly GCF_001297125.1 of Pseudomonas sp. RIT-PI-q. Lineage (GTDB taxonomy): Bacteria > Pseudomonadota > Gammaproteobacteria > Pseudomonadales > Pseudomonadaceae > Aquipseudomonas. The sequence goes on from NZ_LHPC01000017.1 coordinate 54,896, forward strand.
GCCGGTCTGGGCGCGGATGAGCTGGTCATCGAAACGCTCGCGCTCAAGCACTGCCCCGGCGCTGCGATCGGTGACCGAGCCGAGCCAAGTGAAGAAGAACGCCACGTTCATCGAGATGATGGCCGGGTAGTCAAAGGGGAAAATCGCCTCGGGATTTCCCAGCACTTTGACCCACACCGCCGGCGAGAGCACGACCAGGCTGACCGAGCTCACCAGCCCGGCGATACCGCCGATCAACGCGCCTCGTGTGGTCAGCCCTTTCCAGTACATCGAAAGCACGAGTATCGGAAAGTTGACCGAGGCCGCCACGCCAAACGTCAGCGCCACCAGGAACGCGATGTTCTGGTCCTTGAACAAAATACCCAGGACCACTGCAACGATGCCGATGCCGACCGAAGCGATCCGCGAAACACGGCGCTCGTCTTTTGCATTGGCGCGGTTTTTCCGGAAGACCATGACGTACAGATCATGTGAAATCGCCGAAGTCCCGGCCATGGTGAGCCCGGACACCACGGCCAGGATCGTGGCAAACGCGACGGCGGAGATGAAGCCCAGCAGCAGGTCACCGCCAACGGCTTTGGCCAGGTGCATCACCGGCATGTTGCTGCCGCCGATGAGCTTTCCACCGACAATGCCGGACTCATAAAAGGCCGGGTCTTGACCGACAATCACGATCGCCGCCAACCCCAGGATCGCTACGATCAGGTAGAAAAACCCGATGAAACCCGTGGCAACGAACACCGATTTACGCGCCTGTTTGGCGTCCGGCACGGTAAAGAAGCGCATGAGGATGTGCGGCAATCCTGCGGTGCCGAAGACCAGGCCCAGTGACAGCGAGATCAGTGCCAGCGGGTCGGCCACCAACTTGCTCGGCAGCAGGATTCGTTCGCCATCGTGATGAGCGGCCACCGCTTGCGTGAACAACTGTTCGAAGGAAAACCCGAACTTGCTCAGCGCCAGAATCGCCAGCAGCGTTCCGCCCAACAGCAGCAAACCGGCCTTGATGATCTGCACCCACGTGGTAGCGACCATCCCGCCAAAGGTGACGTAGACCGCCATCAACAGCCCGACCGCGATCACCGCATAGTTGTAGGGAAGTCCGAACAGCAGCTGGATCAGCTGCCCCGCGCCCACCATCTGCACCACCAGATAAAAGCAGACCACGGTCAACGAACCGAAGGCTGTCATCGTTCGAATGCGATTTTGATCGAGTCGAAACGAGGCAATGTCCGAGATGGTGATACGCCCCAGATTGCGGATGCGCTCGGCAAACAGGAACAGCAGCAGCGGCCAGGCGACGAAGAAGCTGATCGAGTAGAGCAAGCCATCGAAGCCGTTGAAGAAGAACATGCTGGTGACCCCCAGCAGCGCAGCCGCCGACATGTAGTCCCCGGCCAGCGCCAATCCGTTCTGGAAGCCGGTAATGCCGCCTCCGGCCGTGTAGAAATCGTCCATCGATTTGGTCTTGGAGGCGGCCCAATAGGTGATGCCCAGCGTTGTCAGGACGAAGACCAGGAACATTGCAATGGCGGTGATGTTAAGCGGCTGCTTTTCCACCGCCTGCAAGACTTCGGCGGCAGAGGCACACGTCGTCATCGCGCCCAGCACAGCAGGAACAATGAGGTATCGAAAAAGCGGCTTCATACGATGACCCCCGCGCGGATTTCGGCGGTGAGGTCATCGAACTCACCATTGGCACGAAGGATGTACAGGCCGGTAAACAACCAGGCGCCGACAATGAAGGCGACGCCCAGCGGCCAACCTATGTTGATGATGCTGGTTGCCGACAGCTTCTGAGCCAGGAGCTGGGGCGCGAAGGCGGCGACGAGGATGAACGTGAAGTACGGGACTAGGGTGGCGGCGGTAAGGCCAGCGACGAATCTTCGCTGCCGTGAGACCAACTCCTGATACCGGGGGTGATTGCGAATTCTGGCTGATTCGGATGCATGATTCACGTTGACTCCGTGTTGCAGTGGACGCGTTATTATTGTTCCACAGCCTCAAATTCGAAGACTCGATTTGCCACTGGCTGCGGTGTCTGTGCACCCTCAACCTATGCCTGGCCTACAATCATGTAAAACGATCATTAATGATGCTTGTGATCTCTTTTGATGAAATCAGACACGCTTTACTTGTCTTTACACTCCATGAAAACTAATCTCTTAAAAGTTGTTTTTTGTCATCAGTTATTGGTTTTTGAGATAGGTGAACGCGATGGATGTGACGGATCTCAAGGTGGTCGACGCGGTTGCGCGCCATGGCAGCATGAACAAGGCGGCTAGCGAGTTGAATACCGTGCAGTCGAACGTTTCCGCGAGGATTCGCTCGCTGGAGGACGAACTGGGGGTTGCACTGTTTCAACGCAGCGCCCGAGGCGTGCAAGTCACAGCGGCCGGGCGCCGGATCCTGCCCTTTGCCGCACGTCTTTCCAGGCTCCTGTCCGATGCGTCTTGCGCCGCGCGCGACGACGGGCATCCAAAAGGTGTGTTTGAAATCGGTACGCTGGAGACGACGCTGGCGCTGCGTCTGCCACGGCTGATCGCAAAGTTTGCCAAGGCTTACCCGGACGTTCGCCCGGTGATTCGCACCGGCACCACCTGCAGCCTGATCCAGGGCGTCATCGACAGTAAGCTTGAGGGCGCGTTTGTCGTCGGCCCGGTCAATCATCCGGAATTGCAGAGTGAGCAGGCCTTTCGCGAAGAGCTCGTATTGGTCACGTCCTGCGCCATTAGCAGCCTGGACGCAGTCGCGTCGGTCGACAATCTGAAAACGGTGGTCTTTCGAATCGGGTGCTCCTACCGCCAGCGCCTGGATTCTTTGCTGGCTAACCTCGGCATCCTGGCGCCTGAGCCGCTGGAGTTTGGTTCGATCGAAGCGATCATTGCCTGCGTTTCCGCTGGCGTCGGGGTCACGCTGTTGCCCAGAGGCGTCGTTGCAAGCGCATTGCGCGAGGGGTTGGTCAACGTGCATGAACTGGCGCCCGAAATCGCCGACGTGGAGACGGTGTTTGTCAGGCGCATTGATGGCTATTTTTCCAGCGCGTTATCAACCTTTCTCGACAGCGTTCGTCTGGACGGTGTCGCCCAGGTAGCGATTCCTCACCCAGCCGTTCATCCCGGCGCATAGCACCAACAATGCGGCCGTCACCAGGAACACGTGATGCAAGCCGAGATGCGCGCCAATCTGGCCACCGATCAGTGGCCCGATAACCTGTCCAGAGAACTGCGCCGATTGCAGGTAGCCGAGTATCTTGCCGGTGTTGTGCTCTTCAACCGAATGCCGGATCAGCTTGGCAATCGATGGCAGCAGTCCCGCAATGGTCATGCCCATGAGCCCGCGCAACACTGCCAGTTGCCACCATTGCGTGACGAACGCCTGGGGCACCATGACGACAGCGGTCAGCAACAGACACCCGACAATAACGTTCCAGCTGCCCACCCGGTCTGCCAGCGCACCCAGTTTGGCGGCGGTCAAAATACTGCCCAACGCTGAACAGGCCATGACGATGCCGGCGATACGCGCCTGACTGTCAGACGCGACACCGAGGTCGCCGATGTAGACGGTGATGATCGGCTCGATCGACATGTTGGCTAGCAGCACCATCATCGCGGTAATCAGCAGTGCACCGATGATTGGCCATTTGGCGTCAGCACCTTCAGGCCGGGTTTTCTGCTTGCGTTGTTTAGCGTCCGCCACCCGATCGAAATCCTCGCGAATGAACAGGATTGTCGTCATCGCAGCGACGGCAATCATCCCGCCCCCCACGAAAAAGGTGCCGCGAATACCGACGAGCTCGGGTAAGAATCCACCCACCAGCGGCCCGATCAGATTGCCGGACAAGGCGCCCGTGGACAGAACGCCGAGTGCCCACCCGGCCTTTTCGCGCGGGACCTGAGAGCCAATCATGACGATGGAAGCGGAGGCGTAGCCACCGATGAGGCCGGCGATCAGACGCAGTGCAACCAGGTCGGTCACGTCCCGGGCCAGCCCGATCAGTGACATCACCACAGCCATGCCGATGGCCGCCCTGACCAACATCGGTTTACGGCCATAGCGGTCGGCCAGGCGTCCCCAGAGCGGCGCGGTAATCGCCGTACCAAAAAAAGTCGCGCCGAATGCCACGGCTGACCATTGCACCACGTCCGCCTGGGCAGTAACGCCCAGTTGCTGGACGTACAGCGGTAGAAACGGCAGCAACATGCTCAGGCTTACCAGGGTGGTGAACGAACCGAAGACACACACGGCCAGGTTTCGGCGCCAATACATCAGGTTACGATCGGAATAATTCACGGTGTCAGAGGCTCCGGCGATTGTTCACTTACGGGGTTTTTGGATAGGGGCTGCAGATCAAGATCAAAAGCCACGGCAACGGCAAGATCAAAAGCTGAAAACCACAATCCCCTGTAGGAGCTGGCTTGCCAGCGAAGCACTCAAATGCGCCACGTTTATCCTGTTGAAAACCGTCATCGTTGACGTCCTTCGCTGGCGAGCCAGCTCCTACAGTTGATCGAGTTGTCTGGGCGAACGCGGTCGAAGGTAGGAGCTGGCTTGCCAGCGAAGGATTCGGATGCACCACGTTTATCCTGTTAAAACGCGTCATCGTTAACGTCCTTCGCGAGCAGGCTCGCTCCCACATTTGAATGCGGTACGCCTGCGGGAGATTGGTTGGCTGTCAGGCCGTCTTCGCTGGCAAGCCAGCTCCTACAATGAACAGCATCACGCCAATGGGCAGCGCTTTTTCGCCACCGCCACCACATCAATCACAAACGCGATCACCATCGCCGACGTGCCAATCACGAAGAGCAAGGCGTAATTCCCATCGCTGTAAGAAAACAGGAACGACAACCCATAAGCGGCCACCGCTTGAAACAACGCAAACCCCACCGTCGCTGTTTGCCAGGCCGAACTCTGCTGCGCGGGGTGATGGGCGAGAATCTCATGCACCCGCCCTAACACCAGTGGCACCGTACCGGTGACAAACGCCCCGACGATGACGCTGGACATCATCAACCAGACGGTTCCGAGCCCAAGGGCTGGCACTGCGACGCTGATGGCTTCCACGAGGAACGCCAGCCGTAAGGCGCGACCGAATCCAATCCGGTCAGCCACTACCCCGGCAAGCAGTGGTCCGACGGTGGCACCAATGCCGAAAAGCACCCAATACTGCGCCCCCACTTGAAGACCTTCGCCCCTGCCCCGCGCGACGAAATCCACGAGAAAAATCATGTGCGGCACCCACCCGGCTGCGTTGAGCGCGTACTCGACATACAGCGCCTTGAGCGTGCCGTTCGGCGTCGCGCGCTGAGCGTGCGTGGCTTTGGCCGCCGGAGCAGCGCCTCTCGGCCATCCCCGCCAGGCAATGGCAGTCAGCACCAGGGAAATCACCCCAAGCCCCATCCAGGTTTCCCCGAGGCCCTGTTGCAGCAAGAGCGGCACCAGTGTCCCGGAAGCAGCAATGCCCACACCCACGCCCATGAAAATAATCCCGGCGACCAACCCGCGCCGGGACGGCGGTACATGGGCCAAAACAGTCGGAGCGGCCAACACCATCAGCGCGCCACCCGCGGTTCCCGAAAGGAAACGCCAGGCGAAGAACCACGCGAACGACACAGGCCAGGCACAGGCGAAAAACGCCAGACTGGCCAGCAACATCATGGCCCGGAGCATGAACACCGTTGAGGTTTTCGCCGCCATCGAGCGACCGAAAATGGCGCCGGCCAGATAGCCGGCCAGGTTGGCTGCACCGAGGTAGGCAGCCTTGGAAGGATCAAACCAGTGGGCGCCGATAATCGACGGCAGCAGCGGCGTATAAGCAAACCGCGCCAGGCCGATGCCAACCAGGCTTGCAGCAAAACCGGCCACCGTTGCCCACCCGGCACTGGCTGGCCGCAGCGTCGGCTGCGCAACGGCGATTGTTGGATTCACCCTTGTCATCATCTGCCCTTCTGTTCTTCAGACAGGGCAGACACTACGCGCGCGCCTATATCTTAAGAAGCGCATTAATACGATCACAGCTATCTGTAATTAAGATAACCAAGGTCTACCAGAGACTTTGACGTTGCCTAGCCAGCAGCCAAACGACGTCGCTGTGATGCGCTCTCATGCGCGCCTTCGACAATGTGCTCAACCAGATACTCCGCGTCCCGCGCCACCCCAGAGAAACGCCCCGAGCCCCACGTATACAGCCACGGCAATCCGAGGAAGTACAAACCCGCCTGCGCCGTCACCCCGCGCTGGTGCCCAGGATGCCCTCGCCCGTTGAAGACCGGCGCCTCGACCCAGGTAAAGTCCGGGCTGAAGCCGATGCACCAGATGATGCTGGTGATGCCTTCGGCGTCGAGGTCCAGTTCGCTGCGCTCCTGCTCTGGCACCCAGGTAGGCTCATAACGCTCACCCACCGGGGCGTCGATCGCGTGCTGTTCGATGTACTTGTCGATCGATGCATTGATTCGGTTGTAGACCGCGTCGGCACTGTCCAGGCTTTCACCCAGATTGTTGGCAAACTGCAAGCGAGTGCCCTGCAACCCGTCAAGACGACCAAACAATTCCATGCCTTCGCGAGCGAAGTTGCGCAAGTCGATATCCCGCCCGCCATCACGACCGGTGACGTAGTGGTTGGTGTTATCGCGCACGCCTTCACGCAGCGGATGCGTGTCGACGCCTATCTCGTAGTAGCCCATTTCAGCCAGCCAATCGACCACGTCCTTGCCCCGGTAGAAGCGGGCGCAACGCGGCGCATCACCGACGGCCAGATAGACTTTGCGCCCGGTCAGGTGCAAGTCTTCGGCAATTTGCGCACCCGACTGCCCGGAGCCAACCACCAGCACATTGCCGGCGGGCAAGGCCTGCGGATTGCGGTATTGCTCGGAATGAAGCTGATGAATGCCCGATGGCAAGCGTTCGGCCAGGCGCGGGATGATCGGCGTGTGATACCCGCCCGACGCGACAATCACCTGATCGGCGCTGAATTCGCCTTGCGAGGTGTGTACCTCGAAACCACCTTGGCTGCGCGGCACCACGCGTTGCACCGTGACGCCTTCACGGGCCGGGGCGTTGACTGATTTGACGAAGCCGGCCAGGTACTCGTTGATCTCGTCCTTCTTCATGAACCCATGAGGATCGCTGCCGTTGAAGCCGTCGGTGTAGGTGTAACCCGGCAAGGCGCATTGCCAGTTGGGCGTGACCAGACTGAAAGCATCCCAGCGCTGGTTGCGCCAGGTGTGAGTCAGGCTGTGTTTTTCCAGGACCAAATGATCGATGCCCTGTTGTTGCAGGTAGTAGCTGGCGGATAACCCGGCCTGGCCGCCGCCGACGACGATCACGCTGTGGTGTGGAGTTTTGATTGAAGTGAGGTGGCTGGTCATGGGGTGCTCCGGTACTGGGTAACGAACAGGGTTAAGGGAAAAATCGATGAATCAGAATGAGCTCCAGCCCGCCCCGATCACCTGGCCGGCGCCTTCGGTGCGCATGCTCAGAATGTCCACCGGGCCATCGGCGAGGCCTGGATCGACCAGGTAACTGGCCTGGCCCTTGAGCGAACTCAAGGTGTCCATCGCCGAACTGCAATAGAAACCCTTGACCTGCTTGACCCGTTCCGAGGCATTGTTCAGTGCGCCTTCGATGCGTTGCAGAAAGTCTGTCAGCGGGTAACTGGCGCCCTCCTCCAGGTATTGATAGATCACGGTCGAAGGTGAATAACCGGTCGCTTCCCGGCCATTGGGCCAGCGAATTTTGAAATTGACGGCGGGCATGTCAGTGCTCCTGTTGATTAAGTTTTAAAGGGCTCAGATCGAGATGGGGATAGCTGAAGCCGGTGAACGATTGCTCGCGCAGGTTCCAGAAGTCGCCGTGTTGTGCGCCGGACTGGACACGCAACGTGCCACTGGCGTTGACCTGGCCAATGCGTTCGCAGCGCACGCCTTCGAAGGCAAAAGCGCTCTGCACCTGCGGCCAGTCACGCTCATCCAGCGTCATTAAAAAGCCGTAGCTGGGAAACACCTGTAGCCAGCGCGCGAGGTCGGCATCCGCAGGACCGGGCAGCGCGGATAAATCGATGGTCGCGCCGCAGCCGGTGGTTTCCAGCAGCATCAACAGGCTGCCGAGAATCCCCGCGTTGCTGATGTCTTTGGCCGCGTGCAGCAGTTGCGCTTCGGCCAGGCGTGGCAGCACGTCGAGCTTGCTGCGCAGGCGCTCGGCCGGTACACCTTCGAAGGCTTTCCAGTACGTGCTGTCGGCATGCCAATGCCCTTCAAGGTCCACCGCCATGGCGATGACCTGACCGGGCGCGACATGCAAGGTCGACAGTAATGTTTGCGCGATGCCGGTAATCGCTACCGCCAGCGCCGCCGGATTACCCGCCATGAGGCTGGTATGCCCGCCGGCCAGCAGCAATCCGTAGGCGTCGCACGCGGCGCGAATACCTGCCAGTAATTGCTGCGCGGATTCATCGTCGTGATGCCAGTAAGCGTTGACCACTGCCGTGGCACGACCGCCCATGGCGGTGATGTCGCTGACATTGGCCATGACCGCAGACCACCCGGCAAACCATGGTGCAGTCTCGACGAACGCCGGCAACATGCCTTCGATGGCCAGCAGCTGAAAATGATCGCCACAGGCAATCGCTGCCGTGTCATCACCGGGCAAGGCGTAAAGCTGTTCGCGGGTCAGCGCTTGTTTCGCCTTACCGATAACGGCCGCAGGCTGCTGGATCGCCTGTTTCGAACGCATTGCCGGCGTAGCGCGCAGGCTGTCGAGCAGCGCCGCCAAATCAAAACATTCAGTCATGGCGAGCCACCTTCAGCGCGCGCAATGAAACCTGGCGCGGCATCAACGGGTAGCTCGGCAAATCCGCCTGCATCAAACAGTGCGGCTGACCGAGCAACGCCAACTGTTCGAGGGTTTGCCAGCACAAGCCGTGAAAATAGACTTCGTTCTGCGCCTGCACGGTCGCGCGAAAAACCTCGCAGCCCAACTCCTTGGCCCGTGACACCGCTTCGTTGACCAACGCCTTGCCGATCATGCTGTGCCGCCGATACGCCGGGGCCACACACAAGCGCCCGCCAAACCACAGGCCCGGCTCCGGCTGATAGATGCGCACCGCGCCCACCACTTGATCGGCGATCCCGCAATTGCCGGCCAGGGCGACGATGGCGATCGCCTGGAAATCATGGCGGTCCTTGTCCTGCACCAGCAGTTGTTGCTCATCGGAAAACACCGAGCGCCGCAGGGCGAAATAGGCCTGCTTTTCCCAGTGCTCACTGGCGGGTTTGACCACCAGTTCACCGGCGCGAAACGGTTCGAAGGTGCTGTCGACCAACGCAAAGGCGAGATTCGGCATGGACATTCTCCGGTTTATTCGTAGCTTTTCAGGGCCGAGCACGCGCCGCATTTGGCGCAGCCGGCGTTGATCTGATCGGAGTGCAAACCGTGACGACGCAGGCTGGCGCCGATCTGCGGATACAGGCGGGCCATCATCGCGCTGTCGGGTTTCGGATGATTGGCCAGCGGCGTGCCGTCGATAGGCACGAAGGGCACCACGAACGGGTACACACCCAGCGCACACAAACGCTCGCTCATCTCACTGATCGCCGCTTCGCTGTCCCCCAGTCCGGCCAGGATGTAGGTGCTGACCTGGCCCCGGCCGAACACTTCAACCGCCGCACTGAAGGCGTCGAAATAGCGGCTCAGCGGCACTTCGGCCTTACCCGGCATGATTCGCTGGCGCACTTCATCGGTGACCGCTTCCAGGTGCATGCCGAGCGACACCACGCCGCTGTCCGCCAGGCGTTGAAACCAGCGATCATCGTCTGGCGGCTCGCATTGCGCCTGGATCGGCAGAGCGACCGCAGCCGTCACCGCCGCGGCGGACTCACACAAAATCGCCGCACCACGGTCCGGGGTTTGCGGGGTGCCGGTGGTCATCACCATGTGCTTGACGCCGTCGAGCTCCACCGCGGCTTTCGCCACTTCGGCCAATTGCTGCGGGCGTTTGCGGGCAATGGTCTTGCCCGCCGCCAGCGACTGGCCGATGGCGCAGAACTGGCAGGAACTGCCGCGATCATTGAAACGAATGCAGTGCTGCAACACCGTGGTCGCGAGCACATCGCTGCTGTGCAGCGTGGCGATTTTCCAATAGGGAATGCCGTCAGCGGTGCTCAAACCATAGAACTTCGGCACGCCGGGCATCTGCACCTGACCGACCTGCAAGCCTTCGCGAAAGATCAGCGCCTGGCTGCCATCGGCGCTGGGCTGCGCTTGATAGGGTGAACCCTGGGACGCTTGATTGAGGATCGGCACCATCATGGTCCGGCTACCAACACTCAGCGCCTTGTGATCCGAAGGCCCGGCGCCACCTTGGCGCGACAAGCCGTTTTGCGCCGCAGGCCAACGCACGCCATGGCATTGCAACTCGGCGAGCAATTCATTGGTTTGCATGATCGAGCTCCTCGGCGGCAACCGCCACAACGTGCGCGCTGCGTTCATGCACGTGCGCCGTGGGTGTGCGGTCGATCAACAGGCTGAGCAGTTCCGGACGGCTGTAATGCCCGACCGAATCCATCATCCGTTTGCGCTTGTCGATCAGTGCCAGATCGAGGTCGGCAATCACCACGCCTTCGCCGGAACGCAGCGGTTCACCGAGCAATTTGCCCTCGGGTGAGACGATGGCAGTGAAGCAGCCACCCGAGATCGGGCCGAGGCCACAACCGGTGTCCTGCATGATCTGACCCTGCTGATCGGCATCCAGCCATGCGGTGGCGTTGACCACGAAGCAGCCGGATTCCAAGGCGTGATGGCGAATGGTGACTTCAATCTGCTCGGCGAAAATGTCGCCCACCAGGGAACCGGGAAACATCGCCGCGTGAATCTGCTCACCGTCGGCCATCAAGGCAAAACGGGCCAGCGGGTTGTAATGCTCCCAGCAGGCCAGCGAACCGATGCGTCCGACGGCACTGTCAATGGCGCGCAGACCGGAGCCATCGCCCTGCCCCCAGACCATGCGCTCGTGGTAGGTCGGGGTGATTTTGCGTCGATGCTGAATCAGGCTGCCGTCGGCATCGAAGAGCAATTGCGCGTTGTAGATCGTGCCGCCATCGCGCTCATTGACGCCGATGGAGACGACCATCCCCGCTTGCTTGCAGGCCTCGCCAATCGCCAGGGTGGCGGCGGACGGCACGGTGACCGATTGATCGAGCAATTTGAGGTGTTGTGCGCCCATGGCAAACGCCGGCTGCACAAACGAAAAGTACGGGTAGTAAGGCACCACCGTTTCCGGGAACACGGCGAACTGCACGCCTTGTCGACCGAGGGCGATGATCTGTTGGCAGACCTTGTCCACGGTGCCTTCGCGGCTGTAAAGCACCGGGCTGATCTGTACGGCGGCTGCGCGAATAATGGCCATGAAGAGTCCTGAAGTCAGTAGTGTTGGCAAGATCGACAACGGTCCTGTGGGAGCTGGCTTGCCTGCGATGCGGGCGACGCGGGGTGTCAGACACACCGCCTTCGCCGGCAAGCCGGCTCCTACAGGGTGGTGGTAATCAGGCAGTCCAGGTATCGATGATCATCGCGCCTTCACGGCGCATCAGCAGGCGCAGGTCCATCACGTCCAGCGGGTTGATCGGGCGAATCCCTTCGATCAGGGCTTTTTCGGTCTGGCCGTACAACGCTTGCAGGGCGAAACGGCAGGCGTAGACCTCGCCGCCTTCTTCCATGAACTGGATGAGTTGTTTGTTCACCGCCAGGTGGCCGGGAAACGCTTCGGCACCCAGGGTCGGGAAACCGCGCTGCACGCCCAGTTGCACACCTGGCCCGTAGAGCAGGATTTTGGTTTCGAAGCCTTTACGCAGCAGACGCTTGGCCTGAAGCATATTGACCAGGCCAATGGAGCCTTCGAAGGCGATGGTGTGGAAGGTGATCAGGACTTTTTCGCCAGGCTCGGCCTTGACGTCCTCGAAGACTTTTTCTTCGTAATTGACCAGGAAGTCGCCGTCTTTGTAATGGGGGATGTCCACGGTTGGCATAGTGTCGCTCTCCAGTTGCTTCGTGCTTGAACGCCAGCCTGTGTTGGCTGCCGGGTGACAGGAGAGAGAGCGAACGCCGTGCCAGGAAAATAAATTATTTTCTGTGCAATGCTAAGTAATTGATTAGATTACGAATGGCCATCTGATCCGCTTTTACATGGCGTATCTGATGCTATCGGTGAATCACGCATTCCCGTAGAAATACGAATATTCGTAGCGGTCAAACACGAGATTTCGTAGCAATGAACGAAGCCATGAACGAAACAGACTCTCTCAGCGGCTGGGCCGACCTGGCCTATTCGTCGCGGCACATGGTGTTCGAGCATTGCGCCGAAGCCATCGCGCTGCTCAATCCGTTTTCAGATCGCCTGGGCGACCTGAATATTGCCGCCTGCAAGCTGCTCGGTTACCCGCGCCAGGAATTGCTGGAGCTGCCGGTGAGCAAACTGTTCGGCCATCAATTGGCCGACCTGATCGTGTTCACCCAGGCGGTCATGGACAAAGGTCGCGGCTGGACCGAAGAGCTGAGCTGCAACTGCAAGAGCGGCGAACGCATCGAACTGGAAATCTCCGCCACCACCTTGCAGATCAAGGGCGAGCAACAGTTGATTCTGGTGATGCGCGAGCTGAGCCATGAGAAATACCAGCGTGACCAGGCCCATACCGAGCGCACCATGCGCGGCGGGCTGATCGAGTGGCGCAACATCCTCAACCTGTTCCAGGAAAGCGAGCGCGATAACCAACTGTTGCTCAGTTCCGTGGGCGACGGCATCTACAGCATCAACAGCGAGGGCCTGGCCACCTTCGTCAACCCGGCCGGCGCGCGCATGCTCGGCTGGGAACCGCAGGACATGATCGGCAAAAACATCCATCGCATTCACCACCACACCCATGCCGACGGCAGCCATTACCCGGTCGAAGAATGCCCGATCTACAAAGCCGTGCGCGACGGCGTGGTTCATGAAGGCCGTCAGGAAGTGTTCTGGCGCCGCGACGGCAGTTCGTTCCCGGTGGAATTCACCAGCACCCCGGTGATTTCCGACGGTCGAATCGTTGGCGCGGTGGTGGTGTTTCGCGACATCACCGAGCGGCGCAGCACCGAAAACCAACTGCAAAATGCCCTCGATGAACTCAAGGTGCTCAAGGACCGCCTGGAGGAGCAGAACGCCTACTGGCAGGAAGAGATCCATATCGAACACAACTTCCGCGAGATCGTCGGTCAGAGCGAGCCGATCCTGAAAATCATCCGGCAGATCGACGTGGTCGCCCCCACCGATGCCAGCGTGCTGATCAATGGCGAGTCGGGCACGGGCAAAGAGTTGATCGCCCGCGCGATCCATCAGGCCAGCCGCCGCAATGCCAGCCCGCTGATCCGGGTCAACTGCGCAGCGATCCCTGCCGAACTGTTTGAAAGCGAGTTCTTCGGGCACATTCGCGGAGCCTTCACCGGTGCTGTGCGAGACCGCGTCGGGCGCTTTGAACTGGCCGACGGCGGCACGCTGTTCCTCGATGAAATCGGTGAAATTCCGCTGGAGCTGCAAAGCAAACTGCTGCGAGTTCTGCAGGAAGGCCAGTTCGAACGGGTCGGCGAAGAACGCACGCGCAAGGTCGATGTGCGGATCATTGCCGCGACCAACCGCGATCTGCGCCAGGAAGTCACCGCTAAGCATTTTCGTGAAGATCTGTATTTCCGGCTCAACGTTTTCCCGATCCAGTCGCCGGCGTTGCGTGAACGTCCGATGGATATCGCGCCTCTGGCGGCGCACTTCCTCAAACAGACCGGCAAGCGTCTGAACATGCCCGGGCGGCGCCTGCGCAACAGCGATATCGAGCGGCTGCAAAGCTACTCCTGGCCGGGCAATATCCGCGAGCTGCAAAACGTCATTGAACGCGCACTGATCACCTCGAACGGCGCCGACCTGAACCTCGACCTGCCCGATGAACCTAAAACCACCGTCCCTCACCAGCCTTCTCCTTCGTCGACGATCATGACTGACGCACAGATTCGCGAACTGGAGCGCAACAACATGCAGGCCGCGCTCAAGGCCGCCGACGGCAAACTGTTTGGCAAAGGTGGCGCCGCCGAACTGCTGGGCCTCAAACCCACGACATTGGCTTCAAGATTCAAGCGCCTGGAAATCAAACTGGACGAATAGCCCCAACACACCCCTTGTAGCAGCTATCGAGCCTGCGAGCCTGTGTTCGGCCCTGTAGGAGCTGTCGAGCTTGCGAGGCTGCGATCGGCTGCGAAGCAGTCGTGAAATCAGGCAACGCGGTGTATCAGGAAAACCGAGTGCGCAGGGTTTACGACTGCTGCGCAGCCGAACGCAGCCTCGCAAGCTCGACAGCTGCTACAAGGACCGTATTAGGGCTTGGTGTTAAACAGGGGCACGCAATTTCGTGAAACTTTCTACGAAGATTCGTGTTTCTACGTAATTGCGTAGTGTCGCTTCACCTTCAATGACACATCGCATAACCAATATTTACGTTTTAAATCAAACAGTTAAAGCAAAAATAAATAACCGCAACAAACTGGTACGGCATTCGCTACGGGTAATACACCAGCCTGACGGATACCGACCATGCCGACATTCATCGCCTCGCGCTCAGAAACCTACCTGGCTTCGATGCCCAACCTGGCCTTCACCGGACTGTCGGAAAACTGGTTGCTGAAAGAGTGCGGCCATCAACATTGGCTCGCATTGGCCCAACTGCACAATCGGCCGCTGCCGGATTTCGTCGATGAACAAGGGCGCATCGCCTATGCCGCGTTCACCGCGGTAAAAACCTGGAATCTGAAGCTGGAAGCGATCATCGAGAATCGCGCGTTCCAGATCCACACCCGCATCGGTCGCGGTGGGCAGGCGCGGCATTACAGCGAACACGAGGTCAGGCTTGGCGACCGTATCGTGGGGCAACTGGCGTTACTGTCCACTTTCGTCAGCCGTCACGTACCGGGCGACAATCGCAGTGTCAGCAAGGCTTGCCTTAGGGGCACTCAGGCCCCCGTAACCGCGCTTCCGGACGTGTTGCAAGAACTGCACGGCGACAACCGGCGAATCCGCAGCGGCGACTGGCACACTCATTACGGCATTGACCGACAATCCACCGAGGCGGCGCTCGAGTTTGATTTCACACCCTGCCCTGACATCGACTTCAACGGTGCCGACCTCCTGTACTTCGCCAACTTCCAGGCCATGGTCGAGCGGGCGGAATGGGCCTTGTCGGGTTTGCGTCGCCCCGGCCACATCCGCCAGCGCGAGCTGCACTTCTACGGCAACCTCAATATCAACGACAGCCTTCAGCTCAGGCTACATATGGGCGAGCCAGGCCATCGAGAATTGCACTGGTGTGAAGTGTATCGGCGCAGCGACCACTTCAAGCTGGCCGACGTGTTCACCCGCAAAATCCATCTTTCGAATTGCAGCCGACCATGAGCCATCCTCCTCTCTGGCGGCCCGAAGGCCTGCGACTGAAACCGGTGTATCACAGCAGTGATCTGGACGGTCTTGAGCACCTGCATAGCCTGCCCGGCAAAGCACCGTTTGTACGCGGCCCCTATTCGAGCATGTACCCGGAAAAACCCTGGACCGTGCGCCAATACACCGGATTCGCCGGTGCCGACGCCAGTAACCAACGCCTGCGGCAACGCTTGGCCGAGGGCGCCACGGGTTTATCACTGGCGTTCGATTTGCCGACCCATCGCGGCTACGACTCCAGTGATCCGCAATGGCAGGCTGATGTCGGCAAGACCGGTGTCGCCATCGATAGCGTCGAGGACATGGCTGAACTGCTGGACGGTATTGCCCTGGACCAGATCTCGGTGTCGCTCACCATGAACGGCGCCGTACTGCCGGTGCTGGCAGCCTTCATCGTTGCCGCCGAAGAATCCGGCGTCGCACCGGAACAGCTCAGTGGCACGATCCAGAACGATATTCTCAAAGAGTTCACGGTCCGCAACACCTACATTTTTGCGCCGCAACCCTCGATGCGCATCACCACGGACGTGATCGGCTACCTGAACGAACACGTGCCGCGGTTCAACCCGATTTCGGTGTCCGGTTACCACTTTCAGGAGGCCGGTGCCGACGCGGTGCTGGAGCTGGCACTGACCCTGATCAACGCCAGAACCTATGCCGAGCAGGTGCAAAAAAGTGGTCTCGACCTGCACCGCTTCTGTGAACGAATCAGCTTCTTTTTCGGTATCGGCAGCGACTTTTTCAGCGAAATCGCCAAGTGTCGTGCGGCCCGCCTGCTCTGGTCCGAAATCACCCAGGCCCTGGGCATCCGGAGTGAAAAAGGCCAGGCGTTGCGCATGCACTGCCAGACATCAGGCTGGTCGCTGTCAGCCCAGGACCCGCTCAACAATGTCACGCGAACCACCGTCCAGGCCATGGCCGCGGTATTCGGCGGTACGCAGTCCCTGCATACCAATGCCTGGGACGAAGCGTTGACGCTACCCAGCAAGGCGTCATCAAGATTGGCCAGCAACACTCAACATATCCTTCAACAGGAAACCGGACTCTGCGATGTGGTCGACCCGTGGGCAGGGTCTTACATGATGGAATCGCTGACGGCACAAATGGCCGCGCAGGTTCGTCAACGGATGGTGGAGATTGATACCCAGGGCGGGGTGTTGCAGTCGATAGAATCGGGCTGGATCAGCCAAACCATCCACCTCCAGGCCATGGCCACCCAGGCCCGACTTGATGGCGGAACTCAACGGCGTGTCACTTCAAGCGAGGCAGCGCAAGAAGCGGTCTCAGCCATCGACAGTCAGGCCCTGCGTGCCCGCCAGTGCCAACGCCTGAGCCGCTTGCGACTGAGGCGCGACACCGCTCGGGTTGAAGCGCTTCTGGATTCGATCACAGAATGCGCACGCTCGGGTCAGGGCAATCTGCTGGAAGTGACGGTGGCAGCCATCAGGGCGCGGGCGACACTGGGCGAATGCACCCAGGCACTGGAAAAGGTATGGCCGCGTTTCAAGCAGGATCTGAACTTTCGCGCAGGTCACTACGGCCCCTCCCTCAGCGAGCAACCGGGCTGGGCGTCGCTGAGTGCGCGCCTTTCGACCTTCGTCGCTGACCATGGCCGAGCGCCGAGGATTCTACTGACCAAGCTGGGACAGGACGGCCATGACCGAGGGATTCGGCTGATGGCCGCAGCGTTGGCCGATGCCGGCTTCGAGGTGCACCTTCTGCCGCTGTTTCAAACGCCGATTCAGTTACTGCAATCCCTGGATGACGAACGCCCGGTAGACCTGATCGGGGTGTCGAGTCTGGCCGGGGCGCATAAAGAACTACTCACTGAATTGTTGAGCCTGTTGAACAAGCGCGAGCTCGACATTCCAGTGGTGGTGGGAGGCATCATTCCGCAGGCCGATGCGAACCAGTTGCGGGGCCTGGGAATCAAGGCGTGTTTCGGTCCGGGGCAGGAGGTCATTGAAATCATCGAACAGCTGGTCGATCTGCTCACCCCGGCTCAATTGCAGGGGGCCCCCGCCAGTCACCGGGCCGCGAAGCCCGGCTAAAAACAGGCTCAGGCCACGTGCAGCAGCTTCGCATAAGCCTGCAAATGGTGATCGTCATCGCCGAACTGGCGAGCGACCATCAGCAGGTGCTTGGCGTGATGCGACAGAACATATTCCCAGGTCAGGCCGATGCCGCCATGCAACTGGATGCTTTGGTCGGCAATAAACCGGCTGGCGCGACTGACAATGAATTTGGCGGCGGCCAGGACGCGGCTGCGCTCGTCACTGTCTTGCTGATCAGCGACGCAGGCCGCAAGCATGCTCATGGAAGTGGCCTGATCCAGTTCAATGCGCATATCGACCATACGGTGCTGCAACGCCTGGAATTTACCGATCGGCTGGCCAAACTGTTTGCGCGTCTTCAAGTAATCGAGGGTCAGCTTGCAGGCTGCTTCTATGCTGCCAACGGCCTCGGCACATTGTGCGGCGATGCAGCGACCTTGCTGGTATTGCAAGGCAGGCAAGGCTCGCCCCACTTCACCGAGTACCGCACTGGCGTTGACGAACACATCCTCCAGGTACAGCTCGCAGGCCATCCGCCCGTCCATGGTGGCGAACGAGCGCCGGCGCACCCCGCGCGCTCGCGGATCGAGCAGAAACAGGCTGATGCCTTTCTCGTCACGAACGCCATGGCTGGTACGTGCCGAAACGAGGATCAGCCCGGCACTCTGGCCGCCGACAACCACCGACTTGCGGCCATTGAGTTTCCAGCCGCCGGTCACCGGTTCGGCGATGGTTTGTACGTCGTGCAATTGGTAATGACTCTGCGGTTCATCAACCGCGACCGCCATCTGCAGGCTGGCGTTGCCCAGTTGCGGCAGCAGCGTTTCTTTTTGCGCCTCGGTTCCCGATTGGGCGACCAAACCACCGGCGAAAATCACCGAAGGCAGGAACGGCTCAAGGCACAAGCCGCGTCCCAATTCGGTCATGATCAGCTGAGTTTCCACACCGCTGCCGCCGAATCCACCGTAGGTCTCGGCGAATGGCACGGCGCATAGCCCGAGCTCACCCAACTGCTGCATGAACGCACGGCTGAAGCCGTGTTCACTTTGGCCGAACTGCTCGCGTTGCTCGAAACCATAAGTGTCGCGCACCAGCCGCGCGGCGGTGTCTTGCAGCATCAGCTGCTCTTCTGTCAGTTTGAAATCCACGGTGCGTGCCCCTTACAGTTCGAGAATCATTTTGGCGATGATGTTCTTCTGGATTTCGTTGGCCCCGCCGTAAATCGAAGCCTTGCGCGCATCCAGATACTGGTAGGTGGCGGCGCTGCTGTAGTCGGTATAGAGCAATGGTTCACTGCCGTAACCCAACTCATCCTCAATGAACGGCAGGGCGTAAGGTCCCACGGCTTTGCTGATCAGGTAGGTAATTGCCTGACGAATCTCGGTGCCCTTGATTTTCAAGAACGAGCTCTGCGCACCCGGCGCAGCGCCGTCGCGAGCCGCGGCCAGGGTACGCAGGCTGCTCATTTCGGCGGCCATCAATTGCATCTCGACCTCGGCAATCTGCGTCCGGAACAGGGGCTCTTCGATCAATGGCCGACCGTCGCGCAGTTCCTGGCTGGCGATGCGTTTCAGACGGCTGAGCAGCGCCTTGTTCTGGGCAATCCCACCAATACTGGTGCGCTCGTGGGTCAGCAAATACTTGGCGCAGGTCCAGCCCTGGTTTTCCTGGCCGACCAGGTTCGCCACCGGGACGCGCACGTTGTCGAAGAACACTTCGTTGACTTCATGCTCGCCGTCGAGGGTGATGATGGGGCGCACGGTGATGCCCGGCGTCTGCATGTCGATCAGCAAAAAGGAAATGCCGCGCTGCTGTCGAGCCTCGGGGTCGGTGCGCACCAGGCAGAACATCCAGTCGGCAAAGTGCGCCAGGGTGGTCCAGGTCTTTTGACCGTTGACCACGTAGTGCTCGCCCTCGCGCACGGCGCGAGTCTTCAACGATGAAAGATCAGAACCCGCGCCCGGCTCGGAATAGCCCTGGCACCACCAGTCTTCACACGTAAGGATGCGCGGCAGAAAGTGCGCTTTCTGCTCGACCGTACCGAACTTGATGATCACCGGGGCGACCATTTTCAGCCCGAAGGACGACACTTTCGGCGCGCCGGCAGCGAAACACTCCTCGTCGAAAATGTGCTTTTGCACGTCGCTCCAACCGGTGCCACCGAACTCGACCGGCCAGCCCGGGGCCAACCAGCCTTGTCGGTTCAACGTCTGCATCCACTGCACCTGGTGCTCTTTGCTCAAACGCTTGCCCAGCGCAATACGCTCGGCGAACTCGCCCGGCAGGTGATCACGAAGAAACGTGCGCACGTCTTCGCGAAACGCCAACTCGTCCGGCGTGAATTTAATGTCCATCAATCAACTCCAAATACGCTTGGGTGTGCCCTAATTCGAATAACGCAACACCCCTTTTTGTAGGAGCTGTCGAGTGAAACGAGGCTGCGATCTTTTGATCGTTAAAAGCAAAGATCGCAGCCTCGTTTCACTCGACAGCTCCTACAGGGATATCGAAAAAAACGCGTGGGTTTATTCGTCGAAGATGATTACCGAGCGGGCCAGTTCACCACGGCGTAGCTCGTCGAACGCCTCGTTGATCTGTTCGAGCTTGATGCGTTGGGAAATCATCTCGTCGAGCTTGAGCTTGCCGGTCATGTAGAAATCCACCAGGCGCGGCATGTCGACCGGGAAGCGGTTGGACCCCATCAACGAGCCCTGAATGCGCCGCTCGTGCAGCAACTGCAACGGGTCGACCTCGATTTTCAGGCCAGGCTTGAGCATCCCGATCACGGTGGCGGTGCCGCCGCGCGCGAGCATGGCGAAGGCCTGCTCGGCGGTCTGCTTGAGGCCGATGCATTCGAAAGCGTGATGCACTCCGCCCCGGGTCAGCTCCAGCACTTGCTTGGCAGCGTCACCGTCCTTGCCGTTGATTACATCGGTGGCGCCGAATTGCCGGGCCAATTGCAGTTTCGAATCGAGCATGTCGATGGCGATGATCCGCCCTGCCCCGGCCAGCGCCGCGCCGTTGATGGCGGCCAGACCGATTCCGCCGCAGCCGATCACGGCCACGGTCTCGCCCGGACGCACTTTGGCGGTATTGAACACTGCGCCAGTGCCGGTGGTGACGGCGCAACCCAGCAGCGCGGCGCGGTCCAGCGGCATGTCACGGCGAATCGCGACACAGGCGTTTTCGTGCACCAGCATCTGTTCGGCAAAACCGGACAGGTTGACGAATTGCGGTATCGGCTTTTGCACGTAAGTCAGGCGCGACTCTTCATCCTTGCCGCGCTTGGTTTCCGGCGACACGCAGCGCGCCAGATGGCCGGTCACGCAGTGATCGCAATGGCCGCAGAACACGGTGAGGCAGGTGACCACATGATCGCCGGGCTTGACCGAACGCACTTCGGAGCCGACCTGCTCGACCACGCCGGCCGCTTCGTGGCCGAGCACCAACGGGCCCGGATACGGGAACGAACCATCGATCACATGCAAATCGGAATGGCAGACGCCGACGGCTTTGGTGCGGATCAGCACTTCACGCGGACCCGGCTTGCTGATGCCCACTTCTTCAATGACCAGCGGGGCTCCAACCTGATGGAATACGGCAGCTTTCATGGCAGTTCTCTCAAGAATGAAGTGGAGGTTCAGGTCGGGTTAGCCGCGATGCGCAGCACCGCTTTGGCATGACTGAAGGTGCGGAAACCGTCGATGCCATGGTAGGCACCCATGCCGCTCTGGCCGACGCCGCCGAATGGCAGGCCCTCGGTGCTGGCATGGCTCATGACACCGTTGAGGGTCACGCCGCCGGAACAGGTTCGATTGAGGACCAACGCTTCTTCGGCGGCGTCGTTGCCGAAGTAATACAGCGCCAGCGGCCGTGGGCGCGCGTTGATGAATGCGATCACTTCACTCAGGGTTTCGTAGGGCTTGATCGGCAGCAGCGGGCCAAAAATCTCGTCCTGCATCACCTGAAGATCGTCGCCGGGATTGCACAACAGGGTCGGCACGATCTTGTTGTGCGCCACGTCTGTGAAATCCTCACCGGCCGGGTTCAGCTCAATCAGCTCGACACCGGCGTTGCGCGCTTCACTCAGGTGGCCCTGCAAACGCTCGAAATGCCGGGCATTGATGATCGAGGTGTAGTCGGGGTTGTCCTTGAGGGTCGGTAAAAACCGTGCAACCACTGCTTTGGCGATACCAATGAACGCCTCCACCGACTCCTGCGGCACGAACACATAGTCGGGTGCCACGCACAGCTGACCGGCATTGAGCAACTTGCCGATGACGACTTTCGCCACCGCGTCCTTGAAGTCGGCCGTGCGGGAAATGATCGTCGGGGATTTTCCGCCCAATTCCAGGGTCACCGGCACCAGGTTTTCCGCCGCTGCGCGAAGCACGTGTTTGCCGATGCTGGTGGCGCCGGTGAACAGCAGATGGTCGAACGGTTGGCCGCAAAATGCTTGGCCGACGTCAGCGCCACCCAGGACCACCGCCACTTCCTCTTCGGCGTAGACCGAGCGGATCAGCCGGGCGATCAACGCCGAGGTGTGCGGGTTGAACTCCGAGGGTTTGATCATCACCCGGTTGCCGGCGGCCAGGGCACCGGCGAGTCCGCTGAACAGCATGTAGCCGGGCACGTTCCAGGCGGTCACGATGCCCACCACGCCGAGCGGCTGATACTCAACCCAGGCCTCGCCAGTTCTGGCCTGACGTGTTTCGGGGCGCATCCATTCGGCGAGTTCGGCCTTGGTCTGCTTCAGCGTCGCCAACGGCGAAAGCACTTCACTGCCCTTCGAGAATCCCGGGCTGCGATGGCCGAAGTCGGCCGTCAGGGCATCGATGATTTCCTGTTCATGGTTGACCAGCAGGCTGATCGCCCGGTCGAGCAATTCACAGCGTTGCTCGACGGTATAGGGTTCGCTGGCCAGGAAGGCCGCCCTCTGTTTTTCCAGGATTGTGCGGATGTCACAGCTCGTCGAGCTCTCGATGGCGCTCATCGCTACCTCTCTTGTTTTTGTCTGACCGCGGCCGCCACAAGGTGAAATCGCATGGGTGGGAAGCGAATTCACACATGTCCAGCAGGCAGCGATGTGTGGGGACTGACTGCATGGTTGACCATCACTCGTGCGCTGCCGCCACCCGGATCAGGTGGCGGCGGCAAACGATGCGTTTTCAGGCAAGAATGCCCATTGCCTTGGCGCTATTAATGGCCTGGGTGCGACGGCAGGCCCCGAGCTTGACGTTGATGTTCTTGGCGTGGGTCTTGACGGTATTCACCGAAATAAACAGGCGATGGCCGACCTCGCGCACCGACATGCCTTCGGCCAGCAACTTGAGCACCGACACTTCGCGGGGAGTCAAACCATCCTGGTAATCCGGCACACCTGCGACGGGCGAAAGCACGGTTTTATCAGTGTCATCGGGTTGTTCACGCGCCACAATTCGGGCTTTTTGCAGCGCGATCGGACGCTCGTAGCAAGCGCTGTCGATCTTGCCCCAGTGCATGCGCCGCTCGGCTTCGTACAACAGCCAATGAGCCTTTTCGATGTCACCGTTACGCGAGGCCATCTCGGACAACAGCAGATAGGCATTCAGCACGAACGGCGCGCTGCAGTCGCGCACTTGCAAAAGCCCGTCCTGCACGACCTGCCCGGCTTCAATCATGTTGCCTTGTTGCAACAACAACTCGCCTTGCAGGAACAGCAGCCGACCGAGCAACGGATAAGGCCGGGTTCGGCTGACAGTCAGTTGCGCAAGCTCCGTGCGCAACAACGCTTGCGCCAGACCCGGTTGTCCCTGGAGCATCATCAACCGCACCCGGTCAGTGTTGACCAACACCTCGGCTTCACGGCTGCCCCGACGCCGGGCAAGCTCCAGCGAATGCTCCAACAGCACGTGCGCCTCGGTCAGCTCGCCAGTGTTCATGGCGATGCGCGCCAGTGTGCAATGGCACAGCAACACCGAAAGCCAATCCCGAACCGTCAGATAACGCAGGGCTGCGTGACAATGCAGTCGCGCCTGTTCGGCGTTACCGCGCAACGCCTGCAAGGTGCCGTACAGCGCCTGCCAGTTCGCCAGCAGACGCTGACCGCGTTGCGGATCAGGCAACGGCAGGAAGTGCCCGAGGCGTTGCAGGCATTCCTCGGCCTCATCCAGTCGACCGCTGAACAACAACGCCTTGGCGCACAAATAGATCAAGCGCGAACTGCTTTGTAGCAGCTGCGGTTCAATGCGTTCACGCCAGTCCATGAACCGGTCCAGATGCCGCTCGCTCAGAATCCAGCTCAGCCACAACCGCTCCATGTAGGTCGCTGCGACTTCGGGTTGATCGGCACTGAGCGCCTGCTCGACCGCATCATCGACATGCCCCAGCACACCGAGCAACTGACAGGCGCGCAAGCGCAGCCGATTCAACGCTACACCGCTCAACCGGTCTTGCAGGGCCTGCGCCACCGCGGGCAGCAACCGGAACCAGCCGGGCTGGTTGTCGATCGGGAAGAGAAAGGCCTGGCTGTCGAGCAAGCGCTTGAACACCCGCGCGCCCTGCTGTCCTTCCCAGAGTTGATCGCAGAGTTCAGCGCTGGCCTTGGACAAATGCGCCAGTCCATAGAGCACTTCCCGCTGCTCTTTGCTCAGGCGCGACAACAGCTCACGTTCAAGGTATTGGCCGAGTAACGCTGATGGCAGCAGGCGCACACCCGCGCACCACCCGCCCGTCTCGTGCCACAGTTTTTCCCGTGAGGCGCTATCGGTTTGCGGCGCCAGCCCGTTGACCAGCGACTCGAACTCGTCGGGGCGCAGCGCCAGTTGCCGGGCATCCAGTTCCAGCAAATTGCCGGTGAGCATCAGATCCGGCAGGTTCCAGTCCGGGCGCTGGCGGCAGGTGACCAGCACTTGCAGGTGTGGGTTCTCGAGGGCCAGGAGTTGGTCGAACCAGTGGTTCAGGTCTGCCGGCATTTCGGATGGCAAGTCGTCGAAGACGAGGCGAAGGTTTGAATATACGTTGCCTGGAAGGGACTCTTCGCTGGCAAGCCAGCTCCTACAGTTACGCGCATTCCCCCGTAGGAGCTGGCTTGCCAGCGAAGACGCTGGTCCAGTCACCACACCCCTCAAGCCGAAAAACCTCAACAATGCATCGGGCGCAGTATCAGACGCCAGCCCCAACGCATCAGCCAGCCTAACGCTCAATCCACCCAGCGTCTGCGCCTGTCCGCCCAGACTCAGCCATACCGCGTCACCGCGCAAATACTCACGCAGCAACACCGTTTTTCCGTAACCCGCAGGCGCACAAAGCAATTGCAAGCGGCGTTGCTCGCGCTTGAGTACGTCGCACAGATGCGGCCGTGGCACAAACATGATGGACCTCGCGGGTAGTGTGAGGATGCCATCATTGAGCGAGCCAACGGTGAATGCGCCACCCGCATCAGGTGGTGGCCCTCTGAAACGCACAACGCCCTGCGAACAGGGCGTTGTTTGAAGCGCGACAAACGATCAGCGGATACCGGCGTTACGCAGCGCAGACGGCGTGAAGTCAGTCATCTTGGCCGTCATGCCATAGGTCGTCGCGTGCTTGGCCTGGTTGGTCATCGCCAACACGTTGTAGCGACCGGCGATCAGATCGTAGATCCCGAGCATGGCGAAGTTAGGCGCGCCGCGCTCGTAATCGTTGATCGCATAACCTTCTGCCACACGCCACAGCTGGCCACGGCCATCGTAGTGATCGACCTCGGCAAGTTGCCAGGTGTCTTCGTCGAAGTACATGTCGCGCTTGGCATAGACATGACGCTGACCCGGTTTCAGCGTGGCCTCGACATGCCACACTCGATGCAGCTCATAACGGGTCAGGTCCTGGTTGATATGCCCAGGCTTGATGATGTCGTCGTACTTGACCTTCGGCGACTGCAACTTGTAGTTGTTGTACGGGATGTACAGTTCCTTTTTGCCGACCAGCTTCCAGTCATAACGATCCGGCGCGCCGTTCATCATGTCGGTGTTGTCGGCGGTGCGCATGCCGTCCGAGCCATTGCCCGGGCCATCATAAGCCACCTGCGGCGCACGGCGAACGCGGCGCTGACCGGCGTTGTAGACCCACGCCAGGCGCGGCTCCTTGACCTGGTCAATGGTCTCGTGAATCAGGATTACTGAACCGGCCATGCGCGACGGCGCGGTGATTTCCTGTTTGTAGTAGTACAGGACGTTGTCGCCCTGCCCGCCTTCGACGCCTTCCATCAATTGCGGGAACGCCAGCTTGTCGTCGTACTCGACGATGGAATACGAGCCGTTGGTTTGCGGCGCGGCCTGAGCGGCCTGGCGCTCCATGTTGCCGCCGCGATAACGGTTGGTGTGGTTCCAGTAAACCTCGACGCCGTTCTTGGGAATCGGGAACGGGTAGTAACGGGTTTGGGTGAAATTAAGCAGGCCATTACCGTCAGGGGTCAGTTCGGTGGTCACCGCACTTTTCCTGGCAATGTCATAGATGTTTTGGGGCACAGCGGCGGTGCGTTGGGTCTTGTACACCGGGATCTTGTAGCTGTCCGGATAGCGTTTGAACATCGCCAGTTGGCCAGGGGTCAGCTTGTCCTTGTACTGCTCGGCGTTGGCGGCCGTGATGACCAGCTGCGGCTTTTCGTCGGCAAACGGATCACCAAGAAAACCGTTGTCAAGCGGCGCCGCGCCGGGTTTCAAACCCCCGGTCCAGGCGGGAATGCTGCCGTTGGCATTGCCCTCTTTCTGCGCGCCCAAGGGCGTCAGCGTGGTGCCCAGTTGCGCAGCTTCCTGCGGCGAGACAGCCGCCATCACGCTGCAAGACAGCAGCGAAAGCGTCAACGCGCCAATGCGCAGGATCGAGATGTTGTTCATTGTTGTCGTCCTCTTCCCAGGGTGCATCAGAAATTCACGCCAAAGCTGAGCGCAACGTAGTCGCGGTCGACGTTGGTATTGAAATCGCCACCGAAGTAATTGGTGTAACTCAGGCTGGCGTTGTAGGTGTTCAGGTAGTCGGCATCCACACCGAGGCTGACCGCTTTGGAGCCTTCATCGAAGTTCGGCCCGTAACCGGAAACGTCATGGGACCAGGCGATGTTCGGCGACAGGTTGATACCGGCAAACACGTTCTGGTAATCCAGCTTGCCGCGCAGTCGATAGCCCCAGCTGTTGCTGGTGTAGAAGCCGTCGTTATTGCATTCCTGTGCAGGGTTGCTGGCCGTTGGAGTGCCTACGGCGGTGCCTCGGCAGGTGGCCAGGCCCGCTGCGCCCGGCAGTTCACCGGAACCGAAGGCCGGGCTGCGACCGAAGCGCAAATCCGAGCCGTCGGCCTTGCCCAGGCCATTGATGTGGTTGTAACCCACTTCGCCGACCACCGTCAGGCGACTGGCCCCGAGCACCTGATCAAAGAACTGGGTCGCGGTCACTTGCGCCTGGGTCACCGGCATGCGCTTGTAGCCGTTGACTTCGGCGCCGAGGTTGCGCCCAGCGAAACCGGTGGTGATCAGTGGCGAGGTCGCGCCGAAGGTGGCTGCCGACAGCAGGTCAGCGGTGTTCAATTGCAGCGGCATGTTCGGCCGGTAGCTGACTTCGCCCCCCAGTGACACGCCCTCGACGTTGGTCTGGAAACTCAGGCCATAGAGGCGGATATCTTCCGGGGAGTCGATGAAATAACGGGCACTGCGCGCCGAGGCCAGGCCACCAGCGGCGTTGCTCATCTGATTGATGCTCAGGTACGGGTTGCGGCTGTGATAGTTCATCGCGTAGGCACCGAACTCGGTGTCATTCGCCTCTGGCACGAACCAGCGCAACGCCAGGCCGTACTGGCCGCTGTCACGCGCATCATGGTCTTTCAGACGCGGAATGAACGCGTCGTCAGTGCCCGCGCCGACGGCAGCCAGACTGCCGGTGTTCTGCGCCACACCCGGTGGCAAGTCGAGGCCGGCCACCACCAGGCGGTCGTTACAGCCTTGCGCTACGCCGTCGCTGCCGAAGAACGTGCCGCAGTTATCGACCACCGACTTGTCCCACTCCAACTGATAGAAGGCTTCAGCGGTAATGTTGTCGGCCAGGCCCTGGGACACGTAGAGCAGGTTGACCGGAATCAGGCCTTCCTTCACTTCCGCACCCGGGCGACGCAACGCGGCGACGTCGATCGGGTTGATGCTGTTGATCGAGTTGCCGATGAACGTGCTCTCGCCCCAGCTCACCACTTGCTTGCCCAGGCGTACGTTGCCGACCTGATCGCCGATGCTGTAGTTGTGATAGACGAAGCTGTCGAGGAACATCGCCCCGGACGACTTCGCCGCGCGGTCGCGCCCCGTGTCGTCGATGTCATAGAACGGGCGATGCTCGTCCATCAGCTCGAAGTCATACCAATACTTGCCACGCACAAAGGCACCGCTGTCGCCGTACTTCAGCTCCAGGTCGTGCACGCCCTTGAAGATCTTCGAGAAGGTTTCACCCTTCTTGAAGTCCAGGCGGTTGTCGTCGGTGGTCCGCGAGGCGGACTCGCCCCCGGGGACGCCCTGTGAGTTGAAGTTGGAAATGAACTGCTTGTCCGGGTCCGCCGCCGACCAACTGGCCCCGATCGACAGCGACGAATCGAACTTCGCCTCGATTTCCCCGATATTGAAATCCACTGCGTGAGCGTGAGTGCTCGCGCAAGAGGCAATCATTACAGCTACGGCCAGCAGACTTGGCTGGAAGACTCCGCGCATTGTTGTTTTTGTCATGCGGTTTCTCCGGTTAAGGATGACGTGGTGAGAGCCCATGCTAGCGAGGCTCCCGTGATGTCCTCACACCCGAACGGGTGATTTGGATGAGGTGTTTTCGGGCGGATTTTTTACGGCGTAACGACCCGGTTGAGATGCGCTCACCGGGCGTTACCCTCGGTGACATTCACCCGCTAAACGTCGGCGCTCGTTTGTCGATAAAGGCCGCCACGGCTTCGCGGTGATCGGCGGTCTGGTGCGACAGCACCTGGAACGTGGCGGACATTTCCAGCAGCGTGTCGAGTCGGGTATGCAAGGCTTCGCGCAACAGTCGCTTGGCCAGGCGAACCGCATGCGGCGGGTTGGCGGCAATCGCCGCGGCGATTTCCCGGGCGCTGTCCAGCAGCTGTTCGGCGGGCACGACGCGGGACACCAGGTTCCATTCCGCAGCCTGGCGCGCGTCGATCATCTGCCCGGTCAGGGTCAGCTCGGTGGCGCGCGAGAGGCCAATGATCCGTGGCAACAACCACGCACCACCGTCGCCCGGAATGATCCCCAACTTGACGAAGCTCTCGGCAAACTTCGCTTGCTCGGAGGCCACGCGGATGTCGCACATGCACGCCAGGTCGAGGCCGGCGCCGATGGCCGCGCCATTCACAGCAGCAATCACCGGCACTTCCAGATTGAACAGCGCCAGAGGCAGGCGCTGAATGCCGGTGCGGTATTCCTGACGCAGTTGCATGCCGGACATCTGCGCATAGCGGTCCATGTCGCGGACATTGCCACCGGAGCAAAACGCGCTGCCGGCGCCGGTGATGATCACGGCACGGACGCTGCTGTCGCGCTCGATCCGCTCGATGGCTTCGAGGAACTCGGGCACGGCGCTATTGCCGGTCAGCGGGTTGCGCCGCTCGGGGTCATTCATCGTCAGGGTGACGACGTGACCGTCTTGTTCGTACTTCAGAAAGTTGCTCATGGCGGTGGTCCTTAAGCGGATTGAGGCAGGTTGACGTGGCGCACGAATTCACTGGCGGTAACGCCCGGTTGCGCCAGCAACGCCTGGCCGACGATGCCGTTCCAATAGGTCTCCGAGCCTTCGCTGACGCGCCACTCGTGCAGGCGTCGGGTGAACAGCTGCAAGTCCAGTTCTTCGGTCACGCCGATGGCACCGAACAATGCGTGAGCGGTGGCGGTCACTTGAGGCACCGCCATGCTGGTACGTGCTTTGGCGATGGCCGTCGGGATCAATGCCGGAACCGGCTGATCGCTGGCGAAGGCCAGTTCAGCGGCGATTCGCGAGGCGGCCACCTGCTCCGCCATGACGCTGAGCTGATGCTGAACCGCCTGGAACTTGCCGATGGCCTTGCCGAACTGAACCCGGTCGTTGCAATACTCCAGCGTGGTGTCGAGCGCCCGTTCCATGGCCCCGGCGATAGCGGCTGCGTGGATCGCGGCATTGAACTGCCGGACCTCTTCACCGTTGTCGCCCAGTGCTGCGCCGACAGTGTCTTGCGGCCAATACAACGTGGCGCACTGACTGGCGTGAACACCGCAGGGCTGGCGCCGTGCCTGGCTGCAATCGAGCAGCAGCATTGCACCGTCCAGGTTGACCAGGGCAAAGTCGGCCAGCAGGCCATAGGCCAATCGCGGCACACACAGCGAGCCATCGGCTTCGCGTCGGGCCGTGCCGGAAAGCGTCAACATCCCGGCCGGCGGCAGCTGCGGGCAGTCGCGCAGCAATGCCCGGGCGGCGATGCTCTGGGCCGCCGGAACGGGCAGCGCATAACGACCGAAGGCGAGGAAAATCGGCAACAGCGCCTCCAGCGAAAGCCCCGCCCCACCCATCACTTCCGGGGTCAGCAACTCAAGAAAACCGCCGTCTTCCAGAGCGCTCCATAACGCCTTCACGCCATCACCGTGTTCAACCGCGCGGACCCGCGCAGGCGTGCACAAGTCGATGAGGATTTTTTCAATTGCTTCAGTGAACATGACCTTGTTTTCCTATTCGATGGGCATCAACGCAGGCCGAGGCCGCGGGCGATCATGCCGCGCAGGATTTCCCGGGTGCCGCCGCGCAACGAGAAGGTCGGCGCCACCTGGTTCAGGTAAGCGACGGTGCGGTACAGCTCGTCATCGGCCGGCGCATCCGGATGGGCGCTGATCGCGGCGGCAATCGCCGCCGGGATCGCCTGTTCGAATTCGGTGCCGATGTCCTTGACCAGCGCGGCTTCCACCACCGGGCTTGCGCCGCGCGCAAGCAACGCCGTCAGCGCCACCGAGAGGTTGCGCAGGCTGCTCAGCTGAGTGAGGAAACTGCCAAGCAACGTGGCTTCGGCGGCGCTGGCACCGTTGCGACGCAGGGTGTTGGTCCACAGATCGAGCAGCACCACGCTGGAGTAGAAGCGTTCCGGGCCGCTGCGCTCGAACGCCAATTCGGCATTCACCTGTTTCCAGCCACTGCCCTCCTCGCCCACCAGCGCGTCCTCGCCCAGCAGCACGTCGTCGAACGCCACTTCCGAGAAATGCGCATCGCCGGCCAGGTCAACGATGGGCCGCACGCTGACACCCGGTTGCTTGAGGTCGATGATGAATTGCGAGAGCCCGTTGTGCCGGTCCTCAGGCGCGCCGCTGGTGCGCACCAACGCGATCATGTAGTCGGCGTGATGCGCATTGGTGGTCCAGATCTTGCGCCCGCTCAAGCGCCAGCCACCGTCGCAACGTGTGGCGCGACTGCGCACGCTGGCCAGGTCGGAACCGGCGTTCGGCTCGCTCATGCCGATGCAGAAAAACGCCTGGCCGGCGCAGATGCGCGGCAAGTAGAAATCTTTCTGGGCATCGCTGCCGAACTTGAGGATCAACGGCCCGCTCTGGCGATCAGCGATCCAGTGCGCAGCGACCGGCGCACCGGCTGAGAGCAACTCTTCGACCAGCACAAAGCGACTGAACGCATCCAGCCCCGCGCCACCGTAGGCGCCGGGCAAGGTCAAGCCGACCCAGCCACGCGCTGCCAGTTTGCGGCTGAACACGGCGTCGAAACCGGTCCAGCTGCGCGCCCGCACATCGGCCGAAACCGCCGGCAGATGCTCATCCAGAAAGCGTCGCACCTCAGCGCGAAAGGCCTCTGCGTGTTCAGGTAACGCCGTCAAACGGAAAGCCTCCAGCAGACTGCTCACTGGCCACCTCCACTGACTTTTCCGTAGAGCGTCACCACACAAGCGCCGCCCAGGCCAAGGTTGTGCGCCATGGCCAGGCGTGCGCCATCGACCTGGCGCTGATCGGCGTTGCCGCGCAATTGCTGGGTCAACTCGTAGCACTGCGCCAGACCGGTAGCGCCCAGCGGATGCCCCTTGGACAGCAGGCCGCCCGACGGGTTAATCACGATTTGCCCGCCGTAGGTGTTGTCGCCGTCCATCACGAATTTTTCCGCGCCACCCTCCGGGCAGAAGCCCAAGGACTCGTAGCAGATCACTTCGTTTTGCGCGAAGCAGTCGTGCAGTTCGCACACGTCGATGTCCTTCGGGCCGACACCGGCCTTTTCGTAGACCTGGCCCACCGCTGCGTGGGTCATGTGGGTGCCGACCCAATCGAGCAGCGACGGTTTTTCAAAGTTGAAGGACTCGGCGGTGTCGGTGGTCATTGCCTGGGCAACGATTTCCACGTCGCGGCGCAGGCCGTGCTTTTTCGCGAAACGCTCGGACACCAGGATCGCCGCGGCGCCGCCACAGGTCGGCGGGCACGCCATCAGACGGGTCATCACGCCTGGCAGAATCACCGGGTCGTTCATCACGTCTTCAACGCTGAGCACCTTGCGAAACAGTGCCAGCGGATTATTGGCTGCATGGCGGCTGGCCTTGGCGCGCACAGCGGCGAAGGTTTGCATTGTGGCGCCGTATTTGTGCATGTACTCGCGCCCTGCACCGCCGAAGGTGCGGATGGCCTGAGGCATACCCTCCATGTCGGCGGTGAGGCCACGCAGGATTGGCAGGAAGCGCTCGCGAGTCGGCGGTCGGTCATCCCAGTGGGATTTCAGCGCGCCGGCCTGCATCTGTTCGAAGCCCACCGCGAGTACGCAGTCCACCGCGCCGGACTCGATGGCCTTGCGCGCCAGGAATAGCGCGGTAGAACCGGTCGAGCAGTTGTTGTTGACGTTGACCACCGGAATCCCGGTCATGCCGACTTCGTAGAGCACGGTCTGGCCGCAGGTGGAATCGCCGTAGACGTAGCCGGCGTAGGCTTCCTGGATCAAGCTGTAATCGATCGCGGCATCGGCCAGGGCGCGGCGCACCGCTTCCGCGCCCATCTGCACATAGGTCGGGCTTTCGCTGGGCTTGCGGAACGGAATCATGCCAACGCCGGCTACCAGTACTTTTTCGCTCATGGAGTCACCTGAAAAAATGAGGGGAAAGGATCACAACTGGCGCGCGATGAGTTCGCGCAGCACTTCGCTGGTGCCGCCGAAAATGCGCGTCACACGCATGTCGACGAAGGCGCGGGCAATCGGGTACTCGAGCATGTAGCCGTAGCCACCGTGCAGCTGGACCATGTCGTCGATGCACTTGCACAAGGTCTCAGTGGCGAAGAGTTTGGCGATGGCCGACTCCTGCACCGTGAGGCGCCGACGCATGTGTTCGCCAATGTAGTGATCGATGGTCAGGCGCACGGCGGTGGCCTGGGCCTTGATGTCGGCGAGTTTGAATTTGGTGTTCTGGAAGTCCCAGACGGTCTGGTTGAAGGCCTTGCGGTCCTTCACGTACTCGACGGTCTGCTCCAGCAGGCGTTCGAGTTTGGCGGCGCTGTACAGGGCGATGACCAGGCGCTCTTGCGGCAGCTCTTCCATCAGGTGCATGAAGCCTTTGTTTTCTTCGCCTAGCAGGTTGCCTACCGGTACGCGCACGTTGTCGAAGAACAGTTCTGCGGTATCGGCGGCCGCCTGGCCAACCTTCTCCAGCTTGCGGCCACGACGGAAACCTTCACGGTCGCACTCGACCATGATCAGGCTGCAACCCTTGGCTCCGGCGCTCGGGTCGGTCTTGCACACCACCACGACCATGTCGCAGGTCAGGCCGTTGCTGATGAAGGTTTTGCTGCCGTTGATCACCCATTCGTCACCGTCACGCACGGCGGTGGTGCGGATCGCCTTGAGGTCGGAACCGGTGCCCGGCTCGGTCATGGCAACGGCCAGGACGGTTTCGCCGGCGCAGATGTTCGGCAGCCATTTGTGCTTTTGCGCTTCGGTGCCCAGGCGCACGATATACGGCGCGACGATGTCGGAATGCACACCCAGGCTCCAGCCCGAAACACCGGAGCGGTACAGCTCTTCGATCAACACGGCCGAGTGCCCGAAGTCACCGCCGCCACCGCCGTACTCGGTCGGCACGGTGAGGCACAACAGGTTGTGGCGACCGGCCTTGAGCCAGGTTTCCCGGTCGACCTGCCCGGCCTCGTCCCACTGAGCCTGCTTGGGAAGGCATTCACGCTCGAAGAAACGCCGCGCGGTTTCACGCAGCATTTCGTGGTCTTCACGGTAGACGGTACGGTTGATATGCATCGGGATCTCCAGTGGATTGCCAGGCTGACGTGCGCCTGGTTCGTGGGATCAATGTATTGGCGTGGGGGGGTGTTGAATCCACCCGGATCGGGTAGCAAATTTCGACAGAATCAAACACCGCCCTTGTAGGAGCTGGCTTGCCAGCGAAAGCGTCCTCCTAATCGCCGCAAGGCTTGAGGGCCCCTTCGCTGGCGAGCCAGCTCCTACGGATTTGGGGGGGCGCGGAATGTGCAAACGACTTCAATTCCTTGTAGGAGCTGGCTTGCCAGCGAAGGCGTCCTCCTATTCGCCGCAAGGCTTGAGGGCCCCTTCGCTGGCAAGCCAGCTCCTACGGTTTTGGGGTGGTCGCGGAATGGGTAAACGCCCTCAATCCCCTTGTAGGAGCTGGCTCGCCAGCGAAGGCGTCCACATAATCGCCGCAAGGCTTGAGGGCCCCTTCGCTGGCGAGCCAGCTCCTACGGGCTTGGGGCGGTCGCGGAATGTGCAAACGACCTCAATCCCCTTGTAGGAGCTGGCTTGCCAGCGAAAGCGTCCTCCTATTCACCGCAAGGCTTGAGGGACCCTTCGCTGGCAAGCCAGCTCCTACGGGCTTGGGGCGGTCGCGGAATGGGTAAACGCCCTCAATTCCCTTGTAGGAGCTGGCTCGCCAGCGAAGGCGTCCTCCTATTCGCCGCAAGGCTCGAGGGACCCTTCGCTGGCAAGCCAGCTCCTACCGGTTTGAGGGCGATCGCTGGATGTGTGAATGACTTCAATCCCTTGTAGGAGCTGGCTTGCCAGCGAAGGCGTCCTCCTATTCGCCGCAACGCTGGAGGGCCCCTTCGCTGGCAAGCCAGCTCCTACGGGCATTTTGGTGACGTCACGAGGGCTGTTTGCGCAGTTGGCGTTTCAGGACTTTGCCGGCGGCGGAGAGCGGTAATGCGTCGCGGAACTCGATGCTTTTCGGGCATTTGTAGCCGGCGATGAACTGGCGGCAATACCGGCGCAATTGTTGTTCATCGACGTGGGCGCCGGGCTTGCGCACCACGACGGCGTGCACCGCTTCGCCCCATTGCTCATGCGGGATGCCGATCACCGCAGCCATCGCCACCGCCGGATGCCGCGCGAGAATGTTCTCGACCTCGGCCGAATAGATGTTTTCGCCGCCACTGACGATCATGTCCTTCAGCCGGTCAACGATGAACAGGTAACCCTGCTCGTCCATGTAGGCGCCATCCCCGGTATACAGCCAGCCATTGCGCAGTGCTTTCGCGGTTTCCTCGGGTTTGTTCCAGTAGCCCTGCATGATGTTCGGTCCGCGCACGATGATCTCGCCCACCGTGCCACGTGGGACTTCATTGCCTTGCGGGTCGACAATCTTCACGTTCACACCCAGGCCACCACGCCCGACCGAACGCGACAATCCGCTTTGGCGTGCTTGCTGTGTGTGATTCCACGGCAGATTGCTCGACACCACCGGGCAGGCTTCAGTCAGCCCGTAAGAGTGGGAAAGCTCGATCTGCGGAAGCCGCGCGAGCACCTGTTCGACCATCTCACTCGCACTGGGCGATGCGCCGTAGGTCAAGCGTTTGAGACTGCTGAGGTCATAGCGATCAAAATCGGGATGGGCCAATAGTGCGAGGATCATCGTCGGCACCAGCAGCGTTTCGGTGATCTGTTCACCCTCGATGATTTGCAGCAGTCCTTCAGCGTCGAAGCTCGGCACCAGGACATGGGTTTCGCCGGCCAGGAACTGAATCAATGCGCGCGCCATGCCGGCGACATGGAACAGCGGCGCCACGTGCAACAACCGTCCATTGCGCACCGGAGGCATATCGACCATGCGCGGCATGCACGCCGACCACAGATTCAGATGCGATTGCATGACACCTTTGGGGAAACCGGTGGTGCCACCGGTGTACATGATGCAGGCGAGGTCGTCACCGCCACGACCGGCATCCTCGACCGGTACAGCGTCGGCAATCAGTGGCTCGAAGCCAAGCATGCCCGCCGGTACTTCACCCTCCCCGGCGTAGATAAACACCGGGACACGGTGAACCGTGGCACGGATGCCGTCGGCCAGCGCTGCAAAATGCTCATCGACAATCAAAATGCCGGTCGCGCAATCGTCCAGCGAGTAAACGATCTCGGGCACGCTCCAGCGGATGTTGACCGGGTTCAACACCCCGCCGCCCCACCAGACACCCATGATGTATTCGAGATAACGGTCGGAATTGAGCGCGAGCATGCCGACCCGATCACCCGGCGCCATGCCCAGGTTCTGCAAGGCACCGGCCAACCGAGCGACGCGGTCGCCAAACTGGCGATAGGTCTGGCGGCGCTCACCGAAGATTGTCGCCATGTGTTCCGGGTTCTGCTGCAGCGTTCGCTGCAAGCATTGAGTCATGTACATGGCGTCAACTCACCCCCCGATCCTTGCCACTCCAGAACGGCTCGCGCAGATCACGCTTGAGCACCTTGCCTGCACCGGACAACGGCAATGCGGCGCGGAACTCGACCGATTTCGGGGTCTTGTAGCCCGCAATCTGTCGACGGCAGTGCTCGATGATCTCGGCACCCACGGCTTCGGTATCGGGCTTGAGCACAATCACCGCGTGCACAGCTTCGCCCCACTGCACACAGGGAATGCCGATCACCGCACATGCAGCGACGGCCGGGTGACTGGAAATCGCGCTCTCGACTTCACCGGAATAAACGTTCTCGCCACCGCTGACGATCATGTCCTTGAAGCGGTCGACGATGTAGAGGTAACCGTCTTCATCCATGTAGGCGCCGTCGCCGGTGTGCATCCAGCCACCCCGCAGCGCCTGGGCAGTTTCGTCGGGTTTGTTCCAGTAGCCGAGCATGATGTTCGGGCCGCGCACGATGACTTCGCCGACAGTCCCGCAGGGAACTTCGTTGTCCTGCTCGTCGACAATGCGCACAGTCACGCCGAGCCCTGGGCGCCCGGCCGAGCGCAGGCGGCCATTGGCGATACCTTCAGCGCTATGGTTTTGCGGACCGTTGGCGCAAATCGGTGGCGCGGCTTCGGTCATGCCATAGCCCTGGGTGAACTCGACATTCGGCAAGGCCTTGAGCGCGAGTTCCAGCAAAGGAACGGCAATCGGCGAGGCGCCATAGGTCAAGCTGCGCAGGCAGCCGAGGTCATGCCGGGCAAAATCCGGGTGCATGATCAGCGCCTGCAACATGGTCGGCACGATCAGGATGTCGGTGATCCGCTCGCTTTCGATGGTGCGCATGACGTCCAGCGCATCGAAGGCTGGCACGAAGATGCTGGGCAAACCCAGCAACGAGATCAGGATCACCCGCGACAGCGCCGCCAGGTGGAACATCGGGGCGATGTGCAGGGTCAGCGCATCCGCCGGCACTGGAACATCGGCCGCGCGGGCCACGGCCGCCGACCACAAATTCATGTGCGACTGCATCACGCCCTTTGGCCGGCCGGTGGTGCCGCCGGTGTACATGATGCTGGCCAGGTCGTCGCCGCCGCGAAAGGCATCATCAACTGGCTCTGCGTCACGGATCAGTTGTTCGTAGGACAGCATGCCCTCGGGCGCCGGCCCGTCGCCAACGTGGATCAGCAGCGGCCGCACCTTGGCCGTACCGGTAATAGCTTCGGCCATGGGCAGGAAAGCGTCATCGATCATCAGGATGCGGGTATCGCAGTCGTCCAGCGAGTAGACGATTTCCGGCACGCTCCAGCGGATGTTGACCGGGTTGACCACGCCACCGCCCCACCAGGTGGCCAGGAAATATTCGAGAAAACGGTCGGAGTTCAAGCCAAGCAGGCCAACGCGATCGCCGGTCTGCATCCCCAGTTGCTGCAAGGCGCCGGCAAGACGGGCCACTCGGTCGGCCAGTTCGGCATAGGTGCGACGCCGGTCACGAAAGACCGTCGCCAAGGCATGAGGTCGTTGCTGCAGAACCCGGTGCAGTCCTTGGGTCAGATACATGAAGGTTTTCCTGTGAATTATTGTTGTCAGGCAAAAACGAAAGTCTTGGAGCATCAGGCTCCGGTGTATTTGGGCGTGCGCTGCTCGGCCAGGGCCATGCGCCCTTCCGCGTGGTCCTCGCTATCGCGCAACAAGCCCCAGTGAAGATGGGCCTGGATGACGAAATCCCGAGGTGCCAGGTGGGCGGTCTGCACCGCCAGTCGCTTGATCGACTGCACCGCCAGCGGGCCGTTGGCCGCAATGCGTTCGGCCAGGTTGAGCGCCGCAGACAGGAGCCGATCCTGAGGCACAAGGTCGATGATCAGCCCGATGCGCAACGCCTCCTGCGCGCAGACCGATTCGCCGGTCAACGCCATTTTCATGGCGTGGGCCGCTGGCACGGCGCGCAGCAGGTACTGCACGCCCCCCGCAGCCGGAATGGTCGCGTCGCCGACTTCGGGCAAGCCGAACGTGGCGCTGGCCGTGGCGATACGCAGGTCACATTGCAGCGCCAGTTCAAGACCGCCGCCCAGGCAATCGCCATTGATGGCCGCGATAATCGGCTTCCAGATCTCCAGGTCACTGAGGTCGAACAAGCGCATGAAGCCACCCTCCTCGGCTTCGGTCTCACGGCTTTTCATTGCCCCGGCGACAAAACCGGACGCGGGTCGTAACGGCTCCTTGAAACTCGCACCGCAGCAAAACGCGCGTTCCCCGGCACCGGTGAGCACGATGACCCGCACCTGCTCGTCATCCTGGCAGGCGCCCAGTGTCTTGCGCAGGTGCATCAGGTCGCTGACCGTCAGCGCGTTGTGCGTTGTGGGCGCATCAAGTGTGATGAGTGCCACGTGATCGATGATCTTGAACTGAATGGCCATGGGCTGATTCCTGCGCTCCGGTGGTTTCTTTGTTGTTTTTATGGGGCGGCAATCAGACCTTGAAGCCCAGGCCCAGCTCACGCAAACGCTCGATGGTCGGGGCGTCGAATCCCCAGTCGCGAAGCGCATCGCCGCCATGTTCGCCGCGCTGTGGCGCAGGTCGCGGAGGTGTCGAAGGTGTGGTGAGAAAACGCGGTGCCGGGACCGGTTGCACTACGCCGTCGACCTCGATGAAGCTGCCGCGCGCCAGGCTATGGGGATGCTGCGCCGCTTCGGCGAAACCCAACACCGGCGCGACGCAAGCATCGCTGCCGTCGAATGCTTCGGCCCACTGTTCGCGTGTGCGGCTGAGGAACGCCGACGTGAACGCTTCCCGCAGCCGTGGCCAACCGCTCCGGTCGTGCTGGCCGGGCAGATCAGCGTTGGCCAGGCCCAGAATCTCGAGCATTTGCGCATAGAAACGCGACTCGATCGGCCCGATCGACATGTGCTGCCCATCGCGGGTTTCATAGGTGTCGTACCACGGCGCGCCGCCGTCGAGCAGGTTGCTGCCGCGCTGTTCGTTCCAGTGACCGCCAGCCAACAGCCCCCAAATCACCGAGCCCAACTGCGCCGCCCCCTCGGTCATCGCCGCGTCGACCACTTGCCCGACCCCGCCGCGCTGCACATTGACCAGCGCTGCCAGTACGCCCATCGCCAGCAACATGCCGCCACCGCCGTAGTCGCCCACCAGGTTCAGCGGCGGCACCGGACGCCCGCCGGCCGGGCCGATGGCGGACAGCACGCCTGACAGGGCGATGTAGTTCAGGTCATGGCCCGCGCGCTCGGCCAGTGGCCCGGTCTGGCCCCAACCGGTCATGCGCGCATAGACCAGGCGCGGGTTGCGCGCCAAAACAACGTCCGGCCCAAGCCCGAGACGCTCCATCGTTCCCGGGCGAAAGCCTTCGATCAGCACATCGGCACGCTCGATCAGCTCCAGCGCTGCGGTGACACTTTCCGGACGTTTCAGGTCCAGGGTCACCGAGCTTCGATTGCGTCCGGTGATGTCCTTGCGCTGGCCTTCGAACTTCGGGCCCAGGTCACTCGCGGCGACCGGACGGTCGATGCGCACCACGTCGGCGCCCATGTCTGCCAACAGCATCGTGCCAAAAGGCGCCGGGCCGATTGCCTCAAATTCCACCACTCGAATGCCGCTCAGTACACCCATCGCAACCGCTCCACTGATCTGACGGAGCGCCAGGCAGCACCCCTGTTTTTGTGCCATCCAGTAGATCAATCCGTTCTCCATCGACCACCACCCGCATCGGGTGGCGGGCGCCAAACACAGGGTCATGACTTTCCAGCTCTGGGTTACACTCGGGTGGATTCATTGCACTCTCAAAAACAAAAAGATTCGGACAGCCCCATGGACAAACCCCGTAAGTCCAAAGCCTCGGACACGCCCGCCAACCGGGCCTTGAATCCGACACAGTCGCCCATCGTAAGCACCAAGCTGATCCCGCCACGCAGTGCCGGACGGCTGATTTCCCGCGAACGGCTACAGGAACAAATGCTCAAGGCACGCCGCCAGCGTTGCATCGTGCTCAAGGGGCCGGCGGGCTGCGGCAAGACCTCGACGTTGATCGCCTGGCGCCAGGCGCTGTTACCGCTGGGCTTCGATGTGGCCTGGCTGACGCTGTCGGCCGACGACAATGAGCTGACGCGGTTTATCGACTACTTGCTCGCCAGCCTGGGGCAAATCGACCCCGCGCTCGTGCACGAAGCCATCCAGCTGGAAGGTCGCGGCATCGACAGCGAGGCGGTGGAACGCACGGTCATCACGCTGGTGCGCAGCATTGCCAGCCACGCCCGTGAATGGGTGCTGGTGCTCGACGACCTGCACCACCTGACCGACGTCGGTATTCATCAGGCCCTGCAATGGCTGATCGACTACGCACCGGCCAACCTGCACCTGGCGCTGGTGTCGCGCAGCGCTGTGCCCTTGTCCCTGGCGCGGTTGCGCAGCCAGGACCTGGTGCTGGAGCTGAACCTGCGCGACTTGCGTTTCACACCGGTTGAGTCCGAACAATTTCTCAAGGCGCAGTTGGGCGAGATCAACGCCCGCGACGCCAAACTGATGCATGAATTGACTGACGGCTGGGTAGCCGGACTGCAACTGCTCGCGGTCAGCCGAAAAAAGAATCGCCCGGCCGCCTCCACCGCCGACCAGATACAGGTTCGGGACGATCAGGCTTTCGCGAAATTTTTCGAGATCGAGGTGTTGTCTCATCTGTCGCCGACGGACCTCGATTTAATGCTGCTCATGGCCGTCTGCAATCGCTTTTGTGCCTCGTTATGCGCCGCCCTCAGCGGCAATTCGGACGCGGTCGGCAACGCCAACGCCTTGCTGGCGCGTTTGGAGCGGGACAATCTGTTCTTGATTCCAGTGGACAGTGCCGAGCGGGAAACCTGGTATCGCCTGCATCCACTGCTGCGCGAAACGCTGCTCAAGTACTTCGACTCACGCAGCAAGGCCGAACAACAAACGGTGCACGCGCGGGCGTGGGCCTGGTTCCGTGACCACCACCACCTGGATGAAGCGGTGCACCACGCAGTGATGGCGGGCGACCCTGATGCCGCCGCCGATCTGGTAGAGCAAAACGCCGAAGCGCTGTACGCGCACGGCGACCTGCGCATGTTGATCGAGCTGGTCCGGCTGCTGCCGGTCGAGCAAGTGCAGGCGCGGGTCAAACTGCGCATCCTCAAAGCCCGGATGCAACTCTATGCCCGGGATTTCACGGCCTGCGCCGATAGCCTCGATCGACTGTTCCATGACGTCCCGGAAACTGACGTGCATGATCGGTTCATGATCGCGCTGCTGCGGGCATCCCTGGCGTTGCAACGGGATGACACGGACGCCGCGATGACCGTCCTGCCGCAACTGCTCAACCCGCCGCCCGGCAGCAACAGTGTCGCCATTGGCTCCTGCGCCAACATCCTGTCCTGGCTCTACATGCACCGGGGCGAATACGAAAAGGCCCGCCAGGTGCAACTCGACCGCCCTGCGCTGCTGATCAATGGCGAGCCGCTTTTGGGAACGACGGCTGGCAGCCTTCAGGGTCGCTGCATGATTGGCTTGAGCCACGCTCTCGAAGGCCAGATGAAGCAGGCGGAAAGGGTTTACCGCGACGTGCTGCACGAAGCCACTCATTGCGGCAAGGCCGGGGCTGACGCGACCTATCTCTCCGCTGCGCTGCTGGGCGAGGTGCTGTACGAAACCAACGATGTCGACGCGGCGTTCAAACTACTGTCGGGCTGGATCGACATTCTGGAGCGGATCTCGATTCCCGACTCGGTCCTGCGCGTGCTTCAAGTGCTATGGAATGTGCAATGGCTGGCGGGCAACCATCAGGAAGCCCTGGCCTTTGTCGAGCGACTCGATGAGTACGCGATCA
This sequence comes from Pseudomonas sp. RIT-PI-q, assembly GCF_001297125.1. GTDB lineage: Bacteria > Pseudomonadota > Gammaproteobacteria > Pseudomonadales > Pseudomonadaceae > Aquipseudomonas. Next base: position 96,928 of record NZ_LHPC01000017.1, read on the forward strand.
AACTCGGCCTCGACCGCCTGCAAGCGTACTGCCTGACCTGGCAAGTCCGCTGGCTCTTGATACTCGGCGAACCCGCGCAGGCGCAAGCCAAACTGGCACGCCTGGAAACCATCGATGCTCGCCACCCGGATGCCGGGCAAAGTGCGCTCAAGGAAATCCACATCCTGACCGAGAATGCGCGGGCGCGCTGGCAGTTGGCCCAAGGTGATCTGGACGGGGCGTTGAAGCGCATTGAACAACTGATCGAAACCTGTGAACTGCACCGCCGCCAACTCGGCACGGTGCGTCTGCTGGTGCTGAGTGCGGTGATCGAATCCCAGCGCGGCAACCCGCACGCTGCGCGAGAAAAAGTCATGGAGGCACTGCGGCGTGGGCAACGCTTTGGGCTGTTGCGCAGTCTGCTCGATGCGCACCCGGATGCGCTGAACCTGATCTCTGAGATCACGAGCAAAGAAACCCTGGACCCGGTGCTTGCGTTTTATGTGGAGCGATTGCAAGCGGCGCAGGTGACTGCGCTTGCCGTACCGACCGACAAACCTTCGGCTGCCCCAACGGGCAAACCGCTGGCCGCCGGTATGGAGCCGTTGAGCGAACGTGAAATCGAAGTCGTGCGCTTGCTGGCCCAGGCCCTGCCCAACAAGAAAATCGCCCGCGCGTTGGGCCTTTCACCCGAAACCGTGAAATGGCACCTGAGCCATATCTACAGCAAGCTCGGCGTCAGCAGCCGCGATGAAGCGGTGGCCCGGGTGCGCGATATCGAATCGCAAGACGACGCCAGCACACCCAAATAAACCCCTCAGGCAAACAAAAAAACCTGTGGGAGCGGGGCTTGCCCGCGATGGCGGTGTATCAGTCGACATCAATGTTGCCTGTCACACCGTCATCGCGGCAAGCCCGCTCCCACAGGGGTTGTGTCGCTCCCTCTGTCAGTGAATTTTGCCCGTGCCACCCGGCTCGGGTGGCGTTTGGCCGATGGGCCGCAGCCTATCGTAACCCTCAGTTCAAAGGCGTAACTCGCGCCTTGGGCCCCAGGCGAACAGCCGTCGGCCTACGATCATTGAGGAGTCTTGCGTGCATATCGCCCGAACCGTTTTCCGCGACGACCATGAAATGTTCCGCACCACCGTGCGCCGTTTTTTCGAGCGTGAATGTCTGCCACGGCAGGCGGCCTGGGATGAAGCCGGTCAGGTCGACCGTGAAACCTGGCTCAAAGCTGGCCGCGAGGGCTTGCTGGGTATCACCCTGCCCACCGAATACGGTGGTGGCGGCGGCGATTTCGGTCACTGCGCGGTGTTCAACGAAGAGTTCGCCCGGGCCGGCGTGAGTGGCGCCTACTTCGGCATGCACTCCGACGTCATCGCCCCGTACATTAATCGCTGCGGCAACGACGAACAGAAGCAAAAGTGGCTCCCAGGCATCTGCTCCGGCGAGACCATCCTGGCCATCGCCATGACCGAACCCGGCACCGGCAGCGACCTCAAGGCCGTGCGCACCACCGCCGTGCGCGACGGCGACGAGTACGTGATCAACGGCAGCAAGACCTTCATCAGCAATGGCCTGACCGCCGACCTGGTCATCGTCGTGTGCAAGACCGATCCGGCTGCCGGCGCCAAAGGCATCAGCCTGATCGCCGTGGAAGCCCACCGTGCCGGCTTCAAGCGTGGGCGCAAACTGGACAAGGTCGGCCAGCCCGCGGCGGACACCGCCGAGCTGTTCTTCGACAACGTCCGCGTGCCGGTCGGCAACCGTCTCGGCGAAGAAGGCCTGGGTTTCAGCTACCTGATGGGCGAACTGCCGCAGGAGCGCTTCTCCATCGCCGTGTCCGCCGCCGCCAAACTCGAGCGCCTGCTGGAGCAGACCGTCGACTACGTGAAGGACCGCAAAGCCTTCAACCAGACCGTCTGGGACTTCCAGAATACAAAATTCAAACTCGCCGACATCAAGGCCCAGGCCACTGCCCTGCGTGTGATGGTCGATTACTACCTCGGCGAGCACATGCGCCGTCGCCTGACCCTGGAAGAAGCGGCGATTGCCAAGCTCTACACCACCGAAACCCTGTGGAAATGCATCGACGACATGGTCCAGTTGCATGGCGGCTACGGCTACATGCTGGAGTACCCGATCGCCCGCGCATTCGTCGACATGCGCGTCAACCGCATCTACGGCGGCACCAGTGAAGTCATGCGCGAGATGATCGCGCGCAAGCTCTGACCCTCAAAACAAAAAGGAAAAATACAATGAGCCATAAAGTGTTCGTTGCTGGCGTCGGCATGATCCAGTTCAAGAAACCGGGAACCAACGAACCCTACGACGTCATGGGTGAACAGGCGATTCGCCAGGCCCTGGCCGACTCGGGCCTGGACTTCAGCGACATTCAACAGGCCTACGCCGGCTACGTTTACGGCGACTCCACCTGCGGCCAGAAAGCCTTGTACCGCGTGGGCATGACCGGCATCCCGCTGATTAACGTCAACAACAACTGCGCCACCGGTTCCAGCGCGCTGTTCCTTGCTCGCCAGGCCGTGGCCAGCGGTGCGGTCGACTGCGCCTTGGCGTTCGGATTCGAACACATGAACCCGGGCGCGCTGAAATCGGCCTGGAGCGATCGCGCCCCGGCGACCGAACGTGCCCTGGTGCTGGCCGATGAATTGATTGGCATGCATGAATTGCCCAATGCGATCCGCCAGTTCGGCGGTGCCGGTTACGCGCACATGCAAAAGTACGGCACCCAACTGGAAACCTTCGCCAAGATCCGCGCCAAGGCCAGCCGTCACGCGGCCAATAACCCGTTGGCCGTATTCCGCAACGTGGTCAGCACCGAAGAAGTCATGGCCGCGCCGATGCTGTGGGAAGGCGTGATGACCCGCCTGATGGCTTGCCCGCCGACCTGTGGCGCCGCCGCCAGCATCGTGGTCTCCGAAGCATTCGCGAAAAAGCATGGTCTGCGCACCGATGTGCTGATGGCCGGTCAGGCACTGACCACCGACCTGCCGAGTACCTACGACGCCAAGGACATGATCCGCGTGGTCGGTTTCGACATGACACGCATGGCGGCGGACATCGCCTACAACCAGGCCGGCATCGGGCCAAAAGACATCGACGTCATCGAGTTGCACGACTGCTTCGCGCAGAACGAGCTGCTGACCTACGAAGGCCTGGGCCTGTGCGCCGAAGGTGCGGCCGAGCAACTGGTCAACGACGGCGACAACACCTACGGCGGCAAATGGGTCACCAACCCGTCCGGTGGCCTGCTCTCCAAGGGCCATCCGCTGGGTGCCACCGGCCTGGCCCAATGCTACGAGCTGACCCACCAATTGCGCGGCACCGCCGAGCAGCGCCAGGTGCAGAACGCGCGCATCGCGGTCCAGCACAACCTCGGCCTGGGCGGCGCCTGCGTGGTGACCGTGTACCAGAAAAACTGACGCGGCCGGTAATCAAAGGAGCCATTCAGATGATTGACAAGAAACACATCGGCAGACAACTGCCCACGTTCCTCGCCACCGCCGAAGCCGGGCAACTGCGCTTCTTCGCCAAGGCGATCGGCGAAACCAACCCCATCTATTTCGACGAACAAGCTGCGCGTGATGCCGGCTATCCGGGTCTGCCGTTACCGCCGACCTTTCTGTTCTCGCTGGAATTCCAGATCCCGTCCAATGCCTGGCGTGACGAGCTGGGCATCGTCACCGCGCGCATCCTGCACGGTGAAGAGTCGTTCCGTTATCACCGCATGGCCTACGCCGGGGACACGTTGCGCTTCGATGTGCGCATCGCCGACATCTACGACAAGAAAGGTGGCGCCCTGGAATTCGTGGTGCGCGAAACCCGAGTCACCAATCAGCACGGTGAGCACGTCGCGGACCTGCGCAGCGTGCTAGTGCAGCGCAACAGCTGAAGCGGAGAACCCTGATGAACGCGATAAGCCTGGAAAAAATCAACGTCGGCGAGACCCTGCCACCACTGGCCCTGCCCCCGATCAACCGCACCACCCTGGCGCTGTTTGCCGGTGCGTCGGGCGATCACAACGCCATTCATATCGACACCGACTACGCGCGCAAGGCCGGCATGGCCGATGTGTTCGCCCACGGCATGCTGTCGATGGCCTACCTCGGGCGCCTGCTGACGCAGTGGGTCGATCAGTGCCAGTTGCGCGAGTTCGGCGTGCGCTTCCTCGGCATCACTCACCTGGGCCATCAGATCACCTGCACCGGCACCGTCGTCGACCGCTTCGAGGTCGATGGCGAGCAACGGATCAAGGTCGAAGTGCGCACCACCAATCAATACGGCGAAACCAAGATCGTTGGTGACGCCGTGATCGCTCTGTAAACAAACCCGAGAATTGAGGAGCAACACCCATGGCAAAACTCGAAGGCAAAGTCGCACTGGTCACCGGTTCCGGCCGTGGCATTGGTCAGCAGATCGCCCTGAAGCTGGCGAGCGAAGGCGCGCGCATTGTGATCAACGACCTGGACGCCGATCCGGCCCACGAGACCGCTGAAATGATCCGCAAGCTGGGTGGCGAAGCCGCCGTGTGCCACGGCAACGTCAGCGCCCCGGACTTCGGTGACCGCTACATCAAGACCGCGATGGACAACTTCGGCGGCATCGACATCATCGTCAACAACGCCGGTTACACCTGGGACGACGTGATCCAGAAGATGAGCGACGAGCAGTGGTACGCGATTCTCGACTGCCACATGACCGCGCCGTTTCGCATCCTGCGTGCCGCCTACCCGATCATCAAGGCCCAGGCCCAGGCGGACGCGGCAGCACAGCGCGAAGTGTTCCGCAAAGTGGTGAACATCTCTTCGGTTTCGGCCCTCAATGGCAACGCCGGGCAGATGAACTATTCCTCGGCCAAGGCCGGTGTGATCGGCATGACCCGTGCGCTGGCCCGTGAATGGGGGCGTTTCAAGGTCAACGTCAACGCCGTGGCCTTCGGTTTCATCGAGACCCGCATGACCAAGGCTGACGCACATGCCGGTGCCACGGTGAACATTGAAGGTCGCGACATCCGAGTCGGCATCAGCCCGGAAGCGGCCAAGTCGTTCGCCCAGCGTAACCCCTTGGGCCGTCCGGGAACCGTGCAGGAAGCGGCCGACGCCGTGTACCTGTTCTGCTCGCCCGAGTCGAACTACATCACTGCGCAAACCATCGCAGTCGCCGGCAATCTGCAATAAGCAAACAGCCCTGTGGTGAGGGAACTTGTGGGAGCGAGCCTGCTCGCGATGGACGTCACCGATAACGCGCCTCATCTGAATGACCGCGGTGCCCGGACATTTTTCGCGAGCAGGCTCGCTCCCACAACAAGCTCCCTCGCCACAAAAGCTGTGTTTGCGTTTTGATGACCGCAGGATCAGACCATGAACATGACCGAAATCAATATCCGCCTGGCCGCCATCAAACTGATCTCGCGCAACGGTTACGGGGCAATGAGCCTTCGCCAGCTCGCGGCTGAGGCAGGTATCAACGCTTCGACGCTGTACATCTACTACAAGAGTAAAAACGAACTGCTGCTGGAACTGATTCTGGATTACTTTCAGGGTTTGTCCCGAGAATGGGCACGTTGCCGGCCAAACAAGGCTTCCACTGCCGATGTGAAATTGCTCGCCTTCATTGCTTGCCACGTGCGCTACCACCTTGAGCATCAGGACGAATCCCGGCTTGGCAATCTGGAGTTCAGAAGCCTGGACGAAGAAGACCTGGAGTTGGTTCGCCAGGCTCGTCGCCTCTATCTGAAAGCCTTGCAGGAACTTCTTGAGCAAGGCGTCAAGGAGGGTTCGCTCAGTTGTGCCGAACCCAAACTGATGGCGCGCACGCTGTTCAATATGCTCACCCACGCCTGTGTCTGGTACAGGACCGATGGCCGCTTTGGTGTTGATGACCTTGTTCGCCATTACTCGGATCTGGTACTGAAAATGCTCGGTGCCGTGCCTATTCCATCGCCTCGGGTTTGCGCCCCGCGAACGGTAATAACCCGCCGAAGCGCGCCGATGGAGGTCCATCCATGAGCCATCTCATGCAGCCTTTTTCCATGACCGGCAAGACCGTTCTGGTGGCCGATGCCGCCACACAACTGGGCGCGCATTTCGCCCGACTGATCAGCGGTGCGGGCGCGCGCGTGGCGCTCGGCGCGCAACATCCCTCGCAATTGGAGCAGCTCGCCGCAGACTTGCGCTGGGAAGGTGGCGAAGTCCTGATCGTCGCGCTCGACAGCGCCCGCAGGCCCAGCATCGAGGCTGCACTGGACACCGTGCAGGAACGCTTCGGCAGTGTCGATGTGCTGATCAACAACAGCGCCGAGCGCGAGCACATCGCGCTAAACAACCACATTGTCCACTGCACCAGCCTGCACATGATCAGGGCCGAGCGCGGCGGCAGTATCGTCAATATTGATCCGCCACCGCGCCCCATCAGCGAACCAAATCCCTGCCTGCGACCTAACAGCAGCCTGATCCGCATGAGCCGCGCCATGGCCCAGTCACTGACGCCACATCGTATTCGCGTCAACGTCATCGCCCCCGGGCGCGGCAAGGACGCGGGGCTGCAACAACTCAACGGCCCGCTATTGCTGCTGGCCAGCGGCGCAGGAGCCAGCGTGACCGGGGCCGTGCTGCATATCGACAATCCTGGCACCTGACACGACTTTTATGTCGACCCGAAACCTGTAGGAGCGAGCTTGCTCGCGAAAAACCGAAGGGCGACGCAGCGCATCCGGTTTAACGCGTCATCGTTTACGACCTTCGCGAGCAAGCTCGCTCCTACAGGATTTGTGTGATTTGTCAGTGGCGCGGGCGCCAGCGTGACCGGGGCCATGCTGCATATCGACAATCCTGGCACCTGACACCGCTTTATGTTGACCCGAAACCTGTAGGAGCGAGCTTGCTCGCGAAGAATTTGAATGCGCGGAGTTTCTCCTGCTTAAACGCGTCATCGTTGACGACCTTCGCGAGCAAGCTCGCTCCTACAGGATTTGTGTGATTTGTTAGTGGCGCGGGCGCTAGCGTGACCGGGGCCGTGCTGCATATCGACAATCCTGGCACCTGACACGGCTTTTTATGTCGACCCGAAACCTGTAGGAGCGAGCTTGCTCGCGAAGGACATGAATGCGCGGAGTTTCTCCTGCTTAAACGCGTCATCGTTGACGACCTTCGCGAGCAAGCTCGCTCCTACAGAATTTGTGTGATTTGTCAGTGGCGCGGGCGCCAGCGTGACCGGGGCCGTGCTGCATATCGACAATCCTGGCACCTGACACCGCTTTTATGTTGACCCGAAACCTGTAGGAGCGAGCTTGCTCGCGAAAAACCGAAGGGCGACGCAGCGCATCCGGTTTAACGCGTCATCGTTGACGATCTTCGCGAGCAGGCTCGCTGCCACATTTTGATCGGGGTTCGCCGCCAGGATTTATGTGATTGGCCACCTGATATGGGGGGCGTGTTGTCACTGACGACGCTCGAACATGGCTGTGGGTCGCTCTTCGCGACGCCCGTCAACAAGGAGCCAGTCAGATGACTCGCATAAAAAAGTGGCTGCCGAAACTCGCCCTGGTGGCGGCTTCGGTACTGGCGATTTCGGCAACTGCCGGGGCCGCTGAAAAACCCAACATTCTGGTGATCTTCGGCGATGACATCGGCCAGACCAACATCAGCGCCTACTCCATGGGCGTGGTCGGCTACAAGACGCCGAACATCGACCGGATTGCCCATGAAGGCATGCTGTTCACCGACTACTACGCGGAAAACAGCTGCACCGCCGGACGCTCGTCGTTCATCACCGGCCAGTCACCGCTGCGCACCGGCCTGACCAAAGTCGGCGTACCGGGCGCGCGGATCGGTATTCAAAACCGCGACATCACCATTGCCCACGCGTTGAAATCCCAGGGCTACGCGACCGGCCAGTTCGGCAAGAATCACTTGGGTGACAAGGACGAATTCCTGCCGACCAACCATGGTTTCGACGAGTTCTTCGGCAACCTCTACCACCTCAACGCCGAAGAAGAACCCGAACGCCCTTACTGGCCCAAGGATGACCCGGACTTCGTCAAATCCCGAACCCCGCGCGGTGTGATTCACAGCTATGCCGACGGCAAGATCGAAGACACCGGTGCGCTGACCACCAAGCGCATGGAAACCATCGACGACGAAACCACGGCTGCCGCGCAAGCGTTCATCGAGAAACAGGCCAAGGCGGACAAACCGTTTTTCGTCTGGATGAACACCACCCGCATGCACCTGTTTACTCATGTTCGCGATTCGATGAAAGGCCAGAGTGGCATGCCCGGCAACGACTATGCAGACGGCATGCTTGAGCATGACGGTGACGTCGGCAAACTGCTGAAGACCCTCGACGACCTGAAAATCGCCGACAACACCATCGTCGTCTACACCACCGACAACGGCCCGAACCAGTTCTCCTGGCCGGACGCGGCGACCACGCCGTTTCGCAACGAGAAGAACTCCAACTGGGAAGGCGCCTACCGCGTGCCGGCGATTGTCCGTTGGCCGGGCAAGATCAAGGCCGGTGAAGTCTCCAACGAGATGTTCTCGGGCATGGACTGGTTCCCGACCTTGCTCGCGGCGGCTGGCGATGCCGATGTGAAAAACAAACTGCTCAAAGGCTGGGCACCGACTTCCGGCGGCAGCAACTTCAAAGTGCACCTGGACGGTTTCAACCAACTGCCTTACCTGACCGGCCAACAACCTAAAGGCGAGCGCAAGGAGTTCTACTACTTCAACGACGACGGGGTGTTGGTTTCCATGCGTTACGACAACTGGAAAGTGGTCTTCGCCGAGCAACGCGAACCGGGCGGTTTCGCGGTGTGGAGCAGCCCTTTCGTGCCGCTACGAGTGCCGAAGCTATTCAACTTGCGAATGGACCCTTATGAACGCGCGGACATTGTCTCTGACCAGTATTACGACTGGACCGTGAAGAACTCTTACTTGCTGGCAGCGGGGGTGGCCAAGGCAGCGAGGTTCCTGCAGACCTTCGTCGAGTACCCGCCGAGCCAGAAACCGGCCAGCTTCAGCATCGATCAGATCCGGGCTGCGGTAGACGCGAAAATCGAAGAGAAAAACAAAGCCCAGACCAAACCGTAAGACGCGGCCGCCGTCCACTGCTCAGTGGGCGGCGCTGTTCTAGAGCAAAGAAAGGATTGTAAGGAAAATGGCAGGGGCGGCTGGATTCGAACCAACGCATGGCAGGATCAAAACCTGCTGCCTTACCGCTTGGCGACGCCCCTGTAGGTGTTGCGACGAGTGCCTGGCACTCTCTTGCTGATTCTGCAGTTGGCGAGCAGCTTGGAATGCTGCTTTCGCTACAGGCCCTGTAATGGCCTCTGCAAGAACGGGCGGGAATTTATCAACTTTTGCTCCCGCTGAAAAGCCCCTTCAAAACATAAATTTGTTTTAAAACAGCCGCTTACCATTACCTGAAATCAGATACAACCCTCTCCGAAGTTTTTCTGCAAACGGTGCGCAACCTAAGGCACTGCAACGAACAAGGCGCTCTAAAGGCCTTGTCCGTTCCCGGCGGGCAACATGTTGATCCTGACTAAACCAGCGGCTGGTGGCTGGTCACACAGTGGATACCGCCGCCCCCGGCGGAGATGGCGTCGATGTTGAGCTGCACCACCTCTCTGTCCGGGTAGAGTTCGGACAACAGATCGAAGGCCTTGGCATCGGCGGCCTTGTCGCCAAACTCCGGCGCAATCACCGCCCCATTGATCACAAAGTAATTGATGTAGCCGGCGGCAAAGTCCGGGTTATTGCGGCTGAACGAGCTCTGGCGCGGCTTGAGTGGCGGCGACACGGTGTGCACCTGTAGCGCGCGGCCATCGGCGTCCGTGGCAGTTTCCAGAATCGCCAGATGAGCACGGGTGACGGCGTAATCGTATGACGCGGGGTCGTTATCGAGGTTGGCGATCACAACGCCTGGCTTGACGAAACGCGCATAGAAATCGACGTGGGCGTCGGTGATGTCCTTGCCCTTGATTCCCGGCAGCCAGATGATTTTGCGCAGGCCCAAGCGAGCTTTCAGCTCTTGCTCGACCTCGGCCTTGCTCCAGTCGGGGTTGCGGTTGCTATTGATCCAGCTGCTCTCGGTCATGATCCCGGTGCCCAGACCGTCTACTTCGATACCACCGCCCTCACCCACCAACTCACTGCGGATGTGACGGGCATCTACCGTGTCGGCGACCAACGCGGCCACCTGGGCATCCTCGCTGTGCTGCTGTTTGTTACCCCAGCCGTTGAAATTGAAATCCACGGCACCCAGCTCGCCTTTCCCGTCGACGACAAAGTTGGCGCCGGTATCGCGCATCCAGATGTCGTCGAGTTCGGTGCTGATGTAGGTGATGTTCGCCGCGCCGCAGTGCTCTTCAGCCAGATCCCGCTCGCGCTCCCGACAGAAGACGGTCACCGGCTCATAACGGGCGATGGTGCGAGCGATCAGGCCAATGGCGGCTTGCACGTCAGCGGTGGAATCCTCCCAGATGTCCTCCTGTGCGCCAAAAGCGATGAAGGCCCTTTGGTGTTTATCGCCCTCGTCCGGCATGCGCCAATTGCCCGATGAAGCCGCCTGCACCCGCAACGAAGTCAGGCCCAGGGTCACTGCCGCCCCCAGACCGGCAACGACCGATACCTGCTTGATGAACTGACGACGCGTCGACATGTGTTGATCCTTGACTGTATCTGCATTCATTTCGCGGTGGCTGTCTTGAACTTGGTCCAGGTGCGCATGCGCGCTCGCATATCGGACTGTGGAATGTCCTTGCCGGGAATCAGCCGTGCATACGTGGCGTCGTCGAGGTAGATATCCGGGTTGTTGCGCATCGCGGCGTCGACGCTCGGGCGCGCCTTGGCGTTGGAGGTGGGATAGCCGGTGAAGTTGCTGATGGCGGCCATGCTCTCCGGGCGCATGACGAAATTGATGAACGCATAGGCGTACTCCGGATGCCTGGCGTCGACGGGAATGGCCATGGTGTCCATCCACACCGTGGTGCCTTCACGGGGAATGCGGTACTGGAACATGGTTTTCTTGCCGGCGCTGTCCGCCGTGCGTTGCGCCTGAGTCATGTCGCCGCTGTAACCGAGGGACAGGCACAGGTTGCCATTGACCAGATCGGTCACCGGCTGCGACTGGAACTTGCGGATGTAAGGTCGCAGTTTCAGCAGCAGGTCACTCGCCGCCGCCAGGTCTTCAGGCTTGGCGCTGCGTGGCTCACGCCCCAGGTAATTGAGCACCACCGCCAGCACTTCGTCCGGCGAATCGATCATCGAGATGCCACAGTCGGCAAATTTGCCCGCCAGTTCCGGTTTGAACAGCATGTCCAGGCTGTTCACCGGGGCATCCGGCACGCGCTGTTTGATCTGCTCATCATTGTAGGTCAGGCCGATGGTGCCCCAAGTGTAAGGAACGGTGGCCTGGCTCGAATGCTCATAATGCGAACGCAGCTTCTGCAAACCGGGTTCGACGTCATCCAGGGCGGTGATTTTTGCGCGGTCCAGCGGCAGCAGACTGCCGGCGCGCATCAAGCGCTCGGCAACGGTGTCGCCGGGGAAAATCAGGTCGTAACCACTGCCACCGGCGAGCATCTTGGCTTCCAGCGTTTCGCTGCCATCCATGACGTCGTAGATCACTTTGATCCCGGTTTCGGCGGTGAATCTGGTCAGCGTGTCTTCGGCGAAATAGTCGGCCCAGTTGTACAACCTGAGGGTTTTCTCTTCGGCGTGCAGCGACGGCAAGACGCAGCAAAGTGCCAAGGCACCGGTCAACCATTGGTTGGACATGCGCATATCAAATCCCCTGATTCGCCCAGCGTGCATTGATGTGACGACCGTCCTGGCTTAACAGCGCCCCGTACATCTCCGGGCGACGGTCGCGGTAAATCCCCCAGCTCAAGCGGTCTTCGCGCATGGCGCTCAGGTCCAGGCTGTGCACCAGCACGCCGGTGCTGTCACGGTCGGCCTCGGCGAGCAATTTGCCCTTGTGGTTGCAGATAAAGGACGAGCCGTAGAAGCTCATCTGCAGCAGCGGATCGGTGGTCGCCGCTTCCCGGCCGACACGATTGGCCGCTACCACCGGCAGGAGATTGGCAGCTGCATGGCCGCGCATGGTCATTTGCCAATGGTCGCGTGAATCCAGGGCCGCGCAGCCCGGTTCAGAACCAATCGCGGTGGGAAACAGCAAGACTTCGGCGCCCATCAACGCCAGGCAACGCGCGGTTTCCGGGAACCACTGATCCCAGCAGATCCCCACACCGATGCGCCCGAATGCCGTGTCCCAGACACGAAAACCGGTATCGCCGGGGCTGAAGTATTCCTTCTCCTGATAACCGATGGCGTTGGGGATATGAGTCTTGCGATACACGCCCAGCAGGCGCCCATCGGCATCGGCCACGCTCAAGGAATTGAAGTACGCATTGCCGGCCTTCTCGAACCAGCTCAGCGGCAGCACCACACCCAGTTCCTTGGCCAGCGCAGCAAAGCGTTTGAGCACGTGACTGTCTCGATACTCTTCCGCTAGCGCCAGGTGTTTGTGGCTTTGCTCGATGCAGAAATACGGCGTGGCAAACAGCTCCTGCAACAGGATGACCTGCGCCCCTTTGGCCGCCGCCTCACGGACTAGCTGTTCAGCTTGATCGAGGTTGTGTTGCAAGTCCCAGGTGCAGGGCATCTGGGTGGTGGCAATCGTCAACAAGGTCATGGCATCAACCCTCCACCGGCCAGGCGGGCTGTTGCTGGGTGATGCAATGCACACCGCCGCCGCCATGGGCCAGATGATTGATCCGCACCGGCACTACCTCGCGTCCAGGGAAGGCCTGCGCCAGCACTTCGGCCGCCGCGTGGTCGGCGTCGATGCCGTAGGCCGGCATGATGATCGCGCCGTTGGCGATGTAGAAGTTGGTGTAGGAGGCGCAGAACACTTCAGCCTCGGTGTCCACGGCGTCGGTGGCTTCGTACAGTTCGATCAGTTCGAACTTCCGCCCCTGGGCATCAGTGGCCAACTCCAGGGCACGCCGGTTTTCCCGGGCCACTTCGGCGTACACCGACTGTTTGTCGTGGGTCGCGTCCACCAGCAAAACACCGGGGCGTGCGAACGCACAGACACCGTCGACATGGCCGTCCGTCATGTCGCCCGTCACATAGTCCGGATCACCCGGCAGCCAGATGGTTTTCTTCACACCCAGCAGGCGTGCGAAGAGGTCTTCCATCTCGGCCTTGCTCATGCCCGGGTTGCGATTGGGGTTGAGCAACACCGACTCGGTGGTGATCAGCGTGCCCTCGCCGTCGACATGAATCGCCCCACCCTCGTTGCTCAGCGGTGTGCCAAAGCACGGCATGCGCAGATGATTGAGTGCGCGGCGTGCCAGGCTTTCGTCCAGGTCATGGGCCGACTTGCCGCCCCACGCGTTGAAGCGCCAACTCACTCCGGCCAGGCCTTGTTGCGGGTGGCAGATGAAGCTCGGGCCGGAATCACGGCACCAACTGTCGTTCACTGCCAATTCGATCAGTTCGATGTTGGCTCCGCACAGTGCTTTGGCACTGGCGACAGCGGAGGGATCGACGACCATTTTCACCGGCTCGAAACGGGCAATCGCGTTGGCCACGCGAGCGAAGTCCTCTTGCACCAGCGGCAAGGTGACGCGCCAACCCGACTCCCAAAGTGCCTGGTTGTGTGGCCAGACCATCCACGTCGCGGCGTGCTTGACCCACTCTGCCGGCATCAACCAACCACTGTTTTGAATTTGATCCTGCTGCATGACATGCCCCATGATAAAAAGCTCTTTGAGTTAAGACATTGTGTTCAATGAGAACTGCCTTGATTGGCTTGTTATCCATGCTACGGCTGGCTAAACAGACAAACAAACGATGGATTTTGTGGAAAACTGATTAGAGGAACTTATCAATATGCTCAAGCACTGGCCGCCACTCAGCACCCTTCGCGGCTTTGAAGCCGCCGCTCGGCTCGGCAGTTTCCACAAGGCTGCCGCCGAGCTGCACCTGACCCAGTCGGCCATCAGCCAGCAGATCCGCAGCCTCGAGGCGTACCTTGAGCAGCCCTTGTTCTTTCGCAGTGGCCGCAGTGTCAGCCTGACCGATGCCGGTCACGACCTGCTCAGCACCACCCAGGCGTTGCTGCAACAACTGGCCGTCGGCATTCGCCGCCTCGGGCAATACCAGAAACCCAACCAACTGGTCCTAAACACCACTCCCGCGTTCGCCCGTCACTGGTTGCTGCCACGCCTGGGGGATTTTCGTCGTCAGCATCCGGAGGTTGATCTGTGGATTTTCAGTACCGATGAAGTGCCGGACATGACCACCCAGACCATCGACCTCGCGGTGCGCGACGACATCAGCTCCCAGGCCGAATGCAGCTTCAAGGTGCTGCACGCCGATCGCCTCTACCCGGCGTGCCACCCGAACCTGTTGGCGTTGGCACCGGAACAGCGCACCACCCTGCACGGCGAGCGGGAAATGGACTGGAGTCACTGGGCGGTGGAAGCCGGCATCGATGTCGGCCAGCACGATCAGGGGCTGAACTTCTCCGACCCCGGCCTGCTGCTCGACGCCGCCTGCGCCGGCCTCGGCATCGCCCTGGTCAGCGAGCTCCTGAGCCGGCAGGCACGCGCCCAAGGATTGCTGCAACCCTTGGTCGAGCAAACCATTCGCGGACCGAATTGGGCATTGCTGACGCACCGTGACAGCGAGAACAATGCGCGAAGTTTTAGTGAGTGGTTGTTGAGTAATCTGGAGGAGGCAAGCCCGACGATGTAGCGATTCGGGGGCAGGTTTTTCGCCTTGGTTTGATAGTGACTGGCAATAATCGGCTGTGGATTCCACCGGTCACTCAAGGCTGCCTACGGGAACGCGGGTGTGAAAAAAGGGACAGATCCATTTTCTTCGAAAACAAATCGTCCCCTTATCTTGTGCCGCCGCCATCACGACGCAGTGCTCAACCGCGAATAAACGCCAACAAATCAGCATTGATCTGATCCGCGTTGGTCGTCGGCATTCCGTGAGGAAAGCCTGGGTACGTCTTGAGCGTGGAATGTTTCAAGAGTTTGGCCGAAAGCGGCGCAGAGTCTGCAAACGGCACAATCTGATCATCCTCGCCATGCATGACCAGCGTCGGCACCTGAATCGCCTTCAAGTCTTCGGTGAAATCGGTCTCGGAAAACGCCTTGATGCAGTCGTAATGAGCTTTTGCACCGCCCATCATGCCTTGACGCCACCAGTTGTCGATGACGCCTTGCGAGACCTTGGCCCCCGGTCGATTGAAGCCGTAGAACGGCCCCGCCGGCACGTCCACGTAAAACTGCGCACGACTGGCAACCAATGCCGAACGGAACCCGTCGAACACTTCCAGAGGTAAACCTCCAGGATTCTTCTCCGACTTGACCATGATGGGCGGAACCGCGCTGATCAGTACGGCCTTGGCAACGCGTCCCGGCTTGGCTCGCGCGGCGTAGCGTGCGACTTCACCACCACCGGTCGAGTGGCCGACATGGATCGCCCCCTTGAGGTCGAGCGCATCGGTCAACTCGATGACATCGGCGGTGTAGGTGTCCCTTTCGTTGCCCTCCCACGTCTGGGTCGAGCGCCCGTGCCCGCGGCGATCGTGCGCGATCACCCGATAGCCTTTGAGCAGGAAGAACATCATCTGATTGTCCCAGTCATCCGCGCTCAATGGCCAGCCGTGGTGAAACACGATGGGCGTCGCGTCTTTCGGCCCCCAATCCTTGTAGAAAATCCTGGTGCCGTCTTTGGTCGTAATTGCGTTCATGGCGTGTGTCCCCTCGCGACCTGGTTGGTGTGGGGTTGCAGGGTGCTTATCAACGCCTGCGTCAACCGCAAAGCCTGGAAAGCATGACCGGCAAACGTGCAAAAGGCAGTGGGCCCGAGGTCGTGAGCTACGGGTCACGAGCGGGCTTCGTCAGTGTAGAAGACGCACAGCAAGCAACACTTTCAAACGATAGATGGAGCTGCCAGTTACAAATCGGCCATTAATGACCCTGCCAGGCATGCAGAATGCGGCCGAAATCGAAGCCCATGATGTTTTCAAGCGTCAGGATTTAGAAACAGTTTTCCTTCAAGGTATCGAGCGTGATGTGTTTGATGCCGGCTGCGCGGCGTGCGACCGCCAACGTCGCATCGCGTATCTTCTCTTGCGCATTCATCGGATTGACGGCGCTCAATTCGTCCGGACGGTTACGTGCGGTATCGACGATGCCCGTCTGCGAAACGAACGGCATGTGCGCTCCTTCAGCGACGACCGAGCCGACATCAATGAAGCCGACTCGGGATGCCGCGTTTCAGGTCAACTCAAGTCGCGAGGTAACCGCCGTCCACGGGAATCGTCACGCCATTGACGTAGCGCGCCGCTGGCGACGCCAGGAAAATCGCCGTGCCGGCCATGTCCTCGGGCTCAGCCCAGTCGCCGGCGGGAATGCGCGAGACGATCTGAGCGTTGAGCTCGGTAATCTCACGGCCGGCACGGGTCATCTCAGTCTTGGTCCATCCCGGCGCAATGGCGTTGACCCGGATGCGGTCCTCGGCGAAGGAAGCCGCCAGCGACTTGGTGAGGGAGACCACGGCTGCCTTGGCTGCACCATAGGCGGGCACATTCGGGGCACCCAGATAGGAGTAAAGCGAGGCGATGTTGATCAGGCAGCCTCTGCTCGCCTTGAGGTGTGGGCGAAAGGCGTTGGCAAGCCGCAGGTGATCAGGACGTGCTTGCTCGCTACGCTGAAGTCGGGGGTGTTAGACATTGCATTATTCCTGGTTGGTTGAATCATGGATCTGGAACGCGGAGTGGGATCAAGGTGAAGCGATGGCCGAAGTTTTTGTTCTTCACCCCCCCGTTTGTGGTGTGCAGTTGCGGGGTCAGTCCGCCCCCGTGCCTGGACGGCGCGCCTCCAGGCAGTGAGCCGGAATCGCAATCAGCAGCAATAGAGCCCCGATCACCAAAACGGCGGCGATCACATCAAAAGCCATATACAGATTGCCTGTTGCAGACTTGATCGCGCCGACCGCCATTTGGCTGACCACTCCGGCGAAGTTGCCCATGGTGCTGATCAGGGCGATGCCGCCGGCAGCCTTGGCGGGTGTCAGCAAGGCGGGTGGAATGGTCCAGAACAGCGAGATCGCGGAAAAGGTCGTCGCCGCCCCCAGGCTCAGGAGCAGTACCGTGAGCGGCAGGCTGGCTTGTGCGAAGCCGAGCAGGAAGAAACTGATTGCGCTTGCCAGCATCGTCAATCCGACATGCCAGCGCCGCTCCTGGCGCTTGTCCGAGCTGCGAGCCAGCAGGTACATGCCGCACAAGGCCCCGATGAAAGGGAGACTGGACAGCATGCCGATGGTTTTCATGTCCTCCACACCGAAGCCGCGGATCAGCGTCGGCATCCAATAGGAGACGGTGTGCGAGCCGCAGTTGATGAAAAAGAACGTCAGCCCGGCGATGTACACTCGCGGATCGCGTAATACCTCACTAAAACCGCCACGCGCACTGCTCTTGGCCGGCTCGACCTCCACCGCGCGAATAATGGCCTGCTTTTCCGAATCGCTCAGCCAGGTGGCCTGAGAAGGCTTGTCGGTGAGCCAGAACCAGCCGAACAGACCAAGCAACACCGCTGGAATGCCCTCGAGCACAAACAACACTTGCCAGTCGCGCAGCCCCATCCAGCCGTTGAAGCTGGTCATGATCCAGCCCGCCAGCGGGCCGCTGATGATTCCGGCAACCAACGCTGACATATAGAATATCGCTGTGATGCGGCCCCGCAGCGCGGAAGGGAACCAGTAGGTCAGGTAGAGGATTACGCCGGCGAAGAAGCCGGCCTCCGCGGCCCCGAGCAAAAAGCGCACGGCAATCAGCTGGTTCGGCGTGGTGACAAAGGCAATCGCCACCGTGATCAAGCCCCACAGCACCATGATCCGCGTCAGCGTGGCGCGAGCGCCGACGCGCTGCATATACAGGTTGCTGGGGATCTCAAACAGGATGTATCCCAGGTAGAAAATCCCCGCGCCGATACCGTAGGCGGCGTCACTCAAGCCGATGTCCGCCGCCATGTTCAGTTTGGCGAAGGAGAGGTTGATGCGATCGATAGCGTTGAATACAAAGGCGATGAGCAGGTAGGGCATCAGCCGCCAGATGACCTTGCGATAGAGGTTCCTCGCTTTCGTGGTCGCGTGTTCCGAGGTTGTCGGCAGAACCTGTTCAATAGGATTCATATCGCTTCTCTGAAGTTGGATTTTTTTTATTCTTGGGTAGAGGTCGTCGGGCCCCTTTTTCTTCGAGGCGTCGCCGTCCTTGACACGAATATCGAGCCAGAACGGCGGTCCCGTTACGGTGTCATAGGCGGTTGGATAGACGAGGGCGTCGACTGGGTACTCGCCTTCGGTGATGTGTAATCCCTTGAGTATCAGCCTGAAATTTTGCTTGGGCTGCGCTCGTCAAGAATGTCGCGCATGCGCGTTTCAACCCAACCTTTGATGTTTTGATGCGGCAGGATGTAGAAACGGTTTTCCTTCACCGCGTCGAGCGTGATGCGCGCGATGTCGGCGGCGCTGAGCGTGCCTGCCTGCGTTGCCTTGCGTAACCTGTCCTCGTATTTCGCATTTGCCGGATTGACCGCGCCGAGTTCGGCCGGACGATTGCGCGCAGCATCGGCAATCCCCGTCGACACAAAAAGTGGACATAACAACGACACACCAATCGTCGCGTTTTGTTCCTGCAATTCAAGCTGCAGGCATTCGGAGATCGTTGTCACCGCATGCTTTGCCGCGCAGTAGATACCAAGACCTGGCGCCGACGTCAGCCCGGCACCCGACCCGGTATTGACGACATGGCAGTCGTCATTTTGTGCCAGCATGCGAGGCACAAAGCTGCGGATGCCATTCGCAACCCCCTTTACGTTGATGCCGAGCATCCATTCCCAATCCTGCTCTGTAGCCGTCCACAATGGGCCGCCAACAAAGACTCCGGCATTGTTGAACAGCAGGTGCGCGGCGCCGAAGCGTTCGTAAGTTGCCACTGCCAATTGCTCGACCTGCTCGGCCTTGGCGACATCGCATTTCATCGTCAGCGCTTGCGTGCCTGGCGGTAGCAGTTCGACGGTGCCTTGCAGGTTCTTTTCGTCGATATCGGTCAGCGCAAGGCGCATGCCTTCTTTGGCGCAGGCAATGGCCAGTTCGCGGCCGAAGCCGCTGGCGGCGCCGGTAATCACGGCGACTTTGTTGTGCAGTTGCTTCATGTTGGTTTCCACGTCTTATACTTATTTTTGTTCGCAGTGCGGTGGTGGACCCTCCCGCGTAACTGAGTCAAGGCAACTATGATTCACGCTCAGGCCTGTACCGCCTCTGCATTGGCATTGGCGGGGTAAGGTGTGAGGGAGAAGCCCTCATAGCCATTCGCCTGGACCTTGTCGCAGATCCCGCGATAGACGCCGACACCCGCGACATAGACAGGGAATGTCATATGCTTGCCCTCGATGTTCGCCCCCGTCCAATAGGATTCGCCTTGCGAGAACAGGGTCGCGTCCGAGACTTCCTTGCAATGCTTGCTCCATGCCTGTTCGGCTTCGACATTGCTTTCGATGCTCTCGAGCTTGTGCTCGCGCAGGTAACGGATACAGTCGGTGATCCATTCGACGTGCTGCTCGATGGAGATCGCGTTATTACTCAACAGGGCCGGGCTTTGCGGGCCGGTAATCATGAAGAAATTCGGAAAGCCGGAAGTGGCGATGCCGAGATAGGTCTGGATGCTGCTGCCATTGGCCCACTTATCCTTCAGCGCCACGCCTTCTTTGCCACGAACATCGAGCCTGAACAGCGGTCCGGTAACGACGTCATAGCCGGTTGCAAAGACCAGGGCATCGAATTCGTAGTCGCCTTCGGTGGTGCGCAATCCGTTGGCCGTAATCTCCACCACGGGCGCGCTTTTCACGTCCACCAGGGTGACGTTGTCACGGTTGAAGGTCTCGTAGTAGCCGGTGTCCAGCACCGGGCGCTTGGTGCCGTAGACGTAAGAAGGCGTCAGCGCTTTAGCGACCGCAGGGTCGCGGACGATCTCGCCGATCTTGTCGCGAATGAATTGGCCTGCGGTCGCATTGGCGTCCAGATTTGTCATCAGATCCTTGAATGCTGACAACAACTGACCGCCGTCCTGCCACACGGCTTCATAGGCACTGCGGCGTTCTTGCTCGGTCGCGTCCAATGCCGAACGTTCCGGCGGCTTTTTGGGGGTGCCTGACCAGGACTGCAGCATTTGCTGTTTGATCGCGCCGTAGTTCGCCTTGGTGTCGCGAATGAATGCTTCGTCGTAAGGACGATTGCCTGCCGGTATCGTGTATTGCGGCGTGCGCTGGAATACGTAGAGATGCTGCGCTTGTTTGGCGATGACCGGGATGGCCTGAATACCGCTTGAGCCGGTGCCGATGACGCCGACGCGCTTGCCTTTGAAGTCCACCGGCTCATGCGGCCAGCTACCGGTATGGAAGCATTCGCCCTGGAAGCTATCCAGCCCTTTGAACTTCGGCGTGTTGGACGAGGAGAGGCAACCCACGCCGGAGATAAAGTACTTTGCCGAGACCGTCTTGCCGTCGTCGGTCTGCACCAGCCACCTTTTGCTCTTCTGGTCGTAATGGGCACTGGTGACGCGCGTCTTGAACTGTATGTCCCGACGCAGATCAAAGCGGTCCGCCACATGATTGAGATATTTCAAGATGGCGGGTTGATCGGGATAGCGGTTTTCCCACGTCCACTCCTGGAGCAGCTCCGGGGAAAAGGTGTAGTTGTAATACACGCTTTCGATATCGCACTTGGCGCCGGGGTAGCGGTTCCAATACCAAACCCCGCCGACGTCATCACCGAGCTCGAAAACGCGGGTGGACAAGCCTTCTTCGCGTAAACGGTGAAGCATATAGAGGCCGGAAAACCCCGCCCCCACGACGATCGCATCAATCCTTTCCATCCGTATCACCCCTTGTTCGAAAAAAGCCAACCGCCCTACGGATGCGAATCGCCCCGATGAACTTTCATGGCGTGCGGGTCTGTTTTATACGATGCAATCCAATGCCGTCCCCCTCGCTTGGAGGGGGCGTATCTCAACAAGCGGTAATGAATATGGCTTCAGGCACTTGCTGCCTGGCCCACCCGGCGAAAAGAACAAGAATGAGTACAAAAGTGCTGAGCCCTGTTTCCTGAGGAGTACACATGTCCGATCTGCAGGGTAAAGTCGCCATCGTCACCGGTGGCGCTTCAGGGGTGCGCATTACATGGTCGGCGGTGGCCGGACGGCATAGCTGACCTGGTTCGTGCCAACAATGAGACTTGAATCGGGAGAACTGTATCCGCGACACCGCACAAGGTCGTGCTGGTTGCAATCAAGTGTTTTGCTCTATTTCCCTCAAAGCATCCATCGACCTGATCCTGATCCGTCCATATTCAATGGCAAGGATGCCTCGAGCGGCCATCTCCTTGATCTCCAGCGCAAGGGTCTGGCGTGTGATGCCGAGCATCATTGCCAGCATCTCTTGAGTAATGGCGATGACATGGCAGCCACTGCCGCTTGCCGCCGTATCTGCTCGCGCCAACCTTTGCAGCTGACGCGCGACCCGGGCCCTGGTTGACCGTAACATCGCGTCCTCGATCAATTCATAGAGGGAACGCATGCGCGTCGCCTGCAGCAGTGCAATCGAACGAGCGAAACTGCTGCGCAGCATCAGGTCAGTAAAGATTTCCATGCCGATACGAAGCACCCTTGAATCGTTGAGCGCCGTTGCGTCATGAGACCTTGGCAGGCCATCAATCATCGACGCTTCACCGAACCAAATTCCCGGTTCAAGCACTCCCAGAATGGCTTCCTTACCATTTTCCAGCAACGTCGATCCCTTCACGGCCCCCTGGACCACGGCATAGAAGCCGTCAGGGCGATCACCTTGGCGGAACACGTATTCGCCTGGCCCAAAGTGCAATGGTGTGGCTTCTGAAAGAAGCACTTTTCGTTCCTGCAGGTCCAACGCCCCGAACCACGGCGCTTTAGACATGTGCGTGAACAAGTTGTCCTGGACGGAGTACATCAAACGTCAACCTTTCCTGACTGGATAGATCCAAGGATTGCAAGATTTCTTGCAGTTCGGCTTCGAGCAGGTCGGCAGAATGTTGCTTCACAGGCCTGCTTGCCAATGTCGAGCAGACTCCAACCCGACCTCGGAGCCATCATGAATAGTCGTGCAACCTTCACCAGTTTTCAAAATAGCACCAAGAAAGACTGGCAACTGATCAGTAACGAGTTCCTTGCCTCCTCGAAACAACTTCCAGACCGCGTGATGGCTCACCTTCGTTTGCTTGAGGGAGATTGCGGCGGCTTTCCCATCGATCGATTCGCCCATTCGCTGCAAACGGCCACTCTAGCGCTTCAAGATGGGCGTGACGAAGAATACGTCGTCTGCGCGCTACTGCATGACATCGGGGACACGCTCGGCTTCGCGTCCAATCATCCCGACATTGCAGCCGCAATACTCAAGCCTTTTGTCAGTGAAGCCAACCACTGGATGGTGCTGAACCATGGCATTTTCCAGGGCTACTACTACTTCCATCACCTCGGTGCGGACAGGAACATGCGCGAAATGTTCAAAGACAGCCCGCACTACGCTTACACCGAAGAGTTCTGCGAACTCTACGACAGCAAGGCATTCGACCCGGACGCCGAGACTCTTCCACTTAGTGTGTTCGAACCTATGTTGCGCCGCGTGCTGGCGAAGCGGCGCAACTGCAACTGCACTCCGCCAATGGCGGCCAAAGGGGATACTGATCAGCCTTTCCCGAGGGTCGGTCGTGGATGAAACAGCATTAATCGAGATGCTGGAGCAAGGTGCGTCGAACCTATGCCGCTTGCACGACATTGGTAATGCAAAGAGACACAGGCATAACGACGCAGCCTGAACATCACGTCCATACAAAAAGGAAACGCTATGAATATCCCATCACTGCAGGACGTGGTTAGCCAGGAAGAATGGCAGCTGCGCTGTGATCTTGCCGCCTGCTATCGACTCGTCGCGCTGTATGGCTGGACAGACTTGGTCTTTACCCACATCAGCGCACGGATTCCCGGGCCCGAGCACCATTTCCTCATCAACCCCTATGGGTTGCTGTTCGACGAGATCACTGCATCATCGCTCATTGTGGTTGATCAATCCGGCAACAAGGTCAGCGACTCGCCTTTCCCGGTAAACCGCGCCGGATTTGTGATTCACAGCGCGATTCATGCAGCGCGTGAGGATGTCCAGTGTGTTCTGCACACCCATACCCGCGCAGGCGTGGCGGTAAGTGCCCAGAAGGCGGGCGTGCTGCCGATCTCGCAGCAATCGACGGTCGTGTTGGCATCGCTCGGATACCACGACTACGAAGGCATTGCGCTTCGCGACGACGAGAAGCCTCGCCTGGCAGCAGACCTTGGCGACGCGAGATTCCTGATGCTGAGGAATCACGGATTGCTGACCGTGGGGCCGACGATTGCCGATGCGTTCCTCGGGATGTACGGCTTCGAGACGACCTGCCAGATCCAGCTTGCCGCGCAGTCCGGCGGGAGCGAGTTGACGGTGGTTGCCCCTCACATCATCGAAGGCGTAGAGGAGGCGTCGCGCTATCAAACAGGAGGACTGGGCGGTATGTTCGTCTGGCCGGCCCTGCTGCGTAAGCTTGACCGCATCGACGATAGCTATCGGATGTAATGGACGCCGGGGCGCACGCTTGCGCTATTCGATCGGTTCCCCTGGATTTGGCCCGTTTCAATTTGGGCCATCTCCAGGAACTACAGAAGGCTCGGACCACTATCACCGCATCGCCACTTCCTGGGACACTTGCTTACTGTCCAAGCATCCGTTTACAAGAAAATAGCCCGATGCCATCATTCACTCATCTACAACCCCAGACAAGGACGTTGCGTGAACCACCCGTTCAAATTTACGACCCTCCCCCACTGCTCCGGGGAGGTCGCAAACGTCTTCATCCACGGCTACTCAGCCGGCCACGACATAGAAGACCGGTGTGCGCTGCGCAAGCACATCCCGTCATCCCTGCACAACTGCATCAACATCTTTGCCTACTGGCCGTCGGGGCACTGGAGCCAGTTCGACAAGTTATCCAGCAGTGGTGTGTCAGCGATCGCCCGGTTCAACATCCTGGCAGGCACAGCGGCAGCAGTGGTCGATCGCGCCGTACACTTCAACACCAGTCGCAACCGTGCCACAGACATGGGCAAGACCCTGATCTCACAACTTGAGAGCTACCTTCTCAAACATCATCCCTACGTTTCGAAGGTCAATCTAGTCGGACACTCGCTTGGCGGGCGGGTAGTGGTGAGTGCACTACTCGATCTGCTGGACAAGCCAACTCAAAACGACCTCGACATTGGCGATGTGCTTTTGATGGCTGCTGCGGTCGAACTGTCGGGAAACGACGCCAGAGCCATCCGCAAGCGCACAAACTGTAAGCTCTACAATGCTTACTCAAAAGACGATGACATTTTGCGGTTGAATGCTGGGGAAAGCAGCGCAGGTCGCCGGCCAGTTCCCAACTGCAAAAACGTACGAATGGCGTCTTTCGGTCATACCGACTATTGGTCGCATCTGGAGCAGGTACTGCGGGCATCAGGCTTCCATGGCTACAAAAGTGGCCTCCCCGTCTCAAGTCAGCCCCTTCCAATCATCAAGAATCCTGACCCCGTCGTGGCCGACCACTTTTTATACGACCTGCTCGAACTGACCAGCGATAGAATCCGCAGCCAAGTCGCCAAACACCTGCGCAGCAGTAGCTGGACGACCCTTGAAACCGACCATTCGCTGTATCTGCTGACCAGGGAGTTCCAACTATTGGGCGGCCACTGCCTGATCAATCTGGCGCGTGGACGCGGTCTTAAGTACGTACAGATCTTGCTCATGCTGGCCGAACATTACGATCTGGAGAGCGAGTTGCACGATTGTGTGAGGGTGATTGAGATGGAGGAGCTGCTGATCAGCAAGTGCTTCCACTCTTCTTTCGGTGAGGGTCATGTGCTCGCTTCAAAGCAGGACATTGCCCAGCATTTGGATGCAATGTCCGAGAAAGGTTACTTCGCGCAGGTTGATGCTCTGGCAGCAAGCCTGACCGTTACGTCCTACTTCTCGACCTCTGAGGCACCTGCGCCCGAGTATCGTAAGACAACCCCAGCCTCGACCAGTGGGAGCAAGGAATTAGTGCTTGAAGCTGCATCGGCACTGCCAACCCTGACTAATCTGGTTTCGACCAAGCGCATCAGGGCAGCTGTCACGAATCTGAAAAGCGCGGTGAAACCAGGCTATTCGGCCTTGATTCCAGCTGTCGCAATTCTCTTCTACGCGCGTTTGAAGTTGAATAACCAAGGGCTGCTCTAAAGCTATCGCCAACGTCAGCAAGGGGGCGAGTGCCCCCTCTTCGCAACAGGCAACGATCGGTCAAAAACGGACACTACCGTGATGCCTTGATATTCTCTGTAGCCGATCAATGATGGACACCGCCACATGGAAGTAGCAGCACAATTCATCATCCATGAAACTGCGCACTGGATACTCAATCATCATATGTCGTCCGCGCTTCCTGGTTATCTGATGCTGGGATCGAGGGCTCACGTCAGCTCGCTGGCCGAACTTGCGGGCGAGGCGCTGGCGGAGTTGGGTGGCCTGCTCGCAACAATCCAGAAAACCCTTGAGTCGCAGCTAAAACCGAAATGGCTCTACATCAGTCGATTCGGTCACGATCCGGGTTATCCCATCCACTTCCACTTCATTCCTGTCTATCACTGGGTTGAAGAACTTTTCTGGAAGGATGCGCGATACAGACTCCTGGAAACCTTCGCCACAAACGAAAATGCCCAGTCACTGACCGATGGGGCGGAACTGACGCTGTTCATCTGGCGCGAGTTTGGAGAGCGCCCTGAACCACCGGCAATCCAGGGACCTTCGATCACCCAAGTCATTGATGATTTACGCAGGGCATTCAAATAGGACGAGGAGTCTATCCGCTCTGGGTCTTCCTGTTCATCGCGGTCGCCCTACGTTGGTGATGCCTGGAAAAGCCAGGCCCCTTCACTTATTCCTGGATTTCCACCACGATCCCCTCCACCAACAGGCGCTCATGGCGCTCATCTGTAATATTGCAAAGCCCGCTGACTGGATCACTCAACACCAAGTCGCCTGTCGCTGCGCGGATCATGAAGTTGCTGGCACCAAGATCCATGGCGATGTCGCTATGCGCGATGTATTCGGGAAACAGGCATCGCATGGCTTCGACGGCCTGTCGTGTGCAAGCCTCGATTGGGACATCGTCGAGCTTTGCCAACAGAGCGTGCTTTTCTTGCGGCGTAGCGAGCAAGTCGCCGTCGTCGCTGTCGGTCAGATGCAGCAAAAGTCGCGCGACGGCAGCTTGCTGAACGGGGTACGCCTGCAGAACTTCCAGATGTTCCAGGTGGGCCAGCCACAGGTAATCGGGATTGAAGGCGTCGTCGTGATAGAGCGCGACGGCACCATAGTCGGCCAACAGTCGGACGACGCCTGGCAAGCCGAGCTTTTTCGCCTTCGCGGCGAAGTCATGGGTGGCGTTGTCGGCAGACAAACGGTACACCGAGGCCGGCGTTTCCCCCTCGAACAGCACGCTAAACGAACCTAGGTCGATCATCTGTTTTCCAGCCAAGGGCGAGCGAGCGCAGACCGCTTCAAACACCTCCCCCACCAACACCTGCTGATGCGCAAAGTCCATCCACCTACCCTCCTGAGTCACTAGATCCGATTACCCTTGGACAGATTGCAAGGTTCACAGAGTAATTGCAGGTTTCTGACCGTGTTACTCCCGCCCAGGGAAAACGGGACGATATGGTCGAAACACAGCAGCTGTCGCGATGCACACTCAACGCACGCGCCGCCATCTCTTTGCCAGACTTCACGCTGCACGGCCCGCGGGATTGCTTCCCGGCGGGGAGCGACAGGCTTGGGGGCGGGCATACTGTTCAAATCGACGGGGATCAAGGTGCCTTCGGTGCCAGCTTCGAGTGTGGCAACCCGTGGTGTTGCCTTCACCGCAGGCAAAGTAGCATTGCTGGTATGGGCCTTGATATAAGCCACTACGTCATTGAGTTCAGCATCGGATCTCACTATCAACTTGAGCGCTGGCTGTCCTTTTTCCAGGCCCGCAGAAGCATAGGTGCCGCTATGTCGTCCTGAGTCCCCTGCGTATTCCAGGGCAATTTCCGGGACGGGTTGATCGTCTGGTGGGTATGGCAGCCAGACAAATGCAGCATCCTCGCGATTGGGTTGGTCAGTCTGAACAACGACTCCAAGCGCTCCGGCATTGAAGGCGGTGACTTTTGATCTGACTCGGTCCGGGTTGCCGAACTCCTGGTGAAACCGCTCGATGACCTGATCTTTAAACACTCGACCTTTCCTTTTGCCAATAGAGACGACATTCGCTTGAACATAGTCTTGCGCAGACAGACTTACTGCTACAACTACTGGATTGGTTTGGTCGATACTATGTCGCTAAACCTGAACCTTTTTTTTGCCTCATTCCTCGCCCCTTGTTCAGCAACAAACGTGCTTAAGGTAGAACCGTTATGCGAACCCATTTTGAGATAAGTGATGTCCCTGAACCCAAGACACAACGTGAAGGAACCACTCACTACATCCCCCTTCAGCAACCGGTGGTAACAGCATGATCGAGGTCACCGAAGTTTCCATTGCCGAACTGCGTGCGGCGCTCGAAGCCGGCCAGACAACGTCGGTTGAGCTGGTCCAGGCTTATCTCGCCAGGATCGATGCCTACGACGGTCCCGACACGCCCACCGCCCTCAATGCAGTGGTGGTTCGCAACCCCGAAGCGTTGAAGGAAGCACAGGCCTCCGATGCCCGTCGGACCAAGGGCGAGACGCTGGGGCCGCTGGATGGCATCCCTTACACGGCCAAGGACAGCTATCTGGTGAAGGGGTTGACGGCAGCCTCTGGAAGTCCCGCTTTCGCCAATCTGATTGCGTATCGCGATGCGTTCACCATCGAACGGCTTCGCGCCGCTGGAGCAATCTGCCTGGGCAAGACCAACATGCCGCCCATGGCCAACGGCGGCATGCAGCGCGGGGTCTACGGCCGTGCGGAGAGCCCGTACAACGCTGACTATCTCACCGCACCCTTCGCCTCGGGCTCATCGAACGGCGCAGGGACGGCGACCGCCGCCAGTTTCGCGGCATTCGGCCTGGCTGAAGAAACCTGGTCGAGCGGACGCGGTCCGGCATCGAACAATGGTCTGTGCGCTTATACGCCTTCGCGCGGTGTGATCTCGGTGCGCGGGAACTGGCCGCTGACGACGACGATGGACGTTGTCGTGCCGTTTGCCAGAACCATGGCCGATCTGCTCGAAGTGCTCGATGTGGTGGTCGCGGAAGATCCCGACACCCGCGGCGATCTGTGGCGACTGCAACCCTGGGTGCCGATTCCGAGTGTCGCATCGGTGCGCCCCGCGTCCTATCAGGAACTCGCCGCGAAGCCCGAGGCACTTGTCGGAAAGCGTCTCGGCGTGCCCCGCATGTACATCAATGCGGACCCCGAGGCCGGTACGTCTGAATCGCCGGGTATCGGTGGTCCGACGGGCCAGCGGATTATCACTCGCCCTTCGGTGATCGGGCTCTGGGAAGAGGCTCGCAAGGCACTTGAAGCCGCCGGTGCGGAAGTGGTCGAAGTGGATTTCCCGCTGGTCTCCAATTGCGAGGGTGATCGTCCCGGTGCGCCGACCGTGTTTACCCGTGGCCTGGTGTCGAAAGAGTTCCTGCATCATGAGTTGTGGGACCTGTCGGCCTGGGCGTTCGATGATTTTCTGCGGGCCAATGGCGATCCCAAATTGAATCGCCTGGCGGACGTCGACGGACCGCTGATTTTCCCCCACGACCCGGGGACGCTTCCCAACCGTGAGGACGACCTTGCGGCCGGCATGGACGAGTATGTGAAGATGGCCCAGCGCGGCATTACGCCGTGGGACCAGATCACCACGGTGCCTGACGGCCTGCGCGGGCTTGAACAGACCCGGCGCATTGATCTTGAGGACTGGATGGATCGGCTCGGGCTCGATGCGGTGCTGTTCCCGACGGTGGCCGATGTTGGCCCGGCGAATGCCGATGTCGATCCGGCGTCTGCGGATATTGCGTGGAGTAACGGCGTGTGGGTCGCTAATGGCAACCTTGCGATCCGGCACTTGGGCGTTCCTACGGTCACGGTGCCGATGGGTGTCATGCCCGATATCGGTATGCCTGTGGGGCTGACATTTGCTGGGCGTGCCTATGACGATTCGACGCTGCTGCGCTTTGCTTCGGCGTTTGAGGCGACTGGTTCGAAGCGATTGATTCCGCCTCGGACGCCTGTGCTGTAGCTTTTGAACGCCAAGATACGTTTGGGGTGGGATTGGGGCATATCCGTTGCTGCGGTAACGGCGGCTGGTGGTTTCGCTCTACGCCTGCGTTCGGCCTCTGGGGAAGGGGCGGCAGATCTGAAGCAACAGCAAAGCAACGGCAAGATCAACAGATCGCAGCCTTCGGCAGCTCCTACAGGTGTACGCAATCCCCTGTAGGAGCTGGCTTGCCAGCGAAGGACTCAAAGACGCCACGTTTATCCTGTTGAAAGCCGTCATCGTTAACGACCTTCGCTGGCAAGCCAGCTCCTACAGGTCGTGCGTTAGCTCGCGTTCAGCTTTTGATTTTGACGCACCGCCCCTTCACGCCCTGAGCCTGTCCGTCAACCTGTGACCACCTCCATCGGCGCCGCAACCACAAAAACGGATACACCCCCAAACCCCCGGCCAGCCCCGGTCGATTACAACAACGACAGCGTGTAGTTGATGATAAAGCGATTCTGATCCACGTTGCGCCCAGCGTCAGTATTCGACTTACCATTGCGCAAGCTAAAACCAACGCCTTTGAGCGCGCCCGATTGCAGCACGTAATCCAGCGTCATATCACGCTCCCACTCAGACTGATCCGCCGCGTTCCGGGCTTTGATGTCCGTCCCCTTCAAATACGCGATAGTGGCTTTCAAACCCGGTATGCCCAAAGGCGCAAAGTCATAGCTGTACTGACCGAAATTGGTCTGCTCACCCGCACGCGCAAAGCTCTGGATCATGCGGTCGGTGGGCAGGTAAACGCTGCCGCCGCCCGCGCCTTTATCGACCAGGCTGCCCTGATTGGGCTGGACGAAATTGCTGCCATCCCCCACTTGCTGATGCCCCAGCGACACCGCGTGACCACTGTTGGCATAGGTGATCATCGCCACCCAGGTGTTGTTGTCGATTTCACCATTGTCGTCATCGGTGTAACCCGAGACCCGATAACCTTGGGCCCTGCCCGCAGCGGAGCTGTTTGCACCGGTTGACGTGGTGCGAAAGTAACGCAGGTCGGTGGTAAAGGAGCTTTTGCCGTCGATGGGCAGAACGTGGGTCAGGCCAAAGAAGTTCTGGTTGTAGAAGTCTTCCAATTGCGCGAAATAATACTGAGCCTTCAGGTCCTTGGTGAGGTTGTAGTCACCCCCGGCGAAGTAGAACTTGTTGCTGTCCTGAGTGCTGCCCGCCACCGACAGACCGGTGCGATCAGTCGAGGCGCGACCGACCGCATGCTCAAGCACACCACTCGTTAACATCAGGCCATCGATGTCGTTCGAGGTGACCTGCGCACCGGTGAACGATTGCGGCAATACACGGGCATCGTTCGACAGCAGGATCGGCAGTTTGGGCAGCAGCGTGCCGTAGCGGAACTCGGTCTTCGCGATACGCATCTTCGCGGTGGGGCCGAAACTGCTCCAGGCATCAGCCGCACCGTCGCCGTCAGTCGGGATCATGCCGCTACCGACGTGGCGGCCGGCACCGCTGTCCAATGTAACGCCAAGCAGAGCCTGTGCATCGAGCCCGAACCCGACCGGGCCTTGAGTAAATCCGGACTCATAGCGCAGCACAAAACCCTGCGCGGCTTCCTCGGTTTTCGAAGGATCAGCGCTGCCGTCGCGGTTATCGCTGTTGAAATACAAGGTACGCATCGAGAGGCTGGCTTTGCTGTCTTCCAGAAAACCATGCGCGACAGAGTCTGCTGCCTGTGCGCACAGCGAACCGGTGGCCAGCAAAAATGCGGTGGGGATTGCTCGCTTCAACATACGGTGCTCCAGTGTTTTTATCTTTTTTATGAGTTTTAAACGACCGCTATCCGCCACTGGCACCCAACACCGGCGCGCACAATGACGCGCCCGATGGGTGACCATGAGCATTGAATTTCGCAAGCGATCGGAGTGTTCGAGCGGTTAACGCTCTATGAGCTAAATCAGGTAAGAGAGGCCCACGGTCAGACCGAAAGCGACGACCGAGATGATGGTTTCGAGTACCGTCCAGGTCTTGAAGGTCTGGGCGACGGTCATGTTGAAATACTCTTTTATCAACCAGAAACCACCGTCGTTGACGTGGGAAAAAATCACCGAGCCCGCGCCCGTCGCCAGCACCAGCAACTCCGGATGCGGATAGCCCAACCCCACGGCCACCGGCGCGACAATCCCCGAGGCGGTGGTCATGGCCACCGTCGCGGAACCGGTGGCGATGCGCATCAACGCGGCGAACAGCCAGCCCATCAACAGCGGCGACAAGTGAAAGACCTGGGCCAGGCTGACGATCTGGTCGGTGACGCCGGCGTCCACCAGAATCCGGTTCAAGCCGCCGCCCGCGCCGACCAGCAAGGTGATGCTGGCGGTCGGGGCCAGGCATTCGTTGGTGAACTTGAGGATCGATTCGCGGTTGAAACCCTGGGCCAGGCCGAGGGTCCAGAAGCTCAGCAGGGTCGCCAGCAGCAAGGCAATCACCGAGTTGCCGATGAACAACAGAAACTGGTTGAAACCGCTGCCCGGCGTGGAAATCAGGTTGGCCCAGCCGCCGATCAGCATCAGCACCACCGGCAACAGAATGGTCGCCATGGTGATGCCGAAACCCGGCAGGCTGTCGCGCGGTTCGCGGTCGAGAAACTGCCGCTCCAGCGGGTTCTCCGCCGGCAGTTGAATGCGCGGCACGATGAACTTGGCGTACAAGGGACCGGCGATGATCGCGGTCGGAATCCCGATCAGAATCGCGTAGAGCAAGGTCTGCCCCACGGACGCCTGATAGACCTGCACCGCCAGCATCGCCGCCGGGTGCGGCGGCACCAACGCATGCACCACCGAAAGCCCGGCGACCATCGGCAAGCCGACCATCAGAATCGACACGCCGACGCGCCGCGCCACGGTAAAGGCGATCGGCACCAGCAGCACAAAACCGACTTCGAAGAACAGCGGCAGGCCAACCAGGAAGGCGATGCAGACCATCGCCCAATGCGCGTTTTTCTCGCCGAAGCGGGCGATCAAGGTCCGCGCCACCTGCTCGGCGCCCCCGGACTCGGCCATCATCTTGCCGAGCATGGTGCCCAGCGCCACCACCAGCGCGATGTGCCCCAGGGTCTTGCCGACGCCGGCCTCATACGCGCCGACCACCCCGGACGCCGGCATCCCGGCGAGCAAGGCCAGGCCGATGGAGACCAGGGTAATCACAATGAACGGATTGAGTCGGTAACGGGCGATCAGCACGATCAGCGCAATGATGGCGATGGCGGCATACACCAGCAGCCAATAGCCGAAGGACAGGGTCATGCGGTACTCCTCGAGAGGGTCACGTCGAAAATTTGTGAAACTCTTAAAACATTTCGAGGCGTGATTATCAAACGAGGCGAAAGTAATTTTCGTAGAGGGATAAGGGTTGTCGCACAGAGGCATGGGCAGTCGTGGTTTTTGAAACTCGGTCAGGCGGATTTACATCATCTCTGCCCCGCTCGGTCAGGTCCGAGAAGCGATATTTCAGCCGCAATGCCTACTTTGTAGCAGCTGGCGAAGCCTGCGTTCGGCTGCGCAGCAGTCGTAAAATCAGCCAACGCGGTCCGTCAGACCCACCGGGTTTTCAGGATTCACGACTGCTGCGCAGCCGAACGCAGCCTTCGGCAGCTGCTACACCGGTTGTGTTATGGCTTAAATGGATGCCCACTTTTGCCCGAGGGTTTCCAGACCGGCCTTTTGCAGATCCTCCGGGCTCAGCACAATGCGAAATTTGCAGGTGGCGTTGAAGTTGAGAAAAAAGGGTTCGGCAAAAGCGGGGATATCGGATGAGTCTTGTACGTCGACCAGAAAGATCCCGCCGCGCCTACCATCCTGCTCGGTAAAGTACACCGCCTCCGGTTTGATGCTTACCAGGATGCGCTCAATAACCTCGCCCACCGTCCCGGCTTTGATCAGGGAGTTGAAGGGCTCATTAGGGCATTCGACCATCAGTAACATCTTCATCATGGCATCCTCTATTCAACGTACAACCCTGTAGGCCGCCGGCCAAATAGTCGACAACTCTTGCGGTGCGTGTCGTCAAGAATAGCGAAACGTGAGCCAACCCTCGGGCAGGGTTACGGGCGGTCGTGAAGCAGTTTCGGAGGCAGGGTTGTCGACCTATACTGCTTCAGTTGGTTTTCCGCGCGTCATGTAATACGTCGACACCCGTGCGCCTGTGCGGTGCACCCGTGCCAATCGTCAACGTATGTAATCCCGAGCCGAATGAATCGTGTTGCCAGGATCAGATGATGGGCTGTGCTCGATTGTTTCGTGACCAACGGGTGC
Organism: Pseudomonas sp. RIT-PI-q; assembly: GCF_001297125.1. GTDB lineage: Bacteria > Pseudomonadota > Gammaproteobacteria > Pseudomonadales > Pseudomonadaceae > Aquipseudomonas. The sequence goes on from NZ_LHPC01000017.1 coordinate 130,625, forward strand.
TGGAGAAGATCATGAAACTCAAGTTTTTTTCAGGTGTTGCACTCGCAGTCGCGGCAACGGTCGTCATGCCAACTGTCCTGACGGGTGCCTGGGCTGGAAATGTCCCTGCGGTGGCATCGGACGGCGCTGATCATGTGGGTGCCGGTCAGGTTGCCTCCGATGGCGCCGATCATGTCGGCGCGGGTCAGGTGGCCTCCGATGGCGCCGATCATGTCGGTGCCGGTCAGGTGGCCTCCGATGGCGCCGATCATGTCGGTGCCGGTCAGGTGGCTTCTGATGGCGCCGATCATGTCGGTGCCGGTCAGGTGGCTTCTGATGGCGCCGATCATGTCGGCGCGGGTCAGGTGGCTTCTGATGGCGCCGATCATGTCGGCGCGGGTCAGGTGGCCTCCGATGGTTCCGATCATGTCGGTGCCGGTCAGGTCGCCTCCGATGGCGCCGATCATGTCGGCGCGGGTCAGGTGGCTTCTGATGGCTCCGATCATGTCGGTGCCGGTCAGGTGGCTTCTGATGGTTCCGATCGCATAGGCGCCAATCGACTGGCAGCCGATGGCTCTGAACGTGTGGGCGCCTCTCGTCTCGCGTATGCATCTCGCGTTGGCGTGGGCTCGGATAGAGTCGCGTCCGATGCCATGAGCGGCAGCTACACGGACCAGTTCAATAGATAATCTCAGTCGTCACGCAAGGATGGAGCATTGCGCTTCACCCTTGCGCTGACAGAAACCGTTTAGGCGTCGAGCGCCCGCTCAGACCAGGTTGATCTCGACGTTGATGTTGCCCCGCGTGGCTTTCGAGTACGGACACAGTTCGTGCCCTTTATCCACCAGCGCCCGAGCCGTTTCGCGATCCATCCCCGGCAGGCTGATGTTGAGGCGAGCCTGCACGAGGTAGCCGCCTGCGTTCGTGCCCAGGTCAACTTCGGCGTCAATGCTCAGGTCCGACGGAAGCTTGATCTTCATTTGACCGGCCGCCACCTGCAATGCACCGATGAAACAGGCGGACCAACCGGTGGCGAACAACTGCTCAGGATTGGTGCCATCGCCCGGGGCGCCAGGGGATGAAAGCTTGACGTCGAGACGACCATCGGAGCTGCGTGATGCGCCATCCCGCCCGCCCGTGGTATGGACCTTGGCGGTGTAAAGTACTTTGTCGAGTTGCTTCATGATGATCTCCTGATTGAAATTGCAAAAAACTGGCTTTAAAACGCATCCGATCAGCGTCGGATGATTTAAAGAGGTCGTTTATTCAACTCAGGTGAACCAGAAAACCGCCTGCTCATCGGATCAGGCTCGGTTTCACCGCATGCGTGACAATTTCGACCAGCCCATCTTGCTCGATGGAACGACGCAGAAGCGGACTGGATCTCTCAATATAGACGTCGTTGCTCGACAACGTGGCCCTGGCCGCCAGCCGGACCGGGAGCCGATTGTTCGGCGGGGATCACTGATTGATGAGGTTATCGATATCGACAGCAATACAGACATAAATAACAACGATATATAAATACTCAGCACTTCAACGTTACACACAGTGTTTCAACAAAGAGACACTTGTATAGTGTTCCATCCATAAGCGCGTCAACCGCCTGTCTGACACTTGGGGCCACCATGCATACTTTTAGAATAACTACGGATAGCATGCGCGCCGCGTTTCCCTCGGCATCACCCAGTTGACCAAAGAGTCAGCAAACTAAGGAAATCCCAACAACTACAAGCCTTGCAGAGAACCCAATTGCGCGACGATTATGCAATTAATCAAGTCGGTGGTCTGGCGTGCGTTTATCTATCGACGACAGAACACTTCCAGCTCGACTGTTTTATCAGCCAATACATACAAACCCGAAACCTGCGTTCAATTCTCGATATCAACAATCTCCTGCGTTCTACCCTCAAAGGCTATCCGGGCAAACCTCCGGTCATGGTCAACGAGCTGAACGCCTGGATCGACAAAACCTTGGGTTATCGGGCCGAACACCCTGATTTCGTGTCGCTGGAAGACGTTTGAAACGATGCGCGGGGACTGTTCAGCAAAAGAACTGAACGAACCTGAAGTCGGCACACTCTCAATAGCAGAGGCTCATTGAGCCTCGTGTTTTTTCAGCTTTCGTATTTCGGCACGTTGTTTGCGCCGCAGTTTTCTCTGAGTTCCCTATTCGACTATTGAGCCCATGTCCTGCCGACGTCTGGAGGAATATATGAGTGAACTCGTTCCTTATGCGGTGCATTACCTGTTTGAGGGGGTGCGGCAGCATTTTTTCAAGTTGGCGGTGCAGTTTTCAGATGTCGAGGCCATCCATTCGGCTTCTGCGCATGCTTATCCGCGGGCTGGGCGGCAAATTGCTGCACATGCGAGCCTCGAAACGGCGCGGGTTCAGGCTCAGCGATTGGGGATTACGCAGATTCGCTGGAATGTTTCGATCTGATTCAAACTTTTGCCTTCGCAATAAAGCCCTGCTCGATGGCTTACTTTTAATGTTTTGGGATTGGGGGCATATCCGTTGCTGCGGTTATGGCGGCTGGCGGTTTCGCTCTTACAGCGAGTCCCTTTTGCAAACGCCCAAAAGGAACCAAAACGCTTTGCCCCTCCATTCGGTGCCTCGCTTAGGCTCGGCATGCCCTCACTCCGGCATTGCTCCGGGGGCCCGCCGCCATCGGCCATCCATGGCCGGGGGCGGCTAACCCGGCATCCATGCCGGGTTGCCCCCTACGCAACGCCTGCGTTCGGCCTCTGGGAAAGGGGCAACAGATCAAGATCAAAAGCCAAAGCAAAGCAAAGCAAAGCAAAGCAACGGCAGGATCAAAAGATCGCAGCCTTCGGCAGCTCCTACGGGGGTGTGTGTGACGCGGATTAACGCGTCGCACACGGTCAATGTAGGAGCTGCCGAAGGCTGCGATCTTTTGATCTTGCTCATCTGAAACACTACCCACTGTAGGAGCGAGCTTGCTCGCGATAGACCCACAGGCACCGCGTTTACCCTGTTAACACGCGCCATCATTGACGTTCTTCGCGAGCAAGCTCGCTCCTACAGGGGAATGCATACGCAGAAATCAGGCCGGCCCGTAGGCCGCCGTGCTTTTGATTTTGACGCACCGCCCCCGGCCATGGATGGCCGATGGCGGCGGGCCCACGGAGCAGGACCGGAGCGAGGGCATGCCGAGCCACAGCGAGGCACCGAACGAAAGGGGCAAGAGCCCTTGGTTACTTGGGGCTTTTCCAAGTGACTCGCCGTAAGGGCGAAACCCATAGCCGCCACACCCAAAAAAATGGATATGCCCCCAACCAAAGAAGCCCCGACCAACTCAGGGCTTCAGCGGACGCTCCTGGTCCCGGTCTGATAACTCTTTACCATCGTCAGGATGTTTCCAGTCCGGTATCGAACGCCTCTGCCGCTCGATCTCTTCTTCCGTAGGTTCATCCACATCTTCATCCTGGTCAGGACGCTTCGGATCATTTGCCATGTTCGCCTCTCTTCCTGAAGGGATCTCCTTAAAGCGTAGAACAGTTTCACCGCCAACGACTCACAGCCACCAACGCAACAAAAAGAAAAACCCCATGCTCAACAACATACTGAGCAAGGTATTGCGGGTGTAAAGCACCAACCCCACTGCCACCAGCGAACTGAGCAGATACGGGTTATCCCACTGCAGATTCAACTGCTTGTCCGGCATGAACACGATCGGCCCACAGATCGCAGTCAACATGCCCGGCACCGCAAAACCCAAAAACTGCCGCGCATTGCTGCTCAGCCGCACCGGCAGTCGCGGTTCGAGAAACACATAGCGGTTGAGAAAAACCAGCACACCCATCCCGATAATCACAGCCCAGACGATCATGACCGCCCCCCATAGAACTTATTGCAGACAAAGCCTGCGGTCATGCCCGCCAACCCCGACAGCACCAGCGCCGAGCCCCATTGCCAGTAGCTGAACAACACTGAGCAAAACAGCGAAACCGCCACGCACACCACCGTCGGCACGTTGCGCACTACCGGGGTGATCAGGGCGATGAAGGTCGCCGCGATGGAGAAATCCAGCCCCAGATGCTCCAGGCCCGGAATGCTGCTGCCCAACACGATGCCAGCCAGCGTAAAGAGGTTCCAGGCGATGTAAAACGTCAGGCCGACACCCAACGCATACCAGCGGTTGAACTGCTGTTTGTCATGCTGACTGGTCAGCGCGAACAGCTCATCAGTGAGCAAGAACCCGAGCCCTACGCGCCAGCGCCCCGGCAATGGCGAAATCACCGAACGCATACTCATCCCGTAAAGCAAATGCTGGGAGGTCAGCAACAAGGTCGTCAGCAGAATCGAAAAAATCCCGGCGCCGCCCTTGAGCATGCCGATGGCCACCAGTTGCGCGGCACCGGCAAACACAATGCTCGACAGGCCCTGGCCTTGCAGGGGCGTCAGATTGGCCTCGATGGCCATGGAACCGGCCAGCAATCCCCAGGGCGCAGTCGCCAGGGACAACGGCATGATCGCCGCGGCGCCGCGAAGAAACGCACTGCGCGGCATGAGTGAGTTGGACATAACGCTCTACAACCAGGGAAAGACCTCAGACTCTGCCAGCAGTCGCCGCCGATGGCTTGAACAATCTTGCGCTGTTTGCCATTCATCGGCTGCACGCTTGATTCGTCGCAATAGTAGCAACATGATGGCGCAGTATTTTTCCTTGAGGCCCGGCCACGCATGAGCTCAGTCGAAACCGACAGCGACGTCTACAAAACCCTGCTTGAATCGACCAAGGCGATTCCATGGCGGATCGACTGGAAAACCAGGACCTTCAGCTACATCGGCCCACAGATCGAACGGCTGCTGGGATGGAAGCAGGACAGTTGGGTCGGTGTAAATGACTGGGTCGAACGCATGCACCCGGATGATCGCGACTACGTGGTGGAATTCTGCGTCTCGCAATCCCGGGCCGGCGTGGACCACGAGGCCGACTATCGGGCGCTGACCCGCAACGGCGACTACGTGTGGATTCGCGATGTGGTGCACGTGGTGCGCAAGGACGGCGAAGTGGAAGCGCTGGTGGGCTTCATGTTCGACATCAGCGAGCGCAAGAAAACCGAAGAACACCTGAAACGCCTGCAGAAGCAGCTCGAAGAGTATTCATTCCAGGACGGGCTGACCGGCATCGCCAACCGACGCATGTTCGACACCGTGCTCGAACGCGAATGGACCAGTGCCCAGCGCACGGGCTCGCCGTTGTCGTTGATCATTCTGGATATCGATTACTTCAAGCAGTTCAACGACCACTACGGGCACATCAAGGGCGACGAATGCCTGCGCCGTGTGGCCCAGACGCTGTCGCTGGCGGCCAACCGGCCACGGGATTTCATCGCCCGGATCGGTGGTGAAGAGTTCGTCTGGCTGCTGCCCGAAACCGATGCCGAATCCGCCAGGCTGGTGGCGCACAAATGCCTGCACCTGATTCGCCAGCAGCAGATCCCTCACGAATTTTCTGCGGTGTCGCCCCTGCTCAGCCTGAGCCTGGGCGTCGCTACAACCACCGCATCGCTGCACGCAACGACACTGGAATTCGTCGAACAGGTCGATAAATTGCTCTATCAAGCCAAGCGCAATGGCCGGATGCGCGCCGAGTTCGCTGATTTTCGCAATTGACAAACGCCGCGCCGGCTTTTAAAACTGAGCGCCTCATTCAGGGTGTCAGCAACATGTGCGCAACCTTCAACCTCAACACTAACGTCATTGGCTCGATTGCCAAGGCGCAAGGTTGTGTTGCGCGCACCCTCAAATCGAAGAAACAGTCGCTCATGTGACCGGGGCGCGCTGTCCCGTCAGATGAGCTGACAGGACATTGAGCGCGACGGACCACCCTCCCCTTGCTTACTGCCTACTACGCTTCTGACGGTGACGAATTCGGTCAACCATCAGGAGAACGTGCATGTCATCGTTTCAAGGTATCTGGGTTCCACTCGTTACACCGTTTAATAACGGCGCCATCGATTTCGTCGGGTTGCGGCGGTTGGTCGCTCACCTGCTGGAAAAAGGCGTCGATGGCCTTGTGGTCTGCGGCACCACGGCGGAAGCGGCGGCCCTGAGCAAACAGGAACAACTGGCGGTGCTCGACGCCGTGCTGGAACAGGTGCCGGCGCAACGCGTGGTCATGGGCCTGGCCGGCAACAACCTGACCGAACTGCTGCACTTTCAGAGCGAAATTCTCAAACGCCCGCTGGCCGGTTTGCTGGTGCCGCCGCCGTATTACATCCGCCCTTCCCAGGCTGGCCTCCAAGCGTTTTTCAAGACAGTCGCCGATGCCTCCAGCGTGCCGATCATTCTCTACGACATTCCTTACCGCACCGGCGTAGCTTTTGAACAGGCGACCCTGCTCAACATCGTCGGCCATGAGCGCATCGTCGCGATCAAGGATTGCGGCGGCAATCAGGCCAACACCCTGGCACTGCTCGCCAGTGGCGACGTCGACGTGCTGTGCTGTGAAGACCATCAGATCTTCAACGCCTTGTGCCTGGGCGCCAAAGGCGCGATTGCCGCCTCGGCGCATGTCCATCCCGAACGGTTCGTGGCGCTGTATCAACAGCTGCGCGACAACCAGTTGGCGGCCGGTCGCGCGACTTTCTTCGAGCTGCTGCCGCTGATCCAAAGCCTGTTCATCGAACCCAACCCCGCTCCGGTGAAAACCGCCCTGGCCCTTGAAGGCTTGATCGGTGACGAACTGCGCGCGCCGATGCAGCGCAGCAGCGAAACTATGGTGGCGCGTTTGCAGGACGTGCTCGCGGCGCTGAACCGCAACAATCGATAGAGCGCCGGCAACCAGCCCGAGTACCATGGAGCGATTCGCAGAGCGCATCAGGGAGGCGACATGCTTTACCGAATCGCCGCCGACGGGTTGGTGCTGTTCCACCTGCTGTTCATATTGTTCGTGCTGTTCGGCGGGCTGCTGGTGCTCAAATGGCGCCACCTGATCTGGTGGCACCTGCCTGCCGCTGTATGGGGCGTATCAGTAGAAGTCTTCCACCTGATCTGCCCGTTGACGGACTGGGAAAACCGTATGCGCCATGCGGCCGGGCAAACCGGCTACGGCGGCGGTTTTATTGAACATTACGTGTGGCCGATCATTTATCCGGCCGGGCTGACTCCCGCTATTCAGCTAGGGTTGGCCGGTGTGGTGCTGGTGTTCAACGTGCTGGTCTATCTTCGAGTGATCAAGCAGTGGAATTTACGCCGTGCTGTCTAAAAAGATCGCAGCCTTCGGCAGCTCCTACAGGGAAACGCAGACCCTGTGCAGGCGCTGCCGAAGGCTGCGATCTGTTGATCTTGCTCGTTTGAGGAGTTAGACCATGCTGTCGCTTGAAGACATGGCATTGCTTGAAGCCATCCGCGAAACCGGCAGCCTGTCGCGGGCCGCGGCGCACCTGGGCAAGGCACCTTCGACCATCTCCTACGCGGCGCGACAACTGGAAGAGCGCTTCGACGCCTTGCTGTTCGACCGCCGTCGCTACCGCTTGCAACTCACCCCGGCCGGCGAGTTGCTGGTGAATGAAGCGGCGCGGCTGATGCAGGACGTTTCACGCCTGACCCAACGGGTGCAGCAAGTGGCCAATGGCTGGGAGAGCCGGCTGTGGATCGTCACCGACGAGTTGCTGGAATTCGAAGCCTTGATCCCGGTGATTCACGAGTTCGACGCGCTGCAATCCGGCGTGCCGCTGCGCATCACGCAAGAGGTGCTCAAAGGTGTTTGGGAAGCCCTGCGCGAAGGCCGCGCGGATCTGATCATCGGTGCCACCAACGAGCCACCGGCGATTCCCACATTGCGCTGGATGCAACTGGGGGAAATGGAGTGGGTGTTCGCGGTCTCACCGAAACACCCGCTGGCCAAGGCCAAAGAACAGATATCACGCGCCATGGTCGCGCAGCACCGGGCGATTGTCGTGGCCGATTCGTCCAGGGTCACCGAGGGCAGCACCTATGGCGTCTCCGGTGGGCAACCGGTGCTCGCGGTGCCGACCATGCGCGCAAAAATCCTCGCCCAGTGCGACGGTTTGGGCGTCGGCTGGTTACCGAAGCATCGGGTCGGTTCGCTGTTGAAGAACGGTACGCTGGTTGAAAAACAGATGGCCGACCCGCGCGAGCCGAACATTCTGTATGCCGGCTGGCGTGGCGATCATGACGGTCGCGCCCTGGGCTGGTGGCTGGAAAAACTCAAGCAATCGTATCTGTCGACCAAACTGGTTCAGGGCAGCGACCGCTTTGTCTGAAGACGATTCAGTCCTCAGTTGGCGATGACGCTCATGTTCCGGCCGCTGGCCTTGGCCACGTACAGCGCCTTGTCGGCGGCACCGATCAAGTCGTCAGGCTGGGCTTGCGCCGCCGGGTCGTAAGCGCAGACCCCCAGACTGACCGTTACCGTGCCTTCCGGGCTGGTACTGTGCGCAATGCCCGCCTGCTGAACCGCACGGCGGATTTTTTCCGCCACCAGGAACGCTCCCACATAGTCGGTCCCCGGCAGTACCACCGCAAACTCTTCACCCCCATAACGGGCGGCCAGATCGCCGGGCCGCTTGATGTTGTCGGTGATGATTGCGCTGATTTTGCGCAAACACTCATCACCGGCCAAATGACCGGATTGATCGTTGAAACTCTTGAAGTGATCGACATCGATCATCAGCAACGCAAGGCTGGTCTGGGTACGCCTGGCGCGGCCCATTTCCGCGAGGATGAACAAGTCAAACTGACGGCGGTTGGAAAGACCGGTCAGTGCGTCTTCCAGCGCCAGCAACTCAAGGCTGCGGTTGACCTCGATGAGCTTTTCCTGCGCGTCCAGCAAGACGCTTTGAACCTGATTCTGCTGCTTCATGAGCCGGATGAGGCGAAAACCCAGGAAGCTCAAAAACCCCAGCAGCAGAGAGACGATACCCGCGCTCAGCATCGTCTCCGCACGCCAGCCGGTCAGGACTTCCTCCTTGTCGAGCGCGGCGAAGATCACCAGCGGATAACCCTCGACCCGTCGAAACCCCACCACCCGCTCGACACCATCCACATAAGACTTGACCGTTGCCGTACCGGAATCACCCTTGGGCAACAGCTGCGTGAACAGCGGTCCCTTGGCAACGCTACTGCCGATTTCAGCTTCGTTGAACGGCCGGCGAACCACGATGCTGGCATCGTCGGCAATCAGGTTGATCACACCGTTGCGGCCCATGTCGATGTTGTCGTAGAGCGTAAGGAAGTGGTTGAGGTAAATGGTTGCCAGGGCCACACCGGCAAAACGCCCATCCGGGTAATTAAGGCGGCGCGACACGGTCATGATCCATTCACCGCTTGATCGGCTCTTGATCGACGGGCCGATATGCGGCCCGCGGTCGGGGTGATCGCGATGGAAGATGAAATATTCACGGTCGGAATTGTTGGCGTCGGGCAGGTTGGCACCGTTGGAATTGGCGAACCATCGGCCTTTTTCGTCAAACACGAACAAGCCATGGAGCTGGCTCAGTTCGCTGCGCTGCGCCATGAGCAAACGTTGCAATCGGGGTAACTGCGCCGGACCCATGCCATCGTTTTCGAGGCGGTCTACCAGGGCAAACAGCAACGTATCGGCTTGCTTTATCGACGCCCGCGCTTGCGACGCCAGGGTCTGCGCGAGGTTGGACATCGCCACTTCTTTGTCATGCAGATGGTACTGGCGCGAGTTCCAGGCTTCCCAAATCGCGATCGCGGTCATGGACAAACAGACCGCCACCAGCAGCACCACGGCAGAACGAACCTTGAGCTTCGCCCCGGTCTGCTCGGTCAACATCGACACGGCGGACCGGGATTTTTCAATGCGATCTTTAACGGATGGATTACCCATGACGTTCCCTGATTCCTGATGACATGGCGAATCTTCCCGTTCGCCCTTTTATGACCCATGACGGGTATCAGCCGCCCGGAGCAGGCGACTATGCCTCATCACACACCCGATAGGGTGATTTACCCGATAAGTATCCGCACGATTGTCCCGACCGGCGGCTGGTGTTTTTCCGTTACTTGAGGCTCCCCGCCAGAAATTGCTGCAACCGCTCGCTGCGCGGCTGTTCAAGAACAGTAGACGGTGCGCCCTGTTCTTCCACCCGGCCCTGATGCAAAAAGATCACGTGGTTAGACACCTGCCTGGCAAACGCCATCTCATGGGTGACCACCACCATCGTCCGGCCTTCTTCGGCAAGCTGCTGCATGACTTTGAGCACTTCACCCACCAGTTCCGGGTCGAGGGCAGAGGTCGGTTCGTCGAACAACATCACCTGCGGCTCCATGGCCAGCGCACGAGCAATGGCGACGCGCTGTTGCTGGCCTCCGGACAAATGGACCGGGTACTGAGTCTCGACCTTTTGTGGCAGGCCGACCTTGGCGAGGTAGTGGCGCGCCCGTTCCAGCGCCTCTGCGCGGCCGATCCCCAGCACACTCATCGGGCACTCGATGAGGTTTTCCAGCACGGTCATGTGGCTCCACAGATTGAAGTGCTGAAAGACCATCGACAGCTTGCTGCGCATGGCCTGCAACTGCCGCGGATCAGCCGCACATAACTCGCCCCGTGCATTCTTGCGGGTCAGCAGTTCTTCGGCATTGACGATGATGCGCCCGGCCGACGGTTGTTCGAGATGGTTGATACAGCGCAGGAAGGTACTTTTGCCCGATCCCGAGGAGCCGATGATGCTGATCACGTCCCCCGCCCTGGCCTTGAGTGAGACCCCCTTCAAGACTTCATGACTGCCGTAGTTCTTGTGTACGTCTTCAACGATCAATTTATACATTCGAGCGTGTCCAAAAAGGGTCAGTGCGTGCTGATACCTGTAGGAGCGAGCTTGCTCCGGGCGGCGTTCCGACGAAGGACTTGAGGGCGACGCGTTTATCCAGCAAACACGCGTTAGCGTTAACGTCCATCGCGAGCACGCTCGCTCCTACAAATGAGTCAGTGCGTGCGGGGTTTTAGGTAGGCCAGCCAATGCAGTTCGCCGCGACGAAACAGCCAGATCAGCAAAAACGCGCTGCCGGCATACAGCACCCCGGCAATCCCGAACGCGGTGAAAGAGGCGTAGGTCGCCGAGTTGACGTCCCGGGCGATCTTCAGCAAATCGGGGACCGTGGCGGTGAACGCCACCGAGGTCGAATGCAGCATCAGAATCACTTCGTTGCTGAAAAACGGCAGGGCCCGGCGCAACGCCGAGGGCAGGACGATCCGCCGATAGAGGGTGAACCGGCTCATCCCGTAGGCGCTGGCGGCCTCGATTTCGCCGTGCGGAGTGGCCCTGATCGCGCCGGCAAAAATCTCGGTCATGTAGGCACAGGTATTGAGCCCGAACGCCAGCACCGTGCAGTTGAAGCCGTCACGGAAAAACGCGTTGAGAAAATCCTGGGAACGCACCACATGCAAGCTGTACACCCCGGTGTAGAAGAACAGCAACTGGATGTACAACGGGGTGCCGCGAAACACGTAGGTGTAAGCCCAGACCGGCAGGCGCAGCAACGGGTTGCGGCTGACCCGGGCCATCGACAACGGCACCGCCAGCAGGAAGCCGCTCGCCACCGCAAGAATCAGCAACCACAAGGTCACCGCCAGCCCGGAAAAGTGCGGCCCGTCACTCCACAGGTAAGCTTGCCAATACTCTTCGAGAATGCCGGTCATAGCGCCGCCTTCCTGACACCCACCGAGTAACGGCGCTCAAGCCACATCAACACCCCGTTGGAAACCGTGGTAATGGCGAGATAGATCAAGCCGCCGACCAGGGTGAAATAGAAGAACTGCATCGAGCCTTTGCCCGCGTCCTGGGTGGCTTTGATGACATCGGTCAGGCCGATGATCGACACCAGCGCGGTCGACTTGATCAGCACTTGCCAGTTATTGCCGATGCCCGGCAACGCGTGACGCAGCATTTGCGGGAAGAGAATTTTGCCAAAGGTTTTGCCACGGCTCATGCCATAGGCCCTCGCCGCTTCGATCTGGCCCGCCGGGACCGCCTGAAACGCACCGCGAAAGGTCTCTGTAAAGTAAGCCCCGTAGATAAAGGACAGGGTGACGACACCGGCCAGGAACGGGTCGATGTCGATCTGCGCGATGCCCAGCCAGTCAGTCATGCGGTTGAGCAGCATCTGCAAGCTGAAGAACAGCAACAGCATGATCACCAGGTCCGGCATGCTGCGAATCAGCGTCGTATATCCGGTGGCCAGCCCGCGCAATAAACGGTTGGAGGACAACTTGGAACTGGCGCCGAGCAGCCCGGCCAGGACGGCGATCAACAATGACCACAGCGCCAGTTTGAGTGTGGCCAGGGTGCCCAGCAGAATCTGCGGGCCAAAGCCTTCCAGAAGCATTTCACTCTCCTTGTTTTTATTAGGTTGAGGTGAAGGGGAACGAGCGACGCGTTTCTTGAGCGAGGGGCGTTATTTCGCGCCGTAGACGTCGAAATCGAAGTATTTTTTGTTGATCCGCTCGTAGGTGCCGTTGGCGAGAATCGTTGCCAGGGCCTTGTTCAGGTCTTCGCGCAACTCGACATCGTTCTTGCGCACGCCGATGCCGTCACCGACGCCGAAGAAGGCTGGATCGTCGAGGGTCGCGCCGGCGAATTCATAGTCCTTGCCCTGCGCCGTGTTGAGGAACCCGTAACTGGCCTGGATCGAGCCCTGCAACGAAGCATCGAGTCGTCCCACCACGAGGTCGGCGTATACCTGGTCCTGATTCTGATAGGACAGAACGTCCACACCTTTCGAACCCCAGGCGGCTTTTGCATACGCCTCCTGAGTCGAGCCCTGCTCTACGCCAATGCGTTTGCCCTTGAGCGATTCGAGGCTCGGCAGCAAGCCCGATCCGCGCCTGACCACCAACCGGGCCGGCGCATTCGACACCTTTTCGGTAAAGGCAATCTGCTCCTGGCGCTTGGGCGTCACGGTCATCGACGACGCCACCGCATCGAACTTGCGCGCCAGCAGCGCCGGGATCATCCCGTCCCAGCTGCTTTCGACCCAGATGCATCGGGCTTTGAGCTCTGCACAAAGCGCCTCGGCGATATCGACCCCGAAGCCGGTCAGCGTGCCGTCCTGGTTTTTGTACTCCAGCGGCGGATACGTGGGATCGACCCCCAACTTCAGGACTTTGCCCGACCAGTCGGCCGCCCCGGCGAGGCTCGACGCCGTTAACAAAACCAGTGAAACGGCAGCAATCATCTTGTTCATTGTTATTTTTCCTCTCCAGACCCTGCGTGACGCTGAAAATACGATTCTCAACGCAGAAAACGTTCGACCAACTTGACCCAATAGCTCGCACCGATTGGCAGGCATGCATCGTTGAAGTCATAGCCGGGGTTGTGCAGCAGGCAGCCGCTATCGCCGTCGCCGTTGCCGATCACCAGGTAGCTGCCGGGGCATTTTTCGAGGATGAAGGCAAAGTCCTCACTCGCGGTGAAGGGCCGCAGGTCGTCGATCAACTGCCCTTCTCCCAACCATTCGCGCGCAACCTCTCGGGCAAACGCGGTGGGCTCGGGATGGTTGATCAACACCGGATGACAATGCTGATAATCGATCTCGGCCCGGGCGCCAAAACTGGCTGCCTGACCGTTCACCAATTCGGTGATCCTGACTTCGAGCAACTGGCGAATCTCGGGGGTCAGGGCGCGTACGCTCAGGCTCATCGTGGCGCTGGAAGGGATGACATTCGAGGCGCTGCCGGCATGAATCGAGCCCACCGTGATAATCGCCATGTCCTGCGGATTGACGTTGCGCGAGACGATGCTTTGCAGGGCAATCACGATGGAGGAACAGACCACCACCGGGTCGATGGCCTTGTGCGGCACCGCACCATGGCCACCGTTGCCGATGATGTTGATGGTCACCGTGTCGGCAGACGCCATGAACGGTCCGCTGTAAAAGCCCAGGTGCCCGACGGGGTAACCCGGTACGTTGTGCATGGCGAATATTGCGTCACACGGAAAGCGCTCAAGCAGGCCCTCTTCCAGCATTTTCCGCGCACCGCCCAGCCCTTCTTCCGCCGGTTGGAAAATCAGCTGCAGCGTGCCGTTGAAGGCGCGGGTTTGCGCGAGGTATTTAGCGGCTGCCAGCAGGGTTGCCGTGTGTCCGTCGTGGCCACAGGCATGCATGACGCCGTCGATCCGGCTGGCATAGGGCAAACCGGTGGCTTCCTGAATCGGCAGTGCATCCATGTCGGCGCGCAAACCGATGGACCGGCCCTCGCCGTTTTTCAAGGTGGCGACCACCCCGGTCTTACCCACGCCAGTGCTGACCTCGAAGCCCCACTGCGTCAAACACCGGGCAACCCGTTCACTGGTGACGAACTCTTCAAAGCCGAGCTCGGGGTGCGCGTGAAGGCTGTGGCGCAAGGCGATCATTTCGTCCTGCATCTCTGCAATACCCGGCAAGACAGCGTCTGTGTTCATTGTTGTATTCCTTTCGCTAAGACCTGAGCGGCTGTTGAGCTGGATCTTAGGCAACGGACGCTGGGCTGGGGAGGCCCAGTTTGGTTATGATGACAACCCTGAGTTGTCACCAGGGTGAGCAGATGAAACTGCATCAATTACAAGCACTGATTGCCAGCGCCGAAACCGGTAGCATCCGGGCGGCGGCACGTTCGCTGGACATCTCCCAGGCGGCCGTGACCAAAGCGTTGCGCGAGCTGGAAACCGCCCAGCAGCTACCGCTGTTCACCCGAACGCCCAGCGGCCTGAACTTCACTGAATACGGGAAAGTGTTGCTGACCCACGCCCGGCTGGTGATCAAGCAACTCGAGCATGCGCAAGCCGAGCTCGACCATATGCGCGGCAAGGCTCAGGGCCGGCTGTGTGTCGGGATCACGCCGTGGATCGCCCTGACGTTCTTGCCTGAAGTGGTGCTGGCCTTCCGTGAGCGGATGCCGGAAATCCGCCTGGAGCTGTTCGAAAGTCTGATGGCCGTGGCCCAGCCACTGTTGCGTGATGGCAGCATGGATTTCGCCATCGGCCAGCTTCACCCTTCACAATCCACTCAGGAATTCGCCTGCGAAACCTTGCTCGATTACCAGACGTCGGTGCTGGTCCGCGAGGGTCATGCGCACCAACATGCTCGATCGATTCATGAGCTGCTGGAGCAGAACTGGACGCTGAACTATGCGCCGGACGGCCACGATGGACTGATGCAGGAATTGTTCTGGAAACACGGCGCGCAGATCGATGAAAACCGCATCGTTCGGGCCCATTCACTGGCCATATTGCAGATGATGGTCGAGCGCGCCGACATGTGCACCTGGGGGCCGTCCATCGTCAGTATCGCCCCTCCCTTCCTCGGCCGCGTGGTTTCACTGGGGCTGAGCGAACAGTTCGAACCCCGGCAGCTGAGCATCGTCACCCGACGCAACGGCTCGCTGAGCAATGCGGCACTGTGCTTCACCGATTGCCTGTTGCAGGTCATCCGCCGCCATGCCCGTTCGGCGAAAAAGGAAGACCGGGAACTCTTTGAAACCTTGCGCCTTCGGGTTTAGCCGATCCCTGTAGCAGCTGCCGAAGGCTGCGTTCGGCGGCGAAGCCGTCGTAAAACCTGCGTGCTCGGTGCCTCTGACATACCGTGTTGTCTGATTTTGCGACGGCTTCGCCGCCGAACGCAGCCTTCGGCAGCTGCTACATTAGGGATCGCGTTGGCTGATCGGCATCGATCCAAGGTTTTACCGTGGCGTCTGCTTTATCGCCTCCAGCCACGCCGGATTCAATTGCGTCTGTTCAGTGTCGATGCCCAGCGCTTCCATTCGCGCCTTGTGTTGATCCATTTCCCGGGTCAATTGGCTGTGATCACTGGAGTTGCCGTCCAACTCATGCATCTGGCTCAACCCCAGATGATAGAAGCGCAACAGCTTCATAGCGGTCGGATCACCGGCCTCCACCGCTGCCGTGACCTGATGCATGATGTTGGTGACGCTCATCAGGCTGCGCTTGAGCCTCCAGCCGTAAACGGCGGGCGCCATCCATTCCTGGCTCCAGAATTTACCGCGCATCAACGCGACCATCAGCAACACCGCGACAAACACGCCGCCGACGTTAAACCGCAGGTTGTCGCCGCCGGGCTCGCCGAACAGGGCCACCGCCGCGGTGGACAAGACCATGGCCAGCGCCAGGAAAATCAGGGCGATGATGAAAGTGCTGCGTCGTGTCTGCTGCCGGTAGGTGGCGGCATTTTTCGGCTGGATTTCGAACATCGCGGCAGGATTCCTTGGGGGCATGAACAAAAAGAGTGCGGGGCATTATCGCCTCTGCGAGCGTTTTAGCTATGCTGAGGCTCCTTTTCATCTTTTCATCGTCAAACGGGGAACATGGCGATACAGCGCAGTTCGTGCCATCTTCTTTCTTGGATACATACTATTCGGATGCCATTTGCCTGTATGAACGGCATCGTTTTAAGGATCATTGAATGACCCAACGACAAGTAATCAACGCCTCGGTCAGCCCGAAAGGCAGCCTGGAAACCCTCTCTCAGCGCGAAGTCCACCAACTGAGCGAAGCCGGTTCCGGCAGCACCTACACCCTCTTCCGCCAGTGCGCCCTGGCCATCCTCAATACCGGCGCCCACGTTGATAACGCCAAGACCATCCTCGAAGCCTACAAGGATTTCGAAATCCGCATTCACCAGCAGGACCGTGGCGTACGCCTCGAACCGCTGAACGCCCCTGCCGACGCCTTCGTCGACGGCGAAATGATCGCCAGCACCCGGGAAATGCTCTTCAGCGCCCTGCGCGACATCGTCTACACCGAAAACGAACTCGACGCCCAGCGCATCGACCTGAGCACGTCGCAGGGCATCAGCGACTACGTCTTCCACCTGCTGCGCAACGCCCGCACCCTGCGCCCCGGCGTCGAGCCGAAGATCGTGGTGTGCTGGGGCGGCCACTCGATCAACACCGAAGAATACAAATACACCAAGAAAGTCGGCCACGAACTGGGCCTGCGCAGCCTCGATATCTGCACCGGTTGCGGCCCCGGCGTGATGAAAGGCCCGATGAAAGGCGCGACCATCGCCCATGCCAAGCAACGCATTCACGGCGGGCGCTACCTCGGTTTGACCGAGCCCGGCATCATCGCCGCCGAAGCGCCGAACCCGATCGTCAACGAACTGGTGATCCTGCCGGACATCGAAAAACGTCTGGAAGCGTTCGTGCGCGTCGGCCACGGCATCATCATTTTCCCGGGCGGCGCCGGCACGGCCGAAGAGTTCCTGTACCTGCTCGGCATCCTGATGCACCCGGACAACGCAGGCCTGCCGTTCCCGGTGGTCCTCACCGGGCCGAAACATGCCGCGCCGTACCTGGAACAACTGGATGCCTTCGTCGGCGCCACACTGGGTGACGCCGCGAAGCAGCACTACGAAATCATCATCGACGACCCGGCGGAAGTCGCGCGCTACATGACCCAGGGCCTCAAAGCGGTGAAACAGTTCCGCCGCGAGCGCAACGACGCGTTCCATTTCAACTGGTTGCTGAAAATCGACGAGGGCTTCCAGCGCCCGTTCGACCCGACCCACGAAAACATGGCCACCCTGAACCTGAGCCGCGATCTGCCGGCCCACGAACTGGCCGCCAACCGGCGCCGCGCGTTCTCCGGCATCGTCGCCGGCAACGTCAAGGACAAGGGCATCCGCCTGATCGAAGAACACGGGCCGTACCAGATCCGCGGCGATGCAGCGGTGATGCAACCGCTGGATCAACTGCTCAAGGCGTTCGTCGCCCAGCACCGGATGAAACTGCCGGGTGGCGCGGCGTATGTGCCGTGTTATCAGGTGGTTGCGTAACAAAGCTAATGTAAGCCGTTGCGCCACGTGCCGAAGCAATCGCTTCGGCACGCCGCATTCTATGGAAAGAGAAACGACGATGCGCCAACGCAATGCCGCCAGGCTCCTGGTCCTCAACCCATCCAATCAGGTGCTGCTGTTTCGCTTCCAGCACAAGGGCGATGCCCTCGACGGTCGCGATTATTGGGCGACGCCTGGGGGTGGCCTGGAAAAAGGTGAAACCTTCGAAGCCGCCGCGATTCGCGAACTGCTCGAAGAAACCGGTCTGCACGTCGACACCGTGGGCACGAGCGTGCGTGAGCGCAGTTTTCAGATGATGTTGCCCAGCGGCGAATCGGTCTTGGCCGTGGAGCGCTATTTCGTCGTCCGGGCGAACAGTGAGCAACTGACACGCGATGGATGGACGGAAGATGAAGCGCGAGTAATGACAGAGCATAAATGGTGGTCAGTGGCCGAACTGCAAGAAACCGGCGAAACCGTGTGGCCAGAACGTTTGATTGAAATGCTTGAAAACGCCTGACCGTTCCCGATCTACAGAACACCGCAAATCCCCTGTGGGAGCGAGCCTGCTCGCGAAGGCGGCGTGTCAGCCAACACCAAGGGTGACTGACAGCCCGCCTGTGTACATCTGCCAGGGACTGGTTAGTTGTCAGGCCGTCTTCGCTGGCAAGCCAGCTCCTACAATGGGTCCACCCCCTGTGGGAGCGGGCTTGCCCGCGATGGGACCGTCACATCCAACATCACCCCCTGTGGGAGCGAGCCTGCTCGCGAAGGTCGTCAACGATGACGCGTTAAAACAGGATAAACGCGGTGCCCATGGGTTCATCGCGAGCAACACCGGGTAGGTACTCAACCCCCCTGATTGCCACAATCTGCAAACTTGCTGTAATCCAGCACCTTCTGCACACCGCTGGAATCCAGGTAAGTCATCCGGGCATTGACGATGCCGCAATTGGCGCCGCCCTCTTCTACAGTAGAAATAACCTGCTTGATATCCAGATGGGAACCATAAGCGTGCGTCTGCGGCTGGGTATCGGCGTGAGCCGAAACGGCTGCAACGCTCAGCACAGCGAAGAAGCTTGCAGCGAAGAGTTTGTTCACGTTCATGATGATGTCCTCAGGGTTGCAATGGGGAGTGGTACGAGGCAAGTCGTCCTGTCTCGATGGAACCCATTCAATCAACCCGAGGTATCTGCCATGTGTCGTAAAACCGCCGCTATTAAGGCGTAAGGTGTCACACAGGAGCCTGGATACAGTTCGGTACATACGCACCGGAAAAACACCGTGCGAATAATAAGAGGGTTGAGCAATGGAACACGTGAACCACATCCTGATCGTCGACGACGATCGTGAGATTCGCGAACTGGTGGGAAATTACCTGAAGAAGAACGGCCTGCGCACCACCGTGGTCGCCGACGGCCGGCAAATGCGCAGCTTTCTCGAAGCCAACACCGTGGACCTGATCGTGCTCGACATCATGATGCCCGGCGATGACGGCCTACTGCTGTGCCGCGAACTGCGCTCGGGCAAGCACAAAGCCACGCCGATCCTGATGCTCACCGCGCGCAACGATGAAACCGATCGCATCCTCGGCCTGGAAATGGGCGCCGACGATTACCTGACCAAACCCTTCGCCGCCCGCGAACTGCTGGCGCGGATCAACGCCGTGCTGCGCCGTACCCGGATGCTGCCGCCCAACCTGCTGATCACCGAAACCGGCCGGCTGCTGGGTTTCGGCCGCTGGCGCCTGGACACCACCGCCCGCCACTTGCTGGATGAAGGCGGCACCATGGTGGCCCTCAGCGGCGCTGAATACCGATTGCTGCGGGTGTTCCTCGATCACCCGCAACGGGTGCTCAGCCGTGACCAATTGCTCAACCTGACCCAGGGCCGCGACGCCGACCTGTTCGACCGTTCCATCGATTTGCTGGTGAGCCGCCTGCGCCAACGGCTGATGGATGACTCCCGGGAACCGACCTACATCAAAACCGTGCGCAGCGAAGGCTACGTGTTCTCCTACCCGGTGGAATTGCTCGGCGCGGAGTCATGACTCAGCTCTGCGCCGCCCCCGATACCTGTAGCAGCTGCCGAGCCTGCGAGGCTGCGTTCGGCGGCGAAGCCGTCGCAATCCGGTAAATGCGGTCCGCCTGATACAACGTGGTCACAGGTTTTACGACGGCTGCGCCGCCGAACGCAGCCTCGCAGGCTCGACAGCTGCTACAGGGTCTTGTGTATTGCAGTGTGTCTGGGAGGCCTTGGGATACAAGCGCTTTAACTCGACGGAAATTTTGAAACAGGCCAGATACGTCGCTGCGCTCAACTGTGCACATTGCCCATCACAGGTTGAGTGTTCCCCCATGACAGACCCCATCAACACCAAACGCCGGCATTTCCTGCAAATCGCCGGTATCGGTGCGGCGAGCCTTGCCGCGAGCAACTTGCTCAGCATCGGTACAGCCCAAGCGGCAACAACGCCGGCCAAACCCGCTGCTGCACTGACACCGATCAAGCAGATCCGCGCTGGCGTCCTCGACATCGGTTACTACGAGGCCGGCCCGAAAACCGGCCCGGTGGTGCTGTTGCTGCACGGTTATCCGTACAGCATTCAGAGCTTCGAAGAAGTCGCACCGATTCTCGCTGCTCGCGGTTTCCGGGTGATCGTGCCGCACCTGCGCGGCCATGGCACCACCCGTTTCATCGGCCCGGCCACGCCGCGTGCCGGCCAGCAAGGCGCCATCGGCGACGACGTGATCGCCTTGATGGACGCCCTGAACATCAAGACCGCCGTGTTCGCCGGTTTCGACTGGGGCGGCCGCGCAGCCTGTGTCGCCGCCGCGCTCTGGCCGGAACGCTGCACCGGGCTGGTGAGCGTCAACAGCTACCTGGTGCAGGACATCGCCCACGCCACGGCGCCGATCCCGGCAAAAATCGAATCGGGCCTGTGGTATCAGTATTACTTCCAGACCGAACGCGGCCGCCTCGGCCTGACCGCCGATCCGTCCGGCATCGCCAAAGTCATCTGGACCCGCAACTCGCCGGCCTGGGCGTTCGACGACGCGACCCTGGCGCGCACCGCCGTCCATTTCAACAACCCGGATTACGTCGATGTGGTGATTCACTCCTACCGCCATCGCCTCGGCCTGGCTGACGGTTATCCGGCCTACGTCGACATCGAAAAACGCCTGGCCGCCCTGCCGCCGATCACCCAGCCAGCGATCACCCTCGATGGCCTCACCGACGGCAACTACCCGGCCAGCGATGGCTCGGCCACGGCCAAGCGATTCACCGGCAAACGTATTCCCCGTCAGGTGCCGAATGCGGGGCACAACCTGCCCCAGGAAGCACCACAAGCGTTTGCCGATGCGGTGATTGATGTCGCGGCGCTGTAAGCGATGATTTCCCTGTCCGACTTGCTGCGGTTTGCCATGGGGTTGTTACTGGCGGCGGTGCTTTGCGTCAGTGTCGACACCAAAAGTGCCCGGGCGGCGGAACCGGGCCAGGCGCCGCTGGAGTTACTCGTGCTCGGCTCGGGCGGGCCGGGCGCTGGCGGCCGGGCCGGCGCCGGGTACGTGGTGCTGCTCGACGGCACTCCGCGAATTCTGCTGGATGCCGGACCGGGGACGTTCGTGCGATTGGGTGAAGCGCAGCTCGATATTCGCTACCTGGACATCGTGCTGCTGACGCACCTGCATGTCGATCACGTGGCGGAACTGCCGGGCATCGTCAAGGCGCGGGCCGTGGCGTCACGGTCCGCTATCGATTTCCAGGTCTTCGGGCCAGGTGCTGCTCCCCCCTTCCCTCCCACCCGCCATTACATCGACCTGATGTTCGGCAAGGACGGCGCCTTCAGTTACTTGCAGGATTTCGCCGGGACCGTGGCGTTCGACACCACTGACATTGATAACGCCACGACCGCCAAAACCATTCTCAGCGAGGACGGCCTGCTGATCACTGCGGTGGCCGGCCATCCCCGCGACGCCCCGGCCGTGATCTATCGCGTCGACTACAAAGGCAAAAGCATCACCTTCAGCGGTGACATCGACGCCCATGGCCACGCCGCGCTGACGCGCATTGCCAAGGGCTCGGATTTACTGGTGTTCAATGCCGCTGTACTGGATCCACCCGACTCGCCGCCAGCGCTTTACGCGTTGCACACAGCGCCGGGCGACATCGGCAACATCAGCGCCGCCGCCGACGTGTCGAGCCTGTTGCTCAGCCATCTGTCGCGAGACATCGATGAGTCCCGTGACGCCGTGACTCAATCCATCCGCCACAGCTACCACGGTCCGGTGCAGTTCGCCGAGGATGGCTTGCGCATTCAGCCGTAAACCGTTTTGTATCCGTCTGTATAAGAACCCGCGACAGATACGCAAACCCCGATTTCGTGGCATTCGCGCACACATCAGCGATACACCCGAGCGTTTAACTGTGAACACCAGATAGCAGCAGCTACTGACCCACTCAAACTAAAGCGCACGGAGAATCACCCATGTTCAACTTCTCGAAAGTCTCGTCCCTGGCACTCGGCTTGGCACTGGTAGGCGGTCTCGGCCTGTCGAACCTGGCCACGGCCAGCACTGAATCCCACAGCCCGGTCCAGCAACTGCTGGTGGAAGGCGGTGCCGATCGCCTGCAAGAGCTGCGTGAACGTGTCGCCGAAGGGGGTTCCGACCGCCTGATCGAGAACCGCGTTGCCGAGGGCGGTGCCGACCGTCTGCAAGAACTGCGCGAACGTGTCGCCCTGACCAGCCCGAGCAACGCCGTACGCGGCGGTGTGATCGTTGCCGAGAACCGCGCCGAGTTCGGTTCGAAATATCAGCGGTACTGATCACGAAGCCACCAAGATCAACTGTGGGAGCGAGCTTGCTCGCGAAGGCGGAGTGTCAGCAGACATCCATGCTGGATGTCACACCGCTTTCGCGAGCTTGCTCGCTCCCACAGGGGTTATTTGTCGGCCGGGCAATCACCGGCAGTCCTGAGATCTGACGCAATAGTCCGACAATTTCTCGGGACAGGTGCTGCACGCTCGTACTAAGATTTGCGCTTCATTTCATCAAGGACGATTCATGAAGCGCTATGTCGGTTGCCTGTTGTTCTTCCTGACATTCACCGCGGTCGCCGCCGATCTGAACATGCTCACCGACAACCATCCTCCCCTGCATTTTCAGCAAGGCAGCGAGTTGGTGGGGTTTGGCGTGGATGTGGTGCACGCGCTGGCCGAACGCGCCGGCGACCAGGTGCATCTGCAACAAGTCCCGTTGCTGCGCGCCTTGCACATCGCCACGACCGAACCTGCCACCGGCGTGTTCACCGTGATGCGCACGCCCGAGCGCGAGGCCCAGTACCAGTGGGTCGGACCGCTGATGGACGTGGAAACCGCGCTCTATTCCGCTGACAATGCTCAGCAACCCGTACGCAGTTTGCAGCAAGCCGCGAGCCTTGGTCGTATCGCCGTCCCGCGAAAATGGCTGGCCTACGGTTACTTGCAACAGCAGGGTTTGAACAATGTCTACGGCGTGGAAACGCCCGAGCAAATGATGCGTCTGGCGCGACTGGGCCGCACCGAATTTGTGGTGGCCGACACCCTCTCCATCGCCACCCTGGCGCGCGAAGAAGGGTTGGCGCCCAGCCAGTTGCACTATCAGATGCCGCTGATGAAACAAGGCACGTACATCGCGTTTTCCCCGCAAACCGATGCGCGACAGGTGGCGCGTTGGCAACAGGCACTGGACGAGATGAACCGTGACGGCCGTCTGGAACAACTCAAGCAGCGCTGGCTAAGCGACAACACGCCGCGCTGACGGTGGATCAACGCGCTCGATAACAACTATGCGCAAGGGTGCTTTTTCATTGCGACGCGCCAGCCCTAGAGTGGCCACATCTTCTCCCCACTCTTCTGGAGCAACATCATGAAAAGCATCATCGGTCTTGGTTTCGCCCTGTCGGTTCTTGGCGCTACATCGGCCATTGCCGCACCCCACGCCACCTCGCAAGTCGTGGCAGCCGTGAAAGTCAGCCAACCGGCCACGCTGAACGTGAACACCGTCGGCGTTGATCACAAAGACAGCCAGGCAAGCAAACTGTACGTCGCTGAAAATCGTCCTGAGTTTGGTTCGAAGTATCAGCGTTATTGATTAACGGCTTTGTGCCGCTATCAACAAGAACCCCCGGGTAGATCCTGTCTATCCGGGGGTTCTCGTTTGTGAAGCCGAGGCAGGACTTAGTCGGTGTAACCCAGCCGCACGGCCCGGCTTTCCTGCGCCTGGCCACGGGTCGCCAGGCAATAGTAGAGCGGACACGTCACCAGCAACCCTACCAGCCACGACAGGTCCGCGCCGTCGACAAGGTTGGCGTAAGGCCCGACATATAACGACGTATTGGCAAACGGCAGTTGCACGATAATCCCGATGAAATACGCAACAATCGCATGCAGGTTGAAACGCCCGTAAATCCCGCCGTCCGCACGGAAAATCGAGGCGATGTCGTAGCTGCCGCGCTTGATCAGGTAGAAGTCAATCAGGTTGATCGACGCCCAAGGCACCAGCACCAGTAACAACGCCAGAATCAACCCGATGAACTGCGAGATGAAATCCGCCGAAGCGCCCAGCGCCACCACACAGCACCCCGCCAGCACCCCACTCGACAACACCACGCGAACCTTGATGCTCGGCGTCCACTGGCTGGCGAAGGTCTGGATCGAGGTGATGATCGACAGCACCGCGCCGTACAGATTCAAGGCGTTGTGGCTGATGATATTGAGCAAAAACAGCACCATCAGAATAGGCCCCAACCAGCCGGTGGACTGCTTCACAGCAGCCATTGCCTCGGTGCCTTCCGGGGTCGCCAGCACCGCGACCGCGCCAAAGGTAAACGACAGAATAGTACCCAGCGTTGCCCCCAGATAAGTGGCAAAAAACGGACGGGCAATACCGATATCCGCCGGCAGGTAACGCGAGTAATCCGACACATAAGGCGAAAAGCTGATCTGCCAGATGATCCCCAGCGATACCGTCGCCAACCAGCCAGACAGATTGAAACCGCCACGACTGAAAAAGTCCGCCGGCAGATCATGGGCAAAGATGTAAAGGAAGCCAGCGAGCAAGGCGCTGCCCATGACCCAGGTGCCGATACGATTAAGGGTGTGAATGAAGCGGTAGCCGATCACCCCGATTGCAGTGGCGCCGAGGGCGCCCATGAGGATGCTCGCGGATACCGGAACTGAAGGCGCGATGCCGACAATCGACTTGCCCGCAAGCACGATGTTGGAGATGAAAAAACCGATGTAGATGATCGCCGCGAAAAACACGATCAGCAGCGCACCAAAACGACCGAACTGGCCACGGCTCTGGACCATCTGCGGAATCCCCATGCGCGGGCCTTGTGCCGACGCGAGGGCAATCACCAGGCCGCCGACCATATGCCCGAGCGCAATCGCCAGCAATCCCCAGAACAGGTCGAGATGAAACACCTGAACCACCATGGCACCGGTGACGATGGGCAGTGGCGCGATGTTGGTGCTGAACCATAAGGTGAAAAGATCGCGGGCCTTCCCGTGGCGCTCTGCGAGGGGGACGTAGTCGACCGTGTGATTCTCGATCAGGGGGTCTTGCCGGGACATCTCGGACATGTGCGTGAACTCTAGTTTGTCTGATCTTATAGTTGTACGAAGCCAAACCGGGGGTACTCGATGGCACCCGCTCAGATGCGAGCCATATTATGGTATTCCAACATTTTCACAAGACTGATCCGGTTTTTTAACACCCCGCTGATCGGCAATCCTGCCGCCTAAAAGCACGCCATGCCTAGCGTAAAGCCCCGTAAACATTGACTTTAAGACCGAATATGCACGTTTATCGGTTCACAGAAAAAGCCCTTGCAAACTATGTATTACGGTATACCATCAGACCTACAAACCCATAAGAATTCACGTTACATCGCCAGAGGACCGTCCCATGATCGATGCCGCCATCTACAAACAAGTGATGGGTTCGTTTCCGTCCGGTGTGACCGTGATCACCACGCTGGATGACGACGGTCAAATCGTCGGCCTGACCGCCAGCGCCTTCAGTTCGCTGTCCATGGACCCGGCCCTGGTGCTGTTCTGCCCCAACTACAGCTCCGATTCCTACCCGGTGCTGATCAAAAACAAACGCTTTGCCATTCACGTCCTGTCCGGCGGCCAGCAGAGCGAAGCGTATGCGTTCGCCCGTAAAGGCAAAGACAAGGCCCAAGGCATCGAATGGACCTTGAGCGAACTGGGCAACCCGATTCTGGCCAATGCCACCGCAGTGATCGAATGCGAGTTGTGGCGCGAATATGAAGGCGGCGACCACGCCATCATGGTCGGTGCAGTGAAGAACCTGATCGTGCCCCAACAGAACGCCGGGCCACTGGTGTATTGCCACGGCAAAATGGGCGCCCTGCCCGTTCTCGCCTGATTCGACAACAAAGATCGCAGCCTGCGGCAGCGCCTACAGGTGTACGCCGCTAGAATGCAGGAGCTGCCGCAGGCTGCGATCTTTTGATCTTTCCAAGATAACCCTTTTGCAAATATGCCGTGTTAGGGCATACCAACAAAACAACAAAGATCCGAGGTAAGCGTCATGAAGTTTTCCCTGTTCGTGCACATGGAACGTTGGGACGAAAGCGTCAGCCACCGTCAGCTGTTCGAAGACTTGACCGAACTGACCCTGATGGCCGAGGCCGGTGGTTTCAGCACGGTCTGGATCGGCGAACACCACGCCATGGAATACACCATCTCGCCTAGCCCGATGCCGCTGTTGGCTTACCTCGCAGCCAAGACCACCACCATTCACCTCGGCGCCGGCACCATCATTGCGCCGTTCTGGCACCCGTTGCGGGTGGCCGGCGAGTGCGCGTTGCTCGACGTGATCAGCAACGGTCGCATGGAAGTCGGCCTGGCCCGCGGTGCCTATCAGGTCGAATTCGACCGCATGGCCGGCGGCATGCCCGCCTCGTCTGGCGGCCAGGCATTGCGTGAGATGGTTCCGGTGGTCCGCGCGCTGTGGCAAGGCGATTACGCCCACGACGGCGATATCTGGAAATTTCCGACCTCCACCAGCGTGCCCAAGCCGATCCAGAAGCCCAATCCGCCGATGTGGATCGCCGCGCGCGACCCGGACTCGCACAACTTTGCCGTGGCCAACGGCTGCAACGTCATGGTCACGCCGCTGATGAAGGGCGACGAAGAGGTCCTCGACCTGAAGAACAAGTTCCAGACCGCCCTGGACAACAACCCGGACGTACCGCGCCCGCAACTGATGGTACTGCGCCACACTCACGTTCACGCCGTCGATGACCCGGAAGGCTGGAAAGTCGGGGCCAAGGCGATCTCGCGTTTCTACCGCACCTTCGACGCCTGGTTCGGCAATAAGGAAGTGCCGGTCAACGGCTTCCTGGCGCCAAGCCCGGAAGAGAAATTCGCCGCGCGCCCTGAGTTCGAACTGGAGAGTCTGCACAGGACCGCCATGATCGGCACCCCGGAAGAAATCATTCCGCGCATCAAGTATTACCAGGAACTGGGCGTCGACGAATTCAGCTTCTGGTGCGATAACAGCTTGCCCCACGCGGAGAAGAAAAAATCCCTGGAGCTGTTTATCAAACACGTGGTGCCAGCGTTTCGCTGAGTCCATCACCCTGCCCCCGGACGCGAAGCCTGGGGGCCTGACTGACGTGTAGGGTCGATTCCCATGCTGAACGATCGCCGCCCATCACTCGCCCCTTCCTCCGGCGCCGAGCAGGCTTACCTGCGCGGCGAATGGAGCGCTTCGCACCTGCATTTCAAGCGCCTGCGCGCCAGCGTTTCCGCCAAGCAGAACGGCTTCTGGCAAATAGTTCACTGAGCCCACCCGAACAGAACTCCACGCACCTCAGGTCCCGTCATCGCGGGGCGTGTGCGGTGCATTGTGCTTCGGCTCATGATCAGGTTTGCTCAATGAACAATAAAAACGCGCTGTTGATCATCGACATGCAACAAGAGGACGGTTTCGTCCTGGAAAACCTCGACACCGTGGTCAGCCATACGGCCGCCCTGCTCGATACCGCCCGCCGTCAGCGGGTGCCCGTCATCTATACCCGCCACATCAATAAAGCCGACGGTCGTGACCTGCCGCGTGGTGAACCGCGAGCGGCCGACGGCGGCCCGAGCAGTTATCGCGCCGGCACCCGGCAAGTGCAAATCATCGAGTGCCTGGCACCGCAGCCGGATGAGCTGATTATCGACAAGGGCCGCTACAGCGCCTTCCACCGCACCGACCTCGATGCCCGGCTGAAGACACTTGAAATCGACACCCTGATCGTCAGCGGCGTGTTGACCGATGTCTGCGTGCTCAGCACGGTGTTCGATGCCTTCGCCCTGGGTTATCACATTCGCCTGGTCAGCGACGCCTGCACCACGACCACCCTGGCGGGACACTACTCGGCGCTGTTGATCATGGCCAACTGGGTCTATTCCCTGGAAATCCTAAGCTGCGCCCAATGCCTGCGAGCCCTGGAAAGCCGCGACTATCTGAGCCTGGCTCCCGACTGCCCGGACGCTTTCGCCCATCAGCCCCACGAGTTCGAAAACACCATCGCCCGTTTGCACACCCACCTCGCCCGGACTCAGGAGTGATCGCCATGCAAGTCGAAAAAAGAAGCATCGATTTCATTCCTGAAGCCGAGCGTCATGGTCAACCTGGCTCGCTGTTTTTCATCTGGTTCGGCGCCAACATGAACATCACCACTATCGCCTCTGGCGTGTTGCCGGTGGTCATGGGGCTTAATCTGTTCTGGAGCGCTGTGGCGATCATTCTCGGCTCGCTGCTGGGGGCGATTTTCATGGCCTCTCATTCGGCCCAGGGACCGAAACTCGGCATCCCGCAGATGATCCAGAGCCGGGCCCAGTTCGGCGTACTCGGGGCGGTGTTGCCGCTGCTGTTCGTGATGCTCATCTACCTGGGCTTCTTTGTCAGCAACACCTTGCTCGCCGCCCAGGCGCTGGAGTCGGTCAGCCCGCTGCCTGCCACCGGCAACATCTACCTGATTGGCGCGTTGTGCTTCGTCGTCGCGCTGTATGGCTATCGCCTGATCCATCGGCTGCAGAAGTTGCTGTCGCTGCTTTCGCTGTTGGTGTTCATCGCCGCAACGGTGCTCGCCTTGCAACTGCCGATCCCGGCCGAACAATGGCTGCCGACGGGTTTCTCTCTGTCGAAGTTTCTGGTGGCCGTGAGCATTGCCGTCACCTGGCAACTGTCCTATGCGCCGTATGTCGCCGACTATTCACGCTACCTGCCAAGCAGCACGCCGACCGCCCAGGTGTTCTGGTACAGCTACGCCGGCACGGTCAGCGGCGGTGCATGGATGATGATTCTCGGGGCGATCCTCAGCGTCGGGATCGGCGACTTTTCCAGCAACGTCGGCAGCCATGTCGCCGGGCTGTTTGGTAGCGGCGCGCTGCTGCTGTTCGCGTTCATCCTCTATGGCCAGGTGTCGATCAATGTCTTCAACCTGTACGGCGCTTTCATGTCGACCATCACCGTGATCGAACCCTTTGCCCGACTCAAAGTAACGCCTCGGGTACGCGGCCTGTTCATGCTGGTGATTAGTCTGGTCGCCACGGCCTTGTGCACCATCAGTCAGGACGATTTCATCAACTTCTTCCTCAACTTCATTTTCTTTATGAGCTACTTCCTGATTCCCTGGACGGCGATCAATCTGGTGGACTACTACTGCCTGCGCAAAGGTCAGTACCGGATCGAAGACATCTTCGACCTGAACGGGATTTATGGGCGCATCAACTGGATTGCCTGCGGCAGTTTCGTGCTGGCGATTGCCCTGGAAATTCCGTTCATGAACACCACGCTGTACGTCGGCCCGGTGGCTACCGCGCTGGACGGTGTGGACCTGGCATGGATCGTCGGGCTGCTGGTGCCGGCCCTGAGCTACTACGGATTAATGAAGCTCGCCAAGCGTGCGCCGGCGGTGGGCCAAGCGATGCCGTAGATCAGGCATCTGATCGCGTGCCTGTTCCGAGATCATCAGCGGTCCACTGACAGTGTGCACGGCTGAATGTCAGGCAAAAAAAAATCCCAGGCAGCTGATGGACGCCTGGGACTTAAAAATGCATAAACCGTGGTGGTGAACGCGGGGCGAATATTACGGAATATTTCGGCGTGTAACAAGATATTTTGATTCACCATTCAGTTACTTAATCTTCTAACCTATTAAATATCCACACTATTTTTAAGGTTGACCTGCATAAACGCAAACAATCCCGTCCACGAAGCTCAGGACGGGATTGTTAGCAAGCCAGCCGATAGTCAGGCAACAGGAATCAACGGATCCGCAGAAGCCAGCGCAGATACACGGTCAGCTGCCGGTGGGTAAATCGGATGAGCGATCGTCGGGAAAAGAAAGGCAGCACCCACGAGCAGGCCAATGGCGACCCGCTCATTCAGGTGACAGATCTTTCCGGCTAGTGCTTACAAACAGTCGCGCACGGCCTTGCGCATTGCGTCTGATTTGGCCCAGGGCGGTCCCTGATACAGTGACACCCGGCTGCCATCCTTCGACTTCACGATATCCACAATTTCGTCGGCCGTGATGATGCTCGGTGCCGTGATTCTGTAACCGTTGGAAATCGCGGTCTGCGCCGTTTTGGGGATTTCCTTCTGCCACGCCGGCAGCACACACGCGGCATATTCTTTGGGCGGTTTCTCGCTGTACTTGCTGACATTCGGCTCACCTGGCACCAGTGAGGCGGGCAACGAACAACCCGCCAGCAAAGCAAGCAGTGCTCCCCCGATCAACATCCGCATAACGCTTCCTTATCCCGAAAACCGAAAATGTAGCGCGTCGCCGCCCAGACATCCATCTCAGCGAGGGGCATTAACGTCGCCGGGATCCGGATATGAGCGCTCGTTCAAATAAGTCATCCATCTTTCGTACGCTTCATGCTGCCATTGCGTGACACGCTCCCATTCCGGGCCGCTCAGTTGATGTGCAGAAATCAGTTTCATCATTTCCGTCGTGGCCGCGTCCAGATCAACCATCAGCTCATGAGCGTGAAACCGGAAGTCATCGGTAGTCGTCATTTGAAGTTGCCTCGCCCTAGCGAACATTCACTACTTCAGTACGACATCAGATCTGCGCGTGTGCGCTGATCTTTCCGACAGAAGGCACGAGCGGCGGATCAGACGAACATCACGGCCTATCCGGCGAAATGGGACTACTATTTTGTAGCAGAGATTGGCAGGAGGTCATCATGTGGCTTAACGAATCCGAAAACGAACTTCGGCGCGACCTGCAAGGCGTGGCGTCGGATCTGCGATGGTCGGCGGGAGAGCTTTTGCGCATCGCGGAGCAATTGCGCCTGGCCGGTAATGAAGTGGATGCGCAAGCAGCGATGAAGCTATGCGATTTGTTTCAGGGAGATGAAGATCGACTGAAGGGTTATGCCGAGGAAGTGAAGGCCAAGGCGATAACTCGAAACAAGGCTCACTAGCGGGAGCGCTGCCATGAACAAGCCTCTGTGCGCGCTGATCGTCGTACTGACAGCGGCGGGTGGCTGCAGCACCGACTCAAGCGTTTATCGAAACCAGCCGCTGGTCGCGAAAGTCGAGAGCGGCATGAGCAAGGAGCAAGTCCAGCAGATCGGCGGTCAGCCTCTGTCCGTGACGGATCGTACAGTGGAACCGGGCACGTGCTTTGACTACAAGCTGACCCAGGCTGGCCAGCACAAGCCATTCAACGTCAGCTTCAATGGCCGGGGCCAGGTCGACCATACCAGCTTCATGACCTGCGCGGAATGGAGTGCGACGCAGCAAAGAGCCAGAGAGCCTTCGCGCAGCGGCGGCGGTGGTTATTGACCGGCAGGGAGAACGCTTTCTCGCTCCCCCAGGCACAAAAAAGCCCCGGACATACCGAGGCTAACAAGCGGGCTCAGCCATTACTGACTGCGTGACGGTTCACTCATCCTGGCTCTGTAGGCAGGAAGGGACGCGGCATAGGCCAGTGCTTCCTCTCTGCTGCGAAAAGCCCCCAGCCGGTCACCTTTGGTGCAGACCCGCCACGGGCCGTTGTTCACGCTGAGTACGTCATAGCCGTTCATGTGCATCTTGTTCAGAATCGGAACGCTCATAGTCACCTCCATTTCGGCAGTGATATCCAGTATCGACTCGCCTACCTTACACCTACCCTTCGCCAAGGTGCAGACCAGACGTCGCGACAGGATTCTGGCATTCGATCGCACTTTTCGCCCCTCTTCCCCCTCCAACTACCCAAATAGCGCTAAAAATAGCCGGCCTGAATATTGCATTTTTATGACAATACCGTGACAAACGCCAATCAGGTAACACATGAAAGTACGCGCAACCGTTATTTGCGAGCACGACCGGCATATTCTCCTGGTGCGCAAGGCCAGGTGTCGCTGGACGCTGCCCGGCGGAAAGGTCGAGCGCGGCGAAACCATTGCTGATGCCGCCATTCGGGAGCTTCGCGAAGAAACCGGGCTGTTGGTTGACGGATTGCTGTACCTCATGGAACTGGAGTCAGGCGACACTCGGCACCACGTTTATGAGGCATCGGTGGTGAATCTGGATCAGGCACAGCCGCTGAATGAAATCTTCGATTGCGTGTGGCACCCGCTGGACACGGTACACAATCTGAAGCCCGGCGACGCCACGCTCCAGATCGTCAAAGCGTTTCGGCGTCGCTTGTAGGCGGTTCAGCCCTGGTCCCCACCACCGACGGGCATGATCATGCCGGTGATGTAGGACGCTTCGTCACTGGCCAGAAACAGAATGGCGCTCGCCTGTTCACCCAGTGTGCCGTAGCGCTTCATCAAACTGCTGTCGAGTGTCTGGTCGACGATCTGCTGATCCCAGACCTTTTCCTGCGCGCTTTGCTCGGCGCTGTTGCGCGGAATGACCCGTGGCGGCGCCTCCGTGCCACCGGGCGCAGTGGCATTGACCCGCACGCCACGACCGGCGGTTTCGAAGGCCAGGCATGCGGTCAACGCATTGACCCCGCCCTTCGCCGCGCCGTACGGCACGCGATTGACGCTGCGCGTGGCAATCGACGAAACGTTGACGATGGCGCCGCTCCCCTGCTCCAGCATAAAGGGCAGCGCGGCATGGCAGCACCACAACGTCGGGAACAGCGAACGACGGACTTCGGCTTCGATCTGCTCGGCTTCGTAGTGTTCGAACGGTTTGGTCCAGATCGCCCCGCCGACGTTGTTGACCAGCACATCCAGGCGACCAAAACGCTCGACGGCGGTTTGCATCACGCGGCTGCATTCGCTGTATTGCTCAAGATCGGCGGTCAGGGCGGGCACCCGGCTCACCGCCGACAACTCCTTTTGCACCTCGAACACCCGCTCGGAGCGGGCGACCAGGATCAACTGCGCGCCTTCCGCTGCCATGCGTTCGGCCACCCGCCGACCAATGCCTTGGGCGGCTCCGGTGATCAGCGCAACTTTGTCTTTGAATCTGTTCATACCAACCTCGTGACGGATGATTACCAGGCGAAACACGGTCCTGTGGGAGCGGGCTTGCCCGCGATGGCGGTTTGGCAGTCGACATTGATGTTGAACGTTCTGGCCTCTTCGCGGGCAAGCCCGCTCCCACAGGATTTGTCGCCAGATTCAACATTGATGTATGACGCCCCCCCACAACAGCGCGATTCAAGCCGCGCTGGCGGCAAATTTTTCGTAGTAGAAATTCGCCGGGGCGATGCCTTGCTCGCGAATGAACTGGCTGACCGCTTCGACCATCGGTGGCGGGCCGCACAGGTAGACATCGACGTCGCCCTCGTTCAAATGCTGCGGCTCGATGTGCTGGGTCACATAACCCTTGAGCGGATGCTGGCTGTCCGGATTGGCCACGCAGGCGCTGAAACTGAAGTTAGGAATCCGGGCGGCCAGTGCTTCCAGTCGATCCATTTCCACCAGGTCGAAATCGTTGGTCACGCCGTAGATCAAATGCAACGGATGCGCACTGCCCTGCTCGGCGATTTTCTCGAGCATCGCGGTGAACGGCGCCAGCCCCGTACCGCCCGCCAACAGCAACAGCGGTCGACGGATATCGCGCAGGTAGAAACTGCCCAACGGCCCGGCCAGGTTCATGCTGTCGCCAGCCTTGGCCATGCCGGTGAGGAAGCTACTCATCAAGCCGCCGGGTACGTTGCGAATCAGGAAACTGACTTCACCATCGCGCTGCAGCGAGCTGAACGAGTAAGCGCGAGTCTGCTCGCTGCCGGGAATCGCGAGGTTCACGTATTGCCCCGGCAAGAACGCCAATTTGCTCAGCGCTTCGCCCTTGATCGACAACGCGATGGTGCTGTCGGACAACTGGCGCACGGCGCTGATGGTCGCGTCGTAACTGGCCTGACGGGTGCGGCAAACCTCCGAAGACGTTGGCACGCGAACCACGCAATCACTCTTGGCGCGCATCTGGCAGGTCAGGACAAAACCTTGCTCGGCCTCTTCCGCGCTGAGTGCATCTTCGATGTACTCCTCGCCCAAGTCATAGCGGCCGGCCTCGGCGAAACACTTGCAGGTGCCGCAGGCGCCGTCGCGGCAGTCCAGCGGAATATTGATGCCCTGGCGGTAGGCGGCATCGGCCACGGTTTCGCCGGCGTTGGCGTCGATGAACCGAGTGACGCCGTCTTCAAAATTGAACGCGATCGAATGAGTCATGACGGCTGCCTCACAAGTGGTAAACATCGATGACCTGGCGAACGTAGTCGTTCTTCAGGATCACTTTCTTGGCCTTGATCAGCGGGTTCTCGCCGCGCACATCGAGGGTGTAGAAACTGCTGCCGAAATAGCTGTCGACGGTCTTGTAGCGAAAACTCAGGGTGTGCCAGTTGAAGCGCACCTTGCACAGCCCGTCGGCCTGTTCCAGCAGCTCGATGTTGCTGATGTTGTGGGAGGTGCGGGTGTCCGGAATGCTCGCGCTGGAGCGTTCGGTCTTGATCCGGAAGATGCGGTCTTCCAGGCCGGTGCGGTTGCCGTACCAGATCAGCGAGATTTCGCGTTGCGGGTCCTCGGTCAACTCGTCGTTGTCGTCCCAGGACGGCATCCAGTAGGTGGCGTCCGGCGCGTACAGCTCCAGCCAGTCGTCCCATTGCTTGTCGTCGAGGTAGCGCGCTTCGCGGTAGAGAAAATCGCGTACGGCGTCATAGGTGATGGTCATTGCACGGCCTCCACTGCAATCAGTTCGGGCTGTTCAGCGGCCAACGCCTTGAGCATCGTTTGCTGCCAATACTTGTGTTGCAGCACGAACAACCCTTCGTCTTCGGTGCGCACGCCGCTGAGCAGCGGATGCAAGTCGATTTCCTTGGCCGCTTCATCAGCGCCTTCGACCCAGTGCTCGGCGCCACGGGACATGTCGTTCCACGCGGTCACGCTGCCTTCGTAGCTGGTCTGGCAGGAGCGGAATTCTTCCAGATCATCCGGAGTGGCCATGCCGCTGACGTTGAAGAAATCCTCGTACTGACGAATCCGGCTCGAACGGGCGTGGTCGCTTTCGCCTTTGGGGGCGATGCAATAAATGGTGATTTCCGTGCGGTTGACCGAGATCGGCCGGGCGATGCGAATCTGCGAACTGAACTGGTCCATCAGGTACACGTTCGGGTACAGGCACAGGTTGCGCGAGTTCTCGATCATCCAGTCGGCGCGGGCGCGGCCGAAGTCTTGCGCCAGTTCATCGCGACGCTCGTACAGCGGACGATCCTCCGGGTTGGCCCAACGGGTCCAGAGCAGCATGTGGCCCTTGTCGAAGGAATAGAAACCACCGCCCTGCTTGGCCCAGCTGCCGGCGCTCATGGTCGGATTGCTGTCGCCGGCCTCGCGCTGCTTGCGCTGGTTCTGGGTGGCGGCGTAGTTCCAGTGCACCGAGCTGACGTGGTAACCATCGGCGCCGTTTTCAGCGGTGAGTTTCCAGTTGCCTTCGTAGATGTAGCTGGAGGAACCGCGCAGCACTTCCAGGCCATCGGCGGACTGGTCGACAATCATGTCGATGATCTTGGCCGACTCGCCGAGGTGCTCGACCAACGGCACCACATCGGCCTTCAGGCTGCCGAACAGGAAGCCGCGATAGGATTCGAACCGTGCGACTTTGGTCAGGTCGTGGGAGCCTTCGCAGTTGAAGCTCGTCGGGTAGCCGGCCGCCGCCGGGTCCTTGACCTTGAGCAGCTTGCCGGAGTTGTTGAAGGTCCAGCCGTGGAACGGGCAAGTGTAGGAGCTTTTGTTGCCGGACTTGTGCCGGCACAGCGTCGCGCCGCGGTGGCTGCAGGCGTTGAGGAAAGCGTTGAGCACACCATCCTTGTTGCGCGCGATGAAGATCGACTGGCGCCCCATGGTGGTGGTGTAGAAATCGTTGACGTTGGGGATCTGGCTTTCGTGGGCCAGGTACAGCCAGTTGCCTTCGAAGATGTGTTTCATCTCCAGGTCGAACAGTCGCGGGTCGGTAAACATCTCGCGCTTGCAGCGATAGATGCCCTGTTCTTTGTCATCTTCGAGCAGGGAGTGAAGGTATTCGGGTCGCAGGGACATGGCCGCCGCCTCCATTGTTTTTATTCAGGCAGGGCCATGCTAGGACGGGGGGATGCGGTGGACTATCCGCGGGGTGCAGACCTGTATCCGTTTACTGCAAAACCCACACCCCCCCTGTAGGAGCTGTCGAGTGAAACGAGGCTGCGATCTTTTGATGTTGTTTTTTTCAAAGCAAGATCAAGAGATCGCAGCCTCGTTTCACTCGACAGCTCCTACGAGGGCGGGGGCGGTGGTTGGGTGGTTCAGTGGCGGCGTTTGAGGGTGTCGGAGGGCAATTCGCCGAACTGTTTGCGGTAGCTGTCGGAGAACCGTCCCAGGTGGAGGAAGCCGTAATCCATCGCCACTTCGGTGACGTTGCGCACGTTGCAGGTCGGGTCGCTCAGGCAAGCGTTGATGCGTTCCAGGCGTTTCTGCCGGATATAGTTTTGCGGTGAGGCACCGGCGTTGCGCTCAAACAACCCGTACAGCGAACGCACACTCATCCGCGCCTGGCGCGCCAGTTCTTCGCTGTCGATGTCCTGCTTGAGGTTACGGGCGATGTAATCGGCAATCACCTCGAACGTGGCGGTCTGCGAGCCCAGACTGATGCGGCTGACATTGGTCTTCATCAGGCTGAGCATCTTGCTGACGATGATCTGCGTGTAATGCTCCTGCACCTTGGGCATTTGCTCAGTGGCTTCGGCTTCCTGGCAAATCATCGCCAGCAGACCAACAAAACCTTCAAGCTCGTTGAGCTGATAACGGTTCTCCAGAAACCGTACGCCCTGCCCCGGATACCGCCAGCGCTGCTCGTCGCACACAGACGTCAGCAACGGCGTGGGGATTTTCAGGATGAATTTTTCGCAGTCGTCCGAGTAGGTCAGGTCCACCGGATCGTCGGGATTGATCAGCAACAACTCGCCTGGGGCGAAGTAGTGTTCCTGACCGTGGCCGCGCCACAGGCAGTTGCCGCGCAGCAACACTTGCAGGTGATAAATGCTTTCCAGCGCGCCCGAGGTCACCCGCACGCTGGCACCGTAGCTGATGCGGCACAGGTCGAGACTGGCGAACTTGCGATGATCGAGGCTGGCCAGCGGACGGCCGGTGCGGGGCATCAGAATGCAATGATTGCCGACGTGCTGATTGACGTAGCCCGACACCGCATAGGGGTCGGCCTGGTCGAATACTCTGCTGCGCTGACTCAACAGTTGCGCTTGCATCATCGGGTCACTCTCGTTGTTGTTATCGATGGTATCGGGTCATTCTAGGTCAGTCCCTATAGCGGTGTGTCAGTGGACCGACATGTGGAAGGCTGTCAATGAACCCTGTAGGAGCGAGCCTGCTCGCGATGGACTTGAGGACACCGCGGGGCATCAGGCACCCAGCGTCATCGTTGACGTCCATCGCGAGCAGGCTCGCTCCCACAGGGGGTCGTGTGATCAGTCTTCCAGTGCGCGAACCCGCTCGTGGCGCTGCTGTTCATCGGGTTGGGCGGAGGTCTGCAAGGTGAAATCGAATTCGATTTCGGCAAACCGACCGCTCACACCATGGGCCGCGGCACGCGCTTGATCGTCGCTGAAGGTGATTTTGGCGATCAGCTCGTCACGGGTGGCGTAGGCGAAATCGTCGTGCAGGTATTGATCGCCATCAAGGTTGATCTGGGTGGTCAGGTGACGATGGTCCGGCGCGGAGATGAAGAAGTGCACGTGCGCAGGGCGTTGACCGTGACGGCCCAGTTGATCGAGCAGTTGCTGGGTCGGACCATCCGGCGGGCAGCCATAACCCGACGGCACGATGCTGCGGAAGCGATAGCGGCCTTCGGCATCAGTGACGATGCGCCGACGCAGGTTGAATTCCGATTGCGTGGTATCGAAGTACGAGTAGGTGCCGCCGGTGTTGGCGTGCCAGACATCCACCACGGCGCCAGCCAACGGTTCGCCCGCCGTGTTGAACACCCGGCCTTGCATGAACAGCGTGACGCCCGGATCGACACCGTCATCGAGACGCGCTTCGCCTTGCGACAGCGGCGCACCCGCCACGTACAGCGGCCCTTCGATGGTCCGCGGCGTGCCGCCCGCCTTGCCGGCCTGCTCGTCTTCGGCGTCCATCAGCAGGTCCAGGTAATGCTCCAGACCGAGTCCGGCTACCAACAGACCTGCTTCCTGGCGCGCGCCCAGCACGTTGAGGTAATTGACGGCTTTCCAGAATTCTTCCGGGGTGACGGCCAGGTCTTCGATGATGTTTACCGAATCACGCAGGATGCGGTAGATCAGGGCCTTGGCACGCGGGTTACCGGCATCGTTGTGCAGGCCGCTGGCCTCTTCGAGAAATTTCTGGGCACTGGCAGTGTGGGAAATCTTGACGTTCATTTTGATGGGTTCCTCATCTTGTAATTATTGGCGTAGCGAACTGAACAGGCTGGGCTCAGTGGTCATTCTCGCGAATCGAAGAAGGATGCCGGCACATCGCGTCGATCTCGATGGCCATGTACGGAAACAGCGGCAATTGCATGAGCAGGTTGTGCAGTTCCTCGACGCTGTCGACATCGAAGACGCTGTAGTTGGCATAGTGCCCGGCGATGCGCCACAGGTGACGCCACTTGCCTTGCTCTTGCAGGCGCTGGGCCAGGGCTTTCTCGTCGGCCTTCAATTTGGCCGCTGCTTCAGGATTCATGTCGACCGGCAGGTTCACGGTCATTTTTACGTGGAATAGCATGATGCACTCCTCAGACTTGATGAAGGACAGTGGATGTCTTGTCGCGACGGTAAAACGCCAGGCGTTCTTCATCCAGGCTCAAGCCCAGGCCCGGTGTTTTCGGAACGTGCAGCTCGAAATCGCGATAGACCAGCGGCTCGCTGAGAATGTCTTCGGTCAGCAGCAGCGGACCGAACAGCTCGGTGTCCCACGCCAGTTTGTTCAAGGTGATAAAGGCATGGGCCGAGGCCAGGGTGCCGATTCCACCTTCGAGCATGGTGCCGCCGTACAGGCCGATACCGGCCGCCTCGGCAATCGCGGCGGTACGCAGCACGGCACGTGGGCCGCCGTTTTTGGCGATCTTCAGGGCGAACACTGACGCCGCGCCATCCCGCGCCAGATTAAAGGCATCCTCAACGCATTCAATGGATTCATCGGCCATGATCGGCGCCGGGCTCATGGCATTCAAGCGCACCATGCCCGAGCGGTTGTTGCGCGAGATCGGCTGCTCGATCAAGTCGATGCCGTTGGTTCCGAGGATCCGGCAGGCACGCAATGCGACGGCTTCATCCCAGGCCTGATTGACATCGACCCGCACGCTGGCGCGGTCGCCCAGGGCTTTCTTGATCGCAATGACATGCGCCAAGTCGCGATTGACTTCACCGGCACCGATTTTCAGTTTGAAGATCCGGTGGCGGCGCAGGTCGAGCATTTTTTCCGCTTCGGCAATGTCCTTGTCGGTATCGCCACTGGCCAAGGTCCAGGCCACCGGCAGCGCGTCGCGAACACGGCCGCCGAGCAATTCGCTGACCGGCAGGCCAAGGCGTTTGCCCTGGGCGTCGAGCAAGGCGGTTTCGATACCTGATTTGGCGAAAGTGTTGCCACGAATGCTGCGTTCCAGGCGCAACATCGCGGCATTCACGTTGGCGCTGTCCTGGCCCAGCAGCAGCGGCGCGAAGTGGCGGTCGATGTTGGTCTTGATGCTGTCAGGGCTTTCGTTGCCGTACGCCAGGCCACCGATGGTGGTGGATTCGCCGATGCCTTCGATGCCGTCGGCGCAGCGCACACGAATGATCACCAGGGTCTGGTTCTGCATGGTGTGCATCGCCAGTTTGTGCGGGCGGATGGTCGGCAGATCGACGATGATCGTCTCGATCGATTCAATGGCTGTTGCAAGCATGGCGATACCCGTCAGGTTCTTAAAGTTCTGGAACCGATTCTGGTACGGCTTTTTTCGCGACGC
The DNA here is from genome assembly GCF_001297125.1 of Pseudomonas sp. RIT-PI-q. Lineage (GTDB taxonomy): Bacteria > Pseudomonadota > Gammaproteobacteria > Pseudomonadales > Pseudomonadaceae > Aquipseudomonas. Next base: position 170,873 of record NZ_LHPC01000017.1, read on the forward strand.
CAATATAGAATTGGTCTGACTTGATACCTTAAAGGTATGCAACCGATTAGCGTCTGGAGGCCTCATGGAACTGCGTCACCTGCGTTACTTTCAGGTGTTGGCTCAAACCCTCAATTTCACCCGCGCCGCCGAACTGCTGCACATTGCCCAGCCGCCGCTGAGCCGGCAGATCCAGCAGTTGGAGGACGAGCTTGGGGTGTTGTTGCTGGAACGCGGGCGACCATTGAAGCTGACCGACGCCGGGCGGTTTTTCCATGAACACTCCACCGCCCTGCTCGAACAACTGAACAAGGTCTGCGACAACACGCGGCGGATCGGTCTGGGTGAAAAGACCTGGCTGGGTATCGGTTTTGCGCCGTCGACACTCTACGGCGTGCTGCCGGAACTGATTCGCCGCTTGCGCAGTGGCGAGCCGCTGGAGCTTGAACTGGGGCTCTCGGAAATGACCACGCTGCAACAGGTGCAGGCGCTCAAGGCCGGGCGCATTGATATCGGCTTCGGCCGAATCCGCATCGACGACCCGGCGATCATCCAGACCGTCCTCACCGAAGACCGGCTGGTCGCCGCCCTGCCCGCTGGCCATCCGTTGTTGGCCGGGCCGATCAGCCTTCGTCAACTGGCGAAGGAACCTTTCGTGCTGTACCCCGGCAACCCGCGCCCCAGCTACGCCGACCATGTGATCGCACTGTTCGAATCCTATGGCGTGAGCATCCATGTGGCGCAATGGACCAACGAGTTGCAAACCGCCATCGGTTTGGTGGGAGCAGGCATCGGCGTCACGTTGGTGCCGGCTTCGGTGCAATTGCTGCACCGCGACGACATTGGCTTCACCCCGCTGCTGGAAGACAACGCCACCTCACCAATCATCCTCAGCCGGCGGGTGGGCGATGTGTCGCCGGGGTTGAATCACTGCTTGCGAATGATTGACGAACTGCAACCACAGACCTGAATTGCAACGCGAACTGTAGCAGCTGGCGAAGCCTGCGTTCGGCTGCGAAGCAGTCGTGAAATCAGGCACTGCGGTGACTCAGGAAGACCGCGTTAACCGGGTTTACGACTGCTGCGCAGCCGAACGCAGCCTTCGGCAGCTGCTACATGGGTCTTCGTGTCGGGCAAGCTACTGTGGGTTCAGTGGGCATTCTTGTCCCAGAACCAGTTCCAGATGCCCGGCAATTCAACCGCTTCGGAGCTGTCCTTGACGGTGCGTGCCATGGCCGCGCGTTGCAGCTCGGCGGTGTCATCGTAAAACGGCTTTTGTGCGGTTTTCACGCCCGTTGCCTGAGCGCTGTCGAGGAGGATTTGCAGGTATTCCCGGGTATGCCGGGCGGTGTAGCGATTGAGGTCGTGGAAGGTCACCACCACCGGAATCACCCCGTCCACCACCGGCAGTTCGCCCAGGGCGATGCGTTCGCGCACTTCGGACATTGTGCGCAGGAAGTGCGCCCGGCGCCGGGGGCTGGCGTTGAAGCCCCAGATCTTGCCGTCATTGGCGCTCAGGTCGGTGAGCAGCACATGCAGGCCATGTTGCTGGTACGCGGCGAAGGTCCGTTTGTCGTAGTTCCAGAATGGCGGGCGCAGCAGCGTCGTTGGCACGCCGGTGATTGCGGCAATGTCAGCGCTGCCTTTGCTCAATGCCTGTTCCAGCTCTTCCGGGCTCAGGGAGCGGTGATTGGTGTGCGAGTGGGTGGCCGTGTGGAAAGCCAGGATCTGCCCTTCCGCGTGTTCACGGCGCATGACCTCGCGACCGATGTCGCTGTCGCCGGCCCGTGGCGCACCGGTCTGCACGAAGAACACCGCTTTGATGTTCGGTTGCACCGGGTTAGTGGCCAGGCTGTCGAGCACCGTCATCGTCGGGTTCCAGAAACTTGACGCACTGGGACCGTCGTCGAAAGTCAGCAGGAAACGGATCGGTGGCTGCGCGCGCAGACGCTGTTCGGTTTGCGGCGTCATGTCGATGGGAGCAGCGATGCAGCCCACCAGCCCGACGGCAATGGCGACTAAAGATAGAATCTTGAACAGCTGTTTCATGGTGTGCCTTGGGCCAGACTGTTGCGCGCGCACAGATGTGCGGGCGCAGGTTGGATCAGGGTACACAGTGTTTGGTTCCAGCGCTGCCCGCGTTAGGGTTACTCGGTAAAGGACTGCCGGAATGAGCGGTCGATAATCGGCGCAGTGGCCAATTCAGCCCTACACCGACAGTCAACAGACTGTTTTCCCGCGCACATGATCCGCTGCAACCGGTCTGGGATTTTCTCAGTTCCCCGAGACCAGTTTGAGTCCGATGACCCCGGCCAGAATGACCAGCAGGCAGATGATTCTCAGCGGTGTGGTCGCATCGCCCAGCAACGCCATGCCCACAATGGCAGTGCCTGCCGCGCCGATTCCGGTCCAGACCGCGTAGGCCGTTCCGACCGGTAACGTACGAAGCGAAAGTGAAAGCAGAAAGACACTCGACAACCCGGTGGCGGCCGCCAACAGCCCGGGGGTCAAGCGGGTGAAACCTTCAGAGCCCTTCATGAAGAAGGCGAAGGCGATTTCGAGAATGCCAGCGATGCCAAGCAGTGCCCATGCCATAGGTAAAAGTCCTGTTTGATTGGCTCAACGAAACGAGCGCCCGCCAATAGTCAGGCGCTCGTTGAAGGGGTAAGAATCAGGCTTTTTCAGCGGCCGCAGGTTTCGAGCGGAACGTCACGCCGAGGCGATTGAAGGCGTTCATCAAGCTGATCCCGTAGGTGAGGTCCGCGAGTTCCTTGTCGCTGAATTCAGCAGCGGCGGCCGCGTAATCGGCATCGGGAACACCGGTTTCGCCGACGCGGGTGACGGTTTCCGCCCAGGACAGCGCTACGCGTTCGCGGTGAGTGAAGACGTTGCCGGCGTCGTGCCATACCGGCACCAACACCAGCTTATCGACTGCCACACCGAGTTTGAGCAAGTCACGAGAATGCATGTCGATGCAAAAGGCGCAGCCATTGATCTGCGAAACCCGCAGGTACACCAGATCGATCAGTTCTGCGGACAAACCGCAATTCTGCAGATAGACGTACACACCGCCGAAAGCTTTGTAACCTTCCGGTGCAGCGCTGGCGTAGTTAAGACGATTGCTCATGGTGAATCCTTATGTTTGCTGTTTGGAGGACGCTATGGTGCGACTGCTTGGCCTATGTTAGAAGGTCCATGATCTATCTTGAGTTCTAGGCCATGACTAAACCCGTCAGCAGCTTTTCGCCCCTCGATCCCTCCTCCACTGAACCGATCTACCGGCAAATCTACTGGCGGTTTCGCGGTGCGATTACCGACGGAGTGCTCACCCCAGGCGACCGTATTCCAGCGGCACGAGCGCTGGCCAAGGAACTCGGGTTGGCGCGAGGAACCATCGATACCGCGTATTCACTGCTGACCGCCGAGGGCTACATCCAGTCGCGTGGCCAGGCCGGCACGGTCGTGGCGCCGGGGATCAACGCCAGGGCTCCCGCAACGCCCAGCAAACACACCTTCAACCCGGCGAAAAATGCTTCCGTCAGGAACAAGGCACCGGTCCTGCCCTTTCAAATGGCCTTGCCCGCGCTGGACGCCTTTCCGAGAAAGATCTGGGCGCAAATCGGCGCGCGTTGCGTGCGTGCCACGCGGATCCCGGACATGGCCAATCCATCGGTCTATGGCCTGGAATCGTTGCGCACTGCGATCGCCACCTATCTACAGGTCGCACGCGGTATCACCTGTTCACCCGCTCAGGTGTTCATCACCTCGGGATACCGCAACACCCTGGCGCTGATCGCTCACGCCCTGCTCAAACCCGGTGACCGCGTACTCGTCGAAGACCCGGGATACCCGCCCACCCGCGAATTGCTCGAACATCTACAGATTCAGGTGGCCCCCGTTGCCGTGGACCAGGACGGCATGCAAGTTGCGCAAGGTGTGAACAGCGCGCCGAACGCCCGCGCCGCCGTCGTCACGCCGGCCCATCAAAGCCCGCTGAGCGTGTCTCTTTCATTGCCGCGACGCCTGGAACTGCTGGAGTGGGCGAGCCGCGAGCAAGCGTGGATTGTCGAAGACGACTACGACGGCGAGTACCGCTACATCAGCCGTCCGCTGCCCGCGCTCAAGAGCCTGGATCGCGACGGGCGAGTGCTCTACGCCGGCACCTTCAGCAAGGTGCTGTTTCCCGGCATCCGCCTCGCTTACCTGGTGGTGCCCGAGGCGCAGGTCGAGCGCTTCGAACACGTCAGCCAGACTTTTTTGGGCGGTTGCCCGGAACTCACCCAGGCCATCGTCGCCACGTTTCTGACCGAGGGCCATTTCGCTCGCCATATCCAGCGCATGCGCAAACTCTACGGCGAACGCCGGGAGGCAACCGCAAGAGGGCTGAAGAAAGCCTTGGGCGAGCACATCCGCATTGATGCGCAGCCCGGCGGCATGCACCTGATTTTGCGACTGACGGATCAGCAGTCCGACCGCGCACTGGTAGAACGCCTGCGTGAAGCCGGCATTTATGCAGAAGCCCTGTCTGGCTGGAGCATCGGTGCCGAGACGCACTCCGCGCTGATGCTCGGATTCGCCAACATCGACTCGCAAGACACCGCCGAACAACTGGGAAAACGCATCCTGGCGCTGATGTAAAACCGATCATGGCCCATTACAACACCCATTTCTTGGACCTTTTTCACTGATCCAAGAGACCGCATCATGCAGATCCTGTTTACCCAAGCGCTACAAAGGATCCGTCATGAGCAGTGCAATCATGAACACCCACGTACTGCGTCACGCCGAAACCGAGGCTGAAGTGCGGGCGTGTTTTTCGGTCATGGAGCCACTTCGGCCACACCTGCACGACGAGGCGGATTTCACCGCCAGAGTCAGTCGGATGCGTGCAGAAAACTACCACCTGCTGGCGGTTTGGCACGGCCCGAACGCCGTTGCACTGGCGGGCTACCGGTTCCAGGAAAATTTGCTGTATGGGCGTTTTCTCTACGTCGATGACCTGGTTGTCAGCCCGGCGCATCGTCGCGAGCAATGGGGCGCACGCTTGCTCGAAGAGCTGCAGACCATCGCGCGTACCTCGGACTGTCGGCAACTGGTGCTGGACACCGCGTTGTCGAACGCTCACGCGCAGCGCTTCTATTTCCGTCACGGATTACTGACGAGTGCCATGCGTTTCTACAAAGTTCTGGAGGCGAACCCGACATGAAAATCCTGCGCGTGATTTGCAGCCCACGAGGCTCATCCTCCGAGAGTTATCGGCTCTCGCAAACCATCATCAACCACTTGATCATCAGCCATCGCGGCAGCGATTTCATCATTGCCGAGCGCGGTGTTGGCGGACTTGCGCATGTCGACGCCGACTATGCGGCGGCGGTCAGCAAGCGCCGGGACTCATCCAGCGCGGTCGTCACCACTGGCGCCTTGCTTCAGTCCGAGCGATTGATTCGAGAGCTTGAGAGCGCGGATTACGTGGTGATTGCCACCCCGATGCATAACATGACGATCCCTTCAGCGTTGAAAGCCTGGCTCGATCATGTGATTCAAGCAGACCGAACGTTCCGGATTACCCCGCAAGGCAAAATCGCTTTGCTGCGCGATCGTCCGGTTTTCGTCGCGGTGTCCTCGGGTGGGACGTTCTCCACCGACAACGCGTCGCAACCCGACTTCCTGAGGCCCTACTTGAAGGCGGCGCTGGCGACGATCGGATTGTTGAACGTGAAGTTCTTCTCGGTTGAAGGCACCGCGCAAAAACCAGACGCCTTGAGCGCCACGCGAGAAAGGACGGAACGAGAAACGGCGTTGTACTTTTCGAAGCCGTTGCAGGCGACCGTTTAAAACATTCAATCCTCAGCACAATCGACCGGGAAAATCCGATGCCCACGCCCCTTCCACTGCGCAGTATTGCTGTGTTCTCCGGCTCCAACTATGGCTTCAACCCCGCGTATGTCGAAGGCGCCAAGGCGCTGGGCCGGGAAATTGCCAAGCGTGGCTTGCGGCTGGTCTACGGCGGCACCGACAAAGGCTTGATGGGCGTGATGGCCGATACCGTGCTCGCCGAGGGCGGTGAAGTCGTCGGCATCATTACCCGTCTGTTGTTCGACCTCGGGCATCTTCATCCGGGACTGACCCGGCATGAAGTGACGCAAGACATGCGCAGCCGAAAGACCCGCATGAGCGACTGCGCCGATGCGTTCATTGCCCTGCCTGGCGGCCTGGGAACCTTTGAAGAGTTGTTTGAAGTGGCGACATTGACGCAACTGGGCGAACACCACAAAGCCGTCGCCTGCCTGAACATCGGTGAGTTCTTCAACCCGGTTCGCAGCCTGCTCAACCATGCGGTGACGGAAGGCTTCATGAAAACCGAGCACAGCGAGATGCTGATTTTCAACACCGACCCGTGTGCGCTGATCGATGCACTGGAACAGTGGCAGGCGCCGACCGTCACAAAATGGATCGGCCCCGCGGGGGCGTGAACACGTTTTCGGGCCTTGGCGATGCTGCTCCCAAAAATTGTCGCCAGGGCCCTTTTTTATTGCTGAGCTTCATCCACCGGCACCTGCAACCCCACTTTGACGTTGCTCATCGACACCAGCGTCTTGAAGCGCTTGACGTTGTTGTTCTCGAAAAACAACTCACGCGTCAGCTCGGTGTACTGCTCCATGTTGCGCACCGCCAGCACCAACACAAAGTCCCACTCCCCGGCCACGTAGTAACACTGCTGCACCTGCGGGCAGTTGGCGAAGCTGCGCTTCATCGCATCAAGCAAATCCAGACGCTCACTCTCCACTTCCACCTGGGCGACGATGGTCAGCGGATAGCCAAGCTTTTCCTGATCCACCAGCGCCACCGTGCCTTTGATAAAACCCTCACGGGTGAGGCGTTTGAGGCGGCGATTGACCGCGGCAGAAGACAGATTGACCCGTTCGCCCAGCTCGCTTTGGGACAGGCCGGCATCTTGCTGGACGTGCGCGATCAGTTGCAGGTCGAAGGCATCGAGGCTCATGTGAAGGGGCTCGCAATAAAATTGATCTGAACCGCGATATTAAGTAATGAACGTACGGTTTGTGCACCTAATTCAATAAAAAAGCGGGGTTACGTGAGATAAAATTTCACTACGACACCCGAACCCTGGAACCGACGATGCTGATTGCCAACCCCAACGCCAGCCGTACCGCCTATCCCGAAAACCTCAAGGCGATCCTGAACATTCAGGCAGCCGTTGAAAGCCGCGCCTGGCTGGCGCACTGGAACGCGCTCAACCCGTCTGGCACACCGCTGTTCAACCTGCCTGACCTGGCCGCGAACCTGGGGGTCGCCGAACTATTGGTCAAAGATGAGTCGAGCCGTTCGGAATTGGGCAGTTTCAAAGCCCTGGGTGCACCGATCGCACTGGTGCGGCTAATCCTGCGGCGGTTCCCCGAACAACGCTTCGAACCTCAGGGCCTGCTGACGGGGGAGTATCGCGATGCCCTCGCCGACTTCACGGTGATCAGCGCCACCGACGGCAACCATGGCCGTGCGCTCGCTGCGGCGGCGCACAGCATCGGTTGCCCCTGTGTGATCGTGCTGCATGCCAACGTCAGCCGCGAACGGGAACAGGCTATCGCCGCCTATGGCGCGCAGATTGTGCGGGTGCCCGGCAACTACGACGAATCGGTGGAAGAAGCCGCCGCGCTGGCCATCAAGCATCACTGGCAGGTGGTGTCTGATACTTCCTACGAGGGCTACGAAGAGATTCCCCGGGACGTGATGCAAGGCTACGGCACCCTTGCCGCGGAAATCATTGAGCAGCTGGATGGCCGGACCTTCACCCACGTGTTCCTGCAAGGTGGCGTCGGTGGCCTGGCGGCGGGCCTCGCCAGTTATTTCTGGGAGCTGTATGGGCCAGCACGGCCAGCAATGATCGTCGTCGAACCGCAGCAAGCCGATTGCCTGCTGCAAAGCGCCCTCAGCGGCCACGCGGCAAAAACCCAAGGTTCGGTGGACTCGGTGATGGCGGGACTGGCCTGCGGTGAAACCTCGCCACTGGCGTGGAAATTCCTGCACGGCAGCATCGATCACTTCATGACGATTGAGGATCAGGACGCGGTCAACGCCATGCGCGTATTGGCGGCGGGCAGTGAGCGGGACATTCCGCTGATTGCCGGTGAATCGGCGGTGGCCGGGCTCGCAGGATTGATCCAGTTGCTCAAGTCGCCACACCACGCCGCTGAAGTCGGTATCGATGAACACGCTCGGGTTTTGTTGATCAGCACCGAAGGCGCCACCGCCCCTGCGGTGTACAGCGAACTGGTCGGTGAGAGCGCTCAATCCGTGCTGCAACGCCAGCAACGCTGGTCATTCCAGCAGCGAAACCAGACGCGGCTCAATTGAGCTTTCAAGCACCTCAAGCAGCGCCAGCGTCACCGGTAGCTTGAAGCGCCGCCGCCCGGCGCTGCCGGGATTGAGGTAGAGCTGATCACCACGCCATTCAATGCGCGGCTTGTGCGAATGGCCGGTGATCACCAGTTTTATGTCGGCATCGAGCACTTCCGGGACATCGGCGATGTCATGCACCAGCAGAGTCTGCCATCCGTTGAGATCGAACCGTAGAAGGTCGGCGAGAGGTTCTGCCCAAGGGGCGCCGAGGTCGTTGTTCCCGCGTACTACGTGCAGCGGGGCGATAGATTGCAGTTGATCGAGAATGTCGAGGCTGCCGATGTCTCCCGCATGAATGATCCGTTCACACCCCTGCAGAGCCGCACAGGCTTCGGCGCGAAGCAAACCATGGGTATCGGAAATCACGCCAATTTTCATGCAAGGCTCCCGTTCAGGCTATTGATTCGCAACACAGTGTAATGTCCGAGCGGACATTTCCAATACCTCCTTCAGCCATGCACTCAATACTGGTTTTATGGGTCGGGAAGCGACTCAACGGCGGTGGTTCCAGTGCGCTTTTGCATTTGAATGCGACAGATCCTGCTTCAGGGACTCCCACATCAGGCACTCGCAGTGTTAGTTTTGGAATGTTTTCTGATTAAACGATCAGATATTTCTCACAAACCGCCTGCAAAGGAATGCCCCCGACAATGGTTTTTTCACTCAAGCACCTGGCTGCGAGCTCACTGATGCTCGCCAGTCTGTCGTCGTTCACCACCGCTGCACACGCCAACATCACCCCGCAACAGAGCGCGATTATCCTCAAGACGGTCAATGATGCATCGGTCACGGATTTCAGGCAGTTCCTGGGACGCCTGACCAAGAGCGACGTCGCCAAAACCGATGACCTCGGCCCGGCGATCAGTGCCTTCCTCGACAACAAGACGCTTTCCCCTGAGCAACAAAACGAAATCCATCGCCTGCTTGGCCTCTATGCACGGGTGAAATACGGCAGCGCGGCCACCGAAACCTTGCGTGAGCTGGTGGCCATCCCGACCATGCGCGTGGAGGGCGTTGCCCAGCACGAGAATCCTGAATTCATCAAGATCGCCGACAAGATCAAGGGCCTTGCCGAGGCTTTCAACCTGAACTTTCGCAACATCGACAACCGTGTCTATGAAATCTCCCTCGAAGGCACTGGCGATGAAGTCGTGGGCATTCACGCCCATGCCGATGTGGTGCCTGTGACGCCGGAGAACTGGGTGCTGAAGGATGGCACCCGGCTCGATCCGTTCAAGGTCACGCTGGTCGGCGACCGCATGTATGGCCGGGGCACCGAGGATGACAAGAATGGCATCGTGGTAGCGCTCTACGCGATGAAGGTCATTAAAGAAGAGAAGCTGCCGCTGGCCAGAAACTTCAAGCTGCTGGTAGACACCACCGAGGAAACCACGGGCGACGCCATCCCCTACTACTTCGAACGCAACCCGACCCCCAACTACAACCTGGCGCTGGATGGCGGCTACCCGGTGGTGATCGCCGAAAAAGGCTACGGCACGGTCATGGCCAGCTTTGCCAAGCGCAAGGCCGAAGGCAAAGGCGCGCAAATCACCTCGATGACCGGCGGTTTGGCCACTAACCAGATTCCGTCGACATCGGTCGCCACACTGGTGACAGACAAACCCGCCGAACTGGCCGCCAGTCTGCAAAAGGCCGGTGCCGAGTACGCCAAGCGCAATGGCGGCAACTTCGAGATCACCGCCAAGGTCGCCGGCAAGGACGTCAAACTGACGGTCACCGGCGTTTCCGCCCACTCCTCCGAACCCGAGTCCGGCGTCAACCCGGTGGCCAGGATGCTGGACTTCATCAATGGCCTCGGCGGCAAGGTCGCACTCAAGCACAACCAGTTCACGGACGCGGCCCGCTACGCCGCCGACAACTGGGGCCTGGATTATCTGGGTGGCAAATTGGGCGTTGGGTTTTCCGATGAATTCATGGGCCCGCTGACCACTTCCCTGACCTATGTCGGGGTGGATGACAAAGCCTTCAAACTCGCGGTCAACCTGCGCGTGCCGAAGGGCAAGTCCCCGGAAACGCTGAAAGCCGAAATCGCCGGCAAGCTGGAGGCCTGGAGCAAGAAGACTCACATTGCACCGGCCTTCGACTACTCGATCGCCGAACCGATGTACCGCAACCCCGAGGGAGAATGGGTCAAGGCCCTGCTCGCCGTGGCCAGCGAAAACCTCGGCATGCAGCACACATTCGGCACCTCCGCCGGCGCCACGTCGGTGCATGAGTTGCCCAACGGCGTGCAGTTCGGCCTGGCGATGCCGGACGTCAAATACACGGGTCACAACGACAACGAGTTCAAGACCACCGAACAGTTCCTGCTGGACTTGCAGATCGTCACCGAGATGATGGGGCGCATCGGGCAGTTGCCGAAACTCTGACCCACCGTTCGGACCTGTGCTGAGGCGGCTTGCTGCCTCAGCACACATCTTCGTCTCCAGGCCTGGTGCCCTCACGGCAGAAACCGCCCCACTCGCAGGCGATGCTGAATGATCTGGCACACGCTTCCTGCACGCGGTGCAACCTTGAGAAATCGGGGTGACATCTGACAGGTGTTGAAGTTGATCGCTGCTACCATTAATGGACGGCATCGAAGCTGAGGTCTGCGGCTGGCAAAGTCGGCTATCACCTCCCTGGCGTTGATCCATTCATTTCAAGCCTGCCTGCTCACAGGGAGGGTGCGATGCGTATTCTTTTGTTTTACGCAATGTCGGCTGCACTGTTTTTGAGCGGATCCGGGTGCCTGGCGCAAACCGCGGATGCGACCGCCCCGGTGAACGCTGCCGAGACAGCGCCCGTCACGGCTGCGGCCAAGGATGCCGTGTTTACCCAGGAGCAGCTGGATCAAATGCTGGCTCCCATCGCGCTGTATCCCGACCCGCTGCTGGCTCAAGTATTGATGGCTACCACCTACCCCGGGGAAGTCGCCGAGGCAGTCACCTGGTCTAAAGCTCACCCGAACGCCAAGGGCGATGAGGCGGTCAAACAAGTGGCGAGCCAGCCCTGGGACCCGAGCGTGCAGGCACTGGTCGCCTTTCCGCAGGTCTTGGTCACGCTGGGGCAGGATCCCGTCTGGGTACAACGCCTGGGTGATGCCTTCCTGGCACAGCCCGACGATCTCATGGACGGCGTGCAACGCTTGCGCCGCCAGGCACAAGCCGCAGGCAACCTGCAGAGCAACCAGTATCAGAACGTGACGATCCAGAACGTTGCGGCACCGGCACCGGCACCGCCACCGGCACCCGCGCCCACTGCAGCGGCCCCTGCCCCTTCCCCCGCTCCTGCCAGCAGCGCCTCCACCATCATCATTCAGCCCGCCGATCCGCAGGTGGTGTACGTCCCCAGTTATAACCCGACAACCACCTATGGCACCTGGCCCTATCCTGCCTCGCCTCCCGCGTACTACCCACCGCCGCCCGCCTATTACCCCGGTTCGGCATTGCTGGCCGGACTGGCGTTCGGTACAGGTGTGGCGATCGTTGGCTCGTTATGGGGTAACTGTGACTGGGGCAATAACGACATCGACATCGACGTCAATCGCTACAACAACATCAATCGCAACAACCAGATCACCAACAATCAGAACAAGTGGCAGCACAACGCCGTTCACCGCGATGGCGTTCCCTATCGAGACGGCAGGAGCCGCGAACAGTTCGGCCGACAATTGAACGGTGCCAATCAGCGTGAGGCCTATCGGGGCGACAATGCGCAACGCGCCCAGGCGCGTGAAAAAGCCCGTAGTTCAATGGACAAACACGGGATCGAACGACCTGCCACCAGCAACCGTCAAGCCCGCGATCAAGCGCGCAAAGCGCAGTCCGATGCCTCGATCGGCAATCGGATGCAAGCCGGTGCGGACAGACCGAGGGCGTCTGACAGGGCTCAGGGTACGGCCAGAAACACTCGGGAGAGTCAGCAGCCCAGGAGAGAGACCGCTCAGGCGAACCCGCGCGGACAGGACCATTCGCAGGCGCGCCAGGCTGCACAAAATCGACCGTCCGCCAGTGCCGGCAGTGCCCGCAACAACGCCTTCGCCGGTGCACGCTCACCGTCCCAGAGCAACGCACAAGCCATGCGAGGCCGGGCCAGCCAGATATCCGCCCAACGCCCCAGTGCCGCACGATCAGCCGGGCATCAGATCAGTCGGCCGTCCATGCCGGCGCGTTCAAGGGGAGGCCGTCGGTGAAAAACTCTCTTCGAATCAAGGCACTCTTGGGCTTCCTGGCGATAACGGCCGGCGTGGCATGGTCGTGCATGGCCACGGCACAGGAGGAGTTTCCAACACCGGAAAAGGCCGCTGCGGCGTTCGTCGAGGCACTGGGTACGGAACACGCCGATCAGGCACGCCTGACAGAGCTGCTAGGCAAAGACTGGCGCACTTACATTCCGCGCGAAGGCGTGCAGCGCAGTGATGTCGATGCGTTTTTGAAGCAGTACCACGAACAGCACCAGATTGAAAAGCCCAACGCGCGCAAGGCGCTGCTGTCAGTCGGCAGCGACCACTGGACACTGCCGATACCCATGACAAAAAGTGCGAACGGTTGGCGCTTCGACATCAAGGCCGGTAGCGTCGAAATCCGTGCCCGTCGCATCGGCCGCAACGAACTCGCCGCGGTGCAATCGGCGCTGACCTACCACGACGCCCAGATGGACTATGCGTCAGTGGATCGTAACGGCGACGGCGCACTCGAATATGCGCGGAAATTTTTCAGCACTCCCGGCAAACACGACGGCCTCTATTGGGCGCAGGACGATAGCGATCAGATCAGCCCGTTGGGGCCGCTGTTCGGTAAAGCCATCAACGACGAAGACTGGCATGGTTACCACTTCCGCATCCTTGATGGCCAAGGTCCTTCGGCACCGGGCGGCGCCTACAGCTACCTCATCGGCGACAAGATGACCCGAGGCTTTGCACTGATCGCCTGGCCGTCAAAATACGACGACACCGGGGTGATGAGTTTCATGATCAGTCATGAAGGCCAGGTGTTCGAGAAAGACTTGGGACCCGATGGCGAAAAACTGGCGAAGTCGATGAAGCGCTTTGATCCGGATGCCAGTTGGCAGGAAGTGGCTGACGATCAAGCCCCGTCCAAACCCTGATGCACGCGACCCGGCCAGCCTCCGAACGGGGTGCTACTTGCGGCTTGTAACGTACGACTCACGCAGGTCGCTGGCCCAACCATCGAGCACTGCCTTGACGTTATCGGCGGTCATCACCTGCTTGTCGTTGTCCAGCGGCACGCCCGTGCCCTTACGGACCACTTCAGCGACGACAGCCCCGGTCGCACCATCCTGGAATGACACTTCGGTAGCGATTTCACTGTCCTGATCGCGGATGCCGGTGGCAGTGCTCACGCCGGCCGCGACCAACGTGACCGGCAGCCATTCATAAAACCGCAACCCCTGGGTACGGGTGGCGACCCGGGTAATGGCAGGCTTGACAATCAACGTGTTCGGACCGGGCCTGGAAACCACCGGCACCACTTTTGCCAGTTCGTGCCTGAGGGCCGCGTCGTAGTAAGCGGTCACGTTGGAGAGCGTACTTTGTGGAATCCTCTCGGTCGGTTCGGCTCTTGGGTAAAACTGACTCGGCTGCACATAGATTTGCGTATAACGGCCACTGTTCAATGCGGGGCTGACCCAGCTCAACACGGTCTGACCTGAGGGCGCCTGCCGCTCCTTCAGTAGGCTGTAGTCATGCAGAAACCCGGTATACATCTCGGGTTCGACTTTTTTGCTGCTGCATGCCGACAAGCTCAGGGTGGCTGCAAACAACAGCGACAGTGAGCGAAAGCTTCTCATTAAAACGATTCCTTATTTTGCTCGATGGCCTGCGCTGTTCAGGCGGGGCCGTGGATTTTCGGAGTATTTTCCGAGCACTCGATGCGCAACTGGCCATGGGTCATGATCCAGTGGATGAATTCGGCAGTCGCAATAGAGTGGATGTATTCCACCCAATCGGCGCAGTCCGGGCTGTAGCGCTCGAAGTAACGGCGGACAACGATCTGGCTCCGATCGCTGGCCAGCCCCAGGGACGTTTCCTGGAAAATGATCGGCGTATCGAGCCCTGGTGCTGCGGTGCGTTGGGTCAGGATCAGGGGACGTACAGTGTCGCGTCCCTCGACGGTATACCTGCTGCTCATAACCTTCATGGAAGCCCCGTTGAATGGAAGGCTCGCAGGGTGCCCGACGGTTTTTGCCCGAGGATGTCCGATTGATGTCTATCGGGAAGAAATGTTGCTCGATTGAAATAAATGACCCGGACCTCGAAATGGTTTTAGATGCCTTCTTTTTGGCCCATGGATCCTGTCAACGTGAGCAGACTGCTGATCGTCGATGACGATGTGGAAATTCTGTCCTTGCTGAAGAAGTTCTTCGTTCAGCATGGCTATGAGGTGGAGGTGGCCCCTCATGGCGAGGCCATGTGGGCGGCGATAGCGCAAAGTCGACCGGACACCATCATTCTCGACCTGATGCTGCCCGGTGAAGGCGGCTTGAGTCTCTGCCAGAAAGTGCGGGCCCGGATGGGGATCCCGATCATCATGCTGACGGCCATGGCCGAGCTGAGCGACCGCATTGTCGGCCTGGAACTGGGGGCGGACGACTACTTGACCAAACCCTTCGCCCCTCAGGAGTTGCTCGCCCGCGTACGCGCCTTGCAACGTCGCGCAGGCGAACAGAAAAGCCATGGCAGCGAGCAGTCACGCCCGGTCATCGGTTTCGCCGGTTGGCACCTGGACATCACCTGCCGCGAGCTGCGTTCGCCCGAGAACGTGATGATTCCGCTGTCCGGTGGCGAGTTCGACTTGCTGGTGGTCTTCCTCGAACATCCGCAACGCATTCTCACCCGCGAACAACTGATCGACCTGACACACGGCCAGGGCCACGACGCCTTCGATCGCAGCATCGACGTGCAGGTCAGCCGGCTACGGCGCAAGATCGAACCGGACAGCAAGCGCCCCGACCTGATCCGTACCGTACGCAATGGAGGCTATATGTTCACCGCCAAGGTCACCCGTTCGTGATCTGCCGAATCGTACGTCGCGACACCCTCAGGCGCCGGATTGCCCTGACCATCGTCGCCGCGATGCTGGCCTCGCTGACCCTGAATGCCCTGTTCGTTCAGGTCGCGGGCATCTGGGCCCGTCCGCCCATTGAACGAACTGGCCTGCTGGAGCAGATTGCCGCGACCACACGGGTGATCGAGGCTGCCCCGGCTCAGTTGCGCCCACAACTGGCGAGCGCGGCGAGCACCCCTCTGCTCGAAGTGTTGTGGAGCGCGCATCGCGTCAACTTCAATCTGCCCACGGACGGCGCGCAGGTTGAAGCCGGCACGGTGCCGGTGCTGGGGCAATTGTTGGGTGATGACCGAGAGATCGACGTGTTCAACCCCGGCGACTGGCCGAATGACAGTCCTCAGGCGCGTTATGTTGCACTCGTGCATCTTGTCGATGGTAGCTGGTTGTCGTTCACCCCACCGGAACGAAGCTGGGGCTTGGCCGCTAGCACGCGGATCGCGGTGATCATCGCCCTGGGGCTGGTCGCAACCTTGATGGTCGCCTGGATTGCCACGCGCCAACTGGCCAATCCATTGCAGCGTTTCGCCAGCGCTGCGAGGCGCTTCGGCGGTGACCTGAGTGCGCCCCCCATCAAAATCGAAGGCCCCGACGAAATACGTCAGGCCATCATCGCGTTCAACACCATGCAGGCGCAGATTCAGCATTTCATCGGTGAGCGCACGCACATGCTCGCCGCCATCTCCCATGACTTGCGTGCGCCCTTGACACGGATGCGCTTGCGCAGCGAATTCATGGAAGATCTGGATCATCAGCGCAAACTGATTCGCGATGTCGAAGAGATGCAATCGATGATCAACGCCGCCCTGGCTTTTTTCCGCGAAGACACTCACCTGGAGCAGTCCACCGCGTTCGATCTGTCGGAATTGCTGCAAACCATCATCGATGACTATCGTGACCAGGACATCGTCATCGACTTCACCGGCCCGGCGCACCTGGTGTATGACGGCCGGCCACTGAGCATCAAGCGTGTGATCGTCAACCTGCTGGATAACGCCGTGAAGTATGGGCAGCGCCCACGCACCGTGCTGAGTTGTGACGACCATTCGATCTGCATCGAAGTCAGCGACGAAGGGCCGGGTATTCCCGAAGCGTCGCTGCAACGGGTGTTCGATCCGTTCTTTCGCCTCGAGACCTCGCGCAACCGTGACACCGGTGGCGTTGGGCTTGGGCTATCGGCTGCGCGAGCGATCGTTCGCGAACAGGGCGGGGAACTGACCTTGAGCAATCGAAGCGGTGCAGGGTTAGTGGCGCGGGTCGAGTTGCCTTACAACGGTTAAGGTCTGGTCGAAGCCTACGACAAATGAACGCCCGCATGCGCGGTGAGCGCTTCGAGCAAGCGGTTCACGGTGCTCTTTTGCTCTATGCCCTGGCGGGTAATGCAATGGAAGGCCGAACGATAGGCCAACTGCTGCGGCATGATCGATCGCAGCCGGCCGCGTTCGACCCAGCTCGCGGCGTAATGGGTGGGTAGGTAGCCGATGTAGGTGTCCGAAAAAATCAGCAGCGCAATGGCTTCCATGGAAAAGGCACTGACCGCGCTGGCGAACCGGAGCTCGCAGGGGCGTTTGTTCTCGGCGACGTAGCCCCGATCGACATAGTCCGCCGCGCTTAACTCTTCGAACGTCAGGTGCTGATCCGCACGCAGGAAAAACGGGTGACCGCTGCCGCAATACAGATGCTGTTCTTCTTCGAACAGCGCTTGGTAGTGGAGCCCGGACAAACGGTGGTGGAACGCGCCAATGGCGACCTGGATGCGCTCTTCGAGGACCGCCTGTTCAAGCTCATCGGGACGCATGACTTGCAAATCGATATGCACGCCGGGCTGCTCGGCGCGCAACCGGGCAATGGCCGCCGGTACAGGGCTGTGTTCAAGGGTGATCAGGCTGTCGACCGTGCCGATGCGCAGCAACTCCCGATGACGCCCGCTGAGCACGGCTGTGCGCTGGCGGAAATGCCCGATGTTGGAGAACAGCTCCTGTGCCGCTGCGTAGGTTTCTTCGCCTTCTTCGGTCAACTGGAAGCCGCTTTTCCCGCGCTTGCACAACGAGTAACCGAGCCTGACCTCAAGGTCGCGCACGAGCACACTGAGGCGCGACAAACTGGTGTTCAACGGAACCTGTGCGGCGGTAAAACCGCCGGCATCCACGATCGCGCAGAAAATCCGCAGCATGCGCAGGTCCACGTCCGTCAAATTCACCAGCATGCCGCCCGCTCCTCGTTTTTGTCGTTCTCGGCTGCCATCAGCCGTTCATTACGCCACCGCCATTGACGCCCAGTATCTGCCCGGTCATGAAACTGGCCTGGTCCGAGGCGAGGAATGTTACCGCAGCCGCCACTTCTTCCGCCGTTCCCAGCCGCAGCATCGGGTAACGTGCCGCTTCTTCGCGAATATAAGCCTCGCCCAGGCGTTCGACCATCGGCGTCAACGTGCCGCCGGGAGCGACCCCGTTGACCCGTACACCTTGAGCCGCCAACTCTCGCGCCAGAGACTTGGTCAACGCAATGATTGCTCCTTTGGCCGCCGAATAATGGCAGAGATTAGCGCACCCCAGCTGCCCGAGGTCAGAGGCAATGTTGACGATGGCGCCGCTGCCCTGGCGGGTCATCAAGGCCGCCGCCGGCTTGCAGAACAGGAACGCGCCATAAAGATGAACCCGGATCATCCGGTCCCAGGCCTCGAAACTCAGTTCGCTCAGCGGCGCCTCCTGCAAGAACCCGGCGTTGTTGACCAACACGTCCAGGCGCTTCAGCCCGGCAAAGGCGCGCTCTGCCGTCGCCGGGTCCGACACATCGCCCACGGCAAGCCGCACCTCCACGCCCTGCCCCCTCAGTTCATCGGCCAGGGCCAGCAGCGCAGGGCTTTGTTGCAAGTCGTTGAGCACAGCAAGACTGCCGCGCTCGCCGAGCGCAACCGCGACCGCGCGGCCGATGCCTTGGGCCGCACCGGTGACCAGATAGGTTTTCATCAATGACCTCAGCCTTCGCAAAAGTTAGTAAGGATGCTGTTCCAGCCACTGCGCATACATGGCAATGCCTTCATGCAGATCAAACTGCGGGCGATAACCGAGTTGTTCGATGGCCGCCGAAATGTCGAAGCGCGCATTTTCATCCAGCACGTTCAACGTACCGGGGCCGATGCTCAGCTGCGCATCGGGATAGGCCTTGCGCACCCGCGCCGCGACCGCCCGGTAGCTGTCCTGCTCGCCGGCCGTGACATTGAACACCCGTTGCTGCAATCGCTCCTCCTGAACCGTCGCGGCCAGCAGGCACGCGTGGGCCACGTCGACGACGTGCACGTACTGAAAACAGTAATCGCCGCCCTCTTCCTCGTGCCACGGCTGGTTGTCAATCGCGCTTCTGAGCAGGCTCTTGAGGTAGCACTGCATGAACTGGCCAGGCCCATAAATCCAGCCCGGACGCAGGGAAACCACACTGACCTGGTACAGGTCGCTGTAGACCTGGCCGAGTTTTTCGGTGAACACCTTGGTGCAGCCATACGGCGTGGTCGGCTCAAGCGGCGCTCGCTCATCGATCACTTCCAGTTCCCGGTTGGGCCCATAGGCGCATTCGGAACTGAGGTTGACCACCCGAGGGATCCCGCTGAGCCGGGCGCACTCCAATACATGGGTGGTGCCCAGTGCGTTGGTCAGCACCGTCTGCAACGGAATACGCCGTGAGTCGACCGGGTGCGAGATCGCCGCCGTATGAATAATGGCGTCGATCGGACGGCTCCGGCAGCTCTCCAGCAAACTCGACAAGTCAGCAATATCGCCTTGTACATAACGATAAGCCGCATGCTCGAGGGCGCATACCAGGCTGCGGTCGTAGCCCACCACTTCATTGCCCTGAGCCAACAACTGCCGCACCACTTCCTGGCCAAGAAATCCGTTGGCCCCGGTTACCAGTATGTTCATGATCGGTCCTCAATAAGGCTGCAGCGGCAGTGTCAGGTCGCCCGCCTGCCAGCGTGCGTAGACATCGTCAGGCGTGCAGATCCAGACATCGTCATAGCGTTGAATCTGTTGGATCAGCCGTTCAAGCATGGCGATGCGCGACGCTCGGCCGATCAATTGCGGGTGCATGGTCAGGATGAAATGGCTGCCGTAGTGACGCATCCCTTCCAGCTCCGCCGACCACAGTCGAAAGACCTTTTCCGGGTCTTCGATCACGCTGCCCACCGCCGGCTCCGCCGAATAGGCGAACTGCTCCCAATCGTCCAGCAACCAACTAACGGGCAACTCAAGCAGGCTCTGCTCGGCGCTACCGACGCGGTACGGCCGGTCATCGCCCATCAAGCTGCTGTCGCTGTGAAAACCCAGGGCAACCAGCGATTCCACGACATCCGGGGTCAGCTCCCACAGCGGCGCACGGTAGTGGGTCACCGGCCGGTCGATGGTCGCTTCGAGCAACGCCTTGGAGTCTTTGAGAATTTGCAGATTGTGCTCGGGCGTCTGCTCATCGACACGTTCATGGAAGTACCCGTGGCAGCCAATCCCGTGCCCGGCCGCGGCAATGCTGCGTACCACCTCGGGGTCGATTTCGGCGACGCGGGCGGGAATGTAAAACTGCGCCCGAATACCGTAGCGGGCCAGCAATTCCAACAGGCGCGGCACCCCGACACGGCGACCGTAGGCGCCCATCGACAGCAGCGACAACCGGCGCCCGGAAAGACTTGATGGCTCCCAGGCGGTTTCTGCGTCCAGGTCAAAACTCAAGGTCACGGCAAAGCGTTTGTTCTCAGGCCAGGCAGTCATCGATTTGATTCCTTCTACGCGCGGCGCTTGATCGAGTCGGCGAGGATGCACAGCAACTCGAACATCATGGTCGCGCCCACCAGCGCGGTGGCCCCGCCCACGTCGAAGGGCGGCGAAACCTCAACCACGTCGGCACCGACCAAATTCAAGCCTTGCAGGCCGCGGATCAGTTGCTGCGCCTGCAGCGTGGTGATGCCACCAATCTCGGGGGTGCCAGTGCCCGGAGCAAACGCCGGGTCGAGGACGTCGACATCGAAGGTCACGTAGGTCGGTTCGTCGCCGACGATACGGCGTGCCTCGGCGATGGTCGCGGCGACGCCGATGTCGGCGAACTCCTCCATATGGATCACACGGATTCCGCAATCCTTGGCGAAGTCTTCGTCTTCGGCCGAATAGATCGACCCGCGAATACCAATCTGTACCGTGCGTTTAGGATCAAGCAGCCCCTCCTCGATCGCACGACGAAAAGGCGTGCCATGGGTGTAGAGGTTGTCGCCGAAGTAGCGGTCATTGGTGTCGGAATGCGCATCGAAATGCACCATGCCGATCGGCCGGTCCCGAGCGATGGCGCGGAAGATCGGCAGGGTCACCAGATGATCGCCACCGACCGACAACGGCACCGTACCGACCTCATGCACCTGCCGATAAAAACCTTCGATGCGCTTGAGCGAGTCGAGCAGATCAATCGGGTTGACCGGAGCATCGCCCAGGTCGCCGACCCGCACCAGGTCGTAGGGGGCGATATGGCTGACGTGGTGCACCTTGCGCATCATGCTCGACTGGTTGCGCACCTCCCGTGGACCATGTCGGGCGCCGGCGCGGTTGGTGGTGCCGCCGTCCCAGGGCACGCCGAGCAAGGCGATCTGCACGTCGGCCGGGTCGGTGAAAATGGGCAGGCGCATGAAGCTCGGCATGCCGGCAAAACGCGGGATGACGGCGGCATCCAGAGGTTGCGGAAAATCATTGGCCATCAAGATTACTCCTGTCGATTAGCAGATGAATTGACGATAAAGAAGGGATATTCACGCCTTCGCCGGCATCGCGGCGGCGCTTCTGCGGCGACGTTTGCCCGAGAGCACGATCAGCGCGCCACTCACCAGCGACAACGCGCCCAAGTACCAGGCGGTATACAGATCTTCCGGGGAGACCGGGTTGGCGCCGGCGGTGTAACCGATGTAGGCGAGGACAAAAAGCGCCAGCAATGCCGGGATCGAAAGCAGCGTCGCGGTGAGCGCCTTGTGTTGTTTCCAGGTCATGACCATGAACGCCACCAGCGCCGAGATGTAGGACATCACCAACGTGATCGTGACCACGTCGTAGTACCAAACGATCTTGTCCAGCGGTTTCCACCAGAGCAAGGCGATGCCGGCGAGCGACACCAGGCCCAGGGTGAACCACGGCGCCTTGAAGCGGTTGACCGCGCGAAACGCACCCGGAAGATGGCCCTCTTCACTCATCCGATACAGCGTACGCGCCGATGAATTGGACGAAATCTGCAGGCCGGCGCACGCCGAGGTAATCACCACGAACAGCGCCAGCCAGGCCATCGCCGGTGGCAGGTAGACGTTGGCGACGGCGGCGATCGGCCCGCCGTTGCCGTTTTCAACAATGGCCGCCAGCTGTTCCACCGGCACCGCGTATTGCCAGCCGATGGCCGCCAGGCTGTAGATCACGAAGGCCGAGGTCAGCACAATCAACAGCGAACGCTGCACCGTGCGAACCGGCACCCGCGCCTCTTCGATGTAGTTGATGGCCGAATCGAAGTTCGCCAGCATCCACACCCCAAACAGCACGCCCGGGCCAATCGCCGCAAGACCACCTGCGCCTTGCAGCGAATACATCGAGGCAAACGACAAGTGTTCGACCTGGGGCCTGATCAACCCCATGAAACCGAGCCCGGCGACCACGGCTATCTCGAAGACCAGAAAGGTACTGGCGAGCTTCGCCGTCACACCGACGCCGCGCACCGACACCGCAAAGAAGGTCACGATCAGCAACGTGCCGATGATCTTCGCGTTGAGTTCACCCGCGAGCGAAGGAATCAGCGCCTGAATATATTCCGAGCCAATCAACGCACACATCGGCGTGACCGCAATGCAGGCAACGGCATAGGTCCAGCCGAGAATGCAGCCGATACCCGGGGGCAGGAAGCGCAAAAAAAACGAGAAAACCCCCCCCGCCGATGGCGCCTGGCGCGTCAGCGAAACCATGCACACGGCCAGCACCAGCATCGGGAAAAAGAACGCAATCAAGATTGCCAATGGCGCCTGATGGCCGGAAATCGAATAGAGGATCGACATCGACGAGGCGGCCACCCAGGCCGGTGCGTTGAACCCCAACGCGGAAAAGCTGACGTCCTTGGTGTTGAGCTTTCCCTTGTTCAGCGCAGTGTCGAGCTCGCTGATTTCACCGTGACGGTCGTAACCGAAAAGTTCGTAGAGTTTCATGTGTGTTCCCAGGCTCGTTTTTTATTGGCAGGTAGCGAAAACGCTTCTTGTAGGACAGAGCTCTTGAGCAACACCCGATCTGTGCCGGGTGTTATCGCCAAATCAAGATAGGGGCCTGGGGGCGTGGCACCAATTACCAAAGACGAAAGCTGACTTGCGCAAAACCGCATGGATGCGATCGTGACCGCGCCTCGGCTGCCGGAACGGCGTGGCTCGCATGGCTGCGCAGGAAATAGACGTCGCCATGCCGGCTAGAACAGCCGCATGAAAACACTCAAACGTTACGGGCCTGATTGACGATCCAGTCAATGAACAACGTCACCTCGGGCACAGAGCTGCGCTCTTCGTTGCAGATGCAAAAATAATCCATGACCGCCGGCACCTTGAACGAAAAAGGTTGCACCAGCGTGCCGTCGCGCAGGTCGCGCGACGAGTTGATTTCATCACTCAGGGCCACGCCAAAACCGTCCCGGGCCGCCTGCAATGCCATGCCGAAATCCTCCAGGTGCACGTCCGCATCACCCGGGTAAGGTGTGCGCGCCTCAACCAGCCAGCGGCGCCATTGGGAGCCATCGTCCTCATGCAATAGACGGTGGTGCATCAGGTCCGAGGGATGCCTCAGTCCATTGCGACCCTGCAGCATTTGTGGGCAGCAAACCGGAAACATGTGCAAGTTAAGCAAGGGCCGCCACCAGAACCCTTCCCAAGGGGGAGCGCCGTAGAGAATGGCCACGTCCGCCCTCTTCCAATCGACGTTTTGCAGACCATCGGCGGCGAGAATTCTCAGGCGGATCTGCGGGTGTTCTGCCCTGAATGCGAACAGTTTGGGCATCAGCCAGGAAGCACCGAAGATCGGCTCGGTCGATATCGTCAAGACTGCAGGCGCTGGCAAGGATTGTGTGTCGCCACTGGCAAGACGCACGCCTTCGGTGAATTCCAACATTCCTCGGGCTACCGCCTGCTGCAGGGCCAAGCCCCTTTCGGTGAGTACCAGCGACCGTCCTTGCTTGATCAGCAGTTTTGTTCCCAGTGCCTCTGTCAGTGCCCGCAGTTGCTGGCTGACAGCACCCGCCGTGACATGCAGTTCAGCGGCCGCTGCGCCAACATGGCCGAGTCTGGCCACGCATTCAAACACGCGCAGTGCTTTTAGAGGAGGAAGGTTCATGGGCTTACCGTTTAGTTTTTCTGCCGATTTTTTTGGCACTTTATATCAATTTACTATCGATTCTTCGGCGTTCAACAATAAGTGCGTAGGCCTGAATGACAAAAACTTCCCAGGAAAATACGTTCATGGAACAACCCGTGATTGACCAAGCCATCACCCGCGAAAGCCTGTATGGGACTGACGCGGAGAGTACATTCGGCGGTATCACCAGCTTCATGCGTCGCCGTTACACCAAAGACTTGCGCGGCGTTGACCTCGTCGTTTCTGGCGTCCCTTTTGATACCGCCACGAGTAATCGGCCTGGCAGCCGGTTTGGCCCTCGCGCCATTCGCCAAGCGTCGGCCCAGTCTGCGTGGGCGCGTCATTGGCCCTGGAAAGTCGATCCTTTCGATGTGCTTGCGTGTATCGATTTTGGCGATTGCGATTTTGACTACGGCACCCCGCAAGAGACGCCGGCGGACATCCGGGCGCATGCCGAGCATATCCTCGCGGCGGGCGCCGGCATGCTGACACTAGGCGGGGACCACTTTATTACCTACCCACTGTTGCAGGCCCATGCGGCCAAACACGGTCCCTTGTCCCTGATCCACTTTGACGCGCATCACGACACTGAGTCGGACGGCGAAAGCAAGCGTATCGATCACGGTTCGATGTTCTACCACGCGGTGCGTGAAGGGCTGGTTGATCCGTCCCGTTCAACTCAAATCGGACTGCGCATCAGCAACGACCAACCGATGGGTTTTCAAGTCATCAATGCGCGGCAGGTGCACTCACTGTCGCCCGCGGAAATTGCCGCTGCCATCTGCGCGCGCGTTGGCGATCACCCCGTCTACCTGACCTTTGATATCGATTGCCTGGACCCGGCGTTCGCACCGGGGACCGGCACCCCGGTGTGCGGCGGTCTATCGACGCATCAGGCCTTCGAAATCCTGCGTGGGCTGCAAGGCATCAACCTGGTCGGAATGGACGTCGTCGAAGTGGCGCCGCCCTACGATCACGCCGAGATCACGGCACTGGCCGGTGCAGCCATCGCGATGGAAATGGTCTGCCTGTACGCTGCAAATCCACAGCGCTGAGCGTTGCATCTTCCGGCCAAGAACCTTCGCACCACAGCCGCCTCGCCCCCTCAGGGCGAGGCGTACTTGTCGTTCCAGGCCGCCAGACAGGGTTCAGTTATTTGCATCAACCTGGATTGGTCGAAACTGCCCTCGTGTTTTCAAAGAGGCACACTCAATGTTGAGTGCGAAACGAGGACCAGATCCGGGTACGGTCACGCAGGAGTCGTAATGTCATGGGTTCTTCGGCAAACAATGTGTTGCGCACTGCCGCCAACGGATAGATGGCTCGATTCTCGGCAATATCTTTGTCAATCAACGGGATTGCAGTGATGTTCGCATTGGCAAAGAAGAAGGTGTTGGTGAGCGCTGCCAGTGATTGCGCGCGCGTGATGAACTCGATAAAGAGTTTCGCTTCTTCGGGATGCGGGGCGTCGACCGGGATTGCCAGTGTGTCGATCCAGGTCAGCGTTCCTTCTTTAGGAGAGACGTATTCCACCTTGTTCGGTGACTTCGCGCCTTCAGCCATCGCCTCGGCCAGGACCGCATCGCCGCTGTAGGCCAGCGCAACACACAGATCACCATTGGCCAGGTCGCTGGGTTGCATGCCCGAACCAACATACCTGACCGATGGACGCAACTGATCCAGCAGCTCCTGAACCGCCTTCAGGTCTTCCGGGGCCTGACTGTGTGGCGGCTTTCGCAAATAGTTCAAGGCGATACTGATCACTTCCTGAGGCGAGTCCAGGATCGAAATGCCGCAATCCTTCAGTTTGCTCGCGAATTGCGGCTTGAACAGCAGATCAAGACTGTCCAGCGGCGCATCGGCAATACGCTTTTCGATTTCCTTGCGGTTGATCGCCAAGCCTGTAGTCCCCCACGTATAAGGGACGGCGTAAACATTGCCTTTGTCCAGCGTCGCCAACTGTGACAGCAGCACCGGGTCCAATTCACTCAATCGACTCATCTGTTGCAAGCCGCTGGGCTGAAGTGCATTGGCGCGCAGTAATCGATCCAGCATGGCGATGCCCGGGACCACGACATCATAGCCGCTGTGTCCGGTGAGCAATTTCGCTTCTAAAATCTCCGCACTGTCGAAGACGTCGTATTGGACCCTGATGCCCGTTTGCGCTTCAAAATCCTTCAGAGTCTTTATAGCTATATAGTCCGCCCAACCGTACACACGCACGACCCTCTCCGTGGCGAATACAGGCAATGAAAAAACAATAACATAAAAACCAAAACAATCTGTACGGCCCAGCTATTGCGAACTGACCCTTGTAAGTTAGCGAAAACAGCACTTACTAGTTCTTTACCTGAAAACCGAATAACCATCATTTAATTGACCTTTCGTTATTATTTTCGTCTGGCTTCGCGCATCTACGGCAATGACCCATGCAACTTGATTGCGTGACTCATCAACCGACTGGCGCCATGACCCTCCCGATTATTTAGCGGTCCAACCCGGTCAATCAATTCATATAAAATCGCGACCGAGCGCTTAATAAAACTAAACGATGGTGTTAAAGCGGCGATGACCGCTAGCGGCCATCGCTTTCTTGCAGATACTTCAGACCCGCGCAGGTGACACGATGATTTTCACGTTGTGTTCCTTGTTGTTCACCAACTCTTCGAAGCCCCGGCCGACAATCTCTTCCAGTTGAATGCGCCCGGTCACTAGCGGCGTGATATCCAGTCGGCCATCGGCAATAAAGGCGATCACGTCAGCGAATTCACCGTTGTAGGCCAGTGAACCGATGACCTGTTTTTCGGTGGCCACCAGTTCGAAGAAGTTGAACTCGCTGGGCTCCTCGAAGATGCCCACCATGACGCATTTGCCGGCCTTGCGAATGAGGTCGATGGCGAACTTGGCCGTGTGTTTGTTGCCGATGCATTCGAAGCTGACGTCGGCCCCGAGCCCACCCGTCAGGCGCCGCACCTCAGCCAGCGCGTCGCATTCATTGGGGTCGATCACATGGCTCGCCCCCACTTCCAGGGCTTTGGCCTTGCGCGCGCCGGACATTTCCAAAGCGATGACCTGAGCCGCCCCCGCCGCCTTCGCACACATGATGGTGCACAGGCCGATGGTTCCCGCGCCAACCACCACCACATTTTGCCCCAACAAACTGCCGGCCTTTTTCACCGCGTGCATGCCCACCGCCAAAGGCTCGATCAGCGCCCCGGCTTCGGCGGGAAAGTTGGCCGGCAACGTGTACAGCAGGTTGGCCGGCACGTTGACCAGCTCGGCGAACGCGCCGTTGTTCATCAGGCCAGTGAAGGCCAGGTTCTCGCATATGTTGTACAGGCCATGCGTGCAGTAATAACAGGTGCCACAGTGCTGACAGGCATCAGCGGCCACCGGCTCGCCCACGCTGAAACCCTCGACACCGGCCCCGATCTCGACGATCTCGCCACAGAATTCGTGACCGAGAATGCACTGCCCCTTGATCCCGGTCAGCGGGTGCGGCGCGTCCACCGGAATGAACACCGGTCCGGCGACGTACTCATGCAAATCGGACCCGCAGATCCCGCACCATTGCACGCGGATCTGCACCCAGCCTGGCGGTGGCGATATCGGCAGCGGGACGTCTTCGACGCGGATGTCGTTACGGCCATGCCAGACGGCGGCACGCATGCTGCGCGGCGGATTGATTGAAAGGCTCATGGTGGAATCTCCTTGAAAGGGTTGGCCCGGCAAACCACAAGAGGCCGCCGGGAGCGCATCAGTGCTGCTGCACAAAGTCCAGAATCAGCCGATTGACCTGCTCGGCCGCCTCCATCTGCACCATGTGCGCCTGACCCGGCAGGATCTCGACCCGGGCCTTCAGTCCAGCGCTGTGGGCCGCAGGAATGATCGCGTCGTCACTGCCCCAGATCAGCAATACCGGCTGCTGGCCTTCCTGCACCACGTGGCGTAGATCCAGCTGTTGCCGGCCATCGGTAAACAAGCCCGAAACCAGACTTCTCAATGCTGCGTCCACGCCTTCCAAACGCTTGTACTTGAGCATGTCTTCAAGCATCTGCCGGTTCACCAGTTCAGCATTGGAGAACAGCTGCACCAGCTGCGGCTTGAGTGCATTGCGGTTGGCCGCGTCGACAAAACCTTGCAGGTACTCACCGTTGATCTCCGCGCCCAGACCGGCGCTGCCAATCAGGGTCAGGGAGCGCACCCGCTGCGGTGCCAGGCGCGCCGCGTTCAGCGAGACCGCGCCGCCCATGGAATGACCCACCAGGTGCGCCGCAGGTATCTCCAGATGATCGAGCAGTGCCAGCAACACCTCGCTCAGCTCATCCAGGTCTGCGCGCTGCAGTTGCTTGCTCGACTCGCCATGGCCCGGCAGGTCAAGCGCGATCACGCGACGCCCGGCCGCCAAGGCTTCGTGGTTGAACAACCAGTTGTTCAGATCACCGCCAAAGCCGTGGACCAGCACCAACGGCTCCCCGCCTTCACCGCGCTCGAAGTAGCGGATCAGCCGCCCCTCCAGCTCGACTTTTTGCGGCTTCGGCCCGCTGTCTTCCTCGGCGCCCTCGCCAGGCACAAAAGCCGCCTGGAACTGCTCGACCACCGCATCGATCTCCGCCTCGCTGGCGTCGCCCTCGACCACGATGCCCAGCAGGGCACCGACGGCGAGGGTTTCATCCTGACGCGCGATCTGCCGGCGCAGCACCCCGGAAAACGGTGCCTCGACGCTGCTGGAAATCTTGTCGGTTTCCACGTCCAGCACTTCATCGCCCTTGGTGATCGCCTGCCCTTCTTCCTTGAGCCAGACATCGACCCGGCCTTCGGTCATGGACAGGCCCCACTTGGGCATGGTCAGGGTATGGATCTGGCTCATGAACGCTTGCTCCACTCGATCAGCTTGAGCACGGCATTTTCGATCTTCGCCGCGTCAGGGATGTACAGGTCTTCGAGCGCGTCGGAGAACGGCACCGGCGTGTGCGGCGCGGTCACCATCTCGATCGGCGCCTTGAGCGAGGCAAAGGCTTTTTGCGCCACCAGTGCCGAGATGTCGGTGGCCATCGAGCAGCGTGGGTTGGCTTCGTCGATCACCACCAGGCGCCCGGTCTTTTCGACACTTTCAAGGATGCTGTCTTCGTCCAGCGGGCTGGTGGTGCGCAGGTCGATGACCTCGCAGTCGATGCCGCGCCCGGCCAGGCTGCGGGCGGCATCCATCGCGGTGTTGACCGTGCGCCCGTAGGAAACCAGGGTCACGTCCTTGCCCTCACGCAGGAAGTTGGCTTCGCCGAACGGGATGGTATAGAGCTCTTCCGGCACTTCGCCTTGCATGCTGTAGAGCATTTTGTGTTCGCAGAAGATCACCGGATCGTTGTCGCGGATGGCCTGGATCAACAAGCCCTTGGCGTCATAAGGCGACGACGGACAGACCACTTTCAACCCCGGAATATGCGTCCACAGCGACGTGAGCATTTGCGAGTGCTGGGCGGCAGCGCGCAGCCCGGCGCCGACCATGGTGCGGATCACTAGTGGCGTGGAGGCCTTGCCGCCGAACATGTAGCGAAACTTGGCCGCCTGATTGAGGATCTGGTCCAGGCAGCATCCGGCGAAGTCGACGAACATCAGTTCACACACCGGACGCACGCCACACGTGGCTGCGCCGACTGCGGCACCGACATAACCCAACTCCGACAGCGGCGTGTCCAGTACCCGACCGGGGAATTGGTGATAAAGGCCCTTGGTCACGCCCAGCACGCCGCCCCAGGCGTCGTTTTCACCGGGGGCACCGGCACCGCCGGCGACGTCTTCACCCATGATGAACACGCTGGGGTCGCGGCGCATTTCCTGGGCCAGGGCTTCGTTGATTGCCTGCTGATAACTGATTTTTCTCGCCATGATAAAGGTCTCGATTGTTGTTATAGGGGGCGATCAGGGATAGGACACGTAGACGTCGGTGAGCAGGTCGGCCGCGCTCGGCTTGGGGTCGGACTTGGCCTTGCGCACGGCGTTTTCGATCAGCAGGTCCACCTCACTGTCGATCTGGTCCAGTTGGCTGGCATCGACCAGGCCGGTGCGGGTGGTGCGCTCGCGAAACTGCATCAGGCAGTCATTGTTCTCGCGGAAATACTTGACCTCGTCCGGCGCGCGGTAAGTCTGGGCGTCGCCCTCGAAGTGCCCGTAATAGCGCGTCAACTTGACCTCGATCAGCGACGGTCCTTCCCCAGCCCGGGCCCGCTCCACGGCAGCACCGGCCGCTTCGTGAACGGCGAAAAAGTCAAAGCCATCGACCGTGACCCCGGGCATGCCAAAACCGGCCGCACGGTCGGCGATGTGATCGCAGGCCACTGACCAGTTGGATGCCGTGGCCTCGGCGTAACCGTTGTTCTCGGCAATGAATATGCACGGCAGGTTCCACACCGAGGCCATGTTCATCGCTTCGAACACCGCGCCTTCGTTGGAGCCGCCGTCACCGAAGAACACCACGGCAACGCTGTCGGTGCCCTTGAGTTTGGCGGCCAGTGCCGCACCGACCACCAGCGGCGCACCGGCACCGACGATGCCGTTGGCACCGAGCATGCCCTTCTCGAAATCGGCGATGTGCATGGAGCCGCCCTTGCCCTGGCAGACCCCGGTTTTCTTGCCGTAGATCTCGGCCATCATCCCGTACACATCAACGCCCTTGGCGATGCAATGACCATGGCCACGGTGGTTGGACGCGATGCAATCGTCATCGCCCAAGTGGGCCATGACACCGGCGGCCGAGGCCTCTTCACCGGCATACAGGTGGACGAAACCGGGGATCTCGCCGGTGGCGAATTCAACGTGCAGGCGCTCTTCAAAGACGCGGATAGTGCGCATCACCCGGTAGGCATGCAGCAATTGATCAGCGGTCAGCTGTGTCGACATTTTTATTCTCCAGGGTGTCTTGAGGGTCAAGGTTCACGGGGTGTTGCGGGTGTTCACGGCCGATGGCCAGCAGCCGTTGTTGCGCGGCGTAGGCCAGTGCCGCGTTGACATCGATGCTCAGCGGACCGCCGGCATCGAGGGTCACCGTGGGCCGGTCATCGGCGTTGAATTCGATTTCGCGCTCGCCATCCAGGGCCAGGGTGCCGCTGCTCAGGCACAAGCTATGGGGGATGCCGGGCTCCAGACTGCCGGCGGCGAGCACGCCGCAGCCTTGCAACAAGCCGGGCGCCAGCGGCACCAGCAAGGCTTCGGGGGATTGCGGATCGAGGCGCATCCAGGCGCCACCCGGTGCCTGTCGCGACACCGGAAACCACAGGCCGCACAGGGCCGAGATGCCAATGGATTGGGGTTCGGCAAAGGTCACGAACACTTCGGCCAGATCGATCCCACGGCTGATGGCGCGGGCACCGATGAAGGCCAGCGACGACACCGCGACATCCACCAGTGCTACTTCACACAGGTCGCGGCTCGGGACCTTCACCAGCAGACGCTTGTTGCGGCGCAGAGCAATTTCGGGCGGGATGCGTCCGCTGGCGAACAACCCGCCAGCCAGCCCGGCGCTGGTGGCTTCACGCAGTTCCGGGAAGGCGTTGTTGGTGCCGGTGGACAAGGTCAGCAGCGGGATGTCGCCGACCTCCGCCGCCACCGCTTTGTGGGTGCCGTCACCGCCGAGCACGGCGATCAGCGATACGCCGCGCTCAGCCATCCAGCGCGCGGCCTGGCGAGTGTCTGCCACGCTCTGGCGCAAGCGCAGGTCGAGGAACTCCAGGGTTGGCCAGTGGCTGTCGCGCGCCTGGCGGCTATGGCTGTTCTTCAGCACCGCGGCGGCAATGCCGGTCATGTCGGTGGGCATCAGCACCCGCTCGACACCGGTGGCGCCAAACGCCGCCAGCAGCCGTTGAATCACCGACACTTTGTCGGTGCTGGAAAACAGCCCGGCGTTGGCCGTCAGGCGCCGCACGTCCCGGCCGGACGCCGGGTTGGCAATGATGCCAACGGTCAGGGGCAAGCGACTCATGTCGCCACCGCGGGTAGAACATGGAAAGAGCCTCGGCAGGAGGACATGGGGCACCTCTTTTTATTATTGGGTTGCCAGTCGCACTGGTTGCAAGGGCTAGAGCAAGGCCGGTGCCAGGTCCGAAAAAAATCGCCTGAAGCCCTGTTCCAGAGCGGTCGCAGTCGGAGTTTCAGGTGATGCGGGGCACGCCCGGCTGAGACGTTCCATGTCAGCCTGCACGGGTTGGCGGTGAGACCCTGAGACGTTGCGTCTCACCGTCGCGGTGGGTGAACCGACGCTTGTCGACCGGCCATGAACGGCGCTTAATAGCCGCACAACTAAAAGAAGCTGGACCCGGAGGCCTGAATGCTTTCCGCACACTCGAAGGCGCACGTGGATTGCGTCAGCCGTGTTTTGAGAAATGCCGAACACCTGCCGCAGCTACCGGTATCGGACCTGATCCTCGACTCCTGGCGCCGCTCCATGGAGCAACACCACCTGGACCCCGGCTCGCTGCAAGGGCCTCGGATTCTTTCGCAGAATGTGCTGCAGGAATGCCGCGAGCGTTCCGAGCTGTTCCTGCGCATCGCCAGCGAAGAAGTCGCGCGCCTCCACGGTCGCGTGCGTGATGCCGACTACTGCGTGTTGCTCACCGACGCCCAGGGCCAGACCATCGACTACCGTGTGGAAACCTCCATCCGCAATGACTGCCGCAAAGCCGGTCTGTACCTCGGCACCTGCTGGTCGGAAGGTGAGGAAGGCACCTGTGGCGTGGCCGCCGTACTGACCGCAAGAACACCGATCACCGTGCACAAGCGCGATCACTTTCGCGCGGCTTTTATCGGGCTCACCTGCTCGGCCGCGCCAGTCTTCGATCCCCGGGGCGAACTGCTCGGGGTGCTCGACGTGTCCGCCGTGCGCTCCCCGGACGACCGCCGCTCTCAACACCTGATCCGGCAGATGGTGGTGCAGAGTGCGCGGGAAATAGAACAGGCATTTTTCATGAGCAGCGCCCAGGGTTACTGGGTGCTGCGCGCGCACAACAGCCCCGGCTACGTTGACAGCCAGCCCGATTACTTGCTCGCCTGGGACGATGACGGTCGGCTGCAAGCGCTGAACCCCGCAGCGCGGCAATGGTTGCTACAAAGCTTCGGCCAGTTGCCGGAACACATCGGCCAGGTGTTCGATCAGCAGGTGTTGCATCGGGCCAGTGACGAGTCGCTCTGCCTGCTTCACGGCCAAGGCGGCCGCGCGCAATTGCATGGGCGACTGCGTGCGCCACGTCGGATGAAACGCACCCCCGCGCGCCGGGTGCTGACGCCCGCTGAACTCGACCCGCGCCTGGAAGAAAGCCTGCGCCGGGCGGTGCGGGTCAAGGATCGCAATCTGCCGGGGCTGATCCGGGGTGAACCCGGCTCCGGCAAGGAAGTCTTCGCCCGCCAGTTGCACCAGGCCAGTCAGCGCCGTGAGCGGCCGTTCATTGCGGTGAACTGCGCGGCCATCCCGGAAAACCTGATCGAAAGCGAGTTGTTTGGTTACGTGGCCGGCGCTTTCACTGGTGCTTCGAGCAAAGGCATGCAAGGTCTGTTGGAACAGGCCGATGGCGGTACGTTGTTTCTCGATGAAATCGGCGACATGCCCCTGCCCCTGCAAACCCGCTTGCTGCGGGTGCTGGCCGAGGGCGAAGTGGCGCCGCTGGGGGCATCACGGCGCAAAGCAATAGACATTCAAGTCGTCTGTGCGAGCCACCGCGATCTGGACGCTCTGGTGACTTCTGGCACGTTTCGCGAAGACCTGTACTTTCGCCTCAGCGGCGCGCGCTTCCAGTTGCCGCCGCTGCGCGAACGCAGTGACCGGCTCGCATTGATCAACCGGATACTCGAAGAGGAATCGTTGGCCTGCGGGGTATCGATACACCTGGGAGGCGCGGCCCTGGAATGCCTGCTCGGCTACCGCTGGCCGGGCAATGTGCGCGAACTGCGGCACGCACTGCGTTACGCCTGCGCGGTGTGCGAGGGCAACTTGATTGTGTTGAGTGACTTGCCCGAGCAACTGCTCGGCCACGGGCTCAATGATCCGGCTGACGCCATAGAACGCTGCGCCAGCCCGGAACGCCAGGCACTCATCGATGCCCTCGTGCGTCATCGCTGGAAACCCACTGCCGCGGCCAAGGCGTTGGGTATCTCCCGGGCAACCCTGTATCGACGGGTGCACCAGCATGCCATCGACATGCCGGGCAGAGGCCAAACGTAAATGTAGGCGCGAGCCTGCTCGCGATGGACGATAACGATAATGCGTGTTTGCTGGATAAACGCATCGCCCTCAGGTCCATCGCAAGCAAGCTTGCTCCTGCAAAAGCCTCACCCAATATCCGACATCATCAAACTTTCCCCCCCAAGCACCTCTACCACCTTCACGCCAGCCAAAAGCCCCCGGATGATCATGACGCTTTCCCTATCAGATCAAGGAGCTAAACATGCTGGATCAACAGTCCCAGGACATTGTAAACCGCGCGATATCGGTCGCCACCGAGCAAGGTTTCGCAGTCTGCATCAGTGTGGTTGACGATGCCGGGCTGCTTCGAGCCTTCCTGCGCATGGACGACGCCGTCCCCGGTGCCATCGAGGTCGCAATCAAGAAAGCCCGCACCGCTGCGCTGTTTCGCACCGACAGTGCTGAAATCGGTGCCCGTGCTCAGCCTGGCGGTGACATCTACTCCCTGGAA
The DNA here is from genome assembly GCF_001297125.1 of Pseudomonas sp. RIT-PI-q. Classification (GTDB taxonomy): domain Bacteria; phylum Pseudomonadota; class Gammaproteobacteria; order Pseudomonadales; family Pseudomonadaceae; genus Aquipseudomonas. The sequence goes on from NZ_LHPC01000017.1 coordinate 205,424, forward strand.
GGCACCAACGGCGGGCTGATCAGCTTCGGCGGCGGCATCGTCCTGCACGACCCCCAAGGCAAAGTCATAGGCGGACTCGGGATCTCGGGCGCAACGGTCGAGGCGGATCAGGACATTGCGCTGCGAGCCGGGCGACCATCAGCCTGACCACAACGAAACTCACACCGTCATCAATTTGAGGATTGACTCATGCAGCCGTCTACAAAAAGAAAACTCGGCCGAGTGAACCTGGATGTCAGCAATTTTGCCTTTGGCACCTCCCCCGTCGGCAACCTGTTTCGCCCCACCGACGAAGCCACCTCCGATGCCATGTTCCAACGGGCATGGGAAGGTGGCGTGCGCCTCTTCGACACCGCGCCGATGTATGGGCACGGGCTGGCCGAACTGCGTACGGGGCACTCGCTGCGCTGGAAGAATCGCGATGAATTCGTCATCTCTTCCAAGGTCGGACGCGTGCTCAAAGCCAAGCCGCGTTCGCAAATCGATTTCAGCCCCTGGAGCAACGCTGCGCCAAACGAAATGACCTTCGACTACAGCTATGACGGCACCATGCGCTCGTTCGAAGACTCGCTTCAACGGTTGGCCCTGGAGCGAATAGACATTTGCTTCATCCACGACATCGACGTCTTCACCCGTGGATCGCAACAACCACAGGTGTTCAAGCAAGCCATGGATGGCGCCTGGAGAGCCCTTTCACAATTGCGCGACGAAGGGGTGGTAAAAGCCATTGGCGTCGGCGTCAATGAATGGCAAGTCTGCCATGAGGCCCTGAAACAGCGGGATTTCGACTGCTTTCTTTTAGCCGGTCGCTACACCCTGCTCGAACAGGATTCACTCGATGAGTTCCTGCCGCTGTGCGAAGAACGAGGGGCCGCCGTGCTGATCGGTGGGGGGTTCAATTCAGGGATATTGGCCACGGGCGCCATCGAAGGCGCTCGCTACAACTATGCCCCTGCGCCGTCCCATATCCTGGAACGGGTCCGGGCAATTGAAGTGATCTGCAAAGAGTATGGCGTGCCTCTTCCGGCCGCCGCCATGCAATTTGTGGTGGCTCACCCGGCTATCCCTTCATTCGTCGCCGGCACACGAACGGTGGAACAGCTGGATAAGAATTTGCAGTGGTTCAGCCATCCTATTCCCGTCGAGTTCTGGCAAGCGCTCAAACAAAAAGGGTTGCTGAGGGAAGACGCTCCGACCCCGCACTGATGCCATGAAAAAAGCCACGACGTACTGTCGTGGCTTTAAGGTAATCGGTGAATGAATCACGCCAGAGCGCTAAAAATTGCTCTGGATTTTCACCCCCGCCACCCAGGCATTGTCGACCTCGCTGACACCCCCCGGATTGCGTACGTATTGAATATTGGGCCGGACGATCAACCACTTCGTCGCGTGGACACCGTAGTACAACTCAGCGTCATACTCGTTGCCTTGCACCGGCTGATAGGCGCGATTGTCATAGTCCGTCTGGTTGTTGGCCTGATTGAGCGCTTTTTGATTATTGCGAAAACGCGAGTTGGTACTGACCCGCGCGACGCCAAAACCGAGGTCGTCCTGGGGACGGGCATCGAACACGCCTTTATAGGTCAAGCCGGCCTGAATGAAGTGCCCGACCTGACTGGTTTCCCGGTCCTGCACCGTGACGTTGGCGAACAGCGACAAACCCCGGGCGGGATCACCGTCATGAGCGGTGACCTGCTGCTGGGCGACCAGCCAGTAACCGTATTTGCTGTCGCGGGACACCAGGTTACTGGTCACGTCACCGGGCACTTCGCGGCTCTCGACGTCAGTGGCGTCGGCGGTGCTGTAATAGGCACCGACCCGGTACTCGCCCGGCAGTGAGTTCACGGTCGGCGTCCAAAGCAACTCGACCGGCAGGATCAAACCTTCACCCCCGCTCATGTTCAATTTGAAGCCATTGCTGTCCTCCAGCAGTGAAGGGTTGTGTTCGTAAGCCCCCACCTGGACGAACACTTGTGGCGCCAATTCGTATTTGACTCGACCGGCCCACTGCGAGATCGGCCAGTTGAACCAGATTCCACTGCCCGCCCAGTTGCCCATTTGCGAGCCGCACAACGCCAGGTTCTGGAAGTCGCAGGGGAAACTGTTGAAGTCTTCGCCCTCGCCGAAACGTCCGAACTTGATATTGAGTTTTTGATCGAGGTACGACTGGCTGATCCACATCTGCGTCAACCGCCACGTCTGCCCTCTTCCCCAGACTTCCTGGGTCGAGGAATACATCGGCGCACGCGGGTCACTGATACGGTCATTGGTGATGTTGCGACCTTCGCGCTCAGTGATGGCCAACTTGAACGTTGCATCGTGCCAACCGAAGATCTTTTGCAAATCCAACTGCGCCCCCAAGGTGAACTGACCGCTCCAGCGTGCTGTTCGATCCTGGTCATAACCACCGTGGGCGTTGTAACCCAGCTCCCCGACATAATCGAGGGTGAAGTTATAACCCTTCTCCAGCAGATCGCTGCGAGCCCCTCCCCAATCGCCGGTCATGCCCACTGCATCAGGGTCGAAAGCCCCGGCCGCCATGGCCTGGCTGGATATCGAGAATGCCGGGGCGGTAGCGATAAAGCTTGTAATCAGGGCGCAGGAAAGCCTCCCGCGCAAATGAGCGTTATACATTTTGTGGCGACCTCTGTTGTTATTAATATGAGTCTTGAGCGCACAACCCTTCGATCGCGGCATGTTTGAAACATGCCGCGTCGATTTACTGACAGAGTCTACAACAGTGTTTAACTAACTTTCCTTCATCGCTTACAACGAAGATTGAAGTTGCGGTAATACCTCGAACAAGTCCGCCACCAGGCCGTAATCGGCCACCTGGAAGATCGGCGCTTCTTCGTCCTTGTTGATCGCAACGATCACTTTGGAGTCTTTCATGCCGGCCAGGTGCTGGATCGCGCCGGAGATACCGACGGCGATGTACAGCTGTGGCGCAACGATCTTGCCGGTCTGACCGACCTGCATGTCGTTGGGGACAAAACCGGCGTCGACTGCAGCGCGGGAAGCGCCGACAGCAGCGCCCAGCTTGTCAGCCAGGGCGTACAGGTGTTTGAAGTTGTCGCCGCTCTGCATGCCGCGGCCGCCGGAAACGACGATCTTGGCAGCGGTCAGTTCCGGACGATCGGACTTGGCCAGTTCTTCGCCAACGAAGCTTGCGATGCCAGCGTCGTGTGCAGCGCCCACCGCTTCAACCGAAGCAGAACCGCCTTCAGCCGCTACCGGGTCGAAACCGGTGGCACGCACGGTGATCACTTTCACTGCGGCGTTCGATTGAACGGTTGCGATCGCGTTACCGGCGTAGATCGGACGCTTGAAGGTGTCAGCGCTTTCGACCGAGATGATCTCGGAGATCTGGTCAACATCCAGCTGCGCGGCAACGCGTGGCAGGATGTTTTTGCCATTGGAGGTAGCGGCAGCCAGGATGTGGCTGTAGCCGTTGCCCAACTCGGCTACCAGAGGAGCGACGTTTTCTGGCAGCTGATGCGCGTAGGCGGCGTTGTCGGCCACCAGCACTTTCGCCACGCCAGCGATTTTCGCAGCCGCTTCAGCCACGGCGCCAACGCCAAGGCCGGCAACCAGAACGTGGATGTCACCACCGATTTTGGCGGCAGCAGCAACGGTGTTCAGTGTGGCCGGGGCCAGCACTTTGTTGTCGTGTTCAGCGATTACCAAGATAGTCATGATTCGGCTCTCCAATTCAAAGCACCTTCGCTTCGTTTTTCAGTTTCTCGACCAGTTCAGCCACCGACGTGACCTTGATACCCGCGCTGCGTGCAGCCGGCGCTTCGACTTTCACGGTTGTGTTGGTGGAGGCGGTGGAAACGCCCAAAGCGTCCGCAGTCACTACGTCGAGAGGCTTCTTCTTGGCTTTCATGATGTTTGGCAGGGACGCATAACGCGGCTCGTTCAAACGCAGGTCGGTGGTGACGATGGCCGGCAGTTTCAGGGAAACCGTCTGCGCGCCGCCGTCGACTTCGCGGGTCACGGCAACGCTGTCGCCACTGATCTCGACTTTGGAGGCGAACGTGCCCTGACCGTAACCGCTCAGTGCAGCGAGCATCTGGCCGGTCTGGTTGTTGTCGCTGTCGATGGCTTGTTTGCCAAGGATCACCAGCTGAGGCTGTTCCTTGTCGACAACCGCTTTCAACAGCTTGGCAACGGCCAGGGACGTCAGGTCTTCAGCGGATTCGACGAGGATGGCGCGGTCGGCACCCAGCGCCAGCGCGGTGCGCAGTTGCTCTTGAGCGGCGGACAGGCCGATCGAGACGACGACGATTTCAGTCGCAACGCCTTTCTCTTTCAGGCGTACGGCTTCTTCCACTGCGATTTCGCAGAACGGGTTCATCGACATCTTCACGTTAGCGAGGTCGACGCCGGAATGGTCCGCCTTGACGCGAACCTTGACGTTGTAGTCGACCACCCGTTTGATTGACACAAGGACTTTCATTGCTTATTTCCACCGTTTTTTGATGTGTTACTTGACGACCGGGAGCTTCGAACGATCGATGGTGAACGCCACGGCGATGATCAGGATCACGCCGAACACGATCTGCTGGGCAAACACGCTGACACCGACGAACGTCATACCGATCCGCACTACGGAAACCAGCAGCGCACCGATCAGTGTTCGCCAGACGCCACCGACGCCACCGGTCAATGCCGTGCCCCCGACCAATACTGCGGCGATTGCCGGCAGCAGGAATTCATTGGCCAGCGTTGGCGAACCGCTGGACAGCCTCCCGGCCATGATGATTCCGGACAACGCCGCCAGACCGGCCGATATGGCGAAGGTCATGATCTTGATCCGGTTGACGTTGATACCCGAGGCCCAGACCGCCGGTTCGCCTGCGCCGATGGCATTGCTAAACCGTCCGAACGGCGTCTTGCGGTGCAGGAAAATGCACAGCATCAGCACCACGAACGCCACGCAGACTTCATTGGGAATGCCGGCGGTGTGGCCGGTGACCCAGCCAAACCAGGCCTCGCGTTCGGCGCCGTCGATGTTGATCGTGCGGTTGTTGGAGGCGAGCATGGTGATGCTGGTCACGACCCCGCCAATCGCCAGGGTGACGATGAACGAGGGGATCCGCAGCCACGTATGCAACAGGCCGCTGAGTGCGCCGGCAGCGATGCCCAGGCCCAGGCCAATTGGAAATGCCCAGAACCCGTAGGCCGGCAACAGCAGCGCGATGATCACGCTGGCCATGGACGCCACGGCCTGGGCAGACAGGTCGATACCGCCGATCAGCAACACAAAGGTGATACCGGTCGCCATCACAAACAGCGTCGAGGTGTCGGCGAGCAGGCCCAGAATAGCGCTGGGATGAATGAAGCCCGGGTCATACCCGGCGATCAGTGCAACCAGGACAATCAAGGCAAACAACGGCGCCTGCGTGCGAAATCCGCTAAGGGAAATTGGCATGTCTGTGCTCTCTCAAACCATGTACTTGATCAGGTCTACCTGCTGCGGCTTGGCGCCGGGCAGGCAGTCGAAGGACTGAGCGACTTCACCGTCACGCATCACCAGAATCCGGTGACTGAGCCCAATCATTTCATCCAGGGTATCGGCGGTGAGAATCACCGAGACGCCCTGGCCAGTGATCTCGCGGATCAGCTGGTAGACGTCCTCCTTCGCGCCCACATCCAGCCCGCGAGTCGGGTGATCGAGGATCAGGATCGTCGAACCCGCATTGCGCCACTTGGCCAACACCACTTTTTGCTGGTTGCCGCCACTGAGGTTGAGCAGCAATGCATCGGGGCCCGGGGTCTTGATGCTCAGGCGCTTGATCCAGTCTTCGGCAATCGAACGCTCCTTGCGCTCGTCGAGCAGACCCAGCGAAGTCACTTGGCCGATGCGCGCCAAGGTCATGTTCTGCGCCACGCTGAGCATCGAAACGATGCCTTCGACCTTGCGTTCGCGGGGGATGTAGCCGATACCGGCACGAATCGCCGCTTGCGGTCCGCCCCCGTCCAATCGACGGCCTTGCACCTGGATTTCGCCGCGACTCTTGGGCATCAAGCCGGCCAATACCCGGCACAATTCTTCACGCCCCGAGCCAATGACCCCGGCAATGCCCAGAATTTCACCGCGATGCAGATCGAAGTCCAGGCTGGCAAAACAGCCGTCCAGCGCCAGCTCGCGGGCTGACATCACCACCTCTGGCAAACATGGCTGCTGGAGCGATTCACGGTAAAACTCGGTGTGCAGCGAACGGCCGACCATCAAGGTGTGCAGGCGGTCCTTGGTGGCCTCGGCGGCGGGCATCTGCGCGACCACCTCACCGTCTTTCATCACATACACGCGGTCACTGAGATCGAGCAATTCGTCCAGCCGATGGGACACAAAGATGAACGACGCACGGGACTTGAGCTGCCGCACCAGGCGAAACAGCGTGTCAATTTCCTTTTGTTCGAGGGCCGAGGTCGGCTCATCCAGAAGGATGACCAAATGACCGTCCGTGCGTTCTTCCAGCGCCAGGGCCTTGGCCAGTTCGATCATCTGTCGCTGACCGAAACTCAACTCGCTGCACAACATGCCCGGATCGATATCCAGATTGACCTTGGCCAGTTGCAAGCGCGCAGCGCGGTGAAGTTTTTTCCAGTTCAGGCAACCCAAGCGCGAAAACTCATCTTCGCGGCCCATGAACAGGTTTTCAGCGACCGAGAGGTTCAGCAGGATCGATTGCTCCTGATAGACCATCGCGATGCCATTCGCCGTTGCGCCACGCGGTCCGTCGAGCAGAATCGGCGAACCGTCGAGTTCCAGATGACCTTCATCGGGTTGGTAGACTCCGGTGAGGATCTTCATCAACGTCGACTTGCCGGCACCGTTTTCGCCGATCAGCCCGACCACTTCGTGCTTGCGCACCTCAAGCGAAATGTTCTTCAGCACCGTGATGCCATTGAACCGTTTACTGACATTATTGAGCGCGAGCATGGGACCTCCTCACTTGACGACGCGTGCTTTCGCACGGTCAAGGGCGATAGCGACAGCGGCGATAATCAGCACGCCCTGCACACCTTGCTGGACGTAAGGCGCGATCCCTATCAGGACCATGCCGTTACTGACCACCACCACGATCAACACGCCCAACAGAGTCCCCAGCGGACTGCCATTGCCACCCGCCAGCGACGCGCCGCCGACAACAATCGCGGTGATCGCAGTGAACAATTGGCCTTGCGCTATCAGTGCATGCCCTTGCCCGAACTGGGCAACCGCGAGGATCGCCGCCAGCCCGTAGAAAGCGCCGGCCAAGGCGAAAATGCTGATACGCGTACGGTTGACGTTCACGCCATTGAGCCGTGCCAGATCTTCACCGCCACCAATGGCCAGCGCATGCCGCCCCAATACCGTGTGCCGGGAAATGAAATGCGCAACACCCAGCGCCAACACCACCATCCACACCGACAACGGCAACCCCATCAAACGGTGCAAGGCAATCGCTCGGACATTCATGTCGAGCACCCGCACGGTGTTGCCTTCCAGTAACGCGGTGGCCAGGCCAATGCCGACAAAGCCGACACCCAGCGTCGCCATGAAAGAGGGAATGCGCAATTTGACTTGCAGCAGCCCATTGATCAGGCCGGTCAAGGCGCCAATCAGGATCGCAATCGGCACGGCCCACAGACCAATGGCATGGCTGTTGAGCGTGTTGCCGATCAACAAGGCGAAACACACCGCCGCGACCGCGACCACGCCTTCTACGGAAAGATCGATGCTTCCCATCTGGATAACGAACATTCCACCCAGCGCCATCAGCAGCGGAATCGAAGACGTGGTGGCGATTCGCGACAGGTTCATCGGGTCAAAGAAACTGGGATTGACCGAACCAATGAGCAGACCGATGAGCAGCAGGACAATAAGCGATGAAAACCGTCGCAGGCGGGCCATGACGATAACTCCGGAAACAGGCATTGAAAAAAGCGTTCATGCACCACCGCACCTCTGGAATGAGGGGCGTTGGAAACAGGAAAGACCGTGACTGAGCGATTACGAGTTGTAGCGAATGGGCCCGGCGATTCGTCCCCAGAAATCGGTGACATCGACGGCCGGCGTCGCGTTGAAGTGGGTCGCGTAGAACGCCTCGACGTTGTCCTTCGTGATCAACTGCGGGCGCACGTAGAATTCGCGATGCTCGTGAGGCTCTTTGGCCGGATCGAGTCGGCCGGTCCTGGCCGCATGCGCCAGTGCCAGCCCCATGCTGCCGAGCCAGTACGGATCGAGGTTGGACGTCGCGATGTATTCACCGCTACGAATGGCTTCTACTGCCTGCTCGATCGCGTCGATGCCGACCACCGGAATCGAGCCCGCCAGCCCCTCGCCGCGCAACGCTTCAAGTGCGCCCATGCCCATGTCGTCGTTGGCGCACCAGATGCCTTTGATCTCACTGCCAAAACGCGTCAGCCACGACTGTACGATCGGGAACGCTTTGTTGGCGCTCCAGTCGGCCGCCTGGAAATCCAGCAGCTTGATGTCCGGGAATTTTTTCAAGGCGCTGTCCAGACCTTTGCGCCGCCCGATCGAGGCAACGTTACTGAAGATCCCGCCCAGCGCGACAATACCGCCCTTGCCACCCATGGCCTCGAACAGCGCCGTGGCGACCGCTTCACCCACGGCTTCGCCATCCTCGGCAATGTGCGCCACCCAATACGGGCTGTAATCCCACGGGTGCATGTCATCCGGTTTGTTCCAGATGGTGGTGACGTAGACGCCGGCCTTGACGCATTGCTCGATGATCACACGGGCGTCGGCCGAATCGTTCGGTTCGATGTTGAGGATCAGGTTGCCGTCAGTCTTGGCGATCAACGCGCGGAGGTCGGCGATGCCCTTCTGACTGTTGCCTTCGGTCACCAGCGGCGAGTACGGCAGCTTCTGACTGGTGGCGTAGGCCTCACCACCGCGATTGAAAATCGCATGGTAAGGATTGGTCAGCGAGCGGAAGGAATTGGAGAACGTCAGCGTCGTCTGCGCCCACAGCATGGTGGGAAACAAGCTTCCCACGGCACCTGCTCCAGCCAGGCTGGCAGCGCCTATCAACAGCTTGCGACGGCTCATTTCGAGGAGCCGGGCTGGATCATTTTCATTGTTGTTATTCATGTGACCTCCGGTTGCGCATCACCTGGGTGATTGGCGCTTTATTGTATTTTTTGTAACCAACTAGTTATTTATAAAACTATTGCAGCGGGGATGCAATCCTTAGCGATTGGGGCGGCAGAAAAATCTACAAAGGGTCGAAAAGGGTGAAGTTCCTAAGCATCAAAAAACTGTCGATGCCCAGGAACCTGAGCCTTATACGGCTTGATCGAGGGAGTGGCGGCCGGTCCTGGCCTGCACCTCCGAAGGTGCCAGCGTGCGCCCCAACAGCAGGTCCGCGCCTTTCTCGGCGATCATGATCGACGGTGCGTTGGTGTTGGCGCTGATCAGTCGTGGCATCACTGAAGAGTCGATGACGCGCAGTCGCTGCACACCCCGCACGCGCAATTGCGGATCGACCACCGCCAGTTCGTCGATGCCCATTTTGCAGGTGCCCACCGGGTGATATCCGGTGCGCCCGCAGCGTCGCGCATAGTCTTCATAATCGGCTTGGGTGCGCACACTGCTGCCGGGGAAATGCTCGGATTTGAGGTAACGACTCAGCGAATGCTGCCCCATGATTTCCCGACTCAGCTTGATGCCTTCAACCGAAACATGCAGGTCATAGGGGTCGCTGATGTAGTTGGGAGCAATCGACGGCGGTTGCAACGGATCGGCACTGCGCAATCTGACGCTGCCGCGACTGCGCGGACGCAGGAAGTAGGAGTTAAGCGTGCAGCCGGAACCTGATGGAACAGGCGGAATACCGGCTTCAACCCCCGCTCCCGGCAAGAAGTGAAATTGCAGGTCCGGGGTACTGGAGCGCGAGTCGCCGTACCAGAAAGCGCCCGCCTCAGCGATGTTCGAGGTCACCGGACCTTTATTGAACAGCTTATATTCCAGCCCGGCCATCAGCATCATGTGCGGCTTGGCGTACTTGTCCAGGCTTTGCGAGCCCTTGAGTTCATAGACGATGTCGATGTCGAAATGGTCTTGCAGGTTTTGCCCTACACCCGGCAAATCCTGCTTGACGGCAATGCCCAGATTGGCCAGTTCCTGAGCCGGGCCGATACCGGACAGCATCAGAATCTTCGGTGAGCCGATGGCGCCCGCCGCCACCACGACTTCGCGCTCGGCCGCAGCGAATTTCACCTCCCGCGAACCGCTGCCCTGGACGTACTCCACGCCAGTAGCCTGACCGTTTTCGATGCGAATCCGCGTGACCAGGCATTCAGTCTGGATGGTCAGATTGGGACGATTGCGAACTTTGCTCAAATAGCCTTGTGCCGCGCTGCAACGGCGTCCGCCGCGCTGTGTCACTTGATAGGCGCCGCAGCCTTCTTGTTTGGCGCCATTGAAGTCGGCGTTATGCGGAATGCCCGCCTCTTGGGCAGAACGGATGAACGCCTTCGTCACCTCGTTGACCGTGATCAGATCGGAAACGCCCAAGGGTCCGTCGGTGCCGTGGTACTCATTGGAAAACCGTTCGTTGTCCTCGGCCTTGCGAAAGTAAGGCAATACATCGCGATAAGACCAGCCGCGACAGCCCTCCTCCTGCTCCCAATCGTCATAGTCCTTGGCATTGCCTCGGGTGTAGCCCATCGCGTTGACCGACCCGCCGCCGCCGAGCCCCCGCCCTGGCGGAAAGACAATCGAGCGATTCTGGACCTCACCCTGCGCCGCCGTTTCATAGCCCCAGGTCAGCGGCCCGCCGGTCATCTTGAAAAAGCCGACTGGCATATGAATGTAAGGATTGGTATCGGCAGGCCCGGCTTCGAGCAGCAGCACCCGGACATCGGCCGACTCGCTCAGGCGCGCGGCCAGCACACAACCGGCAGAACCACCGCCGATAACGACGAAATCGTACATTTACTTGTCTCCTGTCTTATTTTTATACCGACGCAGATCAGGCCTGAACCCAGCGGGGCCGCTCGCCCAGCTGCACATGGACAGATTTGAGTTCCGTGTATTCCTCAACCCCGTAGCGCCCGGTTTCGCGGCCGATACCCGACTGTTTGAAACCGCCGGAAGGCAACTCCGGACCGCCGGCAATGGTGGTGTTGACCCACACCCGGCCAGCCTTGATTTGCCGCATCGCTTGCAAGGCGGTTTCCAGGTCACGGCTCCAGATACTCGCGGCCAGGCCGAACGGGGTGTCGTTGGCCAGGCGCATGGCTTCATCGAAATCGTCAAACGCGGTAATGGTCAACACCGGGCCAAAAATCTCTTCGCGGGCGATGAGCATGTCCGCAGTTACCTGACTGAACACCGTCGGTTGCAGGTAAAACCCTTGCGCAGCATCGATCCGGCTACCGCCCTGAATCAGCACGGCGCCCTCTTTCCGGCCCTGTTCGATATAACCTAGGATTCGCTCCAGATGCCGTTGCTCGGTAATCGAGCCGACCTGCGTCGACTCTAAAAGCGGGTCGCCAATGCGGACTTTTTCGATCAGCGCCAATATTTTTCGGGTCAATAGCTCTTCGACTGAACGATGCACCACCAGGCGACTGCCACTGACACAGCACTGCCCGGCGTTGAAGCAAATCCCGAAGACAATCGCATCGGCCGCCGCATCCAGGTCGGCGTCGGCAAAGACGACCTGCGGGTTTTTGCCGCCCAGCTCCAGGCCAATTTTCTTCATGTTGCCCGCCGCCGCGGCCATGGTCAGGCGACCGACTTCAGTGGAGCCGGTGAACGACACCATATCGATGTCGGCATGCTCGGAAATCGCCTGGCCAACCACCGAACCGGGCCCGGTCAGCACATTGACCACGCCGTCGGGCAAACCGGCCTGCTTCAGCAGCCCGGCCAGCATCAACGTGGTGCCGGACGTCAACTCGCTGGGTTTTACCACCACGGTGCAACCCGAGGCGAGAATAAACGGCAGCCGTTCGGCGAGGATGAAGAACGGAAAATTCCACGGTGTAATCAGGCCCACCACACCCACCGGCTCACGCGTCACCAGACCGAGCAGGGTATCGCCCAGGTTGTTGAATGAGTCACCGTGCAGCGCCCGGGCCTGGCCTGCGGCATATTCCCAGATACCCGCCGCCCCCAGCACTTCACCACGGGATTGATTGATCGGCTTGCCGGTTTCGAGGGTTTCGCACAGGGCCAGTTCTTCGCTGTTCTGGCGAATCAATGCCGCCGTTTTCAGCAGCACCTGGGCGCGAAATTCCCCTGCGGATTTGGCCCATGGCCCGTGATCGAACGCCCGGCGAGCCGCCGCCACCGCCTGATCGACATCGGCCACGCCTCCCGATGGATACACGCTCACCGGCACATTGTGCGCCGGGCTCAAGCGCGTCACCTGCTTGAGCGCCGAGCCCTGGGTCCATTGCCCGTCGATGAACATGTCGAAGTTCCGAGGCTGCGCAGGCAGTTGATGGGTCCGGGTGTTGCCATTGTTGTTGTTCACAAAAAACATCCTCTGTACGGCACTTGATTCAGGCAGCTGATGCTCGAAAACCCGCAGCATCGTGCCACCCGCCAAAGATATATAACCAACCAGTTGTTTACATACAAGCACCCGGCTAAGCTTTATTTGTCATCTGCATGCCGCATGGCTAAGCTCATCGCCCTTATAGCCGAGGCCATCCACGTCAGCGTTATGAGAACTGTACCTATGCTCTGGAGAGCGCTTTAAATGCCCAAAAAACCCACCGAAGAGGCAGTCCGTCCGACTCGCGATTCCGATGCCACGCGCCTGAGAATTCTCAACGCGGCAAAAATCGAATTCGCCAAATTGGGACTTGGCGGAGCGCGCATTGACAGCATCGCGCTGCGAGCCCAATCCAATAAGCGGATGATTTACGAATACTTCGGCAACAAGGAAGGCTTGTTCGAGGCAGTGCTTGAGTCGGCGTACCAGGACATTCGCCAAGCCGAACGCAAGCTCAAACTGGAAGAACTGGAACCGGTCGAAGCGATCAGCAAACTGGTGAGTTTCACCTGGAAGTACTACCTGAAAAACCCTCATTTCCTGACCCTGGTCAACAGTGAAAACCTGCACAAGGCCGCACACCTGAAACGCTCTCGGGAAAAAATGCATGACATGCATGCGCCGATGGTCTCGATGGTTGCCGAGATCCTTGCTCGCGGTGTCGCCCAAGGCGTGTTCCGCGAAGGCATTGACCCGATCCAGTTGAATATCACCATTGCCGCGATCAATTACTACTACCTCAACAACCGCTTCACCGGCGAGATCATCTACGGCTTCGACCTGATGTCTGCCGAAGCGCTGCAAACCCGTATCGACTTCAATATCCAGACGATCCTCGGCATGCTGCGCGCGAACTGAAGCGGCCGGAGCCGACCGCCCCTTTTCGCTTGAGCGCAAGCCAAAAGGGGCCGACATCACACCAGCCCTGCCACTTTCACATCACGCACGATAGGTGCGAACGCCATGCGATCGAGCACATCACGCTGGATGTCGACACCTCGCGCCACCTCGATCAACTCGATGCCTTCGGCCAACAGCCGGAACACCGCCCGCTCCGTGACATACAGCACCTCCTGCCCGGCAAGCACGGCTTGCGGACCGCTGAAGGTGATGTGACGGACTTTTTCCACCAGCTTGGGAACCTCGCCAAGCCGATTCAGTTGCAGCGCATCATCGACCTTCGCCACGTCCAGCCCTTTGGCCTCAAACGCCCCGCAAAACACCACTTTACGCGCCCCCTGGGTGATGTCGATAAAGCCACCGGGGCCGACGAGCGTGCCACCCAGGTTCGAAACGTTGACGTTGCCCTGGCTGTCCATTTCGCCCATGCCGAGAAACGCCAGGTCGACCCCGCCACCGCTGTAGAAATCAAATTGATCGAGGGAAGTGACAATCGCTTGCGGAAAACGCGCCGCGCCAAACATCGCGCCGCCCATCATCCGACCGTTGTGGATACCCTGTTCGATGCTGCCCCAATAGCTGTCTTGCAGACCACGCTCAGCGAGCAGTGAAGGAATGCCGCCGGGAATGCCGAAACCGAAATTCAACGACATGCCGGGCATGAATTCGTCAGCGGCGCGTTGCGCAATAATTCGCCGAATGTCGTCGGGCAGGCTTTTTTCGTCCTCTGCCGATTGCGCCAGGCATTCGCCACTGATGGCCGGGTCGTAATCGGCCGCCACACATTGACGCTGCTGCGGCACGACGACCACCTCATCCACCAGCACGCCGGGAATCCGCACCAGCCGCGCCGGCACAAAAGCGCTGTCGCTCAGTTCGCGCACCTGCACGTAGACCTTGCCGCCACTGTTGTGGGCAGCCAGCGCCAGCGCATACGCATCCAGATCTGCCGCCTCGTGGCGCAAGGTGATGTTGCCGCTCGGGTCTGCCAGGCTGCCGCGAATAATCGCCACATCGACCTTGAACGGCTTGTAGCGCAAGTAGGTTTTGCCATCGATGTCTAGGCGCTCGACGATCGATTCGGTCGCTCGATCATTGCATTTCCCACCGGCAACCAAGGGATCGGCGAATGTCCCCAGGCCGATGTGCGTGATCAAGCCCGGACGCCCCGCACCGATTTCACGCATCAGGCTCATGATGACCCCGGCAGGCAAGCTATAGGCTTCGATGGCATTGTTGCGCGCCAATGCCTGCATCTTCGCGGCCCAACTCCAATGCCCGCCGATGACTTTGGTCACCAACCCTTCGTGAGCGAGTCGCTCCAGACCGCTGCCCTGTCCATCACCAATTCCCAACGCGTGCACCACGGTCAGTCCGCAAGGATGGCCGGTACGCAGAAACGACTCTTCAATTGCCGCGAGCAGTGCGTCAGGTTCCAGCAGCGTTCCTGAACCACAGACTGCAATCGTGGCCCCGTCGCTAATTCTGCTGGCCACTTCCGACGCTGATGAACAGCTTCTTTTCATTGTTATTTCCTCATCAATACGTTTGTCGCAATCGAATCCGAGATTTTTCAGAGAGCGCTTGACGCTTACCGAAAGGACGCATTAAATAAATAACCGGTTGGTTACTTAAATCCACTTTAATCCAGCTGAAAAAAGAACACAACCCAAGCGATGAAGGTCTTTCCCATCGCGCAACAGAAAGGAAAAAAACAATGCAGCTTTCTGAAACCCACGTGCAGATCCGTGATTTGGCCCGCCGCTTTGCCGACCAGGCGATCCGCCCGATCGCCGAAAAACTCGATCACGACGAAAGTTTCCCTGCCGCGCTGTATCGCCAAATGGGTGAACTGGGCCTGTTCGGCATCACCGTTCCTGAAGCGTTTGGTGGGGCTGGCCTGGACACCAGCGCCTATGCGCTGGTGATGGAAGAGTTGTCGCGCGGCTATGCCTCGATCGCCGATCAATGCGGCCTGCTGGAACTGATTGGCACCTTGCTGTCGGTTCACGGCAGCGCCGAGCAACGCGAGCGTTTCCTGCCTTCGCTGCTGAGCGCACAGAAACATCCGGCGTATTGCATCACCGAGGCCGAAGCCGGCTCCGATGTGTCAGGCATTCGCACCACGGCGGTCCGCACCGAAACCGGTTGGCTGCTCAACGGCTCAAAACTATGGATTCACAACGCTCCGGTGGCCGACCTGGCGTTCGTCCTGGCGCGCACCGACCCGGCGGCGGGCAAGCGTGGCATGAGCATTTTCATCGTCGATTGCCATTTGCCGGGTGTGTCCAAAGGTCCCAAGGAACACAAGATGGGCCAGCGCGCGTCGCAGGTCGGCGGGTTGAACTTCGATAACGTCGAACTGCCGTCCGATGCCCTGCTCGGCCAGGAAGGTCGTGGTTTTCACATCATGATGAGTGCCCTGGACAAAGGTCGCATCGGCATCGCTTCGCTCGCGGTCGGCATTGCCCAGGCCGGACTTGAGGCAGCGCTGGAGTACGTGCCGCAACGCAAACAATTTGGCAAACCCATCGCTGAAAACCAGGGGTTGCAGTGGATTCTGGCGGACATGGCCAAAGACATTCGCGCCGCACGCCTGTTGGTGCTCGATGCAGCGGATCGCCTCGACCGCGCTGACAACGCCACGATTGCCTGCTCGATGGCCAAGTGTTTTGCCGCCGACATTGCCGTGGCGCATACCGCGAATGCCGTGCAGCTATTCGGCGGCAGCGGGTTTATCCGTGGCTTCGAAGTCGAGCGTCTGTACCGCGACGCCAAGATCACCCAGATTTATGAAGGCACCAACCAGATCCAGCGCACGATCATCGCCCGCGAACTGTTCAACCACGGAGCACGCACATGATCTCGCGTCCGACCGCGCTGATTACCGGCGCACGCGGCGGGATCGGCCGCGCCATTGCGGTGGGCCTGGCCCACGCAGGTTTCGATCTGGCGGTGGTGGATTTGCACGTCGATGACGCGTTGCTGGACACCGTGCGCCAGGCCACCGATGCCGGGGCAAACGCTGTTGCCCTGGCCGGTGATATCTCGGCCATCGAGCAGCATGAAACGCTGCTGAAGACTGCTCAGGCAGCACTCGGTCCGCTCACGTGCCTGGTCAACAATGCCGGTGTTTCCGTGCTGTCACGCGGCGACTTGCTGGACGTCAGCCCGCAAAGCTTTGACCGATGCCACCAGGTCAACACTCGCGGCACGTTCTTCCTGACTCAGGCGTTCGCTCGACGCCTGAAGCAAAACACCACCTGCGAACAGCACCGCTGCATCATCACCATCACCTCCTCCAACGTGCACGCAGTCTCGACCTTGCGCGGCGAATACGGGATTTCCAAGGCGGGCTTGTCGATGGCCTCGCGGTTGTTCGCGGTGCGCCTGGCCGATGAAGGCATTGGGGTCTACGAGGTCCAACCGGGACTGATCGCCACTGAAATGACCGCGCCTTCGAAGGCCCGTTACGACGCTGAAATCGAACGCGGCCTGACTGCCATCAAGCGCTGGGGTCAGCCCGAGGACGTCGCCCGTGTCGTGACCACGATGGCCACCGGTGGGTTGCCCTACACCGTCGGCCAGGCAGTGCCGGTCGACGGTGGCCTGCTGATTCCCAAGTTCTAATCTGCGAAGAGATAAGCACATGCCTTTAACTATCGACTTGTTGACCGCTGACGCGGACCGTCCGCTGCAGCCCTACACCTTGACCGGCGAGCCACTGTTGCCGCCGACCAGGCCATTACCGAATAACCGAATCGCCTTGTCGGCCGCGCACGTCGTCGCCGATCCGTTCAGCGCCAACCAACCCGGCAGCAAAGCCGCCATCGATTGGGAAAAGACCCTCGAGTATCGGCGTTATCTGTTGCAACAGGGCTTGGGCATCGCCGAGGCCATGGACACTGCCCAGCGTGGCATGGGCCTCGACTGGCCGACCGCGCTGGAGCTGATCAAGCGCACGCTCGAAGACACCCGCGACATCAAGCACGCGGTGATTTTTTCGGGTTGTGGTACTGACCAGTTGGCAGCGAATGACGCCAACAGTCTTGATGACGTGCTGAAAGCGTATGACCAACAGCACAGCGCCATCGACAAGCTCGACGGCCGCATCATCCTCATGGCCAGCCGCGCCCTGGCCCGTGTCGCCAAGGGTCCGCAGGACTATCAGCGGGTCTATCGCAAAGTATTGTCAGATGCGCGGCAACCGGTGATTTTGCATTGGCTGGGAGACATGTTCGACCCGGCATTGACCGGTTACTGGGGCAGCCAAAAATATGAGGAAGCCCTGGAAACCTGCCTTGAGATCATTCACGAGAATGCCGCCAAGGTCGACGGGATCAAGATCTCGTTGCTCGACAAAGAAAAGGAAATCCTCCTGCGGCGGCGGTTGCCGGCGTCGGTGAAGATGTACACCGGCGACGACTTCAACTACCCGGAACTGATCGCCGGTGACGAACAGGGTTTTTCCCACGCCTTGCTGGGGATCTTCGATGCCATCGCGCCGGCTGCCGCTCATGCACTGGCGGCATTGGCTGACGGCGATATGGCCCGCTACCACGCGTTGCTCAACCCCACCGTGCCGTTGGCCCGGCTGATTTTCAGCAGCCCGACCCAGTACTACAAAACCGGCGTGGTGTTCCTGGCCTACCTCAATGGCCATCAGGATCACTTCGTCATGCTCGGCGGCCAGCAAGCGATGCGTCCCCTGCCCTACTTCTGCGAGATCTTCCGCCTCGCGGACAGGGCCGGACTGCTCAGCGATCCGGTACGGGCCGTGGCCAGGATGAAAACCTTCCTCGGGCTCTATGGCGCAGGCGCTTAGCGACGTTGCGGAGCGCCGCACCGGCTGCGCTCCGCGATTCAACCCTCAGCCATCGTGGAGAATCGAATGTCATTCAGCACACTGGAAAACCGCCTCGACCGCTGCTCGATCAACACCGCCCCCCTCGGTCATCGCCTGCCGATCGAACAACCCCTGGAGCTGATCGCCCGCGCGGGATTCGGCTACGTCGCTCCTTGGCGCAAGGACATGCAAGGCCGCACGCTCAGCCAGGTTCGCCGGCACTTGCACGACAGCGGCCTCAAGGTGAATGCCTACTGCCGCTCGACCTTCATCCCGTCTGCCACACGACAGGCCTTCGACACCGCCATCGCCGACAACCGCAAGGCCATCGAGGAAGCGGCTGAACTGCAAGCGCAGTGTTTCATCCTGGTGGTCGGCGGCCTGCCCGGTGACTCCCGTGATCTACCGGCCGCGCGCGCTCAGGTTGCCGAAGGATTGGCCATGTTGCTTGAGCACGCCAAACAGCATGACGTCGCGCTGGCGCTGGAACCCCTGCACCCGATGTATGCGGCGGACCGCTCGTGTTTGTCGACGCTGGAGCAGGCACTGGATCTGTGCGAGGCGCTGGAGCCTGGGAGCTACCGGCAGCTGGGCGTCGCCGTCGACGTTTATCACTGTTGGTGGGACCCCAGGCTGCACGAGCAGATACACCGCGCCGGCGCGCAAAACCGAATACTCGGCCTGCACCTGTCCGACTGGTTGGTGCCGACCCGGGACTTGTTGCTGGATCGCGGCATGATGGGCGATGGCGTGATTGATCTGCGTGGCATTCGCCAGCAGGTTGAAACGGCGGGTTATGACGGCGCCGTCGAAGTCGAAATCTTCTCCCGTGACAACTGGTGGAAACGCGACGAAACCGAGGTGCTGCAGCGCTGCGCCGAACGCTTGCAACGCTGCTGCTAAGTGCCGCGCCCACACAAGAACAATAAAAAGACAGAGGTTTTCATGTCACATCACTATCGCTGGCAAATCTGTGCACTGCTGTTTTTCGCCACCACCATCAACTACCTCGACCGGCAGGTGCTCGGCCTGCTCAAGCCGCTGCTGGAGCAACAATTTCACTGGAGCGAGACGGACTACAGCTATCTGGTGATCATCTTTCAAGCCAGTTACGCGGGTGGCTTGCTGGTGTTCGGCAAGCTGATTGACCGCCTGGGCACCAAGCTCGGCTACGGCTTGTGCATCATGGTCTGGAGCCTTGCAGCCATCGGCCACGCCGCTGCTCAGTCGACCCTGAGTTTCATGTACATGCGAGCGCTGTTGGGGCTGGGTGAATCCGGAAACTTCCCGGCGGCCATCAAAGCCGTCTCTGAGTGGTTCCCGAAAAAAGAACGCGCCCTGGCCGTTGGCATTCTCACGTCCGGGACCAGTGTCGGGGCGATTCTGGCGCCGGCCTGTGTGCCTTGGCTGGCGGCAACCTATGGCTGGGAATCAGCGTTTGTCATTACCGGCCTGACCGGATTCGTCTGGCTGATTTTCTGGAAGATTTTTTACCAGGCCCCCGCCGCACACCCACGGATCAGCGCCAGCGAACTGGCCTACATCAACGAAGACGCTCACGTTGAACCGGTCAACAAGGTCAAATGGGCCGACCTGCTGAAGCTGCGCTCGACCTGGATATTCGTCACCGGCAAGTTCCTCACCGATCCGATCTGGTGGTTCATGTTGTTCTGGTTGCCGTCCTATTTCTCCAGTCGCTTCGAACTCGACCTCAAGCACCTCGGCCTGCCGTTGATGATTGTCTACTGCGCGACCTCCATCGGTAGCGTCGGTGGTGGCTGGCTGTCGTCGCGAATGATCAGCGCGGGCTGGTCGACCCAAAAAGCCCGCAACAGCGCCATGTTGATCATGGCGGTATTGGTTTTGCCGATCGGGTTTTCCAGCTACATCGACAACATGTGGGTCATGGTCGGTCTGCTGAGCCTGGCCGCGGCGGCTCACCAGGGCTGGTCGGCCAATCTGTTCACCACCGTTGCCGACAATTTCCCGCGCTCGCAAGTCGCCTCGGTCATGGGCATCGGCGGCACGGCAGGTTCAATCGGCGGGATGATCTTTCCGTTGATCGTCGGCCTCGTGCTGGAACACTACAAGGCGCTGGAAAATCTCACGCTCGGCTACAACCTGATTTTCATGGTTTGCGCGAGTTCTTACCTGACTGCGTGGATAATCATGCGATTGATGGCCAGTCGCGGCGCCTCGCTGTTTCAACAACCCTTGAAATCCTGACGCCCGACACGTTGCCGAACCACGAGGCGGAACGTTCCCACATGATCAACGAGAACAAAGGCATTCAGTCCGTCGAACGCGCGATGGTGATCCTTGAAACCATCGCCGCCGCCGGCGGCGAGATCCGCTTGGTCGATCTTGCGGCGCAATCGGGCCTGCACAAAAGCACCTTGCACGGGTTGCTCAATACCCTGGCCGCCATGGGCTACATATCCCGTCGCGGCACTCACTACGCATTGGGTTTGCGCCTGCGCGAAATCGCTCAACCATTGAATGACGCCGATGCGCTGCTGCGTGAAGCCTTTGCCCCGGCACTGCGCATGCTGGCCGAACGCACGGGCGAAACCTGTTTTCTCGCGGTGCCCTGCGGCACCCGCGAGTATTTCTACATGGATGCCCTGGAAGGCAGCGGCAGCCTGCGCGTTGCGAGCCCGCGCGGACGCCGTGCCGGGCTGACCACTTCGGCCATCGGCAAAGTATTCCTGGCCTTTGACGAAGACCTGCGCCGCAGCCTGCGCCGAGCCAACTTGCTGCCCGCTGAACTGGAAAACGAACTGGCGGCTATCGTCACCCAAGGCTATGCGCTGGACCTGGAAGAAGCCGAACCGGGGCTCAACTGCGTCGCCCTGCCCTTGCGCTTGCAAGGCCGAGTGGTCGCCGCGCTCGGTGTGGCCGCGCCCGCCTCGCGCCTGCCCAAGACCGAATTGAGCAAGCTGGCGACCCACGCCATGCGGGAAATGTTCGACATGCTCAAACTTTAGTGACCAGCGGCCCGGGTCTATTCCCTTGAAAAACAATCGTCGGGATCATCGCGGTCCTGTCGTTTGATTCAATGGAGTCCCGAATGTTTGAGCAACTGTCCCGACCAGGGTCGATCTACTCGCTGGAGGCCACCAACGGTGGGCTGACCGGCTTTGGTGGCATGGTGTTGATCGCCCTGCACGCGGCGGGCCGCCCATGAGCCGCAGCACGCAACGTATCCATCCGGGTGTGCTGGCGCTGGCAGTGACCGCGTTTGCCATTGGCATGGCCGAGTTCATTGTGGTGGGTATTTTGCCGGCCATCGCCACTGACCTTGACGTACCACTGGCACGTGCGGGCAGTCTGGTCGGGCTGTACGCGTTGGCACTGGCGCTCGGTACGCCGCTGACTGTCCTGGCGCTGGCACGCCTGCCGCGCAAACCGGTGCTGCTGACGCTGATCGCGGTGTTTCTGGGCGGCAACCTGCTGGCGGCGCTGTCCACTGATTACCCATCGTTACTGGCAGGACGCATTCTGACGGCGCTGGCGCATGGCAGTTTCTTCGCCATCGGTGCCACCGTCGCCGCCAACCTGGCGCCAAAAGGACAGGCGAGCAAAGCCATCGCAGTGATGTTCGCCGGCCTGACGCTGGCCATGGTCATTGGTGTGCCGCTTGGCAGCTTCCTGGGTAACGGCATGGGTTGGCGCTTGCCGTTTTACGCGGTCGCACTGCTGGCCGCATTGGCGCTGGTGGCTACCGCGCTGTGGTTGCCCAACGTGCCGACTCCGCCGTCGGGCAAAGCCGTCACGCAACTGGCGGCACTGGGGCATCCGGCCATTCTGGCGATGATGGCGGTGACCGTGCTGGGTTTCGGGTCAAGCTTTGCCGCCTTCACCTTCATCACGCCGATCCTCACCGACATCAGTGGTTTCTCCACCTCGACCGCCAATTTGCTGTTGGTGGTATTCGGCGCGGCGACCCTGGTGGGCAATCTTGCCGGTGGCCGACTGGCGGCCACGCTGGGCTGGCAAGCGGCACTGCGATTGATCTTCGGGCTGCTGACCCTGGCGCTCGCCGCCGTCGCGCTGTTTTTGCCCTATCAGGTGCCGATGGTGGTGATGCTGTTTTTCTGGGGCGCGCTGGCCTTCGGTCTGTCGCCTGCGGCACAGGCCGGCATGCTGGCCACCGCTGAACGCTACACCCCGCAAGCGGTGGCCTTCGCCTCGGCACTGAACATTTCAGCCTTCAACCTGGGCATCGCCTTGGGAGAAACCAGCGGCAGTGCCTTGGTCGGGCACGGGCAAATCGCCCTCACGCCTTGGGCGGGTGTGGTGACGGTGATCATCGCCCAGTTGCCGCTAATTTGGTTGGTGTCGCGCAGTCGCAGGGACCTGGGTTTTCGTAACCCAGGTTCGACTGTCGGTTGATGTTTATTCGTGCGGTTGCCATACCCGGCAATCCGGCCCCTGCTTGACGCCGGATTCAGGGATTTTCGAGCTGTTGCGCACGATCAACCGCCCCCGCACGACCTCTTGAATCGCCGGCGTGTCAGGGTTCTCCAATTGCGCACAAATGATGCCGACCGCACGACTGACCATGTCGCCAACCGGCTGCACGTAAGTGGTCAGCGCAAAGACCGGCCAGGCGGCCAGGGTAATGTCATCGAAACCGACGATTGAGATGTCGTTGCCCGGTTTGAGCCCGAACTCCTCGCGAGCGACGTTGATGGCGCCCAACGCCATGATGTCGTTCGCGCAGAAAATGCCGTCAGGCGGGTTGGCGCTCGACAGCAGTCGGCGAGTGGCGTCCATGGCCCCGTCAAACGTGTAATGCCCCACTTCGCGCTGCGGCACGGGATGACCGAGACGTTGTAGCGTGTCCCCAAAGCCTTTTTCCCGGTCACGGCTGGTCGAAGAGCTTTCCTTGCCGGCGATATAAGCCAGCTGACGATGACCACCCGCTACCAGAAATTGCGCAATCTCCATGCTGCCTTGCGCGTTATCACTGGTGACACTGGAAATGCTGGTGCTGTCATTTCTGCGGTTCAGCAGCACGACGGGCAACCCTGTCTGCCTGCACTCTTGGGCAAAGCGCGAAGACAGGCTCGCCGAGACCAGAATCAGGGCTTCAACGCGGTAGCCCAACACCTCTTCGAGCACCGGATCACAGTCTTCGTGATTCGCGGTGGAGAACAACAGAACCCGATAACCCAGCTCTTCGAACGCCGCCGACAAGGCTTCCAGCACCGCCGAATAAAACGGGTTTTCCATGCTCGGCCCGACTACGCCGATCAGGTTGGATCGGCGCTTGATCAACGAGCGTGCCCACTGATTCGGGCGGTAACCCAAGGTCGCGGCGGCTTCCTCGACCTTCTGCCGGGTCTTTGGCGAAACACTGGCGCCCTTGGTGAAGGTTCGCGAGACCGCCGACTGCGAGACACCCGCCAACCGGGCCACATCATGGGCGGTGACCGGATGCCGGGAGGGGTCGTTGGAATCTGCCATTGCGTCTCAGCTCAATTGTCGAAATGCCGATCATACCTGCCATTGACAGCGAGGTGTGCTGCCTGCCCGTTTTGCGAAAAAGCGCATCAACCCGACCATCGATATTTCGAGTCTTTTTCACCCACCCCCTTTTCATCGTCCTCGGGAATGGCTTAGGATTGCCCCGAATTGCATACGTATGCAAAACCAAAAACAACAACGCTCAGGAATTCATCCCATGGCAACTTGGCTCAAAAAAGGCGCGGAAGCATCGGTCATCAAATCGGCAGCGCGTGAAGTACGTGACACGGTCGAAAAGACCCTGGCCGATATCGAAGAACGTGGCGATGCCGCGATTCGCGAGCTCTCCATTCGCTTCGACAACCTCGACCGCGAGGACTACCGACTCACCAGCGCCGAGATCGATGCCTGCATGGCGCAACTGACCAAACGCGACATCAGCGACATCGAATTCGCCCAGACCCAGGTGCGCAATTTCGCCCAGCACCAACGCAACAGCCTGCAAGACCTGGAAGTCGAAACCCTGCCGGGCGTAATCCTCGGCCACAAAAACATTCCAGTGAATGCGGCGGGTTGCTATGTGCCGGGCGGCAAGTACCCGCTGCTGGCTTCCGCGCACATGTCGGTAATCACCGCCAAGGTCGCCGGTGTACCGCGCATCATCACCTGCGCCCCACCCTTCCATGGCAAACCGGCCCCGGCCATTGTCGCCGCGCAGCACATGGCGGGCGCCGATGAGATCTACTGCCTGGGCGGTATCCAGGCAATCGGCGCCATGGCGCTGGGCACCAAGTCCATCGCACCAGTCGACATGCTGGTCGGTCCGGGCAACGCGTTTGTCGCCGAAGCCAAACGCCAATTGTTCGGCCGGGTCGGCATCGACTTGTTCGCCGGCCCTACCGAGACCCTGGTAATCGCCGACGAAACGGTCGACGGTGAAATCTGCGCCACGGACCTGCTCGGTCAAGCCGAACACGGCCCGGACTCGCCGGCAATTTTGCTGACCACGTCGGAAAAACTGGCGCGCGAGACCATGGCTGAGATCGAGCGCCTGCTGCTGATCCTTCCCACCGCCGGCATTGCCCGTCAGGCCTGGGAGAATTTTGGTGAAGTGATCGTCGCCGAAGACGAACAGGAAATGCTCGCCATCGCCAACGACCTGGCGTTCGAGCACGTACAAGTCATGACCCGTGACCCGGATTTCTTCCTGAACAACATGCGCAACTACGGCGCCCTGTTCCTCGGCCCGCGCACCAACGTCTCGTACGGCGACAAGACCATCGGCACCAACCACACCCTGCCAACCAAGAAAGCGGCGCGCTACACCGGCGGCCTGTGGGTCGGCAAATTCATCAAGACCTGCACCTACCAGAAGGTCATGACCGACGAAGCGTCCGCCATGATCGGTGAGTACTGCTCACGCCTGTGTGCCCTGGAAGGCTTCTCCGGCCACGGCGAGCAAGCCAACATCCGCGTCCGCCGCTACGGTCACAAGGATGTGCCGTACGCCGGTATCGCAGAGTAATAAAAGCCTGGCTAGAAAGGGCCGCGACTCGTGCGCGGCCCAACAACAATAAATCACAGCCAATGCGCAGCCCATCGCCCGCCCCCTCTGCGCTACAGGCTCAGCCTCAAAGGACATCCCATGAGTGTCATCATCGCCTTGCTGGCGTTGTTCGCGTTAATGCTCGCTGCTTACCGGGGATATAGCGTCATTATCTTCGCGCCTCTCGCTGCACTCGCTGCCGTTTTGCTCACTGATCCCACTGCGGTTGCCCCGGCGTTCAGTGATATTTTCATGGACAAGATGGTCGGTTTCATCAAGCTCTACTTCCCGGTTTTTTTGCTGGGCGCCGTGTTTGGCAAATTGATTGAACTGTCGGGTTTTTCCCGCTCGATCGTCAGGTCCGTCATTCACTTGCTCGGCAGCAGCCAGGCCATGCTGGTGATTGTGCTGGTCTGCGCGCTGCTGACGTATGGCGGCGTTTCGCTGTTTGTCGTGGTGTTTGCGGTCTATCCCTTTGCGGCGGAAATGTTCCGCCAAAGCAATATCCCCAAGCGACTGATGCCCGCGACCATTGCCTTGGGCGCGTTCACCTTCACCATGGATGCGTTGCCCGGTTCGCCGCAGATCCAGAACATCATCCCCACCACGTTTTTCGGCACCACGTCCTGGGCGGCGCCGTGGCTGGGCGTGATCGGTTCGTTGTTCGTGTTGATTGGCGGCATGCTCTATCTCGAGCGTCAGCGGCGTAAAGCGCAACGCGCGGGTGAAGGCTACGGCGCCGATCTGCGCAACGAACCGGAAACGCCGCAGGACATCGCCCTGCCTCACCCACTGGTGGCGTTGTTGCCCTTGCTGTTGGTCGGGGTGATGAACCTGGCGTTCACGCACTGGATTCCCCACTGGTATGGCAGTGTTTATGAAATCGATCTGCCCGGTTTGAAGGCGCCGATCCAGACGCAAGTGTCGAAGATGATCGCCATCTGGTCGGTGCAGGCGGCGTTGCTGGTCGGGATCGTCACGGTCTTCCTGTTCAGCTATCGCACTATCTCGCGCAAACTGGCCGAAGGCAGTCGAACCGCCGTCAGTGGGGCGATGCTGGCCACCCTCAATACGGCTTCGGAATATGGTTTTGGTGCGGTCATCGCCGCGTTGCCTGGTTTCGTCGCGGTCGTTGAAGCGCTGAAGGTGATTCCCAATCCGTTGGTCAATCAGGCGATCACCATCAACTTGCTGGCGGGTATCACCGGGTCGTCATCCGGCGGCATGAGCATCGCGCTCGCGGCCATGTCGGACACCTTCATCGCCTCGGCCAATGCTGCCCACATTCCCTTGGAAGTCATGCATCGCGTGGCGGCCATGGCGGCTGGCGGCATGGACACCCTGCCGCACAACGGCGCGGTGATCACGTTGCTGGCGGTCACCGGGTTGACTCATCGTCAGGCCTATAAGGACATTTTCGGCATGACAATCTTCAAGATCCTCGCGGCGTTTTTCGTGATCGGCGTGTATTACCTGACCGGCATCGTTTAACAACACATCCCCTGTAGGAGCGAGCTCGCTCGCGATGGACGTGAACGATAACGCGTGCTGACTGATTGAACGCGGTGCCGCCAAGTTCATCGCGAGCAAGCTCGCTCCTACAGGGCCTGTTGTGTCAGGCCGCGTTCTTCCAGCAAGCGTACGAACATGGTCAGGCTCTGCGACACGGTGCCCCGGCGCCACACCAGCCAGGTGCGCAAATAACGGAAAGCTTCCGACAACGGCCAGACGCTGACGGTGGTGCAGCCCGGCATGCTTTCGAGCATGCTGCGCGGCATCAACGCCAGCCCCGCACCGGCGCTGACGCAGGCCAGCATCCCGTGATAAGACTCCATTTCAAAGATCTTGCCCGGCACCGCCGCGTCCTTGGCGAACCAGCTTTCAAAGTGATGGCGGTAGGAACAATTGGAACGAAACGCATAGATGTTTTCGCCGTTCACTTCCTGTGCACGGTGGATGGGGGAATGGTTAAGCGGCGCGATCAGCACCATCTCTTCTTCGAACGCCGGCACACCTTCCAGTGCCGGGTGCAGCACTGGCCCATCGACGAAAGCAGCGGCCAACCGACCTGCCAGCACGCCGTCGATCATGGTCCCGGAAGGCCCCGTCGACAGGTCCAGTTCGACCTTGGCGTACTTCTGGTTGTACGCGGCCAACAGCTCGGGAATCCGCACCGCCGCCGTGCTCTCCAACGACCCTAGCGCAAACGACCCTTGCGGCTCTTCGCCGGCCACCGTCGCGCGCGCCTCCTGGACCAGGTCGAGAATGCGTCGCGCGTAATCGAGAAAACTCCAGCCGGCCGGCGACAGGCGCAAACGGCTCTTCTCGCGGATAAACAGGTCCACGCCCAGATCAAGTTCCAGTTGCTTGATCCGCGTCGTCAGGTTCGAAGGCACCCGATGGATGTGCTGCGCGGCGGCGCTGATGCTGCCGTGCTCGGCCACGGCTTTGAAAATTTCCAGCTGAACCAGATCCACAGCATTCTCCAAACGTGAACGATATGCTCAGTATTATTCAGTTTCCAGAAAACAAATGCCACCGTAACCTGAGCACATCCCCACCTTGCAGGACGGTGCCATGACCAACATTTCCAGCCTCACCCATGCCATTTCGATCAATCCCGCCACAGGTGAACAGATCGGCCACTACCCTTTCGAATCCGAATCGGCGCTGCAAACCGCATTGGCGCGTGCCGCTGCCGGCTTCCGCGTCTGGCGGGCCAAACCTGTTGCGCAACGCTCGCAGCTGTTGATTACCCTGGCTCAGGTACTGCGCGACAACGCCGAAAAAATGGCCACGATGATCACCCTGGAAATGGGCAAGCCGATCGCTCAGGCGCGCGGTGAAATTGAAAAGTGTGCGCAGCTGTGCGAGTGGTACGCCGAACACGGCCCGGCCATGCTCAGCGCCGAACCGACACTGGTTGAAGGTGGCAAGGCGCGCATCGAGTATCGCCCGCTCGGCCCGATTCTCGCGGTGATGCCGTGGAACTTCCCGATCTGGCAAGTCCTTCGCGGCGCCGTTCCAGCGTTGATCGCCGGCAACACCTACGTGCTCAAACACGCCCCCAACGTGATGGGCAGTGCCTATCTGTTGTTGGAGGCATTCAAACAAGCGGACTTCCCCGAAGGCGTGTTCGAGGTCATCAATGTCACGCCCGACGGCGTCTCCACGGCGATCGCTGATCCACGCATCGCGGCCGTTACTCTCACCGGCAGCGTCAGGGCCGGTATGGCCATCGGCGCCCAGTCCGGTGCAGCGTTGAAGAAGTGCGTGCTGGAACTGGGCGGTTCCGATCCCTTCATCGTGCTCAACGATGCCGACCTCAACGAAGCCGTCAAAGCCGCCGTGATTGGTCGTTACCAGAACACCGGGCAAGTCTGCGCAGCTGCCAAACGGCTGATTGTCGAGCAAGGCATTGTCGAGGAATTTACCCGCAAGTTCGTCGAAGCCACCCGACAGCTAGTCGTCGGCGATCCATTGGCTGCCACCACTTACATCGGCCCGATGGCGCGTTTCGACCTGCGTGATGAACTGGATCAACAGGTACGCGACACCCTGGAAGAAGGCGCAACGTTGCTGCTGGGTGGCGGCAAGGCTGAAGGGCCTGGCAATTTTTATCAGCCCACGGTGTTTGCCGATGTCACCGATCAGATGACCTCGTTCAAACAGGAACTGTTCGGGCCAGTGGCGTCGATCATTACCGCACGCGATGCCGACCATGCGCTGGCGTTGGCCAATGACAGCGAATTCGGACTCGCCTCGACCATTTACACACGCAACGTCGAGCTGGCCGAGCAGATGGCCGACCAACTGGAAACCGGTGGTGTATTTATCAATGGCTACTGCGCCAGCGACCCGCGCGTCACCTTTGGCGGCGTGAAGAAAAGCGGCTTTGGCCGCGAGTTGTCGCACTTCGGGGTACGCGAATTTTGCAATGCCCAGACCGTGTGGCTCGATCGGCGCTGATTGCGCTTCAACCGTCCACTGTAGGAGCAAGCTTGCTCGCGATGGACCCACAGGCACCGCGTATACAGTGTTAAAACACGTCATCGTTAACGACCATCGCGAGCAAGCTCGCTCCCACATTGGATCGTGTGTCTCCGGACAACCCGGCCAACTGTAGGAGCGAGCTTGCTCGCGATGAACCCACAGGCACCGCGCATACCCTGTCAAAACACGTCATCGTTGACGACCTTCGCGAGCAAGCTCGCTCCTACAGTTGGGCGGGTTGTCCGCACGAACGTGGTCGAAAGGCCGAATCTCCCGCCACCAGAAATGGCAAAAAACACCACCCTCCGTGAGCAGTTCTGGCATAGGCCAACACCCTCGCCGTCTCTAGACTCGCCCCCCATAACAAGTGCCAAAGCGCACCCGACTCCAGGCCTGCCCCAGAGGACCCCACATGCCCCCAACCGATATCTTCGTCATCAGCGCCGTCCGCTCGGCCATCGGCAGCTTTGGCGGTTCGCTCAAAGCCGTCCCGCCGATTCAATTGGCGACCGACGTCTGCCGCGCCGCCATCGAACGTTCAGGCCTGGCACCTGAGCACATCGGCCACGCCGTGATGGGTCATGTGATCCCGACAGAAGCACGTGACGCCTACATCTCCCGAGCAGTGGCGATGAACGCCGGCCTGCCGAAAGAGACGCCAGCCTTCAACGTCAACCGCCTCTGCGGTTCCGGCCTGCAAGCGATTGTCAGCGCCGCACAAAGTCTGATGTTGGGCGACACAGTCGCTGCACTGGCCGGCGGTGTCGAGTCCATGAGCCGTGGCGCGTATCTGTTGCCGCAGGCGCGCTGGGGCGCACGGATGGGCGACATGCAAGCCATCGACTACATGCTCGGCGTGCTGCAAGACCCGTTTGCCGGTTTCCACATGGGTATCACTGCGGAAAACATCGCCGAACGCTACGGCATCACCCGCCAGGCCCAGGATGAACTGGCGCTGGTCAGCCAACAACGCGCTGCCCGAGCCATTGCCGAAGGCCGGTTCGCCGGGCAGATCGTGCCGATCGAAGTCGCGACCCGCAAAGGCACCGTGACGTTTGCGACAGACGAACATGTCCGCGCAGAGGTCAATTTCGAGCAGCTGAGCAAGATGAAACCGGCCTTCAAAAAAGACGGTAGCGTCACCGCCGGCAATGCATCGGGCCTCAATGACGGCGCCGGCGCACTGATCATGGCCACCGGTGAAATGGTTCGCGAGCACGGCCTCAAGCCGATGGCCCGAGTGGTGGGTTACGCCCATGCCGGTGTTGAGCCGGAACTGATGGGCCTGGGTCCGATTCCTGCCACACGCTTGGTACTCAAGCGCGCCGGTCTGACGGTTGCCGACCTGGATGTCATCGAGTCGAACGAAGCCTTCGCGGCGCAGGCGTTTGCCGTGGCACAAGAACTGGGCTTCGACCCTGAGAAGGTCAACCCGAACGGTTCGGGTATCTCGCTGGGCCACCCGGTGGGCGCGACCGGCGCGATCATCGCCACCAAAGCCATCCATGAATTGCACCGCGTCCAGGGTCGTTATGCCCTGGCCACCATGTGCATCGGCGGCGGGCAAGGCATCGCCGTGTTGTTCGAACGCGTCTGATCAGCCAAAACACAAACGGCGCCCGTTACGGGCGCCGTCTCGTTTTAGCGCAATGGCATCAGTGCGCGATGCACACCGATTTCAGCTCGGTGTACGCCTCGATCACCGCGCGACCAAACTCGCGACCCATGCCGGATTGCTTGACGCCACCAAACGGCATCGCCGGGTCGAGCAGCACATGGGCGTTGACCCAAACCGTACCGGCTTCGATGCGCGGCACCAGGTTCATCGCTTTGCTCAGGTCGTTGGTCCACAGACTCGCGGCCAGGCCGTAACGATTGTCGTTGGCCAGGGCAATCACCGCGTCTTCGTCGTCGAACGGCATCACGCCCAGCACCGGACCAAACACCTCTTCACGGGCCACGGTCATGCTGTGGTCGATGTCGGCGAGAATCGTCGGCTGCACATAGAAACCCTCGCCTTCCAGCAACTCGCCCCCCGACACCACGCGCGCACCTTCCTGCCGAGCCAGCTCGATGTGCTTGAGCACCGCTTGTTGTTGCTTGCGCGACACCAGCGGGTTGATCGCCGCGTCGCCGTTCATGCCCGCGCCAATCGGCATGGCGGATACCGCCGCCGCAAGGCCTTCGACAAACTGGTCGTGAATCGAACGATGCACATAAAAGCGCGAGGCCGCTGCGCAGACCTGGCCGTTGTTCAACAGGCCACCGAGGATCGCGCCCTGAATGGCTTTGTCGATGTCGGCATCCGCCAGCACGATCATCGGGTTTTTACCGCCCAGTTCCAGCGAGAACCGCGTCATGTTTTCCATGCACGCCACGCCGACACTTTTGCCCACGGCGGTGGAACCGGTGAACGACACTTTGCTCACCAGCGGATGCGCGGTCAGCACGCCACCGACCGAAGCGCCGCCACCGGTCACGACGTTGAACACGCCTGCCGGAATGCCTGCTTCGAGGGCCAGTTCGGCCAGGCGCATGGCGGTCAGCGGCGTCTCCATGGCCGGTTTGATGATCACCGTGCACCCGGTGGCCAACGCCGGCATCAGCTTCCAGGCAGCGATCAGCAGCGGGAAATTCCACGGCACAATGCCGACCACCACCCCCACCGGTTCACGCTTGGTGAACGCCGTGAACTTCGCACCCGGCGGCAGCGGAATCGACACATCAAAGGTCTGCCCTTCGATCTTGGTGGCCCAACCGGACATGTAGCGCATGAACTCCACGGTGGCGTTCAGGTCCAGCGCGCGGGCCATGTTGATCGACTTGCCCTGGCTCAAGGTTTCCAGCTGGGCCAGCTCTTCGGCATGTGCCTCAACCAGCGCGGTGAAGTTCAGCAGAATGCGTTCGCGGTCCGCCGGGCGCAAACCGGACCAGACCCCGGATTTGAACGCGGCATGGGATGACTGCACGGCGCGCTCGACCACTTCCAGCGGCGCATCCAGGGTTTCGCAGAGCGTTTGCCCGGTGGCCGGGTTGACCACGGCGATGCCTGGCCCTTCGGCAAACACCCACTGACCCTCGATAAAGCAGCCATGACGACGGTCGAGGAAGGCAGCCACCTGCGGCAGAATTTCAACGTTGCTCATAAATCACCTTTGGTTCAGACGCGTTGTTCAGCCAGCTGACCGGCCGATTACTGTTGTTCTTTGAGGAAACACACGACCGCCTGGCGATCGTCTGCAGAGGCCAGGCCCATGTAGGGCATGTAGGTCCCCGGCACGAACGCCTGGGGTTGAGCGATGAGTTGCGCGATGTTCTCGGCCTGCCAATTGATGTCTTTGTTGCGCATGGCCTGGGAATAGTTGAAGCCTTCCAGCGAACCGGATTTGCGCCCCCCCACACCCGCCAGGTTCGGCCCCATCATGCCGGCCATGCCCTTGGTCACCGAGTGGCAAACCGCGCATTCATTGGCAAATACCTGAGCACCGTGGCCCTGGTCCGGCGCACATTCCGCCGCGAGTGCGGCTTGGGCCAGGGTGAATGAAAGCAAACCGATGATGGGCAAGCGCAGCGAAGTGAGCATAAGAGAAAGACCTTGGAAATCCGTGCGCTCGTCGGAGGAGCGTCAACACTGGAAGGCCGATGCAATGGAGCATCGGCAGGGTTGATACGGATTGTCGATGCTCAGTAACAGGCGGGGTTTGCCCTGCGTGCCAGTCGTATTGGCAAGGCTGCCAAACCACCACCAAAAGCCCCCGTACGGGGGGCCTTGTTTCAAATTGGCAAGCACAGCCAACTCTTTGGCAACCACACAAAAGGTCGAAAAAGTTCTGCGCCGTAGTATCGAAAAAGACCGCAAACCTGCGTTCAAGAACAAGAACGGATGCCACACATGCTCAAGTCCCCCTTGCTTCGTCTCTCGACGCTCGCGCTGATGATCAGCGCCGGCCAGGCCAGTGCCTACGAACTGTATGCCGATGACGACAGTCACCTGAACGCCACGCTGGAAGCGGTATTCGGCATTTTCCACAGTCAGGAAAACTACGCGTTGTCCGGCCGCCTCGACGAAGGCTCGTCGTCGTGGCGTGAGGGTTATATCAAATATGGCCTGAGCTTCGACAAGGGCCTGGCCGGGGTGGGCACCGCGTATGGCGCGGCGAACCTGCTCAGCTCCGGCACCTGGGGCGACGGCGACGCCGCAGGCTTCAGTGACGGCTCGGAGCGCACCACCAAATTCGAAGACGCCTACCTCGGCTGGCGCTCGGGCAAACTGTTCGACGTGCTGGGTGAGGGCGGTATCGACCTGTCCTTCGGCCGCCAGAACATTGTGGTCGGCGATGGTTTCCTGATTAACGGTGACGCGCTCAACCTCGGCAAAGGCCTGGCCGACGGCGAATTCAACCGTGGCGGCGCCTATTGGCTGGCCGCGCGCAAAGCCTTCGACGAGACCGCCGTGTTGCGTCTGGGCGGCAAGGAGGGCTGGCGTGGTGATTTGATGTGGTTGAAATCAGACAACCGCGCCCAGGCCAAGACCGAAATGTACGTCGGCACACTCGAACACGTCGCCGAAGCGGGTACGGTCGGCTTGACCTACATCGACAGCACCGATGTCGACGAGCAATTTGCCTCCCCGGCACAACTTGAACGCGACGGCATGAAGACCTACAGCCTGCGCGCGACAGGCAATGCCGGAGTGAAAAACCTGTTCCTGTCCGGTGAATACGCCAAGCAGGACAAACCTCATACCGCCACGGAAGACGCCTGGTATCTGGAAGCCGGCTGGACCTTTGCCGACGTGGCCTGGACGCCGTATGTCAGCTACCGCTACAGCCGGTTTTCGGAAGGCTACGACACGCTGTTCTACGGTTTCAGTCGCGGTTTTGGCACTTGGTTCCAGGGTGAAGTCGCCGGCAACTACGCCGGCCCGTTCAACACCAACTCGCGCATTCAGAACGTCACCCTGAAAGTCTCGCCCCTGGAAAACCTGACGGTGGGCGCGATGTACTTCAACTACGACACCCTCGACCGCAACCTCGGCAACACCGACGGCCACGAAGTCGACCTGTATGCCGAATGGCACGTCAACGAGCACCTGACGGTGATGCCGCTGGTGGGCCTCTACCAGCCGGACAAGAGCGCCGAGCAGGGTGGCACCCAACTGGGCAATAACGACAAAAACCTCTACAGCCAAGTGATCTTCGCCACGACTTTCTAACACCACGCCGCAACACGATCCTTGTAGCAGCTGGCGAAGCCTGCGTTCGGCTGCGCAGCAGTCGTAAAACCTGAGCACGCGGTCTTCCTCACAAACCGCGTGCTCTGATTTCACGACTGCTGCGCAGCCGAACGCAGGCTTCGCCAGCTGCTACAGGGATTGCGTTGGGTTTCGAGGAAAAAGGCCTTTCCCATGCACATTAAATTCATGACGATCCAAAGCAAGATCGCCCTGCTCGCCGGCCTCTGCCTGCTGCTGGTGGTGGGTTTGCTGATGGGGTTGTCGCTTTACCAAACCCATCAGAGCAGCCAACAAGTGGCCCAGGCCAGCAGCGCGATGCTGGTCGATGCGGCCAAGCAACACATGCAAGCCCTCGGCAACGTGCAGGCCATGCAAGTGCAACGCACCTTTATGCAGACTCACGAATACGGCCAGGGGTTGTCGCGTTACTTGCTCTACTTGAGGCAGCTGCAACACCAGGGCAGTCTGACCCGCCCACAACTGCGCCAGGCACTGAGCACACAGCTTCACCAGGCCCTGATCGACAAGCCCGACCTGCTCGGGCTTTATGTCATTTTCGAACCCGACGCGCTAGACGGCGCCGACGCCGGTTTCGCCGATCAAGCCGCCCTGGGCAGCAACGAGACCGGGCGCTTTGCCCTCTACTGGGTACAAAGCCAACCCGGCGAACTGCAAGCGGTGATCGGCGACGAAGCACTGCTCGCCAACACCTCCCCCGGCCCCAGCGGCGCACCGTATAACGCCTTCTACACCTGCGCTCGCGACACGCGTCAGGCCTGTGTGCTGGAACCGTATTTCGACGAGGCCTCCGGTAGCCGCAAACTGGTCACCAGCATCGCGTTTCCACTGATGGACAACGGCAACGTCATCGCCGTGGTCGGCCTAGATATCAACCTCGCCGCCCTGCAACACAACAGCGAAGCCAGCGCGCATCAACTGTTCGATGGCCATGGGCAGATCAGCATCGTCAGCCCGCGCGGGGTGATTTCTGCCAACAGTCAGGACGTCAACCGCCTCGGCCAAACGCTGGACAACGCCGAGGTGATGGACACGTTGCGCCAGGGCCAACCGAAGGTATTTGTCGACCGGCAACAAATCAACGTGCTTGAACCGCTGGCACCGATTGCCGGTGCGGCGCCGTGGGGGGTGTTGGTGGGCGTGCCGCAAGATGTGCTGCTGGCACCGGTCACCACGCTGCAAAAGGAACTCGATGCGCAAGGTGTGCAAAGCACTGCGCTGGAGCTGCTGTTGGGCGCAGGCTCCGCCCTGCTCGGTCTGCTGTTGATTTGGTACACGGCTTTTCGCATCACCCGGCCACTGCAAATACTGACTCGGGTAATGGAGGACATTTCTCTGGGCGAAGGCGATCTGACCCGGCGCCTGGAGGTGCAATCAAGGGATGAGATCGGCCAGTTGGCGACGGCCTTCAATCGCTTTGTCGAACGCATCCATCAGTCGATTCGCGAGGTGTCTTCAGCGGCGATAGGCGTGAACGAAGGGGCCAAGCGCGTGCTGTTGGCCTCCAACTCGTCGATGAGCAACTTCGATGAGCAATCCACGCGCACCAACAGCGTGGCCGCCGCGATCAACGAGTTGGGCGCTGCTGCCCAGGAAATCGCCCACAACGCCTCCGATGCCTCACAGCAGGCCAGCGCTGCACGGCAACAGGCCGAAGACGGTCGTCAGGTGGTGGAACGGACGATTCAAGTGATGAACGAACTGTCCGGCAAAATCAGTGCGTCGTGCGTCAACATCGAAGTGCTCAACAGCAAAACCGTGAACATCGGGCAGATCCTCGAAGTGATCAAGGGCATCTCCCAGCAAACCAACCTGCTGGCCCTTAACGCGGCGATTGAAGCCGCACGGGCGGGTGAAGCGGGCCGTGGGTTTGCGGTGGTCGCCGATGAAGTGCGCAGCCTGGCCGGACGCACCCAGGCTTCGGCGCTGGAGATCCAGCAGATGATCGAAGAGCTGCAAGTGGGCGCGCGAGACTCTGTCACGACCATGACCGAGAGCCAACAACACAGCGAGGAAAGCGTCAGCATCGCCAACCTCGCCGGCAAACGCCTGAGTAGCGTGACGCAGCGCATCGGTGAGATCGACAACGTCAACCAGTCGGTCGCTGCAGCAACCGAGGAGCAAACCTCGGTGGTTGAGGCGTTGAACGTGGACATCACGGAAATCAACATGCTGAACCAGCAAGGGGTGGACAACCTGCAATCGACGTTGCAGGCCTGTACAGAGCTGGAGCGGCAGGCTGACCGACTCAATCAGTTGGTGGGCAGTTTTCGTATCTGAATTTGATGTTGCCTGACCCACCGCTTTCGCGGGCAAGTCGGGTCGCCGCATCGCTCGCTCCTACAAGGTCATGGCGCTCACAAACATTGTGAACGACCGGAAACCTGTAGGAGCGAGCGATGCGGCGACCCGACTTGCCCGCGAAGGGGCCATCACAGGCGATCACCCATACTGCAAAACGCCACAAAACCTGTGGGAGCGGGCTTGCCCGCGAAGAACGATAACGCGGTCCCTCAGCAATGCGCGCCCGCATGCTCGAGCCGGTGAAACAACCGGTTGAAATACACCAGGCTATCGCCCTCCCCGCGCACACCGACGTGGTCCAGCTCCACAAACATCACCGAGTGCGACCCCACTTCCTTGCACTCGCTGATCCGCCCTTCCAGCTGCACCAGGGCATCTCGCAGCACCGGCACGCCCAGATCGCCGCCATCCCACAGGTCCCAGGCAAATCGTTCGGCCATCGGCACCTGGGTCATGCCGGCGAAGTGCCGCGCCAGTTCCTCCTGCTCGCCACACAACACGTTGACGCACAGACGGCCATTGGTGCGGAACACATCATGGGTCGCGCTCCCTCGATTCACGCACACCAGCACGGTGGGCGGTGAGTCCGTCACCGAGCACACGGCGCTGGCGGTAATGCCGCAGCGCCCGCCCGGGCCGTTGGTGGTGATGATATTCACCGCCGCAGGCAGCTGCGCCATGGCGTTGCGAAAGTCGATTTGCTGCTGGCTCAGGTCGGCCATGTCGGTGCCCCTTCCTTCAGGAGGACCGCCGTTGCGCGGCCCAAAGTGATGGAACAAGATTACGACCCGGCGGGTAACGCCACTATCCTGACGATCCCCATGCCGAGGTTGGCTTTCCGCTAGTCGACTAGGTGGTTTCTTTATCGTCACGGGCCGCCGCAGTGGGTATTCTGCTCACTGGCTCCGATGAGAGCTGATGTCTGGCGCAGCGTGCACGCGTGCGAAAACAATAATTAGAAACTCTCGTGGCAGTCCCTGATGGAAATCCGCAAACCGATTGTTTACATCGTTGATGACGACAAAGACCTGCGCACCTCGCTGGCCTGGTTGCTGGAGTCGGTCAGCGTGCAAGCGCAATGCTTTGCCGGCGCTGAAGAGTTCCTCAGCCAGTACGATCCGAAGCAGCCGGCGTGCCTGGTGCTGGATGTGCGCATGCCGGAGACCAGCGGCTTTCAGCTGCAGGAAATCCTCAACCAGCGCGGCAGCACCTTGCCGACGATCTTCGTGTCCGCTCATGGCGACATTCCGATGTCCGTCACCGCGATGAAGAACGGTGCACTGGATTTCGTTGAGAAACCGTATAACCCGCAGCAAATGATCGACCGCATCCAGGCCGCGCTGAAGACGGCCGTGCATGCCCAGGCCGATCAGCAGCAGCGCCAGCACCTGCAAGGCAAACTGGCACTGCTGACCAGCCGTGAACGGGAAGTGCTGATGCTGGTGGTGGATGGCAAGGCCAGCAAGGTGATCGCCCGGGAGCTGAACATCAGCGTCAAAACCGTTGACGTGCACCGGACCAAGATCAAGGAAAAGATGGGCGTGACCAGCATCGCCATGCTGGTCCGTGAAGTGCTGCACCTGCCGGCCGATGAGCCAACACGACACTGAGGCCAACACTCATTGGTAGCAACTCTGCGAGGCTTTGTAGCAGCTGTCGAGCTTGCGAGGCTTTGTAGCAGCTGTCGAGCTTGCGAGGCTGCGTTCGGCTGCGCAGCAGTCGTGAAATCAGGCGACGCGGTGCATCAGTGAGCCCGATCACTCAGGTTTTACGACTGCTTCGCAGCCGAACGCAGCCTCGCAAGCTCGACAGCTGCTACAAAGCCGAATGCAGCCTTGCAAGCTCGACAGCTGCTACAAAGCCGAATGCAGCCTTGCAAGCTCGACAGCTGCTACAAAGCCGAATGCAGCCTCGACAGCTGCCACAGTCAGTTCTGGCTGTAGCGCTTGCGATAGGCACCCGGTGATACGCCAAAGCGCGATTTGAACGCCGATGAGAAGTAGCTGGAATCGGAGAATCCCCAGGCATAACACAGCGCCGAAAGCTTCTGCTCAACGTGCGAGCACCGCAGGTTTTCCGCGCAGAAATCCAGGCGTCGGTGCTTGATGTATTGCGCCACCACCAGGCCGCGCTTGGAGAACATCCGGTACAGCCCACGCACCGAAATCCCCACCTCCCGGGCAATCAGCTCAGGGCACAGTTCTTCGGCGCTGAGGTGTTCGTCGATGTAGGCGATGATTTTGCGAAACTGCCGCTCATGGGCGTCCCCGCCACCGTCGCGGGCGCTGATTCCCGGCAAGAGCAGGCTGACCAGCGCATCGAGGACCGCTTCGCTTTCCTGCATGTCCAGGCCTTGGTGTTGCCGGGTATCGAGCACCAGTTTATTGGCCATCGCCGCCAGCGGCGTGTCGGCCGCGATGCGCGTGGCGCAGTTGACGGCGTTGAAGTGCGAACCGCGCTCGACCACCTGGCGCGGCAGGATCAGCGACAACTGTCGGGAATCATCGTTGTAGGTCATGTCGCTCGGGCGGCAGGCATCGATCAGCGCGATGTCGCCGGTGCCGAGTCGAGCGCGATTGTCACCCTGTTCCAGCTGCGAGCTGCCGCGCATCTGGAACACCGCGTAGTAGTGGCCGTCGCTGCTGATACTGACGTCCTTGCTGGTGCGATACAGGTGCACGTGCGCCATGTCGACGACACTGAGGTTGATCGCGCCACTTCGAAACTCCGCCAGCTCACCGTAGAAATCGGTGTCCAGCGCGCGAGCATCGAAACGCCCGCAGGCCTGGTTGACCTGGCTCAACCAATGTTCGAACGCCTCGTTGCGCACCGCCGAAGAAGTCATCATCACTGCAAAGCCTCACGCGTGTTTTATTGTTATTTTTCGACCGCTTCGTCGAGCGGTTCGGCAAATGTTCCGACCCTGGCTGTCTCCTCCTTCGACGGCCGCCGGAGCGCCATTCAACAGGCTCCGGCGTTGGCTTGCCAGCGTTCCGTG
Source organism: Pseudomonas sp. RIT-PI-q (assembly GCF_001297125.1). Classification (GTDB taxonomy): domain Bacteria; phylum Pseudomonadota; class Gammaproteobacteria; order Pseudomonadales; family Pseudomonadaceae; genus Aquipseudomonas. The sequence goes on from NZ_LHPC01000017.1 coordinate 245,267, forward strand.
CAGTTAAATGTCCAATACCAGACGAGCGGAAACGGCGCGGGAAACGCAGGCGCAAATCTGCTTGTTGGCGGCCTTCTCCTTGTTCGATAAACAGTTGTCGCGGTGCTCCGGCACACCGTCCAATACCTCGACGATGCAAGTGCCGCAGATACCCTCGCGGCACTCGGTGTCGATGTCGCAGCCATGGGCCTGCAAGACGTCGACCAGGCTGGTGTTGGCCGGCACCTGGAGCACCACGCCGGAGCTGGCCAGCTCCACTTCGAAACTGCCAGTGGGGGCGCTATTCGCAGCCGGATCGGCCTGGAAGTGTTCGAGGTGAATGAAATCGTCAGAGCGGCTGCGCGAGGCCACTTCCACCACTTTGTTCATGAACGGTGCGGGTCCGCAGGTGTAGACGTGGGCGGCACTGCCCGCCTGGTTCAGGCACTCGCTCAACGCGGCATCCATATCGCCCGGCTCGACGCCGTAATGGAATTGCACATGCCCGGCAAAAGTCTGCGCCAATAGCGCGGAAAATGCCGCGTACTCCGGCGAGCGCGCAAAATAATGCAGGCGCCACGGCTGGCCAGTTTCCGTCAGCCGATAGGCCATGCTCAGCAGCGGCGTCACGCCGATGCCGGCGGCGCACAGCACGTGTTCGGTGGCCGTCGGGTCGAGGCGGAACAGGTTGCGCGGCGCACCCATTTCCAGCTCCATGCCCTCTTGCACCTGCTCGTGCAGCGCAATTGAGCCACCGCGTGATTGCGCTTCTTTCTTCACCGCCACCAGATACGCGCGGCGGTCCTGCGGCGGGCTGCACAGCGAATACTGGCGGGTCACCCCGGTCGGCCCGGTCAGGTCGACGTGGGCACCCGGTTCATAGGTGTCGAGCGGCTGGCCGTCACTGCGCACGAGGCGAAAGGAGCGGATATCCAGCGCTTCGTCGACGATCCTTTCGATCTTCACCTTCATCATTGCATCACCTGAAATACGGTTGTTTTTGTTGTCATGGCGCCGGTGGGCACCCTGCTTTTAACGTGGCGAACCACGCATTCTGTAGGAGCTGGCTTGCCAGCGAAGGCGGCCTTGAAATGTGTATCGCCGGTGAGGGCGCCTTCGCCGGCAAGCCGGCTCCTACAGGGGGTTGTTGCGGTCTTGAAATGTGTATCGCCAGTGAGGACGCCTTCGCCGGCAAGCCGGCTCCTACAGGGGGTTGCTGAGGCCTTGAGTCATGGATCGCCAGTGAGGATGGGTAAGTCGACTCAGCGCATGAACAATCCGCCGTTGATGTCCAGGCACGCGCCGGTGACCGATATAGCGTTATCGGCAATCAGCAGCAGCACGCTGTCAGCAATAAACGTCGGATCGCCCAGCGTCCCCGCCGGGATCATTTTCAGAATCTGTTCCAGGCGCTCCGGGGCTACGGTTTCGCGCACCACCGGCAAGTCCAGCGGGCCCGGTGAAATGCTGTTGACCGTCACCCCTTGCGGCGCCAATTCCCGGGCGAACACTTTGGTCAGCGTCGCCACACCGCCCTTGGCCGCCGCGTAATGCGCGCCTGTGGCCGTGCCACCGTTCTGCCCGGCGAGGGAGGCGATGTTGACGATCCGGCCAAAACCGCGCTCGGCAAAGTGCGCGCCGAACACCTGGCACGCGACAAAGGTGCCGCGCAGGTTAATCGCCATCGACTCATCGAACTCCTCCGGGGTGATGTCCATCAGCGCCGCGACTTTCGACACACCGGCGTTGTTCACCAGAATGTCGGTGCCGCCCCAACGCTCGGCGAGCACATCACGGGCCCGCACGAAATCGGCTTTGTTGCGCACATCCAGCTCAATGGCAACGGCACTCGCACCGCTACTATCAAGCTCCAACGCCAGACGTTGCACACCGTCGAGGCGCACATCCGCCAGGCCGACGCGATAACCCGCAGCATGCAAACGGCGAGCAATGCATTCGCCAAGACCGCGCGACGCGCCGGTCACCAGGGCTACTCGGTTCATGGTGTTGGCCCTCACAGCAGGAAGCCGAGCGCACTGAGGCTGTCGGTGGAATTGATCAGGCGCACGACCTTGCGTTCCAGGGTCGCGACACCGTCGGTGAAGCGAATGCGGTGGTTCAAGTCGGCCACGAACGGCGTGTGCACCCCGCGCTTGTAGGCGTACAGCAACTGCGCGGAATTGACTTCAACAAGGTCCCCCGCCGCTTCCACCAAGCGAAAACGCGAGACGCTGCGCACGGTTTTCGCCGCGTCCACCGCCGACGGCGAGTAGCCGGCGGTCAGGCGTTCAATGCGCAAATCACGCATGCGTGCATCGTCATAGGCGTAGTTGAGCGTGGCTTCGAAGTCCTCGGTGTCCGGATCGATCGGCACGATGTAGCGGCCGTTCTCACTCCACAAGGTCGCCCATTCGGCGTAGTGCTTGTGATCGAGCAATTCGGCTTCACGCCAGATGAATTCGATGGCCTGGGCCAATGGGCCGGAAAAACCGTTCAGGGTGTCGTGATTGCTCATTGGCTCATCATCCTTTTCCACATGTCATAGGCACCGCGCATGCCGCCCTCGTCGGTGGCGTGGGAGACCTTGTCGCCGTTTTCGGCGGTGATTTCGCGATTGAGGCCGCGATTGACCAGGATTGGCGCATCGACGCCGGCATACGAACCCCGCTGCACGCGGTCCCAGGCTTCGGCATCGTCAGGGCTGCCGAAACCGAACGGGCCCTGGAAGTGTTCGTGAATGCGCATGCGTTCGCGGTTGGCGATGTCCGGGCCGCCGTCCATGCCGAGGGCGACATGACGGATCTCGGTTTCTGTCACCGACACCGGACGCAGCACGCGGAAGAACGACATCGACATCGCCACGTTGGGGAACAGATTGAGGTTGAACCCGGCACCGTGCAGCGAGCGCACGATGCGCCGGACCTGTGCCGGCGCCATGGTCTTCGACAATTCTTCAGTCACATGCGCGAAGCGTTCCTGCAACTGCTCGGTGCCGTCGTCGTGATCGAGATCGACGTGTTCCGGCACCATCACCATCACGCTGTGGCCGTTGCCCAAAGCATGGGTGACGGCGTGTTCGTCGGTCATGAACGAGAGCATTTCCGAGGTTTCTGCGTCCACCGACGACATGAACGACTTGTGCACGATCGGGAAGTGATAACCGTCGGTGGTGTTTTCCAGCTGGATCTTCCAGTTGCCCTTGAAGCTGAACTTGTGTTCGCCCTGGGTCTTGATCGGGTAGCCGGCGCCCTGCTTCATGAACAGGTCCATCCAGTGTTTTGCACCGCCGAGGAAATCTTCCAGCGGTTCGATCTCGTCGTTGTAACTGGCGAAGACCATGCCGGCGTAGCTTTCGACCCGCAGGCTGGTGAGCGGCAGTTCGGACTTTTCCAGGATGCCTTCGTAGCCGTCCGGGTAAGGCAGCGCGCGCAGCTTGCCATCCAGGCCGTACGACCAACTGTGATACGGGCAGGTGAAACCAGTGGCGTTGCCTTTGTGTTTTTCGCAGACGGTGGCGCCACGGTGCCGGCAGCGGTTTTCCAGGACATTGATCTGGCCCTTCTTGTCACGCACCACAATCACCGGGCGACGGCCGATGGTCGCGGTCTTGAAGTCGCCGCTGTTGCGCACTTCGCTTTCGTGGGCGACCCACACCCAGGTGCGGTAGAAAATCTTTTCCAGTTCGGCTTCGAACAGCGCCGGGTCGTTGTACAGCGAGACGTCGACGCGGTCGTGCTTGACCAGTTCGTCCGGGCTTTTCGACGTTGCGATCAGCCGGTATTCATGAGTGCTCATGCGGTTCTCCTCATGGCTTTTTTATGACTTGTTTTTAGGAATGCATGCTGTGTTGCAGTTGCGCACCGAAGGCGCAGACCACTTCGTCTTGACCTTTACGGCCGACAATCTGCAGGCCGACTTTCAGCCCGCTACCTTTCAGTTCCACCGGCACCGTCAGCGCCGGATGGCCGCTGAGGTTGAAAGGCCGGACCAGCGGCGTCATACCGGCCACGGCTTTGCTGGCGCTGCGGGCTTCGATCAGCGTCGGCGGCAGGCTGGGCATCGTCGGCAACAGCAGCACTTCAAACTGCTCCAGCGCGGCATCCACTTGCTGGCTGAAACGTGCGCGGACTTTTTCGGCTTGCGCCAGCTCCACGGCATCGGTGCGACTGGCGGCCAGCAGGCGCTGTTCGACATCCGCACCGATCAGGCCCTTGCCGGTGAGGTGACCGAACGCCGCCCAGTTTTCAACATTGATCACGCTCAGGCCGGCGGCAAACGCCGCTTCGAATTCACTTAAATGCAAGCTGCTGCGATGCCAACCGGCACGGTCGGCAGCTGCATAGAGGCAGGCTTGCAACAGCGGATCGCAGGCCACTTCGAGAAAGCCCACGCGGGCATTGCTCGACGGCAAGCCCTGGGCGTGGAAACCCGGACAGATCACCTGCATCGCAGCGATCAAATCGTCCATGTCCACCGCGAACGGCCCCACGCAATCGAGGCTGGAAAACTGCGGATGCGCACCGACACGGCTGACCCGCCCATAAGTCGGCTTCAACCCGGCAATGCCGCAACAGGCCGCCGGCACCCGCACCGAGCCGCCGGTGTCGGTGCCGATGGCGATGTCCGCCAGGCCCGCCGCGACCGCTGCTGCCGAACCACTGGACGAACCGCCCGGCACCCGATCCGGCGCCTGTGGGTTGATCGGCGTGCCGGTCCAGTCGTTGATCCCGGTGACGCCAAACGCCAGCTCATGCAGATTGGTTTTGCCAACGATTTGCCAGCCAGCGGCGAGGATCGCGTCCACCACGTCGGCGTTACGGGATGCCGGCGCGGCATCGGCAAACGCCCGGCTGCCCGAACGGGTCGGATACCCGGCAATGTCGATCGAGTCTTTGATCGCCACCCGTTTGCCGCTGCCACCGAGTAAAAATTCGCTGATAAACGTACTCATGCGCCCAGCCTCGTATTGAACAAGCGTTGCGTACGGAAATGTGCGATCAGCCAGACCCCGTCGACACAACGGAAATCGATGTTCAGCCGTGTGCCAAACAGTTCGCTGCGCCCATCGGCGTAGGTGGAAATCTGCTGCATGATCCACTGCCCTTGCGCCGTGCTGCCGTCGACCACGATCGACTCGCTGGTGAGGTAATGCAGATTCAGGCGAAAGTGCTCCGACGGCGGCAAATAGCTGCCAACAAACGCCGCCACGGCATCACGTCCTTGATGCTGGCCAAAGGTCTGCGCGGTGGCACTGCCGACGCCTTCCCAGATCGCATTGACGCAGAACAATTCAGCCAGTTCGCGGACCTGGGTCGCGGCCCTCGGCACATCGCACAGGTCCATGTAGCGCGCCATCAAGCGGCGCACCTGGCTCTCCCCTTCGAGCGTCTGCAGACGCTGCAGCAAGGCCTCGTTCATGACTTACACCTTGGCCGCGTCGGGGATGGTCAGCGGACGACCGATGCGCGCTTCGACCTTGGCGTAGCGCCACAGGCTGTACTCGTTCACCGGCGTGGTGCGGAACAGGTTGCAGGCGTCGATCACCGATTGGTGGCAGTCGACGTCGGCCATGATGTAGACGGTCCACGGCGAGGTGGTGGACGGCCCGACCATCAGCCGGTCATCGTCCATCGCGCCCAGCACGGTGATGCCGGGCATGGCGCCGAGCGAGCCCATCATCTGGCTGAAACCCTTCCACACGGCCAAGCCTTCGCCGGTGGGCAGGTCGAAAAAGTTCTGGGTGATGCCGATGCAAAAGACGACGCGCAACGGTTCTTGGGTGGTCTGGGTCATGGGTGTTGATCCTTGGATAGAGGGTTCAGATGTAGCCAGGGAATGGCGGCACGCCGAGGAACACCGAGCCGGCGCCGTCGTACAGGCCTTCGCTGAGGAAGGCGTGCTGAGTGACCACCATCGCGTCGCGCAGGTAGCGTTGCAGCGGATGGCGCAGGTAAATCGCGGTGGTCCCGGCGAGGCTGTAGGCGCTTTGCACCACAGCGGCGCCGGCCTGGGAAACGTGGATCGCGGAGAGGCGCAACAGGCTGGTTTGTTCGGCGGTGACCGGGTTGCCGGCGAGGATCGAATGCCACACCTGCTCGGTCGCGCCGTAGAAGAAGCCGCGCGCGGCACTCAGTTGCGCTTCGGCTTTGGCAATCTCGATCCGCACATAGGCGCGATCGGCCATTTTCGGTGCGCCGGTGATGCCACTGCCGGCCGCCATGCGGCTGACTTCATCGAGTGCCGCACGGGCCAGACCGAGGTTGACCACCGCCAACACTTGCGCGGCGTAGGCAATCGACGGGTAGTGGAACAGCGGCTCATCGATGGTCGAGGCACCGCCGCGAATGAAGGTCCAGCGCTCGTCGACGCGTTGATCGGTGACGCGCAGGTCATGGCTGCCGGTGCCCTTGAGGCCGACCACGTCCCAGTTTTCGACAATGTCGACCTGCGCCGGCCGGAACACCGCCGTGCGCGGCTTGCCGCCAGCGGCGCCGATGCCGACACCGAGCAAGTCGGCGCCTTTGCAGCCGCTGGCAAATTTCCAGGTGCCGTTAACCTGCCAACCACCCTCGACGGCTTCGGCGGGTTGCAATGGAAACAAGCCACCGGCAAACACCAGACCGGGGCTTTGTGCGTAGATTTCGGCGAGGGGTTCTTTCGGCAACGCGGCGAGATAGTCACCGGCGCGGCCGAAGCTGGCGACCCAGCCTGCGGAGCCGTCGGCTTCGGAGATGCGTTCGATCATGTGCAGGAATCGCGCGGGGGCCAGGGCGTCACCGCCAAAGCATTTCGGCGTGGCGGCGCGGTAGATGCCGACCTGCTTGAAGCGTTCGATCATGTCCCGTGGCACGTGGGAGCCGGCGTCGAATTCGTCCCGACGTTGGCGCACTTCATCCAGTACCTGCGCAAAGAGCGGGCTGTCGACGACATCTTCGTCGACGCCGGGCAGAGCGTCTTGTTGCGCGACCGCTGAACGCAGCATGGGCTTTCTCCGTTTTGCTTATTGTTAGTGGGCCGAACCGCACCGCTACCTGTAGGAGCGAGGCTTGCCCGCGAACCAGGCACTGCGGTCTCTCAAGTCGACCGCGTCATCGTTCTTCGCGGGCAAGCCTCGCTCCTACAGAGGGATACGTGGGGGCCCTGTGCATTGAGGTCCAGTGTAAAAACCGCATCGGGTCGCCACTATTGGGGCGTGCAGCCCCTTGGCTAAAGAAATCCCCTAGCCCGCCCCCGGTTACTTCTGAGCGCATCCCCACGCGCAAGCCGGTATAAAAAGCCATACTTCAACCGACACCGGTTGTTGACCCCTCTGCCGCCAAGGGCTGCGCGATGTATCTGCCAAAACCGAACGATTTCTACAGCCTCATCGAAGCCATGCCGTTGTGCATCATTCTTCACGATGCCCAGAGCAAGGAGATTCTCTGGGCCAACAGCGCCGCCCTGAAAGCGCTGGGCTTTACCCTGGAAGAACTCACGCCACTGAAAGCCCCGGACATGACCCGCGACGCGCCCAAGTACCGGCGCTCGGTGGGTTTGCGCTGGCTGGAGGGCGCCGCACGCACGGGCCAGCGCGCCATCGAGTGGTGTTACCGCTCCAAGCAAGGGGTCGAGATTTTGTCCGAGGCGGTCGCCACCCTGGTGCACCTGGACGGGCGCGACGTGCTGATGGTGCAGTTCCGCGACATCTCCAAGGAAGACAAGGTCAAGCGCGACCTCAAGCGTTTCGAAAGCCGCCTCAAGGCCTTTATGCAGGACCTGGCCGAAGGCGTCGCGGTGCTCGGGCCCCAGGGGGATATCCGCTTTATCAGCGATTCCGCCGCGCACCTGTTGAAGGGAGAGGAACATGAGCTGGTCGGCGAAAACTTCCTCGCCTGGTGCGACGACGCTTCGCGCCAGCGCCTGCTGCAACAACTGGCCAGCGAAACGCCTGAGCACGCGCCGTTCAGCGTGCATTACCAGGTGCAACGGCGTGACGGCGAGTGGCGCTGGCATGACGCGACGTGCCGATTTATCGAGATTGAAGACGACCTGGTCGGCCATCTGCTGCTGTTTCGCGATGTCACCGAGCAGGTGCAAGCCGAAGAAGCGCGACGTGTCAGTGAGCAAAAACTCGAGTACCTGGCTCGCTACAACGCGATGGGCGAAATGGCCGTGGCGATTGCCCATGAGCTGAGTCAGCCGCTGGCGGCTACCCGCAACTTCATCGAAGGCGCGGTGATTCGCCTGGGCAAGGATCAATCCACTGATCAGGGCGTCGCCTGGGGTTTGCAGAACGCCGTGCGGCAAATCGAGCATGCGTCGCTGATCATCAAAAGCGTGCGCGATTACGTGGTCAAGCTGGAGCAGTCCGAGGAGCGGATCGACCTCAATGAGCTGCTGCGCGAAACCCGCTACTTCATCAGTTTGCGCGCCGATCCGAGCCGGATCCGGGTTGAAATCGTGACCAGTCCCGAGCCGCTCTGGGTGAGCTGCGAGAAGGTGCTGATCGGTCAGGTCATCCTCAACCTGGCCTTCAACGCGATTGAGGAAATGGCTGACCTGCCCATCGAGCGACGTGTGTTGCGCATTCAGGCCAGCCGCGACAAAGACGTGGCGCTGGTGCGCATCGAAGATCGCGGTCGCGGCATTCAGGCCCAGGCGCAAGAGAAGCTCTTCGATGGCTTCTTCTCCTCCAAGGTCAGCGGCAACGGCATCGGCCTGGCGCTGTGCAAAAACATCATCGGCCGGCATCGCGGCGATATCTGGGCGCAAAACCTTGAGCCTTGCGGCGCGGTGTTCACCTTCTCCCTTCCCCTGTCCTCCCCGGACTTGTAGCAGCTGCCGAGCCCGCGAGGCTGCGTTCGAGGACGCAGTCCTCGCCAACCCTGCACACGCGGTTTGCCTGAAAAACCGCAGTGCATGGTTTTACGACTGCTTCGCAGCCGAACGCAGCCTCGCAGGCTCGGCAGCTGCTACAGGGCGCCATCCCCCGCGATAACAGTGATTTTCTGACACTGGCACAGACACACAAACACTTGGCAGCCACAGCAATTCTCCGGTTTTCCCGGCGAGGCAGAATCGAATTGTAAAAATCTGCCAATGCATCCGCGATCCGCGTTACCAACAATTCAGGAAGTTCCCCTTATGCGAACAAACAGGATCTCCGTACAGTCAGCGCTAGGCCTGAGCCTGCTTGTACTCGGTTTGAACAGTGCCCGCGCGGACTTGCCCGCCGACACGATCGGCCAGACCACCCTGGCGTTCCCCGCTGAAGCTCACCGGGCGTTCGTCGTCGATGTCGAATTCGAAAGTTTCGTGGCCGGCCGGATCACCGTGGTCGACCCCGATCAGAAACGCGTGCTGGGCATGGTCCCGACCGGTTTTGCCGCGCCCTCGACCTTGAGCCATGACGGCAAGCTGATCTACAGCGCCGACATCTGGTATTCCCGTGGCACCCGTGGCACCCGCACCGACGTGCTGACCGCCTGGGATACCTCGACCCTGTCACCCGCCTGGGAAGTGCTGATTCCGAACAAGCGCGCCGAGTCGCTGACCCAGCGCTATGGCCTGAAGACCAGCGGCGATGACCGCTTCGTCTACGTCTACAACTTCACCCCGTCGACGTCGGTGACCGTGGTCGACACCCAGGCCAAGACCGTCGCCACGGAAATCGCCATTCCCGGTTGCGTGCTCAACTACCCGATCGGCAATCGCCGCTTCGCCTCGTTGTGCGGCGACGGCACTCTGCAAGTTGTGACCCTCAACGATCAAGGCCTGGAAGCCTCGCGCAGCCGCACGCCGTTCTTCGACCCGAACGCGGAAAAACTGGTGGAGCGCGCGGTCAACGTCGGTGACACCTATTACTTCACCACCACCACGGGCACCGTTCGCCCCGTGGACTTTACTGGCGACGCGCCGAAGATCCTGCCGAGCTGGTCGCTGGTCACCGACGCGGAGAAGAAAGCCGGCTGGGCACCCGGCGGATGGCAGCTGATGGCTGTCGCGCCGAAGCTCAACCGTTTGTACGTGTTGATGCACGACGCTCACGAACCGATGAAGTGGGAAGACCCGAGTACGTTCATCTGGGCGTATGACCTCAAGACCCAGAAGAAAATCGCCACCCTGGAAGCACCGGCACCGGTGTGGAGCCTGCAGGCAACGGGCGATGACAAGCCGCTGCTGCTGGGTGCCGATGTTGAAGGCGGCTTGCAGATTTTCGACCTGAAGACCAACCAGCACACCGGCAGCATGGCCAAGGTCGCGAAAACCGCGACTCAGGTCATGAGCTACTAACGAGGTTCGGCCATGCACTCAGATCCGATCTTCATCATTGCCAGCGCCCTCGCCATCTCGGTGTTGCTGGCCAGTGCCGCGACCCACAAGTTGCGGGCACCGGCGCGCTTCGCCAAGCAGCTGGCTGACTACCAACTGCTGCCCGATGCGCTGGTGCGCCCCGGTGCCCGGCTGATCCCGCTGCTGGAACTGGCCATCGCCTTCGCCTTGCTGGTGCCGTTCAGCCGTGGCTGGGCCGCGTTGAGCGCCGCCAGCCTGATCGCGCTGTACGCCGCCGCCATTGGCATCAACCTGTGGCGCGGTCGTCGCAACATCGACTGCGGCTGTGCCGGGCCGGACCAGGCGCAACCGCTGCGCCCGGTGCTGCTGTTGCGCAACAGCGTGCTGGTGGCGCTGGCGCTGCTGGCCAGCGTAGCGCCGATTGCCCGCGACATGACTGTGTTCGATGGCTTTGTGACGGTCGCTGCCAGCGCTGTCGCGTTGCTCATCTACGCCGCGGCCGATGGCCTGCTGGCGAACTCCCCTCTTCTGCTCAAATTGATTGGTAGGTGATCCAATGGAAGGCTTGATTGTTTCCAACGTTCTGCTCTGGGTATTGCTGGTGGCCGTGGCGTTTGTCGTCATGGGCCTGGTGCGTCAGATTGGTGTGCTGCATGGCCGACTGGCGCCAGCCGGCGCGCTGATGGTCGACAAAGGCGTGGCCGTCAACGAAGCCGCACCGCAAGTCACTGCCAGCGACCGTCATGGCCGCCCGGTGAACTTCGGCTACGCCGGCGAGAAATCGCAACTGCTGTTCTTCCTCTCGCCGACCTGCCCGATCTGCAAGTCGCTGCTGCCGGCGATCAAATCCATCGCCAAAGAACAGGCTGACCGCCTCGATGTGGTGTTCATCAGCGACGGCGACATGGACGCCCAGCAAGCGCTGATCCGCGAGCACAAACTGGACGACGCCACTTATGTGGTCGGGCCGGAAGTGGGCATGACCTATCAGATCGGCAAGCTGCCTTACGCGGCGCTGATCGACAAGACCGGCACCCTGCGCGCCAAAGGCCTGGTCAATTCCCGCGAGCACCTGGACAGCCTGTTCGAGGTTGAACACCTCAAGCACGCCACGCTGCAGCAATACCTCAATGCTCAGCCACACGATCACGACCACAGCCACGGCCATAGCCACTGATTAAGGCAGGGAGACGTTTATGAAACTGCTGGATCTGTTGTTTGAGCGCTCGACGCGCCGTGTTGCCGACACCACCTCGCGACGCAAACTGCTCGCGCGCATGGGCTCGCTGATGGTCGCCGGTGCTGCATTGCCGCTGCTGTTGCCGCTGGATCGCACCAGCAAGGCCCTGGCCGCCGACAACCCGAAAGCCGGTGACCCGGGCGATCCGAACAGCTGCGACTACTGGCGCTACTGTTCCATCGATGGCTTCTTGTGCAGCTGCTGCGGCGGGTCGGTGACGTCCTGCCCCCCGGGCACCGAAGCCTCGCAAGTGACCTGGATCGGCACCTGCCGCAACCCGGCCGACGGCAAGGACTACATCATTTCGTACAACGATTGCTGCGGTAAGCAAAGCTGCGCCCAGTGCGCCTGCACCCGTAACGACAGTGAAGAACCGGCCTATCGCCCGTTCAACAACAACGATGTGAACTGGTGCCTGGCCGCCAAATCGCACATCTATCACTGCACCGTTTCGATCATCCGTGGTGTCGCCGTTTAACGCGCATTGACCGTCGGTTGCTCGCGCAATCGGCGGTATTTTTTTTAATGCCAGTCGATCAACCCACAACACAACACAACACAACCGTAACCCGCAACCCGCAACCCGCAACCCGCAACCCGCAACGCTACGCAACCCGTAGCAGCTGTCGAGCCTGCGAGGCTGCGTTCGGCTGCGAAGCAGTCGTAAAACCTGCGCATGCGGTTTAACTGACACACCGCAGCGCATGGTTTGGCGACTGCTTCGCAGCCGAACGCAGCCTCGCAAGCTCGACAGCTGCTACAGAGCCGAACGCAGCCTCGCAAGCTCGACAGCTGCTACAGAGCTGAATGCAGGCTCGACAGCGGCTACGCCGGCGTAGTTCGGTGCATAGGGTGCGTTTTTCAGGTAATCAACAAGAGGTGCTCGTCATGCGTCGTTTGCTGTTGCTCGGTCTTGTCTGCGTCATGGCCACCCCGCTGGTGTACGCCCGAGCCATTCCCGATCCAGCCCAGCGTCATGCGCCGGGCAACGAAGAACTGCAAAAGCCCATCGCCGAGGCCGGGTACAGCGTTGGCGTGAACTACCAACTGCAATGCGCCGGCTGTCACTTGGGCAACGGCATGGGTTCCGCCGCCAATGACACGCCCCGGATGGCGGGGTTTGTCGGCAATTTCCTGAAAGTACCGGGCGGGCGTGAGTTTCTCGTGCGGGTGCCCGGTATGTCGCAGTCCGCGCTGAACAACGCGCAGTTGGCTGATCTGCTCAACTGGCTGATGCGTGAAGACGGCATGGCGGGAAAAAGCGCACCTGCCAACTATCAGCCCTACAGCGCCGATGAAGTCGCCGCGCTGCGCCACGAAACCATGCTCAACCTGCCAGGCACCCGCGCCGGGTTGATCAAGGCCATGCGTGCGCAAGGCATCGCCATCGAGGACGGGATGAACGATTGAGCCCCGGTTATCGACGCTTGCCTTCCTGCAGCCATTCGCGCGGACTGGTGCCGGTTTTACGGCGAAATGCCCGCGCCAGCGCCGAGGGGCTTTCGTAGCCGACTTCATCGGCAATCAGCGCAATCGACTTGCCTTCACGCAAGCGTTTCTGCGCCAGGCTGATCCGCCAGCTCACCAGGTAATCGACCGGCGTCTGCCCCACCACCAGACGAAAGTATTCGGCAAAACTGGCGCGCGACATGTTGGCCGCCGTCGAGAGTTCGGCCACGGTCCAGGCCTTGCCCGGTGAGTCGTGCATCAGGCTCAGGGAGCGCGCCAGGCGCGGGTCGGCGAGCCCGGCCATCATTCCCGGGCTCTGGTCGCGGTTGCTCAGAATGTGCCGCAGCAACTGAATCACCAGCAATTCGAACAACCGGTCCATCATCGCTTCGCGACCACAAATGCCACCGAAGGCTTCGTTGAACAACCATTCCAGGGTGCCGGCCATGGTCGGCACGTCATCGAGATCAAGGATCAGGTAATCGGGCAACGCTGCGGCCAGAGCATTCCCCGCGCCGCCATCAAAGGTCAGCGAGGCGCACACCAGTTGCGTGTCCGTGGCATCCGAGGCAAACAGTCGATGACGGTACGGCCGAGGGAAAAAGATCAACGTAGGCTTGGTCAGGTGCAGGGTGCGCTCATCGGCCAATTTGAGGTCCAGTTCGCCGACCTGGAGCAAATGCAGATGCCCACACGCCTGCTCGCCATCAAAGCCGGTGGTGCCGCAAAACGTCCCGCTGTGAAAGGTCCCGGCATTGACGCCGAAATGCGTGAGCAACGTGGACAAGCGATCCATGGACAGGCTCCCGAGGGCATATTTGGACGATCTGTCGCATATCCTCGACGATTTGCACCCTAAAGACCAGCTTGTCTCACTAGCATGAGCTCCGTACCCAGCGCACACCGCGCTTCACTCGACGGAGAATCACCATGAGCCGCATCAACACCCTGAGCCTTGAACACGCCACCGACGCCACCCGCCCGCTGCTGGAAGGCGTGCAGAAAAAAATCGGCTTTTTGCCGAATGTCTTCAAGACGCTGGCCCATGCACCCGCCGTGCTGTCGTCCTACCTGCAACAGTCTGTGGCCCTGGGCAAGACGTCCTTGAGCGCCACTGAAAAAGAAGCGATTTTCCTCGCCACGTCCCAGGTCAATGGCTGCGACTACTGCCTGGCGGCACACACGCTGTTTGCCGGCAAGGCCGGACTGTCGGCGCAAGACATCATCAGCGCTCGACACGGCCAGCTCAATGCATTTGCCACCCTCGCCCGGCAGATCACCGAAACCCGTGGCCACCTGAGCAACGAGCAGATTGAAGCGGCACGAGCAGCCGGTATCGACGATGCCAAGATCATTGAGGTGATTGCCCACGTGGCGTCACAGACGCTGACCAATTACCTGAACAATGCCGCCCTGACCGAGATCGACTTCCCGGCCATCGATGCCTGAATGCCACTGTTAACTTCGGAGTACCGGTTATGAACACTGTGACGCTTTACACCACCGACACCTGCCCGTACTGCCGCAACGCCAAGGCGCTGCTGGCCCGCAAGGGGATAGAGGCCTTGGAAATAAACGTTCAGGCTGAGCCTGGGAAGTTTGAGGAGATGATCAGCCGCAGCGGGCGTCGCAGCGTGCCGCAGATTTTTATCGGTAACACGCATGTTGGGGGCTTTGATGACCTGGCGAAGCTGGATCGCCAGGGTGGACTGATGTCGATGTTGGCTTGAAGCGATAACTGTGTCGCTTGTGATGGCCCCTTCGCGAGCAAGCCCGCTCCCACATTTGACCGAGTTTTCCAGTCGGACGCGGTCAAATGTGGGAGCGGGCTTGCTCGCGAAGGCGGCCTGACAGACACCGCAGCCACGCCAGACACTTCCCCATCACTTACGCGCCAACTTGTACCTCAAACAATCCTCATAAAAACCCTCACGGATCGCCGCCGGTTTGATCCGTGAGTTGCTGTCGTACGTCTGCTCGGTAATGCCCATGGCCATCATGCGCATCCATGGCTTGCTGAACTTGTACGCCTGCAACTTCTGGCGCGCGGCATACAGCGAGACGCCAGCCAGTTTCAGTTCCTGGGCCCTGGCAGCCGTCCCCGCCCCCCAGCTGCACATATAACGATCATTGGACACCAGCTCTCTGGCCTGGACCGAAGCAACCATGCTCGCCAGCCCACAGGCCATCAGCGTGATCATCACATTGCGCATTTGCATCCGACCCTAACTAACTGAATATAAATTGATTTTGGTCAATAACTCGACGCTTCGGGGCCAGCAAAATGCCTTACGTGCGCGATAGTTTGTTTTCTCGGTGTCTGACGGACATTTCTGGCGAGATTTCAAACCTTTGCTATAGCTAACACTTCCAAATGCAATTCAGTGAGGCAACGGAATGTCAGTCGCAAAGAAAATGACGGTGGGGCAACTGACGATGTTGACGGCCGTCAACATGTTGGGCTCAGGCATTGTGTTGTTGCCGACCAAACTCGCCGAAGTCGGCGGTATCTCCATTCTTTCCTGGCTGATCACGGCCACCGGTTCCCTGGCGCTGGCCTATGCCTTTGCGCGCTGCGGCATGCTCAGTCGCAAGACCGGGGGCATGGGCGGTTATGCCGAATACACCTTCGGCAAGGCCGGCAACTACATCACCAACTACACCTATGGCCTCTCGTTGTTGATTGCCAACGTGGCGATCAGCATTACGGCGGTCGGCTATATCCAGGAGCTGTTCCACATCAAGCTTGATTCACTGCAAGTGGGCCTGGCGACCATCGCGCTGTTGTGGATCACCACGTTCGCCAACTTCGGCGGCGCGCGGATTACCGGCCGGATCGGTGCGGTCACGGTCTGGGGAGTCATCGCGCCAGTAGTGCTGGTGTCCACCATCGGCTGGTTCTGGTTCGACAGCAGTGTCTACGCCGCCGGTTGGAACCCGCACAACATGGGCATGTTCGACGCCGCAGGTGCATCGGTGGCGATCACCTTGTGGGCGTTCCTCGGCCTGGAATCGGCGTGCGCCAACACCGACGCGGTGGAGAACCCAGAGAAGAACGTGCCGATTGCCGTACTCGGCGGCACCCTCGGCGCGGCGGTGATCTACATCGTTTCCACCAACGTCATCGCCGGTATTGTCGATAACCCGGAACTGGTTGCCTCCACCGCACCGTTCGGATTGGTCTTTGCCAAGATGTTCACCCCGTTGGTCGGCGATATTGTGATGGCCGCGATGGTACTCGCCTGCATCGGTTCGTTGCTGGGTTGGCAGTTCACCATTGCCCAGGTGTACAAAAGCTCGGCGGACACCGGTTATTTCCTGTCGATCTTCGCCAAGTCCAACAAGGCTGGCACACCAATTGTCGGCATGCTGGTCCTGCTGGCAGCGCAGACGGCGCTGGCGCTGCTCACCATCAGTCCGGACCTGAGCAAGCAGTTCGATACCCTGGTCAACCTCGCGGTAGTCACCAACCTGGTGCCGTACATCCTGTCCATGGCCGCCTTGATGACCATGCAAAAAGTCTCCAACGTTCCGGCGGGCAAAGCCCTGATCAGCAACATCATCGCCTGGATCGCGGCGGCCTATAGCTACCTGGCGCTCTACAGTTCGGGCGAGCAAGCGTTGATGCTCGGCGGTGTGGCGACCATTTTCGGTTACACGCTGTTCGGCTTCGTCAACAACCGCCTGATCCGTCTCGAAGCGCTCAACAACAGTGTGCCGACGCAGACCGTCAGCGCGCAGCACCTCACGGGCGAACCAGTGCCGGTGAATAGCTTGAATAAAGTCACTGTGGAGGTTTAATCATGACGGAATATAGACACTCGCTCGGGATGCTGACGCTATTGGTCAGCAGCCCGCCGGACAAACGCACCGTCTTCGGCCGCGCCTTGCAACAGTTGGTCAACGATGTGGAGGAACGCGCCGTCCACGTGCTGGCATCGGAAACCCTGAGCGATGCCACCTCGATCCTGCGTTCGGACCCGGCCATTCAATGTGTGCTGCTCAGCTGGGAAATGGACAAGAGCGAAGGCCACGAAGAATGCATCAACTTGCTGGTCAGCCTGCGTGAGCGCAACACCCGCGTACCGGTGTTCCTGATCAGCGACCGCAGCACCGCGTCGAGCATTCCGCTGGTGGTCATGCAGCACGCCGATGACTTCATCTGGCTGCCCGAAGACACCAGCCGTTTCCTCAGCGGGCGCATCCTGGCGGCCATCGAACGCTATCGCCAGGCCGCCCTGCCGCCGATGTTCGGTGCGCTGGTGAAGTTCTCCCGCACCTATGAATATTCCTGGCACACCCCAGGACACGCGGGCGGCACGGCGTTTCTGAAAAGCACCGCCGGGCGCGCGTTCTACGAGTTCTTCGGCGAAAACCTGCTGCGTTCCGACCTGTCGATTTCGGTCGGTGAACTCGGTTCGCTGCTCGATCACAGCGGCCCGATCGGCCAGGGCGAGCGTTACGCGGCCAAGGTCTTCGGCGCGCACCGCACCTATTACGTGACCAACGGCTCGTCGACCTCCAACCGCGTCATCCTGATGGCCAGCGTCACGCGCAATCAGATTGCCCTGTGCGACCGCAACTGCCACAAGTCCGCCGAGCATGCGATGACCCTGTCCGGGGCCATTCCGACGTACCTGGTGCCGACGCGAAACCGCTACGGCATCATCGGCCCGATCCTCCCGCAAACCCTGAGCGCCGAAGGTGTGAAAGCGGCCATTGCCAACAACCCGCTGGTCAAGAAAGGCATCGACCCGACGCCGGTACATGCCATCGTCACCAACTCCACCTACGACGGCCTGACCTACAACGTCACCCGTGTTGAAGAGCTGCTGGGCCAGAGCGTCGACCGCCTGCATTTCGACGAAGCCTGGTACGGTTACGCACGTTTCAACCCGCTGTATCGCGAACGCCATGCCATGCACGGCAGCCCGGACGATCACGACGACTCGAAGCCAACCGTGTTCGCCACCCAATCCACGCACAAGCTGTTGGCGGCGCTGTCCCAGGCCTCGATGATTCACGTGCGCAACGGCCGCAACCCGATCGAGCACGCGCGCTTCAACGAGTCGTTCATGATGCACGCCTCGACCTCGCCCAACTACGCGATCATGGCGTCCTGCGACGTCAGCTCGGCGATGATGGAAGCGCCGAGCGGGCAGATTCTCACCAGCGAATCCATCGAAGAAGCCGTGTCCTTCCGCCAGGTCATCTCGCGCATGCACCACGAGATGCAGAGCAAGAACGACTGGTTCTTCACTTGCTGGCAGCCACCCACCGTGCAGGTGGGCAATGCGCCGGTGCCGTTCCATGAGGTGGACCCGGTACTGCTGAAAACCGAGCCGAACTGCTGGGTCCTGCACCCGAACGAGGTGTGGCACGGTTTCGGTGACATCGAGGAAGGCTACTGCATGCTGGACCCGATCAAGGTCTCGGTGCTCAGCCCCGGCATGGGCGACGACGGCAACCTGCTCGCCTCGGGCATCCCGGCCTGCGTGCTCACGGCGTACCTCGGACGTCAGGGCATCGTGGTCGAGAAAACCACCGACTTCACCATCCTGTTCCTGTTCTCCATCGGCATCACCAAAGGCAAATGGGGCACGCTGGTCAATGCCCTGCTCGACTTCAAGCGCGACTATGACGACAACGTCGAACTGGAGTTGTGCCTGCCTGACCTGCTGGCCGCCAACCAGGCACGTTACGCCGGCATGGGCATCAAGGACCTGGCCGACGAAATCTTCGCTGCCATGAAGAAACACAAAACCACGTACAACATGTCACAGGCCTTCGGCACGCTGCCCAAAGCCGAATTCAGCCCGGTGGAGGCCTACGAAAAACTGGTGCGCAACGACATCGAACTGGTGACCCTGGAAGAAGCCGCCGGACGCATCGCCGCGACCGGCATCGTGCCTTATCCACCGGGCATTCCTTTGCTGATGCCGGGCGAAAACGCCGGGCCTGCGGATGGCCCGTTGCTGGCCTACCTCAAGGCCCTGGAAGCCTTCGACAAATCCTTCCCCGGGTTCACCCATGACACCCACGGGATCGAAGCCGAGGCCGGGGTTTACCGGATGTTGGTCCTGAAATGAGGTAGTCCCCACGTCCAGCGCTTTCGGCCGTCCATCAATGTGATGAGACGGCCACTCCCCTGTAGCAGCTGGCGAAGCCTGCGTTCGGCTGCGAAGCAGTCGTGAAATCAGCGTTCGCGGTGTGTCAGACAAACCTTGCAGGCTGAATTTACGACTGCTTCGCAGCCGAACGCAGGCTTCGCCAGCTGCTACACAAGGCGGGCGTCGCCATTGAAATATTGCCTGACAGGTATCAAAGCCTCTTTGCCGCTCCAAACGCTATGGGCAAACTCGATCGTCGCGCACTATGATTGAACCCCATGACGATCTCTGCTCCGATCCGCCAACCCTGCCCGCCCGGCGCCTGCGATTGCGGGCGTGACCCGCTGCTGGAAACACCGGGCGCGGATGTGCGCATCCTGCTGCTGACGCGAGCCGAGGAAAAACGCCTGATCGAACGCCTGGAAAACCTCCAGAGCCTGAGCGACCTCGAGCGTCTGCAACAGCGGATGTACGAACAGTTGGGCATCCGCATCAGCATCGTCCCCAGCTTCAACGAAGTGCGGACCATGCGCGGCATCGGCATCAACATCGGTGAATTGCCGGGGCTGTGCCGCAAGACCCGCGCCTCCATCCCGGCGGCCATTCGCCGCGCACTGGAGAAGCGACCGGAGATTGCCTACGAACTGCTCAACGCCAACGACCTGTTGCGCGACGCGTAAAATCGTTCCCTGTTTCGTCGTTGAAACAAGCCCCGTCCCCAACCTCGAAAAAGCCCTGTAAAGAGGATCAGCGGTCGTACGCAAACCGCCCGCCGCTGCTATGCCTTACTGGAAACACCCGCGTCACCCTGGTCCCGGCGCCAGCCAGGTGCGCGCAGACAAACAGGTGCCAATCCGTCGCAGGAGGTGGCAAATGTTATTCATCGTGAGTTGGTCGATCAGCCCGGAAAATCGCAACCGCGCGATCGAACGTTTCCTCAAGACCGGGGGCGCTCCACCCCAAGGCGTGACCATGAAGGGGCGCTGGCACGCCGTCGGCGGTTCCAGCGGTTTCGGCATTGCCGAGGCCAGTGACGTGGTGCCGGTTCAGCAATGGGTGCTGCAGTGGAACGACCTCATGAACATGGAAGTCCACGCGGCACTGACGGATGAGCAGATGGCGCCGCTGCTGGCAGGCGTTGGCGGCCAGTAATCGTCGTCGGGGCGGCGGGTGCTGCTCGCCGCCTCAGGTCACCCACTCGACCGACAGCGATTAATGCAGAGGCTATGAATGAAAAGGTTTCTCATTTATATTTGCAGCCGCTCTGCATCGCCTCAGGTCTATCATGCCGTTCGACCCCGCCAAGCCATCGCTGATCAGCACCCTGGTGCGTCACTACGACGAACTGGTCGACCATGTGCGTCGACGGTTTGGTGATCGGGGTTTTGCCCGCGAAGTGGTGCATGACGTCTGCGTGCAATTGCTGGAAAAACGCGAACGAGAGGATGTGCGCACGCCGTTGGCCTTGCTGCGCAAGATTTCCCACGACCAGGCGGTCAGCCGTTATCGCAGCGAACGTCGGCGCCAGGCCTGGATCGTCGCCCTGCCCGACCTGACCGAGCCGGTGTGCGAAGCGCCCCTGCCGCCGCGTCAATATGAGGCCGCGCGTGAATTCGAGCGCCTGGCCGAAGCCATCGCACAATTGCCGCCGCGCTGCCAAATGGTCTTCGTCATGCACAAGATCCATGAACTGCCGCAGGCCGAAGTGGCGGCTCAGATGGGCGTTTCCCTGAAGACCGTTGAAAAGCACCTGCGCCTGGGACTGGCCGCCTGCCGCGCCTACCTTGATGGCATTGATCCTGATTCCACGGAGCGTGCCCAGTGAGCCCTACGCCCGCCTCAACACCGCCACTGTCCCGTGAAGATGAAGCACTCGCGCGCCATCGTGAAGAACTGCGCAATCGCTTTCCGCTGCCGACGCCAACTCCCCGCAAGCCGCGCAAAACGCTGGGGGCGGCGGCGCTGCTGGTATTGATGGGCGCGGGCCTGGCCTGGATCAACCCGGCGTATCACAGCGAGCAGTTCCACACCGTGATCGGCGAGCGTCGGCTGGTGAAACTGGCCGACGGCAGCCGCATGACCCTGGACAGCGACACCCGGGTCACGGTCGCCTGGCATCTGCGCACTCGACACGTGCAACTGGAGACCGGGCAGGCGCTGTTCGATGTGTCGAAGACCAAACTCCGCCCGTTCCGTGTGGACGCAGGCACTGCCCAAGTCAACGTCCTCGGCACGTTGTTCAGCGTCAGCCACCTCAAGGATGCCGTGCGCGTGACGCTGGTCCGTGGCGCCGTCAGCGTCAACACCCGCGCAGACGCCGGACGCACCGTGCAACTGGTGCCGGGCCAGCAAGTCGATGTGCGGCAACACCAGCTGCAACAACCGGTCAATGTCGACACCGAGGCCGCCATTGCCTGGAAGGACAATCGGCTGATTTTCGACCGTACGCCGCTGGCCGAGGCACTGGGGCAAATCCAGCGCTACCGCAAACCATCCATTGTGCTCGATGAGCCGAGCCTGGCCAGCCTGCCGATCAGCGGCGTGTTCGACAACCGTAACGTCGAAGACTTGTTGAGCCTGTTGCCGAGCATCCTGCCCTTGAGCCTCAACACCGACGCCGATGGCACCACGCATGTGCGACGCAAGGCGGTGAAAAAATAATGTCCGACAGAGGTAGGGTTTTTCCGCACACGTGGCGGCTAGTAAGGCAGACCCCACTTTCCAAGGAACACCGTCCATGAAGCACCGCCGGCATTTGCCTTTGTCCGTCCTCGCCAGCAGCCTGCTGTTCGCCCTGCCGGCGCAGGCCCAGGACAAGGTTGAACTCGACCTGCCGAGCACCAGCCTGGACAAGGCGCTCAATGCCCTGGCGCGGCAATCGTCGGTGCAGATCATCTTTGCCAGCGACATTACCGCGGGCAAAACCACGCCCGCTATCAAGGGCAGCTACACACCGCAACAAGCCTTGTCGCAACTGCTCGACCACAGCGGCCTGCAATCGCGGGTGCGCGATGAGCACACGTTTATCATCGTCCCGGCACAGGAACCGGCGGCCGCCAAACCGCCCGAAGTGCAGTACATCGCGCCAATGGTGATCAAGGGCGACGTGCTCGGTGGCGCCACGGACCCGGAGGTCCTCACCTACCCCGGCAGCCGTTCGATGGTCAAGGAAGAAGACCTGAAAAAAGCCAGCGTGCGTGGGGTCGACGATGCGTTGCAACGGGTTCCCGGGGTGAAAATCTTCGACGAAACCGGCACCGGCGCCTTGCCGCAGATTTCCGTCCGGGGCCTGTATGAAAGCCGCAGCGGCCGGGTCCAGGCCTTGTCCGACGGCATTCCCCTGGCCCTCGCGCCTTACGGCCAGACCGGTTTGTCGCTGTTCCCGGTGACCCTCGCGACCGTCGACCGGATCGACATCGTGCGCGGTGGCGCCGCCGTGCAATACGGCCCGAACAACGTCGGCGGGGTGATCAACTTCATCAGCAAGCCGATCCCCCAGGCATGGGAAACCACCTTGCAGGAACGCCCCACGTTCAATGCTGGCGGCCGCCAATTGTGGGACCCCTACGTCGGCCCCGGCGGTTACCTGACCGACAACTTCGGCCTGCAACTGGACCTCAACACCATTAACGGTGAAACCGCCCGCGAGCATTCCGACACCGATATCCAGAACTATCGCCTGCGTGGCCAATGGAACATCGATGATGAGCGCGACTTGAGTTTCGGTGTGCAACATTACAAGGCTGACATGGACCTGGCCGGTGCTCTCAGCGTCAAGGATTACAAGGACGACCCTCGCCAGTCGACCCGGCCGCTGGACCGTTTCGAAGGTGACACCGACCGCGTCTGGGGCACCTACACCCAACAACTGGGCGCGATGGGCCCGTTCGATTCGGTGGAATTCAGCTGGACCAACTTCGCCCACAACAGCTACCGCAACTTCGTGGTCGGCCTGCCCTTCACCCCGGACGGCGCGGCGGTCACCAAGCAGGATGGCCCGCGCGACTTCAAGGTCTGGGGCACTGAACCGCGCCTGAGCATGAGCATCGATGGCGACAGCCTCAGCCAGACCTGGTTGCTGGGGGCGCGTTACGTCAAGGAAGACATCGACTACAAGGTCAACCGCCAAAGCCTCGCCACCGGTACGACCACGCCGTTCCGCGACTGGACCTTCGACGACGATGCCAAGGCGTTTTACCTCAGCAACGCCATCGGCCTGCTCGACAACCGGCTGACCATCACGCCGGGCGTGCGTTACGAAAACGCGCGCATGAACTACGACGACGGCATCACCGGTTTCCAGCACGAAAACAAATCCGAAGAGTGGCTGCCCGGCCTGACCGTGGGTTTCCAGGCCAGTGATGCCTGGTTCGTCTACGCCAACGCGCAAAAATCCCTGCGCCCGCCGCAGGTGACGCAGATCGTCAAGGAAGGTGACGTCGGCGCCGAATTGGCCTGGAACTATGAGACCGGCGTGCGTTACACCCCATGGCAAGGCCTGCGGGTGGACGCCGGCCTGTACCGCATCGATTTCAGCGATCAGATCGTCTTCAACGCGACCACCGACCGCTTCGACAACCTCGGCAGCACCCGTCACCAGGGCATCGAGACCGAAGTGTTCTGGACTCCGGCCGCGCTGCCCGATCTCGATCTGCACGCCAGCTACGCCTACCTCGACGCCAAACAGCGCAACGGCACCTTCAAGGGCAATGAAGTACCGTTCGCCTCGAGAAACCAGTTCAACGTCGACGGCCGTTATCGCTTCGCCGAACACTGGACCTACAGCCTCGATGGCCTGTTCGTCAGCAGCGCCTACACCGACGCCGCCAACTCCGGTGACGAGGACAGGACCGCATCGGTGGGCAAACTCCCGGCCTATTGGCTATGGAACACTGCAATTGAACGTGAGTTCAAACTCCAGGATCACCGCCTGCTGACCGCCTCGGCCGGGGTCAGCAACCTGTTCAATCGCGAGTATTACTTTCGCGGCATCGACACCAGCCCATGGGGCCGTCAACCGGCACCGGAGCGTTCGTTGACGCTGGGGCTCAATTACCGGTTCTGATTCCACGAAAAGATCGCAGCCTCGTTTTACTCGACAGCTCCTACATTTGGAATGCGTATCCCCTGTAGGAGCTGTCGAGTAAAACGAGGCTGCGATCTTTTGATCTTCGCGACTAACGCACCTTGCGCAACAGGAAGTGCGACAGCGCCGGGATCAGCACCAACGCCCCAACCATGTTCCAGATAAACATGAACGTCAGCAGGATGCCCATGTCCGCCTGGAACTTGATCGGCGACCAGGCCCAGGTGATGACGCCAGCGGCCAGGGTGATGCCCACCAATGCCACGACTTTTCCAGTGAATGCCACCGCATTGCGGTAAGCCTCGGTCAACGACAAACCGGCACGCTGCTGCGCCAATTGCACGCTCAGCAGGTACAACGCGTAATCCACACCGATGCCCACACCCAGGGCGATCACCGGCAGCGTGGCGACTTTCACCCCCATACCGAGCCACACCATCAGCGCTTCGCAAAGAATCGAGGTCAGCATCAACGGCACCACCGCCACCACCACCGCGCGCCAACTGCGGAAGGTGATGAAGCACAGCACAATCACCGCGCCGTACACGTACAACAGCATGGTCCGATTGGCGTCACGCACGACGATGTTGGTCGCCGCTTCGATCCCGGCACTGCCGGCAGCCAGCATGAACTGGCGTTCGCCGTTGCTGTGCTCACGGGCAAAGGTTTCGGCCACTTGCACCACGCGGTCAAGGGTTTCGGCCTTGTGGTCGGACAGATACGCCACGATCGGCATCATCGAGCAATCGTTGTTGAACAGATCAGGGCTGCTGACCGAGGCTTGCTGCGCAGCGTAATTGAGCACGTTCTGGTTGCGGGCGATGGTCAGCCACTTCGGGTTGCCCTCGTAGGAACCGGCGGTGATCTGCCGCACCGCGTTGACCAGCGACACGGTGGTTTGCACACCCGGTTGCTGTTGCAACAGCCAACCCAGGCGATCGGCCTCCACCAGGCTTTCATATTTCAGGCAGCCTTCGCTGGGGGTCTTGAGCATGATCGCGAACTGGTCGCTGGACAGCGAATAGTTAGCGGTGATGTAGGCGTTGTCGCGGTTGTAACGCGAGTCGGAGCGCAGTTCCGGCGCGCCGGGGTCAAGGTCACCGATCTTCAGATGATGGCTGACAACAATCCCGCCCACCGCCAACAGACCTGCGACCGTCACGGCAACGCTGGCCCAGCGGCGCTCGGTGAACTTGTCGAGGAAACTCCAGAGCGCGCCGATGCCTTTGCCGCGCAGTTCTTTATTCTCTGCGCGCAGACTGCGCTCGGCCGCCTTGCGGCTGACGCCCCAATAGGACAGCAATACCGGCAACAGCACCAGGTTGGTGAAGATCAGCACCGCGACACCGATGCTCGCGGTGATTGCCAGGTCCTGGATCACCGGAATGTCGATCAGCATCAACACCGCAAAACCGACGGCATCCGCAAGCAACGCGGTAAGGCCAGCGAGGAACAGTCGGCGGAAGGTATAGCGCGCCGCGACCAATTGGTGAGTGCCGCGCCCGACGTCCTGCATGATCCCGTTCATCTTCTGCGCGCCGTGGGACACGCCAATGGCAAATACCAGGAACGGCACCAGAATCGAGAACGGGTCCAGCGCAAAGCCAAACATCGCGACCAGGCCCAATTGCCAGACGACCGCGATCACCGAACAGAGGATCACCAGCGCCGTGCTGCGCACGCAGCGGGTGAAGTAAAAGATGATTGCCGTGGCGATCAACGCCGCGGCGCCGAAGTACAGCATGACCTGCATCAGGCCATCGATCAGGTCGCCCACCAGTTTGGCAAAGCCGATGACGCGAATCTTGATCGGGCCTTTGCCCTCCTCGCCCGTAACGCGGACGCTGCCGGCGAACTCGTACTTGTTGCGCAGTTTCTCCTCGAGGGTTTTCGAGAACTGGTGGTAATCGATGCCCTGGCCGGTGACCGGGTCTTTCTCCAGCAGCGGCACGAAGATCATGCTCGACTTGAAGTTGTTGCCAATCAGGCTCCCGACGATGCCCGAGCGGGCGATGTTCTGCCGCAGTTGCTGCACGCTCTGCGCCGAACCGTCATAGGAATCGGGCATCACCGGACCGCCCTGGAAGCCTTGTTCGGTGACTTCGGTCCAGCGCACCGCCGGGGTCCACAGCGATTTCATCCAGGCACGATCGACGCCCGGGGTCACGAACAGTTCGTCGTTGATTTCCTTCAAGGCGTCCAGATAGTGCGGATCGAAAATGTCGCCGTTGCTGCTCTCCACCACTACCCGCACCGCATTACCGAGACCCCGCAAGGCCTGGCGGTTTTCCAGGTAGTTTTTGATGAAGGGCTGACTCTGCGGGATCATCTTTTCGAAGCTGGCATTGAGCGTCAGCCGCGTGGTCGCGAAAAACCCCAGCGCTACCGTTACCAGCAGGCAAGCCAGCACGACCATCAGGCGGTTGTTGAAAATCAGCCGTTCCAGGGCGTTGCCCGAGCGTGCATCGAAGCCCTTCAGCTCCTGGATGACCGGCATTGTTTCGAGTTCGTAGTGACCCATCATGGTGTTCTCTTTGTAATGCCGGGCTTATTCAAGCGGCAACTGCCGCAGGCCACGGGTGCCCGCGAGCACCAGTGAACCGCCAGTGGCCACCTGCGCGGCAGCGACCGGGGCCAGTGGGGTGTTCGGCTGAAGTTGAAAACTTGCACCGTCGTCAGTGCTGACCAGTACATGACCGGCCTGGCTGACCAGTACGATCCGGCCATCGGCGGTGACGCTGCTGGCGGTAATGCTCAGGGGCAGGCCGAGGTCGATCTTGTTCCAGCTCATTGCGCCATCGGTGCTGCGAAAGACGTTGCCACGCAAGCCGAACACCAGCGACGCACCGGGTTTGCCGGTGATGCCGAAAAAGCTGCCGTTGTAGGCCGTGGGGGTGGCGTTGAAGCGACCGCTGGTGCGATCCAGTTTCATCACCAGGCCTTGCTCGCCGACGATGAACAAGTCGTCACCCACCGGCCGCAGTGCATAGAGATTCAGCGCACTCGGGTTGTCGGTGCGCTCAAGCAAGGGCGCCCGGCTGAGACCGCCGTTGTCAGTGCGAAAAATCAGGTTGAACGCGCCGACGATATAGCCGACTTGATCGTTTTCGAACCAGACATCGAGGAACGGTTTGTCGGCGCCCTCCTCGACCATGCGTTGAGCGTCGCTGACCCGTGCTTGCAGGTCGGCGTCATCCGGTTGCCTGGCGAGTTGATGCTGGTAGTAATCGAGCAGGATCGGCCCGACCTGGCGCCCGTCCAGTTGCCGGTTCCAGGTCTGGCCGGCGTCGTTGCTGTGCAGGACCACGCCATCGTGCCCTACCGCCCAGCCTTGTTGCGGATTCGCAAAGTGCACGGCGACCAGGTCGGAACTGACCGGCACCTGCGCCTGCTGCCAATGCTCACCGGCGTCATCGGAATACACAATGTGCCCGCGCTGGCCTACAGCAATCAGCCGCTCGCCGGCCTCGGTCAATCCGGTCAACGTCGCCCGGGCAGCCAGCTCACTGCGAATCGCAGGCGTGTCGAGGACATCGGCAAACTCACCGGCAATCACTGGCCGGGTAAACGGAACGGCCATCGCAGCCGTCAGTGCAGTCAGCAAAAACCACTTGGTCATCGTCATTATTATTATCTCGGATTCGCACCACAGCTCCCTGTAGGAGCTGCCGAGTGAAACGAGGCTGCGATCTCTTGTTCTTTAAAAACAACATCAAAAGATCGCAGCCTCGTTTCTCTCGTCAGCTCCTACAGTTCCTACAGGGATCGTGGGGTTTATCGGATACCAGTACCGGCCAGCGACTCGGCAGACCATTGGGCCTTGGACAGTGGGTCGATGTACTTGAGGCCGCCGTAAGGACCGTAGAAACCGTTGACGTTGTAGGCGCCGGAAACCAGGTCGTAGAGCATATGGTTGATGGTGTCCGGAGCCTGCACGTCGTAGCTGTAGGTCAGGTGCGAGAAGCCGCCGCGGTAGAGCTGGCCACGGCCGTCATACTCGTCGGACGCCAATGCGATCCAGCTGTCTTCGTCGAGGTAGAAGGTGCGCTTGCTGTAGATGTGGCGCTTGCCCGGTTTCAGCGTGGCCTCGACTACCCACACGCGGTGCAGCTCCCAACGCAGTAAGTCCGGGTTGACGTGGTTGGCCTTCATCACGTCGACCGCGTCCTTGTGGTAGCTCAGCTTGTAGGTGTTGTACGGCACGTAGAGTTCTTTCTTGCCGACCAGTTTGAAGTCGTAGCGGTCCATCGCGCCGTTGAACAGAAACGCGTCGTCGTAGGTCGCGGCGCCAACAGTGCCTGGGTTTGGCGTGTCGTAAGCCAGGTCCGGCGCGAGTTTCACCCGACGTTGCCCCGGCAGGTATTGCCAGGCACGACGTGGCTGTTTCAGCGGGTTGACCGAATCCATCAGCAACAGCGCTTCACCGGCACGGCGGGCCGGGCCGGAGTACGCCAGTTTGATTTTGTAGAACACCTCATCCGCCGACACCGGGCCGACCGGGCGTGCCGGCGAGTACAGCGGGTATTCGATGAAGAAGTTACCGGTGGAACTCAGCGATGCAGCGCCGGAGGAGTCGACGTTCCACGAGTCGTACTTGTTGGTCATGGCCACGCCTTGATAACGCAGCAAGTGGTTCCACATCGCTTCGTTACCGTCGGCCGGGATCGGGAACGGCACGCCCGGCAGGACGTTTTCCAGCGACAGGCCACCGTCGGTGGTCTTGGCGGTCACGGCGTTTTTCGCGGTGTTGTCCAGCACTCCTTTGGGCAGTGCGACGCTGCGGTGAGTCGGGTACACATCGAGACGATAGGAGGGGTAACGAGTGAGCAACGCCTGGGCTGTCGCGGTGAGTTTGTCTTTCTGCTCGACAAGGTTTTTGGTGGTGATGACCAGGCGCGGTTTCTCAGCCTCGAACGGGTCCGGACGAAACGCGTCGCCGGCTTTGAACCCGGCCGGGATCGCCGTCAGGCCGCCGGTGTATGCCGGAATGCTGCCGTCGGCGTTGGCGGCTTTTTCCGCGCCTACCGACGTCAGGCTAGTGCCCAGTTTAGCGGCCTGATCGGCGCTGACTGCCGCGTGAGCGGAGCCTGCGACGGCCAGCGCCAGGGCGCTGGCCACTACTGATTTAACCAAATTCATAGGGTGTCTCCTGTTGACTCACAGCTCTTGGATCAGAGGGTGGTTTTAAAAGTGAAAGTGACCATGCCGCGATCCTTGAGCTGGGCCACGGTGCCGGCAAACGCAGTGGTCTGACCGGGAACGCAGTTGTACTGGCCATTGGCGCCGGGGGCGGCACCATCGCCCCGTGCCCCGGCACTGCCGGCGGAGTCGCAAGTGTCGAAGTCGCCAAAGTTGTCGACGTATTTGAGGTCAAAGCGGTATTGGCTGCGCACGTCCATGCCGACGCCGACCGAATAGCTGCCGGTGCCTTTGTTACCGCCCAGTTGCACGGAGGATTGCCCTGCAAGGCCGACGTTGTAGCTGACCGGCAGGGACATATCGATGCCGGGGAACACCTGATACCAGGTCGGGTTGAAGTTCATGCCGAGGATGTAGTTGTCCTTGGAGACCTTGTCGACGCCGTCATACCAGTCCTCGCCCTTGAACAGTTGCTTGTTCTCGGTCACATCCAGCCAGCGGCTATAGCCGAGCTCCACCAGCAACGTGGAGGAATCCCACAGCGGGGTATCGCCGAAGGTGGTCAGGCCGTTGAGCACCGCGTGCACGGTATTACCGCGAGCCACGCCGTTATCGCCATCGAAGCTGCCAATAAAGCCCGGAGCCTTCGCCGCGCCCAGGGTCGGGTTGACGGTGGCCGGCACGCTGGACAGCGGCATGTTGTGGCGATAGTTGAGGTCGAAACCGACGCTCACGCCCGCGATGCTTTTGGCCAGGCTGAAGCCGTAGACGTCGATGTCATCGACGTAGAACTGGTTGTAACTGCCGACGTTGCCCGAGATCAGCTGAGCCGGGCCCACCGCAGTCGGTTGCAGCACCAGGTTGGGCAGGATGTCCGAGGTTTTGCGGTAGTAGACCCCGAGGGTGCCGTCGAGCCACGCCGGGCTCCACTTGGCCATCAGACCGAAGTCACCGTGGTTGTCAGGGGTGTAAGTGTGGCCATTGGTCAGCCGCAGGAACTGATTGGCGCCCAACGGACCGGGTGTACCGAAACGAGGATTTTGCGCAGCGATCAGCGACAGGTTGTGGCCGCCGTTCTGGATGCCGTCGTTGAAGCCCAGGTACGTGCCCGACTCCGGCAGCCGTGCGGCGTCCCAGTCGAGAAAATACTGCGCGGCCAGGGTCAGTTCCGGGTTGACGGTAAAACTGGTCGACAGCTGATTACGCGGGATGAACAGCTCCTTGGCTTCGGTGCCCGGCACGGCGAGTGCCTTGGACAAATCCAGACCCGACTGGCCATAACTGTTGCCATGAGCGAAGGCCAGCACGCTTTCACCCCAATACAGGGTGTGCTTGCCCGCCTTGCCACTCAGCAGCGATTCGTCGCCGATCTCGGTGCTGCCGAAGACGAAGGCGTCGAGAATCTCCGAGGACGGACCGTTGTAGTAACGGTCGGCATAGCCACTTTGGTGCCGCGAATCTGGCTTGCCATTATTGAGCTGATTGGTCGCCGCGTTATCGCTGCCGATATCGTCATAAGCGTGGTCGTACCAGCTGTTGGCACTGACGCGAAAACCCATCTGTTTTTTGTACACCACGTCCAGTTCCGACAAGACGTCGAGACGCTGGGCGACGGGACTGCCGGAGGAAAAATTACGGTCGCCGTCGTTGTTGTTCCACGAGTTGGCCAGCTTGCTGTTCGGGGCTTCGACACGCTGGGCGTAGTTGAACTTCAAGGTGTTGTCGAAACGAACCGACACGTCCTCATTCCCCGTATCGAACTCGAACGCCTGCACAGGCGTCATTCCCAACCCGGCGAGAACCGCCGAGGCCAGAAGCCCGCGCCGCAGATTTGTCTGGCAGATCTTATTGTTGTTATTCATCTAGCGTGCTCGCCTTCTCTGTGGTTTCACGAAAAGTCATTCAAGAAAATGCCGATGTGGCGGTGCGCACTGCTCTAAGGAGCGCGAGCCGAATCGGTCGAGACTGTTGTATCGCGAGGGGTGGGTGGATCGCTGGTCAATTGGGACAAATCACCGGTCAGCGCAACGTGGGCGCGACCAAACGCCCGCCTCCTGTAGCCAGATCCCCTGTAGGAGCTGCCGGAGGCTGCGATCTTTTGATCTTGATCTTCATTGAAGGGCGGCAAATCCAAATCAAAAGATCGCAGCCTTCGGCAGCTCCTACGGGGGGGTGAGTGCGTTCTCGAAACATGCGGAAAACGATCCTGCATTCGAATGCGCCCACCGCCGGCTAACGTTCATACGGTAACTTTTGGGGAGGGCAATGGAATGCCTGTCGCTGCAAACGGATGTCATCTGCGCAAGGGCCGGGGCTCGGAGTCGGGTCGTATTTATTTGCTGACTGCTGTCGCTCATCAACGTCGGCCGATGTTTTCAGATTGGCGGGCGGGACGCTTGCTGGTCGAACAGCTTCGCAGTGCGGAAGAGGCCGCAATGGTCACTTCCATGGCGTGGGTCGTTATGCCTGATCATCTGCATTGGCTGTTCGAGCTGCAACAAGGCTCGTTGGCCGAATTGATGTGCCGCATCAAATCCAGAAGCAGTCGCTCGATCAATCTCCTGCGTGGTGAGCAGGGTCGTTTATGGCAACCGGGTTATTACGATAGAGCCTTGCGTCGGGAAGAGGACCTGAAGGACGCCGCACGCTACATCGTAATGAATCCATTACGTGCGGGGTTGGTCACGTGCATAGGCGATTACCCTTTGTGGGATGCCATTTGGGTCTAGAAAATCAAAGGCAAAAGATCGGTGTAGGAGCTGCCGCAGGCTGCGATCTTTTGATCTTGATCTTCAGGACTGTGCGCGAAAATCCGTCGGCGATAACCCGGTCCAGCGTTTGAAGGCGCGGGTGAAGTTGCTGGTGTCGCTAAACCCCAGCAAGAAGGTGATTTCAGTCACCGGGCGCGATGCCTGGCTCAGATAGCTGCACGCCAGCTCCTTGCGAGTGTCGTCGAGCAGTTGCTGAAAATGGGTGCCGCGCTGAGACAGCTTGAGCTGCAACTTGGTCGGGCTCATGCACAAGGCGCTGGCGACCTTGTCCCGGGTGCAATCGCCATTGGGCAGGTATTCGATGATTTTCTGCGTGACCCCGGTAATTACATCGCTCTTGTCCAGGCGCGCCAGGTAGCTGATCACGATGTTGTCGTTGACCTGGGCCAATTCCGGGCACGACCCGCTCAGCACCTGCTGCAGGTCAGCCTTGTCGAACACCAGCAGGCTGGCGGCCTGATTGAACAGCACTGGAGCGCGGAACAATGCCTCATACGGTGCCGCCCCCTCATGCGGCATCGGGTGGCGCATTTCCACCCGCACAGGCTTGAACTCCTGCTTATAGAGCAAGCGCATCACCCGGATGAGAAACGCGAAAAACGCATCTTCAGTCTCGCCGCACAGATCGACCAAGTGTTCGAAGCGCATCAGGACGTGCGTGTCGGTCTGGCTGACATTGGCCTTGGCCACTTGGGACACCAAGCGGAAGTAACGCTCAAGACGTCGGCAAAAATCCATCAACGACCCGCTGGCCGCCAGGGAATAGCCCAAGGCATGCAGGTGGGTGAGATGAATGTGTTTAGCCACGATCAGCCCGAAATACGGGTTGTTGGTGACTTCGACGCAGGCGCGATACAGACGCGTCATGGTGGCGGCCGGCAGGCGGGTCAACGGGTCGGTGGACAGGCTCAGCGCAATTCCGGTGGCGTTGAAAATCCGTTTGCTGTCCACACCACTGGCGTCCAGCGCCCGGGCGATGGCCACGGTGTAGCTGCCAATGGTGGTCGGTTGCAGCGCTTCTTCATGCAACGGCATTTCGCTGCCGGGCGTATCCGTTTTCGAACCTGACATGGGCCTGCCTGTTAGGGATGCAAGAGCCGATACTCGCCCCCGGACCTGCATCGGTCAATCACCTGCTGAGCGCTCAGGCGTGATGTTCCAGTGCTTGGCGCGATAGTCACCTGCCCCACTGACCGTCGAATTGATTCTATTGACCAGTGGCGACTCGGCGTTCTGCCCACAATGCGCTCAAGTTGTGCAGCGAACAAAGAGAAGAACGCATGAACGAGAACACGCATTTCGATTACATCGTAGTTGGCGCGGGCGCTGCTGGCTGCGTGGTTGCCAGTCGCTTGTCGGAAGATTCGAACATTTCAGTCTGCCTGCTGGAAGCCGGTGGCCCCGACACCCATCCGCTGGTGCACATGCCGGCCGGCGTCGCGGCCATGGTGCCGACCTCGATCAACAACTGGCAGTACCAGACCGTGGCGCAGGCGGGTTTGAACGGTCGCATCGGTTATCAGCCACGGGGCAAGACCCTCGGCGGCAGTTCTTCTATCAACGCCATGGCCTATCACCGCGGCCACCCTGAAGACTTCGACCGCTGGGCAGCCTTGGGCAACCCGGGCTGGAGCTATCAGGACGTGCTGCCGTTTTTCAAGCGCGCCGAGCACAACGAGCACTTCGAAGGCCCGCTACATGGCCAGAACGGCCCACTCAACGTGCGCTTTCACTCCTCGCCCAATCCCTTTGGCGAAACCTTCGTCGAGGCTGGCATGCAGGCGGGTTACCCGGCGTGCCCCGATCAGAACGGCGCGAGCATGGAAGGCTTCGGCCGCGTGCAGGTGATGCAAAAGGACGGGCAGCGTTGCAGCGCCGCCAAAGCCTACCTGACACCTAACCGGCATCGTCAGAACCTGCGCATCGAAACCCATGCCCACGCCACGCGAATCCTGTTCGACGGCAAGCGAGCGGTGGGCATCGAGTTCATGCAAAACGGCGTGAAACGGACATTGCATGCCCGACATGAGTTGATTCTGAGCTCCGGGGCCTTCAACTCTCCGCAGCTGTTACTGCTGTCCGGCGTAGGTCCAAAAGACGCGTTGCTGAAATTCGACATCCCGGTGATTCACGCGCTACCGGGAGTGGGCCAAAACCTGGTGGACCACATCGATTACGTGCATTCCTACCGTGTCAAATCGCGCAAACTGATCGGCCTGTCGCTGGCGGGAGCCTGGGACATTTGCAAAGCCGCGATCCGTTACTGGCGGCACCGCAGTGGCCCGCTGACCAGCAACTTCGCCGAGGCCTGCGCCTTCGTCAAAACCTCACCGCAACTGCGTCAAGCCGACATCGAGCTGGCCCTGACCATCGCCATGTTTGCCGACCATGGCCGCACGCTGTATCGCGGTCACGGCCTCAGCGTGCATGCCTGTTTGTTGCATCCAAAAAGCGTCGGACAACTCACCCTCGCCAGTGCCGATCCAATGGTGCCACCGCAGATCGACCCGGCATTCCTGACCCATCCCGACGACATCAAAACGCTGATCCAGGGTTATCGGGTGATCCAGAAAGTCATGGCCACCCCGGCCTTCAAGGCGTTCAGCCCGAGGGACGTGATTGACGACCCGATGAATACCGATGCCGAGATCGAGCAGGTACTGCGTAACCGTTCCGACACGCTCTATCACCCGGTGGGCACCTGCAAAATGGGCACCGATGCAATGGCGGTGGTGGACGCTCGATTGAAGGTGCATGGCATACAAGGCCTGCGCGTGGTCGACGCCTCGATCATGCCGACTATCATTGGATGCAGCACCACGGCAGCCACTGTGATGATCGGCGAAAAAGCTGCCGAATTCATTCGTCAGGACCGCGCGAACAACGCCTCTCTCCCATCGAAGGACGATCATGAACCCAGCGCACTTCATCACCCCGCATAAGCTGCTGACGGTTGCAGCCGGTGTCGAACTCGCTACCGGGTTGGCGCTGCTGTTTACGCCAGGGCTGGTCAGCCATGTCCTGCTGGGCATCGACGGGACCGAGGTGACCAACCTGTTTGCACGGTTCTTTGGACTTGCCCTGATTGCACTGGGGATTGCCTGCTGGCCCCGACCGGCCAGCACCGCAGCGGTTCGGGCGATGCAGACCTACAACGGGGCGATTGCGCTGTACCTGGCGTATGTCGGCGTGTTCGTCGGCAGTGGTTTGTTGTTGTGGCCGGCGGTGGTTTTCCACGGGGTCATGACCGCGTTGTTGTTGCGTCGTTAACGTCAAAAGATCGCAGCCTTCGGCAGCTCCTGGAGGGATCGGGTGTTCCCGACGTTCCGAATCAAACAATTCCCCTGTAGGAGCTGCCGAAGGCTGCGATCTTTTGATCTTTCAACCCCAATTTTCTATTGATCCAAAGGAGCACTCGCATGGGAGTATTGGACGGCGTTCGTATCGTCGAAATCGCCGGCATCGGCCCGGGGCCGTTTTGCGGCATGTTGCTGGCGGACATGGGCGCCGAGGTAATCCTGGTCGAACGCGCTGGCAGCAAAGGTGCTGACATGCTGGACCTGGGCAAACACGCCATCGTCAATCGCGGCAAACAGTCGATAGCCCTGGACCTCAAGAATCCCGAAGCCATCGAAGCAGTGTTACGCCTGATCGAGGGCGCCGACGCGCTGATCGAAGGCATGCGTCCCGGCGTCATGGAACGCCTGGGCCTGGGCCCCGACGTGTGCCTGGCACGCAATCCACGGCTGGTTTACGGGCGCATGACCGGTTGGGGCCAACAAGGCCCATTGGCGCAAGCGGCTGGCCACGACCTCAATTACATCGCGCTGTCCGGTGCCTTGTGGTTCAGCGGCGAAGCCGGTCAGCCACCGATGCCACCGCCTACCCTGGTCGGCGATCTGGGCGGCGGTGCGCTGTACCTGGCGATGGGCATTCTGGCGGGGATCATCAACGCCAGCACCAATGGCGTCGGGCAGGTGGTGGACGCGGCCATTGTCGACGGCAGCGCCAACCTGATGAACCTGCTGCTGTCAGCGCACTCGGCGGGCCAACAGCCGATGGAACGCGGTTGCGGGCTGCTCGATGGCGCGCACTGGGCACGTACTTATGCCTGCGCCGACGGCTTGTTCGTCAGCGTGCAAGCGCTCGAACCGCAGTTCAACGCCATACTGTTCAAACTGCTCGGGCTGGGCGGCGATCCGGACTTCAAGCGCCCGTACGATCCACGTCTGTGGGGGCCGTTGCGCGAACGATTGGCCGCGGTTTTTGCCAGCAAGCCACGCCAGCACTGGATCGACCTCCTGCAAGGCAGCGATGCCTGCTTTGCCCCGGTACTCACCCCCATCGAAGCATTGACGCATCCGCACATGGCCGAGCGCGGTGTTTACTCGCGCCAGGACGGCGTATTACAGGCTGCTCCGGCACCACGGTTTTCAGCAACCCCTTCGGCGGTGGGTTCAGTGCCCAAGCGTGGGGAAAACACCGCAAAGATCCTGCGCAAAGCCGGTTTCAGCGATGCGCAGGTTGAACGACTGGTCATCGCCTGAACACCGCAAGCCCTGGGAGCGGG
The DNA here is from genome assembly GCF_001297125.1 of Pseudomonas sp. RIT-PI-q. Taxonomy (GTDB): domain Bacteria; phylum Pseudomonadota; class Gammaproteobacteria; order Pseudomonadales; family Pseudomonadaceae; genus Aquipseudomonas. The sequence continues at coordinate 281,883 of NZ_LHPC01000017.1, forward strand.
CTTGCTCGCGAAAGCGCTGTTTCATGCAACATTGATGTTGACTGACACTCTGCCTTCGCTGGCAAGCCAGCTCCTACAATTGGACTGGGTATGTCTGTGAGAACTTGGTCGTCTTGAAGGGCGACTTCGCGAGCAGGCTCGTTCCCACATTTGGACCGGGTACATCTGCGAGAAACGGGTCGGCTCAAAGGCCGCCTTCGCGGGCAAGCCTCGCTCCTACAAAATCAAAAGCAGAGCGGCGTACAGCTTCGCTTCTCACCACTCAACAGGCCGAGCGTTAGCTCGCCTGCAGCTGTTGATCTTGATCCACCCGCCCCTTCGGTAGGCTGAGTGGAGGTGTTTATCTGGAGGAAGGCGCGCAGCGCCGTTCGACGCAGTCGAACACATCGAGAGGAGGTCGTCGCGAAGCAGACCGGAGGCGATGCCCCCGGATGAACACCGGAGCGAAGGAACGCCGAGCCTAAGCGAGGGGCCGGACGCTCGGGGCGAGCCTTTTTTTGCTTACTTTTTTTTGGCGTTTGAAAAAAAAGTGAGTCGCCGTAAGGGCGAAACCATAAGCCGCCGTTACCGCAAAAACGGATATGTACACCCCACCATCATTTTTTCAAGAAGACAGCGACGAGACTGTCCTCACGCAACGCGTAACACGTATTGAGCAACTTGCCAGTGGCGTTAACGTACGCCTCGACATCCACCGGCGTACGCGGAGCAACCATCGCCCGAGCCATGGGAATCGTCTGAAATGCCGTCGTAGCGATCGGCAACAACAACTCAGTCAAATGCACACACCCGCCAACACCACCAAACAGCTCCTTGATGCGCCGCGAAAACCCCGGCCCGATCCGCTCTCCAAGCAACTTTTGATAGCCCGCCATCGCGCCGCGACATTGACTGGTGGGCACGTCAGGCATCGCTACATGCACCTCACGCACAACAAAATCATCGTCCAGCGTCAGCCGAATCAACATGCCGTGATACGTCTGCCCCGCCGTCACCGTCCGGCCTTCGGCCAGCGTCACCGGATGCGTCTTGCTATCACTCAAACGTCCTTCAATGTCCCACAACCCATCGGCGCGCAAAAACCCCTGGCACTCGACCTTGCGCCGGTGAATCAACCGGCGACCCCATTCGTCGACGTCGTCGATCATCACTCAGGCCGCCTGCTTGTTACGGCGACGCCAGACCAGCACGCCCACCAGCAACACAATAATCGCCACAATCGGCGGCGCAGCAGCCTTCAGCTTGGGAATGACCACATGCTTGAGGGCATACATCTGCCCCTGGTGCATGTAGTCGTAACCGACCGGCATCGGCAGCACACCGTTGACGCGGGCGTACTCGGCGTAGTCGGCCTGCATGCTCTGGAAGCGCTCCGGCATCCGCTGCTGCAAGTCGATCACTTCACCGGGATCAGTGACGATGTTATAGAGGTGCCATTGTTCGTTGCCCACCGGCTTCAGGCTCTTCACCAGTTTGTAGTCACCCTTGAACAACGCGGCGCTCCCGGACAATTCATAGCCGATGGCCTGATTTTGCGGGTGCACGCGTTCGGCACTGCCTTGCAGCACTGGCACCAGGCTGCTGCCGATCATCGGTTCCACGGGCCGCCCTTGATACTCACCGTGATGCGCCGGCACACCGGCCACTTCGAGCAAGGTCGGGACAATGTCGGTGACGTGAGTAAAGGCTTTGGCGATGTGATTGGCCTGGATGCCGGGCACACCGGAAACGATTAACGGCACGCGCAACCCGCCCTCGCCGGCAAAAAACTTGTAGCCGCTCAAGGGCGATGCAGCTGCACTGGCCCAACTCGGCCCGATGCTGGTGAAGGCGCCCTTGCCGCCCAGGCGATCGAGCTGGCGGGTGTAGTTCATCTCCAGCCACAACCGGACGGCCGGAATGGCGTAAGGGTCGGTGGGCTCACTGCCGTTATCGGAGAGAAACACGAACACCGTGTTGTCGTACTCGCCGGTGGCTTTCAGGTGCGCGATGAACCGGCCGATTTGCTGGTCCATGGTTTCCGCCATTCCGGCATAGACCTCCATGCGTCGCGCTTCGTAGCGTTTTTCCTGCTCATCCAGCGCGTTCCAGTCAGCGGTGCTGGCCATGGTCTGCATACCAACCCCTGCGGGAATCAGCCCCAGATCAACCGCGCGATCGCGACGGGCCTCGCGCAATGCGCTCCAGCCTTCGTCATAGCGCCCACGGTACTTGTCGATGATGTCCTTGGGCGCCTGGACCGGAACGTGATTCGCCTGAAACGCCAGGTAAGCGAAAAACGGCTTGCCCTCCTGTCGATCTGCCGCGATGTACTCCATGGCCTTGTCGACGATAAAGGTCGACGAGTAATAATCCTTGGGCAAATGCGCCGGCTGGCCGTTCTCGAACCAGGCGGCTTTATCGTACAACGGCGCATACGGCCGCTCCTCCCAGTTGTCCGAGCCACTGTCGGCCTGGATGAACGAGCGATCGAAGCCGCGTTTGTCCGGCAACGTGTCAGGCGTTTTGCCCAAGTGCCATTTGCCGGTGATGTAAGTGTGATAACCGCCGTCCTTGAGCAGGCTGGCGATGGTGATCGCGTTATCGTCGAGCACGCCGCTGTAACCGGGTTTGCCCAGGTGTTCGTCGGGCATGGTTTCCGGCATGTTGCCCACGCCGTTGCGGTGATTGTCGACACCGGTCAGCAGCATCGAGCGCGTGGGCGAACAAGAGGCGGTGACATGAAAATCGGCAAACCGCACGCCTTCACGGGCCAGGGTGTCGATGTTCGGCGTGGCGATTTCGCTGCCGAAGGAACCGACATCGCTGTAACCCCAGTCGTCGGCCACCAGCACCACGATATTTGGACGTTTGGCTGCGGCAAAACATTGGGCGCCAAAGACTATGCATGACAGGGCCAAAACAAGCGGTTTCAACGGGAGCATTCGCGGTTTCCTTTGCTCGGTGGTGAAGATCAAAAGATCGCAGCCTGCGCCAGCTCCTGCATTCAAACGCGATCCCTGTAGGAACTGTCGAGTGAAACGAGGCTGTGATCTTTTGATTATCTGGATCTCAACGTTTCAACAGCGCTTTCATGACCCGGCGAAACAGCGAGCCGTAGGGCGGGCGCAGCAGGCCCATGACGTCCCATCGCGGCGGCGTGAACACCGAGCGTTCCAGGCTGAACGCCTTGAAACCATACCCACCGCGATAACGGCCAAAACCGGAGTGGCCACAGCCTCCAAACGGCAAATCGGTCTGGAACAGGTGCTGCATGACTTCATTGATGCAAGCGCCACCCGAATGGGTCCGTTCCAGCACATGCCTGGCCTCGGCGCGGTCGTCGCCGAAGTAATACAACGCCAGAGGCCGCGGACGCGCGTTGATATAGTCGAGCGCCTCGTTGAGGTGGCGATAGCCGCGAATCGGCAGTAACGGGCCGAACACTTCCTCTTGCATCACCAATGTCGTGTCCGGCGGATCGACCAGCAGGGTCGGTGCGATCTTGCGTGAAGCGCTCAAGTCCTCGTTAGCCGGATTGACCTCGATCACCCTGACGCAGTGTTCTCGGGCATCTTGCAGGCAGGCTTGCATCCGCCGGTATTGCCCGGGCGTCGCCATCGCCGTGTAGTCCGGGTTGTTCAGCAGCGTCGGGAACAGACGTTGCAGTTCTGTCTGCATGTAACTCAACAAGCGCTCGAGGTCATCCTCGTGCACCAGCACATAGTCCGGCGCGATACAGGCCTGCCCACTGCTGACCCCCTTCCCGCCCCAGATGCGTCTGGCCGCGTTTTCCAGGTCCGCGCCCCGACCGATGATGGTCGGCGACTTGCCGCCCAGCTCCAGAGTCAACGGCGTCAGGTTTTGCGCCGCCGCGCGCATGACCAGGCGCCCGACCCGTGGGCTGCCGGTAAAGACCAAATGATCCAGCGGCATGGCAGAAAACGCCGCACCCAATTCAGCACCGCCGATAAAGGCTGCCACTTCGCTGTCATCGAACTGTTCGGCCAGCAGCTCGATCAGCACGCCTGCCGTGGCCGGCGACTGATCAGAGAACAGGATAATCGCGCGATTACCGGCGGCCAGTGCTTCGGCCAGCGGCCCAAGTGCGATGGCAATCGGGAAGTTCCACGGCGAAATGATCCCGATCGTGCCCAGTGGCTGATAGTGAATGTGCGCCCTGGCGCCGAGCCAGCCGCCGCCGAGTTCGGCGTTGCGGCGCTCGGGTCGCATCCAGCGGCGAACATGGTCACGGGCGTACTTGAGCCCCCGGACCGGCAACAGCACGTCGGCCATCAGCGATTGATCATGACTGCGCCAGGTAAAGTCGCTGGCCAATGCCTCGCACAACCGCTGTTGGTTGTTGACCAACAGCCTGATGACACGGTTGATCCGCTCGATACGCAATTCGGCCGACGGTGGCCCTTCGGTCCGGGACGCCGCTTGTTGACGGGCAAGCGCTGCACGGACCCCGTCGAGTGCGGCGTTGGCGGGTGTACCGGCAGCGGTTGTGAAGTCGTGCAATCCAGAGTGCATGTTCAGGTTCCTATCGTGCGGGCTCGTTAGGGCCGACCAGTTCGAAATCCGCAGAGAATTTGTCCAGCGAGCCCAGCACGTCATAGACCGCCAGTTTGCTGCCATCGATCTTCAAGTCACCTTTGAACACGGCCTCGATCGGCGACACTTTCTCCGCCAGAATCGAGTTGAGCGTCTCGCGTGTCAGGGTGATCGTGGCATCGGCCTTGTCGGCGTTGTAATCGGCGATGTAGGTCAACGCCGAGTTCTCCAGATTGAGCGTGTAACGCTTGCCCGACGTACCGATATCGGTGAAGTTCCAGTTCAGCACAATGTGCTTGCCCTCGACATCCGGGGCCTTCAGACGCACGCCCAGGTAATCGAAGATATTGTCGATGGTCAGCGCCCGAAGCATGTCGGGGCTGGCGGTGCGCAGCGCCGAGGCGAGTTTCTTGCCGCCGCTGCGATGCTCCATGGCGGCCGCCAGATAGCTGTTACGCTCGACCGCCGACTCAGCCTGGTAGCCCAACTGCTCCAGGGCATCGGCCGCCAATTCCCGCGCCGCGCTGTTGTTCGGTTCGGCGTACACCAAATGGCTCATGGCTTGTGCCACCCAGCGGTACTGACCGTTGGCAAAGTCACTCCGGGCGCGCGCCAATACCGCCTCGGCACCGCCGCCATACTCGACAAATTTCTTGCCGTAATCGCCGTCGGACAACGCGTCCATATTGGCCGGATTAGCGTCATACCAGCCCATGTATTGCTGGTACACGGCCTTGGCGTTGCGCTGCACTGAACCGTAGAAACCGTGGGTGAAGGTTTCACTGGCCAGGCTCGCCGGGACGTGATTGCGCATGTATTCGGCAATCTCCACCGGCTTGTAGCCCTTGTTGATCAGGCGCAATGACTGGTCGTGCAGCCACTTGTACATGTCGCGTTGCTTGGACAAATAATTGACCACGCGCTCATGCCCGAACACTGGCCAACCGTGCTGCCCGACCAGGATGTCGGCGCCGGGGGCAAACTGATGCAGCGCTTCATTGAGGTACTTCGACCAGGCCAGGCCGTCACGGATGGTCGCCCCACGCAGCGTCAGCAATTGATGTTGAGTGGGCAGCGCCAGTTCACCGGTATCGAGTACCTTGAACTGCGGGAAATAGTGGATGAACTCAGCCGGCGCCTCGGTGCCCGGTGCCAGCATGTTGACGATCTCGACACCATCAATGGTCAGGGTTTGCACCGGCTGGTTGAGCTCGAGGGTCGGCGCGATCATGGTGATGGTGCCGTTGGACAATGCCTTGGCACCGCCAAGGTCGATCTGGCCCTGGGCACTGCGGGGCAAGGTGGTGCCGAACTGGTACTCGGCGCGTCGGCTCATGGCGTTGCCGGCCATCACGTTCTCGGCGACTGACGTTTCCATGAACCCCGCCGGGGCAATGATCTGCACCTTGCCCGACTTCACGTCCTCTTCATCGACGATGCCGCGAATGCCGGCGAAGTGATCGACGTGACTGTGGTTGTAGAACACCGCCACCACTGGCTTGCGCGGTCGATGCTGGTAATACAGCTCAAGCGAGGCATGCGCCACTTCGGTGGCCAGGTTGCAGTCGATGATGATCAGGCCGGTGTTGCCTTCGATGATGGTCATGTTGGTCAGGTCCAGACCGCGCACCTGATAAAAACCATCGGTGACCTTGAACAGACCATTGGCCATGCTTTTGCGGGCCTGCTGCCAGAGGCTCGGATTGACCGTTGCCGGCGCATCGGCACTGCCGAGAAATTCATAGCCTTTGAGGCTGTACACCACGTGACCATCGGCAGCCGTGGTTTCGGCGTCGGGCAGGCTGGCAATAAAGCCGCGCTGGATGTCGGCTTCCACATCCCCATCGACCGGGGGCATGTTGTGCGCCGTGGTCGCGTTAACGGCGATGGTGGCGGCCGTCGCCGCTTTCTGGCCACCCTGCCCCGCGCTGTTTTCGACCGCTTGCACCTGAACGCCGGCTTGACCTCGCGACCATTGCAGCGCCCCGACAATACTGGCGGCCAGCACTGACACCGTCAGTGCTACGCGGATTTTCTTCATCGCACGGTCTCTCTTTATTTGTTGTTTGGACACCGTTTCGATGGTGCAAGCAAGTGCACCTGGCTTGCTGGTCTTCTCGATCAATTCATCTGTCTTCACAGGCCCGCGTTCCACTTGTAGGAGCTGTCGAGTGCAACGAGGCTGCGATCTTTTGATCTTGCTTTTAAACAATCAAAAGATCGCAGCCTCGTTGCACTCGACAGCTCCTACACAGAGTGGGTGTACATCCGATGCCCCTCCCCTGCGGACAAGCGCTTTCGTTGCAATGACCTGCGCGGCCCGGGTCGGCATTCCTACTATCAGCCCCATCAACGACGCCAACAGAGCGCTAACAATAAGGGGAGTTGTCATGAGTGAAGATGTCTTGCTGTACGAAATCATTGGCCCGGTAGCGCGCCTCACACTCAACCGGCCCAGGGCCATGAATGCGCTGAACCTGGCGACACTCGCCGAGCTCGAACGCTGCCTCACCGACATTGCGCTCAATGACGAGCTGCGCGCGGTCATCCTCACCGGCAATGGCCCGGCCTTCTGCGCCGGTGCCGACTTGAAAGAAGTCCTGGCCGGCGCCAGCCTGCCTGCGGGCGAAGCCGACTTCCTCGACCGCGCCAACCAGGTATTCGGCCAGTTGCGCAACTTCCCGAAACCGGTGATCGCCGCCCTCAACGGCGTGACCATGGCCGGTGGTCTTGAGCTGGCCATGTGCGCCGACATTGTGGTCGCTGCACAAACCGCGACCCTGGCCGACGCCCACGCCAATTTCGGCGTCTACCCCGGCGCGGGTGGCGCGGCGGTGCTGCCACGCTTGATCCCGTTGAACATGGCGATGTACCTGTTGATGACCGGCAAGTCCCTTTCGGCCACGGAAATGAAGGTCTATGGCCTGGTGTGTGAAGTCCACGCCGACGCCGAACTCGAAGGCGCCGCCCTGGCCCTGGCCAATCAGATTGCGAAAAAGAGCCCGATCGCGCTGCGGCGCATGAAAGAAGTGGCCCGAGCCTCCGCCGACAAGTCCCGCGACGACGCCTTGCAGCATGAGCAAGTGATGTTGCGCCAGCACCTGCGCACCGCCGATTTCCAGGAAGGCTTGCAGGCCTTCGGCGAAAAACGCTCACCGAATTTCAAGGGCCGCTAGGCCGCCACGTCCCCGCAAACAGCAGGAACAGACAATGAACGATATCTACGTAGTGGGCGTTGGTATGACGCCGTTTGGTCGCTTGCTGGACCGCAGCGTCTACGACATGGTCGACGAGGCCGTCGGCCTGGCCTTGAATGACGCCGGCGCCACCAGCGCTGACGTCGGCTCGGTGTATTACAGCACCATGACCAACGGCCTGTTGCAGGGTCAGACCGGTATTCCCGGCCCGATCGCCATGCGCCGCATCGGCATCGAAGGCGTGCCGGTGTTCTCGGTGGAGAACGCCTGCGCGTCCGGCTCATCGGCGTTCAACCTCGCCACCCTGGCGTTGCGTGCCGGTCAGTGTGACATCGCCCTGGCGGTCGGCGCCGAGAAGATGAACGTCCCCGACAAAGCGAAGATGTTTGCCGTGTTCGATGGCGGTTGGGACGTGTCCACGGTCGAGCAGAACAAGCACACCCTGCTGGCCATGGGCGAAGGCATCGTGCCGCCACCGGGCACTGTTTCCGAGCGCCCGTACAGCGTGTTCATGGACGTGTATGCCGCCATCGCGCGCAATCACATGCTGCGTTATGGCACCACTCAACGGCAGATCGCCGCAGTGGCCGCGAAGAACCACCTGCACTCGGTGCACAACCCGCTTTCGCAATTCCAGCAAGCCTTCAGCATCGACGAAGTGCTGGCCTCGCCAGCGATTTGCTACCCGCTGACCACCCTGATGTGCTCGCCGATCAGCGACGGCGCTGCCGCCGTAGTGCTGTGCAACGCCGAGGGCCTCAAGCGCTTGAAAAATTCCGGCGACCGCGCCATTAGCGTCCTCGCCAGCGTGGTGCAAACCGGCAGCAACCGTGGCTTGGACGAGCCGGAAAAAATCGTCGCGCACCTGGCGGCGAAAAAAGCCTACGCCCAGGCTGGCATCAATCCTTGCGACGTCAATGTCGCGGAAGTGCATGACGCCTCGGCCATCGGCGAAATCCTCAACGCCGAATCGCTGATGCTGGTGCCCTTCGGCGAAGGCGGCCCGGCAGCCGAACGCGGTGACTTCACCGTCGGTGGGCGCATGCCGATCAACCCGTCCGGCGGCCTCGAATCCAAGGGGCACCCGATCGGCGCCACCGGTCTGGGGCAGATCCATGAGCTGGTTACGCAACTGCGTGGCGAAGCCGGCAAGCGCCAGGTCGAAGGCGCCCGCATTGCCATTCAGGAAAACGGCGGCGGCCTGTTCGGCATCGAAGAAGCCGTGGTCGCCGTCAACATTCTCGCCAACAAAAATAGTTAAGGAGCCTCTCATGGGACACGTCATGCGCACCCCGGAACAACTCGAAGCCGTCGAGAGTTTCCGTCGTTTCCTCGCCGACAAAATCGACCCGGTGTTCAACAAGGAATACCGCGACAAGTTTATCCCGCGTGAAAAAATGGCCGACATCATGCGCCAGCTCACCGAGTTCGGCATGATCTGCGGTGCCGTCAGCGAAGCCCACGGCGGGCTGGGCCTGGACTGGCCGACCATGATCATGCTCTTCGAGGAAGTTGCGGCGTGCTCGGTGGATTTGTCGACGCCGGTGGTCATCAACTCCTTCGGCGCACAGATGCTGGAAAAACTCGCCCCCGATCACCTGCGCGAGCGCTACCTGCCGGGCCTGATCAGCGGCGACTCGTTCGTCAGCGTCGCCATTTCGGAACCGGACGTCGGCTCCAACGTGCTGGAAATCAAGACCCGCGCCCGCCGCGACGGTGATGACTTCATCATCACTGGCGAGAAAACCTGGATCAGCAACGGCGCTTACTCCGACTTCCTGATCTGCACCTGCCGCACCGGTGATGACCCGCGTAAAGGCCTGACGCACTTTTTGCTGGACCGCAAAGAGCATCCGTACGAAGTGCAGAACATCCACAAGATGGCCTGGAACAGCCAATCCACCGCGCAGATTTTCCTCAACGACGTACGCGTGCCGGCCAGTAACATCATCGGCAACGAAGGTGAAGCGCTGAAAAACACCCTGTCGTTCTTCGAGCGTTCGCGAGTGTTTGTCGCCGCGCAAGGCCTGGGCATCGGCCGTCGCGCACTGGGAGAAGCGGTGCGCTACGCCAAGGAACGCAAGCAACACGGCAAGTTGATCGCCGGCCACCAGTTGATCAGCGCGATGCTCGCGGAAATGGCCACCCACGTTGACGCCGCCCGCTTGCTGACCTACCGCGCCGCCGAGATGATCGGTGCCGGCATCCCCGCAGAAATGGAAGCCGCAATGGCCAAGTATTTTGCCTGTGAGGCGGCGGTGACCATTGCCCGTCAAGCCGTGCAGATTCACGGCGGCGCCGGTGTCACTACCGATTTCCTGGTCGAGAAACTCGCCCGCGAAGCGATCATCGTGCCGATTCCCGAAGGCACCACGCAGATCCAGCAACTGATCATTGGCCGTGCCCTGACCGGGGTCAACGCGTTCTGATCAACCGCCCGTTCGACTTCTGACAATAACAACCCGGCCGCTTATGGGCCGGGCAGCGAACAAGGACACTCTCATGCGTATTCAAGACAAAGTCATCGTCATCACTGGCGGCGCTTCGGGCCTGGGCCTGGCCACCGCGCACTACATGGCAGGCGAAAAAGCCGCCAAAGTGGCGATTTTCGACCTGAACATCGAAGCCGGCGAAAAAGCCGTTGCCGAGATTGGCGCCGACCGCGCCATGTTCGTGCAGACCGACGTCAGTGATGAAGCCTCGGTGCAGAACGCGGTCAATGCCGTGATTGCCACATTCGGAGCGATCCACGTGTGCATCAACGGCGCCGCCGTACCGAACGGCTTCAAAGTGCTGGGCAAGGAAGGCAAGGCCGCACCGCTGGCGAAATTCGCCCTGGCCACTGCGATCAACCTTAACGGCGTGTTCAACGTGATGTCCAAGTGCGCCGAGCACATGGCCAACAACGAAGCCGAAGCCGGCGAAGAGCGTGGCGTGGTGATCAACGTGTCGTCCGGCGCGGCGTATGAAGGCCAGGTCGGTCAGTGCGCCTACGCTGCTACCAAGGCAGGCGTAATCGGCATGAACATGCCGGCCGCTCGCGAACTGGGCGCTATTGGCGTGCGGGTCAACGCCATCGCACCGGGCCTGTTCCTGACCAGCATGGTGGCCGGTCTGGACGAGAAAATCCTCAACTCGCTGAAAGAACAAATGGAGGCCCCGAAACGCCTGGGCGACATGCGTGAGTTCGCCCATTGCTGTGCCTTCCTGATCGAGAACGCCTACGTCAACGGCGAGACCATCCGCCTCGACGCCGCCTCGCGCATGCGTGCCCGGTAAGCGGCCCGATCTCTTGAGCCAGTCCCACAGGGCCAACACACCATGAAAATGAACTTCAGCCGAATCATGCGCTTGCTCGCCCTGCGTCATCGCGACCAGGAAGCGATCGTCAACGTCGAGCGCAACCGGCGTTACACCTACGAGCAATACCACCTGCTGACCAACCGCATCGCCGATGTCCTGCGCTCCGTGCTGCAGGTGCGTACGGGCGAGCGCTTCATGCTGATCCTGGAAAACGACAACCTCAGCCTGATGATGTTTCCCAGCACCTTCAAGCAGGAAGGCACGGTGGTCATGACCAACCTGCGCGACCCGCTCGAGGAGCATGCGCGGCAGATCGAACTGGTCAAACCCCGGGTGGGGTTTGGCGAACCCCGCTTGCTCGACAGTTACTACGGCATGCTGCGCAGTCGCGGTTGCGACATCGTGGTGAGGGCCCCGCCGACGCTTGCGCAAGCCGCCCTCCCCGGCGTGCACAACTTTTGGTCGTTGGTGGAAGCCGCGTCCGATCTCGACAATGACGTGACCCTCGATACCGACCAGCACATCTGCATGTTGCGCTTCACCGGTGGCACCACCGGCAAGGGCAAGTGCGCGATGTACTCCATCGACAACTGGATGGCCTGCCGCGATGCGGCGTTTATCAACACCGATCTGGGGCTGAGTAGCGCCACCCGATTGCTGCATGTCTCGCCGTTGTCCCACGGCACGTTGATGCTGTTCTTCCCCACCGTTTATGGTGGCGGAACCAACCTCACCATGAATCAGCTGGACATGGAGTCCTGGCGGCAGAGTGTGGAAAGCGAACGCGTCAGCCATTCGTTCCTGGTGCCGACCGTGCTGTACCGGCTGCTGGAAATGCAACGCGCGGCGCCTAAGGATTTTTCGTCGCTGACCACGCTGATCTACGGCGCCGCACCGATGAGCCCCGACAAACTGGGCGAACTGGTGGAGTGCTTCGGGCAGATTTTTGTCCAGGGCTATGCGGCGACCGAGGCCCCAATGGTGATCTCGGCGCTCGACAAGGCTGCGCACCGGCCCGGTGATGCCGCAGCCCTTCGGCATCTGTCATCGGCTGGCCGGCCGACACCCGGTGTCGAAGTGTTTATCGCCGATTCGGACGGTAAACCCTTGCCCATTGGCGAAACCGGCGAAATCCGCATTCGCTGCAAAGCCATCATCAAGGGTTACTACGAGAACCCGGAAGCAACGGCGGCGGAATTCGACGACGGCGCATGGAAGTCCGGTGACCTGGGTTACATCGATGCCGATGGTTACCTCTACATCGTTGACCGGCTCAAGGACATGATCATCAGCGGCGGTTTCAACGTCTATGCGGTGGAAGTCGAGGCGGCTCTTGCAGCACACCCATCAGTGCTGATGGCCGCCGTAGTCGGCATTCCGCACGCGGAATGGGGGGAAGCGGTGCATGCCGAAGTGATTCTGCGTCAGGGTGAAACCGTCACTTCAGAAGAGTTGATCGCACAAACCCGCACTCGACTGGGTGGCTACAAGGCGCCGAAATCGCTGGTGTTTGTCGATGAATTGCCGACGTCGGTGGTCGGCAAAGTGCTGCGCCGGCAAGTTCGGGAAAAGTATTGGCAGAACTTGCTACGCAAGATCAGCTGACACACCCCCCGTAGGAGCTGCCGCAGGCTGCGATCTTTTGGCTCTGATTTAAAAACACACAATCAAAAGATCGCAGCCTGCGGCAGCTCCTACAGGGGGGTATCAGCATTTACGTCGACTGCGCGCCGGATCGCCCCAACACCCGCACGCTTTACAGATACCAGCGATATTCCCGGGCGCTGATCTCTTGCATGAACGCCAGATGGTCCTGGCGTTTGTTCTCGCAATACACATCCACGAACTCCGCGCCCAGACCTTCGCGCAGTTGCGGTTGATGCTGCATCGCGCGCACGGCTTCGAGCATTTCCAGCGGGAAGTCGATGCCGCTGTTACGGTCTTCGTTCAGCGGCAGGATGGGCTCTTTGCCTGCGTCCAGCCCATGTTCCAGTCCCACCAGAATCGCCGCCAGCACCAGATAAGGGTTGGCATCGGCACCGGCCAGACGATACTCGACGCGCAGGTTTTTCGAATCCGATTCCGGGATGCGCAGGCACGCATCGCGATCCTCATAGCCCCAACTGGCTTGCGTGGCCACGTTTACCGTACCGCCCAAACGACGCATTGCGTTCTGGTTCGGCGCGAAGATCGGCATGCTGTGCGGCAGCAATTCCAGGCAGCCTGCCACGGCGTGGCGCAGCGACTGCTGCTGCTTGGCGGCCAACAGGTTATTGCCGGCAGCGTCGTACAGACTGACATGCACATGCATGCCGCTGCCGGGGTGCTGCAAGTAAGGTTTGGCCATGAAGCTGGCGCGCAAACCGTGCTTGAGCGCGACGCCTCGGGTACTGCGACAGAACAGAGCGGCCCAGTCGGCAGCACGCAGACCGTCGTCGAGGTGACCGAAGTTGATCTCGAACTGACCCGGCCCCAGTTCAGCCGTGATCACTGTGGCATCAACGCCCTGAGCCCGCGTCGCCTCGACCATTTCATCCAGCACCGGCGCAAAACGCGACAGGCGCTCGATGTGCATGTTCGGTTGATCATCGGCATCGTCCGTCAGCCCGTCGCGGGGGAACTGAGGCAGGCCGTCACGCAGCTTTTTATCGAACAGGTAGAATTCCAGTTCGAAAGCCACTACCGGATGAATGCCTTTACGTGCCAGCCGATTCAGCACGTGCGCCAGCACTTCGCGCGGTTCGAAAACAATCGGTTTCTCGGTGCCATCCGAGGTGATCAGCATTTGCCCCAGCGGCTGCGCTTCCCACGTCACCGGTTTGAGCGTGCCGGGCACCAGGCGACGCCGTGCATCCGGGTCACCGTCGTTAAAGCAGTAGTCGCCGATTTTGAACAACCCGCCCTGCGCGCCCAGCAATACACAGTTTTGCGGCAGCTTGAGCGCGCTGCCGGCGGCGACTTTCTCCAGCATGTCGACGGGATAGCGCTTGCCGTAAAAATGCCCCGGAATGTCCAGGGAAATCAGGTCGACATAACGCACGTCGGGGTAGCGTTGGCGAAAAGCACGCACTTCAGCCAGCAGGTCAGAGCAAGCAGCATCCATCATGATTGTTCCTTGATTGTTATCAGGTGTAGACCCAGAGCACTCGCGTGAGATGCTCAGTGAGATTGCCGTAGCGGCAACGGGTGTGACTGTCGAACTGAAAACTGTCCCCGGCGCGTAAGGTGACGGGGTCTTCGTCGTCGCCGAGCCATAACGTCAACTCGCCTTCGAGCACATAGCCGCCCTGCTCCGAACTATCGCTGAGGTGCCGTTCGCCACTGCTGGCGCCGGCTTCCATAAGACTTTCGAGCATCGAGAACGAAGCCCTGATTTTTGGCGAAACCAGAACGTCGGTAATGCCGTTGGCGTAGTACAGCGTGCGGCGCTCGTCAGGGCGGGTGACCCACGGCAACACCTTGGGTTTGGGCAAGCTGTAGAAATAGGTCGTCGGCACGCCGAGGGTTTCGCTGATCGCCGTCAGATCGGCCACCGTGGGCCGGGACAAGCCGCGCTCGACTTGCGACAAAAAACCTACCGAGCGACCGATTTGGTCGGCCAGGTCCTTGAGGGTGAATTTCTTGTGCTTGCGCAAATCGTGAATAAGGATCGCCAGCGCGGCGATTTCTTCTTGCTTGTTCATGGCTGGGTTTCCGCTAGTTGACTCATCAAATGCTGTCGCGCAGTCGATACCAGGCCTTGCCGATGGCTTCCAGCGGCGCGGCCAGGTACTTGCCGCCAGGAAAACTGCCATTACTCAGGCCTTGATACAACGCCAATTCATCCGTCTGGCCGAGAATCGCGTCGGACACCGCACGGGCGGCCGCCAGTGTCGGCAGCACGCCATGCCCGGAGTAACCCTGCAGCCAGTAACGGTCACCCTCGCGTCCAACGTCAGGTGTGCGGTTCAGGGTCAGGTCGATGTGCCCGCCCCAGGCAAACTCCAGCTCGACGCCTTTGAGCTGCGGGAAAACCCGTTCCAGGAAGGGTCGTGTCGCGCTGGCAATGTCCTTGGGCATGCCGCCCAGGTAGGTGCAACCGCCGCCGAACAGCAGGCGGTTATCGGGGGTGCGGCGGAAGTAGTCGAGGACGAACTGGTTATCGGTAACGCAGACATTGCTCGGCAGCAGCGCCGTGGCCTGGTCCGGCGTCAGGGGGGCGGTGGCCACCTGATAAGTCCCGACTGGCAATACGCAACTAGCCAGTTTCGGATCGAGCCGGTCCAGATAGGCGTTGCACGCCAGCACCAGCACGTCCGCCCGAATCGACCCACGCTCGGTATTCACCAGGAACCGGCCGCCCTCCTCCCGGTAACTCAACGCTTTGCTTTGTTCATGGATGTGGCCACCCGCACGCTCGATCGCTGCGGCCAGGCCAAGCGCGAGTTTCAGCGGGTTGAGGTGCGCGCCCTCAGGATCGTAGAGGCCGGCCTGATAGCGATCACTCGCGACCCAACCGGGCAATTGCTCACGACTGATGAACTGCAAGCCGTGATGACCCCATTTATGACTGGCCTCGTGCTGCCATTCGGTCAACAGACTGACCCGACGCGGCATGACCGAAGTCCACAAATGCCCGGCACGATAATCACAGTCGAAGCCATGGCGCCCGGGTAATTCACGCAGCTCTCGGGCGGCCCAGCGCATGCCGTCCCACAGTCTTCTGGCGCGCTCATAGCCCAACGCGGCTTCCAGCGGCGGCATGTCACACGACCAGCCGAGAATCGCCTGCCCGCCATTGCGCCCCGAGGCGGCCCACGCCACGCGGCTGGCTTCCAGCAACGTCACCCGTTTGCCGGCCAACGCCAGGCGCAAAGCAGTGTGCAGCCCGCTGAAACCGGCACCGACGATCACGACGTCGGTGTCTTGTTCCCCCACAAGCGCGGGTCGAGAGGTCAGGCGATCCGAGCAACTATGGGCGTAATAGCTGGCGACATGCTGGGGGGACTGCTGAAACATTCGAAGCCTCGTGAAATTATGTTTTTATAATTTCATGAAAAAGTACCTTATAAATTTCACGCACGCAACAAGGAGTCCTGCGCAGAACTTCATGCCGATGGAGACATTTACCTGGCGGGGCGCAAAAAAAACCCAAATCACACCTGTATTTTCTTGATATTTCGGGCTTCATACCTAGGCTCTCTCTGGGGATTCGAATCTAGAGCGAGTTGTTTTATGGGGGGCTCATCTCGATACATTGATTAATGTTCGCAGGAGCTCGAAATGAACCATAAATCACTGTCCACAGTGTTTGCCGCAACGGCATTGGTTTCCATGTTGGCAACCCCCGCAATGTCGATGGCTGCCGACAAGCCGCCCCCTAACATTGTGGTGATCATGGGCGACGATATCGGCTGGTCCAATATTGGCGTCTACAACCAGGGCATGATGGCCGGTCGAACCCCCAACCTCGACCAGCTCGCCGCCGAAGGCATGCGCTTTACCGACTATTACGCCGAGGCCAGTTGTACAGCCGGGCGCGCCAACTTCATTACCGGTGAACTGCCGATCCGAACCGGGATGACCACGGTCGGCCAGGCCGGTTCTCCCATCGGTATTCCCGCCGAAGCCGTCACCATCGCTACCGCACTCAAGGCCATGGGTTATTCCACCGGACAGTTCGGCAAAAACCACCTGGGCGACTTGAACGAGTTCCTGCCCACCGTGCACGGCTTCGATGAGTTCTTTGGTTACCTCTATCACCTCGACGCCATGGAAGACCCGGCACACCCCAACTATCCGCAGGAACTGCTGGCGACCGTGGGGCCGCGCAACATGGTCCACAGCTGGGCCACAACGACTGACGATGCAACCGTGATGCCGCGCTGGGGCAAGGTCGGCAAACAGAAAATCGAAGACGCCGGCACGCTCTATCCCGACCGCATGAAAACCGTCGACGATGAAATTCGCGACAAGGCGTTTGCCTTTGTGGATAAGGCCAAGCAGGACAACAAACCGTTCTTCCTCTGGCTCAACCCGACCCGCATGCACATCGTCACGCACCTGTCCGACAAGTACGAAGCCATGCGCAATTCACAAAATGGCTGGTCGGAACAGGAAGCCGGCATGGCGCAGCTCGATGACATCGTCGGCGACGTCATGGCGAAGCTGAAAAAAGACGGCATGGATGACAACACCATCGTGATTTTCACCACCGACAACGGTGCGGAAAACTTCACTTGGCCGGATGGTGGCACCACCCCGTTTGCCATGGGCAAAGGCACGGTGATGGAAGGTGGTTTCCGGGCCCCGGCGATCATTCGCTGGCCGGGCATGGTGCCGGCTAACCAGGTTGCCAACGGCATCATGTCCGGTATGGATTGGTTCCCGACCCTCGTTGCAGCGGCCGGCAACCCGAACATCACCACCGAACTGCTCAAGGGCAAGCAACTGGGCGATAGAACGTACAAGGTTCACCTCGATGGCTATGACCAGACACCGATGATTACCGGCAAAGGCCCGTCGAATCGCCATGAAATCTTCTACTTTGGCGAAAGTACTTTGGGTGCGATCCGCATCGATGACTTCAAGTACCGTTTCATCGACCAGCCCGGTGGCTGGCTGGGGGCGAAAACCACGCTGGACATGCCGATCCTGACCAACCTGCGTCTCGACCCGTTCGAACGCGCCGGGTGGCCGGAAAACATGGCGGCCAATGGTTCGCTGGAGTATTTCGAGTGGTTCAAGTTCCAGTTCTGGCGCTTCGTGTTCGTGCAGCAGCAGGTGGTCAAGCTGGCTGAAACGGCGGTTGAATTCCCACCGATGCAAAAAGGCGCGAGCTTCAACCTCGAAGCGGTCAAGGCCAAGATCGAAGCAGCCCGGGCGGCCATGGCCAAGTGAGCAGTCGAGTTCACGGGTGGCCAGCTGGCCACCCGCGTTTGTGACGGACATTTGCTGAGGTAACCCCATGCAAATAAAAACATCCGCCCTGCCCGTCATGACGCTGCTCGCGCTGTGCTGCCAACAGGCCCACGCAGGCGGCATCATGCTCTACGAAATCGGCACGGATAACGCGGGCCTGGCCAACGCCGGTGCCGCCGCTCGGGCGCAGGGCCCTTCGACCATCGCCAGCAACCCGGCGGGCATGAGTTACCTGCCCGGCACGCAAATCACCGGTGGTTTGCAGGTTCTCTACGGTGACCTGAGCTTCGACCGCGATTCCAACACCAATGGCACGGGTACTGGCAGTGGCAATGCCCTCGACCCGATTCCCGGCGGCAGCTTCTTTATCAGCCATGAACTGGATGAACACTGGAGCATCGGCTTTGGCAATTATGGCGACTTCGGCTTGGCGGCCAATTACGACAACGAATGGTCCGGGCGCTATTTCGCGCAGAACGCCAGCCTCGCCGGTTTGTCGTTTGTGCCCAGCGTGGCTTACCGCTTCAACGAGCAATGGTCGGTGGGCCTCGGCGTCAAAGCCATGTACGGCATGCTGCAAGCGCAAACGGCGATCGACCGCTCGCCCTTCGGCCTCACCGACCGCAGCGACGGCCAGTTCAAGTACAAGGATAACGATTGGGGTTTTGGTGCAAATGTCGGGGTGATCTATGCCCCGCAACCCGGCACCCGCATTGGCCTGGCCTACACCAGCAAGGTCGATCTGGACTTCGAAGACGGGCTGGACGTCAAAGGTGACGGCCCGCTGTTGCAGCGCCTCGACGGCCTCAATACCCAACTCGACATGACCGTACCGCAAACCGCCACCCTGAGCCTGTTCCAGCAACTCGATCCACAATGGGCCTTGCTCGCCTCGGTCAACTGGCAGGACTGGTCAGAGTTCGGCGATATCGCCGTGCAGGTCGACACCACGGCAGTCGGCGCCCAATCGACCACGGTCGATGCGCACTTCAAGGACACCTGGCAACTGGCGCTCGGTGCGCAATACCAGGCCACCGCGCAATTGCTGTGGAACGTCGGGGTGGCCTACGACAGCAGCGCCGTTTCGGACGGCAACCGAACTTTCACCGTGCCCATGGGCGAATCCTGGCGCATTGCGACGGGAGCCACCTATGCTCTGAACAAGGTCACCGACATTAACGTCAGTTGGGCCATGGTCTGGCTTGGCGACATGCCGGTGGACCAGACCAAAACCACGTCGGGCACTCGAACTTCCGGTCAGTTCGACAATGCCTGGATTCAAGCCGTGACCGGAAACATGACTTGGCGATTCTGATGCCCTGCTACCGAAAAAAAAACGACTTAATCCATGGAGCACACACCACTATGAACCTGTCCCGAAAATTGCTCATCGGCGCTGCAATGGCCGGTCTGTTGCTAGGCGGTTGCACCTCGAAAGTCACCGAGAAGGATCAGTACTCAGGCTTCCTGTCCAACTACAACAACCTGCAGGAAGTGACCACCACCAGCGGCGAGACCGCCATGCGCTGGGTCAGCCCGTCGTGGAATCCCGACGCCTACAACACCGTGGCCTTCAACAAGCTGGAGCTCTACCCGGCGCCACAGCCCAACGAACGGGTGAATCGGCAGACCCTGGATGACATCCAAAACTATATGACCAGCAAAGCTAAAAGTACCCTTGGGCAGAAGTATCGGGTGGTCACGAGTGAAAAATCAGCACCGAAGGGTTCAAAAGTCCTGATCATGCGCGCGGCGATTACCGGGGTGAATGCCGAAAACGAAGGCATGAAGTGGTATGAAGTGGTGCCGGTGGCCGCCGTCGTGGGCGGTGTTTCCGCTGCCAGTGGCCATCGCGATCAGGACACTACGTTGTTTATCGAAGCCGAATTCATCGACGCGAGCAACAACCAGACCGTGGCCAAAGTGGTGCGCAAAGTTTTCGGCACCCAGGTGTCCAACGCCAGCCAAAAAATTACCGCCAAGGATTTCAAGGCGGCGATCGATAAACTGGGCACTGATTTGCAAGCGTTTATCCGGTAAACCCAACGACACGTCGGTGCCCCTGGAAAACAGAGGCACCGCCGCGCACTTTGTCGAAAACACCGAGGATCCTGTGGGAGCGGGCTTGCCCGCGAAGGCGATATCACATTCAACATCAGTGCTGACTGACACACCGCTTTCGCGGGCAAGCCCGCTCCCACAGGGATTGATGGGGCACATAAATTCCGGGCAGGCGACCTGTAGCAGCTGGCGAAGCCTGCGTTCGGCTGCGCAGCAGTCGTAAAACCTGTATTCGCGGTCTTCCTGAAACACCAAAGCGTCTGACTTCACGACTGCTTCGCAGCCGAACGCAGGCTTCGCCAGCTGCTACAAGGGATGTGTTGTGGCTGGCTTTTATTTCTTCATCCCGACCCGCCGTCGCATGTCGGCGGTGATGGTCTGGCGGGTTTTTTTCAGGTCCGCCCAGGGCTCGTCACCGACTTCGGCCAGGCGTTCATGCACGTTGTGCACGTTCCATTGATTGCCGCCCTTGAGCTCGGCCACCTCCTCCCGAAAGATCGGCACCGACACCGGTAATCCTTCGCGGGTGCGCACGGCGTAGGCGCAGATGGTGGTGGCGCCCAGGCCGTTGCGCAGGTAGTCGATGAAGATCCGCCCGACCCGGTTCTTCGGCCCGGAGACCGCGGAAAAACGTTCCGGCAGCAACTTGGCCATGTGGCTGACAATCGCGTGGCTGAAGTCCTTGACCTCGTCCCAGCCGAGCTTGCGGGTCAGCGGCACCACCAGGTGAATGCCCTTGCCGCCACTGGTTTTCAGGAACGCCTTGAGCCCCAGTTCATCGAGCACCGAAAGGGTCAGCTGAGTCGCCTCGACCATGCTTTTCCACGGCAGTGCCGGGTCCGGGTCAAGGTCGAGGACGAAGCGGTCGGGTTTGTCGAGGTTGTCCGAGGTGGCGTTCCAGGTGTGCAGTTCCACAGTGCTCATCTGCACCGCGCCGATCAACGCCTCGGCGTTGTTGATGATCATCACCGGTTGGCCGGTGAGTTCCTTGTCCAGGGTGGTTATGCCCGGAATGGCGAGGCGCTCGGCGTTTTTCTGGAAGAACAATTCGCCAGCGATGCCGTCCGGTGCGCGAACCAGCGCCACCGGGCGATCCTTGAGCTGCGGCAAAATCCATTGGGCGACGCTGGCGTAATACTCGGCCAGTTGCACTTTGGTGGTGCCGCTGGTGGCGTCGATGACCCGGTCGGGATGGGTAATGCGCACCTTGCCATCGCCCAGGCCGATTTGCGAGGGCGCGGGGGCGGCTTTCTTTTTGGCTGCGGCGGCAGGTTTTTCGGCAGTGGTTTTTTTCGCGGCTGAGGTCTTCACGGCTTTCGGACGCTCCTCGGTAATGTCTTCGGCAGGTTTGTCGTCACGCAGGCCATGGAACACCGCATGACGCACCGAACCGTCCTTGGTCATTTCGGCAAAGGCCACTTCCGCCAGCAGGCTGGGTTTGAGCCAGTGCACACCCTTGGCGTCGAAGCCGCTCGGCGGGTTGACCACCGACGGTTTTTTCGCCTTCAACGGTTTCAATTGTTCGTAGATGCGCTTGAGCGTCACCTCGTTGAAACCGGTGCCGACCTTGCCGGCATAGCGCAATTTACCGCTATCACGGTCATGCAGCCCCAACAGCAAGGCACCGAAGGCATTGCGCGAACCTTTCGGGTCGGTGTAACCGACGACGACGAATTCCTGCCGATGCTTGCACTTGAGTTTGATCCAGTCGCTGCTGCGCCGGGACACGTAAGGCGAACCCAGGCGTTTGCCGATCAGCCCTTCCATCTGCATCTGGCAGGCGCTGTTGAGCAAGGCCTCCGGGTCTTCGCCGAACGCGTCGGAGAAGCGCAGCAGCGGGTCCTCATTGAGTTTGAGCAATGTTGCCAACGCGACCCTGCGCTCTTCGACGGGCACTTCGCGCAGGTCGACGCCATTGAGGTAAGGCAAGTCGAACAGGTAGTAAACGATGTTGCCGCTGCGGCCCGAATCGAAGGCATTTTGCAGGGCCTGGAAGTCTGGCACGCCGTGTTCGTCGGCGACCACCATTTCACCGTCGAGCCAGGCCGATTCGAGGTTGAGCGCCGCTAAAGCCTCGGCTTGGCTGGGCAGCTTGTGCGTCCAGTCGTGGCCATTGCGGGTGAAGAGTTTGACGTCGCCGTGGTCGATGCGCGCCATGATTCGGTAGCCGTCGAATTTGATCTCGTAGCTCCACTCGCCTTCCGGGGCCTTTTCAACCAGTGTCGCCAGTTCCGGTTTGAGTTGCTCCGGCAGTTTGGCCTTGTGGGCGCCGGTCAGCTGAGCCGGTGGTTCTTTACGAGCGGCCTTGCGCGCTGGGGCCGCCGGTTTTTTGATGGGTTTGGGTTTGCCGGCCTTGGGTGCCTTGGCGACGATGGTCCGATCGCTGAGCACACTGTCAGGCTCGGCGGCGACCACGTCGTAATCACTTTCGGGTTTGGCCGCGCCGTCCTGATGCTTGATCAGGAACCATTGCTCCTGCTTGCCCGGCATGTGCGTGCGCACCAGGTTCCACAGGCCGCCGAGTTTCTCCCCTTGCAGCTCGAATTTCAGCTTGCCCTTGGCGTAGGCCTTGGCCGGATCCTCCTGGGGAATCCACACGCCACGGTCCCAGACGATTACATCGCCGGCGCCGTAATGCCCTTCGGGAATGCTGCCTTCGAAGGTGGCGTAGTCCAGCGGATGGTCTTCGACGTGCACCGCCAGGCGCTTGACCTTGGGGTCCAGCGACGGGCCTTTGGGCACCGCCCAGCTTTTCAGCGCACCATCGAGTTCCAGGCGAAAGTCGTAATGCAGGCGCGAGGCGTCATGCTTTTGAATGCAAAACTGCAAGGCGTGGTCTTTCGCGGTTTTCTTGCCCGCGCGTTTCGTGGCGGCCGGCTCAGAGGTCGCCGAGAAGTCGCGCATGCGGTTGTAATCGTCGAGGTTCTTGTTCATAACGCACCCGCTGACGACGAAACGATTCCGCCGATGCCCGGGCCGATGCGCGTAACGACCAGCGCAACCACGGCTATCCGTTCCACTCGCTGATAGCCGGGAGTCAACAGCTCTTCGCCGAACACGTCGGGATCGAGTTCGCGGTAGGTCCAGCCGAACATCGTCGACTCCAGGCGCGGGGTCAGCGCCGCGAGAAACGGATCGAAGCCATCGATCATCGCCACGCCGGTGTACAGCCCCAGCGAGCCTCCGGGCGCCAGCCGATACAGGGCTTGCTCGACGATGCGCAACGACAGTTGCTCGCCGTGCGCACCACCGCCGTGGCGGTAAGCACGCTCGGCCGGGTCGGCCATGTAAGGCGGATTGGCGACAATGAGGTCGAAGTTGCCGTCGACGTCTTGCAGCACGTCGCTGGCCTCGATGCTGATGTTGGCGACCTCGGCCAGTGCGGCGTTGACGGCGGTCAGGCGCAGCGCCGCCGGGGTGATGCCGACGGCCAGGACCTCGGCCTCACGGCGCGCGCGGGCGATGACAATGGCCCCGACGCCGGCGCCGCAACCGATGTCGACGGCGCGCCTGATCGGCGCGAAGTTCTGTTGCAGATGGCTGTGGATCAGCTGAGCAAAACGGTAGGTGTCCGGGCCGAAGAACACCGCGTCAGCCGCGTCGGTGGGGTAACCCGAATGCACGAACAGCAGATCGTCCAGGCTTGACCAGCGCACGCGGCTTTTCAGGTGTCCGTTGCTTTCTTCCAGCACGCCGGCCTGTTGTAACTGGCGCTGTTCATCCACCGATAACAGGCCGGGTTCAAACGGCCGTGACCAGCCGAACACCTCGCGCAAGGTCCGCGCGCTTTGCCCGAAGTTGCGATCATTGACCCGCTGGTGAGTCAGCGGCGTCGGGGTGATAAAACGGTAGCCGTCGGCCAGCAAGCGCCGCCCGAGTTGCAACAAGGCCAGATCGGCAGCGCCCAGTTGTGCTTCCTGGTTCATGGCGTGCTCCCTATCGAAGGCTGGACTTGAGTTCGATAAACCGTCGCGTGGCCATCAGGCCGGCAGGATGGGAATGCCGCTGCGCGGATAGCCACGGGATCAGCACTTGCATCTGCTCGTGGGCGCCAAGACCGTCCAGCGCGGCTTGCAGGCTCACGATATCCGGGTCATTGGCAGGCAGTGTGGGTTGTGTTGCGGCGCTAGTGCTGCGTCGACCCGCAGCCGGCGAACGCTCAGGCTTCCAGTTTCCGCCGATCCAGTCATGCAGCAACTGTTTTTCATAGGGGCTGAACACCCCGAACATGGCCGCGCCGTCGCCCTCGACCAATTGCCAGAAGCGGCTGGCTTGCGGGTCCTGGTGACGCTTGATCCAGCCCTTGTTTTCCAGGGCCACAAGGAAGCCGGGCAACTGTTCCGGCGTCGACAGCCATTGATTGACGGTCTGGCCTTCGAAGCGGCAGTAGTTGGAATGCATGTGCTGGCCGAACGGGCGCTTACGTTCGAGCATCTTCAGCACTTCGTCGTACAGGTCGAACGATTCGATGATCGCGCGGCTGCCTTGCCCCAGGTCGTTGAGCCGATAACCCAGCGCGACCCGGCGCAAAAACTCCTCACGATCGCCTTCCAGCGGCATCAATTGCTGAACCGCTTGCACGGCTTTGTGCGCATGGCCGGTGCTGGCGTTGTCGATGGTCACGTGCAGGGTGAAATAGTAGGGATCAATGCCCAGCTCGCGCAGTTCATAGGCACTGATCAGCAGGTGCAGCGGCAGTTGTTCGTAGCCGAGGTTATAGCCGATCACCTCCGGCAAAAACTCGTCGCTGCAATAACCCAGCGCCAGTTGCACCGCGCCTTGCAGGTAGCGTTCATCAGCGATCACGGCGCCGTCCTGCAAGCCATGTTCGGCGAGCAATTTGCGGTAGATCACCACATGATTCTGCGCCGGATTGCCGTCGCCCAACTCTTCCAGATACGTGCAAATCAGCCCGTCGAAACGCGGGTCGCGCCAGTGCCGTAGCAAGCCATACAGCCAGGCGCCGTCCACCAGTTTGGTCGGGGCAACGGCTTGCAGGACAAACAGCGCATGCGCCTTGTTGCTGAAGAACTGCCGTGGCCCGCCGTCCTTGCGCTGTTGCAGGTAGTCGGCGTATTGGCGAGCGACCTCGGCGCAGTGGTGCTCGACAAAGGTGTGCAGCGCCGATAGGTCCCGTGGCATTTCCTCGGGCAGGTCCGTGGCGTGCTCAAGTTGAGCCGCCAGGAAGGTCCGGGCGAGCGTGCGCTGATGCTCGGCATCGTCGCTCAGCAACAGCTGCTCGTAGGTTTGCTTCAGGCTGCCGGCACCGGGAATCGAGTGTTCACGGGCAGGCTTGGATTCAAGTCGTGTCAGGGCAGTCATGGATGCGTCTCTCGATCTGTGGCCAGTGGCAGGACGCTCAATCAGCACGTCTCTACAGCAGCAGAGCGACACGCCCGGAGAAAAATTCCATCGACGTTGAAAACGCCCGGACAGACGGGCTTGCGGGACGGCACTTGGCTTGCACGCAAGTGAATATACTCAGCGGGTGTGGACTCATCCTTCGGAGAGCAATCATGCGCACGGTTCACGTCATCGAGCCCGAACAAACCCCCGGTCCGGTCAATGTCGTCGGTGAAGCCATCACGATTCTCGCGGGTGGGGATCTGAGCAAACCTTTTGAAATGCATATCCAGGAAGGTGTGCAAGGTGGCGGCCCACCCCCGCACTTTCACCCTTGGGACGAAGCGTTTTATGTGATCGATGGGCAGGTGGAAGTGACGGTGGAAGGCAAATCCACCACTGTGTCGAGCGGGGGGTATGTGCATATTCCTGGCGGGGCGATTCATGCCTATAAGAACATCAGCGCGACGGCGAAAATGATTGGCGTGGTGTCTGATCCGCGGGGTGGGCAGTTCTTTGCGGCAATGGATCGACTTAAAGTCCCCGAGGATCTATCGCGGATAGTTGAAGTGGCCGAGCGCTATGGCGTTACATTTCTGGTCCCCAAAACCCCGCCAACCTTGTAGCCGCTGGCGAAGTGCGTTCCATGTAGCAGCTGGCGAAGCCTGCGTTCGGCTGCGCAGCAGTCGTAAAATCAGTGCTCGCGGTGTGTCAGGAAGACCTTGCAAACCGGATTTACGACTGCTGCGCAGCCGAACGCAGGCTTCGCCAGCTGCTACAGAACTTAGGCAACGCCACCCTTGGCCTGCTGCTCCAGGTGCACCTGCAACTCAGGATCGATTTTCAGCGCAGCAGCCAGTTCATCCAGATAATCACGTTCGGCATCCTGCTGATCGTCCACCAGCATCACACTGGCCAGGTACATTTCCGCAGCCATCCCGGAGTCCGTTGCCGATTGCGCCACATCGGCGGCATCCAGCGGCCGGGCGACTTCGTCATCCAGCCATTGCTGCAATTGCGGGTCGTCGGTGTGGCGGCCGATTTCGGTGCTGATCATCTGTTTTTCTGCATCATCGATCCGGCCATCGGCCTTGGCCGCCGCAATCAATGCACGAAGGATTGCGTGGCTGTGGTCCTCGACTTCCGGGCCGGACAGCAGGTCGACGGTGCGCGGGGCCTGTTGCGGCGCCGAGGCCTGACTGCGTTGCCACGCCTGATACGCCTGGAATGCCATCATCCCGAGCGAAGCCAGCGCGGCGTAGTTGGTGCCACCACCCGAGCGGGTCTGGGTCGAACCGCCCATGGGTGAGCCGCCACCCAGCAGCCCACCGAGCAAACCGCCCAGGCCACCGCCGCCGGCACTTGACCCGGCACCACCGCCCAACAGGCCACCGAGTAATCCACCGAGGCCACCGAGCCCCCCTTGACCCGACGCGCCACCGCCGCCCTGTTGCGACATCGAGCCCTGGCCGGCTCGCAATAGTTGTTCGAGCAGATCGCTGGTGTTCATGACGACGTCCTCATCGATGGGAGTGATCCCGTCAGGCAACAATAGTCCTCGCAGGCGATTGCGCCATTACCGTTTGGCTGACGTGAAAGCCTTATCGTCCGGGGGTGTCACGTTAGTGAGACAGTGCTGGATTTTGGTCGCACTTGACCCCGATTGCCATTGGCTGCGAGTGTTCCTCCCTCGTTTTCCCACAGGATTCATAGACACATGGACCGACATCAGATTGTTGTCAGCGATGTCATCGAACCAGACGTCGAGCACCTACTCAGCGCAGGATTAAGTGCTTTTAATCAGCAGATGTCCGGTGTTAATGACCGACAGGCATTGGCGGTAACGGTGCGTGATCCGGTGACCCATCAGGTGCTCGGCGGTGTGACTGGGCGGACATCACTGGGGATGCTGTTTCTTGATCTGTTTTATTTACCGGAATCCCTACGTGGCTCGGGGCTGGGGTCTCGCCTGCTCAGTGCGTATGAGAACGAAGGACGTCGTCGCGGCTGCCGTTCGGCGGTGCTCTATACCCTCAGTTTTCAGGCGCCTGAGTTTTATGAGAAACGCGGATGGCAACGGTTTGGCGAAGTGCCTTGTGATCCGGAGGGTACGAGTCGGGTGTTTATGAGCAAGCTGCTGTGAGGGGGTATATCCGTTATTCGGGTGATGGCGGCTATGGCAAAAGCAGGCGAGGCAACGCTCGACCTGTAGGAGCTGGCTCGCCAGCGAAGCTCGTCAACGATGACGCGTTTCGACAGGATAAACGTGGTGCATTCGAGTGCTTCGCTGGCAAGCCAGCTCCTACAGGGAATGGCGTACACCTGTAGGAGCTGCCGAAGGCTGCGATCTTTTGATCTTGATCTACCGCCCCTTTCCCAGAGGCCGAACGCAGGTATTGCGTAGGGGGCAACCCGGCATGGATGCCGGGTTAGCCGCCCCCGGCCATGGATGGCCGATGGCGGCGGGCCCCCGGAGCAATGCCTTCGTTACGGCACCAATTTATCCAGAGTATTTTCCCCCCACGCAGCTAAGATTTACAGACGGTGAACCTTATCCCCGGATACCCGGTCGATACATGCAACCTGACTTGGTTTGCCGACACCCCCTCATTGAAAGGGTGATAACTGGCTTGCTTCACTTTTTGGAGAACGCCCCCGTGATATCAACTCTACACATCGCCAGGCTCAAAGCATGGGGCGCCCATGGTTTTACCGCGACCGGCGTGGTCACCGCCTTCCTCGCCACCCTCGCCCTGCTGGAAAACCAACCCACAAACTGCCTGCTGTGGCTGGGCGTCGCGCTGATCGTCGACGGGCTGGATGGCGCGCTCGCGCGCAAGGTCAATGTCCAGTCGGTGCTGCCGAGTTTCGACGGCTCGATCCTCGATCTGGTGATCGACTACCTGACCTATGTCTTTATCCCGGCGCTGTTCATCTATCGCTACGTCCCATTGCCGGACTACACACTGCTGCTGACCATATCGCTGATCCTGGTCTCGTCGCTGTTTTGCTTCTGCAACGTCAACATGAAGAGCAAGGACAACTACTTTCAGGGCTTCCCCGCCGCCTGGAACGTGGTAGCCCTGTGCCTTTACATCATTGCCCCGTCACCGTGGATCACTCTGCTCACCGTCATCGGCCTGGCGCTGCTGACCGTGACCCGGATGAAGTTTCTGCACCCGTTTCGCGTGCGCAAGTTCATGCCGATCAACATCGCCGTGACGGCCATCTGGCTGCTGTGCAGCTTGTCGCTGGTGATCAACCATCCGGTCATCAACCCGCTGGTCATGGGGCTTTGGCTGCTGATGTCGGCTTACTTCCTGGGGATCTGCATCTGGCGCACGGCGATGGAATGGTTTGACGGGTCGCGGCACAAGTAACTCGACATGCCTATCCATATCGTCCGACTCGGCTCACCCCGCCTGCCTGACGAAGGCCTGCGGATAGGCACGGTGCGCCGCCCGCCCCGGGGCGTGCCGAAGGCCGAGTTTGCCAGTCGGGATTTTTATGACGTCTGGCAACCGCTGCTGTCCCCCAGTGCCGAACTGGTTGCCGAAGCCAAAGCGGCGGAGGATGAAAAAGCCTGGGAGGCCTTTCGACGCAAGTTCAAGGCGGAGATGAACCATCCCGCGCCCAATCAATTGCTGGATCTGCTGGCCGCCCTCTCCCATCAAACCTCGCTGGCCGTTGGCTGCTATTGCGAGGAAGAGGCGCACTGCCATCGCTCCGTGTTGCGGGAATTGCTGGAGGCTCGGGGCGCCAGGATTGCATAGGTGCTACACCCCACCCTGTGGGAGCGAGCCACCCGCACTATCAAGGCCTGTTCGCCACCGTCATCACCCCAAGTCGCTACTGCGCAAAATTTCGCAGGACCTGCCATTCTGTCTGAACTTACGATCAACAGACCAAGGAATGAGGTCTCACATGAACAGCCAGATTCGACTCGCAACCGCTGAGGATGCAGCCGCCATCAGCCAGGTCATCATCCAGTCGCTGCGCCACTCCAATGCCCATGACTACCCGCCCGAAGTCATCGCACAGGTGGAGCAAAGCTTTTCTCCCGAAGCCGTGGGCACTTTGATTGACCAACGACAGGTCTTTGTCGCGACCCTCGATCATCGGGTAGTCGCCACCGCCAGCCTGGATGGCGATGTGGTGCGCAGCGTATTTGTCGACCCCTCCCATCAAGGAGGCGGACTCGGCAGGCAGTTGATGGCCACGCTTGAATCCATCGCTATCGACGCAAAAATCGCGGTGCTGCGCGTTCCCTCCTCCATTACCGCTGAAGGTTTCTACACCAGGCTGGGTTTTCGCAAAGTTCGCGATGAATTCCATGGAGCCGAACGCACGATCGTTATGGAACGGCGCATGCCCATGCTTGCGGATCGAGGCTGAGCGAAGACCGAGTCATCGTTCTTCGCGAGCAGGCTCGCTCCCACATTTGACCGTGTTCGCCTGGACACCTCGGTCAAAAATGTGGGAGCGAGCCTGCTCGCGATAGCGGTCTCACAGGCTCAAGGCGTAATCGCCACCTTCATCACCCCATCCCGCTGATGCGCAAACAACTCATACGCCGCCTCGATATCGTCGAGCTTGAACCGATGGGTCACCAGCGGCGACAGATCCACCCCGCCACTCTCCACCACCGCCATCAACCGGCGCATCCGCTCCTTGCCGCCCGGGCACAGGGTGCTGACGATGCTGAAATCCCCGAGCCCGGCGGCAAAGGCGTCGAGGGGAATGCGCAGGTCGCTGGAGTAAACCCCAAGACTTGAGAGGCGGCCGCCCGGACGCAGCACTCGCAACGCGGACTCGAAAGTCCCTTGGGTGCCCAGCGCTTCGATGGACACGTCGACGCCTCGGCCATTGGTCAGGGCCATGATCTGCGCCACCACGTCGCCGTCCTTGAAGTTGATCACATGGGTCGCCCCCAACTGTCGGGCAACGCTCATGCGCTCGGGCACGGCATCGATGCCGATGATGGTGGTGGCACCCTTGAGCCGCGCGCCGGCTATCGCACACAAGCCGATTGGCCCGAGGGCGAAGACGGCCACGGTGTCGCCGATGTTGACCTCGCCGCGCTCCGCCCCGGAAAACCCGGTGGACATGATGTCCGGGCACATCAGCACCTGCTCGTCGCTGAGGCCATCGGGAATCGGGCACAGGTTGGCCAGCGCATCCGGCACCAGCACGTACTCGGCCTGGCAGCCGTCAATGGTGTTGCCGAACTTCCAGCCGCCGGCGGCCTTGAAGCCATGGCGGGTGTCCGGGCCATCCTGCGAGCCGCAACCGCACAGGCACGCATAGCTTTGACCGCTGGGGGTAATGGCGCCGGCAATCACCCGTTGCCCTTCGACAAAACCCCGCACCTGCGAACCCAGCCGCTCGATGATGCCCACGGGTTCGTGACCGATGGTCAGGCCTTTGGCCACGGGGTATTCGCCGCGCAGGATATGCACGTCGGTGCCGCAGATAGTCGTGGTGGTGATGCGGATCAACGCGTCCAGCGGACCGACCTCGGGGATCGGTTTGTCGTCGAGCACAATGCGGTTTTTCTCAACGAATATCGCGGCTTTCATGGTGGCCATGGCGGTTCTCCAGAGTGTGCACATGCGCTTGAGTTCAGCACGGCCCCCAGCCTGCACCGGGTTTACGGACGAGAGGTTGATCATGGTCAATACTTAGGGATTGGATGTACGTCGCCTGCGCCGCACGTCGGGCGGCTAACCCACGGGAGGTTTGTCATGTCTGAGCAATCACGCTTCATGCTGGTCGCCTCGCCACTGATGGAACACAGCCCCGCTTTCGACCGGGCCGCCGCGCTGGCCAAGGCCGAAGACGCGGCCCTGCACATCGTCGCCTTCGATTATCTCGAAGGCCTGGCGACGGCCAGTCTGGTCAATGAAAAGGCCCTGGAGCAGATGCGCCTGGGCTACGTCGAGCGCCACCGTCAGTGGCTTGAGGAACAGGCCCGACCCCTGCGCAAAATCGGGGTCACGATCACCACGGAGGTGGCCTGGGTCGAACGCCCGCTGGAGGAAATCCTGATTCACCTCAAAGAGCAGCCGATGGACGTGCTGATCAAGGCGCTGGAGCACGAATCGCTGCTGTCGCGGCTGATGTTTACCCCGCTCGACGTGCACCTGCTGCGTGAGTGCCCGGTGCCGTTGCACTTCGTCAGCCACGCCGTGCATGCCTTGCCGCGCAAAGTGGTCGCGGCGGTCGACCCGTTCCATCGCGATGATCAGTACAAAAGCTTCAACGACCGGATCCTGCACGAAGCGTCGAAGCTGGCGAGTTCTTGTAACGCTGAACTGGATGTGGTCTACGCCTATGACCTTTCCTCCATCAGCGCCGACGAATTCGGATTCGACAACGGTTCGGCGTTTTTCTCGTCGGGCAAGGCCAAGACCGTGTTCGACTACCAGGAAGACGCGTTCCACGAACTGGCCGAGCGCAACGGCATCGCCCCGGAGCAGCGACACATGATCATGGGCAACCCCGCCAAGGTCCTGACCCGCTACGCCGATGCCTACGACGTCGACGTGATCGTCATGGGCCGCATCGGCCATCGCGGCATGGGCCGGCTGATCGGCAGCACGGTCGAGCACCTGCTGTACAAAATGCCGTGCAGCGTCTGGGTGGTGTACACCGAGCGGCTGGACGAATAATTGAAATGCAGCCCCCCGTAGGAGCTGCCGAAGGCTGCGATCTTTTGATCTTGACGGTGTTACGTCGAAACGAGATCAAAAGATCGCAGCCTTCGGCAGCTCCTACAGGGAGCGCGCACACCCGAGCGATTGGGTGCATGTGATTCTTTCAACGCCGGGTGATGACGACCTCCAGGTATTCACTGGGCACCACCAGCGATTTGTCGCCTGCCCGGTTCATGCGGTTGATCAGCTCGGTCAGGTCTTGCTCCAGCGCCTTGCCGCCTTCAGGAGGCAGTGCCGCAAACGCCTTGTGCAGCGGACCGTACCAGTTGCGGAACGTGTCGATGAAATGCGCGGCCGAGCGGTAGCGGAAGTTGAAGGTCTTGCGCGCCACCTGCACCAGAAAGTCGCGCTCATCAAAGTGTTCGTGCAGCCAGGCCTCGGTGCCCCACAGTGAAGGCGGTTGCGCGCCCGGTGGCGGTGGCAGGTGGCGGCCGAGGGTCTTGAACATTTGGCCGACGAAGCCTTCGGGCGTCCAGTTGGCCAGGCCGATCCGGCCGCCAGGACGACAGACCCGCGCCAGTTCCGTGGCGGCTTTGGCCTGGTCCGGCGTAAACATCACACCGAAGGTCGACAGCACGGCATCGTAGCTGGCGTCGTCGAACGGCAACGCTTCGGCGTCGGCCACTTGAAACGTCACTTCCAGGCGTTCTGCCCTGGCCCGGTCTTCGCCGCGCTCAAGCAACGCAGGCACATAGTCAGTGGAAGTAACGTGGCAACCACGGCGTGCGGCCGCCAGCGTCGCGTTGCCGTTACCGGCCGCGACGTCGAGCACGCGTTCATCGCACAGCAGGTCGCAGGCTTCGGCCAGTTGTTCGCCGACGATCTGCAAAGTGGTGCCGATCACGGCATAGTCGCCGCTGGCCCAAGAGGCCATCTGGCGGTTTTTCAAGGCAGTAAGATCAATGGGTGTACTCATGAATTCCGCTCCGTTGCGGGTTGGAACGCAGCCCGGCTTATTCTGCCGTGGTCGGATCGATGATGGCCGTGACCTGGGAAATACGGTTGGCCGGGAAACCGCTCTGCCTGGCGTGCTCCCTGATCAACTCTTCGTTGGGCGCGATGTACACGCAGTAGAGCTTGTCACCGGTGACATAACTCTGCTGCCACTGTACTTCCGGCAAATCGCGCAAGGTCCGGCAGGACTTTTGCGAAGCGGCTTTCAAATCCCTTTCTGACAGTGTTCCAGCACCCGGAATCTCGCGTTCTATGACGAACTTCGGCATGGCAACCTCTCATTCTTGTTATTGATGACAGGATCGGTAGACCCTGTGTGCCAACTATCGCGCCGTGCATTGTTGGCGTCCTGCCCGATCGTCGGCCAAGGCTGTCCGATCGTCCGGAGATTTCGCGTGACGCGGCGACAGGCTCACAATCAAAAACTACCCGCCCACACGGGAAAACCAACATGGATGCCTTGTCCCAGACCCTGCGTGTCGTCCGCCTGGTCGGCGCGATTTTCATCAACGCCCGGTTCACCGCGCCCTGGTGCTACCAGTCGCCCAGCGCTGACACCGCAGCCCCCTTCCTGGAGCCCGGCGCCGAGCGGGTGGTGATTTTCCACTTGATCACCGAAGGCGAGTGTTACGTCGAACTGGGCAATGATCCCCCGCTCCTGCTGACGGCCGGCGATGTGGTGGTGTTTCCCCAGGGAGACGCGCATCGCATGAGCTCTAAACCGGGACTCCCACCCGCCACCGGTGCGCGACTGGACGTGGTGCTGGCGCGGCGTCCACGACAATTGAGTTACGGCGGAGGCGGCGCGGTGACGCGGCTGGTGTGCGGCTATCTGGCGTGCGATACGCGTCTGGCGGGCATGTTGCTGACCGGTTTGCCGGCCGTGGTGAGGGTCAATGTGCGCGGCTCGAATGCCGGTATCTGGCTGGAGTCGTCGGTCCGTTATGCGCTGGCCGAAGCGCGATCGCCACGGCCTGGCGGTGAAGGCGTGTTGGCCAAGTTGGCCGAGGTGCTGTTCATCGAGGTGTTGCGCCTGTACATGCACGAACAGGGCGAAGGTCGTACGGGTTGGCTGGCGGGCGTGGGCGACCGGATTGTCGGCGCCGCCCTGAACGCGTTGCACAAAAAGCCCTGTCACGCCTGGACGCTGGATGAACTGGCGCGTACGGCCGGTACTTCGCGGTCGGTGCTGGCGGAGCGATTCCAGCAACTGGTGGGGAGTTCGCCGATGCAGTATCTGACGCAATGGCGGATGTTGCTGGCGGCGAATCTGTTACGCAGCAGTAACAGTTCTTTGATGCGGATTGCCGAAGAGGTGGGTTACCAGACCGACACGGCGTTCAGCCGCGCCTTTCGTCGCGAGTACGGAGCGCCACCGGCGGCGTGGCGGCGCAATCAGGGAACGTCCCACGCGTAAACGCAAACCCCTGTAGGAGCTGGCTTGCCAGCGAAAACGCCAGCACATTCAACATCAATGTGACTGATCGATCGCTTTCGCTGGCAAGCCAGCTCCTACAGGGGGGTTATTAAGATGCTGCGGGAACCTTGGCCTCTTCCAGCAACTGCTGGATCACTTTCTCCTGAGTCTCGTAGCTGCCTTCACCAAAGTGGGTGTAACGCACCTGGCCCTTGGCATCGATCAGGTAGTGAGCGGGCCAGTACTGGTTGTCGAAGTTGCGCCAGATTGCGTAGTTGTTGTCGATCGCCACCGGGTAGGTGATGCCGAGCTTTTTCACCTGATCCCTGACGTTGGCGATGATCCGTTCGAACCCGTATTCAGGGGTGTGCACGCCGATCACGACCAGACCATCCTTCTCGTATTTCTTCGCCCAGTCCTTCACGTACGGCAAGGTGTGCTGGCAGTTGATGCAGTCGAAGGTCCAGAAGTCCACCAGCACCACTTTGCCTTTCAGCGACGCGTTGGTCAGCGCTGGCGAGTTGATCCATTCCACCGCACCGGACAGCGACGGCATGGCGCCTTTAGCGTTGTCCATCGAGTCCGCGCTGACCTTGCTGACGAAGTAATCGACCACTTTCGGTACGGTTTCCAGTACGCCTTTCTCGATGCTGCTGACGCCTTCGGACGAGGTGCCGGCCAGCAGGGTTTTATCGGCGCCGGTGGAAATCACCGCCGCTGCCGCCAGCACCGCAACACCGGCACCACGACGCAGCCAACCGGTGACCGGGATCGACGCTTTCAAGCGATTGACCAGGCTGCGACCGAAGAAGATCAAGGTGCCCAGGGACAACGCGCTACCCAACCCGTACGCCACCAGCAACAGACTGGTCTGGGCGTTCGCGCCTTGCAGCATGGCGCCGGTGAGGATGACACCGAGGATCGGCCCGGCGCACGGCGCCCAGAGCAGACCGGTCGCCACGCCAACCATGACCGAGCTCAACGGGCCGGACATTTTGCGGGTGTTGGGGTCGACGCGATTGCCCAGCAGCACGAACGGACGTGCCAGCCAGCCGCCGATCCGCGCGGAAATCAGCGACAGGGCGAACAGCACCATGACGATCAGGGCCACGTGACGGCCGGTGTTATTGGCTTGCACGACCCACTCGCTGCTGACCACGGCCAGGCTGGAAATCAGCGCGAAGGTCAGGACCATGCCGCCGAGGGTGAGCAAGATCGATGACCGCGTACGGTCGACACCGGCAAACAGAAACGGCACGACCGGAAGGATGCAGGGGCTGAGGACGGTCAATATGCCGCCCAGGAAAGCGATGAGAAACATGGGGATCACCTTGAAAATATGAGCGGGACGTTGCACCGCATACCCTGTGGGAGCGGGCTTGCCCGCGATGGGGGTCTGGCAGTCACATCGATGCTGAATGTGTTGCCGTCATCGCGGGCAAGCCCGCTCCCACACTGGAATTGTGGTGTTTATAGATCGGTGTTCGGGCTTCAGGCCGTCGGGTTATCCAGCAACTGGCCCTGTGGCGTACGGCTCCCGCCGTTCTCTGCAACCATCTGCCCCTGCGGCGTGCGGCTGTAACCGTCCTCGGCGAGGAAGGCACCCGCGCCCTTCTCTGCCACGGGCGTCAGTTGGAAGCAGGTGGCGCTGCCACAGCTTTTTTGCTCGACAGCGGCATTGGCGTGAGCGGCGGCACCGGCAACAGAGAAAGCGATAGCGGTCAAATAGCGGCTGACGTTGTTCATGATGTTCTTCCTGTTTCAAAGGGGGTGGGCGTTGGGTGGTCGACGCACTCAGTTGTCCGAGTTGCAGTTGTCAGCCACTTTGCGGTAGTCCAGGACCTGGGTTTTGTTCTGGGAATCCAGGTAGGTCAGCTGGGCATCCACAACCCCGCAGGACGAGGAAGCGTCCTGTTTCAGCGACACCACTTTCTTGATATCCAGGTGCGTGCCGTAGGTGTAGGTTTTAGCGGTGACATCGGCGGCTTCGGCACGGGCGGCCAAGGTGCAGATGTTCAGTGCGGCAAACAGGCAAGCGGCGTAGATGGCTTTAGTGTTCATGGTGGTTTCCTCAAGGCTTCAATAGGTCAAATCGTTTAGTGGGCCGAGGCGGTTTGGTTTGCCTCGATGGAACCTATTAGAAGCTCGTGAGGTATCCCGTATGTGTCGGGAACAGGCGCGTGTAAATCGGTAAGTATCAAAGTGGGGCCGGGATACAGAGCGATACAAAACCGCTGAAAAATCGCGTTTTTGCGTCTGCATGTATCCACCGACAAGCCAGATACACTGCAATACAAAGGGCTGCGGGCGAACGCGCCAAGGCTCGATAGACTGTGCGACATCCCCCCTTTATAGAGGCAAGGCCCCATGGAACACGTTGATCACATTCTCATCGTGGACGATGACCGCGAGATCCGTGAGCTGGTAGGCAACTACTTGAAGAAGAATGGCCTGCGCACCACCGTGGTCGCCGATGGCCGGCAAATGCGCGCCTTCCTCGAATCGACGCCAGTGGACCTGATCGTGCTCGACATCATGATGCCGGGCGACGATGGCCTGATGCTCTGCCGCGAGTTGCGCGCGGGCAAACACAAGGCCACACCGATCATGATGCTCACCGCCCGCAACGATGAAACCGATCGCATCATCGGCCTGGAAATGGGCGCCGACGACTACCTGGTCAAGCCGTTCGCGGCGCGTGAATTGCTGGCGCGGATCAACGCGGTGCTGCGCCGCACGCGAATGCTGCCGCCTAACCTGGTGGTCACCGAAAGCGGTCGCCTGTTGGCCTTCGGACGCTGGCAACTGGATACTTCGGCCCGGCACTTACTGGATGAGGACGGCACCATGGTCGCCTTGAGCGGCGCGGAATATCGCTTGCTGCGGGTGTTCCTCGATCACCCGCAGCGGGTGCTCAATCGCGATCAACTGCTGAACCTGACCCAGGGCCGCGACGCCGATCTGTTCGACCGTTCCATCGATTTGCTGGTGAGCCGCTTGCGACAGCGCTTGCTCGACGATGCCCGCGAACCGGCCTACATCAAGACCGTGCGCAGCGAAGGCTATGTGTTTTCCCTGCCGGTGGAAGTCCTCGGAGCACCCTCATGAATCTCTCGATTCGCTGGCCCCGCACGCTGGCCTCGCGGCTGTCGCTGATCTTCCTGATCGGCTTGATACTCGCCCAGGCACTGTCCTTCGGCGCGCAGTATTACGAGCGATACGAAAGCACCAAGAACACCATGCTCGGCAATCTGGAAACCGACGTCTCGACCTCCATCGCCATCCTCGACCGCTTGCCGGCCGAAGAGCGCATGAGCTGGCTGCAACAACTGGATCGGCGTAATTACCGCTACCTGTTGAACGAAGGCTCGCCGGGTGTCGCCATGAGTGATGCGCCCATCGCGATGACGTCGATCAAAGAGGCCATCGGCAAGGATTACCCGATGACCTTTACCGACATCCCCGGGCCGAGCAAACACTTTCAGGTGCACCTGAAACTGGCGGACGGCAGCCCGGTGACCATCGATGTGCGGCCATCGATGGTGCCGTTGTCGCCGTGGTTACCCATCGTATTGCTGGGACAACTGGCACTGATGCTCATCTGCACCTGGCTGGCCGTGAGAATCGCCATCCGCCCCCTCACCCGCCTCGCCGAAGCCGTGGACACCCTCGACCCCAACACCCATCCGGTGCTGCTGGATGAAAAAGGCCCGACCGAAGTGGCCCACGCGGCCAAGGCTTTCAACGCCATGCAGGTGCGCATCGCGGCCTACCTGAAAGAACGCATGCAGCTGTTGGCGGCGATTTCCCATGACCTGCAAACGCCGATCACACGGATGAAACTGCGCGCCGAGTTCATGGAAGACTGCGTGGAAAAGGAAAAACTGTGGAGCGATCTGGGCGAGATGGAGCATCTGGTGCGTGAAGGCGTCGCGTATGCACGTAGCGTCCACGGCGCCACCGAAGAAAGCCGCCGCACCGACCTGGACTCGTTCCTCGACAGCCTGGTGTTCGACTATCAGGACATGGGCAAGGAAGTTCAGCTGAGCGGCAAAAGCACCAGCGTCATCGACACCCGCCCCCACGCCTTGCGCCGGGTGCTGGTGAACCTGACGGACAACGCCCTGAAATTCGCCGGTGCAGCAGAGCTGTGGGTAGAAAAACAGGCCAATGGCAGCGTCTCGGTGAAAGTCATGGACCGCGGCCCGGGCATTGCCGAAGAAGAACTGGCCCAGGTCATGGAACCGTTCTACCGCGTGGAAAACTCGCGTAACCGCAGCACCGGCGGCACCGGGTTAGGGTTGGCGATTGCACAGCAACTGGCGTTGGCGATCGGGGGGTCGTTGACGTTGAGCAATCGCGAAGGCGGCGGTTTGTGTGCAGAGCTCAAGTTACCGGGTCAAAAAACACAGTAATCGCAGATTCCGAGCACCCCAGAGATCAAGTGTGGGAGCGGGCTTGCCCGCGATGAGGCCGGCACTTCCAGGATTGATGTCGCCTGACCCACCGCAATCGCGGGCAAGCCCGCTCCCACATGGGATTTTCAGTGAACCCAGATTTTGTGCACGACAGAGTTCAAGTGTGGAAGCGGGCTTGCCCGCGATGAGGCCGGCACATCCAGCATGGATGTCGGCTGACCCACCGCCATCGCGGGCAAGCCCGCTCCCACATGGGATTTTCAGTGAACGCAGATTTTGTGCACGACAAAGATCAAGTGTGGGAGCGGGCTTGCCCGCGATGAGGCCGGCACATCCAGCATGGATGTCGCCTGACCCACCGCAATCGCGGGCAAGCCCGCTCCCACATGGGATTTTCAGTGAACGCAGATTTTGTGCACGACAAAGATCAAGTGTGGGAGCGGGCTTGCCCGCGATGAGGCCGGCACATCCAGCATTAATGTCGGCGGACCCACCGCCATCGCGGGCAAGCCCGCTCCCACAGGGGATTTTCAGTGAACACAGATTTTGTGCACGACAGAGTTCAAGTGTGGGAGCGGGCTTGCCCGCGATGAGGCCGGCACATCCTGCATTGATGCCGCCTGACCCACCGCCATCGCGGGCAAGCCCGCTCCCACATGGGATTTTCAGTGAACACAGGTTTTGTGCACGACAAAGATCAAGTGTGGGAGCGGGCTTGCCCGCGATGAGGCCTGCACATCCAGGATTGATGTCGCCTGACCCACCGCCATCGCGGGCAAGCCCGCTCCCACATGGGATTTTCAGTGAACGCAGGTTTTGTGCACGACAGAGTTCAAGTGTGGGAGCGAGCCTGCTCGCGATGAGGCCGGCACTTCCAGCATGGATGTCGCCTGACCCACCGCAATCGCGGGCAAGCCCGCTCCCACATTGGGGTTGTGGGGGGTTGGGGGTTGTGTTCGGTCAAGCGACTACGCCCACCACCCCTTCCCCATGCATCTGCTGCAACAATGCCAAACCGCTGTCGATAAATTCCGGCGACCCTGTGGTCCCGGCCTCCACCGCCAATCCTTCCAGCTGCGCTCGGCCGTCCAGTTCGGGAAACTCGCCGATCCGCTGCAACAACCGCCATGCCAGCGGGCTCAGTTCGGAAAACTTCACACTCCAGTCCTCAGCCCGACGGACCAGTAGCAAGGTTGGCTGGGCCGGTGGCACCTGCGGCTGAAAATCCGGCCCCACCAATTGCACCGGCCAGGCATACGCCAACGGCCAGGCCAGCGGCGATACCTGCAACGGTCGCTCCAGGATCAGCTCGATATCGCCAGGTGCCAACGGCTCGGCTTCAGACTGTTGCAACGCCATCTCGACCCACTCGTAATGCGCCAGCTCGACCATGAACGGCGGCCAATCCCCCTCACTCAACGCTGGCGGCTCGGAGGCCAGGAATTCGACGAACTCATTGGCGATCTCACCGAATTTCGGCGTGTGCGCACGGTAGTCCCGCAGAAAAACCCGCACCAACGTGCGCCACTGTTCATCCCCGAGAATCTTGATCAGCACCGGGAACGTGCCGCTGAGCAGCGTCGACAGGTTCAGGAAAATCAGGTCGCGGTACACCTGTGCCCGCGCCACGTCCATCTCGGCCGGCGGCGCGCAGTGTTCGGGATCGCGCAGGTAAAGCCCCATCGTGGTTTGTTGCTGAAACAGACTCGGCTTATCCACGGTTCACACCCTCGGCTTGCAGGCGGCGAATGGTCTGCAACTCGGCCACCAGTTCAGAAAACGCCGGGAAGTTGAAGTCCCGCTCCAGCAACGTCGGTTGCGCGCCGAAACGGGCGTAAGCCTCCGCCAGCAACGACCAGACCACTGGTTTGACCGAGGCGCCATGAGTATCGATTTTCAAGGTGTCGGACTCATCAAAGTGCCCGGCCACGTGCATGGCAACCACCCGGCCCGAGTCGATGCCGGCCAGAAAAGTCTGCGGATCGAAACCATGATTGATCGAGTTGACGTAGACATTGTTGACGTCCAGCAGCAGGTCGCAATCGGCTTCGCGCAGCACCGCGTTGGTGAAGGTCAGTTCGTCCATGTCCTGCTGAGGCGCGGCATAGTAGGAGACGTTTTCCACCGCCAGACGCCGACCCAAAATGTCCTGGGCCTGACGGATGCGCGCGGCAACGTGATGCACCGCTTCTTCGGTAAACGGCAACGGCAGCAGGTCGTAAAGGTGACCGTCATCGCTGCAGTAGCTCAGATGCTCGCTGTACAGCGGCACGTGGTAGTGATCGAGGAAAACCCGCACCTCTTGCAGAAATCCGACGTCCAGCGGCGACGGGCCGCCCAGTGACAATGACAGACCGTGACAGGACAACGGATAACGCTCGGCCAGGGTACGCAACGCATGACCATGGGCGCCGCCGATGCCGATCCAATTCTCCGGCGCGACTTCCAGAAAGTCGAAGTCGCCCACTGGGGCTGCTTGAAGGTCTTTCATTAAACCGCGACGCAGGCCGAGCCCGACGGTGGCCTTCGTTGATGTGTGAGAGGTCTGCATGATGTCGATCTCAGGGTTGCCAGTTCGGAATCACAGTTAACCGAAACGGTGTATCGGGTCTGTGTTCCGGTCCAGCAGAAAATCGCAGCGGTTGTATCGTCGGCGGGCCTGTACACACTGTGATACAGACCCGCCGTCAGGGTTACGCCAGGTCGTACCTTTCACGCACCAGATGGCCAATGCCGATGCGATCGAGCACGTTCATCGGGCACAGGAAGGTCACGCGAACGGTGCCCGGCAAGCGGCTGATGTCGATCGAGCCAGTGATGGTCGCGCGGTTGAGCACTTCGTCATACGGCAGACCGGTGACCGAAGCCGCACGTTTCAAGCCGTTCTCCACCGCGACGTTGAGGTTCTCGCCACTGCCGATAAAGGTGATCGGCCCGCTCTGCTCGATCTCGTGCTGGCCCCAGCGTGCGCCCAGCTCACGGACTTTGGCCCGTTGCTCGGCGTTCATCGGCCGCGCCATCGGTGGCAGGTCGTCAAGGTTTTGCAGGAGGATCGGGCCTTCCAGCGTGAGGTTTTTCACCACCTCGACCACCACTTCGGTTTCCCCGGAGCAATCGGTTGCGTGCCCGGCGATCTCGCCGTTGCCCTGCTGGGCGTGCATGTCGCCCATGTACACCCCGGCGCCCGGCACCTTCACCGGGCAAATCAGCACGCAGCCTTCGCGGATCGAATTGGTGTCCATGTGGCCGTCGGTCTTGGCCGCGTGCAGCGCTTCGCGGGTCATGCCGAAACGGTGTGGCGCATTGATCAGGTACTGGCCGAAATCGGCGCAGTTATGCGAATCGGGCAGATCCCGCGACGGTGCGGTGCCGATGTTGCCTAGGAACGGGCGCATGTGCGCCGCGACGCCGGGGATGTCAGCGCGAGCCAGGGACAGGATCGAGTGCTGGGCGGCGAACTCCGGCAGCGCCGACATTTCTGAAGCATTGCCAGCCAGTTGATTGGCGACGTCCTGATTGACGGTCAGGCTGACCTGATTCTGCGCATCGAACACGATCACGTAGCCATGGCTGAAGCGGAACGCGCTGACTTCGGCGCCGCAGTTGTTACAGCGGATCGACTCTTCGCCGATGCCTTCGACATGGCTGGCCGGATGCTCGGTGCCGCACTTGGCGCAGAATTTGGAGACGAACGGATCGCCGTTGTAGCGCCCCTCGACGAATTTCATGACCCCGGACGAGGTTGCCAGTGAGGTCACGCGCATGCTTTTGATCTTGATGGCGACCGCATCGCCGACTTCCGCCCCGGCGATGGCCACCGGTTGCGTCACTTCATGGCCGCCCTCGAAGGCCGGCGTGATCATCGGCCCCCAGCAGCCCGGCGGCGTGCCGGTGATCAGGGTGCCGCCGTCGGCCAATGGACCGAGCATCGGCTGGCTCGGGCCGATGATGCCGTTGGTGTAGTGATCGACGCGCAGGCGATTCACCGGCGTGGCATTGAGGGTGGGTTGAGACACAAGCGTTGTCATTGTGGTCCCCTTGACCGCATCAGGCGCGGAACAGTGGCAGAAGCGAACGGCCGCCTGTTGCGACGGCCTGGAAAGGGTCTTGGCCGCCCCGGTTGCAGGGCGCCAAAACGGCCTTCACAGTTCAGCGCAGGTTTGTATCTGGTCTGTGTTCGGCAGTGCCCCGGTGTTGAGCGAGACTGTATCGAAAGGCCGGTTAGATACAGTGAGATACACAACACAAATCCCTGTAGGAGCGAGGCTTGCCCGCGAAGGCGGTGTGTCAGGTAAATATTGGTCGGCTGACACGCCGCCTTCGCGGGCAAGCCTCGCTCCTACAAGGTTGGTGTGATGGCTTTCGTCGCTCCAGGGCGCGGTGCGCATCGCCCGGACTAAACTTAATGCACGCAGGACGTGCACAGCGTCCTGTTCATTCCCACGACCACCGCCCAGTGGCGAACACCCAGGTCAACCACGCCTCTGGACCGTGATCCTGCTGAAGGAGCACACGTGATGGACGAGGCCAGACTCAACGATTTCATGGGTAAGCTGGTGAACGACATGGGCGGCGCGGCGATGCTGGCCAATGTCATCCTCGGCGAAGAGCTCGGACTGTACCGGGCCATGGCCGACAGTCAGCCAATCACCCCTGAAGCACTTGCCGACAAAACCGGCTGCAACACCCGCCTGCTGCGCGAATGGCTCAGCGCCCACGCGGCCTCCGGTTACATGGAACACAGCGACGGCCAGTTCCGCCTGCCGGAAGAGCAGGCCCTGACGCTTGCCATCGAAGACTCGCCGGTTTATATCGCCGGCGGAATCGGCGTGGTGGCGTCGTTTTTCCATGACAAGGACAAACTGGTCAACGCCATGCGCGGCAACGGTGCCCTCGCCTGGGGCGATCACCATCCGTGCATGTTCAGCGGCACGGAACGCTTCTTCCGCCCTGGCTACAAGGCGCATTTGATTGCCGAGTGGCTGCCCGCGCTGGATGGCGTCGTCGCCAAACTGCAGGCCGGCGCCAAAGTGGCGGACATCGGCTGCGGGCATGGCGCCTCAACGGTGATCATGGCCCAGGCGTTCCCGGACTCGCGGTTTGTCGGGTTCGACTACCACGCACCTTCCGTCACCGTCGCCACCCAGCGCGCCGAAGAAGGCGGAGTGTCCGGACGTGCGCGGTTCTTCCAGGGCACGGCAAAAAGCTATCCCGGCGATGACTATGACCTGGTCTGCT
The DNA here is from genome assembly GCF_001297125.1 of Pseudomonas sp. RIT-PI-q. GTDB lineage: Bacteria > Pseudomonadota > Gammaproteobacteria > Pseudomonadales > Pseudomonadaceae > Aquipseudomonas. Next base: position 325,966 of record NZ_LHPC01000017.1, read on the forward strand.
ACTTCGACTGCCTGCACGACATGGGCGACCCGGTGGGCGCGGCGCGGCACGCCTATGACTCGCTGAAACCGGACGGCACGGTGCTGCTGGTGGAGCCGTTTGCCAACGATTCGCTCGACGACAACATTACCCCGGTCGGCCGGCTGTTCTACGCCGCTTCGACCTTCATTTGCACACCGAACTCGCTGTCCCAGGAGGTCGGCCTCGGGCTCGGCGCCCAGGCGGGCGAGGCGCGGCTGCGCAAAGTGTTCACCGAGGCCGGGTTCAAGAGTTTCCGCCGGGCCACGGAAACACCGTTCAACCTGATTCTGGAGGCGCGTAAATAACCGCGAACCGCTGATGGCTATTGTAGGAGCTGTCGAGTGAAACGAGGCTGCGATCTTTTGATCCTGGCTTTTTAAAAGATCAAAAGATCGCAGCCTCGTTTCACTCGACAGCTCCTACAGGGGGCCGTGTTGTGAATGTGCCCAGTGAGCGGCAAATGTTACGCTGCAAGCCATCAAGGCCTTGCGGAGTGTTGAACATGCTCGACAGCCCCTTACGCGAACAACTCGACCGGCTCCAGCAGCTGATGGCCGATCAACCGTTTGTGGTCCTGACCGGCGCTGGCATCAGCACCCCGTCGGGCATTCCGGACTACCGCGATAACCAGGGCGTGCGGCGTGGCCGGCAACCGATGATGTATCAGGAATTCCTCTCAGCCCCCGAATCCCGCCGTCGCTACTGGGCACGGGCGATGCTTGGCTGGCCGCGAGTGCGCCAGGCCCAGCCGAACGTGGCGCACGAGGCCCTGGCCAGTTTGCAAAGTGCGCGGCAGATCAGCGCGCTGATCACCCAAAACGTCGACACCTTGCACGACCAGGCCGGCAGCCATGACGTGATCGAACTGCATGGCAGCCTGCACCGGGTGCTGTGCCTGGACTGCGGCCAGCGCAGCGAACGGGATTCGATCCAGCGCCTGATGGAAACGCAGAATCCCTACCTGGCCGGGGTTGATGCCGTGCAGGCACCCGATGGCGACACCTTGCTCGACGCCGCCTTTGAAGCGCGCTTTCAAGTGCCGCACTGCCCGCATTGCGCGGGCGAACGGATGAAGCCGGATGTGGTGTTTTTTGGCGAGAACGTGGCGCAGGCCACGGCGGCCAAGGCGATGGCGGCGGTGGAAAAGGCGGCGGGGTTGTTGGTGGTCGGGTCTTCGCTGATGGCGTATTCGGCGTTTCGGTTGTGCCGGGCGGTGGCGGATCAGGGTAAGCCGCTGATTGCGATCAATCTGGGCAAGACCCGGGCGGATGACATCCTTGATCTGAAAATCGAAGCCTCCTGCGAGCGATTGCTGCCATTACTGGCGCAACACCTTTCATCCTGATCACTTAAAACCCTGTGGGAGCGGGCTTGCCCGCGATGAGGCCGGCACATCCAACCCATTCGTAGACTGACCCACCGCTATCGCGGGCAAGCCCGCTCCCACAGGGGAATGTGTTCAGTGCATACCAAGGTTTTCCTCCTTGAGAATGTCGAACAACGCCTGCGCCGCCGCCGACAGCTCAACACCCGGTTTGGTCAGCACTCCGATCGCCCGCTCAACCACCGGGTCGCGCAAGGTAATGCAGCGTGCGCCGAGCTCGCGCATTTGCCCGGCGCACAGGGCCGGCACCGCGCTCACGCCCAGACCGCTGGCGACCATCCTGCCGACCGTCGCCAACTGATGACTTTCAAACTCCACCGGCAACTTCATCCCGCGTGCCTGCAAGTGCTCTTCGAGCATCACCCGCACCGTCGACGGGCGCTGCAAGGTAATGAACGGCTCCTTGAGCAAGGTCCGCCAGTCGATGTCGTCCAATTTGGCTAACTTGGAATCGTGTGGCACGACGGCCACAAACCGGTCCATGTACAGCGGCGTGAATTCCAGTGACGAACTCTGGGTCGGCTCAAACGCCACCCCCAGCTCAACCTGGCGATCTCGCACCATCTCCAGCACTTGCTCGTTGATCACGTCATTCACTGTGACATTGACCTTGGGGTAACGCGCACGGAAAATCCTCAGGATTGGTGGCAGCAAGTTACCGGCAAACGACGGCATGGCCGCCAGGGTCACGCGGCCGCGTTGCAGGGTGAAGCGCTGGCGCAGTTCATCCTCGGCGTTGTCCCAATCGGCGATCAGTCGGCGCGCCAAGGGCACCAGCGACTCACCCTCTGGCGTCAGCGCCACGTTGCGCGTATTGCGGGTGAACAGCCGCCCGCCCAAGCCCTCTTCCAGCGCCTTGATGGTCAGGCTCAACGCCGATTGCGACAGGTGCAACCGCTCGCAGGCCACGGCAAAACTCAGGCTCTGGGCCACGGCCAGGAATGCGCGGATCTGCTTGACGGTCATGCGCTGTCTCTCCAAGGTAACTACATTAATTCGACGTCACGCCAGCTCACTGTAGGAGCTGCCGAAGGCTGCGATCTTTTGACCTTGATCTTCAGCGGTCTTGAAATCGTAAGATCAGGATCAAAAGATCGCAGCCTTCGGCAGCCCCTACACTGATGATCTTTTTCAATCAATTCAATCAAAAAAACAACTTAACAAATGAATCACCCAGAGAGACACTCCATCCCATTCGGCTAGCCAGCCGCCCACAAAGAATAAAAGAGGTGCATATGGCAGGTTTCGACAAGCGTGTGAGTTCCTACGAGGAAGCTCTGGCAGGTCTTGAAGACGGCATGACCGTGATCGCTGGCGGCTTCGGCCTGTGCGGGATCCCGGAAAACCTGATCGCCGAGATCAAGCGCAAAGGCACACGTGACCTCACCGTGGTGTCCAACAACTGCGGCGTCGACGGTTTCGGTCTCGGCGTGCTGCTGACAGACCGCCAGATCAGTAAAGTGGTGGCGTCCTACGTCGGCGAAAACAAACTGTTCGAAGAACAGCTGTTGAAAGGCGAAATTGAAGTTGTCCTGACCCCCCAAGGCACCCTCGCCGAAAAAATGCGCGCGGGCGGCGCCGGCATCCCGGCGTTCTTCACTGCGACTGGCGTCGGCACTCCGGTTGCCGAAGGCAAGGAAGTGCGCGAATTCCACGGTCGCAAGTACCTGATGGAAGAATCCATCACCGGTGACTTCGCCATCGTCAAAGGCTGGAAAGCCGACCATTTCGGCAACGTCATCTATCGCCACACCGCCCAGAACTTCAACCCGCTGGCGGCCACTGCCGGCAAGATCACCGTGGTCGAAGTCGAAGAAATCGTCGAACCCGGCGAGCTGGACCCGGCGCAGATCCACACCCCTGGCATCTACGTCGACCGGGTCATTTGCGGCACGTTCGAAAAGCGCATCGAACAGCGCACCGTGCGTAAGTGATCCCCTGCCCCCGGACCGAATGAAGGAATAACAACAATGGCACTTTCCCGCGAACAAATGGCTCAACGCGTCGCCCGCGAAATGCAGGACGGCTTCTACGTGAACCTGGGCATCGGCATTCCGACCCTGGTCGCCAACTACATCCCGGAAGGCATGGAAGTCATGCTGCAGTCGGAAAACGGCCTGCTCGGCATGGGTCCTTTCCCGACTGAAGACACCATCGATGCCGACATGATCAACGCCGGCAAGCAAACCGTGACCGCCCGTATCGGCGCTTCGATTTTTTCCTCGGCCGAGTCCTTCGCGATGATCCGCGGTGGCCATGTCGACCTGACCGTGCTCGGCGCGTTTGAAGTCGACGTGCAAGGCAACATCGCCTCGTGGATGATTCCCGGCAAACTGGTCAAGGGCATGGGCGGCGCGATGGACCTGGTCGCTGGCGCGGACAACATCATCGTCATCATGACCCACGCGTCCAAGGACGGTGAGTCCAAGCTGTTGGCGCAATGCAGCCTGCCGCTGACCGGCGCTGGTTGCATCAAGCGTGTGTTGACTGACCTGGCGTATCTTGAAATCGAAAACGGCGCGTTCATCCTGAAAGAACGTGCACCGGGCGTCAGCGTCGAAGAGATTGTCGCCAAGACCGCCGGTAAACTGATCGTGCCGGATCACGTGCCGGAAATGCAGTTCGCTGCCCAGTGAGGAATCATTCCATGCAAGAAGTCGTCATTGTTGCCGCCACGCGTACCGCGATCGGCAGTTTCCAGGGTGCCCTGGCCAATGTTTCTGCGGTCGACCTGGGCGCGGCGGTGATCCGTCAGTTGCTGGCACAAACCGGCCTGGACCCGGCCGAAGTCGATGAAGTGATCATGGGCCAGGTGTTGACCGCCGGTGCCGGGCAAAACCCTGCGCGCCAGGCCTCGATCAAGGCCGGCCTGCCCTTTGCCGTTCCTGCCATGACCCTGAACAAGGTCTGCGGCTCGGGCCTGAAAGCCCTGCATCTGGCCACCCAGGCGATTCGCTGCGGCGATGCCGAGGTGATCATTGCCGGCGGCCAGGAAAACATGAGCCTGTCCAACTATGTGATGCCGGGTGCGCGCACCGGTCTGCGCATGGGTCACGCGCAAATCGTCGACACCATGATCAGCGACGGCCTGTGGGATGCGTTCAACGATTACCACATGGGCATCACCGCCGAGAACCTGGCGGACAAATACAGCCTGACCCGCGAACAACAGGACGCCTTCGCCGCGGCCTCGCAGCAGAAAGCCACGGCTGCTATTGAAGCCGGACGTTTTGCCGATGAGATCACGCCGATCCTCATTCCTCAGCGCAAGGGCGATCCGCTGTCCTTCGCCACCGACGAACAGCCACGGGCCGGCACCACCGCCGAAGCCCTGGGCAAACTGAAACCGGCCTTCAAGAAGGACGGTTCGGTGACGGCCGGTAACGCTTCGTCGCTGAATGACGGCGCTGCTGCCGTGATCCTGATGAGCGCCGAAAAAGCCAAGGCCCTGGGCCTGCCGGTGCTGGCGAAAATCGCGGCCTACGCCAACGCGGGCGTGGACCCGGCGATCATGGGCATCGGCCCGGTCTCAGCCACTCGCCGTTGCCTGGACAAGGCCGGTTGGTCCATCGACCAACTGGACCTGATCGAAGCCAACGAAGCCTTCGCCGCGCAATCCCTGGCGGTCGCCAAGGACCTGGAATGGGACCTGAACAAGGTCAACGTCAACGGCGGCGCCATCGCCCTGGGTCACCCGATCGGTGCGTCGGGTTGCCGGGTGCTGGTGACCTTGCTGCATGAAATGATCAAGCGTGACGCCAAGAAAGGCCTCGCCACCCTGTGCATCGGTGGTGGTCAAGGCGTGGCACTGGCGATCGAACGGGCTTAAAGCGTTCAACAGACTGCGCGGGGACCCACGAAGATCCGCCGCAGCCTGGCAACACACCCGGTGCGACTCACGTCGCACCGGGTTATCCACATCTCCCCCGTAGGAGCTGGCTTGCCCGCGAAAGCGCTTGAACGGTCGACCATTGCAGCGAGTCGGACATTGCCTTCGCTGGCAAGCCAGCTCCTACAGGGGAACTCACTTTGTAGCAGCTGGCGAAGCCTGCGTTCGGCTGCGCAGCAGTCGTCAAACCTGAGCATGCGGTCTTCCTGAAACACCTCATCGTCTGATTTCACGACTGCTGCGCAGCCGAACGCAGGCTTCGCCAGCTGCTACAAAGATCGTGGTGAATGGAGGGTCAGGCGAATTTCACCAGGTTCAGCGTCGGCAATGGGCCGCCGGGGAACTGCACCAGCTTCGCGCCAACGCTCAACGCCCCCAGATCGATTCCGAAGAACCCCAACTGATCAATCAGTGCGGCCACTTGCGCTTTCGCATCGGCATCGTCGCCGGATAAAAACAGCCCCCGCCGCCCGCCCTCCGCCGCCGGATCGCTGTCAAGAAAACGCGCCTGAAGGTGATTGAACGCCTTCACCACCCGCGCGCCCGGCACCCATTCGGCAAACACTTCGCTGGATGTCCTTCCCTGCAAATCCACCGCCTTGAACGATGGCGACTCGATCGAGTTGTTGGCATCAATGACGATCCGTCCGCTGAAATCCGGCAGACCGGCCAGCGCGGTCGGCAACTTCGACCAGTTGACCGCCACCAGCACAATCGGCTGGGCGGCCGCATCTTCACGGGTTCCGGCGCGAGCCGTTGGCCCGAGTTCGGCGACCAGCGACGCCAGGGTTTGCGGGCCGCGACTGTTGGCGATGACCACTTCAATGCCTTGACGCGAAAGGGCTTTGGCGAAAGCTGCGCCGATTGCGCCGGCGCCGATGATTCCGATGGTGCTCATGGTGGTTCACTCCGTGGGTTGTCGATGGAGTGAATACTGCGCTTGCCATTAGGTCTTGATTAGCCGGTAATGGCTTGAATGATCTTCAAGCATTGCTAGCAGGTGTTTGCCATGGAAACCCTCGCCAACCTAGAATCCTTTGTCCGCAGCGCCGAAACCGGGAGCTTTTCCGCTGCCGCTCGCTTGCTGGCACTGACGCCCGCGGCGGTCAGCCGCAACGTGGCGATGCTGGAGCGCAACATCGGTGTGCGGCTGTTCCAGCGCTCGACCCGCAAGCTGTCACTGACTGAAGCCGGCGAAAGTTTCCTGGCCAGCATCGGTGGCAATCTCGAAGCGCTGCAAGCGGCGATCAGCGCGGTAACCAGCGACCGTGGCGAACCGGCCGGCGTGCTCAAGGTCAGCCTGGCGCCGACATTTGGCATCGGGCATATCCTGCCGCTGCTGCCGGCGTTTCTGGCGCGTTACCCGCTGATTCGACCTGAGTGGCACTTCGAAAACCGTCCCGTGGACTTGATTGCGGAAGGCTACGACGCGGCGATTGGTGGCGGCTTCGAATTGACGCCGGGGGTTATCTCCCGAACATTGGCGGCGGCGCATGTGGTGGCCGTCGCCTCCCCGGCCTACCTGGCCACACGCACGCTGCCCGAACGCCCGGAAGACTTGTCCGGTCACAACGGCATCGTGATGCGCGGCACCCGCACCGGGCGGATTCGCCAGTGGGTCATGCGCGACGGGGCGGGCGATGAAGCACCGGCCAGCCTCAACGAAAACATCGTCCTCAATGACCCGGCGGCCATGCGTGAGGCGGCAATCCTTGGCTTGGGCGTGACGCTGCTGGTGTTGCCCGATGTGCTGGCCAATATCCAGCGCGGCGAACTGGTGCGGCTGCTGCCCGAATGGTATGGCGATGCGGGGCCGATCTCGCTGTATTACCCGAGCCGGACGTTGATGCCGGCCAAGACCCGGGTGTTTGTTGATTTTGTGGTTGAGGCGTTTGGACGGGACGCCGTGTGATCGTTCATCGCGGGCAAGCCCGCTCCCACAGGATCCATGTACACCATAATCCATGTGGGAGCGGGCTTGCCCGCGATGAGGCCCGGACAGTCACCCCAAAAACTGCAGAATCAACCAACTGTTCGCCCCACTGATCACCACAAACAACCCCCACGCCAACACCCGCGTCGGCAGCCGATTGACAAACGGCCCCATCAGCTTCTGATCGTTGGTCATGCGAATCAACGGATACAAGGCAAACGGCAACTGCAGGCTCAACACCACCTGACTCAACACCAACAGCTTGCCCACCGCGTTATCGCCCATCAACCAAACCCCAATGAACGCCGGGATCAGCGCCAGCCCACGGGTAATCAAACGCCGTTGCCAGCACGGAATCCGCAGGTTCAGGAACCCCTCCATGATCACTTGCCCGGCGATGGTCCCGGTGAAGGTCGAGCTCTGCCCCGAGGCCAGCAACGCCACGCCAAACAACACGCTGGCCAAGGCCCCGCCGACCAATGGATCGAGCAGGTGATAGGCGTCCTGGATGTCCACCACGTCGGTATGCCCGCTCTTGTGGAATGCCGCCGCCGCGAGGATCAGGATCGCCGCGTTCACCAGCAGCGCCAGGGCCAGCGAGCCGATGGTGTCGATGCGCGCCAGTTTCACCGCGTCCTGCTTGCTCGCCAGGTCCTTGCCGATCATCCGGGTTTGCACGATCGAGGTGTGCAAGTACAAGTTATGCGGCATCACCGTGGCCCCGAGGATCCCGATGGCCAGGTACAGCGGCGCGGCATCGCCGATGGCTGAGAGTGACGGCGTGAAGCCCCGGGCCACGTCGGGCCAGTAGGGCTTGATCAACAGCAGTTCGACGAAGAAACACGCGCCGATGGTGCCCACCAACACCAACATGATCGCTTCCAGTCGGCGGAATCCACGGTTTTGCAGGGCCAGTACCAACAACGTGTCGAACGCCGTGAGCGCAATGCCGAAGGTCAGCGAACAGCCCAGCAACAAATGGAACGCCAGGGCGCAACCGAGCACTTCGGCGAGGTCGGTGGCGATGATCGAGATTTCCGCCAGCACCCATTGGGTCCGCGCGGTCCGCGTGCTGTAGCGCTCGCGCGACAACTGCGCCAGGTCCCGCCCGGTGGCGATGCCCAGGCGCGAACACAAACACTGCACCACCATCCCCGCCAGGCTCGCCAGCAGCACCACGAACAACAAGCTGTAACCAAAGCGCGACCCGGCCTCGATGGCGGTCGCCCAGTTGCCCGGGTCCATGTAGCCGATCGACACCAGCAACCCGGGACCGGCAAAACGCAGCAGCCGCTTGAAGAACGAGGCGCGAGGATCGACGGCAACACTGCCGGCCACTTCCGGCGGGCAGAACGGCGCGGTAGCGACTTTGGGCAAATTGAATTTCACGCAAAACATCCGTCAACAGGTGGGAGCGGCCAGCTTAGACGTTTCGCCGATCCCGGTGTACCCACAGCCCCCTGTAGGAGCCGAGCTTGCTCGCGAAGACGGTCTGACAGTTCATTTGATGTTGGATGTGCCGCCGTCTTCGCGAGCAAGCTCGGCTCCTACAGGGACAGAGGCCACGCGGTGTTTTGTATACAAAATCACGACATCCATAGAGCAATCACTCGCCCGCAATGCTAACGTTGCCGCCTCACTCAGGTCGGAGGTGCGTGCGTGCTGATCCTTAAACTGCTGGTCATTCCTGGATTTCTCCTGCTGATTTCCCTGGCCGGTAAGCGCTGGGGGCCCAGCGTGGCGGGCTGGTTATCCGGATTGCCAGTGGTGGTCGGACCGATTCTGTTCTTCCTCGCCATCGAACAAGGTGAGGTGTTCGCCGCGCAATCGGCGACCGCCGCGCTGTCGGCGATGTTCGCGATGATTGCCTTCTGCGTCACCTACGCCCAAGTTGCACAACGGGCGGGATGGCCGTGGGCGCTGATGATTTCGTTGGGGGTCTGGGCCACGGTGGCCGTTGTGCTGTCGCTGATTCCATCGTCCCTGGTGTTCTCGATCATCGCCGCTGCCATTGCGCTGCTGGCGGCACCCTACTTGTTTCCCGCGGTGCAGCCGATCGTTTCAGGCCCGGCGCCGAAGTCCGACAAACTGCTGCTGCGCATGGTCGCTGGCGCCCTGCTCACCCTCGCGGTCACCTTGCTCGCCAATACTGTCGGCGATCGCTGGAGTGGCCTGCTCGCGGTGTTCCCGGTGCTGGGCAGTGTGATGGCGGTGTTCTCCCAGCAAACCCGTGGCCCGGCGTTTACCGCCGCGTTGCTGCGAGCCACCGCCACCGGGATGTATTCGTTCGCGGCATTCTGCCTGGTATTGGCGCTGGCATTGCCAGGCATGGGCCTGAGCGCGTTCGCCCTCGGCGTCGCGGTGTCGGTGGCAATGCTCGGGGTGACCAAGCGTCTGTTGGCCAAACCGGCGAACCCGGTGGCGGACGCTGGACGTACGGCAATCAAACGCTAAGCTGCTTGATGTCATCGGGCCAGGATGGTCGCCCGCTCTTTACGCTGAAGGAACAGACATGACTCAGCTTAGAAACGCCCGATCGGCCACGGCTGTCGGCGTGATTGCGATTTTGCTCTGGTCTTCCCTGGCATTGCTGACCACCCTCACCGAAGGCATTCCGCCGTTTGAACTGTTGACGCTGGGCTTCGGCGTGGCGTTCGCGGCGAGCCTGGTGATTTTGGGCCGACGCGGACGGGCCGGTTTCGTTAGTTGGCGACAACCCTGGAGCGTCTGGGCGACTGGCTTCGTCGGAATTTTCGTTTATCACGCGCTGTATTTTTTCGCGCTCAAGGCGGCCCCTGCCGCCGAAGCCAGCCTGATCAATTACCTTTGGCCGCTGTTGCTGGTGTTGCTTTCGGCGTTCTCCGCCGGAGAAAAACTGCACAAACGGCAAATGCTCGGCGCGCTGCTGGGCCTGGCCGGCACGGCGTTTATCATGCAGCAACACACCCCGAGCGCAGCCGTCGCGCTGCCCATCGCCGGTTATCTCGCCGCATTCGGCTGTGCGCTGATCTGGGCAGGTTATTCGGTGGTCAACCGCCGTTTCAGCGAAGTGCCCAGCAGCACCATCGGCGGGGTCTGCGGCCTTGTCGCGGTGGCCGGACTGGTCTGCCACCTCGCAATCGAAACCACGGTGCGGCCCGACTTCAGCCAATGGACGGCGATTATTGTCCTCGGCCTCGGACCAGTAGGGCTGGCGTTTCTTGCCTGGGACCACGCCACCAAACACGGCAGTCTGGCGACGCTTGGGGCACTGTCCTACCTGGCACCGCTGATTTCCACGTTGCTGCTGATTACCGTCGGTCGCAGCCATGCCAGTCCGATCCTGATCATCCCGGCGTTGCTGATCATTGCCGGTGCCGTGATCGCCACGTCGAGTTCCACCACCAAAGTGCCGATCACACGTTCGATCGTTTCGAACGAGTAGAACAAGAAGCCTGCACGTCAATCGAACAGGCTTGCGCCAACATCAACCTCAGTTCACACCCATCACTGACTGAGGCCTACACCATGAAGTTCTTTTTCCACCCTTCGCCGAACCCGATGAAAGTCGCCCTGCTGCTCGAAGAATTGCAAACGCCTTACGAGCTGATCGGCGTCGACACCTTCAAGGGCGAACAACACCTGCCCGCCTTTTTGGCGATCAACCCGAACGCCAAAGTGCCGGCCCTGGTTGACGGTGATGCCACTGTTTTCGACTCCCACGCCATCCTGCTGCACCTGGCGCAAACCCAACAGCGCTTCCTGCCGACCTCCGCCGCCGGGAATGCCGAGCTGCTGTCATGGTTGATGTTCATCGCCACCGGCCTGTCGCCGTTCTCCGGTCAGGCTGTGCATTTCCTGCACCACGCACCGGAAGACCTGCCGTACGCGAAAAACCGTTACCTCAAGGAAGTCGAACGCCACTACCGCGTGCTTGACCAACGCCTGGCCGACCATCAGTACCTGGCCGGCGATACCTACAGCATCGCCGACATGGCGCTGTGGGGCTGGGCCAGCTACGCGCCGTACATCCTCGGCGAAAACGGCTTGGCGGCGTACCCGAACGTCAAGCGCCTGTTCGATGAAATCAGCGCCCGCCCGGCGGCCCAACGCGCCCAGGGGCTGAAAGAAAAACTGGTGCTGAAGGCTGAGTTCGACGAAGAAACCCGCCGCAACCTGTTCCCGCAAAACCAGGCGCAGTAATAAGAGGCTGGGCACAAACCTGTAGGAGCTGGCTTGCCAGCGAAGGACTCAAATGCTCAACATTTATCCTGTTCAAACGCGTCATCGTTAACGTTGTTCGCTGGCAAGCCAGCTCCTACATGGAACGCAACATCGCAGGTTCGGGAGCTGCTACAGATCGTATTCCATGGGATGATCGCCCTCAAAGCGCGACCATCCCTGGAGATTCCGAATGTCATTGTTGAGTAAAAACGCCATTGTCCTGTTGCTGACGGTGGCTACCAGCCTGGGGGCGTTGAATGCGCAAGCGGCCAAGGCCACTTCCAGCGATTCCGCGCCGGCACAAAAAGTCTCGATGCTCGGCGGCAAGTTCAAGTTCACCCTGCCCAAGGGCTTCATTGCCAACCCGTTGCCCGCCAGCCCAACCGGTGCCAGCGGCACCATGTACACCAACGAAGCCACCAAGACCGTGGTGATCGCTGCAGAAAACAACCTTCCGCCCGGAGTCACGGTCAAGGACAACGACGGCAAGTTTCTCGACGAAACGGTGGCCGACTTCGATTCGGCTCAACGCAAGGCCCTGCCGGATTTCAATAAGCTGAGCGAAAAAAGCCTGACCCAAAAAGGCACCGGGCTGGGGATTCGTCAGGTCGATAGCACCGCCACACAGGGTGGCGGCATCACCCTCAACACCACGCTGATGGCGGCGTCCGGCACCCGCATGGCCGTGGTTCAGGTCATTTCCCGTCCCGGCGACATGGCCGCGCACGAAACCTTGATCAAACAGCTGGTCAGCGGCAAGTGAGACTCAGGGATTGTGGCGCTGCAACCAGGCGCTCAAGTCCTGCATCTCGGCGCCGCTGATGCTGTGACCTACGCCAGGGTAGGCGTGGAATTCAGGCTTGAGTGACAGGCTCTGCAACAGGCTGTCGGCGTCGGTGCCATCGGTGTAGGGCAAGCGTTTGTCCGCCGTGCCATGACCAATGAAAATTGCGAGTTTCTGGCGTTTTTCATCCGGTTTGAGCTCGGATTTGAGCACCGGTAAAATCCGCCCGCTCAACGCGGCAATCCCGCCCACCGCCTCGGGGTGCCGCAGGGCGACCTCGTAGGACATGATCGCGCCCTGGCTGAAACCCACCAGGAAAACCTTGGCCGGGTCCGTGTGATATTTCTTCGTCGCCTGTGCGATGAAATCCAGCAGCACCTGGCCGCTGGTCTTCAAGTCGTCCGTCTCGCCGTTGTAGGCACCCTCGCCTTTTTTGCGAAACCACTGGTAACTGCCCTCTTCCATCACCATCGGCGCCCGCACCGACAGGTAGTTGTATGACGCGGGCAGTTCATCCTTGATGCCAAACAGATCCTGCTCGTTACTGCCGTAACCGTGGAGGAAAATCACCAGAGGTTGATTGTTCGAGTCGGGGTGGGCCTGCTCCAGGTACTGCAGCGGCAAATCGGTTTGCAGCGGGGTTTGAGCATGGACGGCGGCGGATGCCAGCAGCGTCAGCAGAGCGAGAAACTTCAACATAAACCTTCCTTCACGGCGCGCAGGATTCGGGGCAGAGCCTAACACTTCCCATCACCGATGACCCTGACACCGCCTCCCCTGTAGGAGCTGTAGGAGCTGTCGAGTGAAACGAGGCTGCGATCTTTTGATCCTGATCTTCAAAAAAACAAGATCAAAAGATCGCAGCCTCGTTTCTCTCGACAGCTCCTACAGGTCCTACAGGTCCTACAAGTGAGTCGGGTTAATCGTTGATCAGTTTGCCAACCCGAATCGGCTCACGCCCCGCGACTTTCGCCTGCCAGGTGCCCGGCTGGGTGTAACGACCGCGATCAATGGCAAACAGCACGCCACTGGTCCCGGCGCACACCGTCGTGACCCGATCGCTCAACGGGTCGACCACTTCAAACAGCGCATCGCCCTTCTCCACCCACTCACCGGAATCACGCAGGAAACTGACCACGCCATGATGTGGCGCGAACAGGTATTCGGTGCCTTCGAACGGCATGCCTTCGCAGCATTCGCTCGGTGCCGCCGGCCAGGTGCCTTTGATGAAACCCTGCTCGGCGAGAAATCCCAGGATCGCCTCGCAATTGGCTTGGGCCTGGTCGACGCGGGTGTCACCCATGCTGCCCAGCTCCAGCGTCGTCGCCAGATTGGCCGGTGGAATCGCCGCCTCAGGGAATGCCCGTGCCAGGCGCAACCACGGCGAAGAACACGACTCGTCGAACGAGCTGCCGCCGGAATCTTCACAGAGCAAAGCGACACCGGCCTTCAACCGTGCAGCCAGGGATTGCCACTGTGGCCAGTGCTGCGGCAAGGCATAGATATGAATCGCCGCGTCGAAATCGCAGTGCAGATCGAGGGTGATGTCGGCGTCGCAGGCGTGGCGCAGCAGCAAGCGGTGCATGGCCTCCAATTGCGAAACCGCTGCGGGCAAGCCGTCGAGCACCTGGCCCATGGTCTGGCGAATCAACGCGATGTTGGCCTCGGCATCGGTGCCCAGGCGATCACCGATCAACTCGGCCACCGGTGCGCTGAGTTCGACGAACGAGCGGTTGAAATTCTTGCCGCTGCCCAGTTCAAAGCGCCCCATGTGGCTGCCTTGCAGGTGCTGATCGAGGCCAATGGGATTGGCGACCGGCACCAGTTCGATGACGCCTTGCAGCTGGCCTTGGGCTTCGAGTTCGGTCAGGCGTTTCTTCAATTCCCAGGCGGTACGCATGCCTGGTAATTCATCAGCGTGCAGGCTGGCCTGGATGTACACCTTGCGAGTGCCCGCGCCATAACGAAACACGCTGAGTGTGCGTTCGGTCCCCAGGTGGCTCCAGGGCAGTGGATGGTCGATGCGTTGCATGGCGGACTCCTGAATGTCTGAACGGTGAGATCACCTGTGGGAGCGAGCCTGCTCGCGATGGGGTACTGACATTCAACATCAGAATCGGCTGACACGACGCCATCGCGAGCAGGCTCGCTCCCACAGGTTTCTCGTTCCAATAGAAAGATTGCATAAAAAAAATGGCAACCGCGTCAACGGTTGCCATTTTTTTGAACGGCCGGATTACTCGCCGTAAACGTCGAACTTGAAGTATTTGTCCTGCACTTGCTTGTACTTGCCGTTGGCGCGAATTTCAGTGATGGCGGTGTTGAATTTGTCCGCCAGCTCTTTGTCGCCCTTGCGCACAGCGATGCCGGCGCCGCCACCGAAGTATTTCGGATCGTTGTACTCAGGGCCTACGAACGCGAAACCTTTACCGGCGTCGGTTTTCAGGAAACCGTCGTCCAGGTTGACCGAGTCGGCCAATAGCGCGTCAATGCGACCGGAAACCATGTCCAGGTTGGCTTCCTGCTGGGAACCGTAGCGAACCAGGTTGATGCCGGCCGGCACCAGCACTTCAGTGGCGAAACGATCGTGGGTACTGGCGCGCAGTACACCGACTTTCTTGCCCTTGAGATCGGTCAGCGGGTCCTTGACGTCGGTGCCTTCCTTCATCACGAAGCGCGCCGGGGTGTGGTAATACTTGATGGTGAAATCGACGTTCTTTTTACGGTCGTCAGTGATGGTCATGGACGACAGGATCGCGTCGATTTTCTTGACCTTCAGTGCCGGGATCAGGCCGTCGAACTCTTGCTCGACCCAGGTGCACTTCACTTTCATCTGCTCGCACAATGCGTCGCCGATGTCCACGTCGAAACCAGTGAGTTTGCCGTCAGGGGTTTTCATCGAGAATGGCGGGTAACCGGCTTCGATACCGATGCGGGTCGGCTTGGCGTCTTCGGCCACAGCGGTCAGGGACAACATCGACAGTGCCAGGGCACCAAACATCACTAGCTTCTTCATTTATAACTCCTGTGTGCGGAGGCTTTTATTGGCAGCGTTCGATTATCAGCGTTCGGTCGGTAGCTTGTGGCTGGTAAAGACCGAAGTGGCCGGCAGTCTAGAGGGGCTGCTGGAGGGCAAATTGCGTTTAAGCGACAAATACTTATAGAAAAGAGGTGGTTGTATGGCGCTGTTTAGAGGCGTGCGCCATGGCGGTGCAAGGAGTGTCAGACAATCCCTGATTTCAGACAAAACCTACAAGGTTTGGGGTGCTGATCCGACTGACGAGTCGCGCTGGCGATGAACCATTTTTTGCGGCACATTGCCCTCCTCCCAGCCCCACAAGAGAAACGTGATGCCCACGTTGAACCTGATCCAGCACCACCCTGCCGAAGGACCTGGCGCCATTGCCGAGTGGGCAGCGTCCCGAGGCCTGGCGCTGAACATCTTTCGCGCAGACCTTGGGCACTTGCCGCCAGTGGGTGCGGCGCCGGTAGTGCTGTTGGGCGGACCTTATGAATCCAATGCCGGGCCGGCGTGGCTGGAGGCCGAACGCCAGTGGCTGGCAGGCAGCCTCGATCAGGGCGCGCCGGTGTTTGCCATTTGCCTCGGCGCGCAGTTGTTGGCACTGGGTCTGGGCGGCAATGTGCGGCGGATGGCTCATACCGAAACGGGCTGGACCACCGTGACGTTCATTGAGGGCCAGACGCTGAAGGTGCTGGAGTGGCACGAAGACGCGATCGATCTGCCACCGAACGCGCAATTACTGGCTAGCAGTGATCAATGTGACCAGCAGATGTATAGCGTTGGTCCGACGCGAGTGGGATTGCAGTTCCATCCGGAGTGGAATGCCGAGTCGGTGGCCATTCTTAATCA
This sequence comes from Pseudomonas sp. RIT-PI-q, assembly GCF_001297125.1. Lineage (GTDB taxonomy): Bacteria > Pseudomonadota > Gammaproteobacteria > Pseudomonadales > Pseudomonadaceae > Aquipseudomonas. Next base: position 342,051 of record NZ_LHPC01000017.1, read on the forward strand.
ACACTTTGCCGATGAATCGCCGTTGCCACGGGGTCAGCCGGACAGCGCCGCCTGCGCAGCCGTGTTCACGTGGTTGCAGGCGACACTGGATGAATGGTGGGCCGCTTCATCCCTGAAAACACCTTCCCTGTAACAGCTGGCGAAGCCTGCATTCGGCTGCGAAGCAGTCGTAAACCCGACTTGCACGGTTTTCCTGATGTACCGCGAGTGCTGATTTTGCGACTGCTGCGCAGCCGAACGCAGGCTTCGCCAGCTGCTACAGGTTATCGGCGCATGTCAGGACTTAGCATTCGCAACCTATGGGCGCCTTGGCGGGGTGTGCGGCTGCGACACTCAACTCAAACCCTTCATCCAGCCACCCGGTTACTCCACCGATCATTTCCTTGACCGGGTAACCCAGCGCCGCCAGCTTCACCGCGGCCTTGTTGGCACCGTTGCAGTGCGGACCGGCGCAATAGACCACGAACAAGCTGGTTTTCGGATAGGCCGCCAGACCTTCAGCGGTCAGCAGTCGTCCCGGAAAATTAATCGCTCCCGGCACATGGCCACGCTCGAACGCGAGCGGACCGCGCACGTCCACCAGGACAAAATCGACCTCATCGGCCTGTTGGCTGCCATAGACGTCGGAACAGTCGGTTTCGAAAGTCAGGCGGTTGCTGAAATGCATCAGGGCAATGGCCGATGGGGCTGCGGGAATTTCGCGGACCAGGCTGGTCATGGGTCGTACTCCAAAGTTTCGGTAGGTGTGAGAAGACTTTATCCGCCCGTCGCTTGACGCTACAGTGGCGTACCAGACACCCACCGGGAACTTTCCGCCAAATGCTGCCCACCCCTGGATTGGTCGCGATTCTGGCCTATGACGGCCTGTGTACTTTCGAATTCGGCATCGCCGTGGAGATCTTTGGCCTGGCGCGGCCGGAGTTCGATTTCCCGTGGTACGAACATCGGATCGCCGCTGTCGATCAGGGCCCGATGCGCGCCATGGGCGGCATTCACGTGCTGGCCGATGGCGGCATGGAACTGCTCGATCAGGCCCGGACCATCATCATCCCTGGCTGGCGCGACCGCCGTGCGCCGGTGCCCGAAGCCCTGCTCGCGGCCCTGCGCCAGGCCCATGCCCGCGGTGCGCGGTTACTGTCGATCTGCTCGGGCGTGTTCGTGCTCGCGGCCACCGGATTACTCGACGGTCACGGCGCCACCACGCATTGGCGCTATGCCACCGAACTGTCCGAACGATTCCCGAACATTCTGGTGGACCCGGACGTGCTCTACGTCGACTCGGGCCAACTGATCACCTCGGCCGGCAGTGCGGCAGGTATCGATGCTTGCCTGCATCTGGTCGCGCGGGACTTTGGCACCCAGGTGGCCAACGCGGTGGCGCGGCGCCTGGTGATGTCGCCGCAACGCACCGGCGGCCAGGCACAGTTCATTCCGACCCCGGTCAGTCCTACGCCGCGCAGCGATCTTTCGCGCGTGATGCAGTGGGCGCGCGAGCGCTTGCATGAACCGCTTGAAGTGCGCGAACTGGCCAGCGAGGCGGCTATGAGCGAACGAACGTTCCTGCGTCGTTTCACCGAAGCCACGGGCATGCCGCCCAAGGCCTGGTTGCAGCATGAGCGCCTTGGGCGAGCGCGTGAGTTGCTGGAGAGCACGAGCCAGAATACCGACCAGATTGCCGAGCGCTGTGGTTATCGTTCGGTGGAGAGTTTCCGGGTGGCGTTTCGTAGCGTGGTCGGGGTGCCGCCATCGGTGTACCGGGAGCGGTTTGGGCGGGAGGTTAAAGCGATTTTTTTAAGTGACTTTGCGGGCCCCTTCGTGGGCAAGCCCGCTCTCACAGTGATTTTGTGAACACTGGAGATCCAATGTGGGAGCGGGCTTGCCCGCGATGAGGCCAGACCAGACGCCGATTTTCTCAAGGTTTACGCAACAGATAGGTATCCATAATCCACCCATTCGCCAGCCTCGCAGCCTTGCGTACCCGCTCGATTTCATCCGCCACATCCTTGAGTTTGCCGCTGATGAGGATTTCATCCGGCGTCCCCAGGTAAGCCCCCCAGTAAATCTCTGTCTCCTGATCCGCCACTTGATGGTAGGAATCTTGCGCATCCAGCATCACCACCAAGCTGTCGGCATCGCTCACCTGCCCCGCCGCCAGTCGCCGGCCAGTGGTGATCTCGATCGAGCGACCGATGCGATTCAGCGGCACTTTATGCTGAGCCGCCAACGCCTGAACGCTGGTGATGCCGGGGATCACTTCAAAATCGAAGACGCAGCGACCTGAAGCCAGAATCGCCTGCAAGATCCGGATGGTGCTGTCGTACAGCGCGGGATCGCCCCACACCAGAAAACCGCCGCACTGGCCGTCAGTCATTTCCTCATTGATCAGCCGTTCGAAGGTCAATTGCTTGGCAAGGTTCAGATCTTCGACACTGCTCTTGTAGTCCACATCCCCGCGCTCGCGCTCCGGGCTGTGGGCTTCGACGAAGCGGTAATCGTGATCGGTGATGTAGCGCTCACAGATCTCGCGACGCAGGTCGATCAGCTTGTCTTTGCTCTGGCCCTTGTCCATCAGGAAAAACACGTCGACGAGGTTCAAAGCCTTCACGGCCTGCATTGTGATGTAGTCGGGGTTGCCGGCGCCGATGCCGATGACCAGAAGTTTTTTCATCAACATGTTCCCTCAGGGTCCGTACCCAAAAAGCGTAGCCGCCAGCGGCCGTTGAACCGCAATTCGATGGCCGACAGCGGTTCAACGTCGATAAGGTTGAACGCCGGGCTTTGCAGCACCTGCATCAGCGCAGCGCGCATGACAAACGGATGGGTGATGGCAACGACGTGCCCCGGTGTCGCCGTCAGTGTGGTCAGCCACGCGGCCACGCGTTCAGCGAGTTGCGCCACCGACTCGCCGCCGTGGGGCGCCGAATTCGGGTCATTGAGCCAGGCCTGCAGCGTTTCCGTTTCGGTTTTTTGCACATCGTCGATCCGCAGACCTTTCCAGCGTCCGAAATCGCAGTCACGCAGCGCCGCTGCAATCTCGACTTCGCTGCCAAACAATTCGGCGGTTTGCCGGGTCCGCAGTTCCGGGCCACACACGAGGCGTGGTGCCCCCTTGAATTGGCGACTACGGGAATTCTTTGCCGATAGCCAATCCATCTCCAAAGGCTCATCCGTAGGAAAACGCGCCAATTTTTGTGCGACGGTTCTAGCGTGGCACATCAGGGTCAAACGGGTTGCCTGCACGAAAGATCACTCTGTTGATAGGACGGGAAACCGGCATGCCGTCGATAATCGGGCAATTGTGCCGTAAGAAGCGCTGTTCAGGGGTGTTTCGTTTCAAACGGCAAGTCTGGCTCTCAAACACATTTCATCCGAGATAAAAGGCTAACTCCGATACCCCTATAGGCGATGGCCTACAAGCTCTGTCGACATGCGTGTAGCCCCCGTCATACGGGCATTTCGCCCCATTCCGGGGCCAAAAAAAAGCGCACAAAAATTCACTAGACATGGAGCGGGCGTTAAATAAATACTGGTTAAACGGAACATGAATCGAAACGACACACCCATCCAGCAAGGAGCCCGGATGCCCTCTCTCAGCGATATCGACCACGACCTCCGTTCTCCCAGAGCCAGATACCAGTCCGACCAGCACCTCAATAACCTGAGTGCGAGCATCGTGCTGCCCGTCTCAAATAACGACTGACAAAAAAGAGTGGCGCCTGACCCGTTCAAGCGACAGCCGATTCAACGCGTGGAAACCGACAGTGATAGTCAGGTTCGGAGCTAACCGCCGGACCCTTTGATACAGGAGTGCATCCATGCTGGCTTTACGTCCAGTCGAGTTAACCGACCTGCCCCAGTTGCAGCGGCTTGCTCGCGAAAGTCTGGTAGGCGTCACGTCCTTGCCGGACGATACCGAACGCCTACGCGAAAGAATTCTCGATTCCTGCGCCTCTTTCGATAAGGACGTCCAGGGTCACGGCCCGGAGAATTACTTCTTCGTGCTGGAAAATCTGAGCACCCGGCACCTGGTGGGTTGCTCGGAAATCCTTGCCACCGCCGGTTTCAGCGAGCCGTTCTACAGCTTGCGCAATCGGCATTTCACCAGCGCCTCGCGGGAACTGAACATCGAGCACGGCGTGCCCGCGCTGTCGTTGTGTCACGACCTCAGTGCTCACACCTTGTTGAGGGGGTTTCATATTGACGCGGCGTTGGTGCGAACGGCGTTTTCCGAGTTGCTGTCACGGGCACGACTGTTGTTCATTGCCGCTCATTCGCAGCGCTTCGCCGAAGCAGTGATCACCGAGATCGTCGGTTTCAGCGACGACGGGCGGTCGCCGTTCTGGGACGCCGTGGGCAAGCATTTTTTCGACCTGCCCTACGCCGAAGCCGAGCGGCTCTGCGGTCTGGAGAGCCGCACGTTCCTCGCCGAACTGATGCCGCAATACCCGATCTATGTGCCGATGCTGCCCCAGGCCGCACAGGACTGCATCGGCCGAATCCACCCCGATGGCCAGGAAGCCTTCGATATCCTCGAACGCGAAGGCTTTGAGACCAATAGCTATGTCGACCTGTTCGACGGCGGGCCGACGTTGTATGCGCGCACCTCCAACATCCGCTCGATTGCCCGCAGCCAGACCGGCACGGCACAACCGGGTTCGCCCATCGATGCCCGTGGCCGCTATCTGGTGAGCAACGACTCGCTGAAGGACTATCGCGCCATCGTCGCCGAACTGGACTACAACGCCGGGCAAAGCGTGGCGCTGAGCGATGAAATGTGCGCAGCCCTTCACGTGACCGACGGCAGCCCGATCCGGCTGATCGCCCTGTGAGCATCACCCGGCCCCGTGCCCAACGACGGCGCCCGAGCAGGCGCAAAGAAGGAGCTGCATCATGATTGTCCGCCCGGTTCACGTCACCGACCTGCCCGCCCTGCTGGCACTGGTGCGGCAGGCCGGTCGCGGGTTGAGCACCCTGCCGGCCAGCGAAGAACGCCTGGCCCACCGGCTGCGCTGGGCGCAACGGACCTTCGCCGAACAGGTCGAACGTGCCGATGCCGATTACCTGTTCGTGCTCGAAGACGACGATCAGCAAGTCGTGGGTGTCAGTGCCCTGTCGGGGGCGGTTGGCCTGCGCGAGCCCTGGTACAACTACCGGGTCGGGGTGACGGTCAGCTCGTCACCGGACCTGGGCATCCAGCGGCAAATCCCGACGCTGTTCCTGAACAATGAAATGACTGGGCAAGCGGAAATCTGCTCGCTGTTCCTGCGTCCGGATCAACGCCAGGGCAGTAACGGCAGGTTGCTGTCGTTGGCGCGCTTGTTGTTTGTTGCCGAGTACCCGCACCTGTTCGGCGACAAACTCCTCGCCGAACTGCGTGGCAGTGCCGGCGAACAAGGCTGCTCACCGTTCTGGGACAGTCTCGGCCGGCACTTTTTCAAGATGGATTTCAGCCATGCCGATCACTTGTCCGAGCTGGGCAACAAATCATTCATCGCCGAACTGATGCCACGCCAACCGCTCTACACCTGCCTGCTCACCGAACAGGCCCAGGCGGTGATCGGCAAGGCTCACCCCACCACCGAACCGGCCCTGAAAATCCTCACTGCCGAAGGTTTTGCCCACAAAGGCTACATCGACATCTTCGACGCCGGCCCGGTGATCGAAGCGCCGATTTCGAAAATCCGCACCGTACGCGACAGCCAGCCCCTGGTGCTGGCCATCGGTACACCAGACGACGAGGCGCCGGTGTGGCTGATCCACAATCGACGCCTGGAAAACTGCCGCATCACCGCCGCACCGGCGCGACGGGTGGGCTACAGCCTGATCGTCGACCGCCTCACCGCCAAACGCCTGCAACTGCAACCCGGCAACTCGGTACGCGCCGTGCCGCTGCTCAATCAACAGCAGCAAGCCGTGGCGGCGTGACATGTAACCGCTGCCGAAGCCTGCGTGACATGTAGCAGCTGCCGAAGGCTGCGTGACATGTAACCGCTGCCGAAGCCTGCGTGACATGTAACCGCTGCCGAAGCCTGCGTGACATGTAACCGCTGCCGAAGCCTGCGTGACATGTAGCAGCTGCCGAAGGCTGCGTCCGGCTGCGCAGCAGTCGTAAAACCTGACAGCCCGGTCTCTCAAACTGAAATCTGATTCCCTTATGCGCACTGGATTGCGAGCGCTGCGCACTCGAACGCAGCCTTCGGCAGCTGCTACATAGGGCGGTGTAATGGTCGGGATTTGCGTCAATTGTGTTAGAAAGCATCGTTGGCGATGAGGTTATTTTGTTAAATTCGTCATCATTCTCCCCCCGTCCACGTGATAGCCTTTTGTTCCTTCGGCGTTGACACTTTTGCTCAAGCCCTTCCATTCCATTGGTGGAACTCATATGTCCAGGCTTTCTCATCAAGATTTGCGCCGTAACTTTCGCGAGTTGTTTGCTTCCAACGCCTGCTACCACACGGCGTCGGTCTTCGATCCGATGTCGGCCCGCATTGCCGCCGATTTGGGTTTTGAAGTGGGGATTCTGGGCGGCTCGGTTGCGTCGTTGCAGGTTCTGGGCGCCCCCGACTTTGCCTTGATTACCCTCAGCGAGTTCGCCGAACAGGCCACCCGCATTGGCCGTGTGGCGCAATTGCCGGTCATCGCCGACGCTGACCACGGCTACGGCAATGCGCTCAACGTCATGCGCACCATCGTCGAACTCGAACGCGCCGGCATCGCCGCCCTGACGATTGAAGACACGTTGCTGCCGGCCCAATTCGGCCGCAAGTCCACCGACCTGATCGGGGTTGCAGAAGGTGTCGGCAAGATTCGTGCGGCGCTGGAAGCCCGGTGCGACTCGGAAATGGCGATTATCGCCCGCACCCACGCGGGGATTTTGCCGGTCCAGGAAATCATCAGCCGCACCCAGCAATATCAGGCGGCGGGCGCGGACGGCATCTGCATGGTGGGGATACAGGACTTCAATCATCTGGAACAGATCGCCGAGCACCTGAGCGTGCCGCTGATGCTGGTCACCTACGGCAACCCAGCGTTGCGCGACGACAAACGCCTGGCCGAACTGGGCGTGCGGGTCACCATCGATGGGCACGGTGCGTACTTTGCGGCGATCAAGGCGACTTACGACAGCCTGCGCGAGCAACGGCAGATTTTTACCGAAGCATCGGATTTGAGCGCGACCGAACTGACGCATACCTATACCCAGCCTGAGGATTACATCCGTTGGGCGGAAGAGTTTATGCGTGTTAAAGAGTGATGGTGCAGCAGGTCTAGCTGTGTTGGCTGACAGGACGCCATCGCGGGCAAGCCCGCTCCCACATTTGATCAATGGCGCACTGAAGATCCAATGTGGGAGCGGGCTTGCCCGCGATGGCGCCAGTCGCTACGCCGCTAAAACTTTGCCTAGACGCTTCGTTTACTTCTTCGCCAACTCCATAATCATCCGCGACAACAGATAAATCCGCGGCGCCACGCTCTCAACCTCGGCATATTCCTCGGGCGTATGAATATTGCCACCCACAATGCCAAACCCATCCAGCGTCGGCGTCCCCACACCCGCAGACAGGCTCGCATCCGCCGCCCCACCGCTCCCTTCCTCGGTCAACTTACGGCCAATCTCGCCATAAATCCCCTGCGCCATCGCCATCAACCGATCCGATTCCGGCGTCTGCGGCATCGGCGGCAAGCCGCGCTGAAGGGTGGTGGTGACTTCGGTATCGGCAATCAACTTGTCCTTCGAAACCCGCGCCAGATCCTTTTCGATCCGGTCAAACTCTTCCGGCACCGCCGCACGCACGTCGGCCTTGGCCGTGGCCTGGTCAGGAATCACGTTGGTCCGGTCGCCAGCCTTGATCACGGTAAAGTTGATGGTGGTTTTCTTCGCTTCATCGCCGAGTTTGCCGAGCTGCAAAATCTGGTGCGCCGCCTCCATGGCTGCGTTGCGACCCAACTCCGGCGCCACACCGGCGTGCGCAGCCTTGCCTTTGACTTCCACCACGGCGGTGGCGCTGCCTTTGCGCCAGACCACCAGGCCATCCGCCGGACGACCGGGTTCGAGGTTGAGGGTGACGTCGTGAGCCTTGGCGGTTTTCTTGATCAGGTCGGTGGCGACGTCCGAGCCGGTTTCTTCGCTGGCGTCGAGCAGGAAGGTGATCTGCGCGTAGTCCTTGAAGTCGAGGTTTTTCAGGACTTTCAGCGCATAGATCCCGGCGACGATACCGCCCTTGTCGTCCATCACACCCGGGCCGTAGGCGCGGCCGTCCTTGATGTGGAACGGCCGCTCGGCGGCGGAGCCTTCCTTGAACACGGTGTCCATGTGCGCCATCAGCAGGATTTTCGCCTTGCCGGTGCCTTTCAGGGTCGCGATTACATGGCTGCTCTTGTCCGGAGTGTTGGGCACCAGTTCGATGGTAAAGCCGAGTTTTTTCAGTTCATCGATGGCGATGTCGCGGACTTGAGTCAGGCCTGGCTCATAGCCGGAACCGGAGTCGATGTTCACCAGCCGTTCCAGCAGCTTCAGGGCTTCGCCCTTGTATTGCTCGGAATCGGCGAGGACTTGTTTGTGCGGTTCGGCGAAGGCTGCGGGAGCAAAGGCACCGAGGGCGAGGGTCAGGCCCAGACTGGTGGCCAGCAGGGAGCGAGGGAGTTTGAACGTCATGAATCGATCCTTGTTTCGTGTCGGGGAGTTCAAACCCTACATGACTGCGCCGGTCGGCTCTATACCGAAAGCGACGCATACAAACCTGATTGATCGAAGATCCCTTTGTAGGAGCTGGCTTGCCAGCGAAGGCGGTGTGACATTCACCATTGATGTCGCCTGAGATTCCGTCTTCGCTGGCGAGCCAGCTCCTACAGGGGGCTCAGACCGGATCGAGCAATTCGTGATGGGGCATGCCGTCGCCGCAACAGATGACCCGGTTGCGTCCGGTGGATTTGGCTTCGTACAGCGCCTGGTCGGCATCGTTGAGCCACAGGGTCGCGTCGGTGTGGGCCGGGTTGAAGGCGGCCAGGCCGATGCTCAGGCTGACTTTCAACGCCGGGTTTTGTTCGTAGCCCAGCGTGGCGAAGCGATCACGCAGGGCATCCATGGCGGCAGCGGCGCTATTGAGCGGAAGGTCCGGGAGGATCACGCAAAACTCATCACCGCCATAGCGGCCGGCGACATCGGCCGCCCGCAGGTTCTGCTTGAGCATCTTGCTCAACTGACGCAAGACAATATCCCCGGCGACGTGGCCGTAGGTGTCATTGATGGTTTTGAAATGGTCGATGTCGATCAGCGCAATCGCCCCGCCCTGATGCTGGCGTTGGCAACGCTGGAACTCGACTTCCAGTTGATCCTTCCAGGCGCCGTGGTTCAGCAGGCCGGTGAGGCTGTCGGTGCGGCTCAGAGCCAGCAATTCACGCTTTTGCCGACCGAGCATGTGCGCCTGGCGAAAGCAGATCCAGCCCAGCGCCAGCGGATACAAACCCATCAAGGGTAAACAGGCGTACAGCTGCAGTTGACTGGTTTCAGGAATAAACAGTGGAGTAAAAATCAGCCAGCCGACGCCGACTCCAAGAATCTGCGCGGCGGTGCCCGCCAGCAGGAACCGCACACCGCCGATGGCCACATTGTTCATCGCCAGCATGGAAATGGTGGTCGCGCTGGGCAGCGGATTGAAATGCATGGCGGCGACCCAGAAGCCACCCAGAAACGCATCGACCAGCAAATTGCGGTGTTCGGCGTGATAGGGAACCTTCGCCCGGCGCGCCCATTGATAGGCCAGGTGTGGCCAGATAAAGGCGTTGAGCAGCATCACCACCCACACCCACGGTGCCGGGTTGAGCGGGTACATCGCCGCGCCCACACAGAGCAGCCCGAGGGCCAACCCCAGGGTTCGCGATGTATAGAGCCTCCTGGCCAATGAAAATCCTTTTCCTCCGGTTTTTCCCATAGGGCCTCTGTGCCACTGAACGGAACCTGATAACACCGGGGCTGCGTGTGTGCTGGGAAGTCTATCAGGGCAACGTTAAATAGCCATCACCGGCCAGCAGTCTGAATACCGCGCTATGTGTAGGAGCGAGGCTTGCCCGCGAAGAACGATAACGCGGTCCCCCTGATAAACCGCGTTATCGTTCTTCGCGGGCAAGCCTCGCTCCTACAAAAGCAACCGCATCTTGGCTATACATGAAGAGAGGGTTCGATCAACAACGATGACAAAGGAAGCCCATGCAAACCTTTCAAGTGTTGATCATCGGCAGCGGTTTTGGTGGTCAGTGCGCGGCGATCAATTTGCTCAAGGCCGGCATCGGCGATTTTCGCCTGCTGGAACGGCGGGATTTTTTTGGCGGCACCTGGTGCCAGAACACCTACCCCGGCGCCGCGGTTGATGTGCCCTCGCCGCTCTATTCGCTGTCCTTCGCCCCCTACCGCTGGACGCAGATGTTCGCCGAACAGGCCGAACTGCACCACTACACCCAGTACGTGGTGGAGCGATTCGGCCTGCGCGACAAGGTGGAACTGGAGGCCAATGTCGAGCGCATCGAATGGGATGACGAACGCAAACACTGGGCAGTCCATACCGCCAGCAAAGGCACGTTCTACGCCCAGTTCCTGATCAATGCCACCGGGCCGCTGAGCCAACCGGTAGTCCCACGCTTCGAGGGTCAGGAGCGGTTTCAGGGCAAGACTTTTCACACCAACAACTGGGATCACGCCTACGACTATCGGGACAAACGCGTGGCGATTGTCGGCAGTGGCGCCAGCGCGGCCCAGGTCATTCCGGTGATTGCGCCGCAGGTCAAGCACCTGCATGTGTTCCAGCGCACACCGCATTGGGTATTGCCTCGCGCCGACCGTACGTTTGGTCGCTTCCAGCGCTGGCTGCTGGGCCTGAAACCGGCCTACACGCTGCTGCGCTGGATGATTTACTGGCAGTGCGAAAGCCGAGTCATTGCTTTCAAATACTCGAAACCGGCGATCCGCATCGTCCAGGGACACGCCTTGCGGTTTCTCAAACGGCAAGTGCCCGACCCGGCGCTCAGGCGAAAGCTGACACCGGATTACGCCATTGGCTGCAAACGAATCATCCTCTCGAACACCCTGTACCCGGCCCTCGGTCGCAGTAACGTGACGCTGCATAGCCGCGAGCAAGGCATCGCCTCGATCGATGAAACCGGGATTTTCACGCTGGACGGCCAGCACATCGACGTCGATCTGATCGTCTGGTCCACTGGTTACGACGCCACCGACGGGGTAATTTCCTACCCTGCCAGCGGAAAAAACGGCACCCGGCTCAAAGACGTCTGGGCCCAGTACCCGCGGGCCTATCTGGGCACCAGCCTGCCGGACTTCCCCAACCTGTTCATCGTCACTGGCCCGAACACCGGCATCGGCCACACATCAGCGCTGTTCATCATCGAATCCCAGATGAATTACATCCTCGATTGCATCCGTACACTGAAAGATCAAGGTTTGCGCAGTATCGAAGTACGCCCCGAAGCGGAACGTACCTACACTGAGATGATCCACCGAGAGATGAAACGCACGGTGTGGAAGTCCGGAGGCTGCCACAGTTGGTATCAAAGCAAGAGCGGTCATGTGATTGCCATATTTCCGGGGTTCAGTTTCAGCTATCACCGGTTGACCCGGGCGCTGAAACCCGCCGATCACATTTTGTCCTGATCTCGTAAAAGGAAGACGCCTGATGCTTGTGTTGGTTGTCGCAATCGCGGTATTCGCGGCCTGGAGCTGGTTGAGTTACCCGGCCATCGGGCATTGGCTCTATGACCTGAATATGGCCGTGGAGGCCAAGCTGTACCGGCTGCACAAGATTGTCGTGCCGATCGCTGAAATGACCGTCTCCACTTGGCAAGGCGGGCCCTACGAAGCTTCCAGCAGTGTGCTGATGCTCCACGGTTTCAGCGCCGACAAGAACATCTGGCTGCGCTTTGCCCGGCACTTTGTCGGCAACTATCGGGTGATCATCCCCGACATCGCCGGCCATGGCGAAACCGGCTTCAAGGCGGGCGGCGGCTACGACATTCCTTTGCAGGCCAAACGAATGATCCAGTTGCTCGACGTCTGCGGCGTCGAGAAAGTCCATGTGATCGGCAACTCCATGGGCGGCTACATGGCGGCGTGGCTTGCGGCCACGTACCCCGATCGCATTGTTTCGGTGGCCCTGATCGACCCGGCCGGTGTCACGGCCCCGGAAGCCAGCGACCTGGAGCGACATCTGGCCAAGGGACATAACCCGTTTTTGATTAACTCCCGGGAAGAGTTCCGCCGTTTCTACGCCATGACCATGGCTGAACCACCGTGGGTGCCAGGCGTGGTGCTGGACGCTATTGCCCAGCGTTATGAACAGTGCCGCGATGAGCTGGAAGAGATTTTCAACGACATCCGCAGCAGCCCGCCGATGGAGCCGAAACTCCCCGACATCAAGGCCCCGGCGCTGTTGCTGTGGGGGCACAAGGATCGCTTGATCGATGTCAGCAGCGTGGCCATCTGGAGCAAAGGCATCGCCGATCTGCGAGTGGAAGTCTGGGACCATATCGGCCATATGCCGATGGTCGAACAGCCGACGAGCACGGCACGCTTGTATCGGGAGTTTTTGGCATCGCTGCGTTCGGAACTGCCCGTGTAACCCTGTAGCAGAGCCTGCGAGGCTGCGATCGGCTCTGTAGGAGCTGTCGAGCTTGCGAGGCTGCGATCGGCTGCGCAGCAGTCGTGAAATCAGGCAGCGCGGTGTGTCAGGAAAACCGCGTGCTCAGGGTTTACGACTGCTGCGCAGCCGATCGCAGCCTCGCAGGCTCGACAGCTCCTACAGGTGATCGGTGATCGGTGATCAGGTGTTCAGGTGTTCAGGTGATCAGGTGTTACATCCAGCAGTCCTTCGCAGAATGAAGTCCGTCAGAAACTTCGTTTGTCGGCGCCGCTGAAGGCTGCGATCTTTTCCCACATCCTTTACGTCACCGCGCCAGGAATTTTTTTCATGAGCCACCCGAACTTCGTCAGCCCTGACCTCATCCGCCAACGCTTCTCCAAAGCGATGTCCGACATGTACCGCGAAGAAGTGCCGCTGTACGGCGCGCTGATGGAACTGGTGGAACAGACCAACCGCCATGTGCTGGAAAGCGATCCGCAAGTGGCTCAACAGTTGAACAGCACGGGCGAAATCCAGCGCCTGGACCTGGAACGTCACGGCGCTATTCGCGTCGGCACCGCTCATGAACTGGCAACCCTCGCGCGACTGTTCGCCGTCATGGGTATGCAACCCGTGGGTTATTACGACCTGACCCCGGCTGGCGTACCGGTGCACTCCACGGCTTTTCGCGCCGTGCATGAAGCGGCGCTGCAAGTCAGCCCGTTCCGCGTCTTCACCTCGCTGCTACGCCTGGAACTGATCGAAGACCTGGAACTGCGGTCCTTCGCCCAATCGGTACTGGATAAACGTTCGATCTTCACCCCCACGGCGCTGATCCTCATCGAACGCGCGCAAACCCAAGGCGGTCTCACCGAACAAGAAGCCGAGGATTTCGTCGTACAGGCGTTGGAAACTTTTCGCTGGCATCACAGCGCTACCGTTACCGCCGAGCAGTACCAGAAACTCAGCGCCCAGCATCGACTGATCGCCGACGTAGTGGCGTTCAAAGGCCCGCACATTAACCACCTGACCCCGCGCACACTGGACATCGATATCGTCCAGGCGCAAATGCCGGCCCACGGCATCACCCCCAAAGCGGTAATCGAAGGCCCACCCCGCCGCCAATGCCCGATCCTGCTGCGCCAGACCAGTTTCAAGGCGCTGGACGAACCGATTGCCTTCACCGATCAAGCCCAGACGCGTGGCAGCCACAGCGCCCGCTTCGGTGAAATCGAGCAACGCGGCGCCGCCCTCACACCCAAAGGCCGAGCGCTGTACGACCGTTTGCTGAATGCCGCCCGGGACGAACTCAAGGATTTCCCCAACGAAGCCAACGCCGAGCGCTACAACACGCTGATGGCCCAGCACTTTGGCGAATTCCCTGACACTTACGAAGGCATGCGCCGACAGGAACTGGCGTACTTTCGCTACTTCGTCACGGAAAAAGGCCGGGCGGCGGAAGAACTGAAAACCTCGTCGCTGGAAGACTTGCTCAGCGGCGGCTATTTGCAGGTTGAACCGCTGGTGTACGAAGATTTCCTGCCGGTCAGCGCGGCCGGGATTTTTCAGTCGAACCTGGGCGATGCGGCGCAAACCCACTACGGGGTGCATTCGAACCAGCAAGCATTCGAGAAGGCGCTGGGCCGGCCGACCATTGACGAGTTGGGGTTGTATGCCGAAACACAGCGGCGCTCGATCGAGCAGTGTTTCGCCGCATTAACCGCCTGAGACATAGCACGACTTGTAGCAGCTGGCGCAGCCTGCGTTCGGCTGCGAAGCAGTCGTCATATCGGCCCCTGCGGTCTTTCAGACAAACCGTGTTTGCCGGTTTTACGACTGCTGCGCAGCCGAACGCAGGCTGCGCCAGCTGCTACAGGTCCGGTGGTTAGCCGAGTTTGGCCAGGAGGGCTTTGGCGGTGGCCTCCGATGACGCCGGATTCTGCCCCGTCAGCAGCAGGCCATCAGCAACCGTGTAACTCACCCAATCCTCGCCCTTGGAGTAAATCCCGCCCTTCTCCTTAAGCATGTCCTCCACCAGGAACGGCACGACCTTCGTCAGTTGCACCGCCTCTTCCTCAGTGTTGGTAAAACCCGTCACACGCTTGCCTTTGACCAACGGCTGGCCGTCCGCAGCCTTGACGTGACGCAGCACGCCCGGCGCATGACAAACCGCCGCGACCGGTTTGCCGGCCTTGTAGAGCGCCTCGATCAGGGCGATCGAATTTTTGTCCTCAGCCAAATCCCACATCGGGCCATGGCCACCCGGATAGAAAACCGCGTCGTAATCTTCGGCTCTCACGCTGCTCAACAGAGCGGTAGATGCCAATGCTGACTGCGCGGCGGAGTCTTTGCGAAAACGCTCGGTGGCGGCCGTTTGAAAGTCCGGCTCGTCGCTTTTCGGGTCCAGCGGTGGCTGGCCACCTTTGGGTGAAACCAGTGTCAGCTGAGCACCCGCGTCCTTGAAGACGTAATACGGTGCGGCGAATTCTTCCAGCCAGAAGCCGGTTTTCTTGCCGGTGTCACCCAATTGATCGTGGGACGTTAGAACCATCAGAATTTTCATGTCGGGCTCCTTGAGTGCGGGGATGTTTGGTCATCTCGGGCTAACTTTGACCGCCAGGCTGCTCTGTTCGTTGCACCTGACAACATAGTCGTTCTGCGACTGTTTTTTGGTCATTGAGACGATTGGTCACTCGGTGTGACGGTTAATCCCCTTGATGCGCAAGAAGTTGCTGGGTGGGATCTGCGAAACGCTCTGTGCCACGGCTGGACACCCGGTTATGAGGCGCTTCAGCCGGGTGCGCAAGAAGTTGCGGGTGATGCGCAGGTTCTTGCGCATATTCAGGGAGATTTGCTGCGTAAATCTTTACAACAACAAAGAAAAACGTCTCAAACTACTGATTTATATAGCTTTAATCGATTATGGCACGAGCCTTGATAACAGTTAGGCACCCACCGGGCGATACCGGCCCCGGGTCCCTCACTTATTAAGCAAGGAGCGCATTCATGGCTACACCAGCGTATATGTCCATTACTGGCGAGAAACAAGGTCTGATCACAGCGGGCGCCTTCACCGCCGACTCTGTTGGCAATACCTACCAGATAGGTCACGAAGACCAGGTGATGGTTCAGGGGTTCAGCCACGAAGTGACCATCCCGCGTGATCCGCAGTCCGGCCAACCGACAGGTCAGCGCGTTCACAAACCTGTGGTGATCACCAAGGTGTTTGACAAGGCGTCCCCACTGTTGCTGGCTGCCCTGACGTCGGGCGAGCGTATGACCACAATCGAAATCAAGTGGTACCGTACCTCGGCTCAAGGCACCCAGGAGCCTTACTACACCACCACACTTGAAGACGCGATCATCGTCGACATCAAGGACTACATGCATAACTGCCAGGACCCGGCGAACTCGCACTTCACCCATTTGGAAGACGTGCACTTCACCTACCGCAAAATTACCTGGACCCACGAAGTTTGCGGTACTTCGGGTTCCGATGACTGGCGCACCCCGGCCGTAGCTGGCTAAGCTTTCGAAACCTTTTCAACCATCGACCAGTGTTGCTGGTCGATGTTGTTTTTGCGCTTTCAACCTGAATTAGCGGATTATTGCCATGACGATTCTCTCCGCTAAAAAGAAAGTCCTCCTTGCCGGCAGGTTTAATCCAGACAAATAAAAAATGGGCGACTTCGACGGTCGCCCATTTTTATGTCTGAAACTTTAAACACAGCGCTTCAGAGGAGGTGTTCGCCCAGTGTAATGGCCTGGCAATCCATGCACCGGTAAAGAGCCCTGACACTGGGCGAACGGGAGGTATTTTAATAGAAGTTGGCGGATATGTCCGTAGCACGAACATGAAATTTATCGACATCATGTTTAACAAAATGTCGGTCGAAATATCATTTCGATTAACTTTTTAAACCCACCAGTTCGACCATCAAAACTGATTGTTCTTGTACCAAAAACTGTACAAGAACAATCAATACGTAGAACTAATGATCAGCTTTCGTGCTGACTGGTCACTTTCAATATGTCGGTGTAAGTCACCACAACACTCTGCCCTACTTTCAGGTCTTTCAATTTCGCCTGAACTTCAGGCTTTTCGACGTTGACGACTTTGGACTGGCCAGCCGGGTTTTCGAAGGTCAGCTGGTTTTTCTTCAGGTCGATGTGGGTGATTTTCAGCTGCACCTGCACCTGACGGAAGGCTTCACCGCCGGGGTTCGGGTTGTCTTTGGTGGCACGAATGTCGCCGGCACGTTCGGTGGAGCCTGGCAGACCTTTGTCGACGTCGGTGTCGAGGAATGCTGCGACCGAATGGATGACCTCAACGTTGACCTTGTCACCGACTTTCAGGTTACCCAGGTCTTTGGCTTTGTCTGTCAGTTGTACGTGGACCTGCTTGCCTTCCGGCCCCTCAAGGACGACCTGATGGTTGGCGGCGTCGACCGCCAGGACTTTGGTGGTGACCTGATCGGCTACCACGACGCCAGACAGCGGGATGTCCGCAGCCATGGCGCTGAGGCTGGCGGTGGACAGCAAGGTAGCGAGGGTGATGGCTTTTGTCAGTGCGTGGAGTTTCATTGGCAATACATTCCCTGTGAATTGATGGCAGCAGAAGGCTCTGGCCCGAAGGTCAGCGCCGACTGTGCCGATGAGCATAGACGCTGTTCAGGGAGTGTTCGCGGTTTCTGGCGCGGTGGCTTCGCCGCTTCTGCTCACGCTTCGGGATCATCGACTTCCTGGGCGACATTCACCTCAGGCGAGTCTTTGTGCGATTGCTCCGCCTGGGTCTTGAGGGCCTGCCACTGTTCGAGGTCGATGGCGCCCTGCCCCAACAGATCGTCGGCCACCCGCAGCAATTCGCTGTAATGGGCGTCGGGGGATTGCTGCCAGTAGGCCTTGTCTTCGAACAGGCGCTGCCACGAAGCAAGGTCGGGTGGTTTGAGGTCGTCGCTCATCGAAAGGCTCCTGCGAGGTGTTCGTACGGTAGAGGCTTGCCCCGCGTGTGGAGTTCCGGTGTTTTCACCCCCCTGTAGGAGCTGGCTTGCCAGCGAAGGACGTTAACGATGACGCGTCTTGACAGGATAAACGTGGCGTATTTGAGATCTTCGCTGGCAAGCCAGCTCCTACAGGGGATGTGAGCGGCATTAATACCCGGTCATTTCCAGATAACCCTGCCCGCCATGGCTGCCGCTCAATTGCACCGGCCCTTCCCAATAAGGAATGCGCAAATCCATCCATGCCTTGGGGTTGAGGGCTGTGATGTTGATGTCGAGGTGCTTTTCGGGAATTTTGATCGACCAGCGTATGGGCATCGAGCGACCGGCAACGTTGGCGGTGTCTTGCGGGGTGAGGCTGATGTCGGCGGCGTGCAGTAACTGCGTCTGGCCCCGGGCGTCGATCCATGTACCGGTGAGGTACGGCGCGCCGTCCTTTTGCCGCATGCGGTAGAGCATCACCTGTTCGCCACTGTCCAGGTGCAGGGAAAACCAGTCCCAGCCTGACTGGTTGGCGGTCAACGGCTGGCTGCTCCACTCCCGGTCGAGCCACGCCGGGCCGCTGACCTGATAAACCTTGCTATCGATTTCCAGCGACCCGCTGGCCTGGAAAAACGGCTGGCTGTAGTAGTACGACGCCTGGCCCTGTTCGGACTTCTGGCTAAAACCCTTGTCGCCCTGAAGCACCAGTGGACGTGTCGAGGTCAGGTGCAATTGATAGCTGAAATGCTTGTCGCGGGCGCTGAGTTGCAGGTCTGCCAGAGGGTTCGCATCAGGTCCCTGACTGCTGAATCGCCAATCGTCGATCCACGCATTGAACGGCGCCCGGCTCACCCCGGCCTGCCCGATGCCACCACGGGCATAGCGCTCAGCGGCGTGATGCACCGTCGCCGACGTCACGGCCGCGTGACCCAGCCAGATCGTTTGATTACCCCAACCCGCCACCTCGGGAAGCGCTTTCAAGGCGCTGCGAAACAATGTCCATTGCACACCAAACTCGCGTCCCTGATCGTCCTTGAGGTTGGCAGTGACGTACCACCACTCGATGCGAAACCCGTCGTGAGGCCCGTGATCCGCCGGAAAGCTGAACACCCGGCCGGGCACCACCGGCGTAAACGCAGCGGCCTGATTGCCGAGCCCAGCGAAGCCTTTTTCGACAGGTGCCGAGTTGTCGCAGCCGCTCAACACGGCCAACAGCAATACACCGAGCTTAATCCTCATGAGCAAACGTCCTCAGCAGGTCGGCCGGTCGGGTGCGATACAACGTGTACAACGGCCACGCCGACGCCAGCAATGTCGCGAGCAACGCCAATCCCATCAACTGCAACAACTGCAACGGAAACACCCGCAACGGCAGGCGCCAGCCGAAGGCCTGGACGTTGATCACCGTGTCCAGGCACCACGCCAGCGCGATGCCCAACGGCAACGCCAACACCAGGGTCAGCACCGCCAGCAGCCAGGTCTGGCCGAGGTTGAGCAGCATCAATTGCCGTCGCGTCACGCCCAATGCCCACAAGGGTGCCAGTTGCCCGAGACGGCTCTGGCTCTGGGTCAGCAGGCTGATGAATAACGCCACACCGGCGACGGCCAGGGTCAGGCTGTTGAGCGCGGCGGTTGCGGCGAAGGGCCGTTCAAACACTTGGGTGGACCAGCCCTTGAGCCGGGCCTGATCGACCATGCGGCTGGCGTCCAGAGCAAAGCGCGACTGCAACGTCGTCACGAACCCGGGGATCGACGCCGGGTCGATGCGCAGGGTGAAGCGGTTCGGCGTCAGCTGCGGCCAGCCGCGCAACAAGTGGTTGCCGTTGATCAGCACGTGACCCTTGGGATTGCCGTAGTCAGCGTAGATTCCGACGATCCGCGGCGACCACGGCCCGCTCGGCGTGGGAATCGTCAGGTGGTCACCGAGGCGCACTTTCAACCGCCGGGCCAGTTGTTCGCTGAGCATCAGCGCATCGTCCTTGGCCAACCGGTCCCAAGGGTTGTCACCCAGGCTTTCCAGCAGCGGCCAATGCTGGCGATAGGTCGGGTGATCGATCACGCCGAAGACCTCCGTCGGCCACCCCTGCAACTGGATCGACACTTGCCAGTTGGGCAACACCGCCGTGAGTTGTGGTTGCTGTTTGAGCCAGGCGTAAAGCTCTCTGGACTGGGCTGGATTTTGTGGCGTGAGGTAAAGCTCGGCGGTCAGGCGGTGGTCGAGCCAGTCGCTGAAGGTCTGGCGAAAACCGGCGGTCATGCTGCCGGCACCGATGTTCGCCGCCAGGGCCAACAGCAGCGCCATCAGCGCCAGGCTCAGCGCCGGCAATTGCTGTCGGCAATCGGCGAGAAACCATTGGCCGAGCACCGAACGACTGCGATGCAGCACCAGGTTCAGCACGGTGTTCAACACCACCGGCAGCGCCAGGGCGGCGCCGAGCAACAGCGCCGCCATCAGCACGAAACCGCTGGCCAGGCTGTCGCCCCAAATCAATGCCAGCAACGCGATCACGGCGGCAATCGCCGCGACCCAGCCCTGACGTCGCAACCAGCGCGCGTGGGCCTGATGCCAGGCCTGCGGGTCGGCCAGCGCCAGCAACGGCAAACGCGCCGCTCGCAATAAACTATTGGCACCGGCCAGTAACGCGCCGAGCAAACTCAGGCCGATACCGCTGAGCCACCACCACGGACGGAGGCTCAACTGCCCCGCCACTTCGGCGCCGTACAACCCGCGCAGGCTGGCGGCGACATCCGGCAACAGCTCGCTGGCCAACAGGTAGCCGCTGACCACCCCGGCGAGTCCGCCGATCAACGCCAGGCCGCCCAGTTCAACAGCGAGGCAGGCAATCAGCATCCGCGCACTGACCCCGCAGGCACGCAGGGTTCTGAGCAAGCCCCGGCGCTGCTCCAGGGCCAGGCCGATTGCCGCATGGACGATGAACAGGCCGACCACGAATGACAGAAACCCCAAGGCATCGAGGTTGAGGTGAAAGCTCTCGGTCAGGCGCGACAGGTTGTTTTCTTCACCGCTGCTCTTCAACTGGAGCTGGCCTTTGAATTGATCGGGCAACGGCGCGGTGAAATCCTTGGGCAACAGCAGGCGCGACAGTTGCTCCGGCAAACCCAGAATCTGCTGAGCGAAACCAATGTCGACCAGCAACACGCCGGGCGCCATATCGGTTTGAACATGCAGCGGCGGCAGTGCCACACCGCTCAAACTCAAAGGCGTTTCACCTTCGCGCAAACCCAACGCTTGCAAGGTCTGCGGCGAAATCCAGGTACTGCCCGGCGGACTGAAAAACTCGACAATCTGCTCGATCGCCAACGCCCGCCCCGCCACCGCAGAACCGGTCGGCAGCGACACCGGCTCGATGCCCATCAACTGCAAGCGCTGGTCTTCATGCCCCTTGAGCACCACCCGACCTTGCAGCACCGGCGACACCGGCCAGCCGGCGCGGCGCAGGTCGACAAACAAGGCCTGGGAAAATGTCGCACCATTCGGCGCACTGAGGCTGGCCTGGGGTTCGCCGCCGATCAACTGACTGGCCCGCGCATAGCTTTCCCGCGCCTGGCTATTCAGCGCCTGCACGCCGGTCAGCAGGCTGGTGGCGAGCCAGAGCCCGGTCAGCACACTGAAAAACTGCACAGGGTGCTGTCGCCAATGACTGAGCAGCGCGCGCAATGTTTCGCCAAAGACTCGCACTTCAGCGCTCGACCGCGCCAGTCAGGCGGCCACCGTGGAGCACCACTTTTTCCGCCAGTCGCGCCGCAACCCGTGGGCTGTGGGTGACCATCAACAACGTGGTGGGGCTGTCGTCGAGCAGTTCCAGCAACAACTTCAACACCTCATCGCTGGTGGTTTCATCGAGACTGCCGGTGGGCTCGTCGGCCAACAGCAATTTTGGCTGCGAGGCCAAGGCACGTCCCAGTGCAACCCGTTGCTGCTGGCCGCCGGATAACTGCTCCGGATACCGCCGCAGCAAATCACCCAGCCCCAGACGCCGCACCAGATGCGCTTGCCAGCGCGGATCGTGGCGCCCGGCCAGTCGCGCCTGAAACGCCAGGTTGTCCTCCACACGCAAGCTGCCGATCAGATTGAACTGCTGGAACACCAGGCCGATTTCAGTCCGCCGCCAGTTCGCCAATTGCCCTTCGTTCATCTGCTCCAGCCGATGTTCGCCACTGCGGATGCTGCCGCGATCGACCTTGTCCAGCCCGGCGATCAGGTGCAGCAAGGTGCTTTTGCCACTGCCCGACTCGCCCATCAGCGCCAGGCTGCTGCCGGGTTTCAACGTCAGGTCGACGCCTTGCAACACCGGCAGCGGACCTTGCGCAGTGGCGTAGCTTTTGAAGACGCCGTGGACTTCAAGCATGGGAAAACCTGTTCGATGAGCGTGGGGCAAGGATAGCGGCCCTGAATGGTTTTTGTCCGTTGACGATTGCCGAACCGCCCGGCCGGCGCCCTACCCTCAAGGATGGTCTAACCATAACGATAAAAAACGGAGACGCCATGCCTCGTTTCACTTTGAGCCCTCGTGGCCTGTTGGCCTGCCTGATCACGGCGTGCCTCGCGCAATCGGTCGCCGCCGCCGATGCACCGGTCGCGGCCAGCGCACAGACCGCTGCCAGCAACGCCGCCGTGCTGCAACAACTGCCCTTCAGCGATCGCACCGATTTCGAATCGGTGAGTCGGGGTTTGATCGCGCCGTTCAAGGGCCAGGTCAAAGACGCGACCGGCAAGGTCATCTGGGACGTCCAGGCCTATGACTTCCTCCTCAAGGATCAGGTACCCGACTCGGTCAACCCGAGCCTTTGGCGCCTGGCCCAGCTCAATGCCCATGCCGGCCTGTTCGAAGTCAGCCCGAAAATTTACCAGGTGCGTGGTCTCGATGTGGCCAACATGACCATCATCGAAGGCGATGACGGGCTGATCATCATCGACCCGCTGACCATGGCCGAAACCGCCAAGGCAGCGCTGGACCTGTACTACCGGAACCGTCCGCAAAAACCGGTGGTGGCGGTGATCTACAGCCACACCCACGTCGACCATTTCGGCGGTGTACGCGGTGTGATCGACGAGGCCGACGTCAAGGCTGGCAAGGTCAAGGTGTTCGCCCCCGCCGGGTTCATGGAACATGTGATGAGCGAAAACGTGTTCGCCGGCAATGCCATGAGTCGCCGCGCGCAATACCAGTTCGGCAGCCTGTTGCCCCGTGGCGAAAAAGGCCAGGTGGACGCGGGGTTGGGTAAGAGCACGCCGAGCGGCGGCACCATCACCTTGATTGCGCCGACCGACCTGATCGACAAGGAACTGGACACCCGCACCATTGCCGGTCTGGAGGTGGAGTTCCAGCTCACCCTGGGCACCGAAGCGCCGGCGGAAATGAACCTCTACCTGCCACAGTT
Source organism: Pseudomonas sp. RIT-PI-q (assembly GCF_001297125.1). GTDB lineage: Bacteria > Pseudomonadota > Gammaproteobacteria > Pseudomonadales > Pseudomonadaceae > Aquipseudomonas. Next base: position 365,059 of record NZ_LHPC01000017.1, read on the forward strand.
GCGCGCCTTGTGCATGGCCGAAAACGCCACGCAGATGATGCACAACATTCTCACCCCACGCGGCGCGCAAGTGCGTGACGCCAAGGCCTGGGCGCAATACCTCGACAACAGTCTGGCGCGCTATGGTGACAAGAGCGACGTGTTGTTTGCCCAGCACAATTGGCCGACTTGGGGTGGCGAGCGGATTCGCACCTTCCTCGCCGATCAACGCGACATGTACGCCTTCCTCAATGACCGCACTTTGCACCTGATGAATCAGGGCCTGACCCCGGTGGAAATCGCTGACGCGATCAAGAAACTGCCGGGTGCGCTGGATCAGAAGTGGTACACCCGCGGCTACTACGGTTCCTTGAGTTTCAACGTGCGGGCGGTGTACCAGCGTTACCTGGGTTTCTATGACGGCAACCCGGCCAACCTCAACCCGCTGCCGCCGGTGGACACCGCCAAGCGCAGCGTCGAAGCGATGGGTGGTGGCGTAGCAGTGGTAGAGAAGATGCGCGCGGCGATGACAAAGGGGGATTATCGCTGGGCCGCGCAGTTGGGCAATCAACTGCTGTTTGCCGAGCCGGAAAACGGACCGGGCCGCACGGCCCAGGCTGAAGCGCTGGAGCAGTTGGGCTATCAAAGCGAGAACGCCACCTGGCGCAATATGTACCTGACCGGGGCGATGGAACTGCGTAATGGCGTGCCGCAACATGCCGGCAGTACGGTGTCGGTGGACATGGTGCGGGCAATGACGCCGGACATGTTTTTCGACTTCCTGGCGATTCGACTCGACAGCGACAAAGCCGCCGGCCATGACCTGACGCTGAACTGGACGTTCGAGGACCAGCACAAGGATTTCAACCTGACTTTGCGCAATGGTGTGCTGACACACCGTGCGGGGCTCAATCCGGCGGCGGATGCCAGTGTGAGTCTGAGCAAGGCGACGCTGGAGCAGATCAGCCTCAAGCAGCTGGATTTCCCGACGGCGATGCAGAAGGGCTTGATCAAGGTGCAAGGGGACGGGAAAAAGCTTGCGCAGCTGATGGGCAGCCTGGATAGCTTCAGTCCGCAGTTCAATATCGTCACGCCGTAAACCGCGGCGCGCCCATCGCGGGCAAGCCCGCTCCCACATTGGATTTGTGGTGTTCACCAATCCTTGTAGGAGCGGGCTTGCTCGCGATGACGGTGTGTCAGGCAATGATGATGTTGAAGCTGATGGCCTCATCGCGGGCAAGCCCGCTCCCACAGGGGTTTAGGGTGTTCACAGCATTTGTGGACGACACAGATCCAATGTAGGAGCGGGCTTGCTCGCGATTACGGTGTGTCAGGCAATGATGATGTTGAAGCTGATGGCCTCATCGCGGGCAAGCCCGCTCCCACAGGGGTTTAGGGTGTTCACAGCATTTGTGGACGACACAGATCCAATGTAGGAGCGGGCTTGCTCGCGATTACGGTGTGTCAGGCAATGATGATGTTGGAGCTGATGGCCTCATCGCGGGCAAGCCCGCTCCCACAGGGGTTTAGGGTGTTCACAGCATTTGTGGACGACACAGATCCAATGTAGGAGCGGGCTTGCTCGCGATGACGGTGTGTCAGGCAATGATGATGTTGAAGCTGATGGCCTCATCGCGGGCAAGCCCGCTCCCACAGGGATTTAGGGTGTTCACGGCTTTCGTGGACGACACAATTCCTTGTGGGAGCGGGCTTGCCCGCGAAAGCGGTCTATCGGGTTACGCTGAAATCACTTCAACCACTGGCATCTGCCATCGCTGCTCGATCACCTGCCGCTCGGGCCCGTATAAGCGCAGGACCAAGGTGAATGGCCCACTCTGCGGTGCCGGTAGCCAATTGCGCTGATCGTCCGGGGCCGAAGACTGCATCAGCAGCGTCAACCCACCGTCTGCGTCCGCCTGCAAACGATCGCGACTGCTCAGGCAATAGCGGTCGATGGGATTGGCCACCAATTGCCGGTCCGGCAGGTCATAGAGCGTCAACGACCAGAACTCGCTGGCCGGCGGCAATTGCCCCGGCGCGAAGCGCAGTCGATAACGACGCCCGCCCTGCAACGACTGGCCCTGATTGTCCAGTCGGCTACCGAGGTAAAAAGCCTCTTCGACACTGTTGCCATAAATGCCAACGGCCGCGGCGATGGCGCGGTTGAGGTAGTTTGCGTGCAGCACCTCGCGAGTGCCGAACAGGCCCAAGGTATTGCGCACCTTTCCAGTACCCGCTTGCAGTTGTGCCTGAGCATCCTGAATTCCGGCGATCAACGCCTGGCGCGTTTCCACCGGCAAGGCGGCGACATCAAAGCCCTGACCTGGAACAATGCCGATGCGCGCGAACCGCCCGCGCAACGCTTGTTCGGACGGATGCGTCGGGCACAGCGTGAGGATTTGATTGAGCACCGGGATAAAACCCGGCCCCAATCCGCTCTTGCTGTCCCAGGCCGGCCATGCAATCGCCGGTGCTGCGATGGGCGCCGGACCACCGGTGTATTCATGCAACGCGCGCAAGCGGTATTGCTGCTGCAGCGCCCGCACGGCTGGCAGATCATCGGCATTTTTCAGGCCGGTGCGCCCGAGCACCATGACGATTTCAGTTTCACTGCGCAGCACGCCCTTGATCCCGGCCGGGGTCGACCCCTGCCAGTTAGGCCCGGCGATCAGGTAGTCCCCCGCTTCGCGCCCGGTGCTGAGCACGCCGACGTAGGCAAAGTTGTGGGTGTACTGGTCCACCAGTTGGTGCACGTAGTAACGATCATCGGCGACCGCTGGCACGCTCAGCACCTGCGGTTCACTGCGCAGATCGAGCCAGGCCCAGGAGTACGGCGTGTCGTTGTTCGGCGTGACGACCTCGCGGTTTTTCGGCGTGTAGAGTTCGCTGTAGTGACGGAAACGATTGAAGCCGCCGACGTACTCCGCTGCGTCGGGATTGAGCACCTGCTTCTCCATGGTCTGGTAATGCATCAGCATTGGGTAGGCGTAGATCCACGCTTCCTGCGCAACGGCCCGGGTGTCATCAGCCTCAGCGGCCAACAACCCGCGTGGAAACATCAGACTCCCGCCCAGTATCCCCATGCTGCCGAGCAAGCGGCGGCGGCTGAACATCAGGTTCATGGTTCGATCCTCGCAATAGTCGGCAATTGATAGCTGCCATCCAGCGCCCCGGCTTTGGGCAAGTACAAACGCAGCAGCAGGTTGAACGGACCTGCCGGCGTCGGCAGCCAATTGCTCTGCGGTGCCTGGGCCGGCGCATCGGGTTGCAGCATCAAGGTCAGGCCGCCGTCAGCGTCGTAGTGCAGGTCGGGGCTGCGGTCACCCAAGGCATATCGCTGGATCGGGTTGGCCGCCAGCAATTGGGTTTTGCCGTCATACAGGGTCAACGACCAGAAGGCGTTCACCGGAGGCAGTTGCCCGGCGGGGAAATGCAGGCGATAGGTTTTGCTGCCATCCAGCGGTTGACCCTGGGCATCGTGCAACGCCATCGGGTACACCGCTTCCACTGGGTCGTTGGCGTAGATGTAGCGCCAGGCGACGGCGGCACGGGTCAGGTCATCGTCACCGAATTTGCCGACATTGGTCGGCGAACGGAACCAGCCCCGCTGCTCCACCGACACCTGGCTCGACGCCGCCCGCACCTGATCGCGACCGGCTTCGGCGCCTTGGGCAATCGCATCGCTCAGGTCTGCTGGCGGCTCGAAGGCCTGGCCGGGTTTCACCCCGATGGCGGCGAAACGCTGCAGTTTCGAGCGCTCGGTCGGCGTCCACTGATGCAGCGGCGCCAGGGCATTGAAACTGCCGAACAACGCCTGTGCCGGTCCTTGCTTGGTGTCCTGATACAGCGGCAATTGCAGCGGTGCCAAGGCAGCCGGCGCCGCGCCAGCGCTGACCTTGGACAACGGCTGCAACGCGTAGCCCATCAGCACTTTCGCCGCGTCCTGCTGATCGGCTTCGCCCTTGACTTCGGTGCGGCCGAGCAAAAATACCAGGCGACTCGGCGAGCGGATCACGCCGTCGAAACCGTCCGGCAGCGCGCCTTGCCAATCCGGTCCGGCGATCAGATAACGTCCTGTCTGATTGCCGGTGGCGCGGGTGCCGATGTAGTCGAGGTTGTCGGTGCGCATATCGACCAGTTGAAAGCTGTAATAGCGCCCCTGCACGGCGGGCACTTCCAGCACCATTGGTTCGCTGCGCAGATCGAGCAAGGCTCGGGAGTAGAAGGTGTCGTTGTTCGGCGACACCACTTTGTTGTCCTGCGGACCGAGCAAACGCGGCTCGCTGTAGAGCCGGTTGAACGGCAGTTTCGCGGCGATGGCGGTGAGCACTTTATCGTGCTCGGCGGTGGCGTAGGCGAACACGTAGGCTTCTTGCGCCAAGGCTTTTGCCTCGGAGGGGTCGAGAGTTGCAGCGTGAACGGTGCCCAGGCTTGCGCCCAGGGCCAGAGCGGATATCCAGTAGCGCACGGCAGATCTCCTGATCGATAAACGTCGGCACACTCAGATCCCTGTGGGAGCGGGCTTGCCCGCGATGGGGTCGGGTCAGTCTCATCAATGTTGATTGACCCACCGCCATCGCGGGCAAGCCCGCTCCCACAGGTGAATATGCCGGGACTAAAAAGGGTTACTTGGCCCAGCGCCGCAGGTCCGATGGGGTGTAGTCGTCGGTCTTGGCGGCGAAGCCGACGCGCATCGGTTCGGTCTCTTCGTTGGCCAGGCCACCGGCGTAGTAGCGGCCGGAGATCAGGTCATACGAGGTTTCCAGCACGTTGTAGGTGAAGCCATGGTCGTACTGCTGAATCGCGTGCAGTTCGCCGCTGCGCCAGAGTTCGCCACGGCTGTCGTACTGGTCCGACTGGGCGATCTGCCAACTGTCCTCGTCCACATAGAAGCGGCGCTTGGCGTAGATGTGCCGGGCGTTCGGCTTGAGGGTCGCTTCCACTACCCACACCCGATGCTTCTCGTAGCGGGCCAGGTCCTGGTTGATGTGATTGGGCTTGATCACGTCGTCGTACTTGAGGCCGTGGCTGCCGATCTTGTAGCTGTTGTAAGGGATGAACAGCTCTTGCTTGCCGATCAGTTTCCAGTCGAAACGGTCCGGCGCGCCGTTGTAGCCGTCGATGTTGTCGGCGGTGATCAGACCGTTGCTGTAACGGGCGCTGTTGTCGTAGGCAATCATCGGCGCGCGGCGAACGCGACGCTGGCCCGGCAGGTATTGCCAGGCCGAACGCGGCTCGGCCACCTGATCGATCGGCTCGTGCACCAGCACCGCTTCACCGGACAAGCGCGCCGGTTCCAGCACCCGGCTCTTGAACATGAACAGGATGTTGGAGCCTGCATCCAGCCCGCCGACGGTGTCGGCGAAGTTGATCAGCGACTGGTTGCGCACGTAACTGGTGGCGCCGTTTTCACGCACCAGCGCCGAACTGCTGATGCGCTCGTAGCTGCCGCCGCGATAACGGGTCATGTGGTTCCACATCACCTCCAGCCCTTCGGTGGGCAATGGAAACGGAATGCCCCGCGCATAGTCATGCAAGCCGTTGCCGCCATCGGCCATGCTGGTCTTGGCGACGTTGTCGCGGCTCTGCGCCAGTACATCCTTGGGCAGGTTGGCGCTGCGATGAGTCGGGTAGATGTTCATCTTGTAGCTGTCGGGAAAGCGCTTGAACAAGGCGATCTGACCGGGGCTGAGAAACTTCTGGTACTGCGCGAGGTTTTTCGCATCGATGGTGAACAACGGCTTTTCCGCGGCATACGGATCGCTGTAGCTGCCCTTGCTGTCGACGGTGCCGGCGTTGCTCGCCAGGCCACCGGTCCACGCCGGAATGCTGCCGTCGGCGTTGGCCGCCATTTCCGAACCCATGGGGGTCAATGTCTTGCCGAGGGCGGCCGAATCGGTGCCTTTGGCCTGGGCCAGGCCGACGGTGCAGGCCAGCGCCAGCACGCACAATTGCATACGCATTTTGGTTCTCCTTAGAAGTCTGCCTTGAAGCTGACGGACGCGAAGTCGCGGTCGTCGAGGGTGCTGTATTTGTTGGAGCCGAAGAACGCGTTGTAGGCCAGCTCCACGCTGTAATCGTTCATGTAGACGCCGGTCATGCTCACGCCCAGGGCTTGCTGGCCTTCCTGGAACGGCCCTTGCGGATCGTAGGAATAACCCTCGACGTCGTGCCGCCAGTTGACCGCCGGAATCAGGTTGATGCCGGGCAGCACATCGCTGTATTCCAGGCTGGCGCGCAGGCGATAGCCCCACGACCAATCGGTGGCGAAACCCTTGTCGGTGCAGTACTGATTGGTCACGCCGGAGGCCACGGTGTTGCACGGCGTGCCGTTGCGTGTGGAACTGCGGCCGAACGCGGCGTTACGGCCCAAACGCTCGTCGCCGAGGTCGTCGATGTGCACCACGCCCGCCTCGCCGAACAGGCTCAGGCGGGTGGCGCCCAGCACGTTGTCGAAGGCCTGGGTCGCCGAGCCGGTCATCTGCCAGACGCCCTTGCGCACCCAGCCGTCGTAGCGGTCGCCACGGTTGATGTTGAATCCGGGTGGCAAGTCGATCCATGAGCTGCCGCTCGGCCCGGAAATCACCGCGACGTTGACGTCCGGCGCGTTGATCGCCAGCGGCATGTTCGGCCGATAACTGATTTCACCGGCCAGGGAAATCCCGCTGTTCGGTTCGACGCCATTCAGGCTGATGCCGTACAGGCGAATGTTCTCCGGGAACGCCGCCGCGTACGTTGGGCCCTGAATGCCGCCGGGGAAGGTGCCGCGCAGGCTGGTGTTTTTTGCATCGAGGGTGAAATACGGCAACCGCGAGTGATAGTTGATGTAGTAGATCGCCGCTTCGGCATCGTTCAGCGCCGGGATCATCTGGCGCAGGGCGAAACCGAACTGACCGTTATCGGACGGCGACTCGTTGCCCCGCGACGTAGCGTACAACCCCGCTGCCTGCATTTGATCGTCAGTTTGCACCTGGCTCAAATACAACGGCCCGCAGCCCTTCTGGATCGCATCGCTGGTGGCGAAGAACGTGCCGCAACCATCAAGGACGCTGGGGCGCCAGTTGTACTGGTAGAAGCCTTCAAGGTTGGTGGTGTCCGTGAGGCCGAAGCTGAACGAGACCATCTCCACCGGCAACTGGCCTTCCTTGATCTCGACACCGGGGCGGTTGAACGCCGAGACGTCGAGCGGGTTGATCACGTTGATGCCGTTCTGGATCAGCAGCGATTCGCCCCAGGACAACACCTGGTTGCCGACTTTCACGTTCAGCGGATGCTCGGCCACCTGGAAGTCTTTCCAGACGTAGGCGTCGAGCGCCTCGAAACCCTTGAACTTCGACAGGTCGTCCCAGCCTGAATCGTCGAAATCCTTGAAGCGGCCGTTGCGGGTTTCGTAGGCGTGGTCGTACCAGTATTTGAAGCGAATGAACGCGCCCTGGCCCTGGCCATCGAGGCTGAAATCGGAGAGGCCCTTGAAGACCTGCGAAATGGGGTCGCCGCGCTCGAAGTTGAGCCGGTTATCGTCGGCGCTGACGCTGGTGCCATTGGCGTGTTTGCCTTGGGCTTGCAGGGCATTGGCGCGAGTCATCAGGCTTTTTTCGGGGTTTTGCGTCGACCAGCTACTGCCCAGGGTCAGGGTGGTTTTGGTCGACAGGCTCCAGTCTTCGTTGAGGTCAAACGTGGTGGCGTAAGTGGGGCTGCTCAAGACAGCCAGCATCGCCAGCGCAAGGGGTTGTGGGTGGGTGTGGCCAAGCCGGTGTCGTCGTGGGAGGACAGTGGCGGTGGCCGAGCATTTTCTTATCATTATTGGGCTCCGGTCAGGGTTACTCAGCCTGGGTACGGTGCCCAACAATTGGTTTTGACACGCAAGCGATGGCCGACAAAAAATAATCATCAGGGTGATTGGGGGCGGTGTCCCCCTGTAGGAGCTGGCTTGCCAGCGAAGGATTCGAATGCGCCACGTTTATCCTGTTGAAAACCGTCATCGTTGACGACTTCGCTGGCAAGCCAGCTCCTACAGGGAGGGTGAAACCAATATCAGCCGCAGATCAGCCCCCATCAAAGCCCCAACCGAAACTGCTTAGGCGTAATCCCGAACTGCTTGCGAAACGCCCGAATAAAATTGCTCGGCTGCCGATACCCCAACCGCTCGGCAATCCGCTCAATCGGCTGATCCCCCGCCGTCAACCAATGCCGCGCCATCTCCAGGCTGTCGCTGCGCAGATACTGCGCCGCCTCGGTTTGCCAGTGCCGCAGCATGCTCTGATGCAAAAACGCATTAGCCCCCAGCAACGGTTCATCCAGACTGCCCAGTGGCAATCTCAGACACGGATGCGCTCCCTCCTCCACCTCGATACCAACGCCACGTAACCACTGGCCAGCCGCCTGTCGCGGCGTCAGCCTGACACCGACAAACACCTCCCCCGGCGCCCGCCCCATACGCCGCGAAATATTGCGCACCAGGCTCAACGTCGCCGCATCCAGACCGAAAAAGTGCGGCAACACATCCGCCCCGCGCAAATGCAATCGTGCCTCTGCACCCGCCTCTTCAAGCTCTGCCACCACGTAATTGGTCACCCGTGGCAGGAACTCGACAAAACACCCCAGGCTCGCCCGCAACGTCGCGGCGGAATCGAGCAAGATGTTCAAACCTTGCAGACAGGTCGTCGCCATGCCATTAACCAGTTCACAGCCAAACGTCGGCCCCGCCCCCAGGCGTTCGCATTCATTCCACAACTGTTCAACCAGGTGCGCGGGAATAGGCTGCCCCTGCCCATCCAGCCACGACAAACTGATACCGGCGCGCGCAAGCAACTGCTCCTGACACAGGCCGGATTGCTGGGCATGACTGAGAATGGTGCGAGTAAAAGCGCTGGAAGCGAACGATTGAGGGGTCATGGCGAACTGCAACGAGAAGACAGGGTTGTACTTATGCCAGCCCCTGTGATATCGATCAAATGCATTAAAAGTATCCGCAGAATGCAGGAGACGCATGATGGACTTACGCCAGCTTCGCCACCTCGTCGCCCTGGCCGATTACCGCAGCTTCGGCCGGGCCGCCGAGGCCATCAACCTCAGTCAACCGGCCTTCAGTCGCAGCATCCAGACCCTGGAACGCGACCTCGATTGCGCATTGGTTGAACGCAGCAGTCGCGAGTTCCGCCTGACTGGCCAAGGTGAATTGGTGCTGCAACACGCCCGGCGCCTGCTCGCCGGCAGCCAGGCGCTGCACAACGAATTGACCCAGTACAACGGCCTGACCGGCGGCGAGCTGCATTTCGGCAGCGGCCCTTACCCGGCGCAGTTGCTGGTGCCTGAAGCGCTGGCCGAATTCATCCAGGCGCATCCGAAGATCCGCACCAGCTTCCACCTCGGCGACTGGGAACAACTGGCGCTGTGGCTGCGCGAGCAACAGATCGAGTTCCTGGTGGCCGACGCGCGCTATTTCACTGGGGACCCGCAGTACCGGGTGCAACTGCTGCGACCACGGCGCGGGCGGTTTTTCTGCCGCATCGGCCACCCATTGGCGGCGCGCGAAAACCTCTCCTTGCGCGCCCTGCTTGACTACGCCGTGGTCGGCACGCGAATTCCACCGATGATCCGCAAGATCCTCGCCGATGTGCAGGGCGAGCCGGACTTCAACCCGAGCGTCGAATGCGCGCAATTCGACGCGATCCGCCGCGTGGTCATGCACTCCGACGCCGTGGGCATCGCGACCCTGGAAGCCCTCACTGAACTGGCCGATCAAGGACTCATCCGCCTGCTGGATTTTGTCGACGTGCCCAGCGATGACCCCGGTTTGCAGCTGCATTACGGCATCGTCAGCCGCGCCGGGTACTCCCTGACACCGGCAGCGCTGGCGATGGTCGATGCGATTCTGGCGGTTGATCGCCGTTTGCTGGCAGTCTCGCAATGACTCGGACCGTGCAGGAGCTGCCGCAGGCTGCGATCTTTTGATCCTGGCAGTCTCAGATCAACAAAGATCCAGGTCAAAAGATCGCAGCCTGCGGCAGCTCCTACATTGACCGTGTTCAACTCAAGCGCCTACGCACGTCGTGCAAGCGCCTGCAACGTTCGCGGCTCACCCAGCGCGCGCAGCAGGCAATGCATTGCCTCTTCACGGCTGCGTTCGAAGCGATAGCGGGCCTCGATATACAACGCCAGTTTCAGCTCCACCGGCTCATCAAGCGGCAACGGCGCTTGCTGCAAACCCAGCACACTGGCGACGCGACTCGGTAGACTCATGCCTAACGGTTGCCGATCGGCAATCAGTTTGGCCGCCAGCGGGCTTTGTGTATTCACCGCTACGGTTCGGCGCAGCCCCTTGAGGCCGAGGTGCAAGTCCACCGGACTGAGCCCGTCGCGGCGGCTGGACACTTGAATCTGTGGCTGCTCCAGATAGGCCTGCAAGGTCCGCGGCGGTTCCGCCAGCGCACTGCCATAAGCGAACACGTAATGGTCGGCCGGTAACACCTGTTTATGCAGACCGGCGAGCCCGGCCAAAGGTTGATCAAGGTCGATCAGGATGTCCAGTTTGCCACTGGCCAACTCCTGCAAGGCATCACGACGCCGAGGCTGGAAGTAGCGCACCTGCCAGTCGGCATGCGGCGATTCGAGCAACGCGTCGAGCAGCACCGGTTGCAGGCAGTCCAGGCAACTGATGCGCAGCAACGGATTGTTTTGCCGTGCCGCAGGGATCATGCGCAAACCGTCGCGCAACGACTCCAGGGCAGCACGCACGTAATCGGCCAGACGGTGCGCTACCAAGGTCGGTGTCACGCCGAGACGACTCTTGATGAACAGCGGATCACCGCACAAATCGCGCAGGCGTCGCAGGGCATTGCTCATGGCCGGTTGCGACAGGCACATCACCTCGGCGGCACGGGTGACGCTGCGCTGCTGGTAAATCGCATCGAAGGCGAGCAGCAGGTTCAGGTCGAGCTGGCGTAAATCAAGCATAGTCTTGCTCCGGCAAATCGCTTAACGTCGGGCAGCCTAACCAGTGTCCCGGAACATGCTGTGAGCCCTACATGACAAAAAGCGATCAGCCACTGCCCCAGCAACCACTGCCCAATGCGTTCTATGCGCCGACCTTGCTGCCGGCCATCGAAGAACTGCTGGCCCGAGGCATTGCCCGGGAAACCATCGAAGGCCTGTTTCGCCGCAGCCTGTTCGAACTGCGCACGCCGTTCATGCGCGTGCCACTGTTCCTCTCGCGGCGCTTCTGGGCGTTTGCCCTGGAGCAAACCGGCGACCCGCTGATTGGCCTGGCGGCGGGACGACGATTCGTCTCCACCGCCACCAATGGCCTGACGTACCTGTTCGATGTGGCGGTGACCCTGGAAAGCGCCTGCGAGTATTTCCAGCGATTCTTCCCCTTCTTCAACGGGCACTTCCAGGCGCAAATCGTCCACAGCGCGGACGGTGTCGAGTTGCGTTTGCTCGACTGCGCCAGCCTGAAAGCCGACGCGGCGACCACCGATTACATCCTCATCAGCCTGTGCAGCATGCTGCGCCGCAAATTTCTCGCCAGCGGCCTGGAGCGCGATCCAGTGCTCGGGGTCAGTCTGGCCTGGTCATGTACGCCTGATCCGCAGGCGCATGAACAGGCATTTCGTGCGCCGGTGCAGTGGGGGCAGGCGCACCATTCGATTCGCCTCGATCCGCAGTTGTTTCTGGCGCCGTTGACCCCCGGCAACCACGAACTGGAACACACCCTGGTCGAGTTGCTGGAGCAGACCCGCCGCAACAGCGAGCCGACGTTGCTGGAAATGGTCAGCGACCATCTGGTTGCAGACCTGGCCGCAGCCAACTGGCAGCAATTTTGCGCCGACCGCCACTTGCTTGAACGCACGGCGGCACGACGGTTGAAGGCGCTGGGCGGGCGCTTTTCGGAATCGCTGGATGAGTGCCGCCGATGCCGGGCGGAAGATTTGTTGCAGGCGCTGGATCTGGAGTTGGTGGAGATTTCCGACCGGTTGGGCTACAGCGATGTGCAGAGTTTCAATCGGGCGTGTTTGCGCTGGTTCGGGTGCGCGCCGGGGGTGTATCGGACACGGTGGGCGCAACCTTAAGATTTGTGTTGATAGAACTGACGCCTTCGCGGGCAAGCCCGCTCCCACAGGGTTTAGTGAGCGCCGCAAATCCACTGTGGGAGCGGGCTTGCCCGCGATGAGGCCCGCTCAAACAATCGAGATCTTACTGCCCCGCCGCCACGCTGGTAGCCGCCTGCGAGGGTGTCACGATGCTCTTCAGGTCAATATGCTTCCACTCAGGCTTGGCCCCCAGCCGCGCATTGAACCGATAGTTAAAGGTGAAATCGTCGGCCGTCGGCACACTCAACGGCTTGCCGTACACCGCCTCGACGCCCGCCAGGTCATAGCCCATCAACTGCAGCAATGTCGGGAAGATGTTGTAGTGGCTGGAGCGATCCTTGTTACCGGCCAGTTGCGCCTGCCAATCCAGCGTCTTCAAATCGCGGCCCTGGATCACCACCAGCGGCACCAACCCTTCCTCCTCCACCGGATCGCCGCCACAGTGCGTGTTCAACCCCGGATTGCCCCGCTCATGCAGGTCTTGTCCATGGTCCGAGGTGTAGATCAGCAACGCGTTGTTCAAATTCGCCTGAGCGAACACCCGTGAGAAAAACTCCCCGACATTCCACAACAGCGTGTTCTTGTAGGCATTGCGGTACAGCACCCAATCATCCGGCTGGCCATTGAAACCATCACGTTTGCCGGTGTCCGCCACCTCGACAAACTGCCCGCGAGGCAGGGTCGGACGATAGGCCATGAACGCATCCGGGTATTTGTCATGCACCGGAAAATGCGCGCCGACCTTGTTGATCACCACCAACTGCGGTGTGTCGTCATTCAGCAGTTCGATCAATTTCGCCGCCGCCGCCATGTCGCGGTCACGCACGCTGGTCTGATCGAATTGCACAAATTCATCGATGTCTTTTTTCTCCGCGTCGTTCATCAGGTTCTGCAAGTTGCCGGCGGTGCGCTGTGCATCGATATAGACGGTGCGCAGGCCGGCCTTTTTCGCGTACTGCCAGATCGACGGCAGCGTGCTGTTGATGCGTATGTAATCGGCGCGCGTGCCGCCGTAACGCAAGGTGACGTTGGTATCGGTGCTGCAATTGGCAATGGAGGCAGCGTAGCCATAGTTGAAAATCTCGACGCCGGGGCGCGGCTCTTTGAGATTGCTGTGCACGCCGAACGGCGCGTTGATGTCCAGGTAATTGCCGGAAATGCTCTCGTCGATGATCAGCACGATGTCATGGCCCACCGGTTGCTCGGCGCGCGCCAGTTTCACCGGTTCACGGGGGCCGACGGTGTTGTGCAGGGCTTCATAGGTAAACAGATTCAGATACGCCAACGGCGTGTACATGATCGGCAGACCTCGTGCGCCCTCACCCGCCCGCACAAACAGCACGGCACTGAGCAGCAGCACCCCGAGCACCGGCGCCGCCACCAGCAGCGCACCCGGCAATGGCAGCCGTCGACGTGGCTTGAGGCCGATGCCGAACAGCAGCAGCAAGCCACCGACCGCCCCACTGATGAGCGCATTACGGTACTGGTAGGCCGCTTCCTCAATGAATCCGCCGGAATACACCAGCGACACGAAGCTGCTGTACGTCAGGTAGTCAGCCGTGACCCGGGTATAGACGTCGAAAAACACCGCCGAGACAAACATCGCCACTGCAAACAGATGGCGGATCAAGGTTTGGCGGATGTACGCGGTCATAAAAAGCGCCGCCGTCAGCACAATAAACATCCCGGCAAACAGCATCACCGAAAAACCGATGCCCATGGCACTCAGACGTTCGAGGTAATAGTCGTAATTCTTCAGTAGATAGACAACTAACAGCAATTCTTTGAGATATCGAATCATAGTATTTGCACTACTCGCCGAAGGCTTTTGGCCAATAGATTGTCGGCCATTTCTTGACACTAGCACCGGGCCATCAGAGCGCAAGAAATGTCGGACTTTTCCTCAAAGCGTCAAAAAAACGTTGACTCAAAAATGACACACTCAAGTGGCTGAAGGCCTTGTATTTCAGGGCCTACGACCGTTTATCGATTTCTTTTAAATGTGAAAAACCCGTCAAAACCGCGGCAAAGCCATCTACGACAAGCACTTGATGGCCATTCGCCCCCAAAAACGGGGATGTCAAACCAGAGCAACATGTCATTTTGCTGACACGGTTTGCCACGGCTGGGCTATACCCCTTTTGACAGTCTTATTTCACATCTCTCCACCGTCTTACGAGGCACGCCAAAATGGACGTGAGCGTATTTGGTACGGGCTACGTTGGCCTGATACAAGCAGCGGCACTGGCCGATGTTGGACATCGAGTCCTGTGTGTTGATATCGATCCCAACAAGATAAAACAACTGCAACAAGCCGTGCCGCCGATCAGCGAACCAGGGCTTTCCGGGACGCTGGAAGAGAACATCAAGGCTGGCCGACTGCTGTTTACCACCCAGGCCAGCGATGCGGTCGAACACGCCGAGCTGATTTTCATCGCGGTCGGTACGCCCGCCGACGAGGACGGCTCCGCCGACCTTAGCCATGTACTGAATGTAGCCCGACAGATCGCCAACTTCATGGAGGCCGATCGCACACTCATCATCAAGTCCACCGTGCCGGTCGGCACGGCGGACCAAGTGGCCGCCACCGCCAACGAAGAACTGCAGCGTCGGGGCAAGAGTGCGCTGAAGGTGCGGGTGGTGTCCAACCCCGAGTTTCTCAAGGAAGGCAGTGCCCTCGCCGATTGCATGCGCCCGGACCGGATCATCGTCGGCACCAACGACGACGAAGCGCGCAGCCAGCTCAGCGACCTCTACGCCCCGTTCTGCCGCAACCATGAAAAGCTCATGTTCATGGACAACCGCAGTGCCGAGTTGACCAAGTACGCAGCCAACGCAATGCTCGCCACCCGCATCAGTTTCATGAATGAACTGGCCAATCTCACCGAGTTGCTGGGTGCCGACATCGAAGCCGTGCGCAAAGGCATCGGCTCCGACCCGCGCATCGGCTACCACTTTATCTACCCCGGTTGCGGTTTCGGCGGTTCGTGCTTCCCCAAGGACCTGCGCGCCCTGCTGCACACCGCCGAACACAACGGCATGCCATTGCGCCTGCTGCGCAGCGTCACCGACGTCAACGACAGCCAGCGCCACATCCTGTTCAGCAAATTGAAAGCGCAATTCCCAGGCGGGCTGGCGGGCAAATCCATCGCAGTCTGGGGCCTGGCGTTCAAGCCCAACACCGATGACATGCGCGAAGCGCCAAGCCGCTACCTGATGGAAGCGCTGTGGGCCGAAGGCGCGAGCGTGCAGGCTTACGATCCGGAAGCCATGTCCGAGTGCCGGCGCATCTACGGCTACCGCAAGGACCTGCACCTGTGCGCCACCCGCGACGACACCCTGGAAGACGCCGACGCGCTGGTGATTTGCACCGAGTGGAAAAACTTCCGCGTGGTCGACTTCGACCTGCTGGCAAGCAAACTGCGCTCACGAGTCATCGTCGACGGGCGCAACCTCTACAACCCGGAACAGGTCGCAGCGGCTGGTTTGCACTACAGCGGCATCGGCCTGCGGCACATCGCTCCCGAGGCGCCGCGCCCATGAAAATACTCGTGACCGGAGCGGCCGGATTCATTGGTGCCCACTGTGTGTTGCGGCTGTTGCGCGACGGGCACCAGGTGTGCGGGCTGGACAACTTCAACGACTACTACGACCCGCAACTCAAACACGATCGCGTGAATTGGGTGCAGGAGCAGGTCGGCCCTTTCCAGCTCGACTCGGTTGACCTGGCCGATGCCCCGGCCATCGAAGCACTGTTTGCCCGCGAACAACCGGAGGTGGTGATTCACCTCGCGGCCCAGGCCGGGGTGCGCTACTCGCTGGAAACCCCCCGGGCCTACCTCGACAGCAATTTGAACGGATTCCTCAACATCCTCGAAAGCTGCCGTCAGCACCCGGTCAAGCATCTGATCTACGCCTCGTCCAGTTCGGTGTACGGCGCCAATCAACACACGCCTTACTCGGTAACGGATGGCGTCAATCACCCGCTGTCGCTGTACGCCGCGACCAAGAAAGCCAACGAACTGATGGCCCACAGCTACAGCCACCTGTTCGGCATTCCTTGCACCGGGTTGCGCTTCTTCACGGTGTACGGTCCCTGGGGTCGGCCGGACATGTCGCCGATCCAGTTCGCCCGGGCGATTGCCGAAGGCACGCCATTGAAGCTGTTCAACTACGGCGAGCACCAGCGCGATTTCACCTACATCGACGACATCATCGAGAGCATCGCCCGACTGATCGAACGCGCGCCACACGCCAATCCTGAATGGGATCGCGAACAACCGGACCCCGCCAGCAGCATGGCGCCGTGGCGGATCTACAACATCGGCGGCCAGCACCCGGTGGAGCTCAAGGATTACCTGGCATTGCTGGAAAAACACCTTGGACAAAAAGCCGTGGTCGAGTTGCTGCCCCTGCAACCCGGTGACGTCCTCAACACCTGCGCCGATGCCAGCGACCTGGCTCGGGCAACCGGATTTCAGCCTTGTATCGAGCTGGATGTGGGACTCGGGCGTTTCATTGCCTGGTTCCGCGATTACTACCCACTGCCTATCGCCCACGCGCCGCTCGCGGCTGAACTTCAGCGGAGGATTCTATGACTGGACATGAAAAAGGTGTGCCACTGCAACAGATGCGCCGGGACAAGCGTCTGGACCCCGAGCACAGAATGCGCCTCGATACGGCTATCCACCGGCAAGGTCGCGGCTGGATAACCGGCCGTGACGGCGGTCGGCCATGGACGCTGTCGCGCACCAACCGGGTAATCGCCTGCCTGGGTGCGTTGCTGATTCTGGTGCTGATCTCGCCGGTGCTGCTGGGCCTGGCGCTGGCGATCAAGTTCAGCAGTCCTGGGCCGGTGATGTTCGTGCAAAAGCGCACGGGCTACCGCGGTCGGAAATTCGGCATGTACAAGTTCCGCACCATGGTGGCCAACGCCGAGGAGCTCAAGGAGTCCCTGCGCCACCTGAACAAGCACGGCGCCGACGCCATCGACTTCAAGATAGACAAGGACCCGCGCATCACCGGCATCGGTGGTTTCCTGCGGCGGAGCAGCCTTGATGAGTTGCCCAACCTGTTCAATGTAGTGGCCGGCGACATGCGCCTGGTCGGCCCCCGGCCGACCTCGTTCAACGCCTATCGCTACAAGGACAGCCACCTTGCACGCCTGAGTATCTACCCCGGCATGACCGGCCTTTGGCAGATATCCGGGCGCAGCAATATCGACTTCGACCAGCGCGTTGAGTTGGACCTCAGCTATATCGCCGAGCAGAGCCTGTTGCTCGATCTGAAGATCCTGTTGAAAACCCCCTTCAAAGTATTCAGCGGCCACGGAGCGAGTTAAATGGACGGTTCATCAGCCAAAAGCCTAAGCATTGCCAACCCGAGCGAGTCCAACCTGACGTCGACCGTGCTCGATCAAGATCTGCGGATCCTCTTTCTGACCGCCGCCAACCCCGGCGCAGGCACCACCACCAGCGCTCTGGTGCTGGCCAGCCAACTGGCGCAGATGAGCAGCGGCCAGGTGCTGCTGGTCGACGCCAGCCAGTCGGCGACCAACCTCACGCAACAACTGGGGCTGACGAAAGAACGCGGCTTCCGCGATCTGCTGTTCAACACCCAGAGCCCGCCATTGTTGCAGGACTGTGTGATTGACGTGTCCAGCCTGCCCTTCCACGTCCTGCCCAACGGCCGGTATTCGCGGGGCGTCGAGCACCTGACACCCGAACGCCTGAGCCCGTTGCTCGATCAACTCGGCAGTCAGTATCGCTTCGTGGTGATCGACGGCGATGCGGTGTATTCGGCCGCCGACACGCTGGTCATCAGCACTCAGGTAGACGGCGTGATCATGGTCGTGCGCTCCGAAGACACTCGCTGGGAAGTGGCCCAGGCCGCGGTTCAGCGCCTGACCCAGGCCGGCGCGAAACTGGTCGGCAGCGTGTTCAACCGACGCAAATACTACATGCCCAAATGGCTCTACAAAAACCTGTAAGCAATCAGAATAGGATGACGACATGAACGCCAAGATGCTTGTCCTGCTGTTGCTGCCGCTTGCAGGTTGCTCCAGCACTTCCGAAACCCAGAACATGCCGGTGAATATCCTCACGGCCTCGCCGGCCAACGCCCAGGCCACCGACATGCCCAAGGTCGAACAGACTTTGCGGCCTCAGGATGTGCTGGACGTGATCTTCCACATCAGCACCAGTGGCTCAGACGCCTATCGCATACAGTCCGGTGACCAGATCGGCCTGAACTTTACGGCGGCGAGCCAGCTCAACGGCAGTCAACTGGTGCTGCCCGACGGCACCATCGAACTGCCGGGCGCCAACACCTCGGTGAAAATCGCCGGGCTGACGTCCGAAGACGCACGTCAGGAAATCCAGCGCGCCTATCAGCGCAAACAGCTGTTCCAGCCTAACCGCAACCAGCTGTCCGTGCAGGTCATCAGCCCACTGAGCAACGAGTCGAACCTCAAGAGCGCCCTGAACCACCCAGGGACTGGCATGAGCCGGGAGATCACCGTGGGCACTGACGGTTATGCCAGCTTCCCGGAAATCGGCGCCGTGCCGCTGCAAGGCATGACCGTCAATCAACTGGAAACCTTCCTCAACAAACGCTATGCGCAGCTGCCGGGACGGATGACCGTCGATGTGCTGCTCAAGTCCACCGCGGGCAACGAAATCTATGTACTGGGTGAAGTCGGCCAACCGGGCTCCTACCCGATCCGCCGGCCGGTCTCTGTGCTTGAAGCGCTGACCCTGGCGCGTGGCAGCAACACCAAGGCGCGGCTCGATTCGGTAATGATCATGCGTCGTAACGGCAATCAGGTTCAGGCCGTGCGCTATGACGTTGAAAAAGCCCTGGCCGGCGATGCGTCGCAAATCGCCTACCTGCAGCCGGACGACATGCTCTACGTGCCCAAGACCAAACTGGCCAGCGCCGGTGAGCTCGCACGGCAACTGGCTGACGTGGTGTTGTTCCAGGGTGTGGGCTTCAGCTTCGGCTACCGCGTCGACAACAAAGACAGTAATAACAACAACTGACTCTCAGGTGACCTGTCATGAATCCAAAGGAAAACTACCTGCATGAGTTCTTCAGGATCTTCTTCGCCAACAAGCAGATGGTGAAGCGCGTCTTCCTGATCTTTGCAGTGATCGCCCTGGTCTTGCCGTTGATGCTCAAACAGAGCTTCGATATCACCGCCCAGGTGATCGTGCAGTCCAAAAAACTGTCCCAGGGGGACGCCACAACCTCCCTCAACCAGGAGAACGCCTCGTTCATTCCGCCGTCCCTGGCCGACATGGAAACCGAGAGCAATATCCTGCGCTCGCCAGCCCTGATCCGGCAGACCATCAGCGAACTGCGGGACAAGGGTGAATACACCCCGCCACCCAGCGTGTTCAACAAGCTGGTGACCCAACCGTTCAAGCACTACGTCACTACGCCGTTGCGCGAGAATGTGATCAACCCGTTGCGCGATAAGCTCGGGCTTGAGACCGACCCCGTGCGCGACACCGCGCTGGATGCGCTGACCCAACAGGCCATCGATAGCTTGAAGATCGAAACCCTGCCGGGTTCCAACGTGATCTCGATCATCTACAGTTTTGGTGATCCGGCCCAAGGCACCAGGTTTGTCGCGGCGCTGCTGCAAAACTACCTGGCCAGCCGTCAGGCCCTGCAATCGATTGACTTGCCACAAAGCTTCTATGAAACCAAGAAGACCCAGTATCAAGTACGCCTCGATGGCCTGGAAGGCAATCGGCTGGCGTTGCTCGAAGCGGTCGGTTCGTCCGATCCCAGGGAAGAAATCACCTTCCGCCTCAACGCCATCAACACCGAAGAGCAGGCGCTCAACCTGTATCGCGACCGCCTGCTGCAAAGCCAACGCTGGCTTGAGTACCTGAAAACTAGCCTGGCCGCCGCCAGCAATTCCAAACTCAACGACTACACCTTCCCCTACACCTTCACCACCACCGTGGACAACGTCGCCTTTGAAGATCGCGAGATCAAACAGATGGGCGAGGCACTGACCACTCAGGTCAGCCGCTACATGAACGACCTGGCGATCTTCCAGCCGAGCAGCGAACCGATGCTGCTGACCCGCGAGCAAATCGCCCGCACCCGCCAGCAGTTCTTGAAAGTGGTCAGCAACCGGATTCAGGAACGCACCACCGACCTGGCAGTTGTCAGCTCGGTGATCGACCAGAAGACTGCGCGCATTGCCGAGTTCAAGAACCGTATCCATCAGTTGCAGGAAACCCAAAGCAAGCTGCGGCAGATGGACACCGAGATCAACGCCTTGCATGCGGCGTTCGCCACCTACGCTCAGCGCTTCGCCGAAAGCAGCAGCGCTCGCTCGCTGGACAACGACCTGTCCAACGCCCGGGTGCTCAGCCCGCCGTACGAACCGACCGAAGCAGCGTTTCCCAAACCGATGCTGATCATTCCGTTCGGGCTGTTCACCGGTCTGCTGCTGGCGATTGCCCTGGTCTACGTGCGTGAGTTCTTCGATCACCGCTTCAAGCATCCTGCGCAAATCACCCACGAACTGGGGCTGCCGGTGCTGTTGGTGATCAACGATCAAAACGTCGAGCTGACCAATCCGCACAGAAACATGTCCGTACGTGGCATTGCGCATTGGGTGCGCAATTGAACGCGCCGCTCAACCCTACCCTGCCGATCATTCATTTGCTCAGCAGTGGCGGCTTTTACGGGGCTGAGCGGATGTTGCTCGACCACTGCCTGGCGACGCCGGGGCAGCATCAGGTGCTCTTTCTTGATGCGCCCTACGCGTTGCTCGCGCGGTTTCGCGAAGCCGGCGTGGACTGTCGCGGCTGCACGGGGCTGGGGGCGTTGCTGGCGCATTTGCGTCAGCGGCGGGCCGGGCGGCCACTGATCAATACGCATAACTTCAAAGGCCTGTTGTTTGGCTGGGTTGGCGCAACGCTGTTGCGCCTGCCACTAGTGATTACGCAACACGGCTTCACACCGCGCAGTCGCAAGCAGAAGTTTTACACCTGGCTGAGCCTGCAACTGTGCCGCACGGCATCGGTGGATCGCGTGGTTTGCGTCGCCGAAAGCATCGCCGCACTGTGCCGCCAGGCCAGCGTCCGCGCGGAGAAGCTGCAAGTGATCCCCAATGGTCTGCCGGCCGCGACCGGTGCGTTGCCGCTTCGCGTGGATCGCCAGCGTTGGCTGGCCGGTTACGTCGGACGGCTGAGCAGTGAAAAGGGTCCCGACCTGTTTCTCGATGCGCTGATTCCGCTCTGCCAGCAACACCCGCAACTGGACGCCGTGATGCTCGGTGACGGCCCGGAGCGGGAAAGCCTGTTGGCACGAATCAGCGCCGCGGGTTTGCAGGAGCGCATCACGCTGCCGGGTTATCAGACCGACATGAGTGTGTGGTGGCGGCAACTTGATGCGCTGGTGATCAGCTCGCGCACCGAAGGCACGCCGATGATTCTGCTCGAAGCCATGCAGGCCGGCGTGCCGGTGGTGGCTTTCGGTGTCGGCGGGATTCCCGATGTGCTGGCGGATCGACACAACGGCCTGCTGGCGACACCCGCTGACAGCGCCGCCCTCGCCCGCCAGATCGGCACCTTGCTGACGGAGCCGGCATTGGCTCGCGAGCTGATCGACAACGCAAAACGTACACAACAGGATCGCTATGACCTAAAGGCCTTGGCCGAACGCTGGTCGCAGCTTTATATCCGTACTGCACGGGAGGCACGCGCGTGATCTTTCCGCTCTCGATCGTCAGTTTGCTCGGCCTGGTCTGCCTCGGTTTGCTGGCCAGCCCTTATCCGTATCTGGCGCCGGGGGCGGTGCTGGGCCTGGTGGGTGTCGCGCTGCTGTATCGCAAACCCACCTGGGGTTTGCTCGGCATCGCCGCGCTGGTGCCGTTTGAAGGGTTCTTCAAGGACAACGCGTTGTCCGGCACCAAGTTCCTCGGCGCATCCCTGGCGCTGATCCTGATGCTGCAACTGGCGATTCACCAGCTTCCATCCGAACGCCTGCGCAGCAACATCTGGCGCTACCTGATCTGGTTCATGCTGTTGTACCTGTTGAGCGTGTTCAATACCGATGACATGGGCATGTCGATGGGGCATCTGCGGGAACTGAGCGTCGGCCTGATTCTGTTTGTGATCACGCTGTTGATCGGCCGTGAGTTGAACCTGGACCTGTTCGCCAAACTGGTGACTGTCAGCGTCACGATGACCTGCGTATTGGCGATGTTCTCCAGCAAATATCAGGACCAGGGGCGCGCCTCCGGCCTGCTGGAGGACCCGAACGCCTTTGCCATGCTGATCGCCTTCGCCGTGCCTCTGGCGCTTCTGCTGGTGATCCGCAGTCGTATAGTTCTGCACCGGTTGTTCTGGCTGGGTTGCTTCATTTTGCTGCTGGGCGGCATGACCAAGACTGAATCCCGTTCGGGGCTGGTGGTGTTGTTCCTCAGCCTGATGATTGGCGCCTGGCACTACCGCGTCGAGCTCAAACGCATCCGTCCGCGGCATCTGGGCTTTGCCATGCTCGGCATGGCGATCGTGATTCCGCTGGCCATTTACTCGATGCCGCCCGGTTACATCGAACGCATCCAGTCCTTGAGTATCTTGAAGGCCGGTGCCAAGAGCCAGGACGAATCCCTCGGTCGTCGCGCTTCGTACATCGTGGTCGGCAGCCAGATGATCCGCGAGAACCCGCTGCTGGGCACTGGCCCCGGGACCTTTCCGCTGCACTACGCCACCACCGGTTACGCCAAGGCGTTTTCGGCCAACCGCAAGGTCGGCGACCTGTACCGCCGGGCGCACAACACCTATCTGGAAATTTTCAGCGAGCTGGGGATTCCCGCCGGCCTGCTGTTCGTCGGCATGCTCGCCCTCGGCTTGTACAACCTGGTGCGTGCCCGTCGCATCTGGATGCAACGAAACAACCGCGAGCAGGCTGATTTGCTGACGCACCTGAGCATGAGTTTTCTGTCGTTGACCCTGTTTTTGATGTTCCTCAGTGCACCCAACCAAAAGTACGTGTGGATCATGCTCGCCCTGACCAGCGTGCTGCGCCTGAAAGCTGAAGAAAGCCCACTCACGGAGGCCAAGGCATGAGCCGCATCAGTATCGTCATCCCGATGTACAACGAAGCCCGGCATATCACACGGACCTTGCTCGCCGCACAACACGCCGCCGACGCGGCCGGCATCGAGTGCGAGTTAATCGTGGTCGACAACGGTTCCGACGATCTGGGTCCGCAGATTGCCCGTCAGTTCGGTGCCCAGGTGCTGAGCATGCCCGGTTTGCTGATCGGCGCCCTGCGCAATCGCGGGGCCGCCGTTGCCACCGGCGACTGGCTGGCGTTCATCGATGCCGACATCGAGATGCCCGAGGACTGGCTCACGCTGTTGATAAAAATCCAGACCGCGGTGCAGGTCGACATTCTGGGGCTGGACCTGCACACCCCGGCCGAAGCTCCGTGGTATGCCAATGCCTGGCAACGCCGCATGCTGCGCCCCAGTGCCGAGACCGTGCAAACCGTGCGCTGGCTGCCCAGCGCCAACCTGCTGATGCGCCGTCCCTGGTTCGATAAGGTCGGGGGCTTCGATGAAAAACTGCGCACCGGCGAGGACAAGGATTTCACCATGCGCCTTTGCCATGCGGGCGCACGCCTGTTGTCGGTCAACCAGAGCGTCGCCCTGCATTGGGGTTATGAGGGCAGTTGGCGCGAATGGATGGGCAAGGAATTCTGGCGTCAGGGCAGTCACCTGCAGTTACTGCGCAGCAACGGAATGAGCCTGCGTTTGCTGCGGTTCCCGATGCTGTCGATTGCCGCCTGGGTGCTGGACATCGCGGCGATTTTCGCCCTGTTCAACGGCCAGGTTTATCTGGCGCTGTTCCTGTTGTTTCTGACCAGCCTGCCCGCGCTCGCCCTGAGCCTGCGCCAGACCCTGAAACACCACGACCCGGGCCTCACGCTGCAACTCTGGGGCCTGCATTGGGTACGCCTGCAACTGGCCGGTGCCGCGTTCATTCTCAGTCTTTGTCATTGGAATGCCAGGAGGCCCGCCCGTGGCTGAATTCATTTTCTGGGCATGCCTGTTGCTGCCGGTCTACGCCTACCTCGGTTATCCCCTGCTGCTGACGCTGTTGGCGCCGTTCTTCGCTGCGCGCCATCATGGGCCGGCAGAACCGATGGACGTGAGCATCGTCATTGCCGCGCACAACGAGGCACGGCATATCGAAGAAAAACTGCGCACCGTACTCGCCCAGGATTATCAGGCGCGCTCGCTGCAGATCATTCTCGCCAGCGACGGCTCGACGGACGACACCGTGGCCTGCGCGCAAAAAGTCATCGACTCGCGCATCACCGTGCTCGACCTGCCTCGGCAGGGCAAGGCTGCGACCCTGAACGCCGGCGTGGCGTTGAGCACCGGCGATATTCTGGTGTTCACCGATGCCGACAATCAATGGTCGACCGACACCCTCGGCCACTTGCTCGCACCGTTGGCAGATCCTGCGGTGGGCGCCTGCGCCGGGCACATGGTGATCCCGGTCACAGGCCGTGGCCTGAGCATCGGTGACAGCCTCTATCGGCACTACGAAGGCTGGCTGCGCAAAGTGGAGAACCGTACCGGCTGCATGGTCTCCGCCGACGGCGCCCTGCTCGCCTTGCGCCGCGAGTTGTTCCAGAACGTGCCGGCGGAGGTCAACGATGACTTCTTCATCAGCACCTGCGCGCCGGTGGCGTTCAAGCGAATTGTCTACGTGCCCCAGGCGCAGGTGATCGATCAAGGCGTCGATGAGGCCGACAAGCAGTTCCGTCGCCGTCAGCGCGTCACCGTTGGCGGTCTGCAAAGCCTGGCCCAGCGCAGCGAACTGCTCAACCCAATGAAGCATGGCTTGTATGCAATTGCGCTGATCAGCCACAAGTTGATCCGCCGTCTGGCGCCGATCCTGCTGCTGCCGTTGTTGCTGAGTAATTTCTGGTTGTGGCAAGCACACGGCTTCTATCGCCTGAGCCTGATCGCACAACTGCTCGGTTACGCAGTGGCGATCGTCGGCCTGCTGGATTCGCAACACCGTTTGCCCAAACCCTTTCGCCTCGCCGCGTTTCTTCTGGTGACCCTTGCCGGCATGAGTATCGGTCTGTGGCAGTTCCTGCGTGGTCAGCGGTATGCCCAGTGGAACCCCGAGCAAAATCGTTGAGAGGACGTGCCATGGCGATCAAACAATTATTAAAACGCACCAGTGGCTGGCTTTATCTCAACTCGCCGGTAGGGCGCAATCAACTGCAGGGTGCCGGCGTGATCCTGATGCTGCATCGGGTACTGGCCAACGACCGCGCCGCTGAACTGCCCCACCGCAATGAACTGTGCGTCGGGCCGAAGGCTTTCGAGCACTTGCTGGTTTGGCTCAAACGGCATTTCGATTGCGTGCCGCTGATGGACATCCTGCAGCCCGGCGCGAAACGCTCGGAGCGGCCGAAAGTGGCGCTGACCTTCGACGATGGCTGGCGTGACAACGCCTTGAACGCCTTCGCGCTGCTGCAAAAACATCAGGTGCCGGCGAGTATTTTTCTTTCCACCGATTTCATCGGCAGCCGCCAGCGTTTCTGGTGGGAAAGCATCGGCGAAACCCTGTGGCACAGCCATGGCGAACAAGCCCGGATGGATTTGATTGAATGCCTGCAACAGGTCGGCCGGCCGCTACCGGCGCTGCTCGATGATCCAGATGAGCAGCGTCGCAGCCTGGCGCTTTTGCATTTCCTGCAAACCCTGAAAACCCTGTCCCCGCAAGACCTCAATCGACTGACAGATGCGTGTCCGCAGGAATCGTTGCCGCAAGCGCTGGACTGGCATCAGGTGCGCTCGCTGGAAGCGTCCGGCCTGGTGCGTTTCGGCCCACACGGGGCGAGTCACGCAATCCTCACCGGCCTCGACGATCAGCGCCTCGATGAAGAACTGAGCCGCAGCCGCGATGCATTGCTGAACGGCTGCAACCGCCCGTTGCCGGTCTACTGCTACCCCAATGGCGACAACGACGCGCGAGTTCGTCAGCAGGTGGCCGCACATAAATTCCCGTTCGCCCTGGGCACCGGCACGGGGATCTATCGTGGCACCGACAATCCATTGGCCTTGCCGCGTTTTGGCGTCAGTCAGCGCACCGCACGCAATCCGGAGTTGCTGTCCTGGCGCATCTACCGTGGGGCCCGTCCATGAGCCGCAGCCACTACCTCAAGCACTTGGCCCTGAGCATGGGCACCAAACTGGCGATGATCGCCCTGCGTTTGCTGCGCAACGTATTGCTGGCGCGGATTCTCGGGCCCAGCGAACGCGGTTTGTTTGCCCTGCTCAGCACCCTGCCCGACCTGATCAGCGCCGCCACCAGCGGCGGGCTGAATTCGGCGGTGGGTTTCCAGGCTGCCAAGCAACGGCCCATGGGGTTGCTGCTGAGTCAGGTGCTGGTGTTCGGTTGTCTGCTCGCCGGGTTGCTGACCTTGCTGGTGGTGGCATTGACGCGCGAATTCGGCAGCGCACTGGACATCACCACGCAACTGGGTTTGCTCGCCTGGCTGTTGCTGCTGGCGGTGCCGCTGACCGTGCTCAAAAGCGGGCTGCTGACGTTGCACAACGCGTCGGGCGGCGTGGTAGCGTTCAATGCCTTGCGCCTGGTGGAATCCCTGGCGCCGCTGCTGCTGTTCCTCGCCTTGTTCTGGATGTGGAAAACCGCCGCCCTGGAAGCCGCGTTGATCAGCTGGCTGGCGGGCATCAGCCTGGTGGTGCTGGCCGGTTGGGTCTGGCTCAAACGCGATCAGCCGTTGACGCTGCAATGGGATCGCGCGAGCCAGAACGAACTGCTGCGCTACAGCGCTCGCAGCCATCCGGATTTGCTGTTCCAGCAAGTGATTCTGCGTTCCGATTACCTGTTCATCGGTGCCCTGCTCGGCAGTACCGCTCTCGGTCATTACGCCATGGCCAGCGCCGCCGCCGAGTTGCTGCTGATCGTCCCGGAAGCCGTGACCACGCCACTGATGAAACGCCTGCTGCAACAGGAAGAAGGCATCGACAAAGTGACGCCACTGGCCCTGCGCCTGACGGCCACGGTGATGCTCGGTGCCTGCCTGACCATGGCCCTGATCGGTGAATGGCTGATCGTTACGCTGTTCGGCGTCGCCTATCAGCCGGCCTATCCGGCCTTGCTGGCCCTGCTGCCGGGTCTGCTCGGCCTGTGCTACGCGAGCATTCTGCGCCTGGACCTGCTGGGCAAGAACCGCCCCGGCACGATTTCGCTGTTGATGGGCATGAGTGCTTTGTTGAACCTGGCGCTGAACCTGGTGTTGATCCCCACTTACGGCATCGTCGGCGCGGCAGCGGCGTCTTCAATCGCCTACCTCGCGGTGACCGTCGCGCTGCTGGTGATGTACTGCCGGCTGAGCCACGTCCCGGTCTGGCAAACCCTGATCATCCTGCCCAGCGACGTGGCGCCGATGCTGCAAATGCTGCAACGGAAGTCGGCATGAAACGCCTGGCCCTGCTGTTGAGTCTTGGCCTCTCGCTGAGCGCCGCGGCTGCGCCCATGCGTTGGGCCGACATTCGCGACGGCAGCCTGTATCTGCAAGCGGACCGTCCTGACACGCTGACCATCCGCTGGGTGCCCGCATGGCAGGCGGATGCCAACGAAGAGCGCCTGTACCTGCTCGACGGCCAGGGCAAACTGCAAGGCGAACGCTTGATCGCGGCCAGCGAATCCCGGGGCAGCCAAAGCTGGCCGCTGGCCCCGAGCGCCGCCAGCTATCGGCTGGAAATTCCCGGCTACAGCTTCCGCCGCTATACAGTTGAACACGATGAGCGCACGGTGGCGCTGTTCGCCCCGGCCAAGGTGCATTTCAGCGCCGAAACCCGTGACGGTGACGAGCTGTATTTCAAGGTCGCGGCGGGTGAACACGCGGTGCTGGCCGGCAAGTTCCACGGTGGCGTCGGCGCCCTGCAAGCGCAGCGGGTGGCTGACGGGAAACGGCTGTCGTTGGCTCTCAAACCCTACCCTGCGTATTGGCAGTTCGATCAGGTCGAACTGCCTGTCGCCGACGCCGACCAGGTCTGGCGCCTGCACCTGCAAGGCAGCGGCAAAGTGGCGTTCTGGCTCGACGGCACGGCCAACCTGTTTGCGCAGAACCCGCAGCAGCTCAAACCCCTGCGCGAGGACGACGGCCAGACGCGTTTGACCCTGCATCAAAAAGTGCTGGGGCCAACCCCGAACCTGGCCATCGCCCTGCCCTACACGAAGCCACCGGAATCGAGTTTTGCCGTGCTCGACGCGCCCAAGCCACAAGCCGGGACTTACTACAGTTTCGTCGACATCACCGCGAAGAGACCGCACTACGAAGACGCGTTCCGCCAGCTGTACCAGGAACGTTTCGGTATCACTCAAGACATCACCCTGTTGGCCGGCAGCCAGCGTCAGGCTGACCTGCGCGCCGACACCATGAGCAACGCCGGCCTCGACGCCTGGCTCGCCACCACGCGCGCCCTGGGCGGCAAAGGTACGCATTACATCGGTTTTGCCGACGAGCCGAATCTCAACTACCCCGATTACGCCAACTACCAAAGCATCTTCAACAGCATGGCCCGCCAGGTCCGCAGCAATCCTGACAACGCCAAGGCCGGCGTGCGCATTGCCATGCCCGCCAGTTCGAGATTGATCAACGGCCCGTTCGCCGACAACGCCGCCGACAAGCGCGGCATCGACTGGGCCAGGCGCTTGCTGGCGGAGTCGGGTGACCAGATCGACGCACTGGCCTGGCACGAATGGATGATTCGCGACCTGCTGGCGACCCGGGTTTATCGCGACAGCGTGCGCCGCGCCGCCGATCTGGTGGGTCTCGACGACAAGGGGCGGCCACGCAAGGCCTTGTTGCTGGACCAGACCAACATGTCCAGCGGTTCCAGCCTGAGCCCTTACGATCAGGAAACCCACTTCGCCTCGTTGTGGTGGGCCTCGGTGGTGATCAACTCGTCGCAGGACGGTTTGCTGGAGATGCTCGGTTGGTTCCAGGCCGCCGACGAGCCCAACTACCCCAAAGGCATGTTGCGCGTGCTCGGCGACGATCACTTCGAACTCAAACCCGTGGGTCTGGCGCAGCAGTTCATCCAGGAGCATTGGCTGCAAAATGTGATGTTGCTGGAGAACGACGCTTTCGAGGTCGACGTCCTGGCCATGGCCGGCGACCTCAAACACGGTCTGCTGGGGGTCAACAAAGGCACGCGCTTGCAACGTGTGGATCTGACCGGGGCCGAGTGTCCGTTGGCCAACGGGTCATTACGCTATTTCGGCGCCGATAACCGCAGCCGCGACGCACCGTTCAAGTGCCAAAACGGTCGCGTCAGCTTCGAACTGCCTGGGGAAACCCTGTTCGCCCTGAGCTGGAGCGCCTCATGACCTCGTATCAAATGCTTTGTCACGCGGGCCTCTCGCCGCGCGTTGTACCACTCCACTTACGGTCCATGCCGTCAGGAGTCAATAAAATGAGTATTTTGAAAAAGCTCAGCGAACACATCAGACAAAAAGGCCTGCGCGCCACTGTCAAAAAAGCATGGAAGCATTACGTATTTTCCCACGAAGAACTGATGTGGATGGAGCGCGACCTGGTCAGCCCTATCCCGCCGCACAAACTCCGGCCCTACACGCCGCTGCGCCTGGAAACCATCACCCCGGACAACACCGTGGCGTTCACCCGTCATTTCGGCGATCGCGTGGAAACCATGGCCGAACTGGCCCGCGAGGGTCATACGGGGCACATGTATCTGGACGATAAAGGCGATGCGGTGGCCTTCATCTGGGGCAGCGCGCGCGACTACCACGATCGTCATTACTACGGCTGCTGGTTCCCGGTGAAAAAAGGCGAATTCTTTGAATTCGGCGGCGAGCAGATTCGCGCCTACTGGGGTTCGCTGCTGTCGGTCGACTTTCAACTGAACCTGTGGAAAGCCATGCAGGCTCAAGGCTGCAACAAAGTGGTCGACGTCTGCGAAACCCACAACATCCCGGCCCTGAAGTTGCACATTCGCATGGGGTACAAGGAGCAAGGGCGGATCATGAACGTCTACCATCTGTTTGGCCGCTGGCGCCTCTTCCGCGAAACCCGTTACAGCGAATCGCGTCTGGATGCCTTGCGCAAACCGGCCCGTGAACCTGCTACAGCACCGGTGACCTGACCCTATGGCGGCTCGATTCGAATGGCGCACTTCCCTGTGCGCCGCTGACTTCCCGGCAGCGGCTTATGAAGCGCTGCGTCTGCGTGTGACGGACCACACGCCGTTCAATACGCTGGCCTGGATGGCCGCGTCGGAACAGGCTCTGGCGGCCGGGCAAAACCTCCACGTTTTGCTCGGCTGGCAGGGCAACGACCTGGCCTTGTGCGTGCCGCTGGTGGCTTCAGTGGAACGCTTTGGCGGGCTGCCGTTCCGGGTGCTGCATCACTTGGGTTACCCCCTCGCCGATCGCCTCGCGTTACTCACTTGCCTGGACGCCGAGAACGTGCGCAAGGCGCTGATCGAGATCCGCCATCGCCTGCCCCATGCCTTGCTGCAACTCAACGAGTTGTCTGAACCCACGGGCAAGGAAAATGCCCTGACGCAATGGCTGGCCCAAAGCTCGACCGGTGAACGACGCCTCAGTTGTCGGGTGCCGGTGCACCTGATCAGCGAGGCCGACCGCCAGGAAGTCTCTGGCGATCCACGCTATAAACTGCGCCGCGCCCGCAAACGCATCGCGGCCTGCGGTGCCGAAGTCCGGCGCATCACGCCCGACGCATCGACCATGGGGCCGTTATTGCAGGCCATCAGCGAAGTCGAAGCAGTGAGTTGGAAAGGCGATGAAGGCGTCGGAATTTTTGCCGATGAGCGCCACCGAACATGGATGGATCAAGCGTTCACCGCCCTCGCCGCCCAAGGGTTGGTGCGCGTGGTGGTGCTGGAACTGGACGGACGTTGTATCAGCTATCGCCTCGGGTTGCTGGAACAGGGCCGGCTGTACGATTACAACCTGGCGTTCCTGCCGCAATACGCCGATCTGGGCAGCGGCCGGGTACTGCTCGAAGAGTGGATTCGCTGGGGCCTGGACGATCACTGGCGCTGGATCGACGCGTCACGCGTGAGCCTGGAGAATTCCAGCCATCAACTGCATGAACGGATGACCGGACAACTGGAACACTGGCGCTGGAGTTTCTATTCCTGGCGGCCCAGTGGTCTTGCCCTGGGGTTGGCTTTGCGTCTTTGGCAGCGGCTCAACCCGGCGCTGCAAAAAGGGCGCGCCCGGCGCGCGGCACCAGCCGTTACGCCAACGCCGGTTGCCGCTGCTGTTCCAGCTCCTGCTGCAAAGAAAGTGGCTATGCCCAGCGAAAAAATCATGGAGGGAGAACATGCCTCAACACGTCATAGTCAACGCTGACGACTTCGGTCTCAGTGCCTGTGAAAACGCGGTGATCCTGGGGGCTTTCCAGGCCGGGATCATCAGCTCCGCAACCGCCATGGCCAATATGCCGGCCTTCGAAGCGGCGTGCGTCCTGGCCCGGCATCCGTTGCTTGAGGGGCGGATCGGGCTGCACTTCAACCTCACTTACGGGCGGCCATTGAGTCAGTCGATTCTGGGCCGGCCGACCTTCTGCGACAGCGCCGGCGTTTTCGACCTCAACCTGTCCCGTCATCGCCTCTGGCTCAACCGCCGGGATCGCGACGCCGTGCTGGAAGAACTCGAAGCGCAATGGCAACACTGTCTGGACAATGGCCTGCGTCCCAGCCATGTGGATTCTCATCAGCACGTACACAACATCTGGCCTATTGGCGAGATCGTCGCGCGCTTTGCCGCCCTCCAAGGTGTGGCGGTGCGGCTGGCGCGCAATCTTGGGCAAAACCTGAGCCTGCCCAAGCGCGTGTTCAAGGAACTGCTCAATCGCCGTTTACGCAGCCTTGCCGGCGTCACCGCCGACTATGTCTGCACGCCATTGGACTTGCGCGATACCGATGTGCCGACTGACGGTGTGCTGGAAATCGTCGCCCATCCGACCCAGCTCGGCGCCGATTTCGGCGACGCCTACTTGCCTCCCAGCGAGTCGCTAAGCCACGTGCTAGAGCGGCGTCTTCAAGGTGTGCCACGTATTTCCTACGCGTCTGTCAGCGAGTTTGTGCAGACCGGGGCAGCGGCACTTGAATGAGTTACACAAGTTGCAACACATTCAAAGCTGGCGTTTTGACATGAATTTGAAACCTTGATCTATACCCATCAGAAGCGTCATCAACCACACCCTGGCCCCGGCTAAGGAGAGCATATGAGCGTCATCGACAAGCTTCGCGAACGAATCAAACAAAAAGGCCTGAGCCGCACGTTCAACACGCTATGGAAGCGCTATGTGTTCTTTCACTGGGAACTGTTATGGATGGAGCGCGACCTGGTCAGCCCGGTCCCGCCGCACAAACTGCGTCCCTATTCAGGCTTGCGCCAGGTGACCATCACCCCGGAAAACGCCACGGCGTTTGGCAAACATTTTGGTGATCGCGTCGAGACCATGGCCGAACTGGCGGCCGAAGGTCATACCGGGCACATGTACCTGGATGCTGACGGACATGCTGTCGGATTCATCTGGGGCAGTACGCGGGACTATCACGACCGTCACTATTACGGCTGCTGGTTCCCGGTCAAGCCAGGTGAGTTCTTCGAGTTCGGTGGTGAAATGACCCGCGCCTATTTCGGCACCAGCCTGTCGGTGGATGTGCAAGTGGCCCTTTGGGAAGCGATGCAGGCCCAAGGCTGCAACAAGGTGGTGGACGTCTGTGAAACCCATAACATCCCGGCCCTGAAACTGCACATCCGCATGGGTTATCACGAACAGGGCCGCGTCACCCATGTCTATGGCCTGTTTGGTCGCTGGCGCTTCTACCGCGAAACCCGCTACGAAGGCTCGCGCCTGGACCCACTGCGTAAGCCAGGACGGCCAGTGGTGACGGACGCGGCGAGGGCCTGACGCCTGACAGGGTGACCGAGTCGCCGCCATCGCGGGCAAGCCCGGCTCCCACAGGTATTGTGTTGTGCCGCCTATTGTGGACACACCATCAATCCCTGTGGGAGCCGGGCTTGCCCGCGATGGCGGCGGCACATTTTTGTGTTGTGCCGCCTAGGTGGACACACCATCAATCCCTGTGGGAGCCGGGCTTGCCCGCGATGGCGGCGGCACATTGTTGTGTTGTGCCACCTAGGTGGACGCACCATCAATCCCTGTGGGAGCCGGGCTTGCCCGCGATGGCGGCGGCACATTCGACGTTGAGGTGACTGAAAGAATGCCATCGCGAGCAGGCTCGTTCCCACAGTGGGTCTTCGTCGTACACAAAATCTGCGCTCGACGACGATCAAATGTGGGAGTGAGCCTGCTCGCGATGCAGGCGGCGCGGTTTCAAGCCTTCACCGCCACCCAGGTAAAGCACAACGGCAACTGCGCCTTCTGCTCTTGATACCGATCATAAAGTTCCTCGCGGTTGGAATGCGGGTACTCCTTGAAGTGGCTGATCTGCAGCCCCGCGTCGAGGGCGCCGCTGAAGATTGCGCCCAGGGTGTGGACGAACCAATAGGACGATGCGGACGGCTGTTCGACCTTGCCTTCGTAGACAATCGGCTCGTTCTGCACAAACGGCTCGCTGCGAAAATACGAGCTGGCCAGACGATAGGGATCGGCGGCCTCAGGGTCGAACATTTCCAGGAACGGGTGGGTTTCGTACACCACCAGGCTGCCGCCAGGCTTCAATGTTTGGGCGACGTGGCGGAAGAATTCGCCGATGTCCGGCATCCAGTTCAATACGCCTATGGTGATCAGGGCCACATCGAAGCGCCCCTGAAGTTCATGGGGCAAGTGATGGATATCGGCCTCGATGAACTGCGGCGCATGGGGCGAGCGTGCCGCCAGCTCCCGCGCCTGATCGAGAAAGGCCTCGGACTGGTCGACGCCCACCACGCTACGGGCACCCAGCGCAAACAGCGAAAGGCTTTCGCGACCGTTGTTGCAGCCCAGTTGCACCACGTCCTTGCCATCGACACCGACCTGCTCCAGCAAACCCGTGAGGGTGTCATCCAGGCAGGAAAAATCCGCCTGCACCACGCCGTTCAAATGGGCTTGCCATTCAGGGCTGTCTTTGTGGTGTCGCGCGGAGTCGTTCCAGGCATCGCGGTTGCTGGCGATGGCTTTTTCTTTTGTCGGCATGTCCATTGCGCACTCCAGATCTCGGGTCTTGATTGACGGGCACGAGTCTAGATCAGGTGTTGAAAAACCCACATCCGGGATTTGTTGCGATCTTGTAATCCGGGCATGCCGACGCTTACCCCGGCAAGCGCTATAGTTAATGGCCTTGGGGAAGTGCGAAAAACCAGTGCGCAGGTGCTGCCATGAAAAAAACCGATCTGATGCTGTTGTTCACCCTCTGCCTGACCGCCACCACCGGGTTACAGGCAGCCGATGAACTGACACCCACTACCGAATACAGCAGTGAGTTCAACTACTACGGGGCCGACCAACCGTTCGCCCACCCCGTTCCGCCCACCATGAGCACCGTGCCGCCAGGGTCGTACATCCCGACAGCGCCTGGGGATTTCATCCCGATTGCGACCCAACATGACTTCTCCGACTCACGATTGCCGACGGTGGCGGACGCCACGGTTCGGGTGTTCGTCCGTTCCTACGATTCGGAGCGCGGCGTCTACGTCAACGAAGAAGTGCTCGACCCCACGTGCCTGCTCGAGTGCCTCAGCCGTCCGGGGCCATCGTTGTAACACGGCTTACCACTGGCGTTTGTCCGGGCGTGCGAGGCCGAGTTTTTCGATCCGGTAACGCAACATGTCGCGGCTCAGGCCCAGCAGCCGCGCGGACTTGGTGACGTTCCAGTCGGTCTTGTCGAGCATCTTGCGCACCATGTCGCGCTCCACTTCCGGCAGGTTCATCGACTCGGTGCCGTTGTAGAGCGGACGTGGCTCAGCGTGTTGCGGCTCTTGTTGAAACACCAGCGGTTCGTCGACCAGGCTCATGCAGACGTTCAACTGATGGGCGGCAATGGTGTCGGTCTGGGCCAGTAACACGGTTTGCTCAAGCATATTGCGCAGTTCACGCACATTGCCCGGCCAGCTGTAGCTGAGCATCAACTCTTCGGCCTGGTCGCTGAAATGCAGGTGCGGCTTGCCATAGCGCTTACCGTGGATCGCCAGGAAGTGCCGGGCCAGCAGCAGGATGTCTGCGCCACGGGCATACAGGCGCGGGACCTTGATCGAGATGATGCGCAAGCGGAAAAACAGGTCGCGGCGGAATTTGCCCTGCTGGACCATTTGTTCGAGGTTGCAGTTGGTCGCGCTGATGACCCGCAAATCAACCTTGCGCTCCTTCACCGAGCCGACCCGGCGAATGGTCCGGTCCTCCAGCAGCTTCAGCAGTTTGGCTTGCAGCAACAGGTCCATTTCACCGACTTCATCGAGAAACAGCGTGCCGCCATCGGCCGCTTCAACCAGCCCGACGCGACGGTCCTTGGCGTCGGTGAAGGCGCCTTTCTCATGCCCGAACAGCTCCGACTCCACCAGATTCGATGGAATCGAGGCGCAGTTGAATTCAATAAACGGGCCTTTGGCGCGTGGGCCGTCGAAGTGCAGCGCCCGGGCCACCAGTTCCTTGCCGGTGCCGGTCTCGCCTTCCACCAGCACCGGGGGCAGATCGGTGTTGGCCATCCGCCGCTCGGCGTCGAGCAACTGACCGATGGTGCTTTTCAGATACTGCATGGGCGCCGATTCACCAATCAATGCCTGTACTCCCGACTTCTGCGCTTCGCGTTCCTGATAGAACGACAGCGTGCGTTCCATACGGTCCGTGGCCAGGGCTTTGTCCAGCAGCAGCTTGAGCTCCGGCAAGGCCACCGGCTTGGTGACGTAATGGAAAGCGCCCTCTTTCATCGCCACCACGGCGTCTTCGACGTTGCCGTAACCGGTCATCATGATCACCTTCAGATCCGGCGCGCTGATGCGCAGCTTCTGGATCAGGTCGTGACCGCTCATGCCCGGCAGCGAGTTGTCGGTCAGCACCACGTCAGGGACGAAAGTGACCAGTTGCTCCAATGCATCTTCGGCCGAGTGGCAGACTGTCACCTCGAAGTCTTTGCGCTCCAGGTAGGTCTGAATATTCTCGGCCAGGAGTTCATCATCCTCGACCAGCAGTATGCTGTGCTCCATATTCCCCTCCCGTTGCCACTTTGAAATTGAGACAAACGCGGGTTCCTTCCTGCTCCTGGCTGGTCAGTTCGACCGAGCCTTCGAAACGCTCCATTATTCTTTTGACCAGGGCCAGGCCTACACCCAACCCGCCTTGTTTGGTGGTGAAAAACGGCTTGAAGGCCATTTGTTGCTGCTGTTTGGTCATGCCCTTGCCGGTGTCGTTCAGGGTCATGCGCACGTGCCCCGGCTGCGGCGAGTCAATATCGATACTCAACACGCCGCCCTTGGGCATGGCTTCCAGGGCATTGGCGAACAGGCTATTAAGAATTTGCGTGAGCAGCACCTGTTGGCTGACGATCGGCGGACAACTCTGCGGCGTGAATCGCACCTCGACGCCGGAGCGTTTGATCAGTGCGTCGAAGGCACTCAGGGTGTCGTCGAGGGCCATCACCAGGTCCACCGTTTCATAATCGTCATTCATTGGCCGCAGCGACACCAGCAACTCCCGGACCCAGCGCGACATGCGATCAACCTGATTAATGATGTCGCCGATGTTCTTCTGTGCACTCTGGCTGGCGATTTCCTGGGCCAGTTCGGCGCTGGAACGAATGTTCGCCAACGGATTGCGCAGGCTGTGGGCGACCGCCGAAGACATTTCCCCCAGCGCGGCAAACGTCTCGTTGTTGATCAGCTGTTTCTGCTGGCTCTGCAGCAGCATGGCCGCACGCCGCACAATCCAGAACAGCGCCAGGTAGATGACCGCCCCACCGAGCACGGTCGCCAGCCAGATCGCCTTGAAGCCACGCTGGATGCGCTCCACCAGATCCACGGGCTCCTTGTAGATCTCCACCATGGCGATCACTTTGCTTCTGTCGGCGTTGAACATCGGGATGTAGTTCTCGATGAACAGGTATTGAGGCTCACGCAGTAATTTCTGTTCAGGGCGCTCCTCGTCGATCTCGTGGTAGCTGGTCGAGACGGCTTCTTTCATTTCGAAGGATTCGTCCAGCTCATCGTCGTCTTCGATGCGAACACCAATCAGCTCAGGGTTGGTGGACCAGACCACGGTGCGATCGAGGGCGTAGACCGTGGCCAACAGAATGTCCGGCAGGTGCTCCACGTGATCGAGAAATTCAATACGCGAGGCGGCCCGGGATTCCGGATTCACATCGGGATAGGCATTCTCCTGGCGCGGGTCAAGCATTTCGCCCATGGTTCTGGTCGTGGTGATCCCGGCATGACGAACCTCAGCATCGCCAATCGCCTGGATGAACTGCGCAGTGAGCATTGAATCGCGCTCGATGCTCTCCTCGACCACGAAACGCGTGGAAATGTAGCCCAGCCCCAGCGCCACGCCGGCGATGATCAAAAAGCTGCCCAGGGAAAACCAGCGCAACAAGTTGAACTGCCCGCGCCAGCCCTTGCTTTCTACTGCCGGAGGGTCCGGCGCAGGCATTTTTTGTTGTTCAAGTATCTGCATGGGACCTTCCTGGATGCTTGCATCAAGCCTTTTCAGTCGCGTTTGAGATCAGTGTAGGTGGCATTGATCGTGACCGACTGGCCAATGATAGTATTTCGCCGCTACGGTGTTTGTACCGCCAGTGTTTGTTGACGATCCGTCTCTTCCTGCAAGAAACCGATGATGGCCTGCGCGGCGTTTTCATCCAGGCGCAGGTTGGGCATCGGGATCTTTTCGAAACGTTCGTACAGCTCCAGCGCAATCGGGTCTTTTTCGGCGAGCATGCGGTCCGGCTCGCGTATCCAGCGACTCAACCAGGCCGGATCACGCTGACGAGTGACGCCGATCAGGTCCGGGCCAATGCTGCGCATGCCAATGCCCTGCCCGTCCAGCGGACCGAGGCTGTGACACGACGCGCAACGGGTACGAAACAGTTCTTCGCCGTTGCTCGGCGGGCGGATTTCAGGCGCATTGGCGTAGCTTTCCTCGACACTGGGCTGCTTCCAGTTTTGCAAGGTGTTGGCCAACTGATCGGCAAGAATCCACGGGTTTTCGAACGGCGATGCTTTCATCCAGCGGCCCGTGGTCTGGTTGCCGACGATCAGGCTCAGGTTGTGGTCCTTGCTGCGTCCGTTGTCGACGCCTTCGATGAACAGCCCGAGTTTTTTTCGCAGATCGGTCACATCGGCGAATTCCCCGGTGAGGAACTTCCAGCCCGGCCCGACCTTGAAGCGTTGTGCATAGGCTTTGAGCACTTCAGGCGTATCGCTCAGCGGATCGATGCTGATGGAGTAGAAAAAAATGTCCTTGCCGACCCGATCACCCAGCAACTTCTGCACCTGACGCAAACGCGCGGTTTCCAGCGGGCAGGAATCGCTGCATGAAGTGAAGATGAAATTGATCACCACCACCTTGTCCTTGATCAAGTCATCGAAGAAATGCACCTGCTGGCCGTCCTGATCGGTCAGCAAGGTGTTGGGGAAATAATCGCCGCCCCAGGGTGTCGCCGACTCGGTCGGCGACAGCACACCCTCATGAGCCAGCAGCACCTGACTGGCCAGCAGACAGGTGACCAGCATCAATATCAGGTGCATGCCCAGGGCGCGGGAGCGCGGCGTATGCAGCTTCATGTCGGCTCCCTCGCGGTTCATTTTTTCACCGTCACTTGCGGGCCCATGCCGTCGCCATTGCGGAAGGTTGGCAGCGCGGCAGAGTTGACGTAGCGCACGCCATCCCAGCTTGGCAGTGGGGTCGGCATCAGCTGGAATTGCCCTGGCTTCTCAATGTCCCAGCGCAGCAGCATCGAGTTGTCTTCATGCTGAGTGTTGTGACAGTGCTCCATGTACGTCCCGGCGAATTCGCGGAAGTTGATCGCCATTTCGACACTGTCCAGGCCATCGTTTTCCGAGCCGATGCGATAGACGTCCTTGCGTGCCCATTTTTCCCATTCCGGTGGCGCCTTGCCGCCGCGGCTGAGGATGATCCCCTCCTCGAAGTGCACATGCACCGGGTGGCTCCAGCCCTTGCCGCCCGCCTTGATGTTCCACACTTCCAGGGTGCCGAAACCGCTGACACCGGCATCGGTCGGCCCACTGGCCAGTTTGGTCGCGGCGTTCAGGCGCCGAGGGTCCATGTGGAAACCGAAGCCGCCATCGGTCTTGACTGTCCAGGGGGCTTCATCGGTGCCGTCGGAACGGCCGAAGGTGAAGGTCCGGTGACGGGCATTGGCCAGCAGCACTTTGTCGGCGGCGTTGTCGCGATGGATCTTCAGCGGGATCATCACCAGGCCTTCAGCCTTGCCCGGTTTGGCCGGCTCGTACGCCGCCGGGTCCATGGCCAGGTCCTGACCGGTGTAGGCCTTGACGTTGAGTTGCAACACTTTGCCCACGCCCGGGTCGCCCTTGTCCCACTGCGGCCCTTTGCTGGATTGCTTGATCACCGCCAGGTATTTCTCCGACAGCACATCCGCCAGGTCGATGGGTTCTTTCGGACCCTTGCCGTCGTCATGGGCCATCAGGTTGACGAAGAACAGTTTGTCGCCGGGCTTGATCCCGTTTTTCGCGAAGTTGACGATGATGTCGAAGCGCTCGGCGATGCCCTGGGTCGGCAGAATCGCAAAGTGATTCTTTTTATCGCCATCGGCGTCGAGGTCCATGGTGCCGTCGAACGGCACGCTGTGTTCCATGATGTTGCCGTCGTTGGCAATCATGTGGAACGGCACGCGGGCATAGGACACACCGGAGTTTTTAGGACCGGCAAACTCACCGCTGTTGCCCTTGATCTCCCGCACGAGCGCCAACTTGAAGTAGCGCGACACAGAGCCGTTGAGCATGCGGAACCGGTAGCTGCGGGCGCGCACATCCAGGGTCGGTTTCCACTGCCAGTTGACCAGCACCTGGTCACCGAGGAAGCCGTCGGTGTTGAACGGGTTGAACCACAGCTGACCGGCCTGATCCCACGCCTTGTCGGCGAACACCAGGTTGACGTCGTAGTCACGGTTACCCCATGGCAAGGCACTGCCGCTGGGGAAACGCAGGTTGACGCCGTCATTCACCGACTCGTTGCCACGGTCGAGGGCGCTGTAGTAGTTCATCATCGCCGCGTTGCCCTTGTAGACGTTCTGCGCGGTGAAATCGAGCATGTGGTCGTGGAACCAGTGGGTGCTCATGGTTTCGCGCCAGTCACCACGAATCTTGATGGTGCCGTGGTCGCAGGTCTTGCGACTCGGGCTCATGTCGTTGGTCCACAGGGTTTCGCCGGGCGCGCAAGGGAATGCCGCGCGCGGATCATGGGCGTCGGTGTTGATACTGTCGTAGCCGGCCAGCTGGATCGGCCAGCGGTAGTCGTAATACTGCCCCGGGAAGAAAAAGGCGTTGGCGTAGCCGTCGCTTTCCGCCGGTGCGTGACCGTTGTGTTCGTGGGTGCTGATGGTGTGCAGGCCAAAACCCATGTTGGCCGACGGGTCGATCGGCAAGCCGTTGTAATGGCGCATCAGAACAGGCTGGCCGTAACGCACCATCAGCAATTTCGGTGGCAAGGTGCCGTCGAAGGTCCAGACCGAGTTGTGATTCTGCACCGGCATGTTCGGGTGGAAACGCGGATCGACGCCCTTGGAGGTGCCATCCGTGACCGGTACACCGGCCACGTTGTGATAGAGGCCACCGGGGCCGAACTCACCCAGTGCATAGCCATGCATCTGATGGCTGTCACGCCAGCCGCTGTTGAGCCTCGCCCCGGTTTGCACGGTTTTGTAGGCCACTTGCGGATAGAACTCGTTCCAGCGCTGGTGCGACCAACCCTTTCCTGGCGGCCGACCTTCAGCGGAAGAACCGATGTGACGGTTGAGGAAATACTCGATCTGCGCTTGCCACGGGTTGCGGTCGACCACGTTGGAGTACTGACTGGGAAATGGCGTCAGCCCCGGTTGGCGCAAAAACGCATCGAGTGCGGTGCTGGGTGGCGCGCTACGGGCCGCACTGGTGGGATCTTGTTGCGGGAGCGGGCCAATGGCTGCCGGTGGAAACGGCAAGAGCGCCGCCGGTGTGGTGGGGTCGAGTTTTTCCGGACCGAACTCTTCGAACAACACCAGCTGTTGCGTGAAGGGTTGAGCGCCAAACAGTGGGCTTGGTTTGCCATTGGTGGGGTAATTGAAACTGGTCTGCACCGTTGGCGGAAGCACGTTCTCCTTGCGCGTGTCGTCTCGGCTGCCTTTGACGCCATCGGGCAAATCGAAGGAGTCTTCGTTGGCCTCGGGCATGGTCAAGATGGCGTTCAACGCCCCCGCTTTGTCAGCGGGTTCGTCGTAATAAGCCGAGGGGTCGGACGGCTCAGGCTGTCGCTCGTCATCAATGGGGCTGGCACGCAGAGTCGCTGTGCCCAGCGTCATTGTCAGAAGGACGCCGATAGGCGTCAACAGGCCGAACCACTTGAAGGAGTACCGCGCTTTTCTGTCCATCACCAGCCGCCTCGAAGTCGTGAAGGGGGTAGTGGTGGTTTTGCAAGGAGCTCGCCAGATTTGTAACAGATTTATACGAAACTATTAATACTCAACAAAACAATGGCTTATCAACATCAATGTGCCATGACTGGGAAAAACGACTGGGGAATGACACCCGCTAACGGGGAAAGTTCATACCCGTTTTCAGGGAATCAACTTGAACGACAGACGCACACTTGTGCCCTCGCCTTCACGGCTGCCCAGGGCCACCGCACCGCCAAAACGCTCCATGATGCGCTTGACCAGCACCAGCCCGACGCCAAGCCCGCCTTGCTTGGTGGTGAAAAACGGGCGGAACGCCAGGGCGCGCTGTTCTTCGGTCATGCCTTTGCCGGTGTCGCTGACCACCACGCTGACGCCCCAGGAATCAGTCGGCTCCAGGGTGATGGTCAGCGTGCCGCCACCGTCCATGGCTTCCAGTGCATTGGCGAGCAAACTGTTGAGGATTTGCGTCAGCTGCATTTGCTGGCTCAGGACCATCGGTGTTTCTTTCGGCGCGAACACAACGTGCACCGAGGCTTTGGCGATCTGTTGTTCGAAGGCCATCAGAC
Organism: Pseudomonas sp. RIT-PI-q; assembly: GCF_001297125.1. GTDB lineage: Bacteria > Pseudomonadota > Gammaproteobacteria > Pseudomonadales > Pseudomonadaceae > Aquipseudomonas. Next base: position 407,352 of record NZ_LHPC01000017.1, read on the forward strand.
TGTCATGCAGCGCCGCCACCAGGTTCACCGGCTCGGCTTCGTCGTTGAGCGGACGCAAGGACTGCAGCAGCTCCCTCACCCATTTCGACATGCGATCAACCTGGCCGATAATGTCGTTGATGTTCTTGTGCGCCGGACCGCTGTCGAACTCCAGGGCCAGTTCGGCGCTGGAACGGATGGTCGCCAACGGATTACGCAAGCTATGGGCCACCGCTGACGACATCTCGCCCAAGGCGACAAAGGTTTCGTTGGTGATCAGTTGCTTTTGTTGCGCCGCCAGCAATATCGCCGCCCGCCGCACGATCCAGTACAACCCCAGGTAAATCAGCCCGCCGCCCAGGGCAGTGGCCAGCCAGATCAACACCAGACCGCGCTCCATACGATCGATCAGGTCCTTGGGTTCCTTGTAGATCTCGACCATCGCCGTGACTTTGTCGCCGTCGGCATCGAACAGCGGAATGTAGTTTTCGATAAAGATGTATTCCGGCGGCGTCACGAACTTCTGTTCCATGCGGCTCTTGTCGACATCGTGATAGCTGGCCGACACCGGAATCTTGTTGGTAAAGGCTTGATCCAGGTCTTCGTCGGCGTGGATCGTAGTGCCCATCAACGCCGGGTTGGTCGACCAGATCACCATGCGGTCGGGGGCATAAATGTTCGCCAGGATCACGTCCGGCAGATGTTCGATATGGTCGAGGAATTCACCACGGGCACTGGCACGGGCCATCGGGTCGACGTCGGGAAAGTCCTTGTCCTGGCGTGGGTCGAGCAACTCGCCCATGGTCCGCACATTGGGGATCGATACGTGGCGCACCTCGGCCGAGGCAATGGCCTGAATGAACTGCGACGTCAGCAACGCATCTCGCTGGATGCTTTCGGTAATCACGAACCGCGTGGACACCGATCCCAACGCCACCGCCACTGTGCCGATCACCGCCAGGCTGATGAGCGAGAACCAGCGCAGCAGATTGAACGGCTGTTTGCGCGAGCGCAGGCGGATGTCGCCCTCTTCGGGCTGGTGCATTTTTACCGGCATATCCATGAACGTGGTTCCCGACGTTTCCCCTATAGGGTTATAGCCCACTAATGGCCGTTTGCCCGTCATTGGGTGTTGTCCCCCCACC
>NZ_LHPC01000046.1 GCF_001297125.1 Pseudomonas sp. RIT-PI-q
AGTTTGATTCGTTGATCCATTGGGGACTCTCGATTCCAGGGCATGGTCAGGCACCTCCTGACCGTATTTCATACCTGTAAACGATGTCTCCGGTTTAAAACGTAAAGGATGTCTCCGGTTTCTACCCAGGCAAGCCAGCTCCCACAAGGGTTCGGCTTGCCGCGCAGTGCGTAGCTTTAGGCTGGGGCTTTCCAGCCCATCAGGCGTTGCTGGGCGACTTTGAGCAGGTCGCAGCCGTCTTGGGTCAGCAGGTAGAGCGCGTGGGTGATGTGGGGGATGTCTTCGATGTCACCGTCGAGGAAGCTTTGGCAGTGCAGGGTTCGGAGCAGCTCGCTGGAGGCTCGGATGCGCTGGAGGGCGGCTTCGAGGATGTCTTGGGGGTGAGCTTCTGTGTCGATGATCAGGGGCGGGGAATCGGTGAGGTTGGTTTGGAGAGGGCGGTAGCGATCAATGGTGAACTTCATGATGTGTGATCTCGAATGCGTCAGAAGGAGTCGCCGCCATCGTGACCAAGCGATGGGAGGCGACTGTGTTCAGGTTGGTCAACCGGTGAGATCACACGCTTACCCGGTACGCCCGAGGACGTCCCAAACACAGCCGCCATAAAGCGTGCTGACGCAAAAAGCGCCGGCAGCATACAACGGGTGCGTGCGGAGATCTAATTCAGGTGACCAAACCTGAGTCGCTGAATTGGCAGCGACAGTCCGACTATAGGTAGCGTCACTGGTTGGCGATAGTCGACAAAGAGTCTTCTCTTGTAGGACCGTGCCGAAGCTTTGATAGGGCGTTGCTGACGGACTTATCGCTTCCGCAGTTTTTCGCGTTTGATTGCCATCAGGCGTTTGGCTTCTTCATCTGGAATGCTTGGGCGAGGGTCGTCGATGCTGGCTTGTACTTGTGCTCTGAACCATGCGTCGTAGGCGGCTTTTTCGAGTTGTTTTTGATCGTCGGGCATTTTGGTTTTCTTCATGTGGATCGCGTTATCGTTCTTCGCGGGCAAGCCTCGCTCCTACAGGGATTGTGGTGAGGCTTTAGATCGTGGTGGGTTTTGGTAGGCGTTGACGGGCGATTTCGAGGAGTTCGTTGCCGTCCTGGGTCAGCAGGTACAGCGCGCTGACGATGTTGGGGATGTCGCTTACGTCGGACTGTTTGAAGCACAGGCAATACAGCGTTTCGAGCAGGTCGCTGGCGGCGCGGATGCGTTGGCGGGCGGCGTCGAGGATTTCGAAGGGGTCGGCTTCGGTGTCGATGAGCAGCACCGGGGTTTCGCTGTAGCGGGATTTGAGTGGGCGATAGCGGGCATTTGATGGATCGGGGTTGTTCATCGAGGTCAGTCCTTTGGGGGATCGGCAGTCTCGCCGGCAGGCCGACACACTGTTTCAGCCGCGCCGGAAACTATAGAAGGGTGTGTTGTTGTGCGACAAGACGGCTGTGATGGACAGGTTTTGTAGGGGGATTACGGGCATTTTGGGAATTGGCCTACGTGCTGGGGGAGGTTTTTTACTGGGGAATGGCTGTTGGTAAAAAGGCTTACGGGGTTGTCAGGTGTTGCGCGGCGAATCTCGCTCGGGGGTGCGTCAGACTGTGTAGGGCATTTCTAAGTTTGCGGTGATGTTGCTGGCCTCTTCGCGGGCAAGCCCGCTCCCACAGTGGTCGCGGGTGGTTCACAGACTTGCGCTCCATACCGGAAACCTGTGGGAGCGGGCTTGCCCGCGAAGGCGGCCTTACAGACAGCCCCATTTCTCAAGCCCTACAAACCCGCGGAGCCATCCGCTGTATCATCCCGTATCTTTTTTGCCCCCGACCTTTTCTCGACTCGCTGCGATCGCCAGCTAGGCTTTGGGCTTCGCAGCGGTCAACGGAGTGACAGCTTATGCACAACACCCTGGAACAGGTTTTCGGTTTTTCACAGTTTCGGCCCGGCCAGGAGGCGGCGGTCAGCGCGGTGCTGGCCGGGCGCTCGGCGGCGGCGATTTTCCCCACCGGCTCGGGCAAGTCCCTTTGCTATCAATTGTCGGCCCTGTTGCTGCCGCACCTGACGCTGGTGGTCTCGCCGTTGTTGGCGTTGATGCAGGATCAGTTGCTGTTCTTGCAGCGCCACGGCATCTCGGCGGGCAGCATCGATTCGGCGCAAAGCCGCGATGACGCCAGCGACGTGATGGCGCGTGCAAAGTCCGGCGAGCTGAAGATTCTGATGATTTCCGTGGAGCGCCTGAAGAACGAGCGCTTCCGTAATTTCTTGCAGCAGGTGCCGATCTCGCTGCTGGTGGTGGATGAGGCGCACTGCATCTCGGAGTGGGGCCACAACTTTCGCCCCGACTACCTCAAGCTTCCCGACTATCAGCGCCAGTTCAACATCCCGCAGGCGCTGCTGCTGACCGCTACCGCGACGCCGAAGGTGATCGCCGACATGGAAGCCAAGTTCGCCATCGCCCCTGAGGACGTGGTGACCACCGGTTTCTATCGACCGAACCTCAATCTGCTAGTGGAACCGGTACGCGGTCAGGACAAGCGCCGACGCCTTGTCGAATGGATGAGCCAACGTCCCGATCAGCCAAGCATTGTCTACGTCACCCTGCAAAAAACCGCAGAGCACATTGCCGAACACCTGGGCCGAAATGGCATTCAGGCAGAGGCCTACCACGCCGGTTTGCCCCACGAACAACGGGAAGCGATCCAGAAACGCTTCATGGGCGGGCAGTCCAATTGCATCGTCGCCACCATCGCCTTTGGCATGGGCATCGACAAGAGCGACATCCGCAACGTGGTGCATTTCGACCTGCCAAAATCCATCGAAAACTACAGCCAGGAAATCGGTCGCGCCGGGCGTGACGGGCAGCCGTCCGACTGCCTAGTATTGGCCAACCGCGACAGCCTCAACGTGCTGGAAAACTTCGTCTACGGCGACACGCCGGAACAGGACGGCATCCGTTGTGTGCTCGACGAGTTGCAAGCCGCTGCGCCCGATGGGCAGTGGGAATTTCTATTGGGACCGCTGGCAGACCAGAGCAACATCCGCCTGTTACCGCTCAAAACCTTGCTGGTGCAACTGGAGCTGCGCGGGATCATCGCGCCGCGTTATGCCTATTACGCCGAGTACCGCTTCAAATACTTGCAGGAACCGGAAGCCTTGCTGGCTCGCTTCGAAGGCGAGCGAAAGGACTTCGTCGCGGCAATCATCCAGACGTCCAGCCGCGCGCGGACCTGGGCCACGGTGAACTTCGACGCGCTGTACGAGCAGCATCAAGCCGAGCGTGATCGGGTGGTCAAAGCGCTGGATTACTTCCAGGAGAAGGGTTGGGTCGAACTTGAAAGCAAGCTGATGACCGAAGTCTACAGCCTGTTGCAAACCGACTTTGATGCCCAAGCCCTGAGCGAAGAGCTTCACGCCTACTTCACCCGCCACGAACACACCGAGATCGCACGGATACACGCCATGCTGGATTTGTTCGCCACCGAGCAATGCCTGGGTTATCGCCTGGCCGCGTACTTCGGCGACGAAAACGCGCCGCAGCAGTGTGGGCATTGCTCGGTGTGTCACGGGGATGTGGCGCGATTGCCAGAGCCACCGGAATTGCCGGCGCTTGTGGATAAAAACTTTGAGGCGCTGTGTGGCGATTTTATCCACAGGCACGAACAGCACACCGGCAGCGTTCCTTCGACTGAGCGCGTGACGCGGTTTTTGTGCGGGATCAGTGTGCCGTTGTTTACCAAACTCAAGGCGCGGTCGATTCCGGGGTTTGCGGCGTTGGAGCAGTATCCGTATGGCGAAGTCCGGGCATGGGCGGAGGCGCATCCATCCGCTGAATGTCGCTCATCACAGGAATAAATTTCAAAAAAGCCCGGTGGCTGACTATGGTGAGGGCTGTCTTTGGATCGCCAACAAGAGAACAAAACATGAGCCAGACACCGTTCAACATTCAGCGCGCCGCCGTGATCGGCGCGGGCACCATGGGCCGTGGCATTGTCATGTGCCTGGCCAATGCCGGGGTGCCGGTGCAGTGGGTCGATAACAATCCGCAGATGCTTGAGCAGGCATTGGCCACTGTGGCCGAGACTTACGCCCACAACGTAAAGCAGGGGCGGATCGATCAGGCCGAGGCGGATGCGCGTGTTTCTCGGGTAACGGCGGCTGCCAACTACGCGGCGATCCGCGATGTCGATCTAGTGATTGAAGCGGTTTACGAAAACCTCGAGCTCAAGCAGAAAATCTTCCGCGAGCTGGACGGGCTGCTCAAGCCGGAAGCGATTCTGGCCAGCAACACCTCAGCGCTGGATATCGACGCCGTCGCCGCAGCCACGCGCCGTCCGCAACTGGTGCTGGGCCTGCACTTCTTCAGCCCGGCGCACATCATGAAACTGCTTGAGATCGTCCGTGGAGCACAAACCGCCCCGACGGTGCTTGATGCGGCGCTGGAGCTGGGCAAGCGCATGGGCAAGGTCAGCGTGGTGTCGGGCAACTGCCACGGTTTCATCGGCAACCGCATGCTGCATCCGTATGTGCTCGAAGCGCGCAAGATGCTGCTCGAAGGCGCTTATCCACAGCAGATCGACGCGGCGCTGCAAGGTTTTGGCTTCGCCATGGGGCCGTTCCGTATGTACGACGTGGTCGGCATCGATCTGGAATGGCGTGCCCGGGAGCTGGCCGGCAAAGGCCAGGATGCGCCGGAAGTGCAGGTGGACAACCGTTTGTGCGAGCTGGGGCGTTTTGGCCAGAAGAGTGGCAACGGCTATTACCACTACGAGCCGGGCAGTCGTCAGGCTGAGCACGATGTGGAGGTCGATGCGCTGGTGCTGCAGGTCAGCGAGGGGTTGGGCTTCCAGCGTCGCGAGATCGGGCCTGAGGAGATTCTGGAGCGCTGTTTGCTGGCGCTGGTCAATGAAGGGGCGAAGATCCTTCAGGAAGGGATTGCCGAATCGGCCCATGACATCGATCTGGTGTACCTGAATGGTTACGGCTTCCCGGCGGACAAGGGTGGGCCGATGGCCTGGGCGGATCAGCAGGGGTTGGCGGATATTCATCAGCGGTTACTGGCGCTGGAGACGCGGCAGGGTGATCAGTGGAAACCGGCGCGGTTGATTGGGGAGTTGGCGGCGGTGGGTAAGGGGTTTACTGACAAGTGATTTCTGTAGCGCCTGTGAGGGCGCCTTCGCGGGCAAGCCCGCTCCCACAAGGTTTAATGGTGTTCACACGCTAAATGTTTCACTGCAATCTCTGTGGGAGCGGGCTTGCCCGCGATGAACGATGACGCGGTTTAAGCCTTAGACTGGCAATCCAACTTCAGGAATCGACACTGATGTCCAACCCGATGCCCCAACGCACCGACTACCCGCACTTCCAGCCCATCACCACCCGCTGGCACGACAACGATGCCTATGGGCACGTCAACAATGTCACCTACTACAGCTTTTTCGACACGGCGGTGAACACCTACCTGATCGAAGTTGGCGGGCTGGATATTCATGACGGTGAAGTGGTGGGTTTTGTGGTGAGTTCGGCCTGCGATTACTTTGCGTCGATCGCTTTCCCGGATCGCATTGAGACTGGTCTGCGGGTCGGCAAGTTGGGTAACAGCTCCGTTCAATATGAACTGGCTGTGTTCAAGCAAGGGGATGACGAAGCCTGCGCTGCGGGGCGTTTCGTCCATGTGTTTGTGGATCGTTTATCGAATCAGCCGGTGGCCATTCCTGCCGGGTTGCGCGGGGCATTGGAGCGCTTGGTGGTTTGACGGGCAAAAAAAATCGCAGCCCTTGGGCTGCGATTTTTTGATCTACCTGTCCGCGAAACCGTTCCGGTCTCAGCGACGATGGCGGTAGTACTTGTGATGCTTGCGATGGCCGTAGTGGTGACCACGATCGTGGTGGTCGCCACGGTAACGGCGATCACCACCGCCGCGACGATCGTCATCGTCGTCATCGCTCTTGTTGCCCATGTAGTTACCCAGCGCGCCACCGGCGCCGCCGCCTGCTGCGGAGCCGATCAGGCTGCCGGTGGTGCCGCCCATGCTGCGGCCGACCACGTTACCGCCCGCTGCGCCCAACGCACCGCCAATGGCGGCTTCGCCACGGCTGCGTTTGTCTGCGCCAACGGCACTACCACCCGCGCCGCCCAGGGCCGCGCCAATGGTGGAACCTGTATTGCCGCCTAGTGACTGACCGACGACCGAGCCAAGAACCCCGCCCAATGCGCCGCCCACACCTGCTTCGGTGGTGCCGCCGGCAGAAGCGAAGCCACTGACCAGGCCAAGGGACAACAAGAGAATCGAGGAGAACTTCATAGAGGAACCTCAAGGGGATGACGGCGCGATCCTGAGGCTGTGTCGGGGGGCTGACAATCGAAATCCGACGAGTAACACGACTTGAGCACATTTCTATAAGTTGCTGTTTTTTGGGCGGAACTTAAGTGTTTTTCGCCGGTCTTTAGCTACTTCGGATAGGCCGTTTTTGTTAGAAAACGGCCTTTTTTGTGGGCGATTGGAAAGTGTTCGAAGGGTTCGCAAACAGGCGTTGACCGGTCGGACGCCTTCGCGGGCAAGCCTCGCTCCTACAGGAGTCGTTCACCCTGTAGGAGCGAGGCTTGCCCGCGAAGAGGCCAGCCCCGCTGCCGCGTTAAGCCGACTTGGCCCTAATCAACCCGGTCGCACTCGCCATTTCCAACCGGCTCGCCACAAACTTCGACGTCGGCGTATGGCTGCCATCCCCAGTGCTCTCCAGCGGCACCAGCGGATTCACCTCGGGGTAGTAAGCCGCCGCTTGCCCCGCAGGAATATCAAACGCCAGCAGCGTGAAGCCCTTCACGCGACGCTCTACACCATCATCCCAGATCGACACGATGTCGGCCTTCTGCCCCGGCTTGAAGCCCAGGCGAATGATGTCCGCCTCGTTCACAAACAACACATCACGCTGACCTTTCACGCCGCGATAGCGGTCATTGAGGCCATAGATCGTGGTGTTGTACTGATCGTGGGAACGCATCGATTGCATGATCAGGTCCGGCAATACGCCCGTGGCGCGAGTGCGTTCGTGCACCAGGTGCTTGGGTAATTGGTTCGGGCGGAAATTGGCCCGGCCTGACGGGGTGTTCCACTTGCGCGCGCCGGCACTGTTGCCTAGGTAAAAGCCACCCGGATTCTTGATCTTCTCGTTGAAGTCCTTGAAGTTGGGAATGGTGTCGGCAATCAGGTCGCGGATACGCCTGTAGTCGGCTACCAGCCAGTTCCAATCCACCGGGTGGCTGCCCAGCGTGGCGGCCGCGATGCCGGCAATAATCGCTGGCTCCGAGCGCATCTGGTTCGACAGCGGCTCCAACTGGCCGTTGGAGGCGTGGACCATGCTGAACGAGTCTTCGACGGTCACGGCTTGAGGGCCTTCGGTTTGCCGGTCGATATCGGTCCGGCCCAGGCACGGCAGGATCAGCGCGTCTTTACCGTGTGCCAGGTGGCTGCGGTTGAGCTTGGTGCTGATCTGTACGGTCAGGTCGCAATTGCTCAAGGCCTGGAAGGTACGCGGACTGTCCGGCGTTGCCTGGGCGAAGTTGCCGCCCAGGGCGATGAACACTTTTGCCCGGCCTTCGGCCATGGCATGGATGGCCTCGACCACGTTATGGCCGTTTTCACGCGGCACCTTGAACTGGAAGCGCCGCTCCAGGGCATCGAGGAACGCCACCGGTGGACGCTCGTTGATGCCCATTGTGCGGTCGCCCTGCACGTTACTGTGGCCGCGCACCGGGCACAGGCCTGCGCCCGGCCGGCCGATGTTGCCGCGCAGCAGCATCAGGTTGGCGATTTCCTGGATGGTCGCCACCGAATGGCGATGCTGGGTGATGCCCATCGCCCAGCACATGATCACGTTCTTGCCTTTGGCATACATCCGCGCCGCTTGCTCGATCTCGACCAGGGGCAGGCCGGATTGCTCGACGATCTGCTCCCACGAGGTGTCGTCGACGATGCCCAGGTATTCCAGCACGTTGACGCTGTGTTCATTGAGGAAGTCGTGGTCGAACACGGCAGGCTCACCCGCCTTTTGCGCATCGCGCTCCCATTGCAGCAGGAACTTGGCCATGCCGCGCATGATCGCCATGTCGCCGCCCAAGGCCGGACGGAAGTACGCGGTGTTGGTCGGCTTGTCGCCGTTGGTGAGCATTTCGATCGGGTGTTGCGGGTGCTGGAAGCGTTCCAGACCGCGCTCTTTCAGCGGGTTGATGCACACCACCTGCGCACCGCGTTTCACCGCTTCGCGCAGCGGTTCGAGCATCCGTGGGTGGTTGGTGCCGGGGTTCTGGCCCCAGACGAAAATCGCATCCGCATGTTCGAAGTCGTCGAAGGTCACGGTGCCTTTGCCGACGCCAACACTCTGCGCCAACGCCACGCCGCTGGCCTCGTGGCACATGTTCGAGCAATCGGGGAAATTATTGGTGCCATAGGCGCGCACGAACAATTGATAGAGGTACGCCGCTTCGTTGCTGGCACGTCCCGAGGTGTAGAACTCGGCCTGATCGGGACTCGACAAGCCGCGCAGATGCTTGGCGATCAGGGCAAACGCATCCTCCCAGCTGATCGGTTGATAGCGATCGGTTTCGGCGTTGTACTTCAATGGCTCGGTCAGGCGACCTTGATATTCAAGCCAATAGTCGCTCTGCTCCAGCAACTGGGTGACGCTGTGTTTGGCAAAAAACTTGCCGTCTACACGCCGCTTCGTTGCTTCCCAGTTCACCGCTTTGGCGCCGTTCTCGCAGAACGCCACCATGCCGGCTTCATTGGAATCGCCCCAGGCGCAACCGGGGCAGTCGAAGCCGCCGTTCTTGTTGGTCTTGAGCATCATGCGCAGGTTTTTCAACGCGTTGTCGCTGGTCAACCAGGCCTGGGCGACGCTGATCAGTGCGCCCCAGCCACCGGCCGGGCCTTTGTAAGGCTTATATCGAGGGACGGGTGTCTGGTCGGCTTGACGGTGTTGACTCACGCTTGATTCTCCAACGCTGGGCTGTAGACCCGCGGCGCATTCTTCTGAGGCAGATGGATGAGATTGAGGTTGTGACGACGGGCCCATTGCACGGCAAGGCCCGTGGGCGACGACAGGCTGACGAGGGTCTGGATGCCTGCGCGCAGCACTTTCTGGATCAGTTCGAGGCTGCAACGGCTGGTGACAATCGCCAGCCCACCGGCCATCGGGATCTTTTGCCGGATCAACCCGCCGATCAGTTTGTCGAGGGCGTTGTGCCGGCCGATGTCTTCGCGCCCCAGCAGCAGTTCGCCCTGAGCGTTCATAAACACCGCCGCGTGCACCGCGCCGGAATACTGGCCAAGTGGCTGGAACGCACCGATGCGCTGACGCAGGCCATCGAGCCATTCGGCGGGTGGCAAGGGTGCGCCGGGCAACACCTTGAGGTCGGGCAATGCCTGTTCCACCGCTTCCACACCACAGAGCCCGCAACCGCTGGTGCCAGCCATTTGCCGACGCTGCTGCTTGAGGTTCCAAAAGGCGCGGTTGGCGATGGTCACTTGCGCGTACTGCGCCGAACCCGAGCCGCTGAGTTGCAGGTCATAGATGTCGGCGGCGTCTTCGATGATGCCGCTGCCGAGGCTGAAACCGACGATGAAGTCTTCCAGGTCCGTCGGTGTCACCAGCATCACCGCCTGGCTGATGCCGTTATAGGCGATCGCCAACGCCACTTCCTCGGCCAGCGCGGTGCTGTCCGATTCGCCGTGTTGGAGGTTGCTGTAGCTGTACGTTTGGCTGGCGGCGGGCGCTGGCGTTTCGAGGGCAGGCGCCGCGCAGACAGGGCGCTTGGCGTTCATGGCATCACCGACGGTTTGATTAGCTTTAAGCCTAGGCGCGTCAACTTGTCGCGTCTAATCGCTATTACTGATCTACCGATAGATGCCGTCGATCAAGACTCCGGCAGCGATTGTTGAAGAATCGCGAAACAGGCTTCCGCGAGCGCCGAACGTGGAGCGCTGCGACGCATGATCAGCCCCAGCCGCGCGAGGGTCTGGGCGTTTTCGATGGGTTGCAGACGTAGATGATCGGTGAGGTTTTCGAGGCCGCCGTTGAGCGGCATCACCGCGCAGCAGAGTCCGCCGTGCACCGCTTGTAACAATTGATGGACGGCATCGGTCTGCAACAACGGCTGTGGGGTGAGACCGCGGCTGTGGAAATTGTGGTCGATGGACTGGCGGAAATGCATGCCGCTGGTGAGCATGCCCAGCGGCAGTTCGATCAACGACTCCCAACTGAGCGGCGCGTCGCCGAAACTGAAAAAGCGCTGATCGTAGAGCAGGCCCATGCGGGTTTCGCTGAAGGTCAAGGAGTCGAAGCGCTCGCCGTCCAGACGCTCGAGGTACGACACGCCGAGGTCCAGACGATTGTTTGCCAGTTGTTCGAGGATCTGCTCGGAACTGAGGGCCGAGAGTTCGAAACGCAGATTCGGGTGCTCGGCGTGCAAGCGTTGCATCAGCGGCAGCGGATCGAAACTCGACAGCGGCACCACACCCAGGCGCAACGTGCCGACCAGATTGCCGCGACAGGCTGCCGCCTCGGCGTATAAACCATCGTAGGCCGCCAGCACGGTACGGGCCCAGGCCAACACCCGTTCACCCGGCGCGGTGAATCCTTCAAAGCGTTGGCCGCGATTGACCAAGGGCAGTTCGAGTTCTTCTTCGAGGCTGCGCAAGCGCATGGACAGGGTCGGTTGGGTGATGTGACAGCGCGCCGCGGCCTGGCCGAAATGTCGGGTTTCGTCGAGGGCGATGAGGAATTTCAGCTGCTTGATGTCCATCTTCGCTCCGGGGCGCGTGAAGGTGCGGATTCTAGCGCCTGGGGGGCGCCGGCGTCATTGGTCGGCTCGTAACCTTGAGTGGCGGGCGTGGTCTAGGCTTTTGCGTCTGGAACCCAAAACCCAAGGAGAGTGCACCATGAGTATTTTTAGCTTTGTGAAAGAAGCAGGCGAAAAGCTTATCGATCTGCTGACGCCGGGCAACGCCAATGCCAGCGAGCAGTTGAAGGAACATATCAGCAAGGTCGGCCTGGGTAACCCGAATGTGCAGGCCACGGTGGATGGCGACAAGGTCACTGTGACCGGTGAAGTGGCGAGCCAGGAAGAGAAGGAAAAAATCCTGCTGGCCGTGGGCAACATTGCCGGTGTCGGTAGCGTGGATGACCAGATTACGGTGACCGGGCCGGTTGCGAAGGCTGCGGTATTTGTGACGGTCGTGAAGGGCGATACCCTTAGCGCGATTTCCCTGCGCGTGTATGGTGATGCCAACAAGTATCAAAAGATCTTCGAGGCCAACAAGCCGATGCTCAAGGATGTGAACAAGATCTATCCGGGGCAGTCGTTGCGGATTCCTGAGTAAGGTTCAAGACCGTGTGATGGCCTTCGCGGGCAAGCCTCGCTCCTACAGGTTTTGAGTCGTTCGCGTGATTTGTGTACGACACAAAAACCTGTGGGAGCGGGCTTGCCCGCGATGCAGACAACTCGGTCTAGAGCCCTGCAATCAACCCCCGATAACCCCCAACCGCCGCAAACTCCGCCGTATCCTTCGGCCCTTTGCGGCTGTCCGGCTCGCTCACCGCCAACAAATGCGCCACGCCGAAATCCCGCGCACTGCGCAGAATCGGCAGCGTATCGTCGATAAACAGGCTGCGCGCCGGGTCAAACCCGATATCCGCCTGCAAGGCATCCCAGAACTGCGGGTTTTCCTTGGCGAACCCGTAATCGTGAGAACTGATCAAACGCTCGAAGTACGGCGCCAGTTCGATTCTCTCCAGCTTCAACGACAGCGAATCACGATGGGCATTGGTGATCAGCACCACGCGCTTGCCGGCCTGTTTGATCGCCGCCAGAAAGGTATCCGCATCCGGGCGCAGGGCGATCAGGTGCGCGGTTTCCAGCTTCAATTCACGTACCGGCAATTTCAGCTCGGCGCTCCAGAAGTCCAGGCAATACCACTGTAACTGGCCAGCATTGCGTTCGAACAGCGGCTGCAACTCCATCTCGGCCATCGCCCGACTCACCCCGTGCAACTCGGCGTAACGCTGGGGCAGGTGCTCCATCCAGAAATGGTTGTCGTAGTGCAGGTCCAGCAGCGTGCCGTCCATGTCCAGCAAAACGGTGTCGATGTCGCGCCAGGGCAGCAGGGACATAAAAAACTTCTCCAGCGGTAAAAAAGATATCCGAGGTCAACAATCAGGATAGGCCGGGTATAGTAACCCGCTATCGCCAAGGAGCCGCTCATGCGCCAGAAACCCACCATACTCGCCCGCGAGATCGTCGCCACCAGCCGTTTATTCTGCGTCGAAGAGCTGAAGCTGCGCTTTTCCAATGGCGTGGAGCGCACTTACGAGCGATTGGTCGGCAAAGGCGCCGGGTATGGCGCGGTGATGATCGTGGCGATGCTCGATGCCGACCACGCGGTGCTGGTCGAAGAGTATTGCGGTGGCACCGATGAATACGAACTGTCCCTGCCCAAAGGCCTGATCGAGCCGGGCGAGGACGTGCTGGCGGCGGCCGAGCGTGAACTCAAGGAAGAGGCCGGGTATGGCGCGCGGCAATTGGAGCATCTGACCGAGTTGTCGTTGTCGCCCGGTTACATGAGCCAGAAAATCCAAGTGGTATTGGCCACCGATCTGTACGAAGAGCGCCTTGAAGGCGACGAGCCCGAGCCGATGGGCGTAGACAAGATCAACCTGCGTGAACTGTCGGCGCTGGCGCAGAACCCGCGATTCACCGAGGGCCGTGCCTTGGCGGCGCTGTACCTGGCCCGTGACCTGCTGACGCAGCGTGGGGTGTTCCAGCCATGAATTTCCCTCATCCGTTGATGGCGCCAGTGGTTGAACTGGCCTTGAAGGCTGGCGACGCGATCCTGCCGTTCTGGCGCACCGGCACGGCGGTGACCGCCAAGGCGGATGATTCGCCGGTGACCGCAGCAGACCTGGCCGCTCACCACTTGATTCTGGCCGGGCTGACAGCGCTGGACCCAAGCATTCCGGTGCTGTCCGAAGAAGACGCCAATATTCCCCAGAGCGTGCGCGCCGGGTGGCAGCGTTGGTGGCTGGTGGACCCGCTGGACGGGACCAAGGAGTTCATCTCTGGCAGTGAAGAATTCACCGTCAACATTGCGCTGATCGAGCAGGGGCGCGTGGTGTTTGGCGTGGTATCGATGCCGACCAATGGGCGTTTCTACGTCGGTGGCGCCGGTCTGGGTGCGTGGCGTGGCGATAAAGACGCGCAGCCGTTGCCGATTCAGGTGCGCGACGTGCCGGCGGCGGGCGAGGCGTTCACGGTGGTGGCCAGTCGTCGGCATTCCAGCCCTGAGCAGGAGCGTTTGTTGGCCGGGCTGAGCGACAGTCTGGGTGAGCTGCATTTGGCCAACATCGGCAGTTCGCTGAAGTTCTGTTTGCTGGCGGAAGGGGCGGCGGATTGTTATCCACGGCTGGCGCCGACTTCGCAGTGGGACACGGCGGCTGCGCAAGGTGTGCTGGAAGGGGCGGGTGGTGAGGTGCTGGATTTGAGCGGTCAGCCGTTTTGTTATCCGGCGCGGGAATCGCTGCTGAATGAGTTCTTTTTGGCGCTGCCGGCGAAGGCTGCTTGGCGGGAGAAGTTGTTGGAACTGGCTCGGGCGTAGAGATCAAAAGATCGCAGCCTCGTTTTACTCGACAGCTCCTACACAGGGGGACGCGTTTCTCTGTAGGAGCTGTCGAGTAAAACGAGGCTGCGATCTTTTGCTTTACCGATGCAACACATACTGCCCGGTAAACTTCACCGCATCCTCATCACTCCCCGCATTCACCACCCGCGTATGCAACGTCAACCGCGCCCTGCCGTAACGCTCATACGTCGCCAAAAACTTCTTCCACACCGCCGCACTCGGCGCATGGCAAATAGCCGTCCCATCCATGGTCACCGGCAGCGGATAGCTGATATGCCCCTCGTGAATCACGATGTGCCCGTCCTCGATGCCTTCCTCACGCAAACGCAAATGCAGCCAGCCCCAACCCGCTAGCACGGCGCCGCAATACAGGCTGCCGCCGAACATGGTGCTCTTGTGATTGACGTTGGCTTCCAGCGGCAAGTACAGGCGCAGTTGCTGGTCGTGCCAGTCGAGCACCTTGACGCCCATGTCCTTCGTGAGAGGAATGTCGCGATGAAGGACGGATTCCAGGTGACGACTGTAGCGGTTCATTCACGGGCCTCTTGCATGCAGATGATGGGTTGACGGTAGCTCAATCGAGTTCGTCGGTGGGGTGGTGGGCGCCGCTGTCGGAGAAGTTCAGCCCGTGCTTGCGCAGCTTGTCGTGCAAAGTCTTGCGCGGAATGCCGAGGGCTTCGGCGAGGCTGCGCACGGAGCTGTGCGAGCGCGCCAGCTCGGCAGCGATCAAGGTCTTTTCGAAGTTTTCCACTTGCTCGCTGAGCCCGCCGGACACCAGCTCGACCATCGTTCCGCTTGCGCCGTCCGGCGCACTGTTGTCCAGGGCCAGTTCCAGGCCCAGGGCGAAGCGTTCGGCGGCGTTCTGCAGTTCGCGCACGTTGCCGGGCCAGGTGTGGCGCAGCAGCAGGGCGCGTTGCCCCGGTTGCAACTCGTGGGGCGGCAAACCGTGGCGAGCGCTGGCTTCGTCGGCGAAATGCTGGAACAGCATCAGCGCATCTTCGCCGCGCTCGCGCAGCGGTGGAATGCGCAGCGGCGCGACGTTCAGGCGGTAATACAAGTCGGCCCGAAAGCGCCCTTGATCGGCGGCCTGGCGCAGGTCTTCCTTGGTCGCGGCGATGATGCGGATGTCCAGCGGGATCAACTGATTGCCACCTAGACGCTCGACCACTCGCTCTTGCAGCAAGCGCAGCAATTTCACCTGCACATCCAGGCTCATGCTTTCGATTTCATCAAGGAACAGCGTGCCGCCGTTGGCGAATTCAAACTTGCCGATGCGGCGCTTCTGCGCGCCGGTAAAGGCGCCTGGCTCGTGACCGAACAGTTCGCTTTCCACCACCGATTCGGCCAGAGCGCCGGCGTTGATCGCCACGAACGGGCCGTTACGCCGGTTCGACAAATCGTGCAGCGCCCGCGCCACCACTTCTTTGCCGGCACCGGTTTCGCCAAGGATCAGCACGTCGGCCTTGGTCGCCGCCAGTGCGCCGATTTGTTCGCGCAGGCGCAGCATCGGTGCCGATTGCCCGACCAGTCGCGTGCTCAGCTCATTGCGATCGCTCAGGGCCAGACGCAAGCTGCGGTTGTCCAGCACCAGCCGGCGCAAGGCCAGTGCGCGGCGCACGCTGTCGAGCAGGGCGTCGCTGGCGAAGGGTTTTTCCAGGAAGTCATAAGCCCCGGCGCGCATGGCTTGCACCGCCAGCGGCACATCGCCGTGACCGGTGATCAGCAGCACCGGCAGCTCCGGGTCCTGAGCGTGGAGTTCGGTCAGCAGTTCGAGACCGTCCATGCCCGGCATGCGGATGTCGCTGACCACCACACCGGGCCAGTCGCGCTCCAGTTGCCCGGCCAGGCCCTTGGCCTCAGCCAGCGGCAGGATTTTCAGGCCGGCGAGGTCGAGCGTCTGGCTCAGGGCCTGGCGCAGGTGCGGATCGTCGTCGATCAACACGACCTGGATGCGGTTATCGATGGTCATGCACTTCGGTCCTCGGACGGTTGCAGGCTCACACCCGGTGCGCCAGCGCGCAGCTTCAGGGTAATCAGGGCGCCACCTTCCTTGTGGTTGGAGAACGACAGTTCACCCCCGAAGGCGCGCATCAGGGTTTCGCAGATGGCCAATCCCAAACCAAGGCCCTGCGTACGGGTCTTGGTGGTGTAGAAGGGCTCGCTGGCGCGGCCAAGGGCTTCCATGCAAAAGCCTGGGCCGTTGTCGCGAATGTACAAGGTGACGCCATCGGCGGTGGATTGGGCACTCAGCCAGAGTTTACGCGGCGGGCCTTTTTCCGTCAGGGCGTCGAGGGCATTGGCCAGCAGATTGCCGAGTACCTGGCGCAGACGGGTTTCCCCGGCCTCGACCCACAAGGTGGCGGCCGGCAAATCGCGGATCAACTCGACTTCCATGCTGCGTCGGCGCTTGGCCAGCAAGGCCAGGGCATCGTCCAGCGCCGGTTGCAGGGCGACGCTTTCCGGGGCGTGGCGGTCTCGGCGGGGAAAGGCGCGCAAAAGCGCAATGATCGAGGCCATGCGCCCGGTCAATTCGCTGATCAACTTGAGGTTGCCTCGCGCATCGTCGGTGCGTTGATGGTCGAGCAGCACTTCGGCGTTTTCCGCGTAGCTGCGGATCGCTGCCAGCGGTTGATTGAGTTCGTGGCTGATGCTCGCCGACATGGTGCCCAACGCCGACAGTTTGCCGGCCTGCACCAGATCATCCTGGGCGCGCACCAGCTCTTGTTGCGCGTGTTCGCGTTCCAGCACTTCCTGTTTCAGTCGACGGTTGAGGCCTTCGAGATCGCTGGTCCGCTCGGCCACCCGCCCTTCCAGTTCGCGACGAGCCTTGGCTTCGAAGGCGATCCGTTCGAGGTAATGGCGGCGACGCTGCATCATCAGGCCGAGCAACAGCATCACCCCCAGCAGCGTCGCGCCGCCGATGGCAACGACCGTACGCACCGGCCGGTCGATCAGCGTGCGGGGCGCAAGATGGCTGACGCTCCAGCCGGTTTCGTCGATCTGCCGGGTCTGGGGCAGCCAGGCGTCTGGATTGAGGTTCAGCGGCTTGGGATCGCGGGTCGGGTAGGGTTGAATCGCGGTGATGGCCTGGCTTTCTTCATCGCTCAAGGGACGGGTCGAGCGGCATCGCCCCTCCGGCCGCGAGGTGAGAATGACCACGCCGTTGTGGTCGGTGACCAACAGCTGTTCCGGGGTTTTGCCCCAGAGGCTTTCGGTGTGGTCCAGGTCGACCTTGACCACGAGCACGCCGATGACTTTTTCGCGATCGCGCACCGCCGCCGCGAAGAAATAACCGCGTTTGGCCGATGTCGTGCCCAAGCCGAAGAAGCGCCCCAGGCGCCCTTCCATGGCTTCGCTGAAATAAGGACGAAAGGCGAAATGGCGGCCGACGAAGCTGTCGTGTTTATCCCAGTTGGACGCCGCCAGTGTCTTGCCCGTGGTGTCCATCAGGTACATGACTGCGGCGCCGGTCTGGGCGCTGATGTTCTTCAGCAGGCGGTTGGCGTTTCCTTGCGTCACGCCGTCGTCCGGCGCGGTCAGGTCGGCGCGCAGGGCCGGCAGGTCGCCGAGGATCTGCGGTAATACCTCATAACGGTGCAGGGTGCCCAGCAAGTTGGCGACGTAGAGGTCGAGGGTCTGACGGTTCTGCCCGGCCAGTTCGCTGCGGTAGTAACGCTCGGCCAGATGCTCCAGCGGCCACAGCAAAGGCGCCAGGCACAGCGCGAGCAGGGCCAGGCTGCGCCAGCGGGGTCTGCGGGGTAGGGTCGGAGTCATGAGCATCGAGCGCCTGTGGGTACAGGCGCATTATGCCTAGGCTTGCGGGCGCAGTCTGCGCACCTTGGCGCGGGCGCGCATTGCGCTGAAGATTCACACAGCGTTTCAGGAAAATAAGTCGGCATCTTTCAAGAAGCGGGCGGCTTGATCCTTGGCCGATAATTGCGGTGCGCTGTCCAGTTGCCAGTCGATGGCCAGGTCCGGGTCGTCCCAACGAAGACTGCGCTCGGCAGTCGGCGTGTAGTAGTCGGTAGTTTTGTAGAGGACCTCGGCGACATCGCTTAACACCCGGTAACCATGGGCAAAACCTGGCGGGACCCAGAGCTGGCGCCGATTCTCGGCAGACAAACGCACCGCCACCCATTGGCCGAAGTGCGGCGAGCTGCGGCGGATGTCCACGGCCACATCGAGCACCTCGCCGAGCGTCACGCGAACCAGTTTGCCCTGGGTGTTTTGCAGTTGGTAATGCAGGCCGCGCAGCACGCCTTTTTGCGAGCGGGAATGGTTGTCTTGAACAAACTCGGTGGCCAGGCCAGTCGCTACTTTGAAAGCTTTGGCATTGAAGCTTTCATAGAAGAAACCGCGTTCATCACCAAACACCTCGGGTTCGATGATCAGAACGCCAGGCAGGTCGGTGGTGACGACATTCATGTTTTTCTCCAGCAATAGGTGTTGAGGGTGGAAACGCTCAAGCAATCAAATCCTTGAAATCACTGTGGCCCAACCGCTGTCCTTGATAGCTGCCGTCTTGCACCCGGTGGCACCACTCCAGATTATCGAGATACCACTGCACGGTCTTGCGCAGGCCGGACTCGAAGGTCTCTTCAGGAACCCAGCCGAGATCGCGCTCGATCTTGCCGGCATCGATGGCGTAACGCAGATCGTGGCCGGGGCGGTCCTTGACGAAGGTGATCAGGTCAGTGAAATGGCTCACGCCTTCAGGTTTTTGCGGCGCCAGTTCTTCCAGCAACGCGCATATGCTGCGCACGACATCGATATTTTTCTGCTCGTTGTGCCCACCGATGTTGTAGGTCTCGCCGACCGCACCTTCGGTCAGCACTTTGAGCAGCGCCCGCGCATGATCTTCGACAAACAGCCAGTCACGCACTTGCTGGCCATCGCCATACACCGGCAACGCTTTGCCGGCGAGGGCATTGAGGATCACCAGTGGAATCAACTTTTCGGGGAAATGGAACGGCCCGTAATTGTTCGAGCAGTTGGTCAGCAGCACCGGCAAGCCATACGTGCGATGCCAGGCGCGGACCAGGTGGTCGGACGCCGCCTTGCTGGCGGAATACGGCGAGCTTGGCGCGTAAGGCGTGGTTTCGGTGAACAGGTCATCGACGCCATGCAAATCGCCGTAGACCTCGTCGGTGGAAATGTGATGAAAACGCAAGGCGCTTTTCTCTGGCTCGGCCAGGGTTTGCCAGTAAGCGCGGGTCGCTTCCAGCAGGCTGTAAGTGCCGACGATGTTGGTCTGGATGAAATCCGAAGGCCCGTCGATGGATCGGTCGACATGCGACTCCGCCGCCAGATGCAGGATGGCGTGGGGCTCAAAGCGCGCCAGCACGTTGCTGACGGTTGCCTGATCGACAATGTCTGCCTGCACGAACTCGTAGCGGGTGTTGGTGGCGATGCTGCTCAGGGATTCGAGATTGCCGGCGTAGGTCAGCTTGTCCAGGTTGAGCACTTCATGATCGGTGTGCTCGATCACATGGCGAACCAGTGCCGAACCGATGAAACCGGCGCCGCCGGTGATGAGGATGCGCATGGCAAGAGGCCCGTGGCAGACGTGGAAGGAAAGAGCATAACGGTTTGCAATGTTTAACGCCCCTCCAGCACCCCACAGATCCCCTGTGGGAGCGAGCTTGCTCGCGAAGGTGCCGGGTCAGTCGCCATGTATGTTGAATGACACACCGCATTCGCGAGCAAGCTCGCTCCCACATTTGATCGTCGTCGACCTTGGAAGGGGGTTGCGTATCGCCCCAAGCAGTGGCGATATAAGCGCCTAATAAAATTTCAGGGGTCGTTGTATGCCGCTCGCCACGTTGATTCATCGCGCCAGTTTGCCCAGCCCGCAGGTGTCTGCGGAGCAAGCACTAGAGCTGCTCGAAGCGCATTACGGGTTGAGCGGACGCTTGCAGGCCCTCGGCAGCCAGCAGGATCTCAACTATCGCGTCGACAGCGACCAAGGGCGTTTTGTCCTGAAAATCTGCCGTGGCGATTACTCGGCGCTGGAGCTGCTGGCCCAGCATGCCGGGCTCAAGCATTTGGGCGAACACCCCGGCGTGCATGTGCCGCGCGTAATCCCGGCGAAAAGCGGCGCAGACCTGCTGTCCCTGGACGTCGACGGCCAAGCGGTGCATGTGCGCCTGCTCGATTACATCGAAGGCACGTCGCTCACGCACCTCGATCATCTGCCGCGTTCCGTGGTGGCCGGTTTCGGTCGGCTGTGTGGCGAAATGGACCTGGCCCTGGCCAGTTTCGACCATCCGGGGCTGGAGCGAACCCTGCAATGGGATGCGCGCCATGCCAACGCGTTGATCGCGCATTTGCTGCCCGTCATCAAGGACGATCAGCAGCGCCGGTTGATCGCCGATGCGGCGGAACGGGCCGAGCGCCATTTGCAGCCACTGGTGGATAAGCTGCCGGTGCAGGCCATTCACATGGACATCACCGACGATAACGCGGTGTGGCAGCGCGATTCGCAACGTCAGTGGCAATTGCAGGGCGTGATCGATTTCGGCGATCTGGTGCGCACCTGGCGTATTACTGATTTGTCGGTAACTTGCGCAGCGTTGCTGCATCACGCCGATGGCGATCCGTTCTGTATCTTGCCGGCGGTCCAGGCTTATCACGCGGTCAACCCGCTCACCCATGAAGAACTGCTGGCGCTGTGGCCGCTGATCGTCGCTCGCGCTGCGGTGCTGGTGCTCAGTGGCGAACAGCAGGTCAGCATCGATCCAGGAAACGAATACAGCCGCGACAACCTCACCCACGAGTGGGAAATTTTCCGCGTGGCGACTTCGGTGCCCCTGGACTTGATGGAAGCGGCGATTCTGACTGCCGTCGGCCAAAGCCTGCCGAGCATCGGCAGCGAAGGTTTTGCGCCTCTGTTGCCGAGCCTGGTCGGCCGTGAGTTTGCCTTGATCGATCTGGGCGTGCTCAGCGCGCATTTCGAGGCTGGAAACTGGGAGCAGGAGGGCGTCGATCAGCGTTTGTTATCCGAAGCTGCGACGGCTCACGGGCTGGCGGCCAGTCGTTATGGGCAATATCGCTTGTCTCGCACCCGGCCGGACATCGCCACCGAACCCGACACTTGCCCATTGCACGTCGAGTTGCGCGTGCCCCATGGCACGGCGGTGGAGTCGCCCTTTGCCGGCGTTGTCCACCAGCCGGCGCCTGGCGTGCTGCAACTGGATGGCCCGCAATTGAGCGTGCGGCTGTGGGGCGTGACGCCGTCGTTGCATACGGGCGCGGCGCTGGTCAAAGGCCAGGTGCTGGGTTCGGTCAGCGGGCCGCTGATCGTGCAGCTGAGTCGCGGCGCATCGTTGAATGCGCCGTTGTTTTGCACGCCTTCACGCGCGGCCGCCTGGCAAGCATTGTGCCCGTCACCGGCGACGCTGCTGGGGCTGGCCTGCGACGCGGAAGAAGAACTCGATTCGCAGACCTTGCTGGCCCGTCGCGACGCCAGTTTCGCCCGTACGCAAAAACACTATTACGTCGACCCGCCGCGCATCGAGCGCGGCTGGCGCAATCACCTGATCGACATGCAGGGCCGTTCCTACCTCGACATGCTTAACAACGTCGCGGTGCTCGGTCATGGTCACCCGCGCATGGCCGCAGTCGCCAGCCGCCAGTGGTCGCTGCTCAACACCAACTCGCGGTTCAACTACGCCGCCGTGGCCGAGTTCTCCGAGCGCTTGCTGAAGCTGGCGCCGGATTCCATGGACCGCGTGTTTCTGGTCAACAGCGGCAGCGAGGCCAATGATCTGGCGATCCGTCTGGCGTGGGCTTACAGCGGCGGGCGCGACATGCTCAGCGTGCTCGAGGCCTATCATGGCTGGACGGTGGGCGCGGACGCGGTATCGACCTCGATTGCCGACAACCCCAAAGCCTTGAGCAGCCGTCCCGATTGGGTGCACCCGGTCACCGCGCCGAACACTTATCGCGGTGAATTCCGCGGTCGGGACAGCGCGCCGGACTACGTGCGCAGCGTCGAACACAACCTGGCGAAAATCGCCGAGCAGAAACGCCAACTGGCCGGTTTCATCTGCGAGCCGGTGTATGGCAACGCCGGCGGCATCTCGCTGCCACCGGGCTATCTGAAACAGGTGTATGCGCTGGTCCGCGCCCAGGGCGGCGTGTGTATTGCCGACGAAGTGCAGGTCGGTTACGGGCGCATGGGCCATTTCTTCTGGGGCTTCGAAGAGCAAGGCGTGGTGCCGGACATCATCACCATGGCCAAGGGCATGGGTAACGGTCAGCCGCTGGGCGCGGTGATCACGCGTCGGGAAATCGCCGAAGCGCTGGAGGCTGAGGGTTACTTCTTCTCGTCGGCCGGCGGCAGTCCGGTCAGCTGCCAGGTCGGCATGGCGGTGCTGGATGTGATGGAAGAAGAAAAGCTCTGGGAAAACGCCCAGGTCGTGGGCGGGTATTTCAAGGAGCGGCTTGAAGCGCTGATCGATAGTCATCCGCTGGTGGGCGCGGTGCATGGTTCCGGTTTCTATCTGGGCGTCGAGCTGATCCGCAACCGCGAAACCCTGGAACCGGCGACCGAAGAAACCACGGCGCTGTGTGATCGCCTGCGTGAGTTGGGGATTTTCATGCAGCCGACCGGCGATTACCTGAACGTCCTCAAGATCAAACCGCCGATGGTCACCTCGCGCCGGAGCGTGGATTTCTTTGTCGACATGCTTTCGAAGGTGTTGCACGAAGGTTTGTAAAGTTTGATATCGCCTTCGCGGGCAAGCCTCGCTCCTACAAATTCGGGTCGTCTTCGAACCTGTAGGAGCGAGGCTTGCCCGCGAAGGCGTCATCAAATACGCAAAAAATATCGATTCTTATCGGGTTTATTCGCATATTTTCCGACAGAAAGAATGTATATCGCTTTAAAAGCCGATTTTTATCGGCTATAAAGTCGTCCATGCCCACGGCGTGAGTCACCACGCCCTGCTTTCCTCTTTCTGTCATCGGTCGAGGCCACACTCGACCCACCAGCGTTTACCCGGAGATGATTCATGAGCCGTATCGTTACCGTCGCCGCTACCCAGATGGCCTGTTCCTGGGACCTTGAAGCCAACATCGAGACCGCTGAAAAGCTGGTCCGTGAGGCTGCGGCCAAAGGCGCGCAGATCATCCTGATCCAGGAATTGTTCGAGGCACCGTACTTCTGCCAGAAGCCGAACCCGGATTACCTGCAACTGGCCACGACGGTTGAAGACAACGTCGCCATCAAGCATTTCCAGAAAGTCGCCAAGGAACTGCAGGTCGTTCTGCCGATCAGCTTTTACGAACTGGCGGGCCGGGCGCGTTTCAACAGCATTGCGATCATCGATGCCGATGGCAGCAACCTCGGGATTTATCGTAAAAGCCACATCCCGGACGGCCCTGGCTACCACGAAAAGTACTACTTCAACCCGGGCGACACCGGCTTCAAAGTCTGGAACACCCGTTACGCGAAAATCGGCGTGGGCATCTGCTGGGATCAGTGGTTCCCGGAATGCGCCCGCAGCATGGCGTTGCTCGGCGCGGAAATCCTGTTCTACCCGACCGCCATCGGCAGCGAGCCACATGACAAAACCATTTCTTCCTGTGACCACTGGCAGCGTGTGCAACAGGGCCATGCCGGCGCCAACCTGATGCCGCTGATCGCCAGCAACCGCATCGGCAACGAAGAGCAGGACGGCTACGACATCACTTTCTACGGCTCGTCGTTCATCGCCAATCAGTTTGGTGACAAAGTTCAGGAGCTCGATAAAACCGAAGAAGGTATTCTGGTGCACAGTTTCGACCTCGACGAGCTGGAGCACATTCGCAGCGCGTGGGGCTCGTTCCGCGATCGTCGCCCGAACCTGTACGGCGCGCTGAAAACCCTCGACGGTTCCCTGGAGTCCTGATTGCTATGACCACTTTGAACAGCACCCCTCGCGCCGATGGCTTCTACATGCCAGCCGAGTGGACACCCCAAACACAAGCCTGGATGATCTGGCCCGAGCGCCCGGACAACTGGCGCCTGGGTGGCAAACCGGCGCAAGCCGCGCACGTCGCGGTGGCCAAGGCCATCGCCCGTTTTGAACCGGTGACCGTGGCCGTTTCCGCCGGCCAGTACGAAAACGCCCGTACGCGTCTCGATGTGCCGAATATTCGCGTCGTCGAGATGTCCAGCGATGACGCTTGGGTCCGGGACACCGGCCCGACGTTCGTCATCAATAACAGTGGCGAAGTCCGTGGTGTGAACTGGGATTTCAACGCGTGGGGCGGTTTCGACGGCGGTCTGTATTCGCCGTGGAACCGTGACTCGCAGGTGGGCGGCAAGATCCTTGAGATCGAGCGCAGCCAGCGCTATCGCACCGAAGGTTTCGTGCTCGAAGGCGGTTCGATCCACGTCGATGGCGAAGGCACGCTGATCACCACCGAGGAATGCCTGCTCAACCGCAATCGCAATCCGCACATGAACCGTGCAGAGATCGAGGCGGTGCTCAGCGCCCACTTGGCTGTGGATAAAATCATCTGGCTGCCGGATGGTTTGTTCAACGACGAAACCGACGGTCATGTGGATAACTTCTGCTGCTATGTGCGCCCGGGTGAAGTGCTGTTGGCCTGGACCGATGATCCGCAAGACCCGAACTATCCGCGCTGCCAGGCGGCGATGAAAGTGCTCGAAAGCAGCACCGACGCCAAGGGTCGCCCATTCACGGTGCACAAGATGCCGATTCCAGGGCCACTGTATGCGACCGAAGAAGAATGCGCCGGTGTGGATCCGGTGGACGGCACTCAGGAGCGAAATCCGACCGTGCGTCTGGCCGGTTCCTACGTGAACTTCCTGATCGTCAACGGCGGCATCATCGCGCCGAGCTTCGACGATCCGCTGGACGGTCCGGCCAAGGAGATTTTGCAGGCGCTGTTCCCGCAGCATGAAGTGGTAATGGTGCCGGGCCGCGAACTGTTACTGGGCGGCGGCAACATCCACTGCCTTACCCAACAACAGCCAGCACCGCACAAGGAGTGAGTGGGGTTGTAACAGCTTGAGTTGATTGCAAAATCGATCAGGCAAAGGTTTTCCCTCACCGTCCACCAAGAAGCCCGCAGCCCAGCAGGACTGCGGGCTTTTTTGTATCCGCTCGTCGACGGTTGCGACACCTTGGCACAGCTCTTGTATCTCTCATGGTGCAAAACAGGGAGGGGGAGAACTGCGATGTTCTGTCATAAACCTTGGATAAGTTAGCCGCTCACGTACCAGGAGAGAGCGCGGAAATGAACGCCGAAATGAATGTAATGAGCGAGCGGGCGTTGCATCCCCTGGCAGTAAACAGCGAATCGCTCCAGGTCCTGGCGCACTGGTTGAAGTCCAAAGGAACGCGTCCGATCACAGAGAGTGATCCGCGCCGGACGATGATCGAGCGTTACCCCGCTGGTCTATTCAGCGAGGCGGAGCTGGAAGCGTTGTGGGATGTGATGGAAGGATAAGAAGAAAAACAACGGATTGATAAAGCGCTGCCGGGATGGCGGCGCTTTTTTTATGCGCGAATATTTTATCGAACACCCCCCTGTAGGAGCTGGCTTGCCAGCGAAGGCGGCATATCACCCAGCCTCAATGTTGAAGCTGATGGCCTCTTCGCTGGCAAGCCAGCTCCTACGGGTTTTGCGGTGTTTATGCGCGAAAATTTTGTGGAAAACCTTCTGTGGGAGCTGGCTTGCCAGCGAAGGCGGTTTGTCATCCAGCCTCAATGTTGAAGCTGATAGCCTCTTCGCTGGCAAGCCAGCTCCTACGGGTTTTGCGGTGTTTATGCGCGAAAATTTGTGGAAAACCTTCTGTAGGAGCTGGCTTGCCAGCGAAGGCGGTTTATCACCCAGCCTCGATGTTGAAGCTGATGGCCTCTTCGCTGGCAAGCCAGCTCCTACGGGTTTTGCGGTGTTTATGCGCGAAAATTTTGTGGAAAACCTTCTGTAGGAGCTGGCTTGCCAGCGAAGGCGGTTTGTCATCCAGCCTCAATGTTGAAGCTGATGGCCTCTTCGCTGGCAAGCCAGCTCCTACGGGTTTTGCGGTGTTTATGCGCGAAAATTTTGTGGAAAACCTTCTGTGGGAGCTGGCTTGCCAGCGAAGGCGGTTTGTCATCCAGCCTCAATGTTGAAGCTGATGGCCTCTTCGCTGGCAAGCCAGCTCCTACGGGTTTTGCGGTGTTTATGCGCGAAAATTTGTGGAAAACCTTCTGTAGGAGCTGGCTTGCCAGCGAAGGCGGTTTGTCACCCAGCCTCAATGTTGAAGCTGATGGCCTCTTCGCTAGCAAGCCAGCTCCTACGGGTTTTGCGGTGTTTATGCGCGAAAATTTTGTGGAAAACCTTCTGTAGGAGCTGGCTTGCCAGCGAAGGCGGTTTGTCACCCAGCCTCAATGTTGAAGCTGATGGCCTCTTCGCTGGCAAGCCAGCTCCTACGGGTTTTGCGGTATTTATGCGCGAAAATTTTGTGGAAAACCTTCTGTAGGAGCTGGCTTGCCAGCGAAGGCGGTTTGTCATCCAGCCTCAATGTTGAAGCTGATGGCCTCTTCGCTGGCAAGCCAGCTCCTACAGGTGATCGGTGTGAACCCATATTTGTGGTTAGCACCGATCGGCGGTGTTTAGAAGCTGTAGGTTCCCGTCACGACCAGGCTACGCGGGGCGCCCGGTTGAATCTGCGCCGCACTGGTGGCCGACGAGTAATAGGTCTTGTCGCTGATGTTGTTCAGCGCCGCGCGCAAATCCCAATCCTTCTGCCGGAACCCGGCCAGTGCATCCCAACGACCATAGCCCGGCAGGACGGTGGTGTTGAGGTTGTCGGCGTAACGCTGACCCACCAGGGTCAAGCCGGTTTCGGCGTACCAGCCCATTTCCGGTTTCCAGGTCAGGAACAGGCTGCCGTTGCGCTTGGCCACGTCGCTGATGCGTTTGCCTTCAAAGCCGTTGTTGTCCTTTTCCACGGTTGCGTCTTGCACACCCACGCCACCGCGCACGTACCAGTTGCCGGCAATCTTGCCGGTGCCGGTCAGCTCGGTCCCGCGGGAACGTTGCAGGCCGCTGAGCAGGGTCACGGTTGGATCGTTCGGATCACTGGTGCGACGGTTGTAGAGTTCCAGTTCGTAGATCGCCAGCGTTGTGCTCAGGCGATCATCCAGCCAGTCGCTCTTCACGCCGATTTCTTTTTGCTTGGTCAACTCGGGACTCAAGTCATTGCTGTTACCGGCAGCGCCTGGGGTGATGCCGATCAAGCCGCCGCCGACCGGGGAAAAGGTCTTGGTCCAGGAGGCGTAGAAGGAATGATTCTGCAGCGGCGTCCAGACCAGTCCTACACGCGGGCTGGTGCTGTGGCTGTCGCGGTCTTCGGAAATGCCCCGCAGCTTGTTGGTCGACTCGATGTCGAACGTGTCGTAACGCAGACCGGCCAGCAGTTGCCATTGATCGTTCAGGCGCAGTTGATCCTGCACATACACCGCACGGCTTTCGACTTCGGTGTGGTTGTCACTGGACACCTGCATGCGTCCGGTGTGGCGCAGATCGCGATTCGGATTGTTCAGGTCCAGCGACGGCACCGGTGAACTGCCCGGCCCGGAAGTGGCGGCGTTGTACAACGTGGGATCGCGGCGCTGGCTACCGATCTCGATGCCGGTCAGCAGGCGATGTTCCAGGCCGAAGGTGTCGAAACCACCTTCCAGCTCTACGTTGTTGTAGACGTTGCGGGTGGTCAGGTCTTGTTGCCAGTGTTGGCGCGTGACCTGGTTGGTCGCCGGGGTGTAGCCGGTCTGATAGGTGTTGTCGAAATCGCTGTCGAGCTTGAACACGCCGAGGGTATGGCGCAGCTGCCAGTTGTCGCTGAGTTCGTAGCTGAGTTTCGAGCGCAGGGATTGCGACTTGTCGTCGATGAAATCGTGCTCGCTGCCGTAGGTCGTCTCGCGTCCTACGTCTGCCGGGCGTCCGTTGACCCCGGGGATGCCGCGATCCGGTGTACGGTTGTAACGGCTGTATTCGTACTGCACCAGCCAGTTCAGGTCCGGCGCCAGTTGCCAGCTCATCGACGGTGCGAACAGTTGACGATTGCCGCTCACGCCGTCGCGGAAGCTGTTTTCATCCATGTTGCCCATGTTCAGACGCAAGCTGATGTTTTCGCTCGGGTCGGTGCTCAGGTCAGCGTAAAGGCTGCGCAAATCTTCGCTGCCACCTTGGGCTTCGACGGTCGAGCGACGGCCGAACTCCGGCAGTTTACTGACCCGATTGACGATCCCGCCCTGGCTGCCACGACCGTACAGTACGGCGGCCGGCCCCTTGAGGACTTCGATGCGTTCGATGTTGTGCAAGTCGCGCACGTATTGGCTGTCGTCACGAATGCCATCGAGGTAGAAGTCGTTGCTGGCGTCGAAACCACGGATGCGCAAGCTGTCGAAACGAGTGTCGGCGCCGCTGCTGACGTTGGGGATCCCGCTCAGCGCGGTGCCCAGATCGTTGGTGCCGTAATCCATGACGTTCGCGGTTTTAATCGAGTCGATGGCTTGTGGCACGTAGCGCACGGGTGTGGCGGTGCGCGTCGCGGTGCTGGTTTCCTTGACGCGTGGGTCATCGGCTTCGGCTTCGGCGCTGATGGATGTCTCGGGTAAAACGGTGGTCGCGGCGCAGGTAAAACCAGCAGACAGAAATGCAGAAAGCCCAAGGGTAGCGGGCGTAAGGCGGAAGGGGGCAGGCATCTGAAGCGCATCCGAAAGGGTGGATAAATTCGAGGGTGCGAATGGTAATGCTTGCTATTTACTTCCGTTAATTATTCTTGAGAAGTACCGTAATTGGATTGTTTCCAATTATGTCGAGACTGTTACAGAAGTTCCGCGAGGCCATTCGACCGATCCACGAAACAGACTGAAAGCCATTCCAGCGTTTTTCAGTAAGAGGCGAAGGACTAATCTGCCGGCATCCCGTTTTCCTATACCTTTGCCGGAGTCTTCCGATGATCCTTCACTACATTTACGACCCGCTGTGCGGCTGGTGCTACGGGGCAAAACCGCTGGTGCACGCCGCCCAAACCGTGTTGCCAGTGATCGCCCACGGCGGCGGCATGATGAGCGGCGCCAACCGCCAGACAGTCTCGCCGCAGCTGCGCAATTACGTGATGCCCCACGACCGGCGCATTGCCGAGTACACCGGCCAGCCATTTGGCGAAGCGTATTTCGAAGGTTTGCTGAGGGATGACACGGCGGTTTTCGACTCCGCACCGCCGATTGCTGCCGTGCTGGCCGCCGAACAAATCGCTGCTCGCGGGCTGGAGTTGCTGGGTCGTTTGCAGAGTGCTCACTACATGGAGGGTCGACGCATCGCCGATGAACCGGTGCTGTTCGAACTCGCCGCACACATCGGTCTGGATGCGTCCACGTTCGAAAAAGCCTTTAAACAAGCGGCCACCGATGACCACATCAAGGAAGCCCGCGCTCTTTTGGCCAGAATCGGCGGCCAGGGTTTCCCCACCTTCGCCCTGGAACAAGACGGTCAATTCACCCTGATCGACATCGGACCGTGGCTTGGCAAGCCGCAAGCGTTCGCGGAGTGGCTAAGCCAGGCGCTTCCAGCCACCGAGGTGTCTTCTCCGATTCAAGCCTGTGACCTGAATGGCTGCGCCCACTGAACAAGTATTTTCTTAGACGATTTTCGCCTATTTAAAGACGATTCATGAAATTGACACATCGTTAAAGGCACGGCTACGATTCCGTCCTACGCCTGTGGCTAACCGCCATGACTCATAAAACAATAAAAAGGCCCGCCACGATTTCCTCGTGGGCGGGCCTTTTTGTTTTGGGTGAAAAAAGAGTGCGATAGCGCCGTTTCAGCCGTTCGACACAGCGCGTATCAACCGGAAATAAGGAAAAAAATAAAATGTTGAACAAGCGAATCAGCCTGATCGCTCTGGGGATATTGAGCGCTACACAGGCCATGGCTAACGACCAGGCCGAATCCAAGGGATTTGTTGAAGACAGCAGCCTCAAAGTGCTGCTGCGCAACGCCTACATGAACCGCGACTTCAAAGACGGCAACCCGGATAAATCCGAGTGGGGCCAAGCGGCCATCGGTACGTTCTCGTCCGGCTTCACCCAAGGCACCGTGGGTGTCGGTGTGGATGCTTTCGGCTTGTATGCACTCAATCTGGAGCGCAGTGAAGACCGTAGCGGCGCGCAAGGCATCGACTTTTTCAAAAAAGGCGCCAGCGGCGAACCGGCAGATGACCTGGCCAAGGCTGGCGCAGCCGTCAAATTCCGTCTGTCCAGCACCACGCTGACTTACGGCGACCAGATGCCGGTGCTGCCGGTATTGAGCTACGACAACGTGCGCCTGCTGCCGGAAAGCTACACCGGCACCCTGATCACCTCCAAGGAGATCAAAGGCCTGGAACTGAACGCCGGTCGCTTCACCGCCGAATCGCGCAAAAGCGCTGAAGGCCGTGACAGCGGCGGCTTGAAGTCGATCAACGTCTTGGGCGGTAGCTACCAGTTCACCGAACAGTTCAAGGCTGCGCTGTACGCGTCCGACGTCGAAGACGTGCTGAAGAAGCAATACGTGAACGCCAACTACGTGTTCCCGATCGACAAGGATCAGTCCCTGACCCTGGACTTCAACGGCTATCGCACCAAGCTGGATGATTCCTACGTCCGCGATAACGGTCTCACCGGCGATGACAACAAGATCTGGAGCCTGGCGGCCACCTTCGCCACCGGCCCGCACTCGTTCATCCTCGGCTACCAGCGCAGCACCGGCGACAGCAACCTGGGCTACCCGTACGGCGGCTACCAGAAGGATCAAGGTCGTATTGGTGACGGCGGCAACACCATCTACCTGTCCAACTCCTACTGGTCCGACTTCAACGCCGAAGACGAACGCAGCTGGCAGCTGGGCTACGGCCTCGACTTCAGCACCTTCGGTGTGCCAGGCCTGAGCTACAACTTCGCCTACGTGCGCGGTGACAACATCACCACGTCCACCAGCGAAGGCGGTACTGAGCGCGAAATCTTCAACCAGTTCAAATACGTCGTGCAAAGCGGCCCGGCCAAAGACCTGAGCGTGAAACTGCGCAGCTCGATCCTGCGCGTGTCGCAGAAATCCAGCGAGTACAACGTCAGCGGCAACGAAGTGCGTGTGTTCGTGGATTACCCAATCAACATTTTCTGATGATCGGTTAAAGCATCTAGGCCTGATTCAAGGCTGAGTAAAACAAGCCCCGACTGGTTCGGGGCTTTTTTATGCGCGCCGCAAGGCTCTAGCCTGCGTCACCGGACGATTCGAGTCGCGTACCACTCGCAGATTACCCACCCAGAATGATCGAAACGATCATTTGAATGATTGGTTTGCGCAAATAAAACCAATACCCTAAGATAAAGTTGACTGAAATAATCATTGAATGATCGGTTCAGTCAGTTTCGAGGTGAAACACGTCTTACCCAACAATTATAAAAGGAGACCCTCGTGGCCCAGATCCCTATCAAGCGCACCATTGAACGCATTCCGGGCGGCATGATGATCGTGCCCCTGCTGATCGGTTCGCTGGTGGCAACCTTCCTGCCCGACACGCCCAAATTTTTCGGCTCATTCACCAATGCACTGTTCACCGGGGCGTTACCCATCCTCGCGGTGTTCTACGTCTGCATGGGCGCGAGCATCAACATCAAGTCCACGCCTTACCTGCTCAAAAAGGGCGGAACGCTGCTGGCGACCAAGGTCGGCATCGCCGTGCTGATTGGTATTGTGCTTGGGCACTTTCTGGGCGAGCAGCCGATTTCCTCGGGTCTCTTCGCCGGCATATCGACACTGGCGGTCGTCGCTGCGATGAACGACACCAACGGCGGCTTGTACATGGCGCTGATGGGGCAATACGGTCGCTCCGAAGATGTCGGCGCGTACTCGGTCATGTCGCTGGAGTCCGGTCCTTTTCTGACGATGGTGACGCTGGGCATCGCCGGCCTGTCGGCATTCCCATGGCCAACGCTGGTGGGCAGCATTCTGCCGCTGGCCCTCGGCATGCTGCTGGGCAATCTCGACCGTGACATGCGCGACTTTCTGGCCAAGGCTGTTCCGGTGATGATCCCGTTCTTCGCCTTGGCACTCGGTGCCAGCCTGGATTTGCATAACGTCTGGCAGGCCGGTTTGCTCGGTCTCGGCATGGGTGTTGCGGTGGTTGTGCTGACCGGCATCCCGCTGTTCTTCGCCGACCGTTTGACCGGTGGCACTGGCGTCGCCGGTGTTGCTGCGGCCACCACCGCGGGGAACGCTGCCGCCGTGCCCGCGCTGATCGCGGCGGCCAATCCGGTGTACGCCGAAGCCGCCAAGAGTGCGACCATTCTGGTAGCGGCGTGTGTCGTAGTGACTGCGATCCTCGCACCGCTGCTTACTGCCGCTGTCGCCAAGCGTGTGCAGCAGCGTAATCCCGTCGTCATACCGGACCCGGAGATCGAGCCGCAAAAGCAGGAGGCCTTGCGATGAGGATTCTGATCATCGCAGACGACCTGTCGGGCGCGGCGGATTGCGCCATCGGTTTTGCGACGGCGGGGCTGCCAACGGGGGTCACGCTGGACCCCTTGAATGACAAGGCCGCCGCGCAAGTGATCGCCGCCGATACCGACACCCGGCGCCTCTCACCGGCGCATGCCGCCGAGCGCACCGTCGCCGCATTCAAGGCACTGCACCAACCCGGGCAGCGGCTGTACAAGAAAATCGATTCGACTTTACGGGGCAACTGGGCGGCGGAAGTCGCTGCCCTGCAACCGCTGGCGGGCCTGGCCATCGTCGCCCCGGCGTTCCCCGCCACCGGGCGCACGCTGCGCGGCGGTCGGGTGTTTGTGAACGGCCAACCGCTGGAAACCACCGACACCTGGAAACTGGAAAACGCCGACCGCCCGGCCGACGTCGAAGCGATGCTCGTCGACGCCGGCCTGATTACTGCGAAGCTTGACCTCGACACCTTGCGCGGCAATGAAAGTGCACTCGCAAGCCGCATTGCCGAGGTCGCCCGCAGCGGCACGCAAGCGTTGATCGTCGATGCACAAACTGAAGATGACTTGCTGACGTTGGCGCGGATGACTGCGTCGATGGAGCAGCCGTTGTTCTGGATCGGCTCGGGTGGCCTGGCTCGAGAAATTGCCGGGCTTGCTGATTTCTCTGAAGTACGGGTTACAACCATCGAACCTGACGCCATCGAAAAAAGTCAGGCACCGATTTTGATACTGGTGGGCAGCCTGTCCGGTGTCTGCGAGCGCCAATGCGCACTGCTCAAGGAGCGTGGCGGGGTCAGTGAATTGGTCATCCCGCCAGAAGTCCTGCGCCAAGGTACGACGCATAGCGATTGGGCGCTCTGGCAAGCGCGTATCGGCGAGCAACTGGACGGCTGGAGCGACCTGCTGTTGCGCATCGGCCGCGACGAGGCGTTTGATCCCCAGGAGGGCGCGCAACTCTCGACCCTGCTGGCCGCGCTGGTGGAACCGCACTTCGCCAAGGTCGGCGGTCTGATCGCCACGGGCGGCGAGACGGCGCGGGCCATATTGACCACTGTCGGCATCGACAGCCTGCAACTGATGACGGAAATCGAAGCCGGCGTGGCCTACGCCCGCCCGACCGTTTCCCGGCAGGGCCATCGTCCCGGCATTGTTACCAAGGCAGGCGCGTTCGGCACCGATCACGCGTTGTATGCGGCATGGCAACACTTGAGCGATAGCGCCGATCGCTCCCAGCCCAAACGCCCACGAATCCAAGGACTCGAATGAACATTATGAGCAACTACCTTCCCATCATCGGCATCACCATGGGCGACGCTACAGGTGTCGGCCCGGAAATCATCGTCAAGAGCCTGACTCACGACATCGTCTACCAACAATGCCGGCCGCTGGTGATCGGCGATGCCCGTCGCCTCGAGCAGGCCAATGTCATCGTCGGTGGCAGCGCCAAAGTGCGCCGCATCAAGGACGCCTCCGAGGCGCAATACGAGGCCGGCACCATTGATTGCATCGACCTCGATCTGATTCCCGAGGACCTGCCGTTCGGCGAGCTGTCGCCCATCGCCGGTGACGCTGCCTATCAATACATCGCCCGTGCCGTGCAACTCGCCGAGGCCAGCCAGATCGACGCGATCTGCACCGCGCCGCTGAACAAGGAAGCGTTGCACGCCGGTGGCCACAAGTACCCCGGCCACACCGAAATGCTCGCGCACCTGACCAACGTCGATGAAGTCTCGATGATGCTGGTGGCGCCGCAACTGCGGGTGATCCACGTCACGACTCACATCGGCATTATCGACGCGATCCGCAAGATCGAGCCGGGCCTGGTCCAGCGCACCATCGAACGTGGCAACGCGACTTTGATCAAGGCTGGTATCGCCAAGCCGCGCATTGGCGTGTGCGGGATCAATCCGCATGCTGGTGAAAACGGTTTGTTCGGGTATGGCGAAGAGGAAGAAAAAATCATTCCTGCGGTGAAGTTGTTGCAGG
This sequence comes from Pseudomonas sp. RIT-PI-q, assembly GCF_001297125.1. Taxonomy (GTDB): domain Bacteria; phylum Pseudomonadota; class Gammaproteobacteria; order Pseudomonadales; family Pseudomonadaceae; genus Aquipseudomonas. Next base: position 34,118 of record NZ_LHPC01000046.1, read on the forward strand.
AACGCGGCCTAGATGTCACCGGCCCGCTGCCCGCCGACACGCTGTTTTTCCGTGCCGGTCGCGGCGACTTCGATCTGGTGGTCGCGATGTATCACGATCAGGGCCACGGCCCGGTCAAAGTGCTGGGGCTTGAAGCGGGCGTAAACGTGACCGTCGGCCTGGACGTGATCCGCACATCGGTCGATCACGGCACCGCGTTCGACATCGCCGGCAAGGGCATCGCCGATGAACGCAGCCTGCTCGAAGCGTTGCGCCAGGGTGCGGAGCTTGCCACGCGACGGGGATGAGGCGCACGGGCGCTGTCGTGTAAGATCGACCACCGCCCACAGCCCGAGACCCGCCATGAAAGCCTCCGAACGCCACCGCGCCATCCTCGATCTCGTACGCATTGGCGATGCCAACGTCGAGCAATTGAGCGCGGCGCTCGGGGTCTCGGAAGCCACGGTGCGACGCGACCTGACCATGCTCGCCAAACAGCGACACCTGGTGCGCACCTACGGCGGCGCCACCGCCGTGGTCGGCGTTCATGAACCGGAAGCTTCACTGGAAGAACGCAAGACCTCGCAGTGGGAGCAGAAAGATGCCATCGCCCAAGCGGCGGCGGCTCACGTCCAGGATGGCGATACTGTCCTGCTCGATGGCGGCACCACCTGCGCCGCACTCGCTCATCATTTGTGCTCGCGGCAAGACGTGCACGTGGTCACCAACAACCTGCTCGCGGTGATGACCCTGGCCAATGCGCCGGGTATTCGCCTGACCTTGATCGGCGGCGATTTGCGCGGTTCGAGCATGAGCACGTTGGGACCGTTGGCGGAGCTGACATTGAGCCGGTTGAGCGTCGACAAAGCCTTCCTCGGCGCGGATGGCGTGGTCGCGGAATTTGGTTTGTGTGAAGCGAGTGCGCAGCAAGCGTATTTGAAGGAATGCATCATCAAGCGGGCGGCGCAGATTGTCGTACTTGCCGACACCGATAAACTCGGGCGTGCGAGGCAGCAGCATTGGACGCCGATTGAGCGGGAGTGGCGGTTGATTACGGGTGCTACGGCGGATGAGGCGGCGCTTGCACCGTTTTATGCTCTGAAACAAATCACCGTAGAAACCGTGATCGTCGGTTAAGCACCGTCGCATTGTAGTAGCCTGGCTTGCCAGCGATGGCGTCCTCAAGACCGCTATCGCCGGCAAGTCGAGCGCCTACGAAAAGCGATTTTCGTGCTCATGTCGCCAACATCCAATTTCGGTAACACGTTCCAATAACATGTCGTCCGCGGCGACATGTTCTCAAGACGTGTCGCAAAAAGTGAAAAACAGCGATACGTTAGCGCCTCACGTCGTACGCAGAGTACAAACCAGAATGCAAAAAGCCCCGATTATTCGGGGCTTTTTCATGCGTGCGATTTAAATCACGAAGACGTTACTGGCTCACTGCTACACGCCGCGTCGAGCACCTTCACCACGTCATCGATGATCGCCTTACTCATATCCTGCAAAAAATGCGACGCCCAGGCATGCCGATCAGACTCGCGAATCATGGCGGCGTCTGACGCCAGCAATTTGGAGATGTGGAGCAGATCCGAAGCGTGGTAGAGCGCCTGGATAATCGGGACACCCCGATTGATTCGGAATAGAGGTTGGTTGTCGTGGTAGGAGAATGGGGTGAGGCCGATGGTTTTCAGGTCTTGAGGGTTGGTCATTGGGCACCTCCGGCGGATGCGAGGTACTGAGAAGTCGCGGGCCTTCGACGAATGCCCGGTGCTGAAGCAACGAGCTTGCTAACACAGATTTTGGACGGATCAATCTTGTACATGGTCTAGCTCCTATCGTTGAGGAACTGCCACGAACCGTCGCCAAACGATTATGGGTGGCAGCTATGCGCAGGTTGGCGAACCGGGACAATAGGAACCCGGCAGACCCGAAGGTCTCCCGCGCACAGCCGCCATAAAAAACACGAGCGAAAAAAAACGCCAGCAATCGTCATGGTGGCGCCTGTGCGCCTATTGTTTAGGTCGGGTCGCCAAACCCGGTCGCTGATTTTGCAGCGATGTAGGCAGCGTAGCGTGAGGAAGGGCGATCCGCAACTGTGGCAAAGTGCTTGCTGTGACCACGAGAGTTTTAGGGGTTTTTATGGCTAGCCAATAATTATTGGCTATCCATAATTTTCATAATTTGAAGACGGCGTGCTGATAGCCTTGCCGACTTGCTGAAGGAGGCATCAGGAATGGACTTTGAAATAGATCAGTTTCAAAAGGACTTGCTGGAATCTGTACGCGAAATGAATGAGAGCCAAGCTCTTCCTATTGCTGAGGATAGGGTGTTAACGCAGGAGCACTCTGTACCGCCTATGTCGTCGTCAGCGACACGTTCCCAAAGCGTGTCGCATAAATTGAAAAACTGCGACGCGTAACAAAACGGACTACATCAAAAGAGTCTGAGTCCTACCGCAGAAGAAGCCAGCGATAACTACCAAACAGCAGCCCATCAATCGTCTACTGAGGCGTTCGGAGGGCATCGACTGTTTCTGGTAGGAATCCATCATTTGAAGAAGTTTGCTTTTGTAAGTGAAGCCGCAACACGTGAGTACAGGGACTTGCCGGGCTGGGTACAGGATGAGTTCGGGAAAGACCTGATGCGTGTGCAGTACAGCGGGGATCCCGAGCTGGCGATCAAGCAGCTGAGCTCTGTGGGGGCGGGCGCTACTGAGTTGATCATCAATGGCAGCCCGGCATACCGATGCATCTACATTGCGAAGTATGCGGATACCATTTTCGTTCTTCACTCGTTCGTCAAAACGACGAATCGAACCGATCGTCACGCAATGGTGGTTGCGGAAGATCGGTTGAAGGAGCTGAAAAGAGAACTTCGAAAGATGGGTTTCAACGTCTAGCAGGCACGTGCTTGTGAAATGACAATCTGCGGCAACGCGCCGTCATCGTCGGACGGCAACGTAAACGTGGTACGGAAGCCGAGTCTATCCAGCATGTCCATCATTGCATCGATCGTAAATTTCTCGATCTTGCCGGTAGCGAGCTCTGAGACGCGTGATTGGGTCACGTTTAACCTGGTAGCGGCTTCGTTTTGTGTTAGCCCCAGCTTTTTGATGCAGTCAGTGATGAAGATTGATAGCTCCATTTTCAGTGCCATTTTGCTGGCGACTTCTTCGTCATGCGTGACATGGAATGGGCTATCGAAGAATTGAATGGCCATGAGCATTCACCTTTTGCAGAAATTATCTAAAATTTACGATAAATGCAGGTTAGACGATTGGCCGTTGTTGATGCAATTGTTTTTTGTGCCGGTCAAAAGTAAATCTGCCCCCTTTTGCAGTGGCGATGATCTGCAAGATTGTCGGAAATCTCCGAGGGGAAAAGGGGATCCACCTGATTTCTCATGACGCTTCAACTGGCTGAAATAGCGGTTGATGCCGAAAGAGATTTTCCGATGTGTGTGCCAAAGGTAAAGGAGGCTCCGGATCAAGAAAACTGGAAGGATCTTGGCTTGCCTGATCTGCGGGATATTTCTGTAACGCTTTCGACTCCCGCATTGCGGGAGCTACCAGGTGCAGCCGATTTCCACTCCGCCGTCGAGCAGGTCGCGCTGGGTTTTGGATTGCAGCAAGGAATTGACGCCGTGCTGATTGAAACGCCATACGTACCGATCACCATTTGGCGCCACCATCTTTTCCACATCGTAGAAAAACGTCCAAACGCCCGAGAACGCTTTACCGATTTCGCTGTGGACACGCTCCGCAATCCCTTGGAAATCTGGCGAGTTTCCTACAGCGACGGTTCCCATCGTCTGGCATTCATTGGGTTGTACAACACGAAATACCAGATGCTAGTAGTCATCCATGTTGACCATGGAAACTTGCTTTGGAATTTCATGAATTGTGAGAAAAAGGCACTGAACAAGCACCGACATGGCGAGTTGGTCTATCAACGTTGCCTGGGACCAAAACAAAAAAAGCAGCCTTGACTAGGCTGCTTTCTTGAAAAGGTTGCTTGATATTGTGCTCCCTCAAGCGGGGGAGAAGAGGTCTCACCCGAACGTTGATACTCAGGTCATCAACGGGGTTCCTAACGCCAACTATTGCCACCTGAAGGCAGTCGGTTTCGCGCTCTTGGGCCGATTCTCTGTCACCAATGACTTATATGTCAACCCGACCGTTCAGCTCGCGTCGACGTTGAGTTGAAACAGCGTTTGTTTTGCCTGCCGCCAAGCACTCATTACACAACGTAACTAATGATGTTCCCGCCCCCACCTTTATCCCCTCCACCTAACTCCCTACATTGAACTCCAACGCCGACCCATTCATTCCGAAGGGAAGGTCACTGGAGATTCCTCATGCCTTTCGTAAGCGTACGCATTACCCGCGATGGCGTTACCTCTGAGCAGAAAGCTCAGGTGATCGCCGAAATCACTGAAACACTGGAACGCGTCCTCAAAAAGGATCCGCACCTGACCCACATCGTGATCGAAGAAGTCGACACCGATAACTGGGGCTACGCCGGCATCACCACCACCCAGTACCGCAAGCAACTGGCTGAGGCGGAGGGGAAGTCATGACTTCCACCGTCACCATCGATTTTGTCTCCGATGTGGTGTGCCCGTGGTGCGCGTTGGGCGCGACGGCGCTGGAGCAAGCGATTGCGAACGTAGCTGGTGAAGTGTCGGTGGAGCTGACCTACAAGCCCTTCGAGTTGAACCCGGACATGCCGGCAGTCGGCGAAAAAGCGGTCGAGCATTTGATGCGCAAGTATGGACGGACTGCCGAGGACGTCGCTGCCGGCAAAGCCATGCAGATCGAACGTGGTGCGGCCATCGGCTTCAAGTTCGATCTGGAGAAGCGCACGCACTTCTACAACACCTTTGATGCTCACCGGCTGTTGTTGTGGGCGTTGCAGGAAGGTCGGCAAGTCGAGCTGAAGAAGATTCTGCTGCGGGCTTACTTCAGCGAAGGCCAGAACCCGAGTGATCGCGAGACGCTGGTTCGTTTGGCCGCTCAAGCAGGACTAGATGCGGCGGCTGCGAAAGAGGTCTTGGCGTCCGGAGCGTTTGCCAAGGAAGTACGTGAGCTTGAAGCGTTTTACCACCAGCGCGGCATCAACTCGGTGCCGGCCATGGTCCTGAACGGTCGTCACCTGGTGTCCGGTTCGCAGTCGGTCGAGTACTACGAACAGATGTTGAGACAAATGGCGACGGCCCCCGCTGAAGCCTGATTACTTACTTTTTTAAACCATCATTTATTAGTAGAGGTTCATCATGAGCAATTCGAAAAAAGTCATCGTTATCACCGGCGCATCCCAAGGTCTCGGCGCAGGCATGGTCAAGGCTTTCCGTGACCTGGATTACAAAGTTGTCGCCACTTCGCGTTCGATCAAACCGTCCACCGACCCGGACATCCTCACCGTGGCCGGCGACATCGGCGACCCGGCGGTCGCCCAACAAGTGATCCGTGAAACCATCGCCCGTTTCGGCCGCATCGATTCCCTGGTCAACAACGCCGGGATCTTCGTCGCCAAACCGTTCACCGCTTACACCCAGGAAGACTACGCCGCCGTGCTGTCGGTCAACCTGAATGGCTTCTTCTACATCACCCAACTCGCCATCGCCGAGATGGAAAAACAAGGCAGCGGCCACGTCGTCAACATCACCACCAGCCTGGTGGACCACGCTATCGATGGCGTGCCATCGGTACTGGCCTCGCTGACCAAAGGTGGCCTGAACGCCGCGACCAAATCCCTGGCCATCGAATACGCCAAGCGCGGCATCCGCGTAAACGCGGTGTCCCCTGGCATCATCAAGACGCCGATGCACGGCGAAGAAACCCATGAAGCATTGGGGAACCTGCACCCGGTCGGGCACATGGGCGAGATCAGCGACATTGCGCAAGCGGTCGTGTATCTGGACAACGCCAACTTCGTTACTGGCGAAATCCTGCACGTCGATGGTGGTCAGAGCGCCGGTCACTAAGACCTGACTTGATCTGTCCACAGCGCCGTCGACCCCTGTCGACGGCGTTTTCATTTGGAGAGCGCACCATGACCATCGACGTTCACAAGGTTTTCCTGATTACCGGGGTCAGTTCAGGCTTCGGCCTGGCTTTTTCGCAAGCAGCATTGGCGGCGGGGCACACGGTGGTGGGCACGGTGCGACGCGAATCCGAGCGAGCCGCGTTCGAAGCGCTGGACGCCGATCGCGCCAAAGCGTTCGTGCTCGACGTCACCGATTACCCGGTGATCGAACCGCTGGTGGCCGGTATCCTGCACGAGGTGGGCCGGATCGACGTGTTAGTGAACAACGCCGGTTATGGCCATGAAGGCATTCTCGAAGAGTCACCGCTGACGGAGATGCAGCGCCAGTTCGACGTTAACGTGTTTGGCGCAGTGGCCATGATCAAGGCGGTTCTGCCCGGCATGCGCGAACGGCGCAGCGGGCACATCATCAACATCACCTCCATGGCCGGCTTCATCACCTTGCCGGGCATCGCCTACTACAGCGGCAGTAAATTCGCCCTCGAAGGTGTGAGTGAAGCGCTGGCTAAAGAAGTGGAAAGCCTGGGTATTCACGTGACGGCCGTGGCACCGGGCTCGTTTCGTACCGAATGGGCAGGTCGCTCGATGATTCGGTCGGATCGCAGCTTGAATGACTACGATTCGGTGTTCGATCCGGTCCGCAAGGCGCGTGAAGAGAAGAGTGGCAAGCAGGCTGGCGATCCGCACAAAGCGGCGCTGGCATTGTTGGCGTTGGTCGCTGCTGAGAAGCCACCGGTTCATCTGTTGCTGGGTAAGGATGCGGTGAGGCTGGTGCGCGAAAAGATCGCGGGCCTTCAGGCGGAGATTGATGCTTGGGAGCATCTTTCGGGGGCGACGGAGTTCGATTGATCGACATGCTCGGCGTATAGAAACTCAAACCCGAAAACAACAAAGCCCTCGTATTTCTACGAGGGCTTCGTTTTGTATGGTGCCGGCACCAGGAGTCGAACCCGGGACCTACTGATTACAAGTCAGTTGCTCTACCAACTGAGCTATACCGGCGTGTTGGGCGACGATTATAGCGATTGGATTGGTTCTGTAAACCCCTGAATTCAGACTATTTTTGCACAAGCGTCTGCTGCGGTTTTTTTGCGGGTGTTGCGGTCATCGTGCGTTGTAAAAGGTCGCACCCTCGGGGATGTCTTTGTTGACGAACGACATGGCCCCGATCGTGACGTTGTCCCCGATGGACAGGGTGTCGGCGATGATGCAGCTGTTGGCGCCCACGCTGACGTTGTCACCGATGACCAGGTCGTAGTTGTCCAGCCCCAGGGTCTTGATGCCGATCGTCGTGTTTTGACGGATGAAGAAATTCCGGCCGATTCTGACGCTCCCCGTGATGACCACACCGGGGAGGTGGCCTATGCGGAAGCCAGGCCCTATTTGGGCGTCGATGCTGATGTCGACGCCATATTTGAGATTGAGTTTTTGCTCCATACGCTTGGCATAGCTACGCGCAAAAGCGTTTCCGGAATACAGGTACTGAGCCAGTCGGAACATGAACAAGTACCGGAGTGTGTTGTTTTTCCGGGTTCGCTTGAGAATGTTGCTGATGAGTCCTATGCGGCTGCCACGTTTGTTCTTGTTCGAGATTTCTGACTGCCAATGCAATAGCAAGGTGTCGAGATTCAAAACGTGGCCCTCCGGATGAATCAAACGACGCTTGGAAGCGGCCGATTGTAGCGGCTGGCCTTTGTGCTGAATACGAGGCGTATTTTCCGCTGCTACCGTCCCGGTTTAGGCAGTTATGTCCTTTTGATTGAATGCTTATGCACAACGGCCGGTCCGGCACACGCCTTTAAGATCGAAAATGTGGATCCGTTCTCATTTACTCGCAAATGACTGTTTTTCGGGTTTTTTCTGCATGTGTACGAAAATTGAACAGTAGTGTTTCAGGCCCGAAACAGGCATGGATATTGGATCCATGAAAATTTCATCAACAGAGTTATCCACAGGATGCGGCTGTTTAAGAACGTTCTGCCAACAGAAGAAAATTGCGCGGTGTGAGCGGGGTTTCGCAGAAGGTTCCGAGGCGAATGGCGTAGCCGTTTTCGTAAAGGAAAAGTGCCGAATCAAGGACCAGCCAAAGCTCCAGCGGGCGTCGGAAAAGTCCCCGTAGCAGCTCAAGATTGCGCACCTCCGCCAATCGTTGCCAACCGGCGGCTTCGACTGCTGCCCAGTCTTGGGCGCCAATTGTGGATAACTCTTTAAGTGCGGCCAAATGGTGGCAGTAATCGGCGAAGGATTTGTCCAGCCAGACAGCGGGCAGGGACGGGGTGGGCAGGTATTCGTCAACGCCGCGCAGTTGCCGTTGCAGCAGGTCGAACGCCAGGCGGCGGGCCATGGAGGTGTCGCGTTGGCGTCGGACGCGGGCGCCCGCGGTGACGGTTTCGCTCATCGGTAGCGCGAGGTCGTCGAGGGACAGGTGTAGGTTGGAGCGCTTGGCCGAAGAGGAAATCGGCTGATACTCGGTAAGACTGATCCGGTTGTAACAGCAAGGCGCGATGGCCAACTGTTTGCAGCCTGCTGCACTGGCGAGCTGGATCAGCCGCACATGCAGGTCACCGCAGGCATGCAGCGCGACCGGCGTGTGGTTAGCGTTCAATAAGGCAGCGGCACCGACAGCGAGTACATCTTGCTCGACGTGCAGCGCATGCAGATGATGGCGCTGGCTGAGCGCCTGGCCACTGGTAACCAGCGCCGGGTCGTATTCCAGGCAGGTCAGCTGTTGACCGGCCTGCAGTAGGCGCCGCCCCAGGTGACCTTTGCCTGAACACCAATCCAGCCAGTGCTTCGGCGCCTCAGAAAACTCCAGCCGACTGGCAAAGGCTTCAATCTGCTGCCACTTGCGCCCCGGCACATCGACATTCAATCGATGCCCGGCCGCTTCAAGCGCGTGGGCCGGCAATTCGCCCACGGCACTCAGCTCAAGAGATAACGCCGCCAATGAAGCAAACGGCTCCGGCGCTTCCAAAAGAGCTGGGTGGTTGTGTGCGTGCTCCGCCGCTTCCAATGAGCGCCCGCGTAGCCAAAGCGCCAATTCCGGGTAGGACGCTTCCCAAGGAAGCTGCAGATGAGTAAACGGTCGAGGCTTCCACAACGCCTGATGCGTTGTCAGAAAAGCATCCAGCGCCGTGAAACGAGCGAGTAGGGCCTCGCCCGTCAACACGTGGGAATCAACGCCCTTGGCAGGCATCGACGCGCAGCCAGCGCTCCAGCAGCTTGAAGCCGCGAACCAGCACGTAAGCCATCAGCAAGTAGAACATGCCAGCGGCGAAGAAGATCTCCACCGGCAGGTAGGTGCGGGCAATGATGGTGCGGGCCATGCCGGTCAGTTCCAGCAGGGTCACGGTGCTGGCCAGCGCGCTGGCCTTGAGCATCAGGATCACTTCGTTGCTGTAGGCCGGCAAGCCGATGCGCGCAGCTCGGGGCAGGATGATATAGACCAGCGCTTTGGCCCGGGACATGCCCAAGGCTCGCGCCGCTTCAATCTCGCCCGGCGGAATAGCCTGGATCGCGCCGCGCAGGATTTCGGCGATGTAGGCCGCCGTGTGCAAGGTCATGGTGGCAGTAGCGCACCAGAACGGATCGCGCAGGTACGGCCACATCGAGCTGTTACGGATCGCATCGAACTGCGCCAGGCCGTAGTAGACCAAAAACAGCTGAACCAGCAACGGCGTGCCGCGGAAAAAGAAGATGTAGCCGTAGGGAATTGCCCGCACGTACCAGAGCCGCGATGAGCGAGCGATGCCCAGCGGAATCGCCAGTAGCAACCCGGCAATCACGGCAATGGCCACCAGCTCCAGGGTCAGCGTCGCGCCTTGGGCCAGTTTCGGCAGCCATTTGATGATGACTTCCCAGTTCATTGGGTGCTCCTCGCGAAGCCGCGAGCGGCGCGTTTTTCCATAAAGTGCATGCCGGTCATGGCCAGAATCGTCAGGCCCAGGTACATGAACGCGGCCACCATATAGAAGGTGAACGGTTGTTTGGACACGGTTACGCCGATTTGCGCGTGACGCATGATTTCTTCCAGGCCAATGACCGACACCAGCGCGGTGTCTTTCATCAGGATCATGAACAGGTTGCCCAGGCCCGGCAGGGCGATACGCCACATCTGCGGCATGATCAGGCGGGTGAAGATGCGAAATTTCGACAGACCCAGTGCCACGCCCGCTTCACGGTGACCTTTGGGAATCGCCAGGATCGCGCCACGAAAGACTTCCGTGGCGTAGGCGCCAAAGCACAGACCCAGCGCAATCACGCCAGCGGCAAAGGCATTCAATTCAAGGTCGGGGTTGCCGAAGAATTCGCCCAGGGCACGCATCAGGTTGACCGTGCCGAAGTAGATCAACAGCACCCAGAGCAATTCCGGGATGCCACGAACCAGTGTCGAGTAAGTGCCGCCAAGCCATTGCAGTGGCTTGTACGGGGAAGTCTTGGCCAAGGCGCCGAGCAGACCGAGCACCAGCCCCAGGCACAAGGCCGAGAGTGCCAGTTTCACAGTCATCAGCGCGCCAGCGGCGAGCGCCGGGCCGAATCCGTAGAGATCGATAGTCATGGATTTCTTTTCAAATCGCGGCAGGCAATGCCAGGGACTGGCGCCGTTAGAAAGCGGCGCCGGTCCGGCAGGTCAGGATCAATAGATGCTGAACGGGAAATACTTGTCGTTGATCTTCTTGTAGGTGCCGTCTTCGACGATTTCTTTCAGGGCGAGGTTCAGCTTCGCGCGGATCGGGTCGCCTTTACGCACAGCGATACCGATCTTGTCGCTTTCTTCCACCGGATCACCTTTGAACTCATAAGGACGGCCGGCGTCGCTTTTCAGCCACTCGTAGTTGACGTACTTGTCCGCCAGGATGCCGTCCAGTCGACCGGAAGTGAGGTCGAGGTAGGCGTTTTCCTGGGTGTCGTAGAGTTTGACTTCAACGCCTTCCATGTTGTCTTCCATCCAGGTGCCGGCCAGGGTCGCGCGTTGGGCGCCGATTACTTTGCCTTGCAGCGCGGCCTTGTCGGTTTTGAAGTCGACGTCTTTCTTGGCGATGAATTGCAGCTTGTTGGAGTAGTACGGGTCGGTGAAGTCCACCGCTTGCTTACGCTCGTCGGTGATCGACATCGAGGAGATCAGGAAGTCGAATTTCTTGGCGTTCAGGGCCGGGATGATGCCGTCCCAGTCGGACGTGACCACGGTGCATTCGACTTTCATCTTGGCGCACAGGGCGTCGCCGATTTCTTTGTCGAAGCCGACGACATTGCCACTGGCATCTTTGTTGTTGAACGGCGGGTAGGCCGCTTCGATGCCCATCTTCAAGGTCTCGGCGGCGGCACCGGCGCTGAACGCCAGGGTGACGGCGGCAGCCAGGAAGATTTTTTTGTAGTTCTGCATGCGGGTAGCTCCGTTAGCGGTTGCTGGACATGAATTGTTTGCAGCGCGCCGAAAGCGGGTTTTCGAACACCTGCTGTGGCGATCCTTGCTCTTCTACCAGGCCCTGGTGGAGGAACACCACTTCGCTGGAGACCTGACGGGCGAAACCCATTTCATGGGTGACCAGCAGCATGGTGCGGCCTTCTTCGGCCAATGCGCGGATGACATTAAGTACTTCCTGGACCATTTCCGGGTCAAGGGCGGAGGTGGGCTCGTCGAACAGAATCACCTTGGGCTGCATCGCCAACGTGCGGGCGATGGCCGCGCGTTGTTGCTGACCACCGGAGAGTTGCGCGGGGTAGGCGTGGCGCTTGTCGGCGATGCCGACCTTGGCCAGCAAGGCTTCGGCGACTTCGATGGCTTCGGCCTTGCTCTGGCCGAGCACGCGACGTGGGGCTTCGATGATGTTGTCGAGCACGCTCATGTGCGGCCACAGATTAAAGTTTTGAAACACAAAACCAATCTCGCTGCGCAGGCGATTGATCTGTTTGCCGTCGGCAGCGACCAGTTCGCCGTTCTTCGCGGCTTTGAGTTTGAGTTCTTCGCCGGCCACCAGGATTTGCCCCTGGTGCGGGTTTTCCAGCAGGTTGATGCAACGCAGGAACGTGGACTTGCCGGAACCGGAGGAACCCAGGATCGAGATCACATCGCCGTCGCGGGCGGTCAGCGAGATGCCTTTGAGCACCTCAAGCGAACCGTAGCGTTTGTGCAAGTTGCGGATTTCAAGCGCGGGCGTGGCCTCAGCCATGTGCGTTCCTCATAGTGTTTCGCTCCTGCTGTTGGTTGGCCTTCCTGGCGAGGCGGCCAAGCTAGCATAGCGTCTGAATGGCAGCCAACAGCGCTACGGGCGGTAAACGGGTGGCGTGTGGCAGGTTGTCGCATCGGTACAGCAGACTGTCGCGCTGCTATCAACCGAACAGCCGTTTGAACCCGGCCTGCCGATAAAAAGCGCGGGGCTGTTCCAAAAAAGGGCGCGATGTTGCCAGCTTTGGCGGGGTGTTGGAAGCGCTAACCGGCCAAACGTTCCTGATCCGCACTTTTATTGTGCGTCTGGCATTTTTTGGGTGTGTTTCTGGTGCGCTATTTCGTTCTAAAAGTGGGTCGCTGGGTAACGTTCTGGCGAATTGCCATTAATCTCAATGACTTGCGATGACTGCCCGGTCAGGAGGAGAGCCCCGAGACAGAGGGTTTTGTAACATTTTGGCGCAATTATTGCGTGCAGAATCCGGAACGCCCCGTTGGTTTCTTTTTACGAGAAGGAACACCAGGCCGGGTGGACGTCATCGCTTTTCCTTACAAAGGTAGTTTCAATGAGCAGTACCCAAAGCTCCAATGGCCTCGAACAGGGGCTCAAACCGCGTCATGTGACCATGCTGTCGATTGCCGGGGTTATCGGCGCCGGCCTGTTCGTCGGCTCGGGCCACGCCATCGCTGCAGCAGGCCCGGCCGTGCTGTTGGCCTACGCTGCCGCCGGTGCTCTGGTGGTGCTGGTCATGCGCATGCTCGGCGAAATGGCCGTCGCGTCGCCAGACACAGGCTCCTTCTCGACGTACGCCGATCGCGCGATCGGTCACTGGGCCGGTTTCACCATCGGCTGGTTGTACTGGTGGTTCTGGGTGCTGGTCATCCCGCTGGAAGCCAACGCCGCAGCGACTATCCTGCATGCCTGGTTCCCGAATGTGGCGATCTGGGCCTTCACATTGATCATTACTTTGCTGCTGACGGTGACCAACCTGTTCAGTGTGAAGAATTACGGTGAGTTCGAATTCTGGTTCGCCCTGGTCAAAGTCGTGGCGATCATTGGTTTCATCGGCCTCGGCATTCTGGCGATCTTCGGCTTCTTGCCAACCAGCCAGGTCAGTGGCGTTTCGCACCTGTTTGATACCCAAGGCTTCCTGCCAAACGGCATGGGCGCGGTACTGGGCGCAATTCTGACCACCATGTTTTCCTTTATGGGCACCGAGATCGTGACCATCGCGGCCGCGGAATCGAAGAACCCTGGCCAGCAAATCTCCAAGGCCACCAACTCGGTGATCTGGCGGATCGGCTTGTTCTACCTCGTATCGATCTTCATCGTTGTGGCCCTGGTGCCATGGAACGATCCTATCCTGGCGAGCGTCGGTTCCTACCAGACCGTGCTTGAGCGCATGGGCATCCCAAATGCCAAGCTGATCGTCGACATCGTGGTACTCGTTGCTGTGACCAGTTGCCTGAACTCGGCGCTCTACACCGCGTCGCGCATGATGTTCTCCCTGGGCAAGCGCGGTGATGCACCGGCCGTTTCCCAGCGCACCAACAAGAGCGGCACCCCTTACTGGGCCGTGATTCTGTCGACCGGCGCTGCGTTCCTTGCGGTATTCGCCAACTACGTGGCCCCGGCTGCCGTGTTCGAATTCCTGCTGGCCAGCTCCGGCGCTATCGCGCTGCTGGTGTACCTGGTGATCGCGATTTCGCAACTGCGTATGCGCAAACAGCGTATGGCTCGCGGTGAAAAAATCGCCTTCAGCATGTGGCTGTTCCCAACCCTGACCTACGCAGTGATCGTGTTCATCGTTGGCGCACTGACCATCATGCTGTTCCAGGAAGCCCACCGCGTGGAGATCCTCGCGACCGGTTTCCTGAGTTTGCTGGTGGTGGCTGCCGGTTTGTTCGTGGCTCGCCGTCGCAAGCTGGAGAAGGTTGGCGCGGTAGTGCTGAACTGATTCGTACCGCGTGACGCAAAACGGCCGCTGTCAGTGATGACAAGCGGCCGTTTTTGTTTCTGAAGAGGCGAGAGATGCAGCAGCGCAAACCTTGTAGCTGCTGGCGCAGCCTGCGTTCGGCTGCGCAGCGGTCGCAAAACCTGCGCGCGAGGTCATGCTGAGGGACCGCATGATCTGACTTCACGACTGCTGCGCAGCCGAACGCAGGCTTCGCCAGCTGCTACAGAGGTCGCGTTATGGCTTGACCGGTGTTTACTCGGTCTTTTCTTCCTGCGCGTCCAGCGACTGGCGATAGCTGTCCAGCGCATTGCCGAAGTCAGTGATGAACTGCGGATCGGTCAACCACGCCTGAGCGGTGTCGCGGTCCATGCCGTCGGCCCACATGCGGTAGTCGATCAGCATGTCGGCGGCCAGGTGAGTGGCAGCCATGGCTTCGTTGTCGGCGTTTTCCATGTCCAGCAATTCTGGATGGTCGCTGATGATCTCGGCGAGATTCGACAACAAAGTCAGCAACATGTCATTGCGGCCGATGGCTTCGGCATCACGCATTTTGCTGAACATCGCCAGGGTGTATTCCGGGATCGGCTCGCCGATGTCGCCCAGATCATCGTCCAGCGCGGCGGGTTTTCTGCCGTGGATATTGATTTGCTTGGCTTTGATCTTGGCGCGTTTGGCGCGTTTCTGTTGCTTGTTCAGGGAGGCCATGGGAACTCAGTTCGGTTTCTGTTGGGGTTGGGCTGCGATGGAGTCGGACGCCGCCACATAATCAGCCTGGAAGGCCGGCGATTCGATCCACGCCAGGGCGGCGGCTTCGTCGACCTCGGCGGACCATTGACGGTATTCGATCAGCGCCGCGAGGATGAAGTCTGTCGCCGTTTCTTCGCCCTCCTGCTCCAGCACCAGCGCGAGCAGTGGGTGTTCGAGAAAGGCCGTGCACATGGCTTGTTGGCTGATCTTTTGCGCGTCGATCATTTCTTTGAACAGTTCAGTCAGGTCCACCGATTCAAAGTCGATGCGATCGTCGTTCGGGTCCAGCTCGACCGGCGCGGCGGCGCGTTGAGTGCGGTTCTGCTTGGCCTTGGCTTTGGCGCGGGTGGCGCGTTTTTGCTGTTTGTTGGCGGAGGCCATGGGCGTCGTTCCGTATTTCGTTGAGAGGGGCAGGTCGATCAACTGCGTGGCACTAGCCGCCCAGGAGTGTCGGGGGCCAGTTCGCCGGTTTGCAGCCAGGACAATGCAATGGGCCATAGTGTGGCTTGGTATGGGCTACGAAAAAAGGCGAAATGTCCGACTTCTTCTTCGCCGATGTCTTCCGGGGCAATTCGCAGGTGGCTGTTCTGACTGCTGGTGAAGTAGCCGAGCAGGCGTTCGATAGCCGGAATCGTGCCGTAAGGGTCGTCGCTGATGCTGATGGCCAGGGTTTTCGCGGTGACGTTGGCGAAGGGTAAGCCGCCTGTTAACGCGCGACCGCTTGGACGCTGCTCGTAACGAGACGTCGGTGTACTCCAGTCGCGGACCACGCCGGCGGGTGTGTCTTCCAGCCAGCCGAGGCGTTTTCCGGGGAAATATCCGCACAGCATCGTCACCAAGGGCATCACCAGGTGCCACTTGCCAAACATCCGCCAGCGGTGGGCGGGCGCATAGTCGCGCCAGTAAGCGAATTGCGCGCCGACCGTCACCAGATGCCGAATCAAGTGTCCGGACGCTCCCAGGCCCGCTGCACAGCCTCCAAAGCTGTGGCCGACGACATCGATGGGCTGGCCGGGGAAGTCGCGTTGAGCGCGCTTGAGCATCGCTTCAAAGTCCAGTGCGCCCCAGTCGGTCCATGAAGCCTGAAGCCCTTTCAGGGAATCGCGTCGCGATTCGCCGATGCCGCGGTAGTCATAGGTGATGACGTCGAAGCCATTGGCGAACAGGTAATCAGCGAAACGTGAGTAGTGGCGGCAGCGGACTGAGGTGGCGGCGTTGATGATCACGACCGGGCGGGTGGTGTCCTGATGCTCATGCCGCCAGCGGAAGCCGCCCAGGAGGTAGCCGTCTGCGGCAGGTTCCTTGAACGGTTCACCGGCAGTGGATGGTGGCAGCGGTAACTCGATTTGAGTGGGCGCCAGTGAAGGCATGTCCTGCAAATTCATGGCTTTTTGACCTTTGCGGGTAGCTGCCAACAATAGTCTTCGCGCGGCTTACGGACAATCCATCCGTGTTTACAGGGGGATCTGATCGAGCAGCCGCTCTTCAAGTGCCGCTCGTTCGCGATCCAGCTCTGCGCGCAGTTCCTCTTCGCTCGGTAGCACCAGCTTGTACTTGCTGGCGAACAGTTGTTCGTTGCCCTGCAACACCGAGTAGCGCACTACCGACTCGTTTTTTTGCGCGCAAAGGATGATGCCGACGGTCGGCCCGTCTTCGTCGCTGCGCTTGAGGTCGTCGTACATGCGTACATACATGTCCATCTGCCCGACATCCTGATGGGTCAGTTCAC
Organism: Pseudomonas sp. RIT-PI-q; assembly: GCF_001297125.1. Lineage (GTDB taxonomy): Bacteria > Pseudomonadota > Gammaproteobacteria > Pseudomonadales > Pseudomonadaceae > Aquipseudomonas. Next base: position 50,747 of record NZ_LHPC01000046.1, read on the forward strand.
CGCGCTTGAGATCGAAGATGACAAAGCATTTGAGCAGGTAGTTGTAGAACACCAGATCAATGTAGAAATCCCTGCCTTCGGTACTGATGCGTTGCTGGCGGGCGATGAACGCGAAACCTTTGCCCAGCTCAAGCAGGAAACCCTGTAGCTGTTCGATGAGGGCTTGTTCAAGTTCGGTTTCCAGAACGATTCCTGTGCTGGGTAGACCGAGAAATTCCAGCATCACGGGGTCTCGGATGAACTCCCTGGGACTGTCGTTGATTGCTTGGATGTTCGTAGTCGCTTCCTGCATGACGGCAGACTTGTCTCGACTCAATAGCAGGCGCTCGTAGTAGAGGGTGTTGATCTGGCGCTCCAGGGCGCGGCTTGACCAGTTTTGGTTGGCGGCTTCGTCCATGTACCATTTGCGTGCAGTGTCACTATCCACTCGGAGTAGTCTGCGATAGTGGGTCCAGCTCAATTCGAGACGCAATGCGTCTCGAATTGGAAACGCCTGATAAAACAGGCGCATTTTCCGCAGGTTGGTCTCGTCAAACCCCTTGCCGAATTCTGTTGTCAGCACCTTCGCCAACGTAGCCAGCAACTGCTTCCCGTAAACCGCCCGCCGGGCACCTTCCTGCTCAAACTCGACAATATGCCGCCCGATCTGCCAGCAGGTTTGCACCTGAGCGGTATCGACCGCTCGCAGCACTTTCAAGCGTGCCTGGCGGATCAGCTCGCCCAGATTGCCAAGCAGTGAGGCCAGTTGTGGATCTGGGGTGTTATCGGGTTTGACGATGCTCATGAAGTCTTCCGCAGTTGGAGGCACAGCGAAAGAGGATGGCAAAAGAGCGCTGGATGAAGATGCAGGGCACCTCTGGTAAATCGGCAGGAAATACCGGACAGGTTTGCAGGAGCACGCCGACGGCTGCGCAGATTTGAGGAATACAGTGCGTAGTCCAATTCGCAGTGGACTCAAGTACTAATCAATCTAAAACACGGGCGCTCAGCGAGAAATCTAAAAGGAGTAACGATTGGGTTCTGCGGAACCCGGGAGTGCCCATCATGAAACACGTCCACGCATTATTGCTGCCTCTGGCTGCTGTCGGTCTGTTGATGTTCCCCGTCATGTTGCAGGCGGCCAGCCTTGATCCGGTCGACAACTCAGGCGTGCAAGTTCAGCGACAAGAGCAAAACGGGATTACTTACCTGTCCGGTGGTATCGGCGAGGATGAGGCGAAGGCCATCCAGCAGACCACGGGGTACAACCTGCACATGACCTTCTCCGTCGGAGTGGAAAACAAATACATTCCCGATGTCGATGTGGTCATTCAGAAAGCCCAAGGGCAGCCCGTGCTGACGTTGAGCCAGGCGGGCCCGCTGGTCTACGTTCAACTGCCTCCCGGCAAGTACACCGTTGTCGCGACCCGCAATGGAGAGGCGCGGCATGACACAACGGACGTCGGAAACGATACCGCTCGTAATCTGGTTTTTCACTGGAATGGTGATGAATAGCTACCCACACGTCGCGTCGCGAATGAGCGCCCACCGCTGATCAAAACGAAGCCAATCCATTGACGACCGCAACACGCAAAGGATTGGTTTCTACGCTCAGCAGCTTGATGGCCAAGGCGCAGCAGACCACGATCAACATGGGTTTAATCAACCGGGGCCCGACCCGAACAGCGGCTCGTGCGCCCAATTGAGCGCCAATGAAGGCCGCCAACGCCATGGCTATGGCAATCGGCCAGATAATCACACCCTTGGTAATGAAGACCGCCAGAGAGCCCAGGTTGCATGAGGCATTGGCAAGTTTGGTAAAGCTCATCGCCCGCATCATGCCCAGGCCGCAGAGCAGCACAAACGCGACGATAAAAAAAGAACCCACACCAGGGCCAAATATACCGTCGTAAAAACCCAGGATCGGCGCAACGGTAAACGAAAAAAGCAGGATGCCGATTCGCTTGCGTCGATCCTCATTGGCCAGTTTTGGAGAGAGCGCAAAATAGATGGCCACCAGAATCAGCATGATTGGCACGCAAACTTCCAGATAGCGCTTATCAATAGAGCTGACCAACAAGGCGCCACTGGCACCACCCATAAATCCGCAGATAACCAGGAAGCGGCCCTCTCGCCACTCGATCATTCCCTTGCGAGCAAAGGTTGCAGTGGCCGAAATTGTTGCCGAAGCAGCCTGGAACTTGTTCGTTGCAATTGCACTGATCGGATCTACACCTGCCAGAAACAATGCAGGCAAGGTAATCAAGCCACCACCCCCGGCAATCGCATCAAAAAAACCGGCGCAAAACGCGACGAGTGCCAGCATGCCAATTACGTCCCAAGACATTACATTCCCTCTTTTAATTATTGGCCAGTCATCCGCATGACTGCTCGTTCAACCCCCTGAGCCCTTGGAAAATCAGCCCTGCAGCAGTAACGGGTCCTCTGAAATAACGATAGGGGAAGAGAATTTGGAAAGGCCGAAAAGGCGAACCAGGACCCGTCTGTTGTCTTTGATGACATCGCGGCAGTGCAGCGTCCGGATGTTGTTGATGGCCATGGCCGATTCCTGGGTCAACGTGTATTCAGCCGGAATTGCTTCGTTTACACCTTGGCAAAGGGCGTCGTAAGCCGTTTTGACAAAAGTCGAGGCGTCGTCATTGACCGAAAAGCGATAAGAGTTGAAGCGGGCGGCGAACCCGACGTTGTCGTCGAACTCCAGAATCGAAACGTTGCGACCACCTTCCCCTTTGCCACTGACAAAGGAGTCGCTACGAGTGAACTGGAAGTTACCCGTGGTCAGCGCGAGGCAGTTGGTGATACCAACCTTGTCCAGTATGGGAGGCAGTGGAATGACCCGCGTAGGTTCCAGGCCTGGGTTCCACAGGGCGGAAAGTATGAGAGACGACGGAGAGGGCGAGTGCCCGTCTTTCGCGTTCACGGCGCACCAGTAAGGCGCCTCGGTGTGCGGGCCAAGCGCGAGGCCGGAATGCGAGCTCAGTTCTTTTATACCCGACTCGGCATTGATTTTGATGAGTCCGCCACCCTTGAAGTTGGCCACCAATCGAACCAGTTTTCCTTCGTTGTCCATGTCATAGGCAAAAGCACTGTTATCCACCAGCGCCAACAGGATTTGATTGCGAGCGGCCAGGCAAAGAACGTCGTATCGATTTTCCAGGGATGTCAGGCCTGGTAGTTCTTTTGGAGGGCTGGCGTCGGTGATTTTTTGCAGCCCTTCAAAGATCAACACGCAAACAAGGCCATCGGAGTAGGCCGCCAGCAGTTCGCGTTGGTCTTTCGAAAACGAGCACTTTAATTCGGTGACTGCCAGAGAGGCTTTGGACCTGGCGCCTGGTGCTTGTGGCCCGCCGATGGCGGCCAGTTCTTCAGCGAACGTGTGAAGCCATGTCGACTGCCGAACATCAAAGTTGAAAATTCTGATTTCTTGTTCAGCGAAAAGCTCAGCGGTTTCGACGTCTTGTTTGGCGTCAGTCATGGTCGACATCCCTGTTGTGCATCTGCTTGCGGTTACGCGGCAGCTCCTCCTCCGATTCTGCCCAAGCCGATGTTCAGCGTATGTCGTCCGTTTCCGTTAAAGCATACGGAGCGTTCCCACAGACTCGAGAGACGGCCAAGAAGGGGGCATCGAGACTCGGCTTAAAAAGCGTTACAGCCGCTTGCTAGCGTGGCGACAGGAGGTGGGGAATTGAAGCTTCGTCTGGCGCTTCGAAGGTGACTGCAATCGCGCCTCACCAAATCACAGGCATAAAAAAACCCTGAATCTTGCGATTCAGGGTTTTCGGTATTTGGTGCCCAGAGACGGAATCGAACCGCCGACACGGGGATTTTCAATCCCCTGCTCTACCGACTGAGCTATCTGGGCAACGGGGCGCATTAAACTGGTTTTTCAGGGGGTCGTCAAGAAAGTTTTCAAAAAAATTTTAATTATTACCGTCGCTTACGTTCCGACCCCGCGAAAAGCTCGATTATTCGGCGGGCGGAACGTAGCCATCGGCCTTGGCGTATTCCTCGCCGGAAAAGAACTTGTCCATCTCGCCTTGCAGATATTTGCGGTCTTCGGCGTTCATCATGTTCAGGCGTTTTTCGTTGATCAGCAGGGTCTGGTGTTTCTGCCAGTCGGCCCAGGCCTTGGCCGAGACGTGGTCAAAAATGTCCTGGCCTTTTGCGCCCGGGAATGGAGCGCGTTCCAGGGCGGGCAGTTCTTCTTTGTACTTGCGGCACATGATGGTGCGGGTCATGACGACTCTCCTGCGTTCAATACGGCGGCCGCGCGTTCGAGCAAGGTTTTGACCGGGGCGGCAAGGCCCAGGCGCGGCGGGGTGGCGAGGTTATACCAGAGCCAGTCGGCCTCGGCCACGTGATGGCCGGCCTCCTGGACCTGAACCAGCCAGGGTTCGATAGACAATTGAAAATGACTGAAGGTGTGCACCAGGCTCGGCAGCGCTTGTTGAGTGCCAAGCTCCAGTGAGTGCTGCGACGCCAGATGTTGCAGGTCGTCGAGGTCGTCGAGTTCCGGCAGGCTCCAGAGACCGCCCCACAAGCCCGTGGAAGGGCGACGGTAAAGCAGAATCGCGCCTTCGCCATTGGCGAGCATCGGCATCAGCGTGCGCTTCTGTGGCACCGTTTTGCGCGGTTTGGGGATCGGGTATCGCGTTTCCAGACCGAGCATGTGCGCTTCGCAGCCTTTTTCCAGCGGGCAGAGCAGGCAGCTCGGTTTGCTGCGGGTGCAGAGCGTGGCGCCCAGATCCATCATCGCCTGGGTGTAGGCGTTGACCCGATCATGTGGCGTAAAGCGCTCAGCGTTCGCCCACAGCTGTTTGGCGACCTTCGGCTCGCCCGGGTAACCCTCTTGCGCGGTAAAGCGCGCCAGCACCCGTTTAACGTTGCCATCGAGGATCGGCGCGCGCAGGCCCATGCTCAGGCTGGCGATGGCGCCGGCCGTGGACAAACCGATGCCCGGCAGCTCAACGAGTTTTTCCACATCTCGCGGAAACTCACCGCCGTACTCGGCGACGACGATCTTCGCGGTCTTCTGCAAATTGCGTGCGCGGGTGTAGTAACCGAGGCCGGTCCACAGGTGCAGCACTTCGTCTTCCGGCGCGGCGGCCAGCGCTTCGACCGTCGGCAACGAAGCCATGAACCGGTCGAAGTAGTTCAGCACGGTGCTGACCTGGGTCTGTTGCAACATGATTTCCGAGACCCACACCCGATACGGGGTGATGCCTTGTTGCCAGGGCAAATCGTGGCGGCCGTGGTGGTCGTACCAGTCCAGCACCGCCGTTGAAAATTGCTCGGCTCTCATCGCTTGAACAGCCCCTTGAGCGCGTTTTTCAGTTCCGGGCTGACTTTGTCGCCCAGCTTCTCGTCGATTTTTTCGCTGATGCGCTCGCCAGCCAGTTTGCTCGCGACCTGACCCATGCGCTCGTTATCGAGACGGCAAGCTTTGGCGCCCAGTTCCAGCGGACCACGGCAGCGCAGCGGCCACTCGATGCCGACGAACTTCTCGCCGACCTGGCAGGCCGGATCCGGCATGTCGCTCTTGTCGCCTTCGACGATAACGCCGACGCGGTAATCCATGCCCAACACCCGCAGATCGACATCGCCGTCGCCCTTGACGGTCATGCCCGGGATGCCCACTTTCAGGTCAGGGTTGCTGGCCACGCCGTTGCGGAACGTCAGGTTGCCCTTGAGTTCCTGGAACGGTGTGTCCTTGCCCCGAGGCTCGCCGCTGAGGGTTTTGCGGTTCAGGGTGGCGATGCCTTTGCACAACTGTTGTTCGAGGTTGGCATTGAGTAGCACGCCGTTGTTGATGACGAAACTGGCGGTGCCGTTGAGGCTGTCGATCAGCGCTTGCTGGCTATTGCCACTGCCGGTGAGAGCGCTGTTGAGCGTGACCAGACCTTTGACCGGCGGATTTTTACCCTGGCTTTCGAGGATTTTTTCCACCGGCACTTTGCTGATATTTGTCTGCATGTTCAGCGCCGGCACCTGCTGGCGCACGTCGAGGGTGCCCTTGGCTTCGAAGTTGCCGTCGTACAAATCGCCGCGCAGGTTCTCCAGCGTCAGCAGGCCGCCCTGGCCGTTGGCTTTGAGCGCGGCGTTGTGGATCGGCAATTTCTCGAGGGTCAACTGGCCGAAGGTCAGGTCGGCATCGACGTCGAGTTTGCTCAGTCTTTCCACCGGCAATAGGCGTTCGTTGCTCCACGCGGTTTTGGTCGGCGCGTTCGGCAGCGGTGTGCTACCGGCGCCGGCCATGGCATCGGCCTCGGTGCTGGCGACTTCAGCCTGGCGCACTTGTGTCGCGCTGTTGGCTTCGGCGGATTTTGGCGGCAGGTAACGGTCGACGTTGAAGGTGTCAGCCTTGAGGGTTGCCCGCAGCGATTGCTTGGCGAAATCCTCGACGGCGATGCGGCCGCTGAAAGTGCTGTCGTCGACTTTCAGGTTGATGTTGTCGAGCGCCAGGCTGGTCGGCGTCCCCGCGAGGCGGCTGACCAGTTCCACTTTGCTCAGGCTGCCTTCGGCCATGGCCGGGAGTTTCTGGCCAATGCTGTCGACGAATTTCGCCAGGTCGAACTGGGCAATCGACAGGCCGCCGCTGACTTGCGGGGTCTTGTCGAGGTCGTTGACCTTCAGTTCACCCAATGCCCGTAATTGGTTGGCGGAAATCTTGATGCCGGTCCATTCGGCGACGTTGGCTGCTTTATCCAGCAGCAACTGGCCCTGGGCAGCGAAAGTCATGGTCTTGCCTTGCAGCGGATCGCCAGCGACTTCACCCGAGAGCTTCATGTCTTCGAGTTTGTAACGCTGCAACGCGCGCTCGAAACGCAGCTCGCCGCTGAGCTCGGTACGCACCCGCAAGACTGGCTGGTTGGTGCCGAGGAACGCGGTGAGTTTGACCGGAATATTGGTGGAGTCATGCACCGGGCCAGTGCTGAGCTGGATGCTCTCGGCGCTGAACTGCTTGCCGGTTTTCTCGTCGCTGTATTCAACGCGGGCGTTGTTGACGGTCAGGCTGTCGATGTCCAGGCGTATCGGCTGGGCTGGTTTTTCCACTTGGGCGGTGGTCTCCGGTGCTGGCTCGCCGGGAGTGGCGGGCGTAGCCGGGGTGGCAGGCGCCGGCACTTTGCCGATGTCTTGCCAGTTGCCGTGGCCGTCCTTGTCGCGGGTCAGGCGCAGGTTCAGGCCTTCGACGCGCACATCGCTCATCTGTACTTCACGGCGCAGCAGCGGAATCACACGTACCGATAGACCGAGCATCTGCAAGTCAGCGAACGGCTCGGTGGGCTTGGCCAGGGTCGCGACACTGGCTTCGTGCAGTTCCAGACCGAGCCAGGGGAACAGGCTCCAGCCGATGTCGCCATTGAGCGTCAGCTCGATGTGGGCCTTGTCGCGGGCAATCTGGCGAATCTCGTCTTTGTAGTCGTTGGGATCGAAGAGGTGCGTCAGGGCAAAGCCCAGCGCCACAATGATCAGCAACAGCCCGAGAAGTACCAGACCCAGGATTTTGCCGAACGCTTTCATGGGCGAGTCCTTGTAGTTTGTCGAATTCGAAATTTAGCCGGGGAGTATAGCGCTCCGAAGCGGACGACCGGTCAGCGATCACCGCTTCTGAGAGGTTATACGCGGTTGACCCTCTGTAGGAGCTGCCGAAGGCTGCGATCTTTTGATCTGTTGTAACCAGATGCAAAGAACAAAAGATCGCAGCCTTCGGCAGCGCCTACAGGTGTGGAGATCGGATAACGTACAAAAGGTGATGTCACTTTGGCTTTTCTGTCACGTACAGATGCTAACCTCTGCAGGTTCGTCCGTCCTTCTGCGACGTGATGTCGCACCAAAGCGGAGCTTCAGCCTGAAAAAACAGTCATGCGTGCGCATAAAGGCTGGGGGTGAGGAGTGGCTGGCGAACCATACTAATAATTGGGGGATACACAATGACCACGAGTATCGCGGCGGACGGCCTTAAAGCCGATCAGCCCGCGTTCCTGTCCAAGGAACGCATCATCGCCAAGCCCGGTTTCAACCGTTGGCTGGTGCCACCGGCCGCGCTGGCCATCCACCTCTGCATCGGCATGGCCTATGGCTTTTCGGTGTTCTGGTTGCCGTTGTCCAAGGCCTTGGGCGTGACCAAGGCAGTGACCTGCGCGCCGGACATGAGCTTCATTTCGCAAGTGTTCTCGTCGCAATGCGATTGGCCGATCTCGATGCTCGGCTGGATCTACACCCTGTTCTTCATCTTCCTCGGCTGCTCGGCAGCGATCTGGGGTGGCTGGCTGGAACACGCCGGGCCACGCAAGGCTGGCGTTGTTTCGGCCTTGTGCTGGTGCGGTGGCCTGCTGATTTCGGCGCTGGGGGTTTATACCCACCAGATCTGGCTGATGTGGATCGGCTCCGGGGTCATTGGCGGTATCGGCCTGGGCCTGGGGTACATCTCGCCGGTCTCGACCCTGATCAAGTGGTTCCCGGACAAGCGTGGCATGGCCACCGGCATGGCGATCATGGGGTTCGGCGGTGGCGCGATGGTCGGTGCGCCACTGGCCGCCGCCCTGATGGGCCACTTCGCTTCGCCCACCAGCGTCGGCGTATGGCAGAGCTTCCTGGTGATGGCCGCGATCTACTTCGTGTTCATGATCGGTGGCGCACTGTCCTACCGTGTCCCGCCAACCGGCTGGAAGCCTGAAGGCTGGACTGCTCCGGCGAAAAAAGCCTCGAACGCGATGATCACTCACCGCCACGTGCACGTGAACGTAGCGTGGAAAACTCCGCAATTCCGTCTGGTGTGGCTGGTGTTGTGCCTGAACGTTTCGGCCGGTATCGGCATCCTCGGCATGGCTTCGCCGCTGTTGCAGGAAGTCTTCGGCGGTAAATTGCTGGGCACTGACCAGGCGTTCGGTCAGCTGGATGCAGGGCAACTCGCCTCGATCGCGGCGATTGCGGCTGGTTTCACTGGTTTGCTGAGCCTGTTCAACATTGGTGGCCGCTTCTTCTGGGCCTCGTTCTCGGACTACCTGGGCCGCAAAAATACCTATTTCGTGTTCTTCGCGTTGGGTTTTGCCCTGTACGCGCTGATCCCGAACCTCGGTCACTTGGGCAACGTTGCGCTGTTCGTGGCGGCGTTCTGCATCATCCTGTCGATGTACGGCGGTGGTTTTGCGACGGTTCCGGCTTATCTGGCGGACCTGTTCGGTACGCAAATGGTCGGTGCGATCCACGGTCGTCTGCTGACGGCGTGGGCGGCGGCGGGCGTGTTGGGGCCGGTGTTGGTGAACTACTTGCGTGAATATCAGCTGAGCATCGGCGTTGAACGCGCCGCAGCGTATGACATCACGCTGTACATCCTGGCGGGCCTGCTGGTGCTGGGTTTCCTGTGCAACCTGCTGGTGCGTCCGGTGGCGGACAAATACTTCATGACCGACGCCGAACTGGCTGCCGAACAGGCGCTGGGCCACGACAAGGGCGCTGATGCCAGCACTTCGCTGGAGTGGAAAGCAGCGCCTGGCACGCGTCCGTTGGCGATTGCTGCGTGGTTGGTGGTGGGGATTCCGTTGGCGTGGGGTGTGTGGGTGACCCTGCAGAAAACTGCGGTTCTCTTCCACTAACGCAAAACCTTCGTAGGAGCCGGCTTGCTGGCGATCAATGCGCCGCGGTGTATCAGTGGCGCCGCCTTCGCTGGCAAGCCAGCTCCTACAGGGTCAAAAACCTTGCATTCGCAATGAATGCTGGCTTGTACTGACATGTATATCGCTGACGGCGCTGAATTCAGTCCGTCAGTGATATCACCTCTCGTGTTTCTGTTTCCGGCCCGCGCCCCTATAATGGTTGCCTTTTTCGCCCAATGATTTTGCGGAGCTGGTGATGGCCGAACGTAAGGCGTCTGTCGAGCGCGACACTCTGGAAACCCAGATCAAAGCCTCGATCAACCTGGATGGCACCGGAAAGGCCCGATTTGATATCGGTGTTCCTTTTCTTGAGCACATGCTCGACCAGATCGCCCGTCACGGGCTGATCGACCTGGATATCGTCAGTAAAGGCGACCTGCATATCGATGACCACCACACGGTGGAAGACGTCGGTATCACCCTGGGTCAGGCATTCACCAAAGCCATCGGCGACAAGAAAGGCATCCGTCGCTACGGCCACGCCTACGTGCCGCTCGATGAAGCGCTGTCGCGCGTGGTGATCGACTTCTCCGGCCGTCCTGGCCTGCAGATGCACGTTCCCTACACCCGCGCCACCGTCGGCGGTTTTGACGTTGACCTGTTCCAGGAATTCTTTCAGGGCTTCGTCAACCACGCCAACGTCACCCTGCACATCGACAATCTGCGTGGGCACAACACCCACCACCAGATCGAGACCGTGTTCAAGGCATTCGGCCGTGCACTGCGTATGGCGGTAGAGCTGGATGACCGCATGGCCGGCCAGATGCCGTCGACCAAAGGCGTTCTGTAATGCAGACGGTCGCGGTTATCGATTACGGCATGGGCAACCTGCACTCGGTGGCCAAGGCCCTCGAGCACGTCGGTGCCGGCAAGGTCCTGATCACCAGCGATGCCGACGTGATTCGCGAAGCCGACCGGGTGGTTTTCCCCGGCGTTGGCGCGATTCGCGATTGCATGGCGGAGATCCGTCGCCTCGGTTTCGATTCGCTGGTGCGTGAAGTCAGCCAGGACCGGCCGTTCCTCGGCATCTGCGTCGGCATGCAAGCCTTGCTCGACAGCAGCGAAGAGAACGACGGCGTCGACTGCATCGGCCTGTTCCCGGGCCAGGTGAAATTCTTCGGCAAGGACCTGCATGAAGACGGCGAGCACCTGAAAGTCCCGCACATGGGCTGGAACGAAGTGAAGCAGACGGTCACGCACCCGCTGTGGCACAACATTCCGGACCTGGCGCGTTTCTACTTCGTGCACAGCTACTACATCGCTGCCGGCAACGCGCGGCAGGTAGTGGGTGGCGGTCACTACGGTGTCGATTTCGCCGCCGCGCTGGCCGATGGCTCGCGTTTCGCCGTGCAGTTCCATCCGGAGAAGAGCCATACCCATGGCCTGCAATTGCTGCAGAACTTCGCGGCGTGGGATGGTCGCTGGTAAATGGCCGTCAAGAAGAAGCCGCCGATCCTGACCCTCACTCCCGAACAGGAGAACGAGGCCAATCACAAGATCAAACGCTTTATGGAGGATCGCTTCGAACTGGACCTGGGTTCATTCGAAGCGGCTGAAATCCTTGAGCTGTTTACCCGCGAAATTGCGCCGCACTATTACAACAGGGCGATTTTCGATGTGCAGACGCACCTTAAAGAAAGGTTCGAAAGCATCGAAAGCGACCTGTGGGCGCTCGAGAAAAACTGATTTTCGAGCGAAGCTGAACAATCGAATTTGAAGGTTTGCCAGATGCTGATTATTCCCGCTATCGATCTCAAAGACGGTGCCTGTGTTCGTCTGCGCCAGGGCCGCATGGAAGATTCCACGGTGTTCTCCGATGACCCGGTGAGCATGGCTGCCAAGTGGGTGGAGGGCGGTTGCCGTCGCCTGCATCTGGTCGACCTGAACGGCGCCTTCGAAGGCCAGCCGGTCAACGGCGAAGTGGTCACCGCGATTGCCAAGCGCTACCCGAACCTGCCGATCCAGATCGGTGGCGGTATCCGCTCCCTGGAAACCATCGAGCACTACGTCAAGGCGGGCGTGAGCTACGTGATCATCGGCACCAAAGCCGTGAAAGATCCGGCGTTCGTCGCTGAAGCCTGCCGCGCGTTTCCGGGCAAGGTAATCGTCGGTCTTGACGCCAAGGACGGTTTCGTCGCCACCGATGGCTGGGCTGAAATCAGCACCATTCAGGTGATCGACCTGGCCAAGCAATTCGAAGCCGACGGCGTGTCCGCGATCGTTTATACCGACATCGCCAAAGACGGCATGATGCAGGGCTGTAACGTGCCGTTCACGGCTGCGCTGGCCGCTGCCACGCGCATTCCGGTGATCGCTTCCGGTGGCATTCACAACCTCGGTGACATCAAGTCGCTGCTCGACGCCAAGGCGCCGGGCATCATCGGCGCGATCACCGGCCGGGCGATCTACGAAGGCACCCTCGACGTCGCTGAAGCGCAAGCTTTCTGCGATTCGTACAAAGGCTGAGGACTGACCATGGCGCTGGCCAAACGCATCATCCCTTGCCTGGACGTGGACAACGGCCGGGTGGTCAAGGGCGTCAAGTTCGAGAACATCCGCGACGCCGGTGACCCGGTGGAAATCGCCCGTCGCTACGACGAGCAGGGTGCCGACGAGATTACTTTTCTCGATATCACCGCCAGCGTCGACGGTCGCGACACCACGCTGCACACCGTCGAGCGCATGGCCAGCCAGGTGTTCATCCCGCTGACCGTGGGCGGTGGCGTGCGCACCGTGCAGGACATTCGCAACTTGCTGAATGCCGGCGCAGACAAAGTCTCGATCAACACCGCCGCCGTGTTCAATCCGGAATTCGTTGGCGAAGCGGCGCAGCATTTCGGCTCGCAATGCATCGTCGTTGCCATCGATGCGAAGAAGGTTTCCGCTCCGGGCGAAACTCCGCGCTGGGAAATCTTCACCCACGGCGGGCGCAAGCCGACCGGCCTCGACGCTGTTGAATGGGCGAAGAAGATGGAAGGCCTGGGCGCCGGGGAAATCCTCCTGACCAGCATGGACCAGGACGGCATGAAAAACGGCTTCGACCTGGGCGTCACCCGCGCCATCAGCGATGCACTGGGCATTCCGGTGATCGCCTCCGGCGGCGTCGGCCACTTGCAGCATTTGGCCGACGGCATTCTTGAAGGTCACGCCAGTGCGGTACTGGCGGCGAGTATTTTCCACTTCGGCGAATACACCGTGCAGGAAGCCAAGGCCTACATGGCTCATCGCGGCATCGTGATGCGCTAAACAAACCGGTACAGGCCAGTGGACATCATGGCGGGCTCAAGGCACTCTTGGGTACGCCATGGATTTCGGTAGCCAGACATGCTTAAACGCCTTCTTCTTGTCCTCGCCAGCGCTTCTCTATTGCTCATCAGTGGGGCCCGCGCCGAAGAAAGTCCCGACACCGATCTGGTGTTGCTGACTGAAAATTTCCCCCCGTACAACATGGCGAAGAACGGCAAGAACTTCGCTCAGGACGAGAACATCAATGGCATCGCCGTGGACATCGTCCGCGAGATGTTCAAGCGCGCCAACGTCACCTACAGCCTGACCCTGCGTTTCCCCTGGGAACGCATCTACAAGATCGCCCTGGAAAAACCCGGTTACGGCGTGTTCGTGATGGCGCGGCTGCCGGATCGCGAGAAACTGTTCAAGTGGGTCGGTCCTATTGGCCCTGACGACTGGATCATGCTGGCCAAGGCTGACAGCAAGATCAGCCTGGAGTCGTTGGAACAGGCGCGCAAGTACAAGATCGGCGCCTACAAGGGCGATGCGATTGCCGAGACATTGGCCAAGCAAGGGTTAAATCCGATTGTTGTGTTGCGCGATCAGGACAACGCGAAAAAACTGGTCAGCGGGCAGATTGATTTGTGGGCGACGGGCGATCCGGCCGGGCGCTACCTGGCGCGGCAAGAGGGCGTTAACGGTCTGAAAACGGTACTGCGCTTCAACAGTGCCGAGCTGTACCTGGCGTTGAACAAGGATGTGCCGGACGAGGTGGTCGCCAAGCTGCAGGCAGCGCTGGATCAGCTGCGCAAGGAAGGCATGGTCGACGAGATCATGGCGCGGTATTTGTAGGGTGGATCAAAAGATCGCAGCCTCGTTGCACTCGACAGCTCCTACACTCGATCGCATCCACCTGTAGGAGCTGTCGAGTGCAACGAGGCTGCGATCTTTAGCGGTAAACACCACCCTTCCCATGTGCCGCCGTCGCCCGATTGCCGCGCACGCTGATCATCTGCTTGATATCAATCCAGTCGATGCCCTGAGCTTTCAGCTTCGGCAACTCCCGCTCCAGCACCGCCAACGTCTGCGGATACGGATGCCCGATCATCACCGCAGAACCCTGCTTGCGCGCCAGGCTGATCGCCGTCTGAAGCTGCGTGAGGATCGCCGCTTCCGTGCGCTCATCATCCAGAAACACATCCCGCGAAACACTCGCCAAGCCAATCTTCTGCGCCTCGGCAGCGCCAACGGTTTGCGCGCTGGTGCGGCTGTCGACGAAGAATTTGTGCCGGCGCTGCAAGTCCGCCATCAGCCAGGCCATGGCGGCCGGTTGGGCAGTCATACGGCTGCCCATGTGGTTGTTGATGCCAGCGGTATACGGCACAACTTTGAACGCCGCGTTGAGGCGTTGCTCAAGCTCGTCGATGGGCAAGTCGGGGTGCCAGGCGAACGGGCCGGTCGCCGGGTCCATGGGCATGTGCAGGATGACGACCTTGCCGGCGCGATGGGCTTCGCGGGCGAATTCGGTGGCGTGGGGTGTGTCGGGCATGATCGCCGTGGTCACCGGGCCGGGCAGGGCCAGCACGCGGCGATCCCGGGGCAGGTTCTGCCCCAGGTCGTCGATGATCAGGCTTAGATAGACCTTTTGCGGCGCCGGCGCGACGGGCGCTGCGTGAGCAACACCCGCCAGACAGCACAACAGGCCAAAGATGAACCGCAGGCGCACCTCAGCGACCGGAGGTGATGCTCAGCCCTTTGAGCAGGCTCAGGGCCTGGGCCAACTGGTAATCATCATCCTGCGGCATTGCCTTGGCCTTGCTGCTGGAGGTCGGTTTGTCGGCGCCGCCGTTGCCATTGCCCAGGTGACCTTGCAGATCGGCTTCCTTGAAGTATTCGCCGTCCTGCTCGCTGGTGATCTTGGCTTTGCGCACTTCGATGTCCGGGACAATGCCCTGAGCCTGGATCGAGCGGCCGTTCGGCGTGTAGTACAGCGCCGTAGTGATTTTCAGTGCGCGTTCGTTGTTCAGCGGCAGCACGGTTTGTACCGAGCCTTTACCGAAACTGGTGGTGCCCATGACGACCGCGCGTTTCTGATCCTGCAAGGCGCCGGCGACAATTTCCGAAGCCGAGGCGCTGCCGCCGTTGATCAACGCGACCATTGGCACAGCTTCGCTTTCGTCTTTACCGGTGGCCGAAAAGCGCAGTTCGGAGTTGGCGATGCGGCCCTTGGTGTAGACGATCAGGCCCTTGGTGATGAAGTGGTCGACCACTTCCACCGCCGCTTGCAACACACCGCCCGGGTTGTTGCGCAGGTCGAGGATGATGCCGTTGAGCTTCTTGCCATTGTCCTTGCGCAGCTTGGCCAGGGCCTTGGAGACTTCTTCGCCGGTCTTGACCTGGAACTGGGTGATGCGGATGTAGCCGTAGCCGGACTCCAGCAGCTGGCTCTTCACGCTCTTCACTTGAATGATGGCGCGGGCCAGGGTCACGTCGAACGGCGTACCGCCGTCACGCACCAGGGTCAGGGTGATTTTCTGGCCGATCTTGCCGCGCATTTTGTCCACGGCTTCGGTCATGCTCTGGCCGCGAGTCGGCTGGCCGTTGATCTTGACGATGAAATCGCCCGCCTGAATGCCAGCCTTGGAGGCCGGGGTGTCATCGATCGGCGAGACTACCTTGATGAAACCGTCTTCGGCGCCGACTTCAATGCCCAGGCCGCCGAATTCGCCGCTGGTGCTTTCCTGCAACTCGGCGAAATCTTCCGGGCCCAGGTAAGCGGAGTGCGGGTCGAGGTTGCTGAGCATGCCCTTGATCGCGTTTTCCAGCAGGGTCTTGTCGTCAACCGGTTCGACATAGGCTGCCTTGATCCGATCCATGACCTCGGCAAAGGTGCGCAACTCTTCCAGCGGCAATGGCGCCTTGGTGGTCGCAGCAGTGCCCGCAGGCGCGACCACCGGAGCAGGTTGAGCGGCGAACGCCAGAGGCGCGCCGATCACCAGGGCGATCGTCACGGCCAGCGAGGTAAGGCGGGACAAATGCAGCATGTCGAACGAACTCCTGAAGTAGATGGCGTACTTATCCTTGCGCACGACACCATTGCGCCGGATCACTCGGGTGACCCTGCTGACGAATAGCGAAATACAGTGCTGGTGTGTCCTGCCCGCCACTGCTGCCAACAGTGGAGATGGACTCACCGGCTTTTACCACGTCACCCGCAGACTTGAGCAGCGTCTGGTTGTGACCATAAAGACTCAAAAAACCGTTGCCGTGGTCGAGAATCACCAGCAGCCCGGCGCCGCGCAACCAATCGGCGAACACCACGCGACCGCCATGCACGGCGTGCACCTGGCTGCCGGCGGAGGCGCTGATCATCACGCCGTCCCACTTGGTGCGGGCGTCGTCGCCACGGGATTCGCCAAAGCGTGCCAGCAGTCGACCATCAACTGGCCATGGAAGTTTTCCCCGGCTTGAAGCAAAGGGGCCGCCGAAGGTCTCGCCTGAACTTGAAACCAGTGCGCCGGGTGTCGATTTAACGGGTTTGCGTGGGGCGTCAGTGGTCTCAGCATCTGCTGCAGCCTGGGCCTCACGTAAGCGCTTTTTTTCGGCTTCCTGCTGGGCAATCAGCGCTTTTTGCCGCGCCTCTTCTGCCTCTCGTGCCTGGCGGGCCAGGGTTTCTTCAATGGTTTTAAGGACTTTAGACAGGTCTGCCTGATCCTGCTCGCGGCTGGCCAGCTTCTGGTCGCGAGCCTTTACGTCGTCGTTGAGCTTGGCCAGGACTTGCTGGCGCTCCTGGCGGACTTTGTCGAGTTCGTCGCGCTGGCTGTCGAGGCTACTTTTCTGCACCAGCAACTGCGCTTGCTGCATGGCGATGTCTTTTTCGACATTGGCCAGTTGGCGCAGGGTTTCGTTGAAATTCTTCAGCTGTTCCAGGCGGGCCTGGCTCAGGTAGTCGTAATAGGTGAGGGTGCGGGCGAATTTTTCCGGGTTCTGTTGGTTGAGCAGCAGCTTCAAGTATTCCTGACGACCATTCTGATAGGCCGCGCGGGCCTGAATGGCGATCAGTCGCTGCTGTTCAATGCGCGCGCTCTGGAGTTTTTTTTTCTCACCATCGAGTCGCTGCAGCTCGGATTCGCTTTTCTTCAGCTCTTTTTGCAGGGCTTCGACCTGCTTCTCGAGCTTGCCCATCTCGGTTTCGGTGCCTTTGAGGTCTTTTTGCACACCGGATTTTTCTTCCTGGAGCTTGCCCAGCAGTTTTTTCAGCTCGGCAATGTCCTGACGCGTGGCGTCCAACTGTTGTTGGGTTTGCGCACGCTCGTCGGCAAAGGCCGGTTGGAGCAGGCAAGTCAGAGCAAGGGCTATCAGGACGCGAAGCATAGAGGCGGGCGACACCAGGGAAAGGGACGCCCTAGTATGCCCGCCATGCGCTGCAAAAAAAACGCCCAATTGGGGCTGTGTGATGACTGGCCCGGGTTCGGCGGTGCAAACACCGCAAAACAGGTGGGAGCGGGCTTGCCCGCGATAGCGTCCTGAAATTCAACATAGAAGTTGGCAGCCAGATTGCTATCGCGGGCAAGCCCGCTCCCACAGGGTTTGATGGTGTTTGAGCGACCGGTTTACACCAGTATCGACGTCCCGGTCATCTCGGCCGGTTTCTCAAGCCCCATCAACATCAGCATGGTCGGTGACACATCCGCCAGTACGCCGCCGTCGCGGACCTTGAAGTCGCGCTTGCCGACATAAATGAACGGCACCGGCTCGGTGGTGTGTGCGGTGTGAGCCTGGCCGGTGGATTCGTCGGCCATTTGCTCGACGTTGCCGTGGTCGGCTGTAATCAGGGCTTCGCCGCCGACTTTTTCCAGGGCGTCGACGATACGGCCGACGCACAGGTCCAGGCATTCAACGGCTTTGACGGCCGCGTCGAACACGCCGCTGTGACCAACCATGTCGCCGTTGGCGTAGTTGACGACGATCACGTCGTAACGCTGATTATCGATGGCGTCGACGATGCGGTCGGTGACTTCCGGCGCGCTCATTTCCGGCTGCAAGTCATAAGTAGCGACTTTTGGCGACGGGATCAGAATGCGCTCTTCGCCCGGGAACGGTTCTTCGCGACCGCCGGAGAAGAAGAAGGTCACGTGCGCATATTTTTCGGTTTCGGCAATGCGCAGCTGGGTCTTGCCGTTTTTCGCCAGGTAATCGCCCAGCACGTTTTCCAGGCTGCCGGCAGCGAAGGCCGATGGCGCGGGAATGCTGGCGGCGTATTGGGTCAGCATGACAAAACCGGCCAGTTTTGGCTGGCGGGCACGCTCGAATTCCTTGAAACCGTCTTCGACGAATACGCGGGTCAGCTCACGAGCGCGGTCGGCACGGAAGTTCATGAACACCACGGCGTCGCCGTCTTCGACTTTCACCGGCTCACCGATGGAGGTGGCTTTGACGAATTCGTCGCTCTCGCCACGCTCGTACGCCGCTTGCAGACCTTCCTGAGCAGTGGCGGCGTTGAATTCGCCATTGCCGTCGACAATCAGGTTGTAGGCCTGGGCCACGCGATCCCAACGGTTGTCACGGTCCATGGCGAAGTAGCGACCGATAATGCTGGCGATCCGGCCTTTACCCAGGGCCTGGAAAGCCGCGTCGAGCAGTTCGATGGACGACTGGGCGCTCTTTGGCGGCGTGTCGCGGCCATCGAGGAAGGCGTGCAGGTAGATTTTCTCGGCGCCGCGCTTGTAGGCCAGTTCAGCCATGGCAACCAGGTGGTCCTGGTGGCTGTGAACGCCGCCATCGGACAGCAAGCCCATGAAGTGCACGGCTTTACCGGCGGCAACGGCTTTATCGACCGCCGCGCAAATGGTCGGGTTCTCGAAGAACTCGCCATCGCGGATCGATTTGGTCACGCGGGTGAAGTCTTGATACACCACGCGGCCGGCGCCGAGGTTCATGTGGCCGACTTCGGAGTTGCCCATCTGGCCATCCGGCAGGCCGACGTCCATGCCGCTGCCCGAGATCAGGCCGTTCGGCACGGTGGCCCACAAGCGGTCCAGTACGGGCTTCTTGGCCGCAAACACGGCGTTGGATTCAGGGCTCTCACTGTGACCGAAGCCATCGAGAATAATCAGGACCAAAGGTTTAGGCGTGGTAGTCATGGATTCCACTCGTGGCTGAATTAAAAGAGGGCGATGGAAAAGGGAGTGGCAGTTTAATGCGAAGTTCCGACCGCGTCACCGCCGGACGGGGTTTGGCCCACCATAGGGGCTGTGTATACTGGCCGACATTTTAACGCCCTGGAACCTCCTTCGATGGTTGCTCACCTGATTGAATTTGCCACTAACCACTATCTGCTCGTCGGTATCTTCGTCGTACTGCTGGCGTTGCTGATCGCTTATCAGATGCAAGGCGGCGGCCGCAGCCTGAGCACCGGTGAACTGACCGGCCTGGTCAACAAGGACGCAGGCGTTGTAGTCGACATTCGTTCGACCAAGGACTTCGCCGCCGGTCACATCGTTGGTGCGTTGAACATTCCTCACGACAAGCTCGCCGCTCGCGTTGGCGAACTGGAAAAACACAAGGCCAAGACCATCATCCTGGTTGACGCCCTGGGTCAGACCGCCGGCACTCACGCCCGCGAACTGATGAAGTCCGGCTTCATCGCCGCCAAGCTTTCCGGCGGGATCTCCAGCTGGAAGGGCGACAACCTGCCGCTGGTGAAGTGATATGAGCAACGTCGTCGTCTATTCCAGCGATTACTGCCCTTACTGCTCGCGAGCCAAGTACCTGCTCGAGAACAAAGGCGTGGCCTTCGAAGAGATCAAGGTCGATGGCAAGCCGCAGGTGCGTGCCGCCATGGCTCAGAAGGCCGGACGTACGTCCGTGCCGCAGATCTGGATCGGCAGCACCCATGTTGGCGGTTGTGATGATTTGTTTGCCCTTGAGCGCGCCGGTAAGCTCGACGCGATGCTCAAGGCCTGAATGCCTTCCCTATAAGACCCCAAGATCAGAAAGGATCTGAGATGACTGACCAACAGAACACTGCAGCTAGCGAAGAAGAAACCGCACCGCAATTCTCCTTGCAGCGCATCTACGTACGTGACTTGTCCTTCGAAGCCCCGAAAAGCCCGGCGATCTTCCGCCAGCAGTGGGAACCGAGCGTCGGTCTGGATCTGAATACCCGTCAAAAGGCTCTGGAAAATGACTTCCATGAAGTCGTCCTGACATTGTCCGTCACCGTGAAGAACGGTGAAAACGGCGAAGTGGCCTTCATCGCGGAAGTGCAACAGGCCGGGATCTTCCTGATCAAGAACCTCGACGACGCTTCGATGAGCCACACCCTCGGCGCGTTCTGCCCGAACATCCTGTTCCCGTACGCTCGCGAAACCCTGGACAGCCTGGTGACCCGCGGTTCGTTCCCGGCCCTGATGCTGGCTCCGGTGAACTTCGACGCGCTGTACGCACAAGAACTGCAACGCATGCAGGCGGCTGGCGAGACTCCGACCGTTCAATAATCTGCGCTGCTGAAAATCGCGGGCAAGCCCGCTCCCACAGGATTGTGCAAAACCTGTGGGAGCGGGCTTGCCCGCGATTGTTTCTGTCAGGCGAAAATGAGCTTCGAGTTACTTGAAGCCGTTCTGGCGCCATGCTTCGTACACGGCAACGGCCACGGTGTTCGACAGGTTCAGGCTGCGGCAGCCTTCACGCATTGGCAGGCGCAGGCGCTGTTCGCCGGGCAGCGCATCGAGCACTTCCGCCGGCAAGCCACGGCTTTCCGGGCCGAACAGGAACGCGTCACCCTCGGCGAAACTGGCATCGTGAAACGGCCGCGAGCCCTTGGTAGTAAAGGCGAACAACCGTGGATGGCCGAGGCTTTCCAGGCAGCTGGCGAGGTCCGCGTGACGTTGCAGGGTGGCATACTCGTGATAGTCGAGGCCGGCCCGGCGCAGGCGCTTGTCGTCCATCTCGAAGCCCAGCGGTTCGATCAAATGCAGGTGGCAGCCACTGTTGGCGCACAGCCTGATAACGTTGCCGGTATTCGGCGGAATTTCTGGTTGGAAAAGGATGACGTGAAACATGCACGGCTCCGAAGGTAAAGATGAGCGGCATTCTACGCCGCCCGTGGACAACCGTTCGAAACTATTCCCGCGAGTGATGGCTTCGCTGGCGATTGTCGGGGTGATGGTGGGGCTGATGATCGGTCGCCTGACCACCCCCGACCCCAGCGAATTGCAGCAGGTTGAGGTAACGAACGACGGCTTGGTGGTGTGGTTCAACAATGAACCCAAGAGCCACGGCGAGTTCGTCGACGGCAGCCTCGCGCTGCTGTTCGAGGCTGAGGGCAAGACGCAGAAAGGTCAGCTCAAAATCAACGACAAGAGCGTGAACTGGCATGTCCGTTTGAGTGATGGGGGGCTGTTGCTGACGGTGGTGGCGGCCCGGCCACTGCAGGGCGAGTGGGCCGGTAGCGAGGTCGATGACCGCTGGCGGCTGGAGATCCATCTCCGAGAGCAATAAAAGAGGGAATCCCCGGCCTGCCTGTACCAAGGTTCCCAAAACGGGAGGGCTCGCGCATTGCGTCGAGAGCCCGGTGTAAAGAAGGAATCCCCGGCCTGCCTGTACCAAGGACCCCAAAACGGGGTGGGCTCGTCGCAAGTGCGGTGTGAGCCCGGTGTAAAGAGGGGAATCCCCGGCCTGCCTGTACCAAGGTCCCCGAAACTGGGTAGTGAACTGATTCACTGAATGGACTATTGCAGGGGGCGTGCCAGGTTTTAACAAGTTGAAACAGAAAGTCGCTGAACAGCGCTGAAGGCCACGTATTTCGGGGCTTTCGTGTTTTTTTGGTTTGGGTTCGATTGCGAAAGAAGGCGGGGTTTCGGATCAGTTAGCGTGCGCGATTGCGGTTCACGGTGCATTGCGACGGTGCATTCAGCCCCTAAAAGCATCGCGGGCAAGCCCGCTCCCACAAGTTTCAGTGGTGTTCACGCAATCGTGAAACACCAGAGTCCACTGTGGGAGCGGGCTTGCCCGCGATTGGATCTAACAGTCAGCGAAGATCTAAGGGCTGTTTAGCCCTCATCCCCCTCATCATCATCCCCACCATCAACCTTCATCCCCAATTCCTTGATCTTGCGCGTCAGGGTGTTACGTCCCCAACCCAGCAGCACAGCGGCATCGCGGCGGCGGCCGGCGGTGTGTTTGAGGGCGGTTTCGATCATGATCCGTTCGAACGCCGGCACAGCACTGTCGAGCAGGCTCGATTGGCCGCGAGCCAACGCCTGATCGGCCCACTGGCGCAGTGCTTGCTCCCAGTTGGTCACCGGTGCCGAATCCTGCGGCAGGTTCAGCAGTTCTGGCGGCAGGTCGCTGATATGCACTTCGCGACCCGAAGCCATGACCGTGATCCAGCGGCAAGTGTTCTCCAGCTGACGCACATTGCCGCCCCACGGCAGGTTCTTCAGGTATTCCTCGGTTTCGCTTTTCAGCAGCTTCGGCTCCACCGCCAGTTCTTGCGCGGCGCGGCTGAGGAAGTGCTTGGCCAGGGTCGGGATGTCTTCGCGACGGTCCGACAGCCGTGGGATATGAATGCGGATCACGTTGAGACGGTGGAACAAGTCCTCACGGAATTTCCCGGCGTGCACCAGGGTTTCCAGATTCTGGTGCGTCGCGGCGATGATGCGCACATCGACCTTCACCGGCGTATGGCCGCCAACACGATAGAACTCGCCATCGGCCAGCACCCGCAGCAAACGGGTCTGGGTATCGGCCGGCATGTCGCCGATTTCATCAAGGAACAGCGTGCCGCCGTCAGCCTGCTCGAAACGACCGCGACGCAGGTTGGCGGCACCAGTGAACGCGCCTTTCTCATGGCCGAACAGCTCGGACTCCATGAGGTCTTTGGGGATCGCCGCCATGTTCAGTGCAATGAATGGCGAGGCCGCCCGTGGGCTGTGGCGATGCAGAGCATGGGCCACCAGCTCTTTACCGGTGCCGGATTCGCCATTGATCAGCACAGTAATGTTGGAGTGGCTCAAGCGCCCGATGGCGCGAAACACTTCCTGCATCGCCGGCGCTTCACCGATGATTTCCGGTGTACGAGTCAGGGCGACCGGGACTTCCAGGCCTTGCTGTTCCTGAGCGTGCTGGTTGGCGCGCTTGACCAGCGACACCGCTTCGTCGACGTCGAAAGGCTTCGGCAAGTATTCGAACGCACCGCCCTGATAGGACGCGACAGCGCTGTCCAGATCGGAGTGCGCCGTCATGATGATCACTGGCAGCCGTGGGTGTTGTTCGCGAATCCGCGCCAGAAGGTCCAGGCCGCTGGCACCGGGCATACGGATGTCGGAGATGATCACGTCCGGCTGCTGGCGCGCCAGGCGGCTCATCACGCCATCGGCGCTGTCGAAGCTTTGCGTGGTCATGCCTTCTTGCTGCAAGGCTTTTTCCAGGACCCAACGGATAGAACGGTCGTCATCGACGATCCACACGGTTTCACTACGGCTCATGTCGATGTGGCTCCTTGTTCCAGTGGCAGAAAGATCGAGAAAGTGGTGTGGCCTGGGTGGCTGTCACATTCGATCAGGCCCTGGTGCTGGCTGATGATGTTCTGGGTAATGGCCAGGCCCAGCCCTGTACCGTCCGGGCGGCCACTGACCATGGGAAAGAAGATGGTTTCCTGCAAATCCGCGGGAATGCCGGGACCGTTGTCGATGATCTCGATCTTGGTCACTAAACGATGGCGTACGTGACCGATGGTGAACTGGCGCATGGCGCGGGTGCG
Source organism: Pseudomonas sp. RIT-PI-q (assembly GCF_001297125.1). Taxonomy (GTDB): domain Bacteria; phylum Pseudomonadota; class Gammaproteobacteria; order Pseudomonadales; family Pseudomonadaceae; genus Aquipseudomonas. Next base: position 74,396 of record NZ_LHPC01000046.1, read on the forward strand.
CAGGCTGATGCGGCCCAGGCGCAGTTCGTTCTGGCTGCTGATGGCCTGCATCGCATTGCGCACGATGTTCAACACGGCCTGAATCATTTGTTCGCGGTCGATCAATACGTCGGGAATGCTTGGGTCGTAGTCGCGCACCAAAGTGATGCAGCCCTGGCTCTCGGCCTCGACCAGATGGCAGACGCGTTCCAGCACTTCATGGACGTTGCACATGGCCAGCGACGGCAATTTATTGGAGCCGAGCATGCGATCGACCAGGTTGCGCAAGCGGTCGGCTTCTTCAATGATCACGTTGGTGTAGTCGCGCAGGCTTTCTTCCGGCAACTCGCGAGCAAGCAGTTGTGCCGCACCGCGAATCCCGCCCAGCGGATTCTTGATTTCGTGAGCGAGGCCGCGCACCAGCATCTTGCTGGTTTCCTGCTTCGACAGCTGGGCTTCTTCCTTGGTGATCCGCAGCAAGCGGTCGCGAGGGTGGACTTCCAGCAGCAGCATGGTGGCGCCGTTGGCCAGGATCGGCGTTACCGCATAATCGACGGTCAGGGTCTGGCCGGTGAGGGCGGTGAGCATCGCTTCGCGCTTAGTGAATGGGTGCGCCTGCTCGACCGCCTGGCGCAGGGAGTTCAGCGCTTCGGTGGATTCGGTGAACAACTCGCTGATGAACTGCCCATGGCTGCGCTGGCCGCTGATGGCCAGGAGCATCTCCGCCGCCGGGTTCATGTACTCGAGGCGCAGTTCGGCGTCGAGCAGAATGGTGGCGGTGGTCAGGTTGTCGAGTAGCAATCGATGCAGTGCGTCGCTAATGGTCATCAGGACCTCTTTTGGAGCAGGGCGCGCGCATGAATAAAGCGCTGATACAAGGAAAATGCAAAAACCAAACCAAGGCTCCGAAAAGAAGCGTCAAAGGCCTGAAACGGGCGTTTGACGCTCGTTTGCGTGGCGCTCTGCCAGCTTTCGCGGGTACTTTCGAACCAAAATGGGTTGTGATGTGGGTACGGTGCAACCTATTGCACCAATATAGTGCGCAAAGCTGAACGAGGTTAGAAGAAACGCAGGAAGGGGTTTTTTTCTTCGGGTGGTTTGTCTTTGATCGGACATTCCGGCCGTTGGCCGTAGTCGTCGAGCGTGCAGGGTTTGACCTGGCGTTTCTGCGCGAGGGAGATGCGCAGCATGTGGAAGGGTTGATTGGCGGTGCGTTCGACCGTGCGGCCCTGTTCGTCGAGGATCTCCACGGACAGGTGATGGCTGCCGCGATCGATGTTGCTCAGGGCAAATACCGGGCTGGGGCCGGGCTCGGCCGTAGGCTCGCCGTCGAGTAGCAAGCGGTAACGATGACCGCGTTGCAGGCCCGGTTCGCTGGTGACGCTGACAATCAGCTCGCCGGCGCTGCTGCGGACAGTCGCGTCTGGCTCCGGCACCAGTACGCGAAGCATGTCGTAGTGGAAGAGCGGTTTGGCTTCGGTTTTCTTCGTGGTTGTCATTGGCGCCGCGCCGGTGGGGTGGGCGGCCATGCGATTGCTCGGCGCCACCGGCACCCGTTTGGCGTTGCCGGAACCAGGCTGGTCGGTGTAGACCCGATTGCCCTGGGCATCGACGTAGGTGTAAACCTCTGCCGATGCAGCGCCAGCCATCAGCGACAGGCACACGGCAAGCAACCAGCGCATCACGGCTTATGCACCCGTTGCACGGTGAAGGACACGGACGGGCTTTGCTGCACGATGTTTTCCCCGTCGATTACCTGCACCGCGAGGCTGTGCTCGCCTCGGTCGATGTTGATCAATTGCAGGATCGGCACGTTGCTCGGCTGGCCGTAAGGCTGATCGTCCAGCAACAGCCTGAACAAATGTGGGCCTTGCAGGCGGGGTTTGATCAGCACGTTGACGGTGAAGGTGCCGTTGTTGGCACGCAACGCTTCGGTGGTGGGCAAGTTGCTCAGCTCCAGCACCTCGTAAGCGCTGCGCGGCTGTTCGCGGCTGGTGGCTTCGACAGGTGGCGCAGAAGGGGCTTGGGGCTCAACCCTGTTCAGCGGTGGCAACTCGACCGGCTGAGCTTTCACGCCATCGGGCGGTTGATTGCTGTAGGCGGTGTTGCCGTCGGCGTCGGTGTACTTATAGATCTGCGCTGCAGCGGGCAGGGCGATCAACAGCAGCAGCATCAATAGAAAACCACGACCCATAAAATCGACCAGAAACGAAAGCGTTGGATTGCAGCATAGGTTACGGGCGTGGGTTGGCATAGTTGGCTACAGGCAAGCCCCGATAACCTTGCGCAACCCGCTGTCGTCTTCTGGTAATACAAACTCTGCAATCAGTGGGGTATCACTCTTGCGCGAAGGCAATGTCAAAGTTACACGTTGACCATGGGCAGTGTCGGTGAGCCAGTAATGCAACTCGTGCTTGTCGATGCTCGTACCAAACTCAAACACCCAACCGTCTTTTTGCAGGCTCCTTACCGAGCCCCAACCGCTAACCAGATAGCTGATGGGCGCGCGCGCGCCGGTTGTCAGGCGCAATGGTCCGTTTGCCGGTGCGCCCGGGCCTTCATAATCATCGGCATTGAAGCCAAGTCGCTGTGTCGGGATAGTCAGGGACATTCTCATCGGGTCATCAGGATGACAACTTATCGCCAATAGGGCTTCGCCGGTTGTGCCGTCATAGCGCGTATTTCCGCTGAGAAGGGCCGTTTGAAACCGGCTGTCGTCGGAGGATTTTTCCACCCTCCAATGTTTGCCCTGATCAGTGGAGTGGGAACTATCAGTTGCGGCCCAGGCAGGTGTTAGCGCCGCAAGAAACAACGCTAGCGAATAAAGAGAGGCCGATGCTGATTTCATCTGATGTTCCTTCCGAAAAGTCCCGGGACAGTAAATGAAAACTGCTTGAAAGTTTCACAGAACTATTTTCAAAAAAATGCAAAAAGCCTTTTGCCTGAAAATTCCCGCCCACAAAAAAGGCCTCCCGAAGGAGGCCTCTTTTTTTTTTCACGCCGCTTGCGCAGGCGCTACCGGATCAGCAGCTGTAGTACAGCTCATATTCCAGTGGGTGTACGAAGGTGCGGACCTTGATTTCTTCTTCGCTTTTCAGAGCAATGTAAGCGTCGATGAAGTCATCGGAGAACACGCCGCCTTTGGTCAGGAACGCGCGACCTTTGTCCAGCTCTTCCAGGGCTTCTTTCAGGCTGCCGCAAACTTGTGGGATCTCTTTCGCCTCTTCAGGCGGCAGGTCGTACAGGTTTTTGTCAGCTGCGTCGCCAGGGTGGATCTTGTTCTGGATGCCGTCCAGGCCAGCCATCAACAGTGCAGCGAAGCCCAGGTACGGGTTGGCTGCTGGATCCGGGAAGCGGGCTTCGATACGGCGAGCGCGAGGGCTGGACACGTAAGGAATACGGATCGAAGCGGAACGGTTACGCGCCGAGTAGGCCAGCATTACCGGTGCTTCGAAACCTGGGACCAGACGCTTGTAGGAGTTGGTCGACGGGTTGGTGAAGCCGTTCAGGGCCTTACCGTGCTTGATGATGCCGCCGATGAAGTACAGGGCGGTGTCGGACAGGCCGGCATAGCCTTCGCCAGCGAAGGTGTTCTTGCCATCTTTGGCGATGGACAGGTGAACGTGCATACCCGAACCGTTGTCGCCGTACAGAGGCTTAGGCATGAAGGTCGCGGTGCGGCCGTATGCGTCAGCAACGTTGTGTACGCAATACTTCAGGGTTTGAACTTCGTCAGCCTTGGCAACCAGGGTGTTGAACTTCACGCCGATTTCGTTCTGGCCAGCCGTTGCCACTTCGTGGTGGTGAACTTCGATGACCAGGCCCATTTCTTCCATGGCGTTGCACATGGAGGTACGGATTTCGTGGTCGTGGTCGAACGGTGGAACCGGGAAGTAGCCGCCTTTGACGCCTGGACGGTGGCCTTTGTTGCCGCCTTCCACGTCCTGGTCGGACATCCACGAACCTTGTTCGGAGTAGATCTTGAACATGGAACCTGAGATGTCGGACTTGAACTTCACTTCGTCGAAGATGAAGAATTCAGGCTCTGGACCAACAAATACGGTGTCGCCGATACCGGTCGACTTCAGGTATTCCTCGGCGCGCTTGGCGATCGCACGTGGGTCACGGTCGTAGCCTTGCATGGTCGAAGGCTCGATCACGTCGCAAACCAGGATCAGGGTCGGCTCTTCGGTGAACGGGTCGAGAACAGCGGTGCTGTCGTCCGGCATCAGGATCATGTCGGAGGCTTCGATGCCTTTCCAGCCAGCAATGGAGGAACCGTCGAACATTTTGCCTTCTTCGAAGAAAGCTTCATCCAGCGCGTCGCGAGCCGGCATGGTCACGTGGTGCTGAGTGCCTTTGGTGTCCGTGAAGCGCAGATCAATCCACTTGACGTCATGATCTTTGATGAGTTGAACCGACTTCGACATAGTGTCCTCCGGGTGGCTTCGGGCTTAGTAGTGGATGCCCTTAGAATGTGGGTGATGCCGGCGCGAATACTCTGCCAAGGCAACCTGCCTCACAAGGGAGCAAATTGCATGCCAGTGCCCCACCATGGGTTTTTTGCCCCAATTTCACGCTTATAAAGGTACAAAGCGTCTTAAAGCACAAAATCTCGCCCTACAATGTGGCGCTAAAATCGACAAATGACCTGTTTTGGTGCGCGCAAAACCTTCTGCACATTAACTGGTTAAACCTTGAGCAATTTCCGCTATAATCCGCGCCCCCCTTTTTCGGCTGGCCCAGCGCGCGCTGTTTTCATGAAACTAATCGTAAAAGTCTTCCCCGAGATCACCATCAAGAGCCGCCCGGTACGGATGCGTTTCATCCGTCAGTTGGCCAAGAACATCCGTACCGTGCTCCGCGACCTGGACCCGGCTGTGGTGGTGAACGGTGTGTGGGACAATCTCGAGCTGGAAACCCGCGTCAGCGAGCCCAAAGCCCTGAAAGAGATGACCGAGCGCCTGAGCTGCATGCCGGGCATTGCGCATTTCCTGCAGGTCGACGAGTACCCGTTGGGCGACTTCGATGACATCGTCGCCAAGTGCAAGCAGCACTTCGGTGAGGCGTTGGCCGGGAAGATTTTTTCGGTACGCTGCAAGCGTGCCGGCAAGCATGAATTCAGCTCGATGGACGTCGAGAAATACGTCGGCAGCCAACTGCGTCGTCAGTGCGGCGCCGCCGGAATCTCGCTGAAAGAGCCGGAAATCGAAGTTCGCATCGAAATTCGCGACAAACGGTTGTTCGTGATCCACAACCAGCACAACAGCATCGGCGGTTATCCGCTGGGTGCCCTGGAACAGACGCTTGTGCTGATGTCCGGCGGCTTCGATTCCACCGTCGCCGCGTACCAGATCATGCGCCGTGGGCTTATGAGCCATTTCTGCTTCTTCAATCTGGGCGGGCGGGCCCATGAACTGGGCGTTATGGAAGTCGCGCATTTCATCTGGAAGAAGTACGGCAGCTCCCAACGCGTGTTATTTGTCAGTGTGCCTTTCGAAGAAGTACTGGGAGAAATTCTCGGGAAAGTCGATAACAGTCATATGGGCGTAGTTTTGAAGCGTATGATGTTGCGCGCTGCTTCTCGTATTGCTGATCGGCTGGAGATCGATGCGCTGGTAACCGGCGAGGCGATTTCCCAGGTGTCGAGCCAGACGCTGCCGAACCTGTCCGTGATCGACTGCGTGACCGACAAGCTGGTCTTGCGTCCGCTGATCGCCAGTCACAAGCAGGACATCATCGACCTGGCCAACGAAATCGGCACCGCCGACTTCGCCAAGCACATGCCGGAATATTGCGGGGTCATCTCGGTGAACCCCAAGACCCACGCCAAGCGTCCACGCGTGGAGTACGAAGAACAACAGTTCGACATGGCAGTCCTTGAGCGTGCGCTTGAGAACGCCAAGCTGGTGCCGATCGATCGCGTGATCGATGAATTGGGCCAGGATGTGCAGATCGAAGAAGTCAGCGAAGCACTGGCCGGTCAGATCATCATCGACATCCGTCACCCGGATGCCGCTGAAGACGAGCCGCTGGGACTCGCTGGCATTGAGGTACAGACGATGCCGTTTTATGCATTGAACGCTCGTTTCAAGGAACTGGACCCTACTCGCCAGTACCTGCTGTATTGCGACAAAGGCGTGATGAGTCGCCTGCATGCCCACCATTTGCTCAGTGAGGGGCATGCCAATGTGCGCGTTTATCGACCGAGCTAAGAGCCCGGGGCTGTACGCCTGTGGCCTGCGTCACCGGCCCCCCGACTCTGCCGTCAAGCTGTAACGGCAAGGCCTGACTCTACTGTAAATCGCTGCCAAGACTTGTCAGCACACCGAATCCTCTGATCGAGATACACAAGTGATCGAAAATCTACGCAACATCGCCATCATTGCTCACGTTGACCATGGTAAAACCACCCTGGTAGACAAACTCTTGCGTCAATCCGGCACCCTGGAGCGCAACGAGCTCAACGACGAGCGCGTGATGGACTCCAACGACCAGGAGAAAGAGCGCGGTATTACCATTCTGGCGAAAAACACCGCCATCAACTGGAACGGCTACCACATCAACATCGTGGACACCCCGGGCCACGCCGACTTCGGCGGCGAAGTTGAACGCGTAATGTCGATGGTTGACTCCGTTCTGCTGCTGGTTGACGCTCAAGACGGCCCTATGCCGCAAACCCGTTTCGTGACCAAGAAGGCTTTCGAAGCCGGCCTGCGTCCAATCGTGGTGATCAACAAGGTTGACCGTCCAGGCGCGCGTCCGGACTGGGTTCTGGACCAGATCTTCGACCTGTTCGACAACCTCGGTGCTACCGAAGAACAGCTGGACTTCAAAGTTGTCTACGCCTCGGCCCTGAACGGCATTGCCGGTCTGGAACACACCGCCATGGCTGAAGACATGACCCCGCTGTACCAGTCGATCGTCGACAACGTACCTGCGCCGAAAGTTGACCGTGACGGTCCGTTCCAGATGCAAATCTCGGCACTGGACTACAACAGCTTCCTGGGCATCATCGGCGTTGGCCGTATCGCTCGTGGTCGCGTCAAGCCGAACACCCAGGTTGTAGCGATCGATGCCGACGGCAAGCGCCGTAACGGCCGTATCCTGAAGCTGATGGGTCACCACGGTCTGCACCGTGTAGACGTTGACGAAGCAGCTGCTGGCGACATCGTCTGCATCAGCGGCTTCGATTCGCTGTTCATCTCCGACACTCTGTGCGACCCACTGAACGTCGAAGCGATGAAGCCGCTGACCGTTGACGAACCAACCGTTTCGATGACCTTCCAGGTTAACGACTCGCCGTTCTGCGGCCGTGAAGGCAAGTTCGTCACCAGCCGTAACATCAAAGAGCGTCTGGACAAAGAACTGCTCTACAACGTTGCCCTGCGCGTTGAAGAAGGCGACACCGCTGACAAGTTCAAAGTGTCCGGCCGTGGTGAGCTGCACTTGTCGGTACTGATCGAAACCATGCGTCGCGAAGGCTTCGAAATGGGTGTTGGTCGTCCGGAAGTGATCATCCGTATGGTTGACGGCGTTAAGCACGAACCGTACGAAAACGTGACCATCGACCTGCCAGAAGAATCGCAAGGTTCGATCATGGAACAGATCGGTATCCGTAAAGGCGACCTGACCAACATGGTTCCGGATGGCAAGGGCCGTGTGCGCCTTGAGTACAACATCCCGGCTCGTGGCTTGATCGGTTTCCGTAACGAGTTCCTGACCCTGACCTCCGGTGCAGGCATCCTGACCTCGATCTTCGACCGTTACGACGTGATGAAGTCCGGCGACATGTCCGGTCGTCAGAACGGCGTGCTGGTTTCGGTAGCTACCGGTAAGGCGCTGACTTACTCGCTGGAAACCCTGCAAGCTCGCGGCAAACTGTTCCTGGGTCACGGCGAAGACGTGTACGAAGGTCAAATCGTCGGCATCAACAGCCGCGACAACGACCTGGGCGTCAACCCAACCAAAGGCAAGAAGCTCGACAACATGCGTGCCTCGGGTAAAGACGAAACCATCGCTCTGGTTCCGCCTATCCGTTTCACTCTGGAACAGGCTCTGGAATTCGTTCAAGAAGACGAATTGTGCGAAGTCACTCCTAAGTCCATCCGTCTTCGCAAGAAGATCCTGGGCGAAAGCGAGCGTACCCGCGCTGCCAAGAAGTCCGGTAACTGAGTCATTTAGTTAGCTGACAAAAAAAACGCCCCCGACCGCAAGGTCGGGGGCGTTTTTGTTTGTCTGGAGGTTGTGTGGTGTTTTTTCCGGCCTCTTCGCGGGCAAGCCTCGCTCCTACAGGGACCGCGTGAATCCTGTAGGAGCGAGGCTTGCCCGCGAAGGCGGACTGTCAGCCGTCGAAGAACTCAGCGATCGTTAAAATTTTTCGAGGGTGCGACGGCCGGCGCTGGTCTCACGCGCCACTTCCTTCGGCTTATAAGCGCAATACCCAGGCCGCGGGCCGATTTTCGGGTGATTGCGGCAAGTATCCGGGCGCTTTTCATAAATAGTGCACAGACGGCTCTTACGATCCAGGTACAGGCAATCGTTGTTGCTCATGCGCTGGAGGGTGAAGATCTCGGACTTCTGGTTGTAGCGCTCGACGATCCCTTCCTTCTGCAGGCGCTTGGCGATGTTCTTCGCTGGCTCGCCGCGCTCGAATTCGTCGACAATTCCGATACGGATCAGATCCTTGATCTTGACCTCGACCGGCAGGGTGCAGCAGCTGGACACGCACGAGCCGCACATCGGGGCCGAGTATTTGGCCCAGGTATCGAGGCGATCGATCTCCGCGGCGGCGATCAGGTTGGACTTCATCATCGGTTGTTACCAGCGTGCATCAGGGCGCGCGATCATACCGGGACTGGTGGATTTTTGAACAACCTTTCGCCAGTTTTTTTGTTTGTCGTCAAATCAACCCTGTGTTCCGGCACGGCCCCTGCATTGATTCGGGCACACGACGAGGTAATGCCGACCTATCTCGCACTATCAGGAAAAACTGCCGAACCAGAGCCCATACCGCCTGTCAGACCGTCTAGGCTCAGACAATTCCATGCTCGCTCGAGGTCCTATCGATGACTCAAGAACCACTTGTTCGCGAAGCAGAGGTGGCCGCATTCCGCGACGCCGTCTTGACCAAACTCACCTACGCGGTGGGCAAAGACCCTGATCACGCCTTCGACCACGACTGGTTCGAAGCCATTGCCTTGGCCGCGCGTGATCACATGGTCGAGCACTGGATGGACCACACGCGGCAGATCTACCGCAAAGGTCAAAAGCGCGTTTACTACCTCTCTCTGGAATTTCTCATCGGCCGGCTGCTTTACGACAGCCTGAGCAACCTCGGCCTGCTCGACGTGGCCCGCGAAGCCCTGACCGAACTCGGTGTCGACCTGGAACGCATCCGCCTGCTGGAGCCCGACGCGGCGCTGGGTAACGGCGGCCTCGGGCGCCTGGCCGCGTGCTTCATGGAAAGCATGTCGACCCTCGGTATCGCCGGCCATGGCTACGGCATTCGGTACGAACACGGGCTGTTCCGTCAGGCCATCGTCGACGGCTGGCAGCAGGAACAAACCGAACACTGGCTGGACTTCGGCAACCCTTGGGAATTTGAACGGCCAGAAGTCGTTTACACGATCGGCTTCGGCGGCAGCGTCGAAACCGTGGCCGACGAAGCTGGCAAATCCAAGCAAGTCTGGAGCCCGGCAGAAACCGTTCGGGCGATTGCCTACGACACGCCGGTGGTCGGTTGGCGCGGCGCGAGCGTCAACACCCTGCGGCTGTGGCGCGCACGGGCCATGGAAGATTTGCACCTGGAACGCTTCAACGCCGGCGACCACTTGGGCGCGGTGGCAGAAGTGGCCCGGGCCGAGAGTATTTCCCGCGTGCTCTACCCGGCGGACAGCACCGAAGCCGGCCAGGAACTGCGCCTGCGTCAGGAATACTTTTTTGTCGCCGCCTCCCTGCAGGATTTACTCCGTCGCCATCGCAACATGCACACCTCGGTGCTGACCCTGGGCGATCACGCGGCGATCCAGCTCAACGACACTCACCCCTCGATTGCCGTGGCCGAGCTGATGCGGCAACTGGTCGACGTCTATGACGTGGCGTGGGATGCGGCGTGGCAGGTCACCGTCGATACGCTTTCCTACACCAACCACACGCTGTTGCCCGAGGCGCTGGAAACCTGGCCGGTCGGTTTGATGGAGCGCATGCTGCCACGGCACATGCAGATCATTTACCTGATCAACGCTCAGCACATCGACTCCCTGCGCGCCAAGGGCATTCACGATTTCGACGTGCTGCGCGCAGTGTCGCTGATCGAGGAAGACAACGGCCGTCGGGTGCGTATGGGTAACCTTGCGTTCCTGGGTTCCCACAGCGTCAATGGCGTATCCGGCTTGCACACGCAGCTGATGCGCAAAACGGTGTTCTCCGAACTGCACAAGCTTTACCCGGAGCGGATCAACAACAAGACCAACGGCATCACCTTCCGCCGCTGGCTCTATCAGGCCAACCCTGAACTGACGTCGATGATGGTCGATGCCCTCGGGCCTGATCTGCTGGATAACCCTGAAGAGCGCTTGCTCGACCTGGAACCGTTCGCCGAGAAAGCCGCGTTCCGCAAGGCGTTCGCCGAGCAGCGCCTGCACAGCAAGAAAGCCCTGGCGTACATCATCCATGAGCGACTCGGGGTGGCGGTCAACCCGGCGGCGATGTTCGACGTCCAGGTCAAACGGATCCACGAATACAAACGTCAGTTGCTCAACCTGCTGCACACGGTGGCGCTGTATCAGGCGATTCGTGCCGAGCCGGAAATCGACTGGGTGCCGCGCGTGAAGATCTTCGCCGGCAAGGCGGCGGCGAGTTATCACCAGGCCAAGTTGATCATCAAACTGACCAACGACATCGCCCGTGTAGTGAACAACGACCCGACGGTGCGCGGTTTGCTGAAAGTGGTGTTCCTGCCCAACTACAACGTCAGCCTGGCGGAAAGCATTATTCCGGCGGCGGATTTGTCGGAGCAGATCTCCACGGCGGGTTTCGAGGCCTCGGGCACCAGTAACATGAAGTTCGGCCTCAACGGCGCACTGACCATTGGCACCCTGGACGGCGCCAACGTGGAAATGTGCGAGCGCATTGGCGTTGAGCACATGTTCATTTTCGGCCTCAGCGCCCAGCAGGTTGAAGCGCGCAAGCAGAATCATGAGTTCAACGCGACGCCGGACATTGCTGCATCCCATCGTCTCAATGATGTGCTGCAAGCGATTCGTGGCGGGGTGTTCTCGCCGGATGATCCGTCCCGTTACACCGGGCTGATCGATTCGCTGATCGACTACGATCGCTTCCTGGTCTGCGCCGATTTTGATTCTTACTGGAATGCGCAGATGCGGGTTGAAGCGCATTGGCACGATTCTCAAGCGTGGTGGCGTTCGGCGGTATTGAGCACCTCGCGGATGGGCTGGTTCTCCTCTGACCGGACGATTCGCGAGTACGCCACGGATATCTGGAAGGCACTGGAGTAACTTTTAGCGACAAATGTGCGCAAGGCCCGACGGCCGTTGGGCCTGATCGATATACTAAGCGTCAGTTTCGGTGAGCGCTGCGCGCTCAATCGCGGGCAAGCCACGCTCCCACAGGCTATATGCAAATCCTGTGGGAGCGGGCTTGCCCGCGATGACGTCAGTGCAGACGCCACAAGGCAATGGGCCGCTTAGGGATATCGACCATGCAATGGATGTTCATGCTGATAGGGCTGGTGCTGGGCTGGATACTCGACGAGTCGTTCAGCGATGCGCTGTTGGGCGCGCTGCTCGGTTTGGGCATCGGCCAGGCTATCCGCATCGGCCGCTTGGGTTCTCAGGCCGCCGAGCAACAACGTCAGCTTCAATCAGCCCAGGTTGCGCTGGGGGCGGTCGAGCAGCGTCTGGCATTGCTGGAGGTGTCTGGCGTCAAGGCGCAGCAAGCCAGCGAGCCGGTCCTGACGCCTGAATTCCTTCTCGATGAAATCCCTGTCGAAGCCCCGCAACTGATCTGGGAGCTTCCGCCCGATCTCGAACCGATTAGCGCCGCCGCCACCGAAACCAGTCGTCCACCGCCGGTCGATGCCTGGAAACCCGAGCCGGTCGCCCGCGAACCGCAAGCGCCCGCCGCCCCTCGTGGCCCGAACTTCATCGATCGCGCCATCAGCGGCGCCCGCGCCTGGCTGTTCGGCGGCAACACGGTGCTGCGGGTGGGCGTGGTGCTGTTGTTCCTCGGTCTGGCATTCCTGTTGCGTTACGCCACCGAAGGCATGGTGGTGCCGATCGAGTTGCGTTACGCCGGTGTTGCAGCGGCCGCGTTAGGCCTGCTCGGATTGGGTTGGTGGTTGAGAACCCGCAACAGCCATTACGCGTTGATGCTGCAAGGCACCGGGATTGCGGTGTTGTACCTGACGGTATTTGCCGCGATGCGACTGCATCCGCTGCTCGACCCTTCGGCGGCATTGGGCCTGCTGGTCGCAGTGACGGTGTTCTCGGCGATTCTGGCCATTACCCAGGACGCGTTGGGCCTCGCCGCCGCTGCGGCATTGGGCGGTTTTGCCGCACCGATTTTGACCTCCACCGGCGCCGGCAACCACGTCGCGCTGTTCAGCTACTTCGCCTTGCTCAATGCCGGCATCCTCGCGATTGCGTGGTTCAAGGCCTGGCGGCTGCTCAACCTGATCGGTTTTGTCGGCACCTTCGGCATCGGTTTCGCCTGGGGCCTGCGTTCTTATGCGCCGGAGCTGTTGTGGAGCACCGAGCCGTTCCTGATTCTGTTCTTCCTGATGTACCTGGCCATCGGCCTGCTGTTCACCCGGCGCAAGCTGCTGGAGATGAGCGACGCACCGCAGGATGGCAGCCGCGAAGCGTTGCTGCGCTGGTCGGCGCGCAAGGGCGACTACGTCGATGGCACGATGCTATTTGGTCCGCCCATCGTCGGCTTCGGTTTGCAGTTCGCCCTGGTTCAACATCTGGAATTCGCCGCCGCCTTCAGCGCGCTGGCGTTAGGCATGATCTACATGGGGCTGGCGCGTCTGCTGATGGGCGGTCGCGCGCTGCTGCTGGCGGAAACCTGCCTGGCGCTGGGTGTGATCTTCGCCAGCCTGGCGATTCCATTAGGGTTGGATGCGCGCTGGACGTCGGCGGCCTGGGCAGTGGAGGGCGCGGGGATCTTCTGGCTCGGCCTGCGCCAGCAACGACCGCTGGCCCGTGCTTTTGCCTTGTTGCTGCAACTGGGCTCGGCGCTGGCGTTCCTCAGTGAGTTGCGCAGTGGCGAGAGCAGCCTGCTGGACGGTGCGCCGCTCGGCGCATTGATGCTCGGCGTGGCGTTGTTGTTCAGCTTCTATCAATTGCGCAAGGCATTGCCCGAACAGACCTCGCCGTGGGAACGCAAAAGCCTGCCGGTGTTGGCCTGCCTCGGCCTGACCTTCCTCTATCTGTTGGCGCCGTTGTTCTTCTTCACCCACGGCACGGCGATCAGTTGGGCGCTGGCGGGGTTGGCGACGCTGTTTGTCGGGCTGCGTCTGCAATCACGCACCTTCCTGTTCACTGCGTTTGCCGTGCAGTTGCTGGGTGGCGCGTTGTTCCTGTTGCGGCTGCAAGGTTTGAGCACTGACTCCGGCGTCGTGTTCAGCGCCGGTTGGAGCGGCTTGCTCAGCGCGTCATTGATCGGCCTGGCGCTGATCGCTGGCATGTTGCTGGCGGCTCGCGACGACATGGTCCGCAGCGACATTCGACTGTTGCGCGGCTTGTCGGTGGTGCTGCTCGCCGGTTTGGTGCTGATCAACCTGGCGGTGCTGTTCGTTCTGCCCTGGCAAACGGCGAGCGCAGTGTGGGCGGCCAGTGGTTTATTCATCATCTGGCTCAGTTTGTACCTCAAGCAGCGCGTGAGTTTTGTCTTCGGTCTGCTGTTGCAGGTGATTGGCGGTGCGGCGTTCTTGCTGGCCGGGCCGGACCTGCTCGGGCCGTTGGCCAGCGAAGGTTTGCGCCCACTGGCGCACAGCGGGTTCTGGACGCCATTGGTGTTGGGCTTGGCCGCGTTCGTCGGCGCCTGGCGCTTACAGCTCGGCAATCACGCCACGGCCTTCGACGCGTTGAGTTTGCAGCGTTTGTCCGAAGTGCTGCTGGTGTGGGGCGCGGGCTGGTGGGCGCTGGCGTGGATCAGTGAAGTGCTGCGTTTTGCCCCGTTGAATCTGCAAGCGACCTTGTTGCTGGCCGTCGCAGCCCTGAGCGTTGCGCTATGGACGCTGTTGGCACTGCGATTGAAATGGTCTGCGCTGGGCTTGCTCTGCACCTTGTTGATTCCGGCGGCGGGCCTGGTGTTGGTCGCCGCGTGGCATTCGCGTTATCACCCGGCGGCCAACTTCGGCTGGCTGGTGTGGGCGGCAGTGTTCGTCGTGCATTTCATCTCCCTGCGGCGTCTGGCGCCGATGCTGCCGGCACGCGCGCTCAGTACCACTCACGTGCTCGGCTGCTGGCTGTTGATCGGCGTGCTGGCGCTGGAGTTGCGTTATGGCTTGCTGCTGTTGTCCGAGCAATACAACGCCTGGCGCTGGTTGGGTTGGGCGATTCTGCCGAGCCTGTATCTGGTGCTCACGGCCGCAAACCGTACATGGCCGTGGCCAGTGTCGGCGTATTCCCGCGAATACCGCCTCTATGCGGCGGCACCTCTGGCGGTATTGATGCTCGGCTGGTTCTGGCTGGCGAACATCGTCAGCGACGGCACTGCTGAGCCGCTGCCCTACGTGCCATTGATCAACCCGCTGGAGTTGGGCCTGCTGTTCGCGCTGTTCGGTGTCTACGTATGGTCGCGCAGCGCGGTGACGCAACTGGCGATCCGCAAGGACTACGCCGCGCATGCCACGCAACTGATCGCCGGCGTCTCGCTGTTCGTGTTCTTCACCGCATTGGTGATGCGCACGGCTCACCATTGGGGCGGCGTGCCGTTCGAACTGGACGCGTTGCTTGAATCGATGCTGGTGCAGGCCGGTCTGTCGATCGTCTGGACCTTGATGGCGCTGAGTCTGATGATCGGCGGCCATTTGCGCCATCGCCGCGAAGTCTGGTTGATCGGTGCGGCGCTGATCGGCGTGGTGGTGGCCAAACTGTTCTTTATTGAATTGAGTAACCGTGGCGGCCTCGCCCGGATCGTCTCGTTTATCGGCGTTGGCGTGTTGCTGTTGGTGGTGGGCTATTTCGCGCCGTTGCCACCCAAGCGTGCCGACGCTGTGCCGGATGCTGAGAAACCGGTGCCGGAAACCGAAGGAGTGTCATCTTGAGTCAGAAGCTGAACCTGAACTGGTTGGGCGCAGTTTTAATGGGTGTGGCGTTGTCGGCTGGCGCCCAGGAAAAACCGGCGGACTTCGCCACGCAAGTGCCGTTAACCGTTACCGGCGAAGGCCCGTGGTATCGCCTCGAATTGCCCTTGGCCGTGCAGCTGAATGCGCGCCAGACCGACCTGAGCGACGTGCGCGTGTTCAACGCTGCCGGCGAGGCTCAAGCTTACGCCCTGGCTCGGGAATCCGCGCAGACCAGCGAAAACCGCACCGTGACTGAGGTGAAATGGTTCCCGCTGTACAACTCGGCAGACGACACCGAACGCGCGCCCAGCGTGCGCGTGCAATCGAGCGCCAATGGCACGCTGGTCGAAGTGCAGCCGTCCAGCCAGTTGGAGGCGGGCGAAGAAGTGCTGCGTGGCTGGTTGCTCGACGCCAGTGGGATAAAGGCACCGTTGCAGCAGTTGATCCTCGACTGGACCAGCGAGCGCGACGGCTTCCAGCGTTTCAGCATCGAAGCCAGCGATGACTTGCAGAGTTGGCAGTCCTGGGGCGATGGACAGGTGGCGCGGTTGACGTTTGCCGACGAGCGGGTCGAGCAGCACGAAGTCGGCTTGCCGGGGCAATCGGCGCGCTATTTGCGCTTGCTGTGGAGCACGCCGCAATCGGCGCCGGTGCTGACCTCGGCGCAACTGGAAAGCGCCAGCAGCCGCAGCCTGCCGCTGCCATTGGTCTGGTCGCAACCGTTGGCCGGCAGCCGGGTGAAGGCCGGTGAGTACACGTGGCAATTGCCGATGGGATTGCACGTCGAACGCTTGCAGGTCGAGTTGAGTCAGCCCAACAGCCTGGCGCCGGTGACGTTGTCCGGTCGTCGGGAAAGCAGCCTGCCGTGGCAGGCGCTGAGCAGTGGTCTGCTCTATCGCCTGACCCAAAGTGGCCAGGACGTGGTGCAGAACGAATTGCAGCTGCCGGGGCAAACCGTGCAGCAATTGAAACTGACCGTGGACGAGCGCGGCGGTGGTCTCGGTGAAGAGGCGCCAACAGTTCGGTTCGCGGTGCGTTCGACGCAATTGGTGTTCCTGGCGCGCGGCGCCGGGCCTTACACGCTGGCGCTGGGGAGTGCGACGGTGAAGGCGGCGAACCTGCCGTTATCGACGTTGATCCCGGATTACAGCGCTGCAAAATTCGCGACGCTGGGCAAGGCTACGGTTGATGGTGGGGCGGTTGCCACGCCGGTGTCGACGGTGACAACGGCGGCGACCAATGACACGAACTGGAAGAAATTCGGGTTGTGGGCGGTGTTGTTGCTGAGCGTTTTGTTCCTGGCGGCGATGGCGTTCAGCCTGTTGCGCAAACCGGCCACTAAATCCTGAGAATGGCTGGCGCTGCGCGCCAGATCGCGGGCAAGCCCGCTCCCACAGGGTTTTGCGTTGGGAACAAAATATCTGTCACAACGAGGATTCATTGTGGGAGCGGGCTTGCCCGCGAAGGCGGATTGTCAGGCAACGAAAATCTTGAAACTGCCACCTATCCCCCGTCCATTTCGAACTACGCTCATCCCCGCGCATGAACTCTATTGGGCGGATCACGTCTGATAGGAGGAAATGCGCCCCGACTCGCGCTAAACTGCGCGGGTTTTTAGCCCCCAATCCACCGGAGCCTTCCATGTCCCGCGTTACCCTGAGTCGCTATTTGATTGAGCAGACCCGTAGCAATAACACCCCTGCCGATCTGCGTTTCCTGATCGAAGTGGTGGCGCGTGCTTGCAAAGAGATCAACCACGCCGTGTCCAAAGGTGCCCTCGGTGGTGTTCTGGGCAGCATGGGCACAGAAAACGTTCAAGGTGAAGTGCAGAAGAAACTCGACGTGATCTCCAACGAGATCCTGCTCGAAGCCAACGAATGGGGCGGTCACCTGGCCGGCATGGCGTCCGAAGAAATGGACAACGCCTACCAAATCCCGGGCAAATACCCGAAAGGCGCGTACCTGCTGGTTTTCGACCCGCTGGACGGTTCGTCGAACATCGACATCAACGCCCCGGTCGGTACGATCTTCTCGGTACTGCGTTGCCCGAACGAATACCTGAGCCAGAACGAGCCCTTGAACGAAAAGGCCTTCCTGCAGCCAGGCACCGAGCAAGTGGCGGCCGGTTACGCGATCTACGGTCCACAGACCATGTTGATCCTGACCCTGGGCGATGGCGTGAAAGGCTTTACCCTGGACCGTGAAATGGGCAGCTTCGTGCTGACTCACGAAGACATCAAGATCCCGGAAGCCACCCAGGAATTCGCGATCAACGCATCCAACCAGCGTCACTGGGAAGCGCCGGTACAGCGCTACGTCGGCGAATTGCTGGCGGGCGAAGAAGGCCCGCTGAAAAAGAACTACAACATGCGCTGGGTTGCCGCAATGGTCGCGGACGTGCACCGCATCCTGACCCGTGGTGGTCTGTTCATGTACCCACGCGACAGCCGCGAGCCGTCCAAGCCGGGCAAGCTGCGTCTGATGTACGAAGCCAACCCGATGTCGTTCCTGGTTGAACAGGCCGGCGGTGCTTCCACCGATGGCCATCAGCGCATCCTCGACATCAAGCCTGACGGCTTGCACCAGCGTGTCGCGGTGTTCCTCGGTTCGAAAGAAGAAGTTGAACGCGTCACGGCTTACCACAAGGAATAAACCATGACCGCGCCCTGGCAGCCGTTACTCGATTGGTGGTTCGGTTCAGCCGAAGCACCGAAGGATGTAGCGGCTGACAAGGGCAAGTTGTGGTTCGGCAAGCGCGACAGCCAGGACCTCGAAGCGCAGACGCGTTTCGGGGACTGGGTCGAGCAGGCACTGGCCGGCGGATTGACCGAGTGGGCGCAACGCCCCGAAGGTTGGCTGGCCCTGGTGCTGCTACTCGACCAAATCCCGCGAATGATCTTTCGCGACTCCCCCAAATCCTTTGCAGGCGATCTCCGGGCCCAGGCGCTGGTGGCGCAAGGCATCGCTGCGGATTTCGATCGGCAGTTACAGCCTATTCAGCGCGTGTTCATCTACCTGGTGTTTGAGCATTGCGAGAATCTGGCGGTGCAGAACGAGGCGGTTTCCCGCTACATCGACCTGGTGGCACAACAGCCGGAAACGGATCAAGCGCTGTTCACCGATTACCTGAATTACGCCGAGAAGCATCAGAAAGTGATCGCGCAGTTTGGGCGGTTTCCGCATAGGAATGCGGTGCTGGGGCGGGAGTCTACGGCTGAGGAAATGGAGTTTTTGAGTAAGCCGGGTTCACGTTTCTAAACCTTTTCAACTCACGGATTCCCTTGAAGCAGTCGCTTCATCAGAAGCGTAGGCAGATTTTTTCGCGTGTCGGCAATGATGTGGAAGAATAACCACCTTCAAACTCATTGACGGTCAGCCTTGTCCAGTTCTGCGAAGACATCTTCGGCATCCTGAAACTTGCCCTCTTCAATCTCGCGATGACCCATCGCCAAGAGTTTCAGAAGGGCCATCGTGTCTTCCTGCTCTTCAAAGCTTTTCACATCCATGACTACGAGCTTTGCTTCAGCCGACCAACGTGTCTCGTAGGCAGGTTTTAGATTTTTGTTGCGTTTGATGCCGTCTTCGCGGGCAAGCCCGCTCCCACAGGTTTTTCTGTCGTGTACAAAATTTGTGTCCGCCAAAAATCATTGTGGGAGCGGGCTTGCCCGCGATGAGGCCAGATCAGTCGCTAGATCCTGAAACTACCGACCAACTGCTTCAACCGCGCCGCCTGCTGTTCAAGGTCAGCGCACGCGCGCAAGGTCGATTGCAAGTTCTCCACACCTTCCTGGTTCAGCGTGTTGATCTCGGTGATGTCGACGTTGATCGACTCCACCACAGCGGTCTGTTCTTCAGTCGCCGTCGCCACGGATTGGTTCATGCCGTCGATCTCGCCGATACGCTGGGTCACGCTGCCCAGGCGTTCACCGGCCTGGTTGGCGATGCCGACGCTGCTTTCGCTCTGGCGCTGGCTGTCGGTCATGGTGCTGACCGCTTCGCGGGCGCCGACTTGCAGTTCCTCGATCATCTTCTGCACTTGCTGCGCCGAATCCTGGGTGCGGTGGGCGAGGTTGCGCACCTCGTCCGCGACCACGGCAAAACCACGTCCGGCTTCACCAGCGCGGGCGGCTTCAATCGCGGCGTTGAGGGCCAACAGGTTGGTCTGCTGCGAGATGCTGGTGATCACTTCCAGAATCTGCCCGATGTTGACGGTGTTGCTATTGAGCGTCTCGATGTTGCCGCACGAATCGCTGATCTTCGCCGAGAGCTGCTGCATCGCAGCGATGGTTTTATCCACCACGTGCTGACCGTCTTCGGCCAAGGCTCTGGCATCGCTGGAATGCTGGGAGGCGAGGGCTGCGTTCTGGGCGATTTCCTGGGCGGCGGCGCCCAGTTCGTTGATCGCTGCGGCCACGCTGCTGGTGCGCGAGGCTTGCTGGTCGGAGTTGAACATCGACGAGTTCGACGCCGCCACTACCCGCAAGGCGACTTCGTTGACCTGGCCGGTGGCCGAGGCCACTTCGGTAATCGACGTATGAATGCGTTCCACAAAACGGTTGAACGAGGTGCCCAGGGCGCCGAATTCGTCGTGGCCGTGAATGGTCAGGCGTTTGGTCAGGTCACCTTCGCCTTCGGCGATGTCGTGCATGGCGCGGCCCATGGTCAGCAGCGGCTGCATCAGGAAACTGATCAACATGCCCAGCAGCGCAATGATGATCACCACGGCGATGACCATGGCGATGATCGCCGAAGTGCGGAATTCGCTGAGCATCGAGAACGCGGTGTCCTGATCGAGCACCAGCGCCACATACCAGTCCGCCGACGGCACGCCGTTGACGTGGGTGAAGGAGATGAACTGGCTCTTGCCGTCGATCTCGACCTCTTTCATGCCCGGGCTGACTTTAGGCGCACCGTTGGGGTAGGCGTCGGCCAGGCTCTTGAGCACCAGTTTGCTGTCCGGGTGGATCAGGATTTTGCCGTCGGCGCTGACGATAAACGCGTGGCCATGACCGCCGAAATTCAGCGAGTTGATGATCGCGCTGACGCTGGACAGGTCGATGTCTGCGCCGGCAACGCCGATCATCTGGCTCTCGTGCTTGACCGGTGTGGCCACGGTGATCACCAGTTTGCCCGACGAAGCGGCGATGTACGGTTCGGTGACGATGGTCTGTTGCGCGCTGTTGGCCGCCTTGTACCAGCCACGGGCGCGTGGGTCGTAGTCGGCGGCGCGATTGCCGGCCGGGATCGAGAACATCACGCCGTCGGTGCCACCGAAGTAGCTCAACTGGAAGTTGCTGGTGTAGGCCGGCAGGTCGATCGCGCGTTTCAGGCTGGCCTGGGCGCTGCCGTCCACGGCGATCTGCTGGGACAGCGATTGCAGCAACTGGATGCGGCTTTCCAGCCAGGTCTGGATGTTGCTGGTGGTCAGGCTGCCGAGTTCCTGCATCGACGATTCGGTACTGCTGCGCAGGGTCTGGCGCTGGCGGTAGTCGTTGAACAGGATGAAACAAGCGAACGCAACGGCCACCACGAGGGCAGCAGCCGACAAGATCTTGTGGCTGAACTTCATGTTTCTGGTCATTAAATGAGCTACCGCGGGAGGGGACTGGTCGAACTTTGTGATTATTGCAGGGGCTACTGTAGGAGCGAGCTTGCTCGCGATGGGCTTCAACGATAACGCGTGCTTACTGAGTGCACGCGATGACCTGAGGACCATCGCGAGCAAGCTCGCTCCTACAAGGACCTATGTCGACAGGTCAGCGCCAAAGATTAGGCGTCTTTTGCGAAAAACGACGAAATACCCAACAGCGAAAGAAAGTGGCTGATTTTTCGGCAAAAGGCAGACGAGCGGCCAAACAAATAGCCGGGCTGGCAGGGAACCAGACAGGGGTTTTCTCTTCTAAGCTTCTGCTTGGCAGACATGCCATTCCCCTTCGCCCAGGAGCTACACCATGTCGCTGCGATCTATCGCCCTGCTTTCGTTCTGCGTGTTGTTGGCTGCGTGCAGCAAGGTCAATCAGGAAAATTATTCCAAGCTGTCGACCGGCATGCCCAAGGCCGAGGTAGAAACCTTGCTGGGCAAACCTGCCGACTGCTCGGGCGCGCTCGGCATGTCCAGTTGCACCTGGGGCGACAAGAACAGCTTTATCAGCGTGCAGTACGCCGGTGACAAAGTGCTGATGTTTTCCGGCCAAGGCCTGAAGTAAACCGGGGCTATGCGCCCACGGGAGAAAAACAATGAAGCGGTTATTGATCCTACTTTTTGCCAGCCTGGTATTGGCCGGCTGTGCCACTTCTGGCAACGATCCGTTGGCGCCCAAGACCGTCAACAGCGTCAATCTCAAAAAGTACCAAGGAACCTGGTACGAATTGGCCCGTCTGCCGATGTATTTCCAGCGCAACTGCGCGCAATCCGAAGCCCATTACACCCTCTTGCCTGACGGTAACGTGGCGGTATTGAACCGTTGCCTGACGCCGCAGTGGCAATGGGAAGAGGCCAAGGGCACGGCTTATCCACAAGTGCCGGGCAAGTCCGACAAACTGTGGGTCGAGTTCGATACCTGGTTCTCACGATTGCTGCCGGGCGTGTCGAAGGGGGAATACTGGGTGTTGTACGTCAGCGACGACTACAAGACCGCCATCGTTGGCGACCCGAGCCGCAAGTACCTGTGGCTGCTGTCACGGACCCCGACGGTCAATGGCGTCGTGCGCGAGGAATTGCTGAGCAAGGCGCGCCAGCAAGGCTACGACACCACGCGACTGATCTGGCGCGCGTCCGATACGCAGATGGCCAAGACCTCGAACTAAAGGCATATACAAACCCGTAGGAGCTGGCTTGCCAGCGAAGAGGCCTTCAAATTCAACGATGATGTTGATTGAGAGGCCGCCTTCGCTGGCAAGCCAGCTCCTACAGAGGTTGGCGTTAGCCCAGGAGATCGCGCAGGACTTGGGTGAACGCGCGGTTGCTTTCTTCTTCGTCGGCATGGCGCCCGTCACGCACGACCCACTGGCCATTGACCAGCACATCCCGCACCTGGCGATCGCCACCGGCAAACAACCAACGATTGAGAATCCCGTCGCCGCTGGCGGTTGCCAGGTACGGATCGTTACCGTCGAGCACCAGCCAATCGGCTCGCTTGCCGACTTCCAGCGCACCAATCGGCTGACCCAGCGCCTGAGCCCCGCCGTCCAGCGCTGCGTCATACAGCGTGCGGCCAACCATCGGCTGATCGGCGCCATACAAGCGATTACGTCGCTGATCGCGCAGGCGCTGGCCGTATTCCAGCCAGCGCAGTTCTTCCACCACGCTTAACGACACATGGCTGTCGGAACCGATGCCCATGCGTCCGCCCTGCGCGAGGAAATCCACCGCCGGGAAAATCCCGTCGCCGAGGTTGGCTTCGGTGGTCAGGCACAAACCGGCGATGGCGCGACTCTTGGCCATCAGCGTGACTTCTTCAGGGTTGGCGTGGGTCGCGTGGACCAGGCACCAGCGTTGGTCGACGTCGGTATTTTCGTACAACCATTGCAGCGGACGGCGACCGCTCCAGCTCAGGCAGTCATCGACTTCTTTCTGCTGTTCGGCGATGTGAATGTGCACCGGGCATTGTTTGTCGCTGGCCGCCAGCACTTCGCTGATCTGCTGCGGTGTGACCGCGCGCAACGAGTGGAAACACAGGCCCAGCGACTGCGCCGGTTGCTGCGCGAGGATCGGCTGCAAACGCGATTGAAGCTTGAGGTAGTTTTCGGTGCTGTTGATGAAGCGGCGTTGGCCTTCGTTCGGGGGCTGGCCGCCGAAACCGGAATGGCTATAAAGCACCGGCAGCAAGGTCAAACCGATACCGGCGGAACTGGCGGCCTGGCTGATGCGCAGCGCCAGTTCGGCCGGGTCGGCGTACGGTTGGCCGCTCGTGTCGTGGTGCACATAATGAAATTCCGCGACCGAGGTGTAACCGGCCTTGAGCATTTCGATGTACAGCTGACGAGCGATGACGCCGAGCTGGTCCGGGCTGATTTTTCCGACGAGGCGATACATCAAATCGCGCCAGGTCCAGAAACTGTCGTTCGGATTACCCGCCACTTCCGCCAGCCCGGCCATGGCCCGCTGGAAGGCGTGGGAGTGCAGATTCGGCATACCAGGCAGCAGCGGACCGCTTAGCCGTTCGGCGCCATCTGCAGTGGAATCGGCCTGGATATGGGTCAAAACGCCTTCGGCGCTGACCTCAAGACGTACATTGTTGGCCCATCCACTAGGCAGCAGCGCGCGTTCGGCAAAGAAGGCGGACATGGTTCAGCACCCCATCGTGTGTTATTTGTATATACATATACAGACGTTTGCCTGCTCGGTAAACTCCGGCAAGCTAGCAATCTCTTCTCAACGAACAAGGATTAACCGTGCCGACTCCGCCTGCAGTCTCTCCGTTGGCCGCACACATGGGCGACAGTCCGGCGCCCTTGTACGCCCGCGTCAAACAAATGATCACCCAGCAAATCGACAGTGGAAACTGGCCGCCGCACTACCGCGTCCCGTCGGAAAGTGAACTGGTCAGCCAGTTGGGCTTCAGCCGTATGACCATCAACCGCGCCCTGCGCGAGATGACCGCCGACGGTCTGTTGGTGCGCATGCAAGGTGTCGGCACGTTCGTCGCCGAGCCGAAAAGCCAGTCCGCGCTGTTTGAAGTGCACAACATCGCCGACGAAATCGCCTCCCGTGGCCATCGCCACACCTGCAAGGTGATCACGCTGGAAGAAGAGGCCGCCGGTTCCGAGCGCGCACTGGCCCTGGACATGCGCGAAGGCCAGAAGGTCTTCCACTCGCTGATCGTGCATTTCGAGAACGATATCCCGGTGCAAATCGAAGACCGTTTCGTCAACGCGCTGGTCGCTCCGGACTACCTCAAGCAGGATTTCACCCTGCAAACGCCGTACGCCTACTTGAACCAGGTGGCACCGCTGACCGAAGGCGAGCACGTGGTCGAGGCGATTCTGGCTGAGGCGTCCGAATGCAAATTGCTGCAGATTGAAAAGGGCGAGCCGTGCCTGCTGATTCGTCGCCGCACCTGGTCCGGCCGTCAGCCCGTGACCGCCGCCCGTTTGATCCACCCCGGTTCCCGTCATCGTCTGGAAGGGCGGTTTCATAAATAGAGAGCCATAAATGAGTGAGTTGAAGGTTTTACGCGCAAAAGATTATCCGCGCATGCCGTGGAAAAACGGCGGCGGCAGCACTGAAGAAATCACCCGCGATGCCGGCACCGGCCTGGATGGGTTTGGCTGGCGCCTGTCGATTGCCGATATTGGTGAGTCGGGCGGGTTTTCCACCTTCGCCGGTTACGAGCGGGTGATTACCGTGCTGCAAGGCGATGGCATGACCTTGTCGGTTGATGGCCAAGTCACGCGGCCATTGTTACCGATCGATCCATTTGCCTTCAGCGGTGAGAGCCAGGTTTCCTGCACATTGCTCGGCGGGCCGATTCGCGACTTCAACCTGATTTACGCGCCGCAGCGGTATAGCGCGCGGTTGCAGTGGCTGGACGGTGAGCAGCGGTTTTTCAGTTCGGCGGGCACCGTGTTGGTGTTCAGTGTCACCGAAGCGTTGGAAGTGAAGGTGGGTAACAGCGATGCACAACTGGGTCGCCATGATTGCTTGCAACTCGAAGATAACGCTGGGCTGCTGGAAATCTCCAGTAACGGCCTGTGCTGTGTGATTGAACTGATCGCACGCTGATCCAACATCCCTTTCGCGGGCAAGCCTCGCTCCTACAGGTTATTTGTCGTTCCTCGATCGGGGATTGACATAAAACCTGTAGGAGCGAGGCTTGCCCGCGAAGCTTTTCGCTACTCAAACCCGTTCCCCATCGCGCACCACTTTGTTACCGAACGCCCCAGCGTGGCGCAAAACCACGCTCAAGTAACAACTGTCACGCCCTCCGCACAATCCCCCAGAAAAATTTCATCTACGCCAGAACCCTTGATTCAGGCGCTCTCCAGCCCTTTCAGAATTTTTCTTGAACAGCTATCCAACAAGTTGGCCGCCTGATTGCATATGCTTGTATGTACAAGTAAAGACGTATGCGTATGAGTCACGAAGACTCAACCATCGTCCACTGATTCGCCGGTGTGCACTGATGCTCATTGGCTTGCTCGCCCACTGTCTGGGTTGGTTTTGGATTGATTGCTGAGGAGTTCTTTTCGTGACTAAATTTCGTGACGTTGAAATCCGCGCTGCCCGCGGTAACAAACTGACTGCGAAGAGCTGGCTGACTGAAGCGCCGCTGCGCATGCTGATGAACAACCTCGACCCGGAAGTCGCCGAGAACCCTAAAGAACTGGTGGTTTACGGTGGTATCGGTCGTGCGGCACGTAACTGGGAATGCTACGACAAGATCGTCGAAAGCCTGACCAACCTGAACGACGACGAGACCCTGCTGGTGCAATCCGGCAAGCCGGTCGGCGTGTTCAAGACCCACACCAACGCCCCGCGCGTACTGATCGCCAACTCCAACCTGGTGCCACATTGGGCGAGCTGGGAGCACTTCAACGAACTCGACGCCAAAGGCCTGGCCATGTACGGCCAGATGACCGCCGGCAGCTGGATCTACATCGGCAGCCAGGGCATCGTCCAGGGCACCTACGAAACCTTCGTCGAAGCCGGTCGCCAGCACTACAACGATGACCTCAAAGGTCGTTGGGTCCTGACCGCAGGCCTCGGCGGCATGGGCGGCGCTCAACCTCTGGCCGCGACACTGGCCGGCGCTTGCTCGCTGAACATCGAATGCCAGCAGGTCAGCATCGACTTCCGCCTGAACAGCCGTTATGTCGACGAGCAAGCCACCGACCTCGACGACGCCCTGGCGCGCATCGAAAAATACACCAAGGAAGGCAAGGCGATCTCCATCGCTCTGTTGGGCAACGCGGCTGAAATCCTCCCGGAACTGGTCAAGCGTGGCGTGCGCCCGGACATGGTCACCGACCAGACCAGCGCCCACGACCCACTCAACGGTTACCTGCCAGCCGGCTGGACCTGGGAAGAATACCGCGCTCGCGCCAAGACCGAGCCTGCTGCCGTGGTCAAGGCCGCCAAGCAATCGATGGCTGTGCACGTTAAAGCGATGCTCGAATTCCAGAAAATGGGCATTCCGACCTTCGACTACGGCAACAACATCCGTCAAATGGCCCAGGAAGAAGGCGTGGAAAACGCATTCGACTTCCCAGGCTTTGTACCGGCTTACATCCGTCCACTGTTCTGCCGTGGCATCGGCCCGTTCCGTTGGGCTGCGCTGTCGGGTAACGCTGAAGACATCTACAAGACCGACGCCAAGGTCAAAGAACTGATCCCGGACGACGCTCACCTGCACAACTGGCTGGACATGGCGCGCGAGCGCATCAGCTTCCAGGGTCTGCCGGCACGTATCTGCTGGGTTGGCCTGGGCCTGCGCGCCAAGCTCGGCCTGGCGTTCAACGAAATGGTTCGCAGCGGTGAATTGTCCGCGCCAATCGTGATCGGTCGCGACCACCTGGACTCCGGTTCGGTTGCCAGCCCGAACCGCGAAACCGAATCGATGCAAGACGGTTCTGATGCCGTGTCCGACTGGCCACTGCTCAACGCCCTGCTCAACACCGCGAGCGGCGCGACCTGGGTTTCCTTGCCCCACGGCGGCGGCGTCGGCATGGGCTTCCCCCAGCACTCGGGCATGGTGATTGTCTGCGACGGTACTGACGAAGCGGCCGAGCGTATCGCTCGCGTTCTGCACAACGACCCGGCGACCGGCGTTATGCGTCACGCCGATGCGGGTTACCAGATCGCGATCGACTGCGCCAAGGAACAAGGCCTGAACCTGCCGATGATCACCGGCAAATAACGCAGAAATACCTGTAGGAGCTGGCTTGCCAGCGAATGATGCACCACGGTGTGTCAGGAAGGACGCCTTCGCGGGCAAGCCTCGCTCCTACAGGGATCACCCAATAACAATCCACAGAGGTTGAATCATGGCGGTTAACAGCGATCGTGCAGGCAACAAACCGTTGATCGAGAAACGTTCGATCGACTACATCCCGGAAGCGGAAAGACACGGTCGTCTATTGAGCCAGTTCACCCTGTGGATGGGTGCCAACCTGCAAATCACCGCGATTGTCACCGGGGCCCTGGCCGTAGTGCTGGGCGGTGACGTGTTCTGGTCGTTGATCGGTCTGTTGATCGGGCAACTGCTCGGCGGCGGTGTGATGGCGTTGCATGCCGCACAAGGGCCAAAGCTTGGCCTGCCGCAGATGATCTCCAGCCGCGTGCAGTTCGGCGTGTATGGCGCGGCCATCCCGATCGTGCTGGTGTGTTTGATGTACCTCGGTTTCACCGCAACGGGAACCGTACTTTCCGGCCAGGCGCTGGGCCAGTTGTTTGGCGTCAGCGACAGCGTCGGTATCCTTATCTTCGCCAGTGTCATCGTGCTGGTCACGGTGCTCGGTTATCGGGTGATCCATTGGATTGGCCGTGTTGCCAGTGTCATTGGTGTGATTGCCTTCGTTTCCCTGTTCAGCCGTCTGATGAGCCAGACCGACATTGGCGCACTCCTGCAAATCCGCCACTTCAGCTGGAGCAGCTTCCTGCTCGCGGTATCTCTTGCCGCGTCCTGGCAGATCGCCTTCGGCCCGTACGTGGCTGACTATTCGCGCTACCTCCCGAGCAAGACGTCCTCGGTGAAGACCTTTTTCGCCGCTGGCGCAGGTTCGGTCATTGGCGCACAGGTGGCAATGATCCTCGGCGTGTTCGCGGCCGCCTCGGCCAACGGCCAATTTGCCGGCCACGAAGTCGCCTACATCGTTGGTTTGGGCGGCACCGGTGCCACCGCTGCGCTGCTGTACTTCAGCATCGCGTTCGGCAAGGTCACCATCTCCACGCTGAACTCGTACGGCAGCTTCATGTGCATTGCGACCGTCATCAGCGGTTTTCGTGGTGATCTGAAAGTATCGCGCTTGCAGCGTCTGGTGTTCGTGCTGGTCATCGTCGGTGCCGCGACCCTGATGGCGTTGCTCGGTCAGCACTCGTTCCTCGGTGCATTCAAGTCTTTCATCCTGTTCTTGCTCGCCTTCTTTACACCCTGGAGCGCGATCAACCTGGTGGACTACTACTGCATCACCCGCGAGCGTTATGACGTGCCGGCACTGGCCGATCCAAACGGTCGCTACGGCCGTTGGAACGCCCTCGGTATCAGCGTTTATGTCTTCGGTGTGCTGGTGCAGCTGCCGTTCATCTCCACCAAGTTCTACACCGGTCCGCTGGTAGCGGCCCTGGGCGATGTGGATATTTCC
The DNA here is from genome assembly GCF_001297125.1 of Pseudomonas sp. RIT-PI-q. GTDB lineage: Bacteria > Pseudomonadota > Gammaproteobacteria > Pseudomonadales > Pseudomonadaceae > Aquipseudomonas. The sequence continues at coordinate 102,993 of NZ_LHPC01000046.1, forward strand.
TGGATCATCGGTCTAGTGATTCCCGCTGCCCTGTATTACGTGTGCGCGAAAAAATGGCACAGCCCAGTACCCGATCACCTGATTCTGCCAGTCGAGCAGGACAGCAATGCAGCACCTATAACAAGCGGGGCCGGTCGCGCTGCGGCGCAGGCCTGATTGGACGTGGACAGGGCCTGGATGCCTCTTGACTGCCGTAAGCCAATTCATGATTAGGAGCGTCACACAATGAAATCGAACAAGACCCTGCTGACCACATTGCTTTCCATGGGCCTGCTGGCCAGTGCCGGTGCCACTCAGGCGGCGGGTTGGTGCGAGTCGGGCAAACCGGTGAAATTTGCCGGCCTGAACTGGGAAAGCGCCATGCTGCTGACCGACGTGCTGCAAGTCGTGTTGGAGAAAGGCTACGACTGCAAGACTGACAGCCTGCCGGGCAACTCCATCACCATGGAAAACGCCCTGAGCAGCAACGACATTCAGATTTTTGCCGAAGAGTGGGTCGGCCGCAGTGAAGTCTGGAACAAGGCCGAGAAGGCCGGCAAAGTCGTCGGTGTCGGCGCCCCTGTCGTAGGCGCTATCGAAGGCTGGTACGTGCCGCGTTACGTGATCGAAGGCGACGCCAAGCGTAAGCTGGAGCCGAAGGCACCGGACCTGAAAAACATTGCTGACCTGGCCAAATATTCCGCTGTGTTCAAGGACGCCGAAGAGCCCTCCAAGGGCCGTTTCTACAACTGCCCGGCGGGCTGGACCTGTGAACTGGACAACAGCGAAATGCTCAAAAGCTATGGCCTGGAAAGCACCTACACCAACTTCCGTCCGGGCACCGGCCCGGCGCTGGATGCGGCGGTGCTGTCGAGCTACAAGCGTGGCGAGCCGATCCTGTTCTACTACTGGTCGCCAACCCCGCTGATGGGCCAGGTTGACCTGGTCAAGCTTGAAGAGAAGCCAGGCGTGGACAAGCGCGTGACCATCAAGGTCGGCCTGTCCAAGACGTTCCACGAGCAAGCCCCGGAACTGGTGGCTGTGCTGGAAAAGGTCAACCTGCCAATCGACCTGCTGAACCAGAACCTCGGGCGTATGGCCAAAGAGCGGATCGAGTCGCCAAAACTGGCCAAGATCTTCTTGAAGGAACATCCTGAAGTCTGGCACGCATGGGTGAGCGACGACGCAGCCAAGAAAATCGACGCGGCCTTGTAGGTTGGGCTTCTCCGACTGTCGGCAACGGCGGTCGGACGCTTGATCGCAACCCCTTGATTGAGAGTCTCTTATGTTTCCCGAAAGCTTTACCTTTTCCATCGCCGACTGGGTCAACGGTTGGGTCGATTCGCTGGTCACCAACTACGGCGACGTGTTCCGGCACATCTCCGACACCCTGTTGTGGGCCATCGTCAATCTTGAAGGGCTGCTGCGTGCGGCGCCCTGGTGGCTGATGCTGGCAATCGTGGCGGGCGTTGCCTGGCCCGCGACCCGCAAAGTCGTGACCACCGCCGTGATCGTCGGTCTGCTGTTCCTGGTAGGCGCGGTCGGCCTCTGGGACAAGCTGATGCAGACCCTCGCGCTGATGATGGTCGCGACGGTCATTTCGGTGCTGATCGGCATCCCGCTGGGCATTCTCTCGGCACGCAGCAATCGCCTGCGTTCGGTGCTGATGCCGTTGCTGGACATCATGCAGACCATGCCGAGTTTCGTGTACCTGATCCCGGTGCTGATGCTGTTCGGCCTGGGCAAGGTCCCGGCGATTTTCGCCACCGTGATCTACGCCGCACCACCGCTGATCCGCCTGACCGATCTGGGCATCCGCCAGGTCGACGGTGAAGTGATGGAAGCCATCAACGCCTTCGGTGCCAACCGCTGGCAGCAACTGTTTGGCGTACAACTTCCACTGGCCCTGCCGAGCATCATGGCCGGGATCAACCAGACCACCATGATGGCCCTGTCGATGGTCGTGATTGCCTCGATGATCGGTGCTCGCGGCCTGGGCGAAGACGTGTTGGTGGGGATTCAGACCCTCAACGTCGGACGTGGCCTTGAAGCCGGTCTGGCGATCGTGATTCTGGCAGTGGTGATCGACCGCATTACTCAAGCGTACGGTCGGCCACGGCATGAGGTGAGCAAATGAACAACGAAGCCATCAGCAAAATCGAAGTCAAAAACGTCTTCAAGATTTTCGGCAACCGCTCCAAGGAAGCGCTGGGCATGATCAGCCAGGGCAAAACCAAGGATCAGGTGCTGGCCGAAACCGGCTGTGTGGTCGGCGTCAACGACTTGTCCCTGAGCATCGGCACCGGCGAGATCTTCGTGATCATGGGCCTGTCGGGTTCCGGAAAATCGACGTTGGTGCGCCACTTCAATCGCCTGATCGACCCGACCAGCGGCGCGATCCTGGTCGACGGCGTGGACATCCTGCAATACGACATGGAAGCCCTGCGCGAATTTCGCCGGCACAAGATCAGCATGGTGTTCCAGAGCTTCGGCCTGCTGCCGCACAAGACCGTGGTGGATAACGTCGCTTACGGCTTGAAAGTGCGTGGCGAGACCAAGCAAATGTGCTCCGAGCGTGCGCTGCACTGGATCAACACCGTGGGCCTCAAGGGCTACGAAAACAAATACCCGCATCAGCTTTCGGGCGGCATGCGCCAGCGTGTGGGCCTGGCCCGCGCCTTGGCGGCGGACACCGACATCATCCTGATGGACGAAGCGTTCAGCGCACTCGATCCGCTGATCCGCGCCGAAATGCAGGACCAGTTGCTGGAGCTGCAAAAGACCCTGCACAAGACCATCGTGTTCATCACCCACGACCTCGACGAGGCCGTGCGCATCGGCAACCGCATTGCGATCCTCAAGGATGGCCGTCTGATTCAGGTCGGCACGCCAAGAGAGATCCTGCATTCGCCGGCGGATGAGTATGTCGACCGGTTCGTACAGCGGCGGGCGGCGGTGGTTTAAAGGTTTGTGGTGATTGGGTCGGCCTCATCGCGGGCAAGCCCGCTCCCACAGGGATAGGTTGCGTTACACAATTGTGTGTACACCCGGAACCACTGTGGGAGCGGGCTTGCCCGCGATGGCGCCCGTAGAGCTGCATCAATATTCAAGTTGTACGCACGAGGTCAAAGATGTCCCAGGCTGAAAAAATCGTTATCGCCGACGCCCCGTTGCGCTGGCAGGATGTGGTTGCCGTAGCCCGCCATGGCGCGCAGCTCGAGCTGTCGGCCGAGACCTGGGCCCGGATCGAGAATGCCCAGGCGATCGTCCAGCGCATCGTCGTCAGCGGTGAACGCGCCTATGGCGTCAACACCGGCCTCGGCGCCTTGTGCAACGTCTCGCTCAAAGACGAGCAACTCAGCCAACTGTCGCGCAATACGCTGCTCAGCCACGCCTGTGGCGTCGGCGCGCCGTTGGCCGACGAACAGACCCGCGCCATTATCTGCGCGGCCATTCGTAACTACAGCCATGGCAAATCCGGCATTCATCGCCGGGTGGTCGAAGCGCTGCTGGCACTGCTTAATCGTGGCATCACCCCGCAAGTGCCGTCCCAGGGCTCGGTCGGTTACCTGACCCACATGGCGCACATCAGCATCGCGCTGCTGGGCGTCGGCAATGTCAGCTATCGCGGGCAGATCGTTTCCGCGCAGCAAGCCTTGGCCGAAGAAGGCCTGCAACCGGTTCAACTGGGTGCCAAAGATGGCTTGTGCCTGGTCAACGGCACGCCGTGCATGACCGGCCTCAGCTGCCTGGCGCTGGCCGACGCCACCCGTCTGCTGCAATGGGCCGACGTGATCGGTGCCATGAGCTTTGAAGCCCAACGCGGGCAGATTGCTGCGTTCGATGCCGAGATCATCGCGCTCAAGCCACATCCGGGCATGCAGCAAGTCGGCATCAACCTGCGGGCGTTGCTCGATGGCAGTGAAGTGATTGCTTCGAGCAAAGGTATTCGCACCCAGGATGCGTTGAGCATCCGCTCGATCCCGCAAGTGCACGGCGCCGCTCGCGATCAGCTTGAGCACGCCAGGAAGCAGATCGAAACCGAACTCAACTCCGTCACCGACAACCCGATGTTGCTGGGCACGCCGGACAACTTCCGGGTGATGTCCCAGGCCAACCCGCACGGCCAGTCCGTGGCACTGGCGGCAGACTTGCTGGCCATCGCCATGGCCGAAATCGGCTCCATCGCCGAGCGTCGCCTCGATCGCCTGATCAACCCGCACGTCAGCGGTTTGCCGGCCTTCCTGGTGGCCAATCCGGGGGTGAATTCCGGGATGATGATTGTCCAGTACGTCGCCGCTTCGCTGTGTGCGGAAAACCGTCAATTGGCTCAACCGGCGGTGCTCGACAACTACGTCACCTCGGGCCTGCAGGAAGATCACCTGAGCATGGGCACCAACGCGGCGCTGAAGCTGCACCGTGTCCTGGAGAACTGCACGCAGATCCTCGCCATCGAGTACCTGCTGGCGGCCCAGGCGTTTGAGTTCCTCAAAGAACAACGCTTCGGCGCCGGCACCGATGCCGCGTGGCGCCTGCTGCGCGAGCGGGTTCCCGCGTACGACCAGGACCGCTGGTTGGCGCCTGATATCGCCGCCGCTGCCAGCGTGTTGAAAGACCCGATTTTGTTGCACAAGGCTTTACCGAATCTGAATTGATTCCCACCACACCAGCGTGCCAAGGCGCGGCTCCCCAACAGAGAGACGCGACGGACAACGGACATCTCCGGAGCGTCTGGTGAGTTAATAAAAGACTCTCAAAAGGAGAATGATGTGACTGCGCTTAATTTGATTCCCGGCCAACTGAGCCTTGCCCAACTGCGTGATGTTTATCAGCAACCGGTCAAAATCACCCTCGACAACAGCGCCTCGGCGCAGATCGAAGCCAGCGTTGCCTGCGTGGAACAGATCCTCGCCGAGAACCGCACTGCGTATGGCATCAACACCGGTTTCGGCCTGTTGGCTTCGACCCGCATCGCCAGCGAAGACCTGGAAAACCTGCAGCGCTCGCTGGTCCTGTCCCACGCCGCCGGTGTCGGTGAGCCGATCAGCGACGCGCTGGTGCGCCTGGTCATGGTGCTTAAGGTCAACAGCCTGAGCCGTGGTTTCTCGGGTATTCGTCGCAAGGTTATCGACGCCCTGATCGCGCTGATCAACGCCGAGGTTTACCCGCACATTCCATTGAAAGGTTCGGTCGGTGCATCCGGCGACCTGGCGCCGTTGGCCCACATGTCGCTGGTACTGCTGGGCGAAGGCAAGGCCCGCTACAAAGGCGAATGGATGGAAGCCACCGAAGCGCTGAAAGTCGCCGGCCTGACGCCGCTGACCCTGGCGGCGAAAGAAGGTCTGGCGCTGCTCAACGGCACTCAGGTGTCTACCGCTTACGCGCTGCGCGGTCTGTTCGAAGGTGAAGACCTGTTCGCCGGTGCCTTGGCGCTGGGTGCCTTGACCGTTGAAGCGGTATTGGGCTCGCGCTCGCCGTTCGACGCGCGCATCCACGCTGCTCGTGGCCAGAAAGGCCAGATCGACGCCGCTGCCGCTTACCGTGATCTGCTGGGTGAGCGCAGTGAAGTGTCCGACTCGCACCAGAACTGCGAGAAGGTACAGGACCCGTACTCCCTGCGTTGCCAGCCGCAAGTCATGGGCGCCTGCCTGACCCAGTTCCGCCAGGCTGCCGAAGTGTTGGTCATTGAAGCCAACGCCGTCTCCGACAACCCGTTGGTCTTCGCTGCTGAAGGCGACGTGATCTCCGGTGGTAACTTCCACGCCGAACCGGTGGCCATGGCGGCCGACAACATGGCGCTGGCCATCGCTGAAATCGGTTCCCTGAGCGAGCGTCGTATCTCGCTGATGATGGACAAGCACATGTCGCAACTGCCGCCGTTCCTGGTGGCCAATGGCGGCGTGAACTCCGGCTTCATGATCGCCCAGGTGACTGCGGCGGCACTGGCCAGCGAAAACAAAGCGTTGTCGCATCCGCATTCGGTGGACAGCCTGCCGACATCGGCGAACCAGGAAGACCACGTGTCCATGGCCCCGGCGGCTGGCAAGCGCCTGTGGGAAATGGCCGAGAACACCCGTGGTGTTCTGGCGGTTGAATGGCTGGCTGCGGTGCAGGGTCTGGATCTGCGTGACGGTCTGAAAACCTCGCCAAAACTGGAAAAAGCGCGCGGGATTCTGCGTGCCGAAGTGCCTTTCTATGAGAAGGACCGCTTCTTCGCACCGGACATCAATGCGGCGTCTGAACTGTTGGCTACCCGTTGCCTGAATGAACTGGTGCCGGCGAAGTTGCTGCCTAGCCTGTAATGGTTCCAATGTAGGCGCTGCCGCAGGCTGCGATCTTTTGATCTTGCTTTTTAAAAGATCGCAGCCTCGTTGCACTCGACAGCTCCTACAGGAGGCGATTCGGTTTGGCGTCGAATAAAAATAATTAGGGACGAGCAATGCAACAGCAATCAAAAGGACTCAAACGCGGGCTTTCTGCCCGACATATTCGCTTCATGGCGCTGGGGTCGGCGATCGGCACCGGGCTGTTTTACGGTTCTGCCTCGGCCATTCAAATGGCCGGGCCTGCGGTACTGCTGGCTTACCTGATCGGTGGCGCGGCGGTGTTCATGGTCATGCGCGCCCTCGGCGAGATGGCGGTGCACAACCCGGTGGCCGGCTCTTTCGGCCAGTACGCCAGCACCTATCTGGGGCCAATGGCGGGCTTCATCCTCGGTTGGACCTACGCGTTCGAAATGGTCATCGTCGGCATGGCCGACGTCACTGCGTTCGGTATTTACATGGGCTTCTGGTTTCCGGAAGTCGACCGCTGGATCTGGGTGCTGGGCATCGTCTCGGTGGTCGGCGGCTTGAACCTGTGCAACGTCAAAGTCTTTGGCGAAATGGAGTTCTGGCTGTCGCTGCTCAAGGTCGCGGCCATCGTCGCAATGATCCTCGGCGGTTTCGGCATCATGCTGTTCGGCATCAGCAGTGCACCCGGCGCCCAAGCGACCGACATCAGCAACCTCTGGAGCCATGGCGGCTTCATGCCCAATGGCGTAGGCGGCCTGATCGCTTCGTTCGCCGTGGTGATGTTTGCCTTCGGCGGCATTGAAATCATCGGCGTAACCGCCGGTGAAGCCAAAGACCCGCAGCGTGTGCTGCCGCGGGCGATCAATGCTGTGCCGTTGCGTATTTTGCTGTTCTACGTGCTGACCATGCTGGTACTGATGTCGATCTTTCCGTGGCAGCAGATCGGCAGCCAGGGCAGCCCGTTCGTGCAGATTTTCGACAATCTGGGGATCAGCTCGGCGGCGACTATTCTGAATATCGTGGTGATCTCGGCGGCGATTTCAGCCATTAACAGCGACATCTTCGGCGCAGGCCGCATGATGTACGGCCTGGCCCAGCAAGGGCATGCGCCCAAGGGCTTCGCCAGGTTGTCGCGCAATGGCGTGCCGTGGATGACGGTGGTGGTGATGAGTGGCGCGCTGTTGCTGGGCGTGCTGTTGAACTACCTGATTCCGGAAAACGTCTTCCTGTTGATCGCTTCCATCGCGACCTTTGCGACGGTGTGGGTCTGGTTGATGATTCTGCTCACTCAAGTGGCGATGCGTCGTTCGATGAGCAGCGAGCAGGTCGCGCAACTGAAATTCCCGGTGCCGTTCTGGCCGTATGCGCCGATGGCGGCGATTGCCTTCATGCTGTTCATCTTCGGCGTGCTGGGCTATTTCCCGGACACCCAGGCGGCGTTGATCGTCGGCGTGGTCTGGATTGCTCTGCTGGTGCTGGCCTACCTGACGTGGGTCAAACCTGCGGCAGGCCAGGCAGCACGGGTCGAGCAGGAACCTTCTTTTTCACATCGATAACCTAACGGAGGCCACGGATGAAAACTCTCTGGCAACACTGCCACGTCGCAACCATGGCGCAAGGCGTCTACTCGATCATCGAGGATGCGGCCATCGTGACGTCAGGTGCGCACATTGAGTGGATCGGCCCGCGCGGCGAACTGCCGGCGGGTGAGTACCCGGTCGTCAACGATCTTAAAGGCGCCTGGGTCACGCCGGGCCTGATCGATTGCCACACCCACACGGTGTTCGGCGGTAACCGCAGCGGCGAATTCGAACAGCGCCTGCAAGGCGTCAGCTATTCGGAAATCGCCGCGGCCGGTGGTGGCATTGCCAGCACCGTTCGCGCCACCCGCGCAGCGACTGAAGACGAGTTGTTCGCCAGCGCCGCCAAGCGCCTGAAGAGCTTGCTGCGTGACGGCGTGACCACGGTCGAGATGAAATCCGGCTACGGCCTCGACCTGGCCAGCGAACGCAAGATCCTGCGTGTGATCCGTCGCCTCGGCGCCGAACTGCCGGTCAGCGTGCGCAGCACCTGCCTGGCCGCTCACGCCTTGCCGCCGGAATACGCCGATCGCGCCGACGACTACATCGACCATATCTGCGCCGAGATGCTTCCGGCACTGGCCGCCGAAGGGCTGGTGGATGCGGTGGACGCGTTCTGCGAATACCTGGCGTTTTCCCCGGCGCAGGTCGAGCGGGTGTTCATCACCGCACAAGAACTGGGCTTGCCGGTGAAACTGCATGCCGAGCAATTGTCGTCGCTGCACGGGTCGAGCCTGGCGGCGCGTTACCACGCACTGTCGGCTGATCACCTGGAGTTCATGGACGAAGACGACGCCATCGCCATGGCCCAGTCCGGCACCGTCGCGGTGTTGCTGCCCGGCGCGTTCTACTTCCTGCGCGAAACCCAGTTGCCGCCGATGGACGCGCTGCGCAAACACGGCGTGAAGATCGCCATCGCCAGCGACCTCAACCCCGGCACCTCGCCAGCGCTGTCGGTGCGCCTGATGCTGAACATGGCGTGCACCTGTTTCCGCATGACCCCGGAAGAAGCCTTGGCCGGTGCGACGATTCACGCCGCCACCGCATTGGGCATGGCCGAGACTCATGGATCGCTGGAAGTCGGCAAGGTCGCGGATTTCGTCGCCTGGCAAATTGATCGTCCCGCCGACCTGTCGTACTGGCTGGGCGGTGACCTGGAAAAACGCGTCGTGCGTCACGGCGTCGAAACAAGCGTTTAGGAGAACAGTTGTGGATAAGGTTCTGAACTTCAAACAAGGCCGCGTGCCGCTGCTGATCAGCATGCCCCACGCGGGCCTGCGCCTGACCCCGGCCGTAGAAGCCGGGTTGATTCCCGACGCGAAAAGCCTGCCGGACACCGACTGGCACATCCCCAAGCTTTACGAGTTTGCCGCCGAGCTGGGCGCCAGCACGTTGGCGGCCGAGTATTCACGGTTTGTCATCGACCTGAACCGACCGTCCGACGACAAGCCTTTGTACGTCGGCGCGACCACGGGTCTGTACCCGGCGACGCTGTTCGACGGCATCCCGCTGTTCCGCGAGGGGCTGGAGCCTTCAAAAGAAGAGCGCGCGACCTATCTGGAGCAGATCTGGACGCCGTACCACAGCACGTTGCAGAACGAACTGGCGCGACTGAAAGCCGAGTTTGGCTACGCGCTGCTGTTCGACGCGCACTCGATCCGTTCGATCATCCCGCACCTGTTCGACGGCAAGCTGCCGGACTTCAACCTCGGCACCTTCAACGGCGCCAGTTGCGATCCGCAGTTGGCGACTCAACTGGAAGCGATCTGCGCCAAGCACGCCGATTACAGCCATGTGCTGAACGGTCGCTTCAAGGGCGGCCACATCACCCGACATTACGGCAACCCGGCCGAGAACATTCATGCGGTGCAACTGGAGTTGGGCCAGTGCACGTACATGGAAGAGTTCGAGCCGTTCCGCTATCGGCCTGATCTGGCAGAGCCGACGCAGGTGGTACTGAAGGAATTGCTGCAAGGCCTGCTCGCCTGGGGCGAGCAACACTACAAGCGCTAAACCGACGCATAACCCTGTAGGAGCTAGCTTGCTAGCGAAGACGGTGGATCAGTCACCATCGATGCCGACTGACACGCCCTCTGCGCGAGCAAGCTTGCTCCTACAGGGTATGTGTTCGACTTGATAACGGATCACGCGTCGCCACCGTGCAAAACACGGTCGCCACAGTTCGCTTTTACCGCTCGTCTGCTGCGTAATGTTTGGTCCACGGTGCACAAAGACACCGGCCCGACAATAATCCGCTGCCGCACGAGACTCTCCCAATGAAAAGACTGTTCACCCGCTGTCTCTCCATCCTCTGCGGCACGGCTCTTCTGAGCACCAGCGTTCTGGCCAATGACGACCCTTCCTGCAAGGCCGTGCGCATGGGCGTGGTCAACTGGACCGACGTCATCGCCACCAGCGGCATGGCCGACGTGCTGCTCAACGGCCTCGGCTACGAGAGCAAGCAAACCAGCGCCGTGCAGCAAATCATCTTCGCCGGCATCCGCGACAAGCGCCTGGACATCTTCCTTGGTTACTGGAAACCGGCGATGGACAAGAACATCGCGCCGTTCGTGGCCGCCAATCAGGTGAAGGTCATGGATAAACCGAGCCTGGCCGACGCCCAGGCAACCCTCGCCGTACCTGAGTACGTCGCCGAAGCAGGGCTGAAAACCTTCGCTGACATCGCCAAATTCAAAGACAAACTCGGTGGCAAGATCTACGGCATCGAGCCGGGCAGCGGCGCCAACACCACCATCAAAACCATGATCGAGACCAATCACTTTGGCTTGAAGGACTTCAAACTGATTGAATCCGGTGAAGCCGGCATGCTCGCCGCCGTGCAGCGCGCGGTGAATCGCAAGGAGTTCGTGGTGTTCGTCGGCTGGACCCCGCACCCGATGAACATCAATATGAAGATCGCCTACCTGACGGGCAGCGAAGACGTCTACGGCCCGAATGAAGGTGCGGCGACCGTCTCCACCGTCACCGCCCCGGACTACGCCCAGCGCTGCCCGAACGTGAATCGCCTGCTGGAAAACCTGACCTTCACCGCCGCCCTGGAAAGCCAGTTGATGGTGCCGATCATGGAGCGCAAGACGCCACAGGATGTCGCCAGGCAATGGCTGCGCGACAACCCGCAAGATCTTCAGCGCTGGCTCGCCGGTGTCAGCAGTTTCGATGGCAAGGATGGCGTGGCCACCGTTCAGGCCAGCCTGAAAAACTGACCGTCACCGCAACTCCCCTGTAGGAGCTGGCTTGCCAGCGAAGGCAGCGTGTCAGATGACATCAATGTGGCCTGACACACCGCCTTCGCTGGCAAGCCAGCTCCTACAGGGGGGCCACAAATCTCTCTGAACGGGCACCAGGCTTATGGCTCCTTATCCGCTTTCCGAACAGATGACGGCTTTTGTCGAGAAAACCGTCGGCTTCAACAGCACCGACAGCAGCCTCGCCGGTTTGCGTCAGGCCTATAGCGAGATGTGCCGGGCGTTCACTCCGCCACGTCCGGCCGGGCTTTACGTGGTCGATTTCGAATTGGCTGGCGTACCGCTGCGTTCTTATCAGCCGCCGGTTCCGCCGTCGACCAACGGTGTCCCGTGCATTGTGTATCTGCATGGCGGCGGCTGGGTGGTGGGAGATCTGGATTCCCACGACTTCATCTGCACCGAACTGGCGTCGACCCTCGGTGTGTTGGTGATCGCCGTCGACTACCGTTTGGCGCCGGAACATCCGTTTCCGGCGGCGTTCGATGACTGTCTGAAAGTCTGGCGAGCCCTGCGCTCAGGACCGTTTCGGCTCGACCCTGCGCGTACGCTAGTGGCAGGCGACAGTGCCGGCGGCAATCTTGCCGCCGCGTTGTGCCTGGCACTGCGCGATGCCGGCGAGCCTGTGCCCTGTGCGCAGGTGCTGATTTATCCCGGCCTCGGCGGCGATCATCGGTTGCCGTCGCGCAGCGAATGCGTCGACGCCCCGTTGCTCAGCAGCAGTGATGTGGATTGCTATCACGCGTTGTACTTGCGGGGCACCCGACAGCCGGGCGCCTATGCGATGCCATTGCTCGCCAACGACTACAGCGGCCTGCCGCCCGCGCTGGTCGCCGTGGCGCAATTCGACCCGCTGCGCGATGACGGTGTGCGTTACGCCGAACGACTGAACGCCGCCGGTGTGAAGGCGACACTATATTACGGGGAAGGGCTGGTTCACGGTTGTTTACGCGCTCGGGGGCAAGTCGCCGAGGTCGACGCCCTCTATGAAACCCTGTCCAGATATCTGACGGCAAAACTCTGACTCTGCAAGGGCATGCTCATTGGCGTAATTCGGGTTTATGATGCCGGACGGCAGAATAATAGAAGTCCCCCCAGGGATGACCTCGACCCCTTACGGAGCGCGCAATGCAGACTTTGTACCCGCAGATCAAACCCCACGCCCGGCACGATCTGGCCGTCGATGAAACTCACACGCTGTATGTCGACGAAAGCGGTTCACCGGAAGGTTTGCCGGTAGTGTTCATCCACGGCGGCCCCGGTGCCGGGTGTGATGCCCAGAGCCGCCGGTATTTCGATCCGAACCTGTATCGCATTGTCACCTTCGACCAGCGCGGTTGCGGTCGCTCCACGCCCCACGCCAACCTCGAAAACAACACCACCTGGGATCTGGTCGCCGACCTCGAGCGAATTCGCAAGCACCTGGGCATCGAGAAATGGGTGCTGTTCGGCGGGTCCTGGGGTTCGACGCTGGCCCTGGCCTATGCACAAACCCACCCGGAGCGTGTGCACGGTCTGATCCTGCGCGGGATTTTTCTCTGCCGTCCGCAGGAAATCGAGTGGTTCTATCAGGCGGGCGCCAGTCGTCTGTTCCCCGACTACTGGCAGGACTACATCGCGCCGATCCCTATGGATGAGCGCGACGACTTGCTCTCGGCTTTCCACAAGCGCCTGATCGGCAACGATCAAATTGCCCAGATGCACGCGGCCAAGGCCTGGTCCACCTGGGAAGGCCGGACCGCGACCTTGCGCCCGAACCCGCTGGTGGTCGATCGTTTCTCCGAACCACAGCGCGCGTTGTCCATCGCCCGCATCGAATGCCACTACTTCACCAACAACGCGTTCCTGGAGCCGAACCAGCTGATCCGCGACATGGGCAAGATCGCCCATTTGCCGGGCGTGATCGTCCACGGTCGCTATGACGTGATCTGCCCGCTGGATAACGCTTGGGAACTGCACCAGGCCTGGCCGAACAGCGAACTGCAAATCATCCGGGACGCCGGCCATGCCGCCTCCGAACCGGGGATTACCGATGCATTGGTGCGCGCGGCCGATCTGATGGCCCGGCGTCTGCTTGACCTGGCTCCTGAAGAAGCATGAAGGGCCTGCTGCAACGGGTGCGTGGCGCCCGAGTCGAGGTAGCGGGGGAGGTGGTCGGCGCAGTCGATCAGGGTTTGCTGGTACTGGTGGCCGTCGAGCCCGAGGATACTCGGGCCAGCGCCGACAAACTTCTTAATAAGCTGCTTAACTATCGAGTGTTCAGCGACGCCGAGGGCAAGATGAATCTGTCCCTGGCGGATGTGGGCGGTGGGTTGCTGCTGGTCTCTCAGTTCACCCTGGCCGCCGACACCAAAAGCGGATTGCGCCCGAGTTTTTCGACTGCTGCCCCTCCGGCCCTGGGCGAAGAACTCTTCGACTATCTATTAGGCAAAGCGAAACAGGTGCATGGCACTGTGGCATCAGGTAGATTCGGCGCGGATATGCAGGTGCACCTGGTCAATGATGGCCCGGTCACCTTCCTGTTACAGACCTGAAAGCGCTTGAAACATCTTTTTAAGCCCTTTTCGACTGAAAACAGGGGTTTTTCGCGAGAAATACTTTGTTAGCCCTGATGCGTTGTAACGCGGCCTACTAGATAATCGCGCGCTACGGGGATCAGCGTTCGTTGGTCCGTTTTTGACTTAGGTAGAGACTTGTCCTGGACCGATTGGGGAATCATTTAGCCCCACCGGAGTCGGAACAATGCTCGCCAACTTGGCAAGAGTGGTCCGTAAGGTCGGTTTTTCCATGCCGTACACCTCACAGGCCCTTTAACTGGCCGTTGGTTTTTTGATCTGTTTTCGGCGAGGGTTGCTCGTGATTGTTAGTCCCTGTAATGCACCAAAATTGACTGCCACACGGTTCCGAAGCGCTCTGGTAGCGGGCTCTGCTCTGCTCTGCCTGCTCAGCGCCGGCCAGCTTTGGGCATTCAGTCTGGATGATGTGTCGGTCAAGGCAAAAGAGCTGGCCGGGCAGAAATTCGAAGCTCCGCGCAGTAACCTGCCGAACGAATTCCGCGAAATGAAATTCGCGGACTACCAAAAAATTCGTTTCCGCACCGAAAAAGCCGAATGGGCCGATCAGAAAACCCCGTTCAAGCTTTCGTTCTATCACCAGGGCATGCACTTCGATACGCCGGTGAAAATCAACGAAATCACGGCTAACACCGTCGAAGAGATCAAATACGACCCAAGTCGTTTCGACTTCGGCGACGTGCAGTTCGATCCTAAGGCCACCGAACAACTGGGTTATGCCGGTTTCCGTGTGCTGTACCCGATCAACAAGGCCGACAAGCAAGACGAAATCATGACCATGCTCGGCGCGAGTTACTTCCGCGTTGTCGGCAAGGGTCACACCTATGGCTTGTCCGCTCGCGGCATGGCCATCGACACCGCATTGCCGTCCGGCGAAGAATTCCCGCGTTTCACCGAGTTCTGGATTCAACAGCCAAAACCGGGCGACAAGCACCTGGTGATCTTCGCCCTGCTGGATTCGCCACGCGCGACCGGCGCGTACCGCCTGACCCTGCGTCCAGGCAGCGACACCATTGTCGACGTCAAGGCCCGGATGTTCCTGCGTGACAAGGTCACCAAGCTTGGCGTTGCGCCGCTGACCAGCATGTTCCTGTTCGGCGCCAACCAGCCGTCGAAAGTGCTCAACTACCGTCGCGAGCTGCACGATTCCAGCGGTCTGTCGATCCATGCCGGCAACGGCGAGTGGATCTGGCGCCCACTGAACAACCCGAAACACCTGGCGGTGAGCAACTTCTCGATCGAGAACCCGCGCGGCTTCGGCTTGCTGCAACGTGGCCGTGACTTCAGCCACTACGAAGACCTCGACGACCGTTACGACAAGCGCCCAAGTGCCTGGATCGAGCCAAAAGGCGATTGGGGCAAAGGTTCTGTAGACCTGGTGGAAATTCCGACCGCCGACGAAACCAACGACAACATCGTTGCGTTCTGGAGCCCGGAAAAACTGCCTGAGCCTGGCCAGCCGCTGGACGTTGCCTACCGCATGCACTGGACCATCGACGAAGCCGCCCTTCACGCACCGGACAGCGCCTGGGTGCAACAGACCCTGCGTTCCACGGGTGACGTGAAACAGTCCAACCTGATCCGTCAGCCGGATGGCAGCGTTGCCTACCTGGTCGACTTCGAGGGCCCGTCCCTTTCCGCATTGCCGGAAACGGCAGACGTTCGCAGTCAGGTCAGCGTTGGCGAGAATGCCGAACTGGTCGAGAACAGCGTGCGTTACAACCCTGAAACCAAGGGCTGGCGCCTGACCCTGCGGATGAAAATCAAGGATCCGGGCAAACCGACCGAGATGCGTGCCGCACTGGTCGAGAACATCGTGCCTGCCGATCTGGCCAAGTCGTCGATTCCGGCGTCTAATTCTTCTGTAGCCAAGGCTGACAAGGTGGCTGCCAAGCAACAAGAGAAGATGGACAAAGACGTCAAGCAAGCTGAAGCCAAGCAGGCCGACGCCAAGCCAGTCGCGGATACCAAGAACAAGGACAACAAGGACAACAATGACGCCAAGCAGCCAGTCGCTGCGGACGCGGTCCCAGCCACACCGGAATCGGCAGCGACTGAAGAAGTCCTGACCGAGACCTGGAGCTACCAGTTGCCTGCCGATGAGTAATTCACACGTACAACCAGAGACTCTTGCCGAGTATCTGGCGCATTTACCGATGACCGACCAGCAGCGCGCGGAACTCGCGGGCTGCCAGTCTTTCAGCGAACTGCACGAGCGTCTGTCGTCTTCGACGTTTGACGCGCCGACCGAGGCCGCCCAGGCGTCGGTTGGCAAGCGCCTGACCCTGAGCACTGCCGAAGAACTGCAGGACGCCGAAATGCTGGTGCTCGATGCCAGCGGTCGCGTCTGCCTGCGAGCGACCCCACCGATTCGCCGGACCAAGGTCGTGCCGGAGCCGTGGCGCACCAACATTCTGGTGCGTGGCTGGCGTCGTCTGACCGGTCGCACCAATCCGCCGGCCCCGCCGAAGGATGAACGCGTGTTGCCGGCCGCTCGCTGGCGCACCGTCGGTTCGATCCGTCGCTACATTCTGTTGGTCCTGATGCTCGGCCAGACCATCGTGGCGGGCTGGTACATGAAAGGCATCATGCCGTACCAGGGCTGGTCGTTCGTCGACCTCAACGAAGTGCTGCATCAACCGCTGACCCAGACGGCCACGCAAGTGCTGCCGTATGCACTGCAAACCAGCATCCTGATTCTGTTCGGGATTCTGTTCTGCTGGGTGTCGGCCGGTTTCTGGACCGCGCTGATGGGCTTCCTCGAGTTGCTCACCGGCCACGACAAATACCGCATTTCCGGCAAAAGCGCCGGCAACGAGCCGATCGCCAAGGACGCGCGCACCGCACTGGTGATGCCGATCTGCAACGAAGACGTGCCACGGGTGTTTGCCGGTCTGCGGGCGACGTTCGAGTCGGTCGCGGCCACGGGTGACCTGGATCGCTTCGACTTCTTCGTCCTCAGCGACAGTAACGATGCCGATATCTGCGTCGCCGAACAGCAAGCCTGGCTCGACGTCTGCCGTGAAGCCAAAGGCTTCGGCAAGATCTTCTATCGCCGCCGTCGCCGTCGGGTAAAACGCAAAAGCGGCAACCTCGACGACTTCTGCCGTCGTTGGGGCGGTGACTACAAGTACATGGTCGTGCTCGACGCGGACTCCGTGATGAGCGGCGATTGCCTGACCAGTCTGGTGCGCTTGATGGAAGCCACGCCGGACGCCGGGATCATCCAGACCGCGCCACGTGCGTCGGGCATGGACACGCTGTATGCGCGCATGCAGCAGTTTGCGACCCGCGTGTACGGTCCGCTGTTTACCGCTGGCTTGCACTTCTGGCAGTTGGGCGAATCCCACTACTGGGGCCACAACGCGATCATCCGCATGAAGCCGTTCATCGAGCACTGCGCCCTGGCGCCGTTGCCCGGTAAAGGCGCGTTCGCCGGTGCAATTCTGTCCCACGACTTCGTCGAAGCTGCGCTGATGCGCCGTGCCGGCTGGGGCGTGTGGATTGCCTACGACCTGCCGGGCAGCTATGAAGAACTGCCGCCGAACCTGCTGGACGAACTCAAGCGTGACCGGCGCTGGTGCCACGGCAACCTGATGAACTTCCGCCTGTTCCTGGTCAAGGGCATGCACCCGGTGCACCGCGCGGTGTTCCTGACCGGCGTGATGTCTTACCTGTCGGCACCGTTGTGGTTCTTCTTCCTGGTGCTGTCGACAGCGCTTCTGGCGGTCAACACCTTGATGGAGCCGCAGTACTTCCTGGAACCGCGCCAGCTCTATCCGTTGTGGCCGCAATGGCACCCGGACAAGGCGATTGCGCTGTTCTCGACCACCGTCGTGCTGCTGTTCCTGCCGAAGCTGTTGAGCATCATCCTGATCTGGGCCAAGGGCGCGAAAGAGTTCGGTGGCAAGTTCAAAGTGACGCTGTCGATGCTGCTGGAGATGCTGTTCTCCATGCTGCTGGCGCCGGTGCGGATGATTTTCCACACCCGTTTCGTGCTCGCCGCGTTCCTCGGCTGGGCCGCGACCTGGAACTCGCCACAACGTGACGACGACTCCACGCCATGGAGCGAAGCGGTCAAGCGCCACGGTCCGCAAACCTTGCTGGGCTTCTTCTGGGCCTTGCTGGTTATCTGGCTGAACCCGAGCTTCCTGTGGTGGCTGGTGCCGATCGTCGGTTCGCTGATGCTGTCGATCCCGGTGTCGGTGATTTCCAGCCGTGTCGGCCTGGGCCTCAAGTCCCGTGACGAGAGCCTGTTCCTGATTCCTGAGGAATACAATCCGCCACAGGCGTTGCTGGCGACTGACCAGTACACCCACGAAAACCGTTGGCATGCGCTGAAAGACGGCTTCATCCGTTCGGTGGTCGACCCACAGCAGAACGCGTTGGCGTGCTCGCTGGCGACGTCCCGTCACGGTCAGGCCGAGCCGATCGAGTGGCTGCGCGTCGAGCGGGTTCGTCATGCGCTGAAGGTCGGACCTGAAGGGCTGACCAACAACGAGCGCGTGGCCCTGTTGAGTGACCCGGTGGCATTGGGTCGCTTGCACGAGCAGATCTGGAACGAAGGTCACCCCGAGTGGCTGGATGCATGGCGTAAATCGGTGAAAGCCGATCCCCATGCGCCGCTGTTGCCGCTCAAGCCCCTGAGCGTGCAGCCTCAGTTGGCATAACGAAAAACCCCGCGAAAGCGGGGTTTTTTTTGATCGCGTACAAGCAACAAATCCTGCTTAAACCCTTGTGCAAACGGGCGAGTGCGTTAGCATCCGTCCCCGAATTGGTGCGCCCGGACAACTTTCTGTTCGTATCTGCCGGTTTTCCAAGGGAAACCCGCTGTTTGCGCGCCTCACAACGCAATGGTTTTGGGGACATGATGATGAAGAAGTATCTCTCGATGCTGCTGGTCGGCGTCACGGCATGGGTTGCAGCCAACGCGGCGCAGGCCGGTGCCATCGATGACGCGGTCAAGCGCGGCACGCTGAAAGTCGGCATGGACCCGACCTACATGCCGTTCGAAATGACCAACAAGCGCGGCGAGATCATCGGCTTCGAAGTCGACCTCCTCAAAGCCATGGCCAAGGCCATGGGCGTCAAGCTGGAGCTGGTGTCCACCGGCTACGACGGCATCATCCCGGCCCTGCTCACCGACAAGTTCGACATGATCGGCAGCGGCATGACCCTGACCCAGGAACGCAACCTGCGCCTGAACTTCAGCGAGCCGTTCATCGTCGTCGGCCAGACGCTGCTGATCCGCAAGGAGCTGGAAGGCACCATCAAGTCCTACAAAGACCTGAACACCGCCGACTACCGCATCACCTCCAAGCTCGGCACCACCGGCGAGATGGTCGCCAAAAAGCTCATCGCCAAAGCCAAGTACCACGGCTACGACAACGAGCAGGAAGCCGTGCTCGACGTGGTCAACGGCAAGGCCGACGCCTTTATCTACGACGCGCCGTACAACGTCGTGGCAGTGAACAAGGCCGGTGCCGGCAAACTGGTGTTCCTCGACAAGCCGTTCACCTACGAGCCTTTGGCCTTCGGTCTGAAGAAGGGTGACTACGACAGCATCAACTTCATCAACAACTTCCTGCACCAGATCCACGAAGACGGCACCTACGATCGCATCCATGACAAGTGGTTTAAAGACACCGCTTGGCTGAAGGACATGGAATAAGGCCCGGTCAGATAGACCGCGCCGCCCCATTCGCGGGCAAGCCCGCTCCCACAGGAACCACGTCGGGCACAAAGGTTGTGTTCACCCCGTTCACTGTGGGAGCGGGCTTGCCCGCGATGACGGCCTCCCAGGCAACACACATTCCGGAACCCGTAATGAAACAGAAAAAAGCCCAATGGCCTTGGCACGTACTAACCGTGCTGGTGCTGATCGGCCTGGCCGGCGCGTTGTACTACGCCACCTCGCTGATGTCCTACGAATGGCGCTGGAACCGCGTGCCGCAATACTTCGCCTACCACGCCGAAGAATCCCAGCGCGCCGCCGACATCGCAACCGTCAGCGAACTGGTGCGCAAGGGCGATAAAGCCGAAGTCACCCTGCGCAACGATGCCGGCGATGAGCAACATCTGGTCGTCGACGACAACAGCCTGCAAGTCGCCCAGGGCGATGACGTGGCCGAAGGCGACGTGATTGGCGTGACCCGGCATTGGGCGGCCGGACCGCTGATGTGGGGCCTTTGGACCACCTTGTGGTTGTCCGTGGTGTCCGGCGTGCTCGGCCTGCTGATCGGCCTCGCCACTGGCCTGTGCCGTCTGTCGAACAACCCGACCCTGCGCGACCTCTCGACTATCTACGTCGAACTCGTTCGTGGCACGCCGCTGCTGGTACAGATCTTCATTTTCTACTTCTTCATCGGCACCGTGATGAACCTGTCCCGGGAATTCGCCGGGATCGCCGCGCTATCGCTGTTCACCGGCGCCTACGTCGCCGAGATCATCCGTTCGGGCGTGCAGTCGATCGCCCGTGGCCAAAACGAAGCCGCGCGCTCCCTGGGTTTGAGCGCTGGCCAGTCGATGCGCCACGTGGTGCTGCCGCAAGCCTTGAAACGCGTGCTGCCGCCATTGGCCGGGCAATTCATCAGTCTGGTCAAGGACACCTCGCTGGTGTCGGTGATCGCGATTACCGAACTGCTGAAAAGCGGTCGCGAAGTCATCACCACCTCGTTCTCGCCGTTCGAAATCCTGTTCTGCGTGGCCGGGCTGTATTTGTTGATCAACCTGCCGCTGTCGAAAATCGCCAGCCGGTTAGAGCGGAGGCTCGCGCAAAGTGATTGAAGTCCGCGATCTGGTAAAAGTCTTCGACACCCGTGGCCACGTGGTTCGCGCGGTGGATAACGTCACCACGCAAGTGGCCAAGGGCGAAGTGCTGGTGGTGATCGGTCCGTCCGGTTCCGGCAAATCGACGTTCTTGCGTTGCCTCAATGGCCTCGAAGAGTTCGACTCGGGCTCGGTGAGCATCGATGGCCTGCAACTGGCCGACCCGAAAACCGACGTGAATGCCTACCGCCGTGAAGTCGGCATGGTGTTCCAGCACTTCAACCTGTTCCCGCACATGACCGTGCTGGAAAACCTCTGCCTGGCGCAGAAAGTCGTGCGCAAGCGCGGCAAGAAGGAGCGCGAGGCCAAGGCTTTGGCGTTGCTGGAAAAGGTCGGCATTGCGCAGAAGGCCAACGAATTTCCATCGCGCCTTTCAGGCGGTCAGCAACAGCGGGTGGCGATTGCCCGGGCATTGGCCATGGAACCGAAGGTCATGCTGTTTGATGAGCCGACTTCGGCGCTCGACCCGGAAATGGTCGGCGAAGTGCTGGACGTAATGAAAACCCTGGCCGTGGAAGGCATGACCATGGTTTGCGTCACCCACGAAATGGGCTTTGCGCGGGAAGTGGCAGATCGGGTGTTGTTCTTCGATCACGGCAAATTGCTGGAAGACGCCTCGCCAGCGGAGTTCTTCGATGCACCGAAGGATCCTCGGGCGCAGGCCTTCTTGCGGCAGGTTCTATAACTCAGGCGCCTGTCAGATCGTAATCGCGGGCAAGCCCGCTCCCACGGTGTTTTCAGTGTTCATGCAATTTGCGTAACACTGATGAATCCTGTGGGAGCGGGCTTGCCCGCGATACCATCACCTCGGTTCTGTGTGAACCGAGGCATCCGCATCACCTCAAACCTTGAACCGCCCCACCAACATCTGCAGATGCGTCCCCAACCGCGCCAACTCAACGCTGGACGCCGCCGTCTCTTCACTCGCTGCCGACGTCTGCTCGGACACATCGCGCACATTCAGCACGCTGCGGTTGATCTCTTCGGCCACCGCGCTCTGCTGCTCGGCCGCCGCTGCAATCTGCTGGTTCATCGACTGAATCGCCGACACCGTGCGAGTGATGCTTTCCAGTGAACCCCCGGCGCGGCGGGGCAGTTCGACGCTGCTGTCGGTCAGGGTGCGGCTGTTGTCCATGATGGTCGCGACTTGCTGGGTGCCGGTTTGCAGGCCGACGATCAGCTCTTCGATTTCTTCGGTGGATTTCTGCGTGCGTTGAGCGAGGCTGCGGACCTCGTCGGCGACCACCGCAAACCCGCGTCCGGCTTCACCGGCACGGGCAGCTTCGATCGCCGCGTTGAGCGCCAGCAGGTTGGTTTGCTGGGCCACCGACTTGATGACATCGAGCACGCTGCCGATCTTGTCGCTTTCGCGCTTGAGGTGTCCCATGGCTTCGGTGGAATTGCCGACTTCCAGGGCCAGGCGTTCGATCTGGGCGATGGCTTCGCCGACCACTTTGTCACCTTCGCGGGCCTGCTGGTCGGCGGCGAGGGCGGCCTCCGAGGCTTCTTCGGCGTTGCGCGCAACTTCTTGCACCGTCGCGGTCATTTCATTCATGGCGGTAGCCACCTGGTCGGTTTCGACTTTCTGGCTGTTGACCCCGGCGCTGGTCTGCTCGGTGACCGCCGAGAGTTCTTCGGCGGCGCTGGCAATTTGCGTGACGCCATCGCTGATGCCGCCGATCAACTCGCGCAGGCCCAGGGTCATGCTCTGCATGGCGCGTTGCAGTTGACCCAGTTCGTCCTGGCGCTTGGAGATGAGGTTGTGGGTCAGGTCGCCGGCCGCGACACGCTCGGCCACTTTCAGGGTCTGGCTCAGCGGGATCACGATCTGGCGGGTGATGGCCCAGGCGGCGAGGATGCCGAAGGCCAGCGCCAGAGCGGTGGCCAACAGCAGCATATTCTTGGCTTGCGCGGCGTCTGTGTCGCGGACGATGGTTTGCGAGGCGGTCAGCTTCTTGCTGACTTCGAACAGGATCTCGCCTTGCTCGGCCATGCGTTTGAGTGCGGCGGCGCTGGCCACCTGGGAGTCGCGGTACTGGCTGACGGCAGCGCGGTAGGCTTTGAGCGAATCGGTGGCCTGTTGCAGGTTGGCGATGTGCTGTTCCGGCAGTTTTGAAGGCAGACTCTCGAGGTTTTTCAGGGCGTTGTCGATGGCGTCCAGCGCGGGTTGCTCGGCCTCGGGCTTGCCGCTGTAGGTGTAGCCGCGGACCTGGAAGCGCGCTTGCTGGATCAGCTTGCTCAGGTCGATCACGCTGTTGAAATCGGCGACGCTGTCACCCTGCAGCAAGGACTTTTCGACTTCAGCCACGCGCGCCACAGCATTATCGGCGGTGGCGCCGAGTTTGCTGCGGGCGTCTTCGCGGTTGGCGCCGGCCTGGGTCATGGCGCTGAAGGCTTGTTTGTACTGACTGACGGCGGCGAGTTGCTGGTCGATCATCGCCACATCAGCCGGTTGTTCGATCAGCGTGCGCGCGGTTTTCAAGCCGGTGTCGAGTTGGCCGATCAGATCGTTGACGGCGCCCGGGCCTTGTTCGCCGCGGCGCATGTCGTAGTCCATACGGGCCAGGCGCAGGTCTTTGGTCAGTTCGTTGAGGCTGGCAATGAACCCGAGCTTGTCGCCACGAGCGACCACGCCACTCAGGCCGGTCCAGCCGGTGAAGGTGATCAACAACGTCAACAGCAGCACCAGACCGAAGCCGACGCTCAATTTGCGGTTAACGCTGACGTTCCCCAGTTTCTCGGCTAGCCATTGGTACATGCTGCAACTCCCCAGGACCACTCATAGGTTTTATGGGGACTGTATCGGCAGGACGCCGGGAATCTGTAGGAGCGAGCTTGCTCGCGATGGGCGTTAACGATGACGTGGGCTGCCTGAATGAACGCGGCGGCTTCACGACCTTCGCGAGCAAGCTCGCTCCTACAGAACGGGTGATGTTAGAAGAGGCGGGCGAGCAGTGCGGGGACGGCGGGTTCGACGCGCAGGATGGGCCCCCCCGGTTGCACCGGGTGCCGGCCGGGCTTGCCCCGCCGGTCGCTTTCGTAAGGAATCCAGCCGCCTGCGGGGCCGATGGCCAGGGTCACCGGCTCGTCCAGGCCACGGGGGCAGGGCGGGGAGGTGCCGGGATGGCCGACCAGGCCAAGCGTCCCTTCGGTGATCGCCGGCAGACGATCCTCGACGAACGGTTTGAAGCGCTTCTCGATGACGATTTCCGGCAGCACGCTGTCCCGGGCCTGTTCGAGGCCGAGAATCAGTTGCTCGCGAATCGCCTCGGGTTCCAGAAACGGGGTTTGCCAGAAGCTCTTCTCGACGCGATAGCTGTTCACCAGGACGATACGCGGCACACCCATGGCCGCGACGGTCTGAAACACCCTACGGAGCATTTTCGGCCGTGGCAGTGCCAACACCAGGGTCAATGGCAGCTTGGCGGGCGGGGGTTGGTCGAGGGTGACGCGCAATTCGGCTTCATCGGCATCCAGGCGCAGCACCTCAGCCGAACCCATCAGCCCACCGATGCGCCCGACGCGCATGCTGTCACCGACTTCGCAACGGTGAACTTCCTGCATGTGCGTCAACCGGCGATCACGCAGGATCGCCCGGTCGGCCGCAATGAAGTCGGCTTCTTCGAGGAGCAGCAGGTTCACGGTTGGGTCGCTGGCGGCTGGTCGTTGTGATCGTCAGCCGGCTGGTCGTCCGGGTGCTCGCCACGTTTGCTGATCAGGCTGCCAAACAGAATGCCGATCTCGAACAGCAGCCACATCGGCACAGCCAGCAAGGTCTGCGAGAAGATGTCCGGCGGCGTCAGGATCATGCCGACCACGAAGCAGCCGATGACCACGTACGGGCGGATTTTCTTCAGGTATTTGACGTCGACCACGCCGATCCATACCAGCAGCACCACGGCCACCGGGATTTCGAACGCTACGCCGAAGGCAAAGAACAGCGTCATGACGAAATCGAGGTAGCTGGTGATGTCGGTCATCATTTCCACGCCGGCCGGGGTGGCGGCGGCGAAGAACTTGAAGATCAGCGGGAACACCAGGTAATAGGCGAACGCCATGCCGGTGTAGAACAGCAGGATGCTGGACATCAGCAACGGCACCGCGATGCGCTTCTCATGCTTGTACAGGCCTGGTGCGATGAAGCCCCAGATCTGATGCAGGATCACCGGGATCGCCAGGAACAGCGACACCATCATCGTCAGCTTCAGCGGCGTCAGGAACGGCGACGACACGTCGGTGGCAATCATCGTCGCGCCCACCGGCAGGTACTGACGCAGCGGCGTGGAGACGAAGGTGTAGATCTGCTGGGTGAACGCGAACAACCCGGCGAAGATGATGAAGATCGCCGCTACACAGCGCAGCAGGCGGGTACGCAACTCGGTGAGGTGCGAAACCAGCGGCATGTGCTGGTCGTTTTCGGGGAGATCGCTCATGGGGCTCGCGGCGGCAGTGTGGGGTCATGAGGGGCCGGCGCAACTGGCGCAGCCGCAGGCGTAACAGGTTCAACCGGGGTTGCTGCGACAACGGGCGCAGGTTCAACAGTTGCTACAACAGGTGCAGGCTCGACAGCGGCTGGCGCATGAATCGTCTGTTCCGCCACTGCTTCAACCGGCTGGACGGGTGTGGCTTCCTGCTGGGTCGGCGTGAAGATCTTCCGCGCCTCCTGCTCAAGCGACAGAATGTGCTCGTTGTGCAGTTGCCGACGAATCTCGTCGGCACCGATTTCACGCTCAACTTCCTGTTTGATCGCGTTGAAGCTGCGCTTCAACCGCCCGACCCACAGGCCAGCGGTGCGCGCAGCGCCCGGCAGACGCTCGGGGCCCAGCACCAGCAGGGCAACGAGGCCGACGAGCAGCAGTTCAGAGAAGCTGATACCAAACATTAGTCAGTGCTCACACGTCTTTGCGGATCGGCTCTTCGACTTTTTGCGCCTGCACGTCGATGGTGTGCGGCTGGTTCACGGACTGCGTGGTCTGTGGCTGGACCGGTGGAACCGGTTGTGCCGGGGTCACTGTTGGATCAGCCGGTTTTTCGTCATCGTTCATGGCTTTTTTGAAGCCCTTGATCGACTCGCCCACGTCGGTGCCGAGGTTTTTCAGTTTTTTGGTGCCGAACACCAGTACGACAACAACCAGGATGACGATCCAGTGTTTCCAGTCAAAAATGCCCATGTTGCTGCTCCTCTCTAATAGTTGTTCAGGCGGACGGGCGCGAGGCTTTCTCGGCGTGTCCGGAGAGACCGAAACGACGGTCCAGTTCATCGAGTACAGCCTGAGGATGCTGCCCCAGTTGGGCGAGCATGACCATGCTGTGGAACCACAAATCGGCGGTTTCGTAGATCACATCGCTGCAGTCGCCGCTGATGGCAGCGTCCTTGGCGGCAATGATGGTTTCGACCGACTCTTCGCCGACTTTTTCCAGAATCTTGTTCAAGCCCTTGTGGTACAGGCTGGCGACATACGAGCTGTCGGCGGCGGCGCCTTTGCGCTCTTCCAGCACCTGGGCCAGACGGGTCAGAGTGTCACTCATGTTTGTGTCCTGCGGAATAGATGGCGTGCGGATCTTTCAGGACCGGGTCGACGGTTGTCCAGTCGCCGTTCTCGAAGACACGGTAGAAACAGCTCTGACGGCCGGTATGGCAGGCGATGTCGCCGATCTGCTCGACCATCAGGATGATCACGTCGGCGTCGCAGTCCAGGCGCATCTCATGCAGGGTTTGCACGTGGCCGGACTCTTCGCCCTCGCGCCACAGCTTGCCACGGGAGCGTGACCAGTAAATGGCGCGGTTTTCGGCGGCGGTCAATTCCAGCGCTTCGCGGTTCATCCAGGCCATCATCAGGACGCGCCCGGTCTTGTAATCCTGGGCAATCGCGGGCACCAGGCCATCGGCGTCCCACTTGATTTCGTCCAGCCAGTTTTTCATCTTCGACTCCGACAGCGGGCCCGACACTTCATTAGTCGGGCAGGCGTTGAAACAGTGTGCCAGCGTGCGGGAGCTCTGGCTATCGGCGAACGACCAGATACAAACCGACGGCCACCATGATACCGGCCGGCCAATGACCCAGTTCGTTCAGCGGTCCACCGGCAGCGAGTATCGTGCCGCCCGCCAGGTGTGCACAGCCGAGCAGTCGCAGCAGCCAGTCGTCCTTGCGCCGATGCCACGGTGGCGGCGGATCATTGGCATGCGGCTGCGACATGCGTTCGAGCAGATCGCGGGCCATGTTGGCCAGGTGCGGCAGTTGTTCGATCTGGCTCTGCACGTTGCCGATCAAGGCTTTGGGGCTGACGCGCTCGCGCATCCAGCGTTCGAGGAACGGCTGGGCGGTGTTCCACAGATCGAGGTCCGGGTACAGCTGACGGCCCAGGCCTTCGATGTTCAACAGGGTTTTTTGCAACAGAACGAGCTGCGGCTGCACTTCCATGTTGAAGCGCCGAGCGGTCTGGAACAGGCGCATCAACACCTGGCCGAAGGAAATATCTTTTAACGGTTTTTCGAAAATCGGTTCGCAAACAGTACGAATCGCCGCTTCGAATTCGTTGAGTTTGGTTTCTGCCGGCACCCAGCCCGAATCGATGTGCAACTGCGCCACGCGGCGGTAGTCACGCTTGAAGAAGGCGAACAGGTTGCGTGCCAGGTAATCCTGGTCTTCCGGGGTCAGGCTGCCGACGATGCCGCAGTCGATCGCAATGTATTGCGGGCTCCACGGGTTGACGGTGCTGACGAAGATGTTGCCCGGGTGCATGTCGGCGTGGAAGAAACTGTCGCGGAACACTTGGGTGAAGAAGATTTCCACGCCGCGCTCAGCGAGCATTTTCATGTCGGTGCGCTGGTCGGCCAGGGTCGCGAGGTCAGTGACCTGAATCCCGTAGATCCGCTCCATCACCAGCACTTTCGGCCGGCACCAGTCCCAATAGACTTGCGGCACGTAGAGCAGCTCCGAGCCTTCGAAGTTGCGCTTCAACTGGCTGGCGTTCGCCGCTTCGCGCAGCAGATCGAGTTCGTCGTAGATGGTTTTTTCGTAGTCCTGGACCACGTCCACCGGGTGCAGCAGGCGCGCGTCGGCCGAGAGTTTTTCGGCAGCGCGGGCCAGGATGAACAGCCACGCCAGGTCCTGCGCGATGATCGGTTTCAGGCCCGGGCGAATCACTTTGACCACGACTTCTTCGCCGGTTTTCAGTTGCGCGGCATGCACCTGCGCCACCGAGGCCGAGGCCAGCGGTTCGACGTCGAAGCGGCTGAACACTTCACTGATTTTCTTGCCGAGCTGCTCTTCGATCAGCTTGATCGACACCTGCGAATCGAACGGCGGCACGCGGTCCTGCAGCTTCATCAGCTCGTCGGCGATGTCTTCCGGCAGCAGGTCGCGACGGGTCGACAGAATCTGCCCGAACTTGATGAAAATCGGCCCCAGGTCCTGTAACGCCAGGCGCAATCGCGCGCCACGGCTCAGGTCCAGCGTCTTGCGCGGGAACCAGCGCCATGGCAAGGCGTAGCGCAGCGCCAGCAAAAACCAGGGCAGTGGCAGGGCGAACAGCAGGTCATCGAGGCGGTAGCGGATCACAACGCGCTGGATGCGCAACAAACGGCGGACGGCAAGCAGCTTCATGCGTTATCGCTTGGGTCGAGGGATCGGGAAAGGCGCTCGAAACGCGCCTCGAGACGTTCCAGATCGAGTTTGATCTGGTCCAGTTCACTGAAACGGGCTTCGGCTTCGCGCTGACCGACGAGGGTGCGCGATTCTTCGGCCAGGTATTCGCCCATGTTCTGGTTGAGGCTGGCGAACCCTTGCTGATAAAAGCGTGCCCGGCTGCGCAGGTGACCGCCGAGCAGGTGTGTGGCGACCGGGCCGAGCCAGCGTGAGAGTTCGTACTCCCAGTCCAGCTCAAGGTCCTGAAGGATCGCGGCCAGTTCCAGCAGCACGCCGCTGTCGCCGTCGAGTTCGACTTCCGGCGCATGCAGAACCGACGTCTTGTCCTTGCTCATCGCCAGTTTCAACAGGCTTGAGGCCGGTGCACGCAAGGTGCAGTCGGCGCCGGTTTCCCACTGGGAGGCGAGCATCAGGCCTTCGTCGCTGGGCAGGATGAACACTTGCAGTGCCGGGCTGCGGCAATCGACGGCAATCACCTTGCCGCTCAAATGCGCCAGCCGCGGCAGCGCCGTGCTGTCGAGACGCAGCACCCGGTTCAGACCGAGTTCGACACTGGCGAGCAGGCCGGCCAGCAACATCAGGGCTTGATGCCGCGGTGCAGGGCGACGATGCCTGCGGTCATGTTGTGGTAGGTCACGCGGTCGAAACCGGCCTCGACCATCATCGACTTCAGGGTTTCCTGGTTCGGGTGCATGCGGATCGATTCGGCCAGGTAGCGATAGCTTTCCGAGTCGTTGGTGATCAGCTTGCCCATCAGCGGCATGAAGGCGAACGAGTAGGCGTCGTAGGCCTTGGACATCAGCGCGTTGGTCGGCTTGGAGAATTCCAGCACCAGCAGGCGACCACCCGGTTTCAGCACGCGCAGCATCGAGCGCAGGGCGTCTTCTTTATGGGTGACGTTGCGCAGGCCGAAGGCGATGGTCACGCAATCGAAATGGTTGTCCGGGAACGGCAGCTTTTCCGCATCGGCCTGGACGAACTCGACGTTGCCGGCCACACCCAGGTCCAGCAGGCGATCGCGACCGACCTTGAGCATGGACTCGTTGATGTCGGCCAACACCACCTGGCCGGTCGGGCCAACGAGGTGCGAGAATTTTTTGGTCAGGTCGCCGGTGCCGCCAGCGATATCCAGCACGCGGTTACCGGTGCGCACGCCCGACAGTTCGATCGCGAAACGCTTCCACAGACGGTGCATGCCGCCCGACAGGAGGTCGTTCATCAAGTCGTACTTGGCGGCTACCGAGTGGAAAACCTCAGCGACTTTTTCCGCTTTTTGGCTTTCCGGAACGTTTTTGAAACCGAAGTGAGTGGTGGGTTCGGCATCGCTGCCTTTGCGCTGATCAGTCATATCGCTGTCACCAGAAGAGAATGCGGGACATTCTAATCCCGGTGGCCTGCTTTGTCTTGGCAAGGCTGCAGGTAAGATAGGCAACCACCGGGACGTTTTGCCGCAGCAGCGGTCAAGATGCTTCAGGAAAGTATTCATAAAGCAGGAGTCATTCGATGGCCCGTATTAGTGTTGAGCGTGCCCACGGCCTGGGCAAGGAAGCGGCCCGCGAGAAGGCCGACCAGTTGGCGCAGAAACTGTCCGAGCAATATGGCCTGGAGCCGCAGTGGTCCGGCGACACCCTGAACCTCAAGCGCTCGGGTGTGAAAGGCGCGGTGCAGGTCAGTGAAGATTCGATCCGCGTCGATGTGGAGTTGGGCCTGATGATGTCGGCCATGAGCGGCATGATCAAAGCGGAAATCGAGAAGGCGCTGGATAAAGCGTTGGTGTGATGGCGGAAAGATCGCAGCCTCGTTGCACTCGACAGCTCCTACAGGATGTACGCCACCACCCTCTGTAGGAGCTGTCGAGTGCAACGAGGCTGCGATCTTTTCCACCGATTCATGTCAGTTGTTAGGGTGCCGTTTCTAATTAATCTCACTACTTTGTGCCTGAGCCCGACACTTATCCGGGCAGTTCCTCAAACCTTCTGCGCGTGAGGTGCACCATGGCCAAAGTTATTTTGAAGAAAAAAATCGACGCTTCGACAACGGCTCTGAGCGACGTCAAATCCTATGCCCGCAAGATCTGGCTGGCAGGCCTGGGTGCCTACGCCAAGGTCGGCCAAGAGGGCAGCGAGTACTTTCAAGAACTCGTAAAAGCGGGTCAAACAGTTGAAAGCAAAGGCAAAAAAGTCGTTGCCGAGAAGCTTGAAGCAGCGAATGCCGAGATCGATGAAGCCAAGAGTGAAGTGAGCACTTTCAAAGGCAAGGTCGAACTTCAACTCGACAAGGTCGAGAAGGCTTTTGACTCGCGTGTCGCAAGTACCTTGAATCGTATCGGCATTCCGTCTAAACATGACGTTGAGACACTCTCTGTCAAGCTCGATGAGCTGACGGCATTGCTCGAACGCGTCGCGCGTAAATCTTAAGGAGAACGGGATGGCTGGTAAAAAGACAACTGACAAAGAAGGCAGCTCGTGGATCGGGAAGGTCGAAGACTACTCCCGCAAAATCTGGCTGGCTGGTTTAGGCGTGTACTCGAAGATCGACACTGACGGCAGCAAGCTCTTCGATACATTGGTCAAAGACGGCGAGAAAGCCGAGAAGCTCACCAAGAGTGCCGTGGGCAAGAAAGTTGATGCTGCCAAGGACTCTGCCACGTCGGCCAAGTCGCGTATCACTGGCGTGAAAGATCGTGCGCTGGGCAAGTGGGATGAGCTGGAAGGTGCTTTTGACAAGCGCCTGAACAGCGCCATTTCGCGCCTGGGCGTTCCGAGCCGCAACGAAGTGAAAGCGCTGCACAGCAAGGTCGATACCCTGACCAAGCAAATCGAAAAACTCACCGGTGCCAAGGTTGCGCCTGTTGCGGCGAAAACTGCGGCGGCAAAACCTGCAGCTGCTAAAACCGCTGCCAAACCACTGGCCAAGGCTGCCGCTAAACCGGCTGCCAAACCAGCGGCCAAAACCGCAGCAGCCAAGCCTGCAGCAGCCAAGCCAGCGGCCAAACCGGTTGCGGCAAAAGCAGCGGCTAAGCCAGCAGCGAAACCTGCAGCTAAAACCGCAGCGGCCAAACCAGCAGCTAAACCTGCTGCAGCGAAAAAACCGGCCGTGAAAAAACCGGCAGCGCCGAAAGCCGCCGCGCCAAAACCAGCAGTGGCTGCCGCCAAACCGGCAACCCCGGTAGCGCCAGTCAGCACATCGAACTCTGCTGCCGCGCCGACCCCTGCTGTAACCCCGACTGCCGCGCCAGCTCCATCGACGCCAACCAGTCAGTCCTGATTTTCAGGGCTCAAGAAAACGCCCGGCCTGCAAAGGTCGGGCGTTTTTGTTTATGCACGGTTCAATGAACGCCACAATCCCCTGTAGGAGCTGGCTTGCCAGCGAAAGGGCCCTCACATTCAACATTGATGTTGTGTGACAGTCCGCTTTCGCTGGCAAGCCAGCTCCTACAAAGGGTTATTCGTGTTCTTCGAGGTACTGCATCGCCATCTGCTCGGTCGCCGCCTTGATCGGCGGCAACAGGTGCGGCGCGACCAGCATCATGATCTGGTACACCACCAACCTCACCTCGCCTTCACGATCAAGAATCCGCTGATAGTCCAGCGAGAACAGCAGTGTCATGGTGATCTGTTCCACCAGTTGACCCAATGCCTGGGTGTCACTGACCAATTGCCCCTGAGCCTTCAATCGCGCCAGTAACGAAGCCAGCGTGCGCTTTAACGCGTTCAGCAGGTTGCGAATACCCTTCGCCAGTTTCGGCAGACGCCCGGCGAGGTTCGACAGGTCCTGGAACAGAAACCGGTAGTGGGCCAGGCGCTCGACGATCAAATGCAGGAACAACCAGTAATCTTCCGGCGCCAGTTCGACATCAGCCGGTGGGTCGAGCAGGGGGGCCAGTTCGGCCTGGAAGCGTTCGAACAGCCCGAGAATCAGCGGTTCCTTGCCGTGGAAGTGGTAGTAGAGGTTGCCCGGGCTGATGCCCATTTCGTTGGCAACTTCCATGGTGGAGACGTTCGGTTCGCCCTTCTGATTGAACAACTGCAGGGCACATTCGAGGATCCGGTCGCGGGTTTTCATCCAGTCTTCTTAATGATCAGGCCAGGCCAACCTGTGGGAGCGAGCCTGCTCGCGATGGACATCCAGGCTGCGCGGGTAATCAGGCCGCCCGCGTAATCGTTAACGGCCATCGCGAGCAGGCTCGCTCCTACAGGGTTGGATGCGGCGTTCAAGGTTCAGCGCACACGCACGTACGTACCGGGTGCAGCTTCCATCGGTGGATAGTTCTGGTTGCCGAGGGCCATGTGGGTTTCTTTTTTCGCGCCTGAACGTGCTTGAATCCAGACCAGCCATTCGGTCCACCAACTGCCGTCGGTTTGCTTGGCGTCGTAATACCAGGCCCGTGGGTCGCTGCTCAGTTTGGTGCTTTCGACATAGTTGGCCTTCGGGTTTGAGGGCGGGTTGAGAATGCTCTGCACATGGCCGCTGTTGGACAGCACGAAGCGTCGCTCGCCGCCCAGCAGCAGCGTCGAGCGATACACCGCGTCCCACGGGGTGATGTGGTCGTTGATGCCGGCCACGCTGAAGCTGTCGACCGTGACTTTCTGCAAGTCGATCGGCGTGCCGCACACTTCAAGGCCGCCCGGGTGACTCAGCGGGTTGTGCTTGAAGAAGTCCAGCAAGTCGCCATGCAAGGCTGCCGGCAGGCGTGTGTTGTCGTTGTTCCAGTAGAGAATGTCGAACGCCGGCGGCTCCTTGCCCAACAGGTAGTTGTTGACGAAGTAGCTCCAGATCAAATCGTTGGGGCGCATCCAGGCGAAGACCTTGGCCATGTCGCGACCGTCCAGTACGCCCTTCTGATAGGAGCGACGCTTGGCCGCTTCGAGGGTCTGTTCGTCGGCGAAGAGGGTCGCCGGCGTGTCCATCTGACTGTCGAGCAGGCTTACCAGATAGGTGGCGCTGGAGACGCGACGCAGTTGCCGCTTCGCCTGCAAATGCCCTTGCAGCGCGGCAATGGTCAGCCCGCCAGCGCAGGCGCCCATCAGGTTGACCTCGCGGGCACCGGTAATTGCCCGGCAGACATTCATCGCTTCTTCTACGGCTTCAACGTAGGTCGACAGCCCCCATTCGCGATGCCGCACATCCGGATTGCGCCAGCTGATCATGAAGGTTTGCAGGCCGTTCTTCAGGGCGAACTGGACGAAGCTGTTGTGTGGGCTCAGGTCGAAAATGTAGTACTTGTTGATCTGTGGCGGCACCACCAGCAGCGGT
Organism: Pseudomonas sp. RIT-PI-q; assembly: GCF_001297125.1. Classification (GTDB taxonomy): domain Bacteria; phylum Pseudomonadota; class Gammaproteobacteria; order Pseudomonadales; family Pseudomonadaceae; genus Aquipseudomonas. Next base: position 136,414 of record NZ_LHPC01000046.1, read on the forward strand.
TTCGAATACTGCGTCTCGCTCATCGGCTTGTACTGGATCAGCTCCAGCAGCTCGTTGCGAAACACCACCGAACCGGTGGTGGTGGCGACCGTTTTACCGACTTCGAAAGCTTGTTTGGTGACTTGTCTGGGCAGGCCGTCGTTGTGCAGGAGGTCGTCGACCAGGTGGCTGATACCGCGCACCAGGCTGTTGCCGCCGGAATTGAAGATCTCCTTGATCGCCAGCGGATTGAGCAGGCTGTTGGACGGCGCCATGGCGTCGTTGAGCAAGGCGAATGCGAAGTGGGCGCGGGCGCGATCGTCCGGGCTCATGTTGCTCTCGTCGATCCAGTGTTTGACCTGCTTCTGCCAGCTCAGGTAGGCCTGCAAACTGCGGCGATAGAACGGGTTGAGGCTCCACGCCGGATCGGCAAAACGACTGTCCTGCGGATTGGTCGGGTGCAGGGTTTCACCCAACAGCACGCGCCCCAGTTGACCGCCCAGCTTCAAGGCGTGTCGGGCGGTGTGCACCGGGTTGCGCAAACCATGGGCTGCCACGCTGCGCAGGGTCGAAAACAGATCCCGGCCGCGCAGGCCGGTAATCGCACTCTGCGCGTTGATGAACGCGGCGGGAGTGGGCAAAAAGTCCCTCGCTGGTTTTTCGCGCATGAATCAACACTCCTTCGTCTTCAGGCCAAATACAGATACACCGAACCAGAACACCATAGACGCTGTTACGGGTTGTTGCGCGGCGCGGCGTCCTGCCGACCCCTTTCCATAAACAAAAAATCGGGGCCGGTCAGCCACCCAATGGCGCCGGGTGCGGGTGCATCACTGCACGCTGCCGCTCTTCCTCAAGGAATTTCATGATGATCGGTGCCACCGCTTCGGCCCGGGTAATCAGGAACAGATGCCCGTCATCGATGATGTGCAACTGGGCATTGGGGATTCGCCAGGCGAGCAAGCGCATATTGACCAGCGGGATCAGCGGATCGTCGTCGCCGGCCAGCACCAGGGTCGGCTGGTGAATCTTGTGCAGCCAGTGAATGCTGGTCCAGCCGAGACCGGCGAACAGCTGCCAGTAGTAACCGAGCTTGCCTGCCGAACGGACTTTCGCCGCATGGCTGGCGGCCAAGGTGGGATCGCGGCGGAACGCGCCGCCGTAAATCATCGGCGCAATGCGGATCACATGCGACGGCTGGATATAGCGCCGCGGACTGGCCATCATCCACAGCACTTTGGGTTTGCCCGGCACCATCACTGCGCCAGCCGCCGTGGCCGCCAGCACGAGTTTCTTGCAGCGCTCGGGATAGTCATACGCGAACTGCTGGGCGAGGGCGCCACCCCAGGACACGCCGATCACGTTGACTTGCCCGTAGTCGAGATAATCAAGCATCCGCGCCGTGAGTTTCGCCAGGCCCGGAAAACGGTACGGCCGATTTGGCGTCGACGAGCCGCCGACACCGGGTACGTCGAAAGCGATGACTTCCAGGTCCGGGTCCAGCGCCGCGACGAACGGAAACACCAGCTCCAGGTTGGCGCCGATGCCGTTGAAAATCAGCAAGGGCGTCAAGTGAGGCTTGCCGGGGCGTACCGCCGTGCGGAGGGTCTGGCCATCCAGGTCGACGGTACGAAATATGAACGGTTGCGGCATGCTTCAAGCCCTGTGGGTAGATCGGCCCCCATTCTGTAGGAGCCGGCTTGCCGGCGATGGCATCACTGCTGTGTAACGGTGAAACCGCGGTGATGCAATCGCCAGCAAGCCGGCTCCTACAGGTCGGGGGTCATTTTAGCGTTCGTGTACGTAGGTGCCCGGTGCAGCTTCACCGGCTGGATACGCCTTGCTGCCCAGCGTGGTCGGGGACTTCTTCAGCTTGCCCGAACGCTCGGCCTGCCATGCCTGCCAGTGCAGCCACCAGGAGTCGGTGTGCTTGGTGGAGTTTTCTTGCCACTCCTCGGCCTTGACCGGCATTTCGGTGCTGGTCATGTAGCGCGATTTCGGATTGCCCGGCGGGTTCAGAATGCTCTGGATATGCCCGCTGCTGGACAGCACGAATTCGACCTTGCCACCGAACAGTTGCGCCGACTTGTAGCAAGACTTCCACGGCGTGATGTGGTCGTTGGTGCCGGCCAGGGAGAAGATGTCGGCAGTGACCTGCTTCAGGTCGATTGGCGTGCCGCACACTTCCAGTGCATTGGGGCGGATCAGTGGGTTGCTTTTGAACATTTCGATCAGGTCGCCGTGGAAGGCGGCAGGCAACCGTGTGGTGTCGTTGTTCCAGAACAGGATGTCGAAAACCGGCGGCTCGTTGCCGAGCAGGTAGTTGTTGACCCAATAGTTCCAGATCAGGTCGTTGGGGCGCATCCAGGCAAAAACTTTCGCCATGTCGCGGCCTTCCAGCACACCGGCCTGATAGGAATGGCGCTTGGCGGATTCGAGGGTCTGCTCGTCGACGAACAGGGCCACGTCGCTGTCCAGGGTGGTGTCCAGCACGCTGACCAGCAGAGTGAGGGCGTTGACCTTCTTATCGCCGATCGCAGCGTAGTGGCCCAACAGAGCGGTGCAGGTGATGCCGCCGGAGCAGGCGCCGAGCATGTTCACGTCTTTACTGCCGGTGATCGCCATGACCACGTCGACCGCTTCCTTGAGCGCTTCGATGTAGGTCGACAGGCCCCACTCGCGCTGTTCCTTGGTCGGGTTGCGCCAGCTGACGATGAACGTCTGCACGTTATTGCGCAGGCAGAATCGCGCCAGGCTCTTGTCCGGGCTCAGGTCGAATACGTAGAACTTGTTGATCTGCGGCGGCACCACCAGCAGTGGGCGCTCGTGCACCTGTTCGGTGCTCGGCCGGTACTGGATCAGCTCCAGCACGTCGTTGCGGAAAACCACCGCGCCTTCGGTCACGCCCAGGCTCTTGCCCACCTCGAACGCGCCCATGTTGACCTGGCTCGGCATGCCGCCGTTGTGCACCAGGTCCTTGGCCAGATGCGAGAGGCCATCGAGCAGGCTTTTGCCACCGGTTTCGAAGAAGCGTTTGACCGCCGCCGGGTTGGCCGCACTGTTGGTCGGCGCCATGGCTTCGGTCATGAGGTTGATCACGAAATGCCCGCGACTGACATCCTTGGGCGGCAGATTACTGTCGTCGATCCAGTCGTGGAGCTCCTTGCGCCACGCCAGGTAAGTTTGCAAATAACGTTTGTAGAGCGGGTTCTGGCTCCAGGCCGGATCGGCAAAACGACGGTCATCGCTTGTCGGTTGAAGCTCGGATTTTCCGAACAACACATTCTTCAGTTCAAGACCGAAATGAGCGACATGCTTGGCGCTGTGAATCGGTTGCCTGATGGCCTGCCTCAGCACCATACGAGCGGAAGCCAGTAGATCTTTTCCACGCAGCCCAACGACAGGATTCAGCCCCAAGGTGTTTTCCGAGGCTTGATACTTCAAGTCATCGTTATTCTTGTTACTCATCTACGACGCTCCATTGTCCTGAGACGAGTACCGGGTCCAACTGTGCAGTCACACAGCCAATGCCAGGTACTACAACTCGGGTGACCGTTAATTCTGCATCGCTGCTTTTATGGCAGAGAGCACTGCAGGGAACTTGCCAGTTCCATTGGTTACCCGAGTTTAATTTTTTTCGCAAGCAGGCCAATCAATAGCCCTGAAGCGGAGCATTCAAACAGATGGAATTAGAAAATGCCCTCTAATGAGCAAGAGGGCCGGATTAGAGCATCAGCTTGACGACAGATTCGTTCGGGTCGCGGGTTTTTCCGGCGGCTTTGAGCTCGGCAAGATAATCGTTCCACAGGTCCTCTTGGCGCACGCCCAACTGGTACAGATATTCCCAGGTGAACAGGCCGCTGTCGTGGCCGTCGTCGAAGGTCAATTTCAGTGCGTACTGACCGGCCGGTTCGACCTTGGTCAGGCCTACGCCGATCTTGCCAAATTGCAGGATAGGTTTGCCGTGGCCCTGGACCTCGGCGGAAGGAGAGTGCACGCGCAGGAACTCGGCGGGCAGGTGATGCTCTTCGCCGGACGCGTATTTCAGCGACAGGGTTTTCGAGGCTTTGTGCAGTTTGATGTCGGTGGGGAGTTGGGTCATGGCCGGATGTCCGTCTGTAGGAGATCGTGGCTCAACACTGTAGGAGCCGGCTTGCTGGCGATGCTTTTGGCGGCCTTGAGGGCCTCATCGCCAGCAAGCCGGCTCCTACAGAGATTTACGTCAGCCAGATATCCCGAAGGGAATTTGGCTTACAGGATATAACGGGACAGGTCTTCGTTCTGCGCCAATTCGCCCAGGTGGCTGTTGACGTAGTCGGCGTCGATCAGAATTGCCTTTTCGTCGTGCGCGCTGGCCAGGTCACCGGCGCTGAACGACACCTCTTCGAGCAGGCGCTCAAGCAAGGTGTGCAGACGACGGGCACCGATGTTCTCGGTCTTCTCGTTGACCTGCCAGGCGATCTCGGCAATGCGCTTGATCCCGTCCGGCTGGAACTCGATGGTCAAGCCTTCGGTTTTCAGCAGGGCGCAATACTGCTCGGTGAGCGACGCGTGTGGCTCGCTGAGAATGCGTTCGAAGTCTTCCGGCGTCAGCGCCTTGAGTTCGACACGAATCGGCAGGCGGCCTTGCAGCTCAGGCACCAGGTCGCTCGGCTTGCTCAGGTGGAACGCGCCGGAGGCGATGAACAGGATGTGGTCGGTCTTGACCATGCCCAGCTTGGTGTTGACCGTGCAGCCTTCGATCAGCGGCAGCAAGTCGCGCTGCACGCCTTCACGGGACACGTCGACGCCACCGGAGTTGCCGCGCTTGGCGACCTTGTCGATTTCGTCGATGAACACGATACCGTGCTGCTCGACGGCTTCCAGGGCCTTGGCCTTCAGCTCTTCATCGTTGACCAGGCGGCTCGCTTCCTCATCGCGGACCAGCTTCAGCGCTTCCTTGACCTTGAGCTTGCGGCTCTTGCGTTTGCCCTTGCCCATGTTGGCAAACAGGCTCTGCAACTGGTTGGTCATTTCTTCCATGCCCGGTGGCGCGGAGATATCGACGCCGGCCACTTCGGCCACTTCGATTTCGATCTCCTTGTCATCCAGCTGACCTTCGCGCAGGCGCTTGCGGAACAGCTGACGGGTGTTGGAGTCGGCCGACGGGGCGTCTTCGTTGCTGAAGCCCATGCGTGCCGGTGGCAGCAAGGCGTCGAGGATGCGCTCTTCGGCGGCGTCTTCGGCGCGGTGGCGAACCTTGGTGATTTCCTGTTCGCGCAGCAGCTTGATCGCGGCATCGGCGAGGTCACGAATGATCGATTCGACGTCGCGACCGACATAGCCGACTTCGGTGAACTTGGTCGCTTCGACTTTGATGAACGGCGCGTTGGCAAGTTTGGCCAGGCGACGGGCGATTTCGGTTTTACCGACACCGGTCGGGCCGATCATCAGAATGTTCTTTGGCGTGACTTCAACGCGCAGCTCTTCGGGCAGCTGCATCCGGCGCCAGCGGTTACGCAGCGCGATGGCGACGGCGCGCTTGGCATCGTCCTGGCCGATGATATGGCGATTGAGTTCGTGGACGATTTCACGGGGAGTCATGGACATAGTAATTGGCGGTCCTCAGGTAAAAGTGAGCCGTGGCGTGGTGGCCAAAACAGGCTTACTCGGCGAGGTCCTGCTCCTCAATGGTGAAGGTGTGGTTGGTGAATACGCAGATGTCGCCGGCGATGCCGAGGGCGGTTTCGACGATTTCGCGGGCCGACAGATCGGTTTTCTTCAGCAGGGCGCTGGCAGCGGCCTGAGCGTAGCCGCCACCGGAACCCATGGCGATCAGCCCTTCTTCGGGCTCAACCACGTCGCCGTTGCCGGTGATGATCAGGGAAGCGTCTTTGTTGGCGACCGCGAGCATGGCTTCGAGGCGGCTGAGGGAGCGGTCGGTGCGCCATTCTTTGGCGAGTTCGACGGCGGCGCGCACCAGGTGGCCCTGATGTTTCTCAAGCTGGCCTTCGAAACGCTCGAAGAGGGTGAAGGCGTCAGCGGTGGCCCCGGCAAAACCGGCGATCACCTGGCCGTGGTACAGGCGGCGAACTTTCTTCGCGTTGCCTTTCATCACGGTATTGCCGAGAGAAACCTGGCCGTCGCCGCCCATGACGACTTTGCCGTGGCGGCGAACTGAAACGATGGTGGTCAAGGGAGAGTCTCCACGCAGCGGGGCGAAAATGCCTTATGCCAACTCATATGGGGGTGGTGGAGCGTATTTCAACTGCGGGAGTTGGCGGGGGACGAGCGGTGTTGGGCGGGAGGG
>NZ_LHPC01000022.1 GCF_001297125.1 Pseudomonas sp. RIT-PI-q
GGCGCTTGGGTGAAAGGAGGAGAGGCGAAATCTCCCACGGATCTGTACTGCGTCAACAGTCAGAATCGGGCTTTGTCCCTCCTCCTCCCTTCAAGTCCTACCATACAAGCGGGCTTGCCCGCGATGACGTCGGCTCAGGCACTATAAAACCCGGATCAGTCAGCCTCGTTCAAAATCAAACTCCGGTAATGCCCAGGATTGGACCCCGACCACTTGCGAAACGCCTTGTAGAACGAACTCGTATCAGCAAACCCCAACCGCGTAGCAATGTCGGCAAAACTAATGGCAGGCTCGGCCAGCCACACGATGGCCAATTCCTTGCGCACGCTGTCCTTGAGCCCTTGATACGTCTGCCCTTCCTCGGCCAGCCGTCGGCGCAAAGTCGACGCTGACATGCACAGTTTTTGCGCCAGGGCTTCGGTTTCCGGCCAGAGCTCGGCGGGCAGATGCCGCAAATCGTGCTTGATCCGGCTGGCCAGGCTCTCCGGGTCGCGGTATTTGACCAGAATGTTCGCCGGCGCATGGGCGAGGAAACGCTTGAGTTCCTCCTGACTGCGCTTGATCGGCAAATCCAGGCACTCGGCGGAGAAAATCATCCGCGTGCGTGGCCGGTCGAAACGCAGGTTCTCGGAGAACATCACTTGATAGTCGTCGCAAAAATCCGGCTTCGCACAGCGCAATTCGATGGCCAGGATCGGTATCCGCCGCCCCGCCAGCCAGCAGGCGACGCCGTGAACGATCATCCAGTAGGTGAAATACGTGAAGGCGCGACGTGGCTCCTGGTCGTCCTCCAGCAAGACGATTTCCGCCAGGCTTTGCTGGCGAACCAGTTGCGCCGGCAGGTGTTCCAGCATCAATGACAGGAAGCTCAGGCCCGAGGTCAGGCCGGCCGCCAGGCTCGGCTGGACCATGGAACAGCGACAGAGAAATTCCAGGCTGCCGGATTTGAGCTTGCGCGAATCCATGCCGAAAAACTCATCGTCCCCGCGTCGCGCCAGCAATCGCCACAGACGCGCATAAGCAGTGGCCGGGACGCGTGCATCGCTGCTTTCGAGCAGTAACGGGTCGATGCCGACCTTGCTCAACACCTCTACGGTGGCGGCTCCCGGGGCGCAGCTTTGCAACAGCGCTTCACGCACCAGTTGAATGGAGATGGTGTCTTTTTCCGACATTGAGCGAGGCAAACCCTGTTCTTGTTTGAGTGCTGGGCATATTAGCGCACAGCGACGTGGTTCCGTAGGAGCGAGGCTTGCCCGCGAAGAACGATGACGCGGTTTTACTGGAAACACTGCGTCATCGTTCTTCGCGGGCAAGCCTCGCTCCTACAGGGGACGGGGTGATCTTCAGGGTTGTTCAGGTTAGGTTCAGGTAAATGTCAATGCCTGACATTTGAGAATGAGTGTCATTATGTTACAAATTAGCACCCCATCTGATGACGCCACGGTGCTGAATGCTTGTCCCTTTTCTGATCATGCTGCGCGAAGGCATTGAAGCTGCGCTGATCGTTGGCATCATCGCCAGCTACCTCCAGCAGACCGGCCGTGGCCAGTGGATGCCTGCTGTGTGGATCGGCGTATTCCTCGCGGTCGCCCTGGCGCTGCTGGTCGGCGGTGGCCTGGAACTGGTCAGCGCTGAGTTCCCGCAGAAGCAACAGGAACTCTTCGAAGGCGTGGTCGGCCTGGTGGCCGTCGGCATCCTCAGCTCCATGGTGTTCTGGATGCGCAAGGTTGCGCGTTCGATCAAGCATTCGCTGCACGTTTCCCTCGACCACGCGCTGACCGGTTCCAGACATCAGGTGACCGCGCTGATCGCCATGGTGTTTTTCGCCGTCGCTCGCGAAGGCCTGGAAACCGTGTTCTTCCTGCTCGCGGTGTTCCAGCAAAGCGAAGGCCCGGCGGCACCGATCGGCGCCCTGCTCGGCCTGATCCTGGCGATCATCGTCGGCTTCCTGATCTACAGCGGCAGCATGCGCTTGAACCTCGGTGCGTTCTTCCGCTGGACCGGGTTGTTCATCCTGGTCGTCGCGGCCGGGATCCTCGCCAATTCCGTGCAAGCGCTGCATGAAGCCGGGGTCTGGAATCACCTGCAGACCGTGCTCTTCGACTTCAGCGCCGCGCTACCGATGGACGGCCCGCTCGGCTCGGTGCTGGCCGGAATGTTCGGTTACCAGGATGCGCCGACCGTCAGCACCCTCGGGGCGTATCTGATTTATCTGCTGGTGGCGTTGGTGATGTTCTTTCTCCCCGCGCCGCCTCCCCGTAGGAGCGAGCTCGCTCGCGATGATCGTTAACGATGACGCTGCAGGCCTGATGCGCAGTGGCGGGCTCGGGTTTCTCGCGAGCAAGCTCGCTCCTACAGGGGCCGTGTGCGTTGAAATTTTTCCAGTCAGTAAGGGCACCCATGCCAAATCAAGTCCCTCCCCAGGCTTCCCCTCCCCGTGCCTTGCGCTGGGCGGTGGCCGGCTCGGTGATCGTGATGATCGCCGCCGGTGGCCTGTTCTACTACGCCTCGAAAATGGCCGCGGCCAAGCGCCAGACCAACCATGACGAAGTGACAGTGACCATTCACCCGCACAGCTGCGAACCGAATGCCCTGACGGTGCCCGCCGGCCGTGCCGGTTTCCGCATCGTCAACCGCTCGGACCGTGCCGTTGAATGGGAAATCCTCGACGGCGTGCTGGTGCTCGAAGAACGGGAAAACATTGCGCCCGGCTTGAGTCAGGTGATCAACGCCAACCTGTTGCCCGGCGACTACGCCATCACCTGCGGCCTGCTGAGCAACCCGCGCGGCACCTTGCATGTCACCCCGACAGCGGCGTCTGATGCGGCGGCCAAGGCTATGCCTTCGATGGTGGCTTTTGTCGGCCCGTTGTCGGAGTTCCGCGTTTACCTCAGCACACAGAGCACCGCACTGATCAAAGCCGTGACCGCGCTTGAGCAAGCCATCGAAGCTGGTGACCTGAGCCAGGCCCAGGCGCTTTATGTGCCAGCCCGCGCGGCTTATCAACGCGTCGCGCCGGCCGCCCAGCGCCTGGCCGAACTGGACAACAGCATCAACGCCCGTGCCGATTATTTCGAGAAACGCGAGCAGGATCCGGACTTCGTCGGCTTCCACCGGATCGAATATGCACTGTTCCAGCAGCGCAATCTCGACGGCCTGGTGCCGGTTGCCCAGCGCCTTGTCGCCGACGTCACCACGCTGAAGCAGCAACTAATGGCCCAGTCTCTGCCGCCGGAGCAACTGGTGAGCATTCTGGTGCGCAACCTCAACACCCTCGGTGATGTCCGCGCCAGCAGCGGAGAAGAAGAACGCTACAGCCACACCGACCTGAATGGCTTCGCCGCCAACCTCTTCGCCACCCGCAAAGTGGTCGATCTGTTGCGGCCGCTGCTGACCAAGTCCGCCGCCGATTTGCTGCCGACCATCGACAGCGCTATCGCCGCCCTGGACGCCCAACTCAACGGTTTCAAAGTCAACGATGGCTACGCCAGCTACGACACGCTCAGCGCCGATCAGCGTAAACAGATCGCCGACAAGGCCAAGGTGCTGGCCGACGCACTCGATGGAATTGATCCCGCCCTTGGCCTTTCCGGCCTGTAAGCAGAAGACGACTTTTACATGAACGATTCAGAGCAGTTTTCAGCACAACGCCGTCGCGTATTGATGGGCATGGGAGCCGCTGGCGTCGCCCTGGCCGGTTCGGCACTGAGTTGCCCGGCCATGGCCGCCAGCCCCGCGCAAGTGACCGAAGCACCGAGCAGCGAAAAAACCGGCGACCGTCACGCGTTCCATGGCAAACACCAGACCGGCATCGTCACGCCGCGCCCGGCCTCGGGCATGCTGGTGTCCTTCGATGTGCTGGCCAGCGACCGCGAAGACCTGGAGCGCCTGTTCCGCACGCTCAACGAACGCATCGCGTTCCTGATGAAGGGCGGCCCGGTGGCTCAGGTCGATCCGAAACTGCCGCCGGTAGATTCGGGAATTCTTGGCCCGGTGGTGACGCCGGACAACCTGACCATCACGGTGTCGGTCGGTGAATCCTTGTTCGACGAACGCTTCGGCCTGGCCGACGTCAAGCCCAAGCGTTTGATCCGCATGGTCGGCTTCCCCAACGACGCACTGGAAGCCGATTGCTGCCATGGCGACCTCAGTCTGCAGTTCTGCTCCAACACCACCGACACCAACATCCATGCCCTGCGCGACATCGTGAAAAACCTGCCGGACTTGCTCCTGGTGCGCTGGAAACAGGAAGGCAGCGTGCCGCCTCAAGCCCCGGCGAAACCCGGCGTTCCGGCGCAGAGTGCGCGCAACTTCCTGGGCTTTCGCGACGGCTCGGCCAACCCCGATTCCAACGATGCCAAGACCATGGACAGCCTCGTCTGGGTCCAGCCCGGCAGCGACGAACCGGCCTGGGCGGCCAATGGCAGCTATCAGGCGGTGCGGATTATCCGCAACTTCGTCGAGCGCTGGGACCGTACGCCGCTGCAAGAGCAGGAAAGCATTCTCGGCCGGGTCAAAAGCACCGGCGCGCCCATGGGCGGCGAGCATGAAACCCAGGTGCCGGACTACGCCAAGGACCCGCACGGCAAGCTGACCAAACTCGACGCGCACATCCGCTTGGCCAACCCGCGCACCGCCGCCACCCAGGCCAACCTGATCCTGCGTCGGCCGTTCAACTACTCCAACGGCGTGAACAAGAATGGTCAACTCGACATGGGCTTGCTGTTCATCTGCTACCAGGCCGATTTGCACAAAGGCTTCATCGCCGTGCAGACCCGACTCAACGGCGAACCGCTGGAGGAATACCTCAAACCAGTCGGCGGTGGGTACTTCTTCACCCTGCCCGGTGTCACGGGCGACACGGACTTCATCGGTCGCTCACTGCTTGACGCTACACAACCTGCTGTTCAATCAAAAACAACTGCATAACACCCCACACGGAACCGTCCCATGAAAAAGTCGCCACTCGCTTTATTGCTGACCCTTGGCTTGCTCAACACCCCGTTTTCGGCGTTCGCGGCGACAGCGCCGCTGGATCTGGTGGGGCCGGTCTCGGACTACAAGATCTACGTCACCGAACAACTGGATGAGCTGGCCAGCCACACCCAACAGTTCACTGAAGCGGTGAAAAAAGGTGACCTGGCCACCGCGCAAAAGCTCTATGCACCGACCCGCGTCTACTATGAGTCGATCGAGCCGATTGCCGAGCTGTTCAGTGACCTCGACGCGTCCATCGACTCGCGTGTCGACGACCACGAAAAAGGCGTGAAAGCCGAAGACTTCACCGGCTTCCACCGCATCGAATACACGTTGTTCTCGGAAAAGAGCACCCAGGGCCTGGGCGAACTGGCCGACGGCCTGGACAAAGACGTCAAAGACTTGCAAAGCCGCGTGGCCGGCCTGACCTTCCCACCGGAAAAAGTCGTCGGCGGTGCCGCCGCGCTGCTGGAAGAAGTCGCTGCGACCAAGATCTCCGGGGAGGAAGATCGCTACAGCCACACCGACCTATATGACTTCCAGGGCAACATCGACGGCGCGAAGAAAATCGTCGACCTGTTCCGTCCGCAGATCCAGAAACAAGACGCGGCATTCATTGCCAAAGTCGACAAGAACTTCGCTTCAGTGAACAAGATCCTGGCCAAGTACAAAACCCAGGATGGCGGTTTCGAGACCTACGACAAGGTCAAGGAAAACGACCGCAAGGCGCTGGTCGGGCCGGTAAATACGTTGGCTGAGGATTTGTCGACGTTGCGTGGGAAATTGGGTTTGAACTGAGGTTTGGCAATACAACCGGCCTGCGACTGACATCAACAGTCAGTCGCAGGCTTTCCGCTTGGCGGATGGCATCTCCTCAAGGTTTTTCCAAGGACTCCTAAGCCGTCAGCACTATGAAGTTATCGAGTGCCCGGCCAATAGGGCTACCGGTTTTATCCAGCGCATACCATTTTCCATTGTCTCGAATGGCTGTTATCTCGGAACCGTCGACAGTACCGGAGACCTGATTGATAACAGTGTTCATCCGATTGGGTTGCACGGCACCAGCGGCTCCACTGGCAAAACCTCCAAACCATCCCCTGAGACGGTCCAGACTTGTCTGCAGACGTCCAATACCCGTTCCCGTCAATGTAAACATCCCACTCTTGCAGAGCTTGGCGAAACCGCCCACGGTTCTTGCGCCGCCTGCGACAAGGCCTGAAACCCCGTCCAGCGGGTTAACCAATGAAACCGTGGTCTGCCCGGCAAGTTTGATGACCTCAAAGGCCTTGGCTTTGATTGGAGTGATGGACTTCAACACTGTCGACAGTTTGCCCACACCACCGGCCACCGTGCTCAGGCTGGAAATCAGGTCTGTAAAACAACCGAAGGCACCGTTGATGAAACGCATCCGATCCCCCGACCGCAAATCTTCCGTACACCCCACGAACGGAATGAGCTGCAACAGGAAATTCGAGACTTTTTCCCGGTACGCCCGATTCTCTTCTTCGCTGGTGGAGCCTTTTGCTTTTTTTAATAAAAAGTCCCGCTCTCCTTGAAGAAGATTGTCGTTAATGACTCTGTCGACAATGTCCGAGGTCCTCTGTGAGAAGTAACTGTTCGGCACGGCCCCACGGATATTCACTTGCGCTGTGCTGGCGGGAAGGCTTCCACCCAGTTCTTCGATAATCAGCTTGTTTGATTTAGCACCGTCTATCGGCTCGGAACCTTTTGCATAGGCATCAAAGTCAAACCGCAATTCGGTTCCACGTTGTATGTCAGCGTTGACCGACCCTCTTCCGCTCACGTTGACCTTTTTGATTTTCATTTTGCCATTTAGCGGCAAGTCATCCGGTAAATCCGTGCGTTTGATGATTAACATCCGCCCAGGAAACACTTCGAAGTAGCTGACTTTTCTCCGCTCGCCGTCCTGGTATTCAGTGCGCAATAGCGTTCCTTGGCGACCGCGAAAATCTGCCCGGTCCGTTGATGTTTCATCTTCTTTAAGCTTCCCCGTTTCTTCGCGCAACGTAAAAAACCTTACTTCCCCAAATTCAAGGCTCTGACGATCTTCCAGCGGCAAGGTCGCAATCAGGGATTTGGTCGCGGTAATGAAACTTTGCTTTCGTGCATTAAAAAAATCATCCACGGATTTATTGAAAGCGACCTCTAGAGACCCCTCCTTGGGCCAGCCGGAGTCAAAGTCCATATTCGTCTTCTGTACACCACACATTTCCCAACTTCCAGAAGTATAGTCGTTCATATAAGCATCGATGATCGATATCGTGTCCCCCTTATACTCTGTGCCTTTGTCTTCGTGCTGCCGAGGCCCGAGTATTATTTCCTCGATGGGGACCTGAACTACCGCCGGCAGGGATTGCATTTCCGACTCTGCCTCCGTTAGTGCCTTGAATGTTTCTGGAAAGGCAATCCGAAGCTCTAGAGCTGCAACTTCCCTACGCGTATGCAGTTCGAGCTTAAATCCATTCAGCGCCTCAGAAAGATACTTTCTTTGAGTCGCAAAATTCAGCGCTGCTGTCTCGTAGTCCTGGGAAGAGTAAGCGCAATCTGCACGACGTTGTATAACGCCATTCATGACGGCCCATATAATTGAAATATCGGCGGCAAGGCTCTTGAACAACAGTTCCTGCTCGGATGTCGTGGGTTCAAGCAGCGCAAGCGTCATCAACTGGTCAGGGGTCATAATTCTCGAACACCCGGGAGCCAGAACCTCAGCAATGGCGATCCCCAGGCTCAGGGCCATCCAGGCCGCACTGCCCACCTGAATGCCCTCATTGAGATCCTGCGCGAGAAACTCTGGGGCGACATCTGCCAGAAACAAATGCGCAATCAGCGGTGCCGCCAGCGAACTTACGCCCTTGTGTTCGATCAGGTGCTGTTCAATCTCTGTCCGTACCACCGTGAGATCACGCCCCAGGTTTTCTGCCTGGTAAACGTCGTAACCTGCGATGACTCCGGGTTTACCGCAGGCGTCGGGATCGACCACCAGTTTGATCGCCGCCAGCAACAATTTTTGATAGTGCTCGGGCGCAGCCGTTTGCCCGGAACCATACCAGTTCAGTTCCTGGAGCAATTGCTGCCCCCAGGAATCGGCTTGGTCCTTTGCAAACATCTTGCTCAACAACTCATCGGCATTGTTGCGCCTGAATTCAACGGATGTACCGGGCAACAAGTCAGCGCCCAATTCATCAATAATCGAGCTGCCATCGAGCAAAAAATCGTTCGCCTCATAATTGATTTTCGCTCGTTCGGCCGCAGTTAGTCGTACCGGTGACGGGGAGTTCGCCAGCAACTCAGCACCGTAGTCGCCCAGTGGGGTTGCCTGTGGTAATGAAGCTTGTAGCCATCGGATGATGTTGCGGACTTCACCCGCGGTGGTTACAGCGCCAAATCCACTGAAAGACAATATTTGTTTAAAGTCGAAGCGCAATGGAGCGTACAGCGCATTGCCCGTATCACTGACCCTGCTCAGCAAGTTGTTGAACGGTGCAACCAATGAGCGTTGGCGGGTGACCAGGGCCGTCAAATCATGCCATTTTGGAGCATGAACCAAGACCTCGATTTTGTTTTCACTAATCCTGACAGGCAAGGAGTTGAAGTCGATGCGTTCGCGCCCAGAAAGCGCAATCATTTCCGGCAGCGCGAAAAAATCATTCAAATGACGAACAATGGCCAAGCTCTTGTGCGCCAGCGGAGAGTCACTGGCACTTTCACTGTAGTGATCGGACAACGAGAGGTTTCCGTTGTCAGCCTGATCCTTCACCAAACTACCCAATTCATTGATCAGCGTTTCTCGTGCCTTCGCCTCTCTGATCGACTCCTTGGCGCATTGGCATTCTTTATCCAGCTCGACCTTTTCATCGGCAGTGATCTCAGGCCATCCCTGCAGTTTCAGGCGGCTGGCAAGTGCACTGGCTTCCTCGTCTGAAGTCGGCGGCACCACCCCATAAAAATCCAGCATTACGTTACACGGAACAAGTTTCCGATCATCACTCACATACGGTAAACCGAAGTTACCCGGATCAAGCACTTGCCGGGCGGCTAGAACTTGCGCTGATACCCGCCACCATCCTGAGTTATCCCATACGGTAAACGTTTCTGTGGTGCTCACGCCGTTAAGGGTAACGTTGGCTGATATAGAGCATTCTTGAATGTTCAATGTACTCAGTGTCACGCCCTTGGCTTCGAACCATGCAAGCACTTTTGGATCGTTCAAGGCTTGTTTGTAGAGATCCAATGGCTTGTCAATCAAGCTGCCTGGCGTGGCAAGTAAAGGAATATTTTGATTGGCCTCCAATTGTCCGAGCATGAGTGCTTGTAGCGCTCGATCCGCCGGTGCAGTGACATCTGAATCACTCGTGAGGTCGGGCACCCTGGCCGCGCGTTCTTCAGCACGCGTCGTGTGCGGGTTCGATGGAACGCGCTGTAGGTGACGTGGGCTGCTTTGGGTGCCCGAGAGCGACCTGGACACACGGGTTTGTGCTAGAGGATTACGTTCGGATTGAGAGGATGCGATGAAAGAGGTGGTGCTTGCAGCGGCAGATGACGTGACCATCTTTTCAAATTCCTTTTACATGAGTGCATGGCGTCAGCCTAAAACGCACACCTGAAAGGAACTATAAAATTACGCTCTGCCGCTAATGACCCCTGTGCCTGGTTCTCTCGGGCCCTACCCCGTATACGTTTACAAAATCCGATAAAGCAAACGTTCAATCCGCACCCGACTGACGCGCCGGAGAAACTTGGCCACCGCCGCCGGATAATCCAGGAGCGTTTCCAGGTCCTGATAACGCTCGATGCGGCTGGTGTGCTGGAAAATCTGCGCCAGTTCGGTCCGGCGCGGTTCCAGCAGTTCGCCTTTGGGGTCATCGAGCAGCAAGGCGTTTTCCAGGTCGAGACGAAAGGCGCGCGGATTGAGGTTGTTGCCGGTCAGCAAGGTGTAGCGCTGATCGATCCACATGCCTTTGAGGTGATAGGTATTGTCGCCGTCTTTCCACAGGTGCAGGTTCAACTGCCCGCTTTCGATGCTGCGATGATGACGCTTGGCGAAGCGCCGCAAGCTGATCTCATAGAGATACGGCAGTGCCGCGATCACCTTGAACGGTTCACTGGGCGGAATGTAGAAGTCGTTGGCGGTCTTGTCGCCGACGATGATGTCGATTTTCACACCTCGCGCCAGCGCCCGGTTGATTTCCCGGGTCACCGCCAGCGGCAGGTTGAAGTACGGGGTGCAGATCGTCAGTTGATGCTGGGCACTGGCGATCAGTTCGCCAATCACCCGGCTCAACGGGTTGTTCTTGCACACGCCGAGTAACGGACTGACCGACAGACCACTCTTGTCGGTGGTGCCCGTTGTGGTGTCGTAGGCCGCGTACTTGAGGCGGCTGCGCAGGTCGCCAATGTCGTTGCGCAGGCTGCGGGTGGTCGGCGGGTTCGGCAAGTCGAGACGATGCACCGCCTTGGAGGTAATCAGACCATGCTGAACCAGGTGATGCATCGAATCGGCCAGCGCGCGGTTCTGCAGCAGGTGATAACGGTCATAGCGGTACTTGTCGAACTTGTGCAGATAGACGTTGTTCAGGCTCGCGCCGCTGTAGATCACGCAGTCGTCGATCACAAAGCCTTTGAGATGCAACACGCCGAACAATTCGCGAGTCTGTACCGGAACGCCGTACACCGGGACTTCACTGGCATGCGTGCGGGTCATTTCCTGATACCAGGCCGAATTGCCCGGCTGCTTGCCGGCGCCGATCAAGCCGCGTTGGGCACGCAACCAGTCAACGATCACTACCACGTCCAGTTCAGGGCGTGCCAGTTTGGCCGCGTGCAAGGCATCGAGGATTTCCTGGCCGGCCTCATCCTGTTGCAGATAGAGCGCAACGATGTAGATGCGCCGGGTTGCGCTGGCGATTTTTTCCAGCAGGCAACGACGAAACCCGGCAGCGCCAGACAGGATGGTGACGGCATCGGCGGTCAGCGGAAAACTGCGCAGTTTAGGCAGCAGAGGGCGTTTGAAAAGCGACGGCATAGGGCTCGCAAAGGGTCGAATCCGAAGAACCCGAGAGCTTACACCATGGATTGCTTTGGGTCTTGTAGCTGTCCGCTCCGGCCCCATCGCGGGCAAGCCCGCTCCCACAAGGATAGCGCTGTACCTGTGGGAGCGGGCTTGCTCGCGAAGGCAATTTAACAGGCGCTACAAATATCTACTTGACCAAGGAGAACGACCGTTCTACTGTTAGCCACATGAACAAAATTACTAGCAACGACACACGCGACATCATTCTGGATGTCACCGAAAAGTTGATCTATAAAAGTGGCATCGCCGCCACCGGCATGGACCTCCTGGTGAAAACCGCCGGCGTCTCCAGAAAGAGTATTTACCGCTACTTCACCAACAAGGAGGAGCTCACCGTCGCGGCCCTGCAACGCCGCGATGTGCGCTGGATGCACTGGTACAGAAGCGCCGTCGACCAGGCCGAAACCCCGGCCGACCGGCTGCTCAACCTGTTTACCGTGCTCAAGGCCTGGTTCGCCTCCGAAGGCTTCCGTGGCTGCGCATTCATCAACACCAGCGGCGAAACCGGCGACCCGCAAGACCCGGTTCGCCTGGTCGCCAAAGAGCATAAACAGAAGCTGCTCGACTACCTGCGCGAGCTGTGTACCGAACAGGGCGCTGAAGATCCGGAAACGCTGGCCAAACAGCTGCTGATCCTGATTGACGGTGCCATAACCGTGGCGCTTGTAATGGGTGATCTCAGTGCTGCCGATAATGCGCAATGCATGGCGCGAAAGTTATTGGACCTGTAATAACTTGACCAAGCCCGACAATGTGCTTGAACTTTAATTTGAGAGGGAGACTGTCAATGTCTAACGCTGAAGTTCGTCCACCACTGCCGCCATTCACTCGTGAATCGGCTATTGAAAAAATCCGCCTGGCCGAAGACGGCTGGAATTCACGCGACCCGGAACGGGTGTCGCTGGCCTACACCCTGGACACCAAATGGCGTAATCGCGCGGAATTCGCCTACAACCGCGAAGAAGCCAAAGGTTTCCTCACCCGTAAATGGGCGAAAGAGCTGGACTACCGGCTGATCAAGGAACTGTGGGCGTTCACCGGTAACCGCATCGCCGTGCGTTATGCCTACGAATGGCACGACGATTCGGGCAACTGGTTCCGTTCCTACGGCAACGAGAACTGGGAGTTTGACGAGAACGGTTTGATGGCCAACCGGTTTGCCTGCATCAACGACCTGCCGATCAAGGAAAGCGAGCGCAAGTTCCACTGGCCGCTGGGGCGTCGCCCGGATGATCATCCGGGCCTGTCCGACCTGGGCCTGTAAACACCGCCCCTTGTAGGAGCTGGCTCGCCAGCGAAGGCGCCCGCACATTCAACAACGATGGCGAGATAGCCTTCGCCGGCAAGCCGGCTCCTACAGGTTTTTGCGGTGCTTAGGCTACGGCGGTTTGTTTCTGAACGGCCTTGGCTTCCAGCTCACGCACCAGCGGCAAGACCCGCTTGCCGAAGTATTCCACTTCTTCCTGAAAGTGCAGGAACCCCGCCAGCACCAGGTCCACGCCCACCGCTTTGAGCGCCACGATCCTTTCGGCAATCTGCTGCGGCGTGCCGATCAGGTTGGTCTTGAAACCGTCGTTGTACTGCACCAGGTCCTCGAACGTGGACTTCGCCCAGTTACCCTCACCTTCCGGCGACGACCTGCCCGCCTGCTTCGCCGCATCGCCAAAGGCATTCACCGCTTCCGGATCGGCCTGATCGATAATCTGCGCCAGCACCGCGTGGGCTTCTTCTTCGGTGTCGCGAGCAATGACAAACGCGTTCACGCCCACCTTCACCGAATGATTGTTCACTGCAGCCTTGGCGCGGATGTCATCGACCTGAGCCTTGATGCCTTCCGGGGTGTTGCCGTTGGTGAAGTACCAGTCCGAGACCCGCGCTGCCATGTCCCGGGCTGCGCGGGAACTGCCACCCTGGAAGATTTCTGGCTGACCCAGCGGTTTCGGTTTGAGGCTGTAGTTGTCGAAGCGGTAGAAGTCACCGCGAAAGGTGAAGTTGTCCTGGGACCAGATGCCCTTCAATGAGCGGATGAACTCTTCGGAACGGCGATAGCGCTCGTCGTGCTCAAGCCAGTGTTCGCCGATGGCCTGGAACTCACCCTTGAACCAGCCGCTGACGATGTTCCCGGCCACCCGGCCGTTAGTCAGTTGATCGATGGTCGCCAGTTGCTTGGCCGCCAGCGCCGGTTGCCACGGACCTGGCAGAATCGCGGCGATCACTTTCAATTTCGTAGTCGCGGCCAGCAGCGCATGGCTGAAGGCGACCGATTCATGCTGGTATTCGGCACCGTAACCGGCGGTGAAGCGGATCTGGGTCAGGGCGTATTCAAACCCTGCCTCTTCGGCCAGTTGTGCCAGTTTGCGGTTGTAGTCGATGCCCCAGTGGGTGCGTTGCTCGATCTTGCTGACCACCAGCCCGCCGCTGACGTTCGGAACCCAGTAGGCAAATTTGACGGCTTGCTGACTCATTGGCGTGTCCTCTGGACGTATGGGAAGTCTTTGGACAAGAGCAGCAACCGTGCCAGCGCTGAGTCGGGCGTGTGACACGAGTATTTGAAACCGACTGAGAACCCTGTGGGAGCGGGCTTGCCCGCGAAAGCGGTGTGCCAGCCAATACATATGTTGAATGTAAAACCGCTATCGCGAGCAAGCCCGCTCCCACATTTTATTCGTGCGTGTCTGAGGCAATTTGCTGCTGTGCTGTTGGCGCAGCAACAGTTCAAGCCACTTCGAAATCCAGACTCCCCCGTAAATCCTGGCGGCCCTCTCCGGCATGGACTGTGCAATCCCCTTTGGCACTCACTGCCGATCGAAGGAACTGCCCCATGACCGAACACCAGGTAATCAACCCGCTGTCTATTGGTACTGACTATGAAGCATTGGCCGGCAAGTTCCGGCCGATTTTCCAGCGCATCGCCGCCGGTGCCGTTGAACGTGAACAAACCCGCAGCCTGCCCCACGAACCGATTCAGTGGCTCAAGGAGGCCGGTTTTGGCGCCGTGCGGGTGCCGCTTGAATACGGTGGCGGCGGCGCCTCGCTGCCACAACTGTTTGAATTGCTGATCGAGCTGGCCGAGGCCGATTCCAATGTGCCGCAAGCCTTGCGCGGGCATTTCGCCTTTGCCGAGGATCGCTTGAACTCGCCACCGGGGCCGGCCCGCGATCGGTGGTTCAAACGTTTCGTCGACGGCGACATCGTCGGCAACGCCTGGACCGAGATTGGCAGCGTGGCGATTGGCGACGTCATCACCAAAGTCTCGCCGCACGGCAATCAGTGGCGGCTCAACGGTGAGAAGTTCTACAGCACCGGCAGCCTGTTTTCCGACTGGATCGACGTCTACGCCCAGCGCAGCGACACCGGTGGCGACGTGATTGCGGCAGTCCGCACCCGCCAGCCCGGCATCGTCCAAAGTGACGACTGGGACGGGTTCGGCCAGCGCACCACCGGCAGCGGCACCTCGCGGTTTACCGATGCCGAGGTGGAGGCAGAGAACATCATCGACTTCGCTACCCGCTTCAAATACCAGACGGCGTTTTATCAGTTGGTGCTGCTGGCCACCCTGGCCGGGATTGGTCGTGCGGCATTGCGCGATGTGGCGCATCAGGTGCGTGAACGCAAACGCATCTACAGCCATGGCAATGCGCAGCATGTCAGCCAGGATGCGCAAGTGCAGCAAGTGGTCGGTGACATTGCCGCGTGGGTGTATGCGGCCGAGGCCAGCGCATTGAAAGCGGCACAACCGGCGCAGCGGGCCTATCTGGCGCGGTTTTCGGGTGATGAAGAACTGGAGCGCGCGGCCAACGTGGCGGCGGAAATTGAATCGGCCAAGGCTCAGGTGGTGGTGTCGGCATTGATTTTGCGGGCGACCACTGAGCTGTTCAATGCACTGGGGGCGTCGGACATTCGTGAAGGCAAGTCGCTGGATCGGCATTGGCGTAATGCGCGGACGGTGTCTTCGCATAATCCGCTGATCTACAAGGCACGGATTGTCGGTGACTGGGTGATCAACGGGACGGAGCCGCCGTTTGTGTGGCAGATCGGCAATGGGCCTGAGGGTAAGTGATGTAGCGCCTGTCAGTACGCCTTCGCGGGCAAGCCTCGCTCCTACAGGAGCAACGCATAACCTGTAGGAGCGAGGCTTGCCCGCGAAGGCGCCAGACCAGTCGCCGCAGATGTTGGATATCGGTAAGATACCGGCCCTTCCCCGCAGCCCTTTCCTGCGCCCCGCCGAATAAGCCGATTCCATGCCTTTCGAACTCAGCGTTGCCCTCACCACCCTGGCCATTCTGGCCTTCGTCGCTTTCATTGCCGGTTTCATCGACGCCATCGCTGGCGGTGGCGGCCTGTTGACCACCCCGGCGCTGTTGACCGCCGGCCTGCCACCGCACCTGGTGCTGGGCACCAACAAACTCAGTTCGACCTTCGGCTCGGCCACCGCCAGTTTTACCTTCTACCGGCGCAAACTGTTCCATCCCAAGCAATGGATGCACGCCATCGTCGGCACCCTGGTCGGCGCACTGACCGGGGCCGTGGTCGCGCATTACCTGCCGGCAGAATGGTTGAACAAGATGCTGCCAGTGATCGTTTTCGCCTGCGGCGTCTACCTGTTGTTTGGCGGCACGCCGAAAGCGCCGTTGGACAGCGACGCGCCGATCAAGAAAAAGTGGCAATCGACCCAAGGCTTCACCCTGGGTTTTTATGATGGCGTGGCCGGTCCGGGCACTGGCGCGTTCTGGACCGTCAGCAGCCTGCTGATGTACCCCATCGACCTGGTCAAGGCCAGCGGCGTGGCGCGCAGCATGAGCTTCGTCAGCAACATTGCGGCGCTGTCGGTGTTTGTGTTTTCCGGGCAAGTGGACTGGATCATCGGCCTGAGCATGGGCCTGTCGGTGATGGTCGGCGCCTTCTTCGGCGCACGCACCGCCATCAGCGGCGGTGCGAAGTTCATTCGTCCGGTGTTCATCACCGTGGTGCTGGGCTTGACCGTGCGGTTAGCCTGGCAACACTGGTTCAGCGTGGCCTAAGCGCCGCGCCACGTAGACGTCGATCAGGTAACGGGCAATCGATTTTGACGCCGGCAATGGCGGCAGCTCGTGCACGTTGAACCACTGGGCGTCTTCGATTTCGTCCTCCTGACAGACAATCTCGCCACCGGCGTATTCGGCATGAAAACCAAGCATCATCGAGTGCGGGAACGGCCAGCACTGGCTGCCCAGGTACTGGATGTTCTTGACCTCAATCTGCACCTCTTCGCGGACCTCGCGAATCAGGCATTGCTCAGCCGACTCTCCCGGCTCGGCGAAACCCGCCAACGTGCTGTAGACCCCGGTGACAAATCGCGGTGAGCGCGCCAGCAAAACCTCATCGCCACGGGTGATCAGTACGATCATGCTCGGCGAGATGCGCGGGTAATAACGCAAATCGCACGGCTCGCAGTACATCGCCCGCTCACGCGGAACCTGATGGGTCGCCTGCCCGCAGTTCCCGCAAAAGCGGTGCTCGCGCGCCCAGGTGCCGATCTGCGCGGCATACCCCAGCACCTTGTACACCGTGTGATCGCCTTCGAGCATGAACGCGCGCAAGCCTTTCCAGTTGCAGCCCGGCACGTCGCTGTGGCTGCGCAGCTCCAGCAGATACACCGGTTCGCCATCCAGATGACCGATGCCATGTTCAGAGATCACCGACAGGTCCTGACGCTTGAGCCATTCGCGCGGGAACAGCGCGCCATTGTCATCGAACAGAAAACCTTCGGGGCTGCGCGCCACGGCCCAGCCGCCAGGTTGCTCGGTATCCAGTACTGCTGTGGTCCAGCGTGAAGTCATGTTCATTCAATCCAGAAATTCGGGTTTCTGTTTGCTCATATGGGCGGCCAAGGCCACGCGCAAATCGGTGGATTGCAGCATGGCGGCGTTCCAGGTGGCGACGTATTCGAGGCCGTCGTCGATGCGATGGTCACGCATATAGCTGATCATCTCTTTGGTGCCTGTGACGGCAATCGGCGACTTGCTGGCGATTTCGCGGGCAATCCCCATGACGCCGTCGAGCAGGCTGGCGGTGTCGCTATAGACGCGATTGACCAGGCCCATGCCACGCGCTTCTTCGGCGCCGAAGGTGCGACCAGTGTAAGCCAGTTCACGCAGCATGCCGTCACCGATGATCCGCGGCAAGCGTTGCAAGGTGCCGACGTCGGCGGCCATGCCGATATCGATTTCCTTGATCGAGAATTGCGCGTCTTCGGCGGCATAGCGCATGTCGCACGCCGAGATCAAATCAATGGCACCGCCCAGGCAATAACCCTGAATCGCCGCCAGCACCGGTTTGCGGCAATTGTCGACCGCATTGAACGAAGCCTGAAGGGCGAGGATCTTGCGGCGCAGCAGGCGCGCATTGCGCCCTACGTCCTTGCCCAGTTCATTGGCCACGCCGGCCAGCATCATCAGGTCGATGCCGGACGAAAAGTGCTTGCCCGCACCACTGAGGACCACCACCCGGACTTCGTCGGTGTCGTCGACCCACTGGAAAATCTCGATGATTTCGTTCCAGAACGCGGCGTTCATGGCGTTGATCTTTTCGGGTCGATTGATCTGCACATGAGCGATTTTATCGGCGAGTTCGACGGTGAACGCGGTGTACTGAGACATGGTAGTGATCCTTTACCTGGGCAAAAATGAGGCCCGAACTATAACAAGGCATCACACCGGGCAGTAAGGCAGTGGTTCGGCCAAAAGCGGGACTTGGCATGCGCGCACCACAACAGTGCGCAGACCTGATTGGGCATCGCACATTTATATGACGGGCCGAATACTTTTTGAGGCAAAAAGCTAAAAAAACCTGCACTTCGTCGGTGCGTTTTGCCCTTCATTCGGTACGTCCGTACCTCTTTAAACCGATTGTCGAACAATTTTGCCATTTGGTCTCCCCCGCTCTAACTTCTGGCCTAGACTGATTTTCGCGAGTTGAAACCGGTCGGTCACAAAGTGGAAAAAAAGTCGGAACGTTTGCTAGTCGCGACGGGTCACCTAAAAGGAAGGTCCGTTGCGACTGGTGCAATCCTTGCAATGGCTACTCCACCCATACTGCTTCAACGCATTGGGCAGCGCTTGCTAACCAACGCGTAGCGCGTTTGCGCCCGGCCACGGAATTGGCCACGGAACACCGTTTGCCAGACCTAAGAATTAGATCAACAACACGGGAGATTCATATGATCAGTACGGCTTTAGATATTCAGGGAGAACGTGCTCATCAGCAGGTCGGCGAATCGAGCGCCGTGAGTGCTCCAAGTGCTCAAACGATCAGCGTCCCCGGCACCAAGACGCTGGCACCGGTCACCAGTCAGAACCCCAACCGCAAGAAAGTGTTGTTCGTCACCTCGGAAATCGCCGATCTGGTGAAGACCGGTGGTTTGGGCGACGTCTCCGCAGCGCTGCCGAGGGCCATGGCCCAATTGCACGATGTGCGCGTGTTGATTCCCGGTTACCCGCAAGTGCTGCACAGCGAAAACCCGATTCATATCATTGGTGAACTGGGTGGTCATGCCGCATTGCCGCCCTGCAAGATCGGGCGCATGGACATGCCCGACGGCCTGGTCATTTACGTGTTGATCTGCCCTGAACTCTACGAGCGCGAAGGTTCGCCCTACGGCGCCAACAATGGTCGCGACTGGCCGGACAACCACATCCGTTTCGCCCGCCTCGGCCTGGCGGCTGCCGATATTGCCGCCAACCTCGCGCAAATCCACTGGTGCCCGG
The DNA here is from genome assembly GCF_001297125.1 of Pseudomonas sp. RIT-PI-q. Taxonomy (GTDB): domain Bacteria; phylum Pseudomonadota; class Gammaproteobacteria; order Pseudomonadales; family Pseudomonadaceae; genus Aquipseudomonas. Next base: position 18,817 of record NZ_LHPC01000022.1, read on the forward strand.
ATCTGGTGCATGCCCATGACTGGCCTGCCGGTCTAGCGCCGGCGTATATGCACTGGCGTGGCCAGCGCACCGCGACGCTGTTCACCATCCATAATCTGGCCTATCAGGGCGTGACCAGTCTGGGCTCTTGCCCGGAGCTGGGCATCCCGATGCACGCCCTGCAACAGGAAGGCATGGAGTTCTACGGCAAGATGTCGTTCCTCAAGGCCGGCATGGCCTATTCGAGCCACATCACCACGGTCAGCGCCACCTATGCGCAGGAAATCACCACCCCGGCCTTCGGCTGCGGCCTCGACGGTTTTCTCGCCGCCAAGACCCAGCAAGGTTTGCTCAGTGGTATTCCCAACGGCATCGATGAAAGCTGGGACGCGGCCACCGATCCGCACCTGTTCTGCCCGTTCAGCATCGGCGACTGGGAAGGCAAAGCGGTCAACGCCGCTCACGTGCGTGATCTGTTTGGCCTGGAAGACTCCGAAGGTCCACTGTTTGCCGTGGTGTCGCGACTGGTCTATCAAAAAGGCCTGGACCTGACCGAAGCCGTCTCCGAATACATCGTCAAATCGGGCGGCCAGATCGCGATCATCGGTCGTGGCGAGCCGGAAGAAGAACAAGCGATGCGCGAGCTGGCCCTGCGTTTCCCTGGCCAGATCGGTGTGCGCATCGGCTTCAATGAAACCGACGCCCGGCGCATGTTCGCCGGCAGCGATTTCCTGCTGATGCCTTCGCGTTACGAGCCTTGCGGCCTGAGCCAGATGTACGCCCAACGCTTCGGTTCGCTGCCGGTGGCACGCAATACCGGTGGCCTGGCCGACACCATTGAAAACGGCGTGACCGGTTTCCTCTTCGACGAATCCACGGCAGAAAGTTATCAAGAAGCGCTGAGCCGCGCGTTCAAGGTATTCGCCTACCCCGACCTGCTCAATGCCATGCGCTGCCGCGCCATGGCGGCACCGTTCAACTGGTGCAAGGCGGTCGAACCCTACGCCGAACTCTACGAGCAACTAGTGACTAAAGCCCTGGGTAAATCGGGCCATAAATAACAAGAGGTTTTCATCGATGCCGTTACGGACCCTTGAGACCTGGCCCCACGGCGCAATCATGCTGGACGCAGAGCACACGCGTTTTGCTTTGTGGGCGCCAGATGCGTTTTTCGTCAGTGTCGAACTGAACAATGGACAATCCTTGCCACTGCTGCCTCAAGCTGATGGCTGGTTCGTGATCAACACCCGCTGCCCCGCAGGCACGCGTTACCGCTACAACATCGACGGCGAGCTGGAAGTGCCCGACCCGGCCTCCCGCGCGCAGGCCGGTGATCTGGATCAGCACAGCCTAGTGGTCGATCCCCTCGCCTACCCGTGGCAACACAGCACTTGGCTGGGTCGGCCATGGAATGAGGCGGTCATCTACGAATTGCATGTCGGTGTGCTCGGCGGCTTCAGGGCTGTCGAGCAGCACCTGGCACGCCTCGTCGAGCTGGGCGTCACTGCGATCGAACTGATGCCGCTGGCGCAGTTTCCCGGCGATCGCAATTGGGGCTACGACGGGGTGCTGCCCTACGCGCCCCAAGCCTCTTACGGCACTCCCGAGCAACTCAAGCACTTGATCGACACTGCCCACGGCCACGGCCTGGCGGTGATTCTCGACGTGGTCTACAACCACTTCGGCCCGGACGGCAATTACCTGCATCGCTACGCCAAGGGTTTTTTCCGCGAAGACAAGCACACCCCGTGGGGTGCAGCCATCGACTTTCGCCGGCGCGAGGTGCGCGACTTCTTTATCGAAAACGCGCTGATGTGGTTGCTGGAGTACCGCTTCGACGGCTTGCGCCTGGACGCGGTGCACGCCATCGAATCCCCGGACTTTCTCCAGGAGCTGGCACAACGGGTTCGCCAGCAGACCGACCCGGCGCGGCATGTGTGGCTCAATGTCGAGAACGAGCACAACCAGGCCAGCCTGTTGGAAGAAGGTTTCGACGCGCAGTGGAACGACGACGGCCACAACGCCTTGCACGTGCTGCTGACCGGCGAGACCGACGCCTATTACGCCGACTATGCCGACAACCCCACCGAACAATTGGCGCGCTGCCTGAGCCAGGGTTTCGTGTTTCAAGGCCACATCAATCGCCATGGCGAAGCCCGTGGCGAGCCCAGCGGTCACCTGCCGCCCAGTGCGTTCGTGCTGTTTCTGCAAAACCACGATCAGATCGGCAATCGCGCCTTTGGCGAGCGCCTGCATCAACTGGCCAACCCCGCCGCGTTAAACGCCGCGACCGCGCTGTTGCTGCTGTCGCCGATGATCCCGCTGATGTTCATGGGCGACGAGTTTTCCGCCGAAGAACCCTTCCTGTTCTTCACCAGTCACCATGGTGAATTGGCGGAACTGGTGCGCGAAGGACGGCGTAACGAGTTTGCAGCGTTCAGCGCGTTTACTGATCCGCACAAACGCGAACGGATTCCCGACCCCAACGCGCCACAAACCTTTGAGGCGTCGCGGCCCAAACTGACCGCCACCCGCCAATCGGCGATGCAAGGGCTGTATCACCAACTGCTGAAAATCCGCCATCGGCAGATTATTCCGCGCTTGCCCGGTGCCCAGGCCTTGGGGGCCGACGTGCTGGCCGAGGGCGCGGTGTCGGCGCGCTGGCTGCTGGGCGATGGCAGTCAACTGCGCATTGACCTGAACCTCAGCGACACGCCTGTGGTCCACACCCCACAGGCCGACGCGTTGCTGTTGTTCGAAACCCCGTCACAGTCGGCCGGCCTGTTGGAACAGGGCACGCTTGCCCCGTATTGCGCGCTAGTCAGCCTCAAGGCCGCAGCCCCTTTGCTACCCCCGGATGGAGAGCGCCAATGAGCGATGCGCAACTGGAAACACTGGCCACTCGAGCAGGCCTGGCCGTCGACTGGATCGACGCCAATGGCCGCCCACAGAAAGTCGCTCCATCGGTGTTACGCGCCGTGCTGACCGGCCTTGGCCACCCGGCCGGCAGCGCCCAGGAAATCGATGCCAGCCTGCAAGAGCTGCAACAGGTGCAAGAGACCCGGCACCTGCCGCCGCTGTTGACCGCGGACTTCGGCGTCGGCCTCAAACTGGCGCATTTTTTTGATCCCGAAACGCCCTGCGAAATCCACCTTGAAGATGGCTCGCGGCTCAATCTGAAACTGGACGCCCAAGCGACGCTGCCCGGGTTGATCCCGGTCGGTTATCAGCACGTCAGCATCGACGGCCAGGAATTCACTCTGGCCGTCGCCCCTACTCGCTGCTACAGCGTTGGCGATGCTGTCGACAGCCCGATCCCGCGCACCTGGGGCCTGAGCGTGCAGTTGTACTCGCTGCGCCGTCCCGGCGATGGCGGTTTCGGCGATACCCAGGCACTGGAAGATCTGGCCCGGGTGGCCGGTGAACGCGGTGCCGAAGCGCTGGCGATCAGCCCGCTGCACGCCATGTTCGCCAGCGACACCCACCGTTACAGCCCTTATTCGCCGTCCAGCCGTTTGTTCCTCAACAGTCTTTACGCCGCGCCGGGCGCCATTCTTGGCGAACGCGCGATGCGCACCGCGATTGATTCGACCGGCCTGGCCGTGGAGCTGAAACGCCTCGAAGAGCTGCCATTGATTGACTGGCCGGTCGCCGCCGAGGCCAAACACCGTCTGTTGCAGGCGTTGTACGAAGGCTTCGTTCAGGGTGAGCATCCGTTGCATGCCGACTTCAGCAGCTACCGCCATGCCGCGGGTGAAGCCCTGGAAAATCATTGCCGCTTCGAAGCCATCCAGGAAGCCCGCGCCACCAAAGGTGAAAGCCTCGACTGGCGCGAGTGGCCCGAGCAATGGCGCGACCCGCGCAGCGCTGCGCTGGCCGATTTTGCCGAAGAGAACGCCACACGTATTGGCTTCTTCGCCTTCTGCCAATGGTTGATCACCCGCTGCCTGGAGCGCGCGCAAACCGCCGCCCGCAGCAGCGGCATGAACATTGGACTGATCGCCGATCTGGCGGTCGGGGCCGACGGCGGCGGCAGCCAGGCCTGGAGTCGTCAGGACGAATTGCTCGCCTCGCTGACCGTCGGCGCACCACCGGACATTCTCAACCGCACCGGTCAGGGCTGGGGCATTTCCGCGTTCTCTCCGGAAGGTTTGGTGCGCCACGGTTTCCGCGCCTTCATTGAAATGCTCCGGGCCAATTTCGCCCATGCCGGTGGCCTGCGCATCGACCACGTCATGGGCCTGCAACGGCTGTGGGTGATCCCCAACGGCGCGTCACCGGCCGACGGTGCCTACCTCTATTACCCGGTGGACGACCTGCTGCGCTTGCTGACCCTCGAGTCCCATCGCCATCAGGCCATCGTCCTCGGCGAAGACCTCGGCACCGTGGCCGACGGCTTGCGGGAAAAACTCATCGCCCGTTCGATCCTCGGCATGCGGGTTCTGCTGTTCGAACAGGACAATACGCACTTCAAGCCGATTCTCGACTGGCCGGACAACGCCCTGGCGACCACCAGCACCCACGATTTGCCCACCCTCAATGGCTGGTGGCATGGCCACGATATCGACTGGAACTCGCGACTCGGCCTGGTCGACGCCACGGGCGAAATCGAATGGCGCCAGCACCGGGAACGGGAACGCGAAGGCTTGCGCCGGGTGTTAACCGAAGACCCGCAAAACTTCCGCGAAGAGTCCCATGAAACCGATCAGGTGCTCGACGCCGCGATTCGCTTCCTCGGTCATACCCGTGCACCACTGGTCTTGCTGCCGCTGGAAGATGCCCTGGGTATCGAACAGCAGGCGAACCTGCCCGGCACCACCGATACCCATCCCAACTGGTCGCGACGCTTGCCCGGCAACAGCGAAGCCTTGCTCGATGACCCGGACGCCGCCCGGCGCCTGGAGCTGCTGGCCTGTGCGCGACTCCAGGCGGCCGAGCGTGACCAATGAATCAAGCGCTCATCCAACCGCTGCGGGCGACCCTGCGGCTGCAGTTTCATAAAGACTTCACGCTGGACGATGCGGTGCCGCTGGTGCCGTATTTCGCCAGCCTCGGCATCAGCCATGTCTACGCCTCGCCACTGCTGAGCGCCCGCGCCGGGTCCATGCACGGCTACGACGTGGTGGACCCGACCACGGTCAACCCGGAGCTCGGCGGTGAAGCCGCATTGCGCCGTTTGGTCAGTGCTTTGCGCGAGCAAAAGATGGGACTGATCCTCGACATCGTTTCCAACCACATGGCGGTTGGCGGTGGCGACAATCCATGGTGGCTGGACCTGCTGGAATGGGGCCGCCTGAGCCCATACGGCGAGTTCTTCGATATACAGTGGCATTCGCCCGATCCGTTGATGGAAGGTCAGTTGCTGCTGCCCTTCCTCGGCAGCGACTACGGCGTCGCCCTGCAGGACGGCACCCTGCCCCTGCGTTTCGATGCCCGGCGCGGCGCGTTTTATGTCGAGCACTATGACCATCACTTCCCGATCTGCCCGACAAGTTACGGCGAATTGCTCAAGGCTGACGAGCAACTGAATGACGAACAGGCCGAGCAGCTCAAACTATTGGCCGACCGTTTCAGCGCGTTGAGCTACCAGACGGATGCCCATAGCCTGGCCAAGCCATTGCAAGCGGAACTGCGCGAACTGGCAAGCGAGCCTGCGATTCTTCAAGCCGTCCAGCGCAACCTGCAAGCGTACGACTCGCTCACCGCGGAAGGTTTTCAGCGCCTGCACGCCTTGCTTGAGCGCCAGAGTTATCGACTGGCGAGTTGGCGCACGGCGGCGGACGACATCAACTGGCGGCGCTTTTTCGATGTCAACGAACTCGGAGGCCTGCGGGTCGAACGCCCGGCGGTGTTCGAAGCCACCCATGCAAAAATCTTCGAACTGGTGGCCGAAGGCCTGGTCGACGGCTTGCGCATCGACCACATCGACGGCCTCGCCGACCCACGGGGTTATTGCCGCAAACTGCGGCGTCGGGTCGATAGCCTGTCACCGGATCGGCACTTGCCGATCTACGTCGAAAAGATTCTCGGCGAAGGCGAAACCCTGCACCGCGACTGGTCCGTGGACGGCACCACCGGTTACGAATTCATGAATCAATTGTCGCTGCTGCAACACGCTCCCGAAGGCGCGCAGGTCTTGGGTGAACTCTGGAGTCGCTACAGCGAACGGCCCGCCGATTTCCGCCAGGAAGCACAACTGGCGCGCCAGCAGATCCTCAACGGCTCCCTCGCCGGGGATTTCGAAAGCGTCGCCCAGGCCTTGCTGCAAGTGGCCCGGGACGACCTGATGACCCGCGACCTGACCCTCGGCGCAATTCGTCGGGCGTTGCAGGAACTGATCGTGCATTTCCCGGTGTACCGCACCTACATCAGCCCCCGTGGGCGCTCCGCTGAAGACGATGTGTTTTTTCAGCAAGCCATGGACGGCGCGCGGCAGACCCTCGGTGAAGCCGATTGGCCGGTGCTCGATTGCCTGGCCGGCTGGCTTGGTGGTGAACCTTGGCGCAAACGCCCGGTGGGTCGTCCGCGCAAGATGCTCAAGCATGCCTGCGTACGCTTTCAGCAGTTGACCTCGCCGGCAGCGGCCAAGGCCGTCGAAGACACCGCGTTCTATCGCTCGGCAGTGTTGCTGTCGCGCAATGATGTCGGCTTCAGCACCGAGCAGTTCAGTGCACCGGTGGCCGACTTCCATGCTGCGTGCAGCAATCGCCTCGAACAGTTCCCGGACAACTTGCTGGCCACCGCCACCCACGATCACAAACGCGGCGAAGACACCCGCGCGCGCCTGGCGGTGTTGAGCGAGCGCAGCGCCTGGTTTGCCGAACAGGTGCCACTCTGGCGGACTCTCGCTCGGCCACTGCGCAGTGACGACCAGATGCCCACGGCGGGTGATGAGTTGATTCTGTATCAAGCGCTCCTCGGCAGTTGGCCGCTCGACTTGCGCAGTGACGATCAATCGGCGCTCGAGAACTACACTCAACGTGTGTGGCAGTGGCAACAAAAAGCCCTGCGCGAAGCCAAGTTGCAAAGCAGTTGGAGCGCGCCCAACGACGCTTACGAACAAGCGGTCCAGCGCTTCCTGCAACAGATGCTGCTGAGCCCCGAAGGCGAACTGTTGCGCAGCGCCCTTGGCAAAGCCGCGAGGACCATCGCGATCCCCGGCGCACTCAACGGTTTGGCGCAAACCTTGCTGCGAATGACCGTGCCGGGGGTGCCGGACCTTTATCAGGGCAACGACTACTGGGACTTTACGCTGGTCGATCCGGACAACCGTCGGCCGGTGGATTACGCCAATCGCCAGCAGGCCATGCAGCGGCCTTTGGACCTGCCCGATCTGTTGGCGAACTGGCGTGACGGGCGTATCAAGCAAACCCTGATTGCGCACGCGTTGAACCTGCGTGCCGAGCATGCCGAGCTGTTTCGGCGCGGCACTTACCAGGCGCTTGAAGTGGTCGGCAGTCAGGCTCACCGGGTGCTGGGGTTTGTTCGAGAGCATGAGGGAAAACGGGCCATCGTGATCGTACCGATACGCTGCGCACACCTGCTGGAAAACAGTGCCGAGCCCAGGATCGGCGCGCTGCAGTGGGGCGATACACGGATCAAATTACCGTTCGCCGCCCCTGACGAAAATCTAAAGGGACTTTTTTCCAGCGTCGCAGTCACACATCACAAGGAACTGATGATCAGTGCCGCGCTGGGGGATTTCCCGGTCAATCTCTTTATCCAAACGACTAACACTTGAGTTCAGTTCAGGAGCATTGCGATGAGTACCGACGATAAACGCGTCCGAGAATTTGCCTATCAGATCTGGGAGTCGGAAGGAAAACCCGAGGGTCAGGAAGCTCGTCATTGGGAGATGGCGCGCAAGCTGGCAGAAGCTGAAGCCCTGGCGCCGAGCAAGTCGCCGAAAGCGCCTGGCAGCAAACCTGCCGCGCCCAAGGCCCCGGTCAGCAAAACCGCGAACGGCAAGGCTGGCGAGCCGAAAACCAAAGCCAAGGCGAAACCAGCCGCGGCTTCAAAAGTGATTCCGCCGGGCGAAAAAGCCGCCGAGAAGAAGCCTCGCGCAGCGCGTAAACCGCCCGCTGTCTGACGCCGCACTTGTTTGCCCTGATTCACTTCGTGGCGAGCCCGCTCGCCACCGAGGACTCGCTCGCCCTGAATTACTGAATCTGTAGGAGCCAGGCTTGCCGGCGAAAGCGCCCGCCAAATCGCCTTCGCCGGCAAGCCTGGCTCCTACAAAAAGAACGACGCGACACCCGTACAAAAGAACGACGCGACACCCGTACCCCTTTTTGCAGGAGCACCTATGACCAGTCCAAAGAATGCCGCGCCAGAACCTCAAGCCGAGGCCTCGCGAATCCGTGAAGGCCTACCCTTCCCGCTAGGCGCGACCTGGGATGGCCTGGGGGTCAACTTCGCCTTGTTTTCCGCCAACGCCACCAAGGTCGAGTTGTGCATCTTCGATGATGCCGGCGAGGTTGAACTGGAACGCATTGAGCTGCCGGAATACACCGACGAGATTTACCACGGCTACTTGCCCGACGCTCATCCGGGGCTGATTTATGGTTACCGCGTCTACGGCCCGTATGACCCGGCCAATGGTCATCGCTTCAACCACAACAAACTGCTGATCGATCCCTACGCCAAACAACTGGTCGGTAAGTTGAAGTGGTCCGAAGCGCTGTTCGGCTACACCATCGGCCACCCCGACGCCGACCTCAGTTTCGATGAACGGGACAGCGCGCCGTTCGTGCCCAAATGCAAAGTCATCGACCCGGCGCACACCTGGGGTCACGACCATCGGGTCAGCGTGCCGTGGGACAAGACCATCATTTATGAAACCCACGTACGCGGCATCAGCATGCGTCACCCTTCCGTCCCCGAGAACGTGCGTGGCACCTTCGCCGGGTTGATGGTCGATGACGTGCTGGAACACATCCGCAAGCTCGGCGTGTCGACCGTGGAATTGCTGCCGATCCACGCCTTCGTCAACGACCAGCATCTATTGCACAAAGGCATGACCAATTACTGGGGCTACAACAGCATCGCGTTTTTCGCCCCGGACCCGCGCTACCTGGCCAGCGGCAAGATCGCCGAGTTCAAGGAGATGGTCGCGCACCTGCACGAAGCCAATCTGGAAGTGATCCTCGACGTGGTCTACAACCACACCGCCGAGGGCAACGAACAAGGCCCGACGCTGTCGATGCGCGGTATCGACAACGCCTCGTACTACCGCTTGATGCCTGACGACAAACGCTTCTACATCAACGATTCCGGCACCGGCAATACCCTGGACCTGAGTCACCCGTGCGTGCTGCAGATGGTCACCGATTCGTTGCGTTACTGGGCCACGGAAATGCACGTGGACGGTTTCCGCTTCGACCTGGCAACCATTCTCGGGCGCTATCACGACGGCTTCGACGAACGTCACAGCTTCCTCGTGGCCTGCCGCCAGGACCCGGTGCTGCGCCAGGTGAAGATGATTGCCGAGCCTTGGGATTGCGGTCCCGGTGGTTATCAAGTGGGCAACTTCCCTCCCGGCTGGGTCGAGTGGAACGATAAATTCCGCGACACCGTGCGGGCGTTCTGGAAAGGTGACGACGGCCAACTGGCGGACTTTGCCAGCCGCATGACCGCCTCCGGCGAGATGTTCAATCAGCGTGGTCGGCGTCCGTACGCCTCGGTGAACTTCATCACCGCCCACGACGGCTTCACCCTCAATGATCTGGTGTCGTACAACGACAAACACAACGAAGCCAACGACGAAAACAATCAGGACGGTAGCAACAACAACCTGTCGTGGAACCACGGCGTCGAAGGCCCGACGGATGATCCCGAGATCAACGAGCTGCGCCAGCGGCAGATGCGTAACTTCTTCGCCACGCTGCTGCTGTCCCAAGGCACGCCGATGTTGGTGGCCGGCGACGAATTCGCGCGCACCCAGGAGGGCAACAACAACGCCTATTGCCAGGACAGCGACATCGGTTGGGTCAATTGGGACCTGAGCGACGACGGCAAGGCCCTGCTGAAATTCGTCAAACGCCTGATCAAGCTGCGCCTGGCCTACCCGATCCTGCGTCGCGGACGTTTCCTGGTGGGCAATTACAACGAGGACATCGGCGTCAAAGACGTCACCTGGCTTGCGCCGGATGGCAGTGAAATGTCCATCGAGCAATGGCAAGAAGCCCATGGCCGCTGCCTGGGCATGTTGCTCGATGGCCGCGCACAGGAAACCGGGATTCGCCGTAAAGGGGCTGACGCCACTTTGCTGTTGGTGGTCAATGCTCATCACGACATCGTCAATTTCCTGCTGCCGGAAGTCCCGGATGGCGGGTTCTGGACCTGCATGATCGACACCAATCAACCGTCGATTCGCGGTCAGGAACGCTTCGAGTTCGGTCACGAATATTCGGTCACCGGCCGTTCGCTGCTGCTGTTCGAATTGCAGCATGAGGAAGAAGAGTGAAATGGACCTCCAGGGCTTTCTCCAGCATCAGCCAGCGGATGACGCCGACACTCAGGCGTTAGGCCGCTGCTTGCGGGCGATGGTGGAGGCGGGTCTCGATCAGCTTCCACTGCCTGGCAGTGGACGGACGCTGGAGCGGTTTCAGCGTCTGGCCGAGGTCGGTGGACATGACCTGGGGTTGTGCAAGTTGTACGAGGGTCACACCGATGCGCTGGCGATTATCCAGCAACTCGGTGGTTCGCCGACGCCCGCCAGCACGTGGGGCATGTGGGCCGCCGAACCGCCACAGGCGCGGGTGCACGTCAGTGCGCAAGGTCAGCGGGTTGCGCTGAACGGGCGCAAGGCCTGGTGTTCGGGGGCGGCGGTATTGAGTCACGCCTTGCTCACGGCATGGGATGAACAGGACCGGCAGCAACTGGTCGCCGTGGCACTGGATCAACCCGGCGTGAGGGTCACCGATCAGGGCTGGCAAGCCGTGGGCATGGGCGCTACCGGTAGCGTCGAGGTGCTGTTCGAAGGCGCCGACGCGCAAGCCATCGGCAACCCCGGTGATTACCTGCAACGCCCAGGTTTCTGGCAAGGCGGGATCGGCATTGCCGCCTGCTGGTACGGCGCCGCGCAGAGCATCGCCGAGCGCCTGCGCCGTCATTGTGCACAACGTGAAGAACCCCACGCCCTCGCCCACCTTGGTGCCGTCGACTGCGCGCTGCATGCCGCTGCCGAGGTGTTGCGGGCCAGCGCGTTGACCATCGACGCCGCGCCTGTGGAGGATGCCGAATTGCTCGCCCGACGCGCCAGGGCGGTGGTCGAACACGCTGCCGAACAGGTCATCCAGCATGTCGGCCATGCACTGGGTGCTGTTCCCTACTGTAGGGATCGGCAGTTCGCCCGGCTGATCGCCGACTTGCCGGTGTTCCTGCGCCAAAGTCACGCCGAACGGGACCTTGCGGCCCTCGGCCAAAAGATCATCAGCGGGACATGGACGTTATGAAAACCAATCCGATTGTCGGTCAGGGCACGCCGCTGCATCGGTGGCAAACCTCCAGCCATCTGGCGCATTTGCCGGTGATCGACATCCTTACATTAGTGCCCGCAGGCGCCCGCGCCGTCATCATCGCGCCACACCCGGACGATGAAGTGCTGGGCTGCGGCGGCTTCCTGCAAGTGCTCGCCGAGGCGGGCCGAGCGCTGCAACTGATCTCGGTCACCGACGGCAGCGCCAGCCATCCCGGCTCCAAGCGTTGGCCGGTGGAACGCCTGAGCACGGTGCGCCCGCAGGAATCGGCCGAAGCCCTGCGCCGTCTCGGCCTGCCGCTGCATAGCCTGCAATGGCGGCGCGGCGGTTTTGCCGACAGTCAGGTGGCGGCGCGGGAAAGCGAATTGAGCGCGTTCATCGAACGTCATCTGCGTCCCAGCGATGTGCTCTTCACCACGTGGCGCGAAGACGGTCATTGCGATCACGAAGCCGTGGGGCGTGCCAGTGCCGAGGCAGCAAAACGCGTCGGCGCCACCCTGCATGAATTGCCTGTGTGGACCTGGCACTGGGCGACGCCGGAAGACAGCCGGGTGCCTTGGCATCGTGCACGCAAAATCCTCCTCGCCCCGGCTCTCGTAGCGCGCAAGCGTCATGCACTCCAGGCCTTTGCCAGTCAGTTGGAGGGCGACCCGCACGTCGGCTTGCCGCCGGTGTTGGCGCCCTATGTGCTGGAGCGTTTGCTGCAACCCTTTGAAGTGGTGTTTCTATGAGCGTCGAGGATCGCTATTTCGATGGTTTGTTCGCCGGCAACGACGACCCCTGGGCGTTCCGTCAACGCTGGTACGAACAACGCAAACGCGCCATCACCCTGGCCGCGCTGCCCCGGCCGCACTATCGCGCGATTTTCGAGCCGGGTTGCGCCAACGGTGAGCTCAGCGCTGAGCTGGCCACTCGCTGCGATCGCCTGTTGTGTTGCGACACTGCAGCCGCCGCCGTGGCGCTGGCGCGTACGCGCTTGAGCCTGTTCGACCACGCCGAAGTCCGCCAAAGCCGCCTGCCGGGGGACTGGCCGCACGAGCAGTTCGACCTGATCGTGCTCAGCGAAGTCGGCTATTACCTCGATGTTGAAGACCTCAAGCAACTGATCGAACACGCCGCACAGTCGCTGACCGCCGACGGCCAACTCCTGGCCTGCCACTGGCGCCCTGCCATCGATGGCTGCCCGCTGAACGCCCGACAGGTCCATGACCTGCTCCATGAGCATTTACCCTTGCCGCGCCTGGTCTTGCATCAGGAAGCCGATTTCCTGTTGGAACTCTGGAGCCGCGAACCGCGCTCCGTGGCCGCTCTGGAGGGTTTGCGATGATTGGCATTTTGATCCCGGCGCATAACGAAGAAGACTTGCTCGAAGCGTGCATTCGCGCGGCCTTGCGCGCCGCGTGTCATGAACGACTGGAGGGTGAAACGGTGCTGGTGCTGGTGGTGCTCGACAGTTGCACCGACCGATCCTCAGAGATCGTTGACAGCTATCCGGTCCTCAGCCTCACGATCGAGGCGCGTAACGTCGGCCAGGCACGCGCCGCGGGTGCACGCTTTCTGCTGGATCGCGGGGTGCGCTGGATTTCCTGCTCCGACGCCGACAGCCTGGTTGCCAAGGACTGGCTGGTGGCGCAACTGTCACTCGGTGCCGACGCGGTATGCGGCACGGTGACGGTCGATCAGTGGAACGCAGCGTTCGATGAGTCGGCGCAAATTCGCTATCACCAGCATTATCAGGCTCGCGATGGCCACCGGCATATCCACGGCGCCAACCTGGGCATCAGTGCCGAGGCTTACCGGCGTGCCGGCGGTTTCGAACCCCTGGCCTGTGATGAAGACGTGCAACTGGTGCGGCAACTTGAACGCTGCGGGGCAAATATTGCCTGGAGTCAACGCCCGCAGGTGCTCACCAGTGCCCGACTAGACAGCCGGGCACGCGGTGGTTTTGGTGATTTTTTGCGCGATATGGTGCAGACCGGATAAAAAAACGGACCAGATGGAACATCGACGCGACGAATAGCGTGACATGAGCAATACTCTGCTCGCGGCAATCCAGGGTTCGGAGTGCTGCGCACGCTATCAACGAGTACAAGGACGTAGCCATGACACCGGTCAGCATCAGCGAAAGCAGCCTGCCAGCACAGATCTGGAACAGCGCCCCTCAACTCGACAACATCCCTGTCATCAGTACCCAGACCCTGGTCCCGAGCGGCGCACGTGCCGTGGTGATTGCCCCGCATCCGGGCGATGAAGTCGTGACCTGTGGCGGCCTGCTGCAGTTGCTCAGCACCCTGGGCAATCCCCTGCAATTGATCTCGATTACTGACGGCAGTGCCAGCCATCCTGGGTCGCAACAGTGGTCGGAGAAACGCCTGAGTGTGTTTCGCCCCCAGGAAAGCGTCGAAGCCCTGCGCCGGCTCGGGTTGCCGATGCACAGCCTGAAGTGGATTCGTGGCGGCTTCACCGATAACGCCCTGGCCGAACGCGAAGTGCAATTGACGCAATTCATCGTGCGCTATTTGCGCCCCGGCGATGTGGTGTTCAGCACCTGGTGCGAGGACGGCAACATCGACCACGACGCCGTCGGGCGAGCCAGTGCCAGGGCCGCCGCCCTGGTGGGCGCGGCGTTCAACGAAGTACCGGTCTGGGCCTGGCACTGGCCGACACGCGACCGGGGGCTGATCCCTTGGAATCGTGCGCGCAAAGTGCGCCTCGACACCTGGACCGTCGCGCGTAAAAGCCATGCCACCCACGCCTACGCCACCCAGCTCGACGGCGAACCGGCCATCGGCCTCGCCCCGCTGCTGCCGCCGGTGTTGCTGGAGCGTATGCGGTTGCCCTATGAAATCGTCTTCATCTGAAGACTTGTAGCAGCTGTCGAGCCTGCGAGGCTGCGTTCGGCTGCGAAGCAGTCGTGAAATCAGGCGATGCGGTGGTTCAGTAAGACCGTGCACTCAGGTTTTACGACTGCTTCGCAGCCGAACGCAGCCTCGCAAGCTCGACAGCTGCTACAAGGGATGCGTGCTGCTACATTTCACTGTAGCGACGAATCGCTCTGAACTGCCCGCCCCCACATCAGTCGCATACATAGGCATCCCTGATTCAGAGGAGTGAACGTGACCAGCGATTCCAAACCGCAGGCCGTCGAAGCGGTCCCCTTGAATACGCCTCCGGCGATTCATCGACTGAGAGTGCTGACGGTCAACACCCACAAGGGTTTTACCGCACTCAACCGACGCTTTATCCTGCCGGAACTGCGTGAGGCGGTACGCAGCACGTCGGCGGATCTGGTGTTTCTGCAAGAAGTGGTCGGCGTACACGAGCGCCACTCGTCCCGGTACAACGACTGGCCGCAAACCTCGCAATACGAGTTCCTCGCCGACAGTATGTGGAGCGACTTCGCCTACGGCCGCAACGCGGTCTACCCGGACGGTCACCACGGCAATGCGCTGCTGTCGAAATACCCGATCCGCGAGTACCGCAACCTCGACGTCTCGATCACCGGCCCCGAACGCCGCGGGTTGTTGCATTGCGTGCTGGACGTGCCGGGGCATGCCGAAGTCCACGCGATCTGCGTTCACCTGAGCCTGCTGGAAAGCCATCGCCAGTTGCAGTTGCAGCTGCTCTGCCAATTGCTTGAATCCCTGCCCGACAATGCACCGGTGATCATTGCCGGCGACTTCAACGACTGGCAGCTGCAAGGCAACGCCGCCCTCGCCCGTCGCGACTACCTGCACGAAGCCTTCGAACGCCACCATGGCCGCCCGGCAAAGACTTATCCGGCGCGGTTTCCGCTGCTGCGCCTGGACCGGATTTATCTGCGTAATGCCAGCAGCCATGAACCACGAATACTGGGGAGCAAGCCCTGGACGCACCTGTCGGATCATTTGCCGTTAGCGGTGGAAGTGCACCTCTGAACGCCTGCACCTGTTATTTCTGACAGTAGATACAGCCAAAAACTATTGCTACGGTAGGGACACGACTCCAGCCGTGTTCCGTTACGGGTGATGGCCTTCCCGATGCTGTCGCGCAACTCGCGCTGCCGAGAGAGTCCGCTGCCTTGCCACTCATGACGAGTGACGGCTCGGGCGTCGATCCATACGCGGGAGACGCGCATGACCGTTCCGACAGCCCTGCCCAAGTACCGCTACAGCGCCTGCGCCGTTTCAATCTGCTTATGCATCGGTTGGCCGCAAGCCACCCAGGCGGCCTGCACCCTCATCCCCAGCGCCGGTAACGACCGTTTCGTCTGTGACAGTGGCAGCAACGGGCCGCTGACGGATCTGTCGGGCAACAACACCCTGACCTTCCCCGCCAATGGCACAGGCAGCATCAACGGAAACGTGACCTTCGGTGCCGGGGCCGACGCAGTCAACATGAACTCCGGCACCCTCGCTGGCACACTCACTCAGGGTGACGGCGCCGACACGTTCAGCATCAGCGCCGGCCAGGTCACCGGGGCCGTCAGCCAGGGCAATGGCGTCGATAACTTCACCATGATTGGCGGAACTATCCAGTCCCTGGCCCAAGGCGACAGCCGCGACTTCTTCGTGATGACCGGCGGCACAATCGTCGGTGCTTTCGAGGACGGCGATACCGCCAGAATGACCGGTGGCACCATCGGCCGGGTCGACATGAAACTCGATAACAACCTGTTCGATCTCTCTGGCGGGCAGATCACTGGCAACCTGGTCACCGGCTTCGGCACTGACACGATCATCGTCTCCGGCGGGCGGATTGGCGGCAACATCAGTGTCAGCGGGGGCAACGACAGCATCACCGTGACCGGTGGCGAGATCGTCGGGCAGATCCGCACCAGCACCGGCAACGACACGTTGGTGTGGGACAGCGGCGGCATCATCCGCTCGGCGATTCTGATGGAGGACGGTAACGACAGTGCCACTTTGCGCAATCTCGGTGAAAGCACACTCGCCCTGACTCCAAGCCTCAACGGTGGCAGTGGCAACGACCTGCTGACCTTCGATCACAGCACGTCAGCCGGCGCTGCCCGTTACCTCAACTGGGAAACGGTCAATCTGAACAACGGCTCGCAGTTCGACCTCAGCGCTAACTTCGTCCTCGGTGACAGCGCCACCGGCACCGGCGTATTCACTATCGATGCCAGCAGCACATTGACCTCGACCCAGGGCAGCATCAGCCCCTTCACCACGGGTCAGCGCGTGACCTTAAACAACGCCGGCGTGATCGACCTGAGCAGTGGCAATACCCGCACCAACGACACGTTGACGGTACAGGGCAATTACGCCGGCAGCGGCGGTCGACTGTTGTTGCAAAGTGTCGTGGGCGACGACAATTCTCCCAGCGACAAACTGGTGGTCAACGATGGAACCCTGACTGGCAACACTGTGATTACCGTCAGTAACCTTGGCGGCGTCGGCGCACTGACGCAGCAAAACGGCATTCAGTTGGTGCAAGCCCAAGGCGCGGCGGTGAGTGAGAACGGGGCTTTTTCGCTCACCGGCGGTTCGCTGTCGGCCGGCGCCTTCGATTACCGCCTGTTCAAGGGCGGTGTCACCGCAGGGACCGAAAACAGCTGGTACTTGCGTTCGGCGGTCATTGCCCCCGCCGTCACGACCATTCCCAACCCAGACCCCACCTTGCCGCCGATCACGGTTGCGGTGGTGGCGATTCCGGTCGCCGCTCTTGTCCCAGCGGATAGCCCTGCGCTGCCGGAACTCCCCGCCGCCGTACCAGGCGCCGCCCCGATCCCACTCTATCGTCCGGAAGTCCCGACCTGGTCGGTATTGCCACCCGCCGCCGCGATGCTGACGCTGACCGCGCTGGGCACCTTTCACGATCGCCAGGGCGATCAACGCCTGCTCACCGAAACCGGTGCCTTCGGCGCAGGCTGGGGCCGGGTCTATGGCAAGAACCTCGACCAGACCTGGGCCGGTACGGTGACCCCACGGCTCGACGGCTCACTCAAGGGCTTTCAGGTGGGTAACGATTTGTTCGGTTCGCATCTGGCCGGCGGACCATTCCAGCGTACGGGCTTCTTCGTCGGTCACAGCCGCTTGCAGGGCGACGTCGACGGTTTCAATGAAGGTTTCGAAGGCAGACGCGCCGGCAAAGTGGAACTTGAAGGTGACAGCGTTGGACTCTACTGGACGCTGACCGACCCTCAAGGCTGGTATGTCGACACCGTGGTGATGGGCACTCGGCTGGACGGCGATAACCACTCCGAGCGCGGCCTCAAACTCGACAACCGCGGCCATGCGCTCACTCTGTCGGCAGAGGCCGGGTATCCCTTCGCCGTGGCGACTGACTGGGTGATCGAACCCCAGGCGCAGGTGATCCATCAAAAAATTTCGCTCGATAGCCAAGATGATGGTGTGTCACGGGTGTCTTTCAATTCCGACGGCAGCTGGACCGGGCGCCTCGGTGCGCGCCTCAAGGGGCGCTATGCAGTCAGCGGTCGCCCCTTGGAACCGTATCTGCGCGCCAATCTGTGGCACACGTTTTCGGGCACCGATACGGTCACATTTGACGGTGCCGATCAAATCCAGACCGAACAAAAGTCCTCATCGGTCGATCTCGGCGCGGGTGTGGTGCTCAGCCTTGCATCGTCCGTCAGCGTCTACGCAAGCGCGGACTACACCAGCAATATCGACAGCAATCAGCTGCGAGGAGTGCTTGGAAACATCGGGGTGCGCGTGAGCTGGTAAGCCGTTAGGCTGCTACCAAACCCCTCTAGCTCGCGGGTTTTTTGACGATTTTTCGAACAAACAAGTACTTAGATGTGTGGCGTAAATCAGTCACTTGCAGTCGTTAAAATACCACTACCACTTATCGGCCATTTTCTTGACGCAGTGGCAGGGGTCTTCTTAGCTACACGGTACTACCCCCGGAATTACCACCAGGGGCAAACCCCCAGACACCCGCAAAAACGGGCGGCCAGCGGCTTGCCTCAATCCATTCGGTCGCCCCTCATTCGGGGTAGGAGAGACGCCAGAGCGAGATACCGCGTGCGATTGCAAGGTAGACCTCCATGAGAACTTCACTCACCCCACAAGAGATCAAAGTCACTTTTTGCACTGTCTCGAGTTCCCTCCTGCTGTGCTCAACCATGGAAGTGCAGGCCTCGCCTGCCGAGGAAGAAACAACCCCCTGGTATCGTCAAGACATCCCGGTGCTCACCTTGCCCACCCTCGCCACAACGTATCCCGGCCGCTTCAGTGCCAATCCCGATTTGCGAAGCTCACACCTGACAATTGAAGATGCCGCGCCTTCGGCCTGGGATCAGCTCTATGGGCAGGCTTCGCGGCAAGCACAGACCGATGTTCTGGCCCAGGGTTTTTCCATCCCTGGCGCAACCGAATTCAAAGGCCCGGCTATCCTGACCCTGCAAAGCAGCAGCGGCCATACGCAACAGGTGGGACTGATCGGCGGCATCAATCAGATCCAGGGCAACAGCAACGGCCTGTTGACCAGTCGCGCCCTTGCTAACCCGGGCAACGACACGCTCAACCTTGAAGGCCAGAGCCTCGGCGCCTACTGGAGCTTGACCGGGCCTGAAGGCTGGCACGTGGATTTAACCGCCAGTGGCGGCCGGGTCAACGGCTACAGTCGCAATGACCAGGGTGCCCGACAAGCCACCGAGGGCAGCGCGGTGACGCTGTCGGTGGAAGGTGGCTTCCCCATCGGTATCAGCGAAAACTGGGTAGTCGAACCGCAAGCGCAGTTGGTCAATCAACGCATTACCCTGGACACGCCGTATGCCGGCTCCGGCAATGCGTCGTCTACTGACCTGACGTCCTGGAGCGGTCGGGTCGGTGCACGGTTGAAAGGTAGTTACGACTTCAACGGCCTGGGGGTCGAACCGTATGTGCGGACCAACTTGTGGCACACGGTCTACACCGGCAACACCGTGACACTGGATCAGGTCGACAAGATCAGCAGTAGCCGCAACTCATCAACGGTTGAGTTGGGTTTGGGACTGGTGGCCAGGGTGACGCCCGCCGTGAGTCTGTACATCAGCGCCGATTACAGCAGTGACGTCGATGACAACGATTTGAATGGGTTGATTGGCAGTTTGGGTGTGCGGATGCGCTGGTGAGCGGTTGGCTGCAAGAGGTGTGTTGTCTGGGCTGACGTCATCGCGGGCAAGCCCGCTCCCACATGGATTTATGTCGTACACAAAACCTGTGGGAGCGGGCTTGCCCGCGATGGCCGCGACGCGGTTCTGGATCAACCCTCCGGCCGCAAGATCAGCACCGCCAACGGCGGCAAATTCAGCACCAGCGAAAGCGCCTGGCCATGGCTCGGCTCTTCCTCGGTAAACGCCCCGCCGCTGTTGCCATAATTGGAACCGGCATACATCGCCGCATCGCTGTTGATCAACTCAGACCAACGCCCGGCGAATGGCACACCCACGCGATAAGCCTCACGCGGCACCGGCGTAAAGTTGGCCACCACCAACACCGGCCGGCCTTCCTTGCTCCAGCGCATCCACGCGTAAACGCTGTTGGTCGCATCGTCGCCGATCAGCCACTGGAACCCTTGAGGCGCGTCATCCTGGTCATGCAACGCCGGCTCTTCGCGGTACAGGCGATTGAGGTCGCCCCCCAGTTTCTGCACACCTTTGTGTTCCGAATACTGCAGCAAGTACCAGTCCAGCTGCTGATCGTGGTTCCACTCGCGCCACTGACCAAACTCGCAACCCATGAACAGCAGCTTCTTGCCCGGATGCGCCCACATGAAACTCAGGTAGGCCCGCAGGTTGGCAAATTTCTGCCAGCGATCGCCGGGCATTTTGTCGATCAGCGAATGCTTGCCATGCACCACTTCATCGTGGGAGATCGGCAGGATGAAACGCTCGGACCAGGCATACACCAGGCCGAAACTCAGTTCGTTGTGATGATGGGCGCGGTACACCGGATCCTGCTGGATGTAGTGCAGCGAATCGTGCATCCAGCCCATGTTCCACTTGTAGTCGAAACCCAGCCCGCCCTGTTGCGTGCCCTGGCTGACACCGGGCCACGCCGTGGATTCTTCGGCAATCACCAGCGCGCCGGGCGCTTCGAGGTCGACCACATCATTGAGGTGGCGCAGGAAGTCGATCGCTTCGAGGTTCTCCCGACCGCCGTGACGGTTAGGCACCCACTCGCCCGCCTTGCGCGAATAGTCGCGATAGAGCATCGACGCCACCGCATCGACCCGCAGGCCGTCGACGTGGAAATGCTTGAGCCAGTGCAGCGCCGAAGCCAGCATGTAGCCATGCACTTCGGTGCGGCCCAGGTTGTAGATCAGCGTGTCCCAGTCCTGGTGGAAACCTTCCTGCGGGTTGCCGTATTCGTACAGCGCGGTGCCGTCGAACTGCGCGAGGCCATGGGTGTCGGTGGGAAAATGCGCCGGCACCCAGTCAAGGATCACGCCGATGTCGGCCACGTGGCAGGCATTGACGAAAGCGGCGAAATCATCGGGCGAACCGTAACGGGCGCTCGGGGCGAATTGCGAGAGCAGCTGATAACCCCAGGAGCCACCGAACGGGTGTTCCATGATCGGCATCAATTCGATGTGGGTGAAACCCAGGTCTTTCACATACGGAATCAGCCGTTCACCCAGTTCGTGCCAGGTGTACTGGCGAGCCACTTCGCCCAGATCATCCAGCTCGCACTGCCAGGAGCCGGCGTGCAATTCGTAGATCGACAGCGGCGCACTCGGCCGATGCCGATCGCCACGCGACTGCATCCACTCCTGGTCCTGCCAGTCGATCTTCAGCGGCGAAGCCACTTTGGACGCGGTATCAGGCGGCAGCGAGGTCGCCAGGGCCATCGGATCAGCCTTGAGCGGCAGAATGCCGTTGGCACCCAGAATCTCGTACTTGTAAGCCTCACCCGCCTGCATCCGCGGGATGAACAACTCCCAGACACCCGTCGGATGGCGCAGGCGCATCGGGTGTCGGCGACCGTCCCAGTTGTTGAAGTCACCGACCACCGAAACCCTTTTGGCATTTGGTGCCCACACCGCGAATCGCACGCCGTCGACGCCATCGACCGTCTTCAGCTGCGCGCCGAGGCAAGCGCTGAGGTCGCGGTGATTGCCTTCGGCGAACAGGTACAAGTCCATCTCGCCAAGCAACGGGCCAAAACTGTAAGGGTCTTCAGACAGCTGCTCGCCGCCGGCCCAACGGGTGCGCAGCAAATACGCCTGGCCCCTGTCGAAGTGGCCGACGAACAGCCCCGGCGTTTGGGTGGCCTCAAGGTTGCCGAGTTCTTCCCCGGAGTCCTTGGCCACCACCTGCACGCTGAGCGCATCCGGCAGATAAGCCCGAATGAATTGCCCGCCGGCACCATCGCCGTGGGGGCCAAGAATTGCAAAAGGGTCGTGATGTTCGGCACGTACCAGCGCATCGATGTCCCGCGCCTTGGGCAGCAGCGCCTCTTTATGATGACCCTGTTCCTTGTTCGAGAAACTCATAACTACTCTCCACCAAGATCGGAAAAGGGTTTAAGCCCACTCAATAGTCCATACAAGCCGTGCAATGGCACCGGCAGCCAAGTGGGGCGATTTTCAGCCTCATACGCCACCTCATAAGCCGCCTTCTCAAGACCGAATAGCGCCAACGCGGCGTCCTCGCCTTCTGGATCTTGCCACGCATGAGCAAGACTAGCTGCCGCCAGCCGATAAGCGTCGACAAATGCTTGTTTTGCTTCATTTAGATAGCGATCGGCCACCCGTTGCCGTGCCGCACGCGCATCGGCCGTGTTATCGACGTTTTGCACATTGATCGCCATTGCTGCCGCGTAGTCGAACGAACGCAACACACCACTGACATCTTTATACGGACTGTGCTTGCCTCGGCGTTCGTGCAGCGGCCGCGCGGGCTCACCTTCAAAGTCGATCAGGTAGGCATCGCCCTTGATGACCAACACCTGACCCAGGTGCAAGTCACCGTGGACGCGAATCCGCAGGCCACCGGCGGCTTTTTTACCCAACTCCTGAACATGGCTGATGATGGCTTTTTTGTTGTCCAGTAAACGGCTGACCAACGCTTTATCCGCCGGGTTCAATTCGCTTTGGTGCTGCTTGAGCAATTTCAGCGCGTGTTCCAGTTGCGCCGCGACATTC
The DNA here is from genome assembly GCF_001297125.1 of Pseudomonas sp. RIT-PI-q. Taxonomy (GTDB): domain Bacteria; phylum Pseudomonadota; class Gammaproteobacteria; order Pseudomonadales; family Pseudomonadaceae; genus Aquipseudomonas. The sequence continues at coordinate 41,367 of NZ_LHPC01000022.1, forward strand.
TTGGCCGAAGCCAGGGCATCTTTCTGCGTGGTGACTTGCGGCGCGAAATCCGGATTGTCAGTGGGCGCCGCGAGGACCTGATGCATTTCGCCCAGGCGTTGGCCGAGCATGCCGGCAAAGTCCCTCAGCTCGCCGAGGGCGTTGTAGTGCTGTTCCTGCTCGGACATAGCGTCGGCCAGTTCATCACGCAGCGCCCGTTCGAGGTTGTTCTGCGTCCACTCCCAAGCGTCACCCTGGTTGCTCAAGTAACCCTGAGCGATCATCAACAGCGTGTCCTCACCTGTCTCGTCTCGACGAACGACCGAGCCCAGCAGTGGCGAGATATTGCGGTAACCGGCGTGGGTCAGGTACGCACTCATCTCCAGTTCCGGGTGCACGCCCGAGGCGATTTTACGGATCAGTTTCAGCACCAGGCTATTGCCAATCACCACCGAGCTGTTCGACTGTTCGGCGGACAAGTAACGCACCTCCGATTCGCCGGTCAGGCCCAGCTTCGCCAGCTCATCGGTAGGTTCGAAACGGATCTCGCCTGCGCTGGATGGCAAAACGGTGTTGGCCTGCATGCCCTGCAAGACCGCGTGAATGTAGGTTTCAAGGCTAAAGGCATCGGTGATCAAACCGACTTGCCGCACGCGGCGGACCCGTGACAGCGCCAATTGCTGTGGCAAGGCCGCACCGACCTGGTCCTCGGAAATAAAACCAAACGGCAGTTGGTAGCGGCTTGTCTGGCCGCCACTGGTGACGTCGATTTCACTCAACAGCACCGGGTGCTGCGGATCGCCAAAGCGTACGCCGTAGGCGATGTTGACCTTCTCGATGGCCGCGTCCTTGCCGGCAAACCAGCGACGGTTCTGCAACCAGCTCGGCAAGATGCCCTGCTCCAGCGTGTCGCGAGATGGCGCTTCGAGCAGCTCTTCCATGCGTTTTTTCAACACCAGCGTGGTGAAGTCCGGCAGGCTTTGCGCCGGCTCCACGTGCCAGCTCGGCATCTGGTTTTCTGCAGCCAGCGCGAACCAATAGAACCCGTAAGGCGCCAGGGTCAGCAGGAAATTCAGCTGGCCGATGGGTGGGAAAGCATTACCGCCGAGCATCTCCACCGGCACCATGCCGACGTAGGCCGACAGGTCCAGTTCCGCTGCTTGGGCGCTGCGGGACACGTTGGCCACACACAAGATGATCTCGTGCTTGCCGTCCGCCCCGGTGAATTCACGGGTGTAGGCCAGAATCCGTCGGTTGCTCGGCGAGAGCATTTTCAGCGTGCCGCGCCCGAAGGCCTTGGATTGCTTGCGCACGGCAAGCATGCGCCGGGTCCAGTTCAACAGCGAGTGCGGGTCACCGGCCTGGGTTTCGACGTTGACCGACAAGTAACCGTATTGCGGGTCCATGATCGGCGGCAGCACCAGACTGGCCGGGTCGGCGCGGGAGAAGCCGCCGTTACGGTCGATCGACCATTGCATCGGCGTACGCACGCCGTCGCGGTCGCCGAGGTAGATGTTGTCACCCATGCCGATTTCATCGCCGTAATACAGGGTCGGCGTGCCGGGCATCGACAACAGCAGGCTGTTGAGCAATTCCACGCGGCGACGGTCGCGCTCCATCAACGGCGCGAGACGGCGGCGAATCCCCAGGTTGATTCGCGCCCGACGGTCGGCGGCGTAGTAGTTCCACAGGTAATCGCGCTCCTTGTCGGTGACCATTTCCAGGGTCAGCTCATCGTGGTTACGCAGGAAAATCGCCCACTGGCAATTGGCCGGGATTTCCGGTGTCTGGCGCAGGATGTCGGTGATCGGGAAGCGGTCTTCCTGAGCCAGCGCCATGTACATGCGCGGCATCAACGGGAAGTGAAAGGCCATGTGGCATTCGTCGCCGTTCAGGCCTTTTTTATCGGTGTCACCGAAGTACAGCTGAGTGTCTTCCGGCCACTGATTGGCCTCGGCCAGCAGCATGCGGTCCGGGTAGTTGGCGTCGATTTCGGCACGGATCTGCTTGAGGACGCCGTGGGTCTCGGGCAGGTTTTCGTTGTTGGTGCCGTCGCGCTCGATCAGGTACGGAATCGCGTCCAGTCGCAGGCCGTCGATGCCCATGTCCAGCCAGTAGCGCATCACCGACAACACGGCTTTCATGACCTGCGGGTTATCGAAGTTCAGGTCGGGCTGGTGGGAATAGAAACGGTGCCAGAAGTACTGGCCGGCGACCGGGTCCCAGGTCCAGTTGGACTTTTCGGTGTCGAGAAAAATGATACGCGTGCCGTCGTACTTTTGATCGTCATCGGACCACACGTAGAAGTCTCGCGCCGCCGAGCCTTTCTTGGCCTTGCGTGCGCGCTGGAACCAGGCGTGCTGGTCCGAGGTGTGGTTGATGACCAGCTCGGTAATCACCCGCAGGCCGCGTTTGTGGGCCTCGGAGATGAAACGCTTGGCGTCGGCCATGGTGCCGTAGTCGGCATGCACGCCACGGTACTCGGCGATGTCGTAGCCATCGTCGCGGCGTGGCGAGGGATAGAACGGCAACAGCCAGATGGTATTGACGCCCAGATCGGCAATGTAATCGAGTTTGGCGATCAGACCGGGAAAGTCGCCGATCCCGTCGTTGTTGGAGTCGAAAAAAGACTTAACGTGAACCTGGTAGATCACCGCATCCTTGTACCAGAGCGGGTCCTTGATGAAGGTGGCTGCCTTGGGTTTCTTCGCCATTTGAAACTCCTGTTGAATTCAATAACGGCACTGGCGCCCTCTGTAGGAGCTGCCGAAGGCTGCGATCCGTTGATCTTTTGGTGCCTTGAAATGGCAAAAATCAAAAGATCGCAGCCTTCGGCAGCTCCTACAGGGGTTAGCCATTTGCCCGTAAAAAATGTGTCGTCACAGGGATGCGCGGTGTATTCAAGAGGCGGTGATCCGCCAAATGCCGAACGGCTGATGCGCCGGGTCGATGCGCATGAACTGGTACTTGCCGTACCAGGTCCAGCGATGGCCGCTCATCAAGTCTTCGCCCTGGGTGCTGGCGTCGTCGGGCAAACCCATCTCCCACAGCGGCAACTCGAAATTCGCTTCCTGAACGTTATGCGGATCGAGGCTGACGGCCACCAGAATGAAATTGCTGCCATCCGCGCTGCGTTTGCCGAAGTACAGAATGTTGTCGTTCCAGGCGTTGTAGACCGTCAAGCCCAAATGGGTGTGCAACGCCGGGTTCTGGCGGCGGATGCGGTTGAGCTGGGCGATTTCGGCAATGATGTTGCCGGGTGCGTTGAAGTCCCTTGGGCGGATTTCGTATTTTTCGGAGTTGAGGTATTCCTCTTTCCCCGGCACCGGTGCCGCTTCGCAGAGCTCAAAGCCCGAATACATGCCCCACAGACCGGAGCCCATGGTCGCCAGCGCCGCGCGGATCAGAAAACCGGCGCGCCCGGACTCATGGAGAAATGCCGGGTTGATGTCCGGCGTGTTGACGAAAAAGTTCGGCCGGAAGCATTCACGCCACGGCGACTCATTGAGTTCAGTGAAGTAGGTCGCCAGCTCTGACTTGTTGTTGCGCCAGGTGAAGTAGGTATAGCTCTGGGAATAACCGACCTTGCCCAGCCGCGCCATCATCGCCGGGGTAGTGAACGCTTCGGCGAGGAAGATCACTTCCGGGTACAACGCCCGCACATCGGCGATCAGCCATTGCCAGAACGGCAGCGGTTTGGTGTGAGGGTTGTCGACGCGAAAGATCTTCACGCCCTCCTCGACCCAGCCCACCACAATGTCGCGCAATTCGACCCACAGACTGGGAATCGCCTCCGAGGCGTAGAAGTCGACGTTAACGATGTCCTGGTATTTCTTCGGCGGGTTCTCGGCGTATTTGATCGTACCGTCCGGCCGCCAGTTGAACCAGCCGGGATGCTGTTCGAGCCACGGGTGATCCTGGGAACACTGGATGGCGAAGTCGAGGGCGATTTCCAGTCCATGATCAGCGGCCGCCGCGACCAGCCGACGGAAGTCTTCACGGGTGCCCAGTTCCGAGTGAATCGCCTCATGCCCACCCTCGGGGCTGCCGATGGCATACGGGCTGCCCGGATCGTCGGGGCCGGCGGTCAGGGAGGTGGTCGGGCCTTTGCGGTAGCTGCGGCCGATCGGGTGGATCGGCGGGAAGTACAGCACATCGAAGCCCATGTCCTGGATCATCGGCAACCGCGAGTGCACATCGTTGAACGTGCCGTGGCGGGCCGGATCGTCGGTGATCGAACGCGGGAACAATTCATACCAACTGGCGAACTGCGCCAGTTCCCGTTCGACGTCCAGCGGGTATTCCGGGCTCAGGCTCAGGTAGGCGCGATGATCGGCCTCAGCCATCAAATCGGCGCTGCGCTGGTGCATGAACAGCGCGACTTGCTCGGTTTCGAGCAGGCCCGACAATTCATGATGCAGCTGCGCCAGTTGCTCGCTCAGCGGTCCATCGGCGCGTTCGGCGGCCTGCTGGACCATCGTGCGCCCTTCCTGAAGCTCCAGGCTGATCGGCACTCGGGCGGCGTGTTTTTTCTCCAGCTCATAACAGAAGCTGGCGAACTGATCGATCCAGGCTTCGATGCAAAACACATAGCGGCCCTGGCGCGCGACACGAAACTGGCCCTGCCAGCCGTTATTGCCCAGCTCGCTCATGGCTTCGCTCTGCCAGGTCTCGTCGCCATCGGCGCGCCAGCGGATGCGCACCGCCAGTTTGTCGTGACCATCGGCAAACACTTTGCTGCTCACCACCACGTCCTGGCCCACCACGGCTTTAACGGCAAACTGCCCGCCATCGAGGATCGGCATAGTGTTTTCGATTGCGATGCGCGGCAGCAGTAACGCCTGCGACAGCGGCATATGAGGGTTGTAGTTCAGCTCTGTCGGTTTTTCGGCAGTCATCGAGCATCTCTCCTTTACGCCCCATGGACGCTCTTGTGTCTGATGTTCCCTGAATTAACTCACTTAGGTTCCGAGCGACTGACGGCGGTAAAAGTTCACGGGGATTTGCCTGAGCCTTCGGGGGAATCAATTCCATTGCGCGGTGGTCAATCAACTTAAGCACGACTTACGCCAAGTGCCACTGGAGGCTTCAACGATGAGTATTCCGATTCCTGCCCAAACGCCTGATCCGAACATCGACAGTCCAACCATCCCGCCGACCGAGCCTGAGCCGGTTCCTGAGCAAGAGCCGCCGGGAACGACCGCACCGCCGCGCGAGGAACCTCCAACCACGATGCCGCCGGTGATTGTTACACCTGAGTAAAGGGTCAGCGCTATATCCTTCCCGTTAACACGAAGATCGTTTCCTCGCTATGCGGGGGAAACGATCATGTTCGAAATGCCACATATTCCCAATCCTCTGCGCCGGGCTGTCAATCGCTAAGGCGGCAACGTATGAACCCGCTAATACCACGCGCACGTCCCGATCGAATGTTACTTACGGCGCTTGCCCACCCTGCCGAGGCTACCGTCTGTCGCCTTCTTTCTTAAGAAATCATTAACCCGCTCAAAAACAACGCCCGTAGAAACAGAATTCTCCTACTCCGTCCTACGAGCGCGCGTGTTCAGTATTAATCAAATATTCCGAAGTTGTTGGATACCAAAACACCGTATTTTAAGGAGTTTTCAATCGGCCATTCGCACCACGTTTACTTTTAAACATTAAAGCAAACAAATAAGCCTCCAATTCTCTTGCATGAATTTTCCTATTTAGTTGAAAGATATGTCCTACGCACAAAAATCCAAACGCTTGCAGTTAGCCTTTTAAAAAACTAAACATATGGGTGTCACCGATACCGGTGGAACTTCCTCTAATAGCGAGTAATAGCAAAAATGAAAAACGAAGAGCTGGGCGATATTCTTTTCAACTTCGGCGATGAGTCTGATCTTGGCTCATCCCCAAATACAGCCGGAGGCTCCGGCGGTCAAGGCGGATGCGGTGGTAGCGGTGGATGTGGAGGTGGCGGTGGTTGTAGCGGTGGGAGCGGTGGAGGTGGCGGATCTGGAGGTAACGCACTAACCAACCAGACATCTCTCGACAACAACTAAAATTCATCCACCTTAGGCTTTTTTGGTTTAAGCCAGAAAAGCCTTGGAAAGCAAACCAATGAAACTACATATGCAGAACTATGAAATCCTGAATTTCCCCACCGACAACTTGATTATTTCAGAAAAAGGAATAACCAAAATAAACTCACCTTCACTTCTGGCCGCCCTGAACAAATTACAAAGTCACAGGATCATTTCAAAAACAAAACTGAAAGAAATTCTATCGGATCATGGGTTAAATCCAGAAAGCGCTTATGATTTTTTAGAAAAAGCACTTAGCATTAAGGAGGCTATATCGAGTTTGTATTTTGAAAAAACCATCGTGGCGCATGACTGGGGCGAAAGCAGCGATCTTGAGCGTTTATTAAAAAGCGAATTAACTACCCATTTAGAAATACACAAAATATCTGAGGCACTTAAAAAGGTCGTCTCGAAAAAAAGATGTTACATCGTCATTCTTTGCATGAACTATGATTACGATGCTATCAAGAAATTATATTTTGACTTGGTTGATATTGCGCCTGAAAGCGCGATAAGCATTTGTTACCGAGCGGGAAATTCCTACTGCATAAGCCAACCTTATATGCCAAAAATAGGAAATCCGTGTCATTTTTGCAGTATAAACAGACTCATAAATTATGAGGATCACCAAAGCAGCAAGAACACCTGGTCGAAACTTCTTCAGTTTTGCAAAAGCAGACATATCGCAGTGCCTGCAAAGCCTTTAAATATTCTACAGCAGGCGTTAGTTGTAGGCGCTCTAATTAAAAAAATAAAACTACTGACGAACACCGGCAATGAGCATCGCTACCAGGACAACATACTGCAGGAGACTCATATCGATTTCAAGGAGGCTTACTCAAGAGATATTTCGACTTCACATTGGTATATGTGCGACTGCCTGAGGCTACAAAAATGAATTCTGCCCCTCACGATTACTATCTAAAATTCATGGACTCGATTGTACATACAGAGACATTAGATTTTCATACAAAGGGAAACTACACGATTCTTGATGCATTTGAGCACTCCACTCGATTGCACAATATTAACGACCATGAACTTGCCCAGCTAACTGGAAACGAGTTACGTCTCTACCCAGACATGAATTTAACCATTCCCATACATCCTGAAACGGACAACAACAGAATTATCACTCGTAATGATTCAGCTGAACGTTTCTCCAATGCAAGCATCAAGTTCTCTAAAATCGAAGAGCTAATACTGCCTATTCTTTCCTCAAAAAAAAACTCCCATAAAAGAGGTTATCCAAGCGGAGGAGCATTGTACCCTACTGAAGTATTCATTTGTTCGCTCACGGACAACGAAAGCTGGCCTTGCCCAGAAAAAATCTTACACATACTGCCTAACTCAAGGGAGTTCGAGATAGTACAGGGCACGCAAGTAATTGATGATTTAAAGCAAGCAGTTTTATCGGCTCCTGGAAATATCGGCAATCCTAGCATAGCTATTGTCTACGCGATTTACATACCTAAAACACTTTTCAAGTACAGATACCGAGGATACAGACTCGCGCTAATGGAAGTTGGCTCTATTTATATGCTCATAGAGTTGCGAGCCAAACAGCTAGGATTGCGATGCAGATTATGGTCTGCGTACACAGACACGATGCTTAACAAGGCAATTGGCCTAAACCCTACCCTTTTTTTTCCGATGTGCGTGCACTTCATTGGTGAGCAACATGATCTTATATAACCCTAATCATCAGCCAACATTGCCGGGGGCTCTAATTTGCCAGCCAGCTTGCTTACTATCTTTTCCGACTTCTGTTGAGGTAGAAGACCCGTGGCTCAATGGAGGGTCCGGCATAGGAAGCGGATCCTCCTCTTTAAAAGCAGCACTGGGTGAATACTTTGAAAGACGGCATTTTTATATGGAGATCAAGTCCGAACTGGTCGGAAATATTAATCACTCTCTTGCAAAAGAAGAAGTCGCGAAATTCCTCCATGCCTTTTCACAAACTAACGATAGAAATTTGACCTCCGATCAAATTTCCGAGCATGCATTCAATCTAACAAAAGTTTACCGCACATCAGATTTTTCCAGCTGCTATATACCTACAGCATGTATCTCCCTTAACTCTCATCGAATCGAAAGTGAAAATATAATATATCCATTGCGGGACACATGTGGTTGCAGCTTTCACTGGAGCGCGAACCACGCCATTTTCGGTTCTACCCAAGAATATCTGGAGAGACAGTTTCTAGCGAGATTTTGACTTACTAAAAAATGCTTAAATCTAATAAGTCACCATAATGCTAAAACTTTGCTGAACAACAGTCGCGCTCAACCGTTATACAACGCTCTTAGCAAGTCAGGTGAGATTTCCGTCATTGACATTTCTGACCCCAACTATCCCGGCACATGTTTACTGACCGTTTACGGTCAAAAAAACAGAAGGCGTCACATTCAATACTGTGCGGGGATGTCTTATGCAGAAACGCCTAGCGCAGCACTAGAAAAATCAACGCATGAACTATGGCAGACCTATAGATTTATCCACTTATTTAAGACTACTGACAGAAATATCCAAGATGTTAAAGATCCATACTTACGGCATTTTTTGAACGCAACTCCTATAAAACTTTTAAAGAAATAACTTCCGTCGAACCATCTGGCATCGCAAGACAGAACCAGTTGATTGACTTCAGCTTACCTGGTTTTTTATCCGCTTTAAAAACCCAAAAAATTGACGCATACATCTACATCAATACAACAGTAATAAATGGCAATTTGTATTTTTTTTGCAAATTCCTTTCTCCCGATTTGTTTTTGCACATGAACAATTCAAAAAACATTAACATTCACAACGCATATTCCCAAAGCTTCATCAACCAAATACTACCCGATCGAAAAGAAACAATGGTCCCATTCCCATAAAAGGTCACCTATGAATATTTACGCAACGAATCGATGTCTTTCGCTTGCATTACTGCTCATCAAGGAGCAACTAAAAGAACCTATCGCACTTTTCTGGATTATTATTTCTCCAGCAGCGTTATATTATCTGCTTGCTTATTCCAAAGGGAGTTCCTTTCCACTGACAACCAGTTATATCGAAAGTGCATCATGGTTTCTTGCGTATATTTCTTCGAGTGTTGCTTTTTTTGGCTTTTCCTTTTACATCATAGGAAGACGAGAAAGCGGATTCATCAGATCATTCATCTACACACATGAGGCCAAACTCATATTTCTGCTGGCACAATTTTTAGCTTATTCACTAATATCTTTGGCCTATGGCGCTACATTTTATATATTGACATATTTTTCTTTTGGCTCGTTCGAATTACCCGAACTCTTGATTATACTCAGTCGTTTCTATATCTGTTTTGTGCTATTTAGCATACCTGGAATTTTATTGACATTACTACCAATAAACTTTCAGAACGCCAACACTATTTTATCAATAGCGTCATTTATAATGTTGGCATTGGGCATTCTCAACACCCGCCAACCTCACCACGCAATCGATCTAATAAACACCTTCAATCCCTTATGGATTGCCAATAAAATAATGGGTGAAGGGATTGAAAAACATTACCTATTAACATCTGCAATACTACTCTCATTTATTTTGGTATTTTTGATCTCGTTGCGTTTTTTACGTATCAACCCAGTATGGAGCCGTTATTAATGAAAGTTCTAACAGCCAAACATCTTTGCTTCGGATATTCACAAAAAGAACTATTCAATGACGTATCCATCCATGTTACGCAGGGTTCGATTACTGGCCTACTGGGCCCAAACGGGTCTGGAAAAACTACTTTTTTCGACATTTTGTGCGGACTGAAAAATGTAGACAAAGGCGCACTGCACAATAATTTCTCCAGTCAACTTTATCTCTCGCAGACGGTCATGACTCCTCCAGTGCTGCGCATGTTCGATATTTTCAGAATGACCACATTACTGTGCTCGCCGACCCATATATCTCAGGAGCAAGCTTTGAAAAAGCTCAGCACTTGGAGTCCTGAAATAGTTGCCCGATACAAAGAAATCTGGGGGAAAAAATCTTCGGTATGTAGTTACGGTGAAAAACGTTGGTTCTTTACTCTTTCGTTGCTGGCTGTTGAAGCGGAGCTGGTAATACTGGACGAACCGACCGCCGGAGTTGATCCTGAGTTCAGACATTACATTTGGCAATGTCTGCGCGGAGCCGCTAGCGAAGGCACGGCAGTTTTAGTGTCATCTCATAACATCGAGGAAATTTCTAACAACTGTGACAGTTTTTACATGATTAGCCAGCAGCAATTTAAGCCGTTTAGCTCTGGCAAAGAGTTTATGGAGCGCTACGGCGCGAACACTCTTGACGAAGCCTTCATCCGAGCTGCCGCTGAACCCGTCTTCACGCTTTCTTCTCATTCAACTTGAGGGCTCAATCGCCGACTGCTAACCATTATGCTGCCGGGTGATCGTGCTCCCCATAAACAGTGCTCCATCCGCATGAGATACAAGGATCTGCCGAAGGCTGCGCCTACGGAGGATCGCGTTCCAGCATCTTCACGATCTTCGGCATCACGCTGAAAATCGCCAACGCCAGAAACGTGCTGAACACCGCCGTTGCCTCTCTCCCTAACCCGGCCGAAACCCCAATGGCCGCGGTCATCCATAACCCGGCGGCGGTGGTCAGGCCTTTGACGTGGCCTTCGTCGCCTTCCTGGTTTTTCAGGATGGTCCCGGCACCGAGAAAACCGATCCCGGCGATCACACCCTGCACCACCCGACTCATGGCATCGGCCTGGGAGCCGGACATCTGTGGCACCAGCACAAACAACGCCGCGCCGAGCGCCACCAGCATGTGGGTGCGCACCCCGGCGGCCTTGCCCTTTTGCTCGCGCTCGAAACCGAGAATCCCGCCCAGCACGGCGGCCATCAACAGGCGCACGGTAATGCGCGTCAGTTGTGACGCGTCGCCTATGTCGGCGAACTCCGCTTGCAGGGTCACCCAAACCTCATGCCACCACGCGTTCATGCTGTAATCCTTGAGAAGTGCCGAATAGAGGATGGACCGCGCCGACCATTAATCGGTTGCACCGAACGATGACCGCCGGGCGCGCCCTAACACTGTAGAACCCCGCAGAAAAAAGGACGCCTCCATGACCGTGCGCATCGAAAACCAGACCTGCTTTTTCACCACCGAAAACGGCGAAGAAATTCGTCTGTGTCCGGACGTCACCATCATCACCGACTCGGAAAAAGCCATGTCGGCGGTCGAACTCAACAACCAGCGTATCTACATTACCGAAGCAGAAGCCGACGCATTGACCGTAGCAGGCGCCGTCGACGGTCGTAAGCACCTTAAGGCCACGGACAGTGATTCGGTGATTTGACTGACCCTGATCAATAACCCGCCCGGGCGCCTGATATAGGCGTCCGCGCCCCGTTGTGGCGGGTGCATCAAGTTGTCGCAGGCAGCGGATCAACGTCCATCTGATCCGCTTTTTATTGCAATAGCTGAGTCTGTTATGCAAACAGATCGCCGCTCATAGTGCTCACGCCTGATGGAGGCTGATGAGCGAAAGACCATGAGCGATAGAATCCCCGTCCGAATAGTTGAGACCTTCGAGCCTTCGCGTCCCAAGATGAAGGCCAAGTCCAGTGACAACCTGATCCACACCCGCAGCTTTACCGGCTTGTTCCGCACCCTGCGCATGAGCGGCGCGGGGTTTCTGTTTCTGCTGTTTTTCGGCACGGTGTGGTTGAACTGGGGTGGCCGGCAAGCGGTACTCTGGGACCTGTCCGAAAGCAAATTCCACATCTTCGGCGCAACCTTCTGGCCGCAGGATTTCATCCTGCTGTCGGCGCTTTTGATCATTGCCGCGTTCGGTCTGTTTGCGATCACCGTGTTCGCTGGCCGGGTCTGGTGCGGCTACACCTGCCCGCAGAGTTCCTGGACCTGGATCTTCATGTGGTGCGAGAAGATCACCGAAGGCGAGCGCAACCAGCGGATCAAGCTGCAAGCTGCGCCGTGGGGCGTGAACAAACTGATGCGTCGCTCGGCCAAGCACACCTTGTGGCTGGCCATCAGCCTGCTGACCGGCCTGACTTTCGTCGGCTACTTCACACCGATCCGGCCGCTGGCCGAAGAGCTGCTGACCTTGCAAATGGGTGGTGTCAGCCTGTTCTGGGTGTTGTTTTTCACCGGCGCCACGTACATCAACGCCGGCTGGCTGCGTGAAGCGGTGTGCATGCACATGTGCCCGTATGCACGGTTCCAGAGCGTGATGTTCGACAAGGACACCCTGACCATTTCCTACGACGTGGCCCGTGGTGAAAACCGTGGCCCGCGCAAACGTGACGTGGCACCGGTTGAGGTCGGACTCGGTGATTGCATCGACTGCCAGCTCTGTGTGCAGGTCTGCCCGACGGGCATCGACATCCGCGACGGCTTGCAGATGGAATGCATCGGTTGCGCGGCGTGTATCGACGCCTGTGATTCGATCATGGACAAAATGGGCTACGCCCGCGGATTGATCAGCTATACCTCGGAGCACCAGTTGCAGGGTGGCAAGACGCACTTGCTGCGGCCTCGATTGATCGGCTACACGGCGGTGCTGTTGCTGATGATCGGCGCCCTCGCCCTGGCCTTGGTCGAACGGCCGATGGTCTCGCTGGACGTGAGCAAGGACCGTGGCCTGTTCCGTGAGAACAGTCAGGGGCAGATCGAGAACATCTACAGCCTGAAGGTCATTAACAAGACCCAGCAACGTCAGGACTATCGTCTGACGCTGATCGATGGCGACGGTTTCCAGTTGCAGGGCAAGACTGAACTGAGCCTGGCGCCCGGTGAGATTGTCGATGTGCCGGTGTCGGTGGCGATGACCACGGAGCGGCCGAGCAGCAGTTCGCAGAACCTCAATTTCAAGGTGGTCGACAGTGATGAACCGGATATTTATAGCGTGGCGAAGAGTCGGTTTGTTGCGCCGATGAATCGTTGAGCCTTTAGACTGCGGGGCGCCCTTCGCGGGCAAGCCACGCTCCTACAGTACGCAGATGCCTGTAGGAGCGAGGCTTGCCCGCGAAGAAGTCACCTTGATCTTTTTTGAACGAAAACAATCCGGGCAATCGATGAAACGCTACGAAAAATTCGCCGACGACATCGCTGAACTGATCCGCTCCGGCGTCCTCGGCCCCGGCCAGCGCGTGCCGTCGGTGCGCTACGCCAGCCAGACTTACGGTGTCAGCCCGTCCACGGTGTTCCAGGCCTATTACCTGCTCGAACGTCGCGGGCTGATCCGCGCCCGACCGCGTTCCGGTTACTTCGTCAACACCCATGCGCCCAGCCCGTTTTCCGAGCCGGTAATCAGCAGTCAGGTTAACGAGTCCACCGAAGTCGACGTCAGCGAACTGGTGTTCTCGGTCCTCGATTCGATCAAGGACCCCAACACCGTGCCCTTCGGCTCGGCGTTCCCCAGCCCTACCCTGTTTCCGCTGCAGCGGCTGTCCCGCTCGCTGGCCAGCGCCGCCCGGGAGATGGACCCGCGCATGGTCGTCACCGACATGTCGCCGGGCAACCCGCAATTGCGCCGGCAAATCGCCCTGCGCTACATGGTCGGCGGGCTGATGCTGCCCATGGAAGAACTGCTGATCACCAACGGCGCCCTCGAAGCATTAAACCTGTGCCTGCAAGCCGTCACCGAGCCCGGCGACCTGGTGGCCATCGAAGCCCCGGCGTTCTACGCCTGCCTGCAAATACTGGAACGGCTGAAACTCAAAGCCGTGGAAATTCCGGTGCACCCGCGCGATGGCATTGACCTTGGCGTACTGGCGCAAACCCTGGAACGGCACCCGATCAAGGTTTGCTGGTGCATGACCAGCTTCCAGAACCCTATGGGCGCGACCATGCCCGAGGCGAAGAAACGAGAACTGGTGGAACTGTTGCGCAGCCATCAAGTGCCGCTGATCGAAGACGATGTCTACGCCGAGTTGTATTACGGTCAACAGGCGCCGAAACCGGCCAAGGCCTTCGACACCGAAGGGCTGGTGATGCATTGCGGCTCCTTCGCCAAAAGCCTGGCCCCCGGCTACCGCATCGGCTGGGTCGCCGCCGGGCGCTATGCGCAGAAAATCGAACGCCTGAAACTCATGACCTCGCTATGCGCCTCGATGCCGGCCCAGGCCGCCATTGCCGATTACTTGCAACACGGCGGTTATGATCGGCACCTGCGCAAATTGCGCTATGCCCTGGAAGAACAGCAAAGCGCGATGCTCGCGGCCATTGCACGCTACTTCCCGGCGCAGACTCGCGTCAGCCAACCGGCCGGCGGCTACTTTTTGTGGCTGGAACTGCCAGCGCAGATGGATTCGTTGAAATTGTTTCAGATGGCGCTGGCGCAGGGCATCAGCATTGCGCCGGGGCCGATTTTCTCGCCGACGCAGCGGTTCAGGAATTGTATTCGGCTGAATTACGGCAGCCCGTGGGATGAGGCTTGCGAGAAGGCGATGGAAACGTTGGGGCGGATTGTGCGGTCGTTAGTGTTGTGAGTTGAGTAAGCCTGAGCACAAAAAAGCCCTGCTGGCAGAGGCCAGCAGGGCTTGTTCGGGAAGAGCGTTTAAATCTCAATTAACCATAAAAATGTAATCGACACTCATTCGCCAGGTCATTGCTCAATGGCTTTTGAACTTCATCCGATGTCGCTCAACTCCAGTATGCCCGTCCCTCTGACGCCCACGGTAAACTGAACAGCCTGCGGATCCCACATTACCTGTGCACTCGGCAGAAACGTGTCAGAAAAATATAACTGCCCTTCGTTTTCAAGGCTTACTTTATTCGTATAAAGATACGTTGGGCCGTCTATCTGGTTTTGCACTGCCTGCAATACAGCAAGATGAACCGCCGCCTCCAACCCTTCTAAATCAATAACTGATTTTCTACCGACATTCAGCAATCGCTCCACACCCGGCGATACGTTCTCCAAGTAAAATCGGGTGGGACTACCCTCTTTAAGCACTACAAAATTACGAATTGATTGCTTCTCGCCGTCAGTATTCACTATATCTTCCATGCTCAGAAAATACCCATAGAACTTACCAGGCGTTGCAACACGTAACGTATAACGGTCATCTTCCGAACGAAAGTGAATCAATAAAGGTTCATCCTTTTCGCTATCGGCAACTGTCAGGAACCCGCCCTCACTCAGAAGCTGACGTTTGTACTCAAACTGTTGGGAGGGCGTCAGACGCGGCCGCTTCAGCCTGTTCTCCATGAGCTGATAGTTCAACACCAAGGGCTTTCCTTTAAGGAAAAGGTTGGCGATCATCGACTTGTTTTCATCTTCCGCATTCATTTAAATATATCCCTATATAAAGCTGGCATCCTGCCGGCAGACCGCTTAGTTTGCAGCGGCACCTGAATTTTCAACTACGTCACGCTTGCGCCGCTCAAGAACCATCATATCGGCAAGATGGGCTACATTCGCGTATTCTTGAGGAGGTGTCATCGCAGAAAAATTACTATAAATATAATTCAGCACCACGCCGTCCCAAAAAGCAATTTCATCCTTATAAAGATCCATATCACATACTCCACTATTTAGTTTAAGTTATTCGCTTCTTGCGAACAAACAAAAGAATAACCACTTCTTTTTTTAAGTTCAACACTTGCAACCTGACAACCCGATACAGAGCGTGTCAGAAACTCAAGACATTTCACAGCACACAAAAAATAACGCGCCTTGAGATGCAAAGCGCGTCAACTTTTAAAACAGCAACTAAGGACAGGATTATTTTATAGCTAGCGTAGTGATTTATTTTCGAGTTTGATCGACTCGATGATACTAACCGAATGCCAGGTTCAGCGTCCGCCACCCAAATCAACAAACGTCCCGGTCGCATACGAAGCCTTGTCCGACAGCAACCAGACAATTGCCTCAGCCACTTCATCCGGCCGACCACCACGAGCCATCGGGATCGCCGACTCAAGCTTGCTGACCCGGTCCGGATCACCGCTCAGCGCATGGAAATCGGTGTAGATGAAACCCGGCCGCACGGCGTTGACGCGGATACCCTCGCCCGCCACTTCCTTGGACAGGCCGATAGTGAAGCTGTCCAGCGCACCTTTGGATGCCGCGTAATCCACGTACTCGTTGGGTGATCCCAAGCGCGAGGCCACCGAGGACACGTTGACGATGCTGCCGCCCTGCCCGCCATGCTTGGGCGACATGCGCAGGATCGCGTGCTTAGCGCAGAGGATCGGGGCCAGCACGTTGGTCTTGAGGATTTTAAGGATGCGAAATTCGGACATTTCGTCGACCCGGGACTTGTGCCCCACGGTGCCAGCGTTGTTCACCAGTGCCGTAACCCTACCCAACTCGGTGTCTACGCGGTGGAACAGACCGATCACTTCGTCTTCGATGCTGACGTCGGCGCGTACTGCGATGGCTTGCGCACCCAGGGCACGAACTTGCTCCAGCACACGTTGCGCGGCCTCTTCGTCGGCCTGGTAGTTGATACAGATCCGATAGCCTTGTTCGGCGGCCAACAGGGCTGTGGCGGCACCGATGCCGCGGCTGCCTCCGGTGATGACGATGACTTTATCCATGAAAGCTTTCCCCCAATCCAAGCGTAAGCGGTCGGGGCCAAGAATAACCGCCATTGCTGGTTTTTGCATGGGCTCTGGTTCTGTGGTGTCCAGGCCGACGCCATCGCGGGCAAGCCCGGCTCCCACAGGATATGCAAAACCTGTGGGAGTTTTTGCATGGGCTCTGGTTCTGTGGTGTCCAGGCCGACGCCGTCGCGGGCAAGCCCGGCTCCCACAGGATATGCAAAACCTGTGGGAGCGTGGCTTGCCCGCGAATAACGATAACGCGGTGTGTCAGGCGGTGGCGAGTTGTTCTGCGCGATGGATGTCGATCATGAAGCGTTCGGCCGGCAGTGGGTGACCGAGCAGGTAGCCCTGCAACGAATCGCAGCCGAGCTGGGTCAGGAAGTCCTGCTGCGAGTCGGTTTCCACGCCTTCGGCGACGATTCGCAGGCCCAAGGCCTGGCCGAGGGCGACGATGGCGGAAACGATGGCGGCATCGTCGCTATCACGTTCCAGATCGCGAACAAAACCCCGGTCGATCTTCAGCTCGTTGGCCGGCAGGCGCTTGAGGTACATCAAACTCGAATAGCCAGTGCCAAAATCATCGATGGACAGGTCGACGCCCATTTCCGACAGCTCCTGAAGCACCGTCATGCTCGCATCGGCATCGCTCATGGCAGTGGTTTCGGTGATTTCCAGGGTCAGGCTGTTGGCCGGTAAATGGTGCGTGGCCAGGGCCTTGGCGACGCTCTGGACCAGGCCGACGTGGCAGAACTGCAAGGCCGAGAGGTTCACCGCGATGCGCCAGTTGGTGTAACCGAGCACGTACCACTCGCGCATCTGGCGGCAGGCTTCGTTGAGCACCCAGTCACCAATCGGAATGATCAGCCCGGTCTTCTCCGCCAGTTCGATGAACTTGTCCGGCAGCAGCATGCCCTGAGTCGGGTGCTCCCAGCGCAGCAGCGCTTCGGCACCGACCGGCCGGCCATTGGCGGCGTCGAACTTGGGCTGGTAATAGAGGCTGAACTGTTGCTGCTCAACTGCATTGCGCAGGTCTTGCAGCAGTTGCAACTGTTTGCGCGCGTTGCTGTTCATCGAGGCGTCGAAGAAGCTGTAGCCGTTTTTGCCCGCCCCCTTGGCGTGATACATCGCCGCGTCGGCATTCATCAGCAATTCATCGGCGGTTTGACCGTTGCCCGGGTAGAGCGCGATGCCAACGCTGGCAGAGATTTGCAAGTCATGTTCGGCGACCCGGAACGAGCGCGCGATCAGCCCGACCTGACGAGCCGCCAGGTTCAAGGCGTCATTCTGTTCTTCGAGTTGCACCAGCAACACGAACTCATCGCCGCCGATCCGCGCCAGGGTGTCCTGGCTGCGCAAATCTTCGCGCAGGCGCAAGCCCACTTCACGCAACAGCTGATCGCCCATATGGTGGCCGAAAGCATCGTTGACCGGCTTGAAACCGTCCAGATCGATGAACATCAATGCAAAACAGCCGCCCTGCTCCTGCACCCTCGACATCGCTTGATCAATGCGGTCAGCCAGCAACACCCGATTCGGCAGGCCGGTCAGGGTGTCGTGCAGGGCCAGTTGAGTCAGTTCGCGGTTGGCCTCGGTCAGTGAGTGAGCGAGGCCGGCGGTGCGGGCCTCCAGGCGTGCATCGAGAATCGAGGTCAGCAAGGCAATGCTCAACACCGCCAGGGTGGTGACCAGCACCAGATTGTCCAGGCCTTTGCCGTTGAGGCCTGTGATGGCCGCGCCACAGAAACTGCCGTCGGCGAATCGCGCCGCCGCCATGGCGGTGTAGTGCATGCCGACAATCGCGATGCCCATGATCACCGCTGCGCCGCCACGAATCAGGCCGACATACGGGGTGTGCTGGCGCAAGCGGAAGGCAATCCACAACGCGGCACCCGAGGCGCCAACAGCGATGAGCAGCGATGTGCCGAACAGCGTCGGGTCGTAATCGATCCCCGGTTGCATGCGCATCGCGGCCATGCCGGTGTAATGCATGGCACTGATGCCGGCACCCATGACCAGCGCGCCGAACGCCAGTTGCCAGGCCGGCAATCGCGGTTGACTGACCAGCCACAGGGCAAAGCCGCAGGACAAAATCCCGATCAACAGCGATAGAAAAGTAATAGCGACGTCGTAGCCGAGGTCGATGGGGAGTTTGAAGGCGAGCATGCCGATGAAATGCATCGACCACACGCCAACCCCCATGGCAAAGGCCCCACCCGCTGTCCATAGATGCACTGCCCGGCCTTTGGCGGTGGCAATGCGTCCAGTCAGGTCGAGCGCGGTATAGGAGGCAAGAATCGCCACACAAAGCGAGATGATAACCAGCGTGGGGGAATAGCTACCGATGAGCATGAGACTTCTCGCGACTACCCTCCGTACTGCTTCCATTCTCGGAGGGGCAAATCGGGCGATTGTACTGATTGCGTAAAAGAACGCACTGACAAAATTAGCAAAAAGCCATCAAGTCGATGAAACGCTTGTTTGACACCTCTGAGCGACCGCATTCACCTGTAGCAGCTGCCGAGCCTGCGAGGCTGCGTTCGGCTGCGAAGCAGTCGTAAAACCATACAACGCGGTGTGTCAGACAAACCGCGTTTACCGGATTTGCGAGGACTGCGTCCTCGAACGCAGCCTCGCAGGCTCGGCAGCTGCTACAGGAGCCCTATTCTTTTTCGCTTACCTGCAACGCCCCATCCCAGCCACCGCCCAGCGCCGCTATCAACTGCACGCTGGCGATCAGGCGGCTCTGCAACAAGTCCAGCATGTTGCGTTCATTGTTCAACGCCGTGGCTTGAACCACCACCACATCGAGGTAAGCAATCAACCCGGCCTTGTACTGGTTCTGGATCAGGCGCAAGGATTCACGCGCGGCATCCAGCGCCTGTTGACGCACTTCGGATTCGTGTTCCAGGACTTTGAGCTGGACCAGGTAGTTTTCCACCTCACGGAAGCCGTCGAGTACGGTCTGGCGGTATTTGGCCACGGTTTCGTCATAGGCAGCTTCGCTGCGGTCGACTTCCGCCGAACGCTGACCACCGTCAAACAAGGTCATGGCCAGTTGTGGCCCGACCGACCAGAAACGGTTGGGCAGGCTGATCCAGTTGGCGTATGTGCTGCTGCTATAACCACCGTTCATGCTCAACGTCAGGTCCGGGTAGTAGGCAGCCTTGGCCACGCCGATGTTGGCATTCGCGGCGATCACCGAACGCTCGGCGGAGGCAATGTCCGGGCGGCGTTCCAGCAACTGCGAAGGCAAGCCCAGCGGCACCTCGGGCAACACCGGGATGT
This sequence comes from Pseudomonas sp. RIT-PI-q, assembly GCF_001297125.1. GTDB lineage: Bacteria > Pseudomonadota > Gammaproteobacteria > Pseudomonadales > Pseudomonadaceae > Aquipseudomonas. Next base: position 61,242 of record NZ_LHPC01000022.1, read on the forward strand.
CCTTGGATTCCGCCAGGTTGAACTCGGCCGGCGCCAACCCGATGAGTACGGCAATGGCGTTTTCGAACTGCGCACGCTGCCAGATCAAATCGACCATGTCCGCCTCGGTGCTCTTGAGCTGAGTCTGTGCCTGAGCCACCGCGTCCTTGCCGGAGACACCGGCGCGGTATTGGTTTTCGGTCATTGTCAGCGAGCGCTTATAGGCCTCGACCGTCGCTTCCAGCAAACGCTTCTGCTCATCGATCACCCGCAATTGCAGGTAGTTCTGCACCAATTCCGACTGCTGGCTCAGGCGCATCGCAGCCAGATCAGCGAAGCTCGCCTCGGCGTTCGCGGTGTCGGCTTGCAACCCACGGCGCAACTTGCCCCAGATATCGGCTTCCCAGCTGACCCCGGCCTGGGCGGTATAAGTGTCGCGAATCCCGCTGGAAGAACTGGTCAGGCTCGAACTGCTGCTACCGGTGCCCTGGCTGGAGCGGTTTTTCCCGACGGTCAGGTCCACCGTCGGAAAAAACGCACCGCGAGCACTTTTTACCAAGGCCTGGGCCTGACGGTATTGGGCTTCGGACTGGGCAACGGTCTGGTTGGAACTGTTGAGTTTTTCGATCAGGCCGTTGAGCTGTTGATCGCCATACAACTCCCACCAGGCACCGCGGGCCAGGGAATCGCTCGGGTTGGCTTGACGCCAACCTGCCGCTTCTTTGTACTGCACCGGATCGGCGGTTTGCGGGCGCTGGTAATCCCGGCCGATGGCGCAGGCGCTGAGCAGCGCCACGCAGAGCGACAGACTCAACAAACGTGAGCCTCGGGCCGTGATCAGCGGTGCGGTCAGGTTGATAAGCGAACGGTCAGTCATAGCGGAGTTCCCAGGGCGGCATCGGTACGCCCCCCACGCCAGTGGTTGAAGCGATGGCGCAGTTTGTCGAGATAGAGGTAAACCACCGGGGTGGTGTAAAGGGTCAGCACCTGGCTGAAGATCAGCCCGCCGATGATGGTCAGGCCCAATGGCTGACGCACTGCCGCACCTTCGGCACGGCCCAGCAGCAACGGCAAGGCACCGAGAAGCGCCGCCAGGGTGGTCATCAGAATCGGCCGCAGGCGTTGCAGGCAGGCGCTGCGAATCGACTCCAGCGGCGCCAGGCCTTGATGGCGTTCGAGCTGCAAGGCCAGGTCGATCATCAGAATCGCGTTTTTCTTCACCACACCGATCAGCAGGAACAAGCCGAGCAACGAGATCAGGCTGAACTCCCCGCCCAGCGCATAGATCGACAGCAACGCGCCAACCCCGGCCGAGGGCAAGGTCGAGAGAATGGTCAGCGGATGGATGTAGCTTTCATACAGCACACCCAGCACCAGATACACCGCCACCAGCGCGCCGAGAATCATCCACGGCTGGCTCTTCTGCGTCGCGGCAAAGGCGTCGGCGGTGCCGGCCATTTTCGCGATGACGTCTTCCGGCAAGCCGACCTTGGCAATCGCCCGCTCGATGGCCGCACTGCCCTGCTCCACCGTCACGCCTTCAGCCATGTCGAAAGAAATGCTTTCCGAGGCGAACTGGCCTTCGTGGCTGACCCGGTCGTCTTCCAGGCTGTTTTCGTAATGGGCGATGGTCGACAGCGGGATCCGCGCGCCGTCGGCGGTGATCACCTGGACCTGTTTGAGGGTGATCGGGTCCTGGGCGTATTTCGGATTGACCTCCATCACCACCTGATACTGGTTGAGGCTGTCGTAAATCGTCGAAATCTGCCGCTGGCTGTAGGCGTTGTTCAGCACCGAAGTCACCATGTCCATGTCGACCCCCAGGCGTTTGGCCTGGTCGCGATCGACAATCAGCGTCACTTGCTGCGCACCACGGCCTTCACGGGCGTCAATGGCCGTCAGTTCCGGCAACGCTTTCAACGCCGTGACGACTTTCGGATACCACTCGCGCAACGACCCCAGATCACCGCTTTGCAGGATGTAGGAATACTGCGCAGTGGTTTGTTCGCGACCGCCACCAAATTGCAGGTCCTGATCGGCCATCAGCATTAGCTGCGCGCCAGCGACCTTGGGCATTTCCTTGCGCAGACGTTCGATGACTTTCTGCGCGGAAATGTTGCGTTCCTTGATCGGCTTCAGGCGCACTAGCATGAAGGCGTTGTTGGTGCCGTTGGTGCCGCCGATGAAACCGGCAACGCTTTGCACCGCGTCGTCCTTGAGCACGGCACGGCGGAAAGTTTCCATTTTCGGCTGCATCACGCTGAACGACAGGCCGTCGTCGCCGCGCACGAAACCGATCAGTTGGCCGGTATCCTGCTGAGGCAAAAACGTTTTAGGAACAACTACATACAGCGCAATGTTCACGCCAATAGTTACAAATAAACTAAGCAACGTCAGCCGGCGATGGCGCAGCACCCAGTCAAGACTGGTCGCGTATTTGCCGACCATCCACTCGTTGGCGCGCTGACTCCAGCGTTGCAGGCGGTTTTCCTGACCCGGCGTATGCGGCTTGAGCCATCGGGCACAGAGCATCGGCGTCAGCGTCAGCGAAACCACCAGCGACACCACGATAGACGCCGCCAGGGTGATGGAAAACTCGCGAAACAGGCTTTCGATGATCCCGCCCATGAACAGGATCGACAGGAACACCGCCACCAGCGAGACGTTCATCGACAGCAAGGTGAAGCCGACTTCCTGCGCCCCAAGGTACGCGGCCTTCATCGGCGGCACACCTTCGTCGATGTGCCGGGAGATGTTCTCCAGCACCACGATGGCGTCGTCCACCACCAAACCGGTGGCCAGGATCAGCGCCATCAGCGACAGGTTGTTCAGGGAGAACCCGTAGAGGTACATCACCGCGAACGTGCCCACCAGCGACACCGGCACCGCCAGGGTCGGAATCAACGAGGCGCGGAAGTTACCGAGGAACAGGAACACCACCAGAATCACCAGCGCCACGGCGATCAGCAGGGTCATTTCCGCTTCGTGCAGCGTCGCCTTGATCACCGGCGAGCGGTCCATGGCCAGGTTGAGTTTGACGCTGGCCGGCAGCACCGCCTGCAACGCCGGCAGTTGCGCCTTGATTTCGTTGACCGTCTCGATGATGTTGGCGCCGGCCTGGCGGTTGATCACCAGCAACACCGCCGCGTCATCGTTGAAGAAACCGCTGTTGTAGCGGTCCTCCACACCGTCGCTGACCTTGGCGACATCCTTCAGGCGCAGGGCCGCGCCGCCGTTGTAATGAATGATCAGCGACTCGTAATCCTTGGCTTTCTCCAGTTGATCGTTGGCCTGGACTTGCCACAAACGCTGGCCGTCTTCGACCGACCCCTTGGGCCGGCGCACGTTGGCGTTGGCGATGGTGTTGCGCACATCGTCCAGGGCCACGCCGTACTGGTTCAGCGCCTGGGGTTCGAGTTCAATGCGCACCGCCGGCAGGGAGCTGCCACCGATCTGCACTTCACCCACGCCCTGCACCTGGGACAGGCTCTGGGACAGAATCGTCGAGGCCAAATCGTAGAGCTGGCCCTTCTCCAGAACATCGGAGGTCAGGGACAGCACCATGATTGGCGCCTGGGACGGGTTGACCTTTTTATAGGTCGGCATGCTGCGCATCCCGCTCGGCAGCAGGTTGCGCGAGGCGTTGATCGCCGCTTGCACTTCTCGCGCCGCGCCATTGATGTCGCGGTCGAGGTCAAATTGCAGGATGACCCGGGTCGAGCCTTGGCTGGAACGGCTGCTCATGGTGTTGACCCCGGCGATGGCGCCGAAGGAGCGTTCCAGCGGCGTGGCCACCGTCGACGCCATCACTTCCGGACTCGCACCAGGCAGACTGGCCTGGACCACAATCACCGGGAAGTCCATTTGCGGCAGCGGCGACACTGGCAACAAACCGAAGCTCACACCGCCCAGCAAAATGATTGCCAGGCTCAGCAGCATGGTCGCCACCGGGCGCTTGATGAAAGGACCGGAGAGGTTCATGGCTGCTCTACCGCTTCCACGGATTCAGAGCGGCGGCCCCAGCGCCGACCGAGACGGTCGAAGTACAGGTAGATCACCGGCGTGGTGAACAGCGTCAGCACCTGACTCACCAGCAAACCACCGACCATCACCAGACCCAACGGCTGACGCAATTCAGCGCCGGAGCCGGTGGCCAGCATCAACGGCACCGCGCCGAACAAGGCGGCCAGGGTGGTCATCAGGATCGGCCGGAAACGCAGCAGCGCCGCCTGGTAAATCGCCGTTTCCGGGTCCAGGCCCTGATTGCGCTCAGCGTCGAGGGCAAAGTCGATCATCATGATCGCGTTCTTTTTCACGATGCCGATCAGCAGGATGATGCCGATGATCGCGATCATCCCCAGGTCATTGCCGCTCAACAGCAGCGCCAGCAAGGCGCCGACCGCCGCCGAAGGCAAGGTCGAGAGAATGGTGATCGGGTGGATGTAGCTCTCGTACAGCACGCCCAGCACGATGTACATGGTCACCACCGCCGCCAGAATCAGCAGCAAAGTGCTCGACAGCGAAGCCTGGAACGCTTCGGCCGCACCCTGGAACTGAGTCTGCACGCCGATCGGCATACCGATGTCTTTCTGTACCTGGTCAATGATTTCCACCGCATGCCCCAGTGCCACGCCGGACGCGAGGTTGAACGACATCATCACCGCCGGGAACTGGCCGATATGGGTAATCGCCAATTGCGCCTGACGCTCCTCCATGTGGGCCAGGCTGGACAGGCGCACCTGACCGCCATCGGTGGTCTTGACGTGAATCTGATTCAACGCGTCCGGGCCGATTTTCTCGCCGGATTGCGACTGCAGCACCACGCGGTACTGGCTGGCCTGGGTGTAGATGGTGGAAATCTGCCGCTGACCGAAGGCGTCGTACAGCGCATCGGTAATGTTCGACACCGAGACACCAACCCGCGATGCCGCATCGCGGTCGATCACCAGATAGACCTGCAAACCCTTGTCCTGCAAATCGCTGGCAACGTCAGTCAGTTCGGGCCGCTGGGCCAGGGCTTCGACCAGACGGCCACTCCACAGGCTCAGCAACTCGGAGTCTGGCGACGACATGCTGAACTGGTACTGCGTGCGACTGACCCGATCTTCAATGGTCAGGTCCTGCACCGGCTGCATGAACAGGCGAATGCCGATCAGCTTGTCTACTTCCGGTTGCAGGCGGGCAATGATTTTAGTGGCGCTGAGGTCGCGCGCGCTGTGGGGCTTGAGGTTGATCAACATGCGACCGCTGTTGAGCGTCGAGTTGTCACCGTCTACGCCAATGTAGGACGACAGACTCTCCACGGCCGGATCGGCAAGAATGACCTTGGCCAATTCCTGCTGCCGTTCGCTCATCGCCGCAAAGGAAATCGACTGCGGCGCCTCGGAAATCCCCTGGATCACCCCAGTGTCCTGCACCGGGAAGAAGCCCTTGGGCACGACCATGTACAGGAACACGGTCAGCGCCAGGGTGCCGATGGCCACCAGCAGAGTCAGCGGTTGATGCTTGAGAACCCACTTTAACTTGCGCCCGTAAGCCGCGATCATCCAATCAATTGTGGCGCCGCTGGCCCGGTAGAATCGGCCCTGTTCTTCTTCCTTGGGCTCACGCTTGAGCAACCGCGCGCACATCATCGGCGTCAGGGTCAGGGACACGACAAGGGAGATCAGGATCGCCACCGCCAACGTGATGGCAAATTCGCGGAACAGGCGCCCCACCACATCGGCCATGAACAGCAGCGGAATCAGCACCGCAATCAACGACAGGGTCAGGGAGATCAGGGTGAAGCCGATTTGCTTGGCGCCCTTGAGCGCGGCATTCAGGGGGCTGTCGCCCTCTTCGATGAATCGGGAGATGTTCTCCAGCATCACGATCGCATCGTCCACCACAAAACCGGTGGCGATGGTCAGGGCCATCAGGGTCAGGTTATTGACCGAGAAACCGGCCAGGTACATCACGCCGAAGGTGCCGATCAGCGACAACGGCACGGCGACCGACGGAATGATCGTGGCACTGGCGCGACGCAGGAACAGGAACGTCACCATGACCACCAACGCGATGGCGATCAGCAGTTCGTGTTGCACGTCGGTGACGGAAGCCCGGATGGTTTGCGTGCGGTCGGTGAGGACCGTGACTTCGAGGCCGGCCGGCAGGTTGTCGGTGATGCTCGGCAGCAAGGCCTTGATCCGGTCGACCACTTCAATGACGTTGGCGCCGGGCTGACGCTGGATGTTCAGCAATACAGCCTGGTTTTCATTCGCCCACGCCGCCAGACGCTCGTTCTCGGCACCGTCGACGATTTCTGCCACGTCCTTGAGTCGCAATGGCGCGCCGTTGGCATAGGCCAGGATCAGGTTGGCGTAATCCTTGGGCGAGGTCAGCTGGTCGTTGGCATCGAGCATCGACACCCGGGTCGGGCCGTCGAAGTTACCCTTGGGCTGGTTGACGTTGGACGCGCCGATCAGGGTGCGCACATCCGACAGGTTCAGGCCGTTGGCCGCAAGGGCTTCGGGGTTGACCTTGATCCGCACCGCCTGACGCTGGCCGCCGGCAATGCTGACCATGCCAACGCCGCTGATCTGGGCGATTTTCTGCGCCATGCGGGTGTCGACCAAGTCATTGAGCTTGGGCAGCAGCATGGTTTTGGAAGTAATGGCCAGGGTCAGCACCGGGGTGTCCGCCGGGTTGACCTTGTTGTACACCGGCGGCGCCGGCAGGTCCTTGGGCAGCAAGTTGGTCGCGGCGTTGATTGCCGCCTGTACCTGCTGCTCGGCGACGTCCATGTTGATGTCGAGGCTGAAACGCAGGGTCAGCACCGAGGCGCCGCCGGAGCTGGTCGAGGCCATTTGGGTCAGGCCGGGCATTTGCCCGAACTGACGTTCAAGAGGTGCCGTCACGGCGCTGGTCATGACGTCCGGGCTGGCGCCGGGGTACAGCGTCATGACGCGGATGGTCGGGTAATCGACCTGAGGCAAGGCCGACACCGGCAGCAGCCGATAGGCGATCACGCCGGCCAGGATAATCGCCAGCATGCTCAGTGTGGTGGCTACCGGGCGAAGGATGAACAGCCGCGAGATGTTCATGCGCCGCCCTTTTTCGCCTTGTCGGTGGTCGCCGGCTCAGTCGCGTTGGCCGCCGATTTGCCTTGCAGGTGCCCGGTCGGGGTGGTCGGTACATCCTGGGTGTCGTTGACCACCTCGACATCGCTGCCGTCCTTGAGGCGATCGGTGCCTTCCAGGACGACGCGATCGCCTGCGGCGAGGCCTTCGGTGATCACAGTGTTATCACCGTCACTGGCGCCGACTTTCAACTGACGGATCTTGACCTTCTTGTCGCCGTCCATTGCGTAGACGAACGTGCCGTTGGTGCCGAACTGGATCGCCGCCGAGGGTGCAAGCACCACGCCCTTCAGGGTGTCGGCCAGCAGGTGAACATTGACGAACTGATTGGGGAACAGCGCCTGATCGCGGTTCTCGTAGCGCGCCTTGAATTTCAGAGTGCCGGTGGTGACGTCGATCTGGTTGTCCAGGCTTTGCAATACGCCGGTGGCCTGCAACTTGGTGTCGCCACGGTCCCAGGCTTCGGCGGGCAGTTTGGCGCCGGTGCGATAGCGGGCCAGCACCACGTCGAGGCTGTTTTCCGGCAAGGTGAAGGCAACGCTGATCGGTTGGGTCTGAGTGATGATCGCCAGCGCCGTGGTGTCGTTGGCCGCCACCAGGTTGCCGACGTCCAGCTGACGCAGACCCACGCGGCCGGTAATCGGCGCGCGGATCCTGGTGAATTCGAGATTGAGCTTGGCGTCGTTGACCGCCGCCTGATTGGTCTTGACCGTGCCCTGGAATTGACCGACCAATGCTTCGGCGGTGTCCAGGGTTTGCTTGGCGATACTGTCTTCGCGGTACAGGCCGCGGTAGCGCTCGACGTCGACCTGGGCGTTTTTCAGTTGTGCCTGATTCTGCAGCAAAGTGCCTTCGGCCTGCAGCAAGGCGTTCTGGTACGGGCGCGGGTCGATTTCAGCCAGCAGATCGCCGGCCTTGACCATCTGCCCTTCTTCAAACGACACCTTGATCAGTTCGCCACCGACACGACTGCGCACATTGATGGTGTTCAGCGCAGTCACTGTACCAAGAGCCTTGTAGTACAGCGGGAAGTCGCCCTTCACCGCTGGCGCCACACGCACCGGGACCGGACCGGACGCCCCGCCGAAACCAGGGCGCATCCCCCCTGACCTGCCGGTGTGCCCGGCCACGGCTTTTTGTCCTGTGCCTTCTTTTGGCGTAGCGCTGCCGGGCCAGAATTTCCAGCACAGGCCAGCGATGACCAACAGGACAAGCAGGCCAAACAGCCAGCGGCGGGGACTACGGGAAGCGGAGGATTGCATTGAATGATCAACCATTGGGCGCGTGGGCTTTTTCTACTGGAGGCTGAACGATAAGCACTGGCGGGTATTAAGCAAAGCGCCTTTACCGGCAATTTACCTTCGGCTTACGTAACAGGATGTTTGGCTAAGACACTGAAGCACAAATGAAAACGGCCTGGACAGGGCCAGGCCGTTAACAATTGTAAAGCCGCGCTTATTTCAATACAGCGAGTGCCGCTTCGTAGTTCGGTTCTTGACCGATTTCGCTGACCAGTTCGCTGTGCAGCACGTTGTCGTTCTCGTCCAGCACCACGACGGCACGGGCGGTCAGGCCTTTGAGCGGGCCGTCAGCGATGGCAACGCCATAGTTCTCGATGAACTCGGCACCGCGCAGGGTGGAGAGGTTCTTCACGTTTTCCAGGCCTTCGGCGCCGCAGAAACGCGCTTGGGCGAACGGCAGGTCAGCGGAGATGCACAGCACGACAGTGTTGGCGACATCATTGGCCTGGGCGTTGAACTTGCGCACGGAGGTGGCGCAGGTCGGGGTATCGACGCTTGGGAAGATGTTCAGCACTTTGCGCTTGCCGGCGAAGGTTGCCAGGGTCGCATCGGAAAGATCACCGGCAACCAGGGAAAAGGCTGGCGCCTTGGAACCGGCTTGTGGCAGTTGGCCGTTGACTTGAACCGGGTTGCCTTTAAGAGTGACTTGAGCCATGAACTGAGTCCTTCTGAACGTTGTTGTGGAGAATTTTGGAGAGGCCGAAGTTAACCACGAAATTGCCCGACGACCTATGGGTGGATACAAATTGTGATATGTCGTCGCACAAACTGGATACATACCTTTTCACAACCAACACAAAACCCTGTGGGAGCCGGGCTTGCCCGCGATGGGGCCTCACATTCAACATCGATGCAGCCTGATACACCGCTATCGCGGGCAAGCCCGCTCCCACAGGGAACGCAGTGTTACTTGAGTAACCTACAGCCTACTGCCCTCTCTCATCGCCACGCGGTGTTCGTGACGAAAGGCAGGCCTGTCCGCGATTTTTATTAAAGCCCTGTCGATTTGGCACCCCGCCACACGACTATAAAGTGACTCATTCAAATCCAGCGGAGAAACCACCATGCGATTCATGATCATCATCAAAGCCAGCCAGGATTCCGAGGCCGGCGTGATGCCCAGCGAAGAACTGCTGACCGCGATGGGCAATTACAACGAGGCACTGGCCAAGGCCGGCGTCCTCCTCGCAGGCGAAGGCCTGCACCCCAGCAGCAAAGGCGCCCGCGTGCGGTTCTCGGGCGACAAACGCACGTTGATCGACGGCCCCTTCGCCGAAACCAAGGAGCTGATCGCCGGCTTTTGGCTGTGGCAAGTGAAGTCGAAACAGGAAGCAATCGACTGGGTCAAGCGCTGCCCCAACCCGATGCCGGGCACCGACGCCGAGATTGAAATTCGTCAGGTGTTTGAGATGGAGGATTTCGGGAAGGAGTTCACGCCGGAGTTGCGCGAGCAGGAAGAGCGGGTGTTCGGGAAGGCGAATAAGCACTGAATTTTTGACTTATCAGCTCAAAACACTGTGGCGAGGACGCAAGTTCCCTCGCCACAAGTCAGGGCTTAGGAATACCGCGTCATCATTCATCCCCGGTAAACCTTACACCTGCGGATCGCGTGGACCTATCAGTTCTGATAGTAGACAACCATTTCATCGGGGAAGAAGCTAAACATTCTTTCCCCGGGAGTGCTTGGGATGCGCGCAATAATACTCTGCCGCTACGCTTACGACCCGCTGGACCGGATCGTCGGAACGCTCCCGCTATCTGGCGCGCAATCCCAATATTTCTACCGCGCAAACCAGTTCGCTACGGAAACAAAGGGATCTCTGAAGCGCTCGATCTTCCAATATGATAATCAGCTCTTAGCGGAACAACAGACCGGTGAGGAATCGGGGAATGCCAATTTGTTTGCGACGGATCAGCAACAATCGGTGGTGCACTTCCTTACTTCGGATTTTCTTCGGTCAATCGTTTATTCACCCTACGGTCACGGCTCCAATGGCAGTGGGTTGCCGAGCCTGCTGGGGTTCAACGGCGAGCGGCGAGATCCGGTGACAGGCTGTTATCTGTTGGGTAATGGTTATCGAGCGTTCAATCCAGTGTTGATGCGATTTAACAGTCCAGACAGTTGGAGCCCGTTTGGCCGCGGCGGACTGAATTGTTACTCTTATTGTTCTGGAAACCCTATCAGCAGAAAGGACCCCAATGGACGATATTGGGCATCTTTAATTAAGGTGTTTCAAAAACCTCTGAAACGGCTAGCTCGAGGTGCGCAACTACCTGTGTTTAGGGCGAACAAACTAAATAACAACCCAATAAACCCTGAGCCGTTAAAGACACCGAATCTGAGCAAGCCTGTGTTGTTCAAAAATACCAGGGAAGCGCGTTTTTTGACCGAACTCAAGGTTTTTCAAGAAGCACTGAAAACTGATCCATTTGAAGTACTGAAAGTAACGAGTGCGCAAGATCTTAAACATCTGGGTGGTGGCATGCCGCGTCGATTTGTCCTAACCGAAAAAGGGGAGATGTTAATTGACCCGTCGATAGATCTTGAGCGACGAGCAATCAATCATGCGATTTTAGCCTCGCTCGGAGGAAGTGAGACAGGCGTCATATCAGCAGGAACGATTTCCGCCAATCCCCAACGAGCAACTATCTGGAATGATTCGGGCCATTTCAAGCCTGACGCCTCAGCGTTAAAACCAGTAGCGATATTCCTGAATAATTTGGGCGTCGAGGTGACCAGTGTCCGAATACGTTGAAGTTAACCTTGCGTTAGTAAACCCTCAGGAAAATCTACTGATCGCACAGTAACCGGCATTCAAACCTTACGGAACACTTGCGAATCACTGGCTGCGGCAAATGTGATAACCAGTGACTTCGCGAGGTAGCTACAAGGGCGGTGATGCACCACCCTGTTGGGGATCCAGCAGACAATTTTGCTGGGTGAACTGGCTATGAATAGGGTGTTGGATAACCTCGATTCACGGTAGCCAGCCCACCACCGCGTCATCGTTCTTCGCGAGCAAGCCCGCTCCCACACTCGATCTCCAGCGATCACAACATCCACGTTCGACGGTGATCCAATGTGGCAGCGGGATTGCCCGCGAAGACGGTTTTTGAGGCAGCCTCGCCATCGAATTGACATCATCTATCACTCCCAACCCAATGATCCGTATTAACTTTTTAGTACACGAAATTGTACACAAATCGAAATAAATCCCTCCCCTGACTGGCCAACTGATGGTTAACTGCTAACTTGAATGGACGCGTCCTACGGCTTGATAGGAAAGAGATTACGCAGTAACGGCCAATAAGTGCCGAGTCGTCCAATGAGCCACCAAGGAACCGGGGAATCATGTCGATGAAATTGGGAACACACGCCTTGTTGTTGGCGGCATCTTTTGCGCCTGTCGTTTGTGCCCTTGCGGACAACGCTGACACCGCCAACAAAAGTAACAACCCGCTGAACCTGGCGCCCGGCGCCAACCTTCAGGATTACTACACGCCCAAGCTGTTCGACAGCAACGCCCACACCAACGACGCCCTGTTGCGCGGCACCTTGCCGATTGCGCCTGGCGATTTCATTGGCGTGCCGCAATTGCTGCGCGCGACACTGCCGATCAGCACCCGCCCCGATCCGCATAACGGTTACAGCACCGGTATGGGCGATCTGAACCTGTTCGATATTTTCCTGCTCAAGACCGATGGCGTGCAGTTGGGCATCGGCCCGCAAATCACTGCGCCCACCGCCGAACAGGATGAGTTGGGCACGGGTAAATGGCAGGCAGGCCTCGCCGCCATTGCGATCGATTCCTCGCGCCGCGGTTTGCTCGGTGCACTGGTGCAATACCAGAGCTCCTTCGCTGGCGACCATGACCGCGCCCACGTCGAAACCGCAACGATGCAGCCCTTCATCATTCATAACCTGGCCAAAGGCTGGTATCTGCGCTCGACCGGCACCTGGACCTTCGACCTGAAAAACGACACCCACTACATCCCACTCGGTTTGGGTGGCGGCAAAGTGTGGAAATCCGGTTCCAATATCCTCAACGCCTTCATCGAACCGCAATGGACCGTAGAGCGCAAAGGCGATGGCCTGCCGCAGTTCACGCTGTTCGCCGGGATCAACGTCACGTTCGGTAAATAAGGAATTCGCTATGCACGTTGCCATCCGCGCAGCCGGTTTCAGCCTGATGACCATGTTCGTCAGCTGTGGCGTGGGCGCTCAGGATCTCGAAAACCCTATTGGTAAAATCGCAATGGAAGGCGAACTGCCGGCCCATGCGTCCATTGCCAAACTGTACGCCGAACTGGATTTTCAACAGGCCACCCAGAGTTATCTGTGGGCGCTGCCGCTGGTTTCCTACGCGCAATGGCAGGAAGAATTCCGCGACAAGCTGGGCGCCCACAGCGGCGACCTGATGGTGCTCAACAGTTACGAAGACAAACTCGGCGTGATCACCGCCAACGCCACCACGCCGTACATCCTCGGCTTCGTCGACCTCAATGAAACCGGTCCGCTGGTGATCGAACTGCCACCCGGCCCGACGGCGGGCGGCGTGGGTGATTTCTGGCAGCGGGCGATCATCGACATGGGCCAGACCGGCCCGGACAAAGGCAAGGGCGGCAAGTACCTGGTGCTGCCACCGGGTGCCGAGCCGCCGGCCGACGCCGGCAAGTATTACCTGGCCAAATCGGAAACCATGAACGTGCTGGTCGGTTTCCGCGTGCTCGATCCGGACCCGGCCAAGGGCAAGGCGCTGGTCGAGCAATTCAAGATGTACCCGTACGCCAAACGCGCCGAGCCGGGCAAGACCAAACTGCTCTCCCCCGGCGGCAAAGCCTGGTCCGGCACCCAGCCCCGTGGTCTGGCCTATTGGGAACGCCTGCACCAGATCATCCAGAAAGAACCGGTCAACGAACGTGACCGTTTCTACATGGCGATGCTTGCCAGTCTGGGTATCGAGAAGGACAAACCCTTCAACCCCAACGACAACCAACGCAAGGCCCTGGAACAAGGCGCGCAGGTCGGCGAGTTGATCGCCAAGGCCAACACCTTCGCCAAGCGTTTCCCTGATTCGCAGTACTGGCCGGACCGCCAGTGGGACACCGTGCTGAACATCGCCGAACCATCGCAACGCGTGGCCTATTACGACCAGTTGTGGGAACGCAGCGCCTGGTTCTACGAAGCGGTGACCAACACCAAAGGCATGGTTTCCAAGACCCCGGGCCTGGGCCAGACCTACCTCGGCGCCTACACCGACGCCAAGGGCAACTGGCTCGACGGTGGCAAGAGCTATCGCCTGCACGTCGGCGCCAATCCGCCGGCCAAGCAGTTCTGGTCGATGACTGTGTACGACATCGACAGCCGTTGCCTGATCGACAATCCGCAGCGCAAGGCTGACTTGTCATCCCGCCAGGACCTGAAAAAAAACGCCGACGGCTCGGTGGATCTGTACTTCGGCCCGACCGCGCCTGCGGGTTTCGAAAACAACTGGGTGCAAACCCTACCGGGCAAGCACTGGTTCAGCTATTTCCGCCTGTACGCCCCGACCGAAGCCTACTTTGACAAAAGCTGGAAACTCGACGACATCACGGCCGTGGAATGACGCCCAAGGGTTCAATAAGGATTTTTATGAATAACCGCATGTTGCTCACCGCACTCTCTCTCACCCTGAGCACCAGCGCCTGGGCCGATTTCACCGCCACTGCGCAAGAAGCCCGAAGCATCGCCAAGGAAGCCTATTTGTACGGCTTCCCGATGGTGGAAATGTACAAGACCCTCTACACCCAGGCCGTGGACAAGAAGAGCCCGAACTTCAAGGCACCGTTCAACCAGATCGGTAACACCGCCAAGGCGTTCACTGCCAAGGACACCGCGTTCGTCACGCCGAATGCCGACACGCCTTACTCCTTCATCTGGATGGACCTGCGCGCCGAACCGTTGGTGCTGACCCTGCCGCCCATCGAAGAGCACCGTTACTACTCGGTGCAACTGATCGATGCCTACACGCTGAACTTTGCGTACCTGGGCACCCGCAGCACCGGCAACAATGGCGGTAATTTCATGATCGCCGGGCCGGACTGGCAAGGTCAGCAACCGCTGAAAATCGACCGGTTGCTGCGCAGTGAAAGCAACATCGCCTATGCGCTGTACCGCACTCAGTTGTTCGATGATAAAGACCTGGACAAGGTCAAGGACATCCAGAAGGGTTACAAGGTCGAGCCACTCAGCCGCTATGTGGGGCACAAGGCCCCGGCTGCCGCGCCAAAAGTCGACTGGCCCAAACCCTTGCCGGGCATGAGTGACACGCCTGACCTGTTCCGCTACCTGAACTTCATGCTGGCGTTCGCCCCGGCGCAGGACGTGGAGAAAGACCTGCTCGCGCGCTTCAAGACAATCGGCATCGAAGCCGGCAAACCTTTCACGTTGACCACGCTCACGGGCGATCAGCGTAAGGCGCTGGAAGACGGTATCGCCGACGCCAAGGCCGAGTTCGAACAGTTCAAAAAAGACCAGGTCGATACTCACCAGGTCAGCAGTGGCGACTTGTTTGGCACCCGCGATCACCTCAAGGGCAACTACCTGTACCGCTACGCCGGCGCCAACATGGGGATCTTCGGCAACTCTGCAGAAGAAGCGAATTACATCGGCTACTTCGTCGACAAGGACGGCCAGCCGGTCGATGCCTCGAAACACGATTACACCCTGCATTTCGACAAGGGCGCCCTGCCCCCGGCCGACGCGTTCTGGTCGCTGACCATGTACAACGGCAAGAACAAACTGCTGGTGGCCAACCCGCTGAATCGCTACCTGATCAACTCGCGCATGTTGCCTGGCCTCAAGCTCGACAGCGACGGCGGGCTGACCCTTTACGTGCAGAACAAGGCACCGGCCAAAGACCTGCAAAGCAACTGGCTGCCGGCGCCAAATGGCCCGTTCTACGGCGTCCTGCGCTTGTACTTGCCAAAACCTGAAGTCGTCAGCGGCCAATGGAAAATGCCGCTGCTGACACCCGTCACCCCACAAAAACAATAAGCGGAGTCCGTCATGGTCAGGCCTTTTGTAGTACGTCCTTTGCTGGCCTTGTGCGTGTTCGGTGCCAGCCCGTTGCTCCTCGCGGCCGAGGGCGGTGTCGGTCGGCCGATCACCGGCCAGCAGGTGTTTTCCAATGCCGGGATCGTGCCGCCGGAACCCGGTTGGGTGATGCCCCTGACCAGCATCTGGTACGACGGTGACCTCAAGGGCAACGCTCAGGTGCCGATCGTGGGCGAACTCAGTACCGGCCTGGACATGAAAGTTTCCTACACCATGGCCAACTTCATGCATATCTGGGACACCGGCAAGAGTCGCTGGAACTACGCCTCGGCCATCGGCGTGCCCGTGCAGTACACCGACATCACGGCGAGCATCACCGGCCCGCGTGGCCGGACCCTGGGCACCGAGGACACCGGTACGCAATTCGCCGACATGCTGGTGACGCCAATCGCTGCCGGTTACCACTTCGATGAGCTCAACCATCTCTCGTTGTCCCTGCCGATCTACGTGCCGACCGGCGCCTACAACGATGACCGCCTGGCCAACCCCGGGCAGAACAATTACACCTTCATGCCCACCGTGGCCTTCACCCACCTGGACGGCAAGGGTGGCGAGTTCACCCTGTCGAGCGGCCTGGAGTTCTACACCGAGAACGATGCCACGGATTATCGCAACGGCAACATCTTCACCCTTGATGCACTGTGGACCCACGGCTTCGGCAACGGCTGGAACGCCGGCCTGGCAGCAGGTTACATCCAGCAGCTCACCGATGACTCAGGGGAAGGTGCCAGCAGTGGCTTTCGCGGACGTTCGGTGGGCGCCGGCCCGGTGGTGGGCTGGGCCGGCAAGTTCGCTGACGCCGAGGCCAACTTGAGTCTCCGCTGGGTGCCGGAGTTCGACACCAAGAACCGGCCCGAAGGCAACGGCATTGCCGTCAATATGACCTTGGCGTTTTTCTAGGAGCTGACCAGGGATGGCCATCAATTCGAAATGGACTTTATGCAGTGTGCTGTTCAGCAGCCTGGCCTGCGCCAGCGGCGACTTGCCGACACTCGGCAGCACACCGGCGCAGCCCGCAGCCAAGGGTGATCCCGAGACCTGCCATCGACTGCAACAGGATTTCGACATCGACCTGAAGAAGGTCGTGGCCGCCGGCTGCGACCCCTCCACCGAACAAATCGCCAAATTGATGGATAACCCGGTGGGCAATCTGGTGCTGCTGTTCAACCAGTTCGACTACACCGCGCTCAAAGGCCCGAACAGCAACGGCACACGGATGCTCGGCAAATACAGCTTCATGCCGACCTTCCCGATTTCCCTCGGCGAAGACTGGAACCTGATCAACCGCTTACCCATCAGCTATGTCAGCGCGCCAGTCAACCACCGCGCCGGCAACCTGATTGGCATGGGCCCCAGCGACATCCTGAGCGACCGTGGCGATTTCACCTCGGTGGTGCAGGATCCGTTCGACCGCACCAGCGGTTTCGGCGACCTGGCCTATGTCGGTGTGTTCTCGCCCAAGGAACCGGTCCGCTTCGCCGGAGGCGGCAAGTTGGTCTGGGGTTTCGGCCCGACCGCGATGTTCCCCACCGCTGAAGAAGACGTGCTCGGCACCGGCAAATACTCCCTCGGCCCGGCGTTCGTGGCGGCTTATCTGGGCGAAGACTGGACCCTCGGGCTGTTCCCGCAACACTGGTGGTCAGTGGGAGGCGACAGTAACCGCAAAGACGTCAGCCTGACCAACATCCAGTACTTCATCCAGCGCAGCATTCCCGGCCCCGAACAATGGCGCATCGGCATGACGCCCAACGTCACCGTCAACTGGAAAGCTGAGGGCGGCAACAAGGTCACCTTCCCGATCGGCCTCGGTGCCGGGCGGATTTTCAACTTCGGCAAGCTGCCGGTGCGAATCTCCGGGGAGATTCAATACTCGGCGATTCACCCGGACGACCTGATCAGCAGTCGCTGGAATTTTCGCTTGTCGTTCATTCCCGTCATTCCGACTTTCATGTTCTGAAGCATGCCTTTGAGTAAGGAAACTTTTATGACCGCACTCCAAGATCTCAAAGCCCTGCATGCGAGCATCGCCGAAGCCGTGCTCGGCCAGGACGAGGTAATCCGGCAGATTCTGCTCGGCCTCTTGGCCAACGGACACCTGTTGCTCGAAAGCCTTCCGGGCCTCGCCAAGACCCGCACGGTCAAAGCCCTGGCCAAGCACCTGGACGCGAAGATGAGCCGCATCCAGTTCACCCCGGACTTGCTGCCGTCGGACATCACCGGTGCCGAAGTGCTGCATCAGGTCGACGGCAAAAACCAGATCCAGTTCCAGCCAGGGCCATTGTTCGGCAACCTGATCCTCGCGGACGAAATCAACCGCGCCCCGGCCAAGGTGCAGGCAGCGCTGCTCGAAGCCATGGAAGAACGGCAAATCACCGTGGCCGGCAACAGCCATGTGCTGCCCGAGCTGTTCATCGTCGTCGCGACGCAGAACCCGATCGAACAGGAAGGCACCTATCCGCTGCCGGAAGCGCAGATGGACCGGTTCCTGATGAAAGTGCTGCTGGATTACCCCAGCGCAGAAAACGAGAGCCAGGTGCTGCGGCTGCTGCGCGATGAAGAACAGGCGTTCAGTGCCAAGACGCCTGCCGTGCAGGGATTTGCGCTGTCCCAGGAGGTGATCTTCGCCGCGCGCCGTGAAGTCAGCGCGATTCACGTGTCGCCGGCCATCGACCGTTACCTGATCGACCTGATCAACGCCACGCGCCACCCGGCCGATTACGACGCCGACCTCGGCCGCTGGATCGCCCTCGGCGCCAGCCCTCGCGGCGGTATCGGCCTGGACCGTTGCGCCCGCGCCGATGCCTGGTTGCAGGGGCAGGATTTCGTCTCTCCAGACAACGTCCGCGCCGTGGTGCATCCGGTGCTGCGCCATCGCTTGCAGTTGAGCTACGACGCGGTGGCCGACGGCGTGACGGCCGATCAGGTGCTTGATCGCTTGCTCGACAACGTCGCGATTCCTGCATGAATACCGACGGTCTGGTCTATGTCTCTCTGGCGCAGTTGATGGCGCTGGAGTTCAAGGCCCATGACCTGAGTTTCCTCGCCCGCCAGCCGCAAGGCAGCCTCCTCGCCGGCAACCATGCCTCAAGGCTGCGCGGTCGTGGGCTGAATTTCGATGAACTGCGCCGCTATCAGCCGGGGGACGATTTGCGCCACCTCGACTGGCGTGCATCGCTACGCACCGGCAAACCGGTGGTGCGCACTTTCACCGAAGAGCGCGACCGCCCGGCGTTAATCCTCGTGGACCAGCGCATGTCGATGTTCTTTGGCTCGCAACGCAGCTTCAAATCCGCGATCGCTGCCGAACTCGGTGCGCTGGCGGCATGGATGGTGTTCAACGCGGGCGACCGGGTCGGTGGCCTGGTGTTCAACGACCAGCGTATCGACAGCGTCGCGCCGCTGCGCAGCCGCAAGCGGGTCGAGGCGTTGTGCAGCCGCATCGCCCAACAGAATCAGCAATTGAATGCCAGCAACCCGGACGCCGAAGGTGAAGACCAGCTCGACAAGGTGTTGCAGCATTGCCTGGCGTTGGCGGGTCACGATCACCTGATCTGCATCGTCAGCGACTTTGCCGGCGCCGGTGAGCGCACTTTGCAATTGATGCGGCAGCTGTCGGCGCACAACGACGTGATCGCCATGCAGGTCTACGACCCGTTGGCGCTAAACCTGCCGCAGAACGGCCGGGTGCTGATCACCCAAGGCCAATTGCAAGTGGAACTGGCGGTTGAGCAGCGCAGTGTGCATCAGCCGTTGGGGGATTTTCTCAGCGGTCGGCTCAGGGACGTCGCCACGTTGCTGCGCCGCAGTCAGGTGCCGCTGATGATGTTCAGCACGACCACCGATGCTCAGGAACAACTGCGCGCCGAACTGGGCAAGCTCAGCGGTGGCCGTCGATGAACCCGAATATTCCGAGCATTGAACAACTCAAGGAGTTGGCGCTGCCGGCACCGGTCAGCTATGTGCCACAGACGTGGGGTTGGTGGGTGTTGCTCGGGTTGCTGGTGATGACCGCGTTGATCGTCGCCGCCCGCCGGTATTGGCAGTGGCGGCGCGACCGTTACCGGCGCGAGGCGTTGGTGCGGCTGGCACAGCTGCAAAAACGCAGTGACGATTTGAATGCGTTGCGCGAGCTTCCAGAGTTGCTCAAACGGGTCGCCCTCTCCATGCCGCACACAAAACCTGTGGGAGCGGGCTTGCCCGCGATGAGGCCCTCACATTCAACGTTTATGTCAACTGCACCGACGCTATCGCGGGCAAGCCCGCTCTCACAAGGGGTTGCGGCGTTAGGGAAAGAGGATTGGCAAGCCTTCCTGCAGCAGCACATCGCTGAGCCATTGCCGGCCGATTTCAGCCAGCAACTGGCAACGCTGGCCTACGCCCCGGATGCCACGTTGCGTGCCCTGCCGAGCGAACAACGCCAACACCTGTTCGACACTTGCAAACTCTGGGTGGAGCGTCATCATGTGGCAGCTTGATTACCCCTGGCTGCTACTCCTGTTGCCCCTCCCATGGTTTGGCTATCGCTACTTGCCCGATTACCGCGAGGCTCGCAGCGCCGTGCGCGTGCCGTTTTTCGGCGCGATGAGCCGCGCGGTCGGCCAGGCACCGAGTCAGGCCGGGGCCCGCAGCAATCGCTGGCAACTGCTGCTGAATCTAGTGGTCTGGGCGTTGCTGCTGCTGGCGGCCTCGCGCCCGGTGTATGTCGAGAAACCCATCGAGCGCCAACAACCGGTGCGTGACCTGATGCTGGCCATCGACATTTCCCAGTCCATGGAAACCACTGACTTCACCGACAGCAACGGCCAGAAAATCAACCGTCTGGCGGCGGTCAAGGACGTGGTGCACGGCTTTATCGACAAACGCAAAGACGATCGCCTCGGCCTGATCGTGTTCGGCAGTGGCGCCTACCCGCAAGCGCCGCTGACCCTCGATCACGCCAGCCTGTCGCTGTTGCTCGACGATACAGGCATCGGCATGGCCGGCCCGAACACGGCGATCGGCGACGCCATCGGCCTGAGCCTGAAGCTGCTCGACCAGGCCCACGAACAGGAAAAAGTGCTGATCCTGCTGACTGACGGTAACGACACCAGCAGCGCCATTACCCCGGATCACGCGGCCTCTATGGCCGCCGCCAAAGGTGTGGTGATTCATACCATCGGCATCGGCGACCCGACCGCTGAAGGCGAAGCCAGGGTCAACCTGCAAGGCTTGCAGCAGATCGCCGAAGCGACCGGCGGAAAATTCTTCCGCGCCGAAGACCGTACCGCGCTGGATCAGGTCTATAGCACCCTCGACAAGCTCACCCCGCACCAGGTGAAAACCCTCAGCCACCAGCCCAAGCGCGATCTGTTCTGGTGGCCGCTGGGCGCAGCGATCGGTTTGCTCGGGGTTTATCACCTGTGCGCCCTGCTGCTTCCGCGCCTGACCATCGCCCGTCAGCGGCGGGAGGCCTGAGATGGACATCAACTTCAGCGACTTGCATTTCCTGCGTCCGCTCTGGCTGTTGCTGACGCCGTTCGGCGCGCTGTTGCCGATGCTTTGGCGCCGCAGTCATGACTTGCAACGACGCCTGCGCAGCAATATCGCCGGGCACTTGCTGCCGCATTTGCTGATCACACCAGAGGATCAACAGCGATTGCGGCCGGTGCATCTGGTGTGTGCACTGTTGATACTGGGCGCGATCGCTGCGGCTGGACCGACCTGGGAACAGGACCGCCCGGATTTTCTGGAAAACCGCGCACCGCTGATCATTGCCGTCGACCTGTCGCCGTCGATGGACGCCAACGACGTGCAGCCCAGTCGACTGGAAGCGGCGAAACACAAACTCCACGACCTGATCCAACGCCGCGCCGGCGCCCGGAACGCGCTGATCGCCTATGCCGGCAGCGCCCATCTGGTGCTGCCAGCGACCGACGATCCAGCGCTGCTCGACACCTTCATCCAGGCCCTGAGCACCGACCTGATCGGCAAACCGGGGAAAGACGTCGGCGCCGTGATCGAGCAAGCCAAACGCCTGCTCGCCGCCGAGAAAACCCCGGGCACCCTGTTGCTGCTCACCGACGGTGCCGACGCCTCACAGCTCGACGGTCTCGACAAGTTATTGGACGGCAGCGCGCTGCAAGTCATTATCCTGGCCGTCGGCAGCGAGGACGGCGGGATCATCCACGATGCCAACGGCCAACCGCGCACCGACAGCAACGGTCGCCCGGCACTCGGCCGTTT
The DNA here is from genome assembly GCF_001297125.1 of Pseudomonas sp. RIT-PI-q. Lineage (GTDB taxonomy): Bacteria > Pseudomonadota > Gammaproteobacteria > Pseudomonadales > Pseudomonadaceae > Aquipseudomonas. Next base: position 82,958 of record NZ_LHPC01000022.1, read on the forward strand.
CGATCAAGCGGCCCTCAAGCAGCTTGGATCGAAGCTCGATGCGCCGCTGGGCAGCCTGACGCTCAATGACGACGACCTGGACTGGATCGAGCTGCACGCCCAGCAGCATTTCCAGGCGGCCAGCGACGAACAGCGCGAGCTGCACTGGAAAGACGCCGGTTACTGGCTGTGCTGGCCGTTGTTGCTGATTGCTTTCTTTAGCGTGCGCAAGGGTTGGAGCCTGAACTGGATGGCCGGATGGCTGCTGGCGCTGGGCATCGGATTACAACCGGCACCGGCCGAAGCCAATGCGCTGACCGATGCCTTTTTCACCCCGGACCAGCAAGGTCGCTGGGCCTTCGAACACCAGCACTTTCCTCAGGCGGCCGCGCATTTTGTCGACCCGTACTGGAAAGGCATCGCGGCCTACAACGCGGCGGATTTCGACCTGGCACTGGCCAGTTTCGCGCGCCTGCAAACACCCCAGGCGTATTTCTATCTGGGCAATATCTACGTGCGACGTTTCAAGTTCGACGAGGCCATCGCGGCGTACACCCAAGCGTTGAAATTACAGGCGCAATTCCCTGAAGCCACGGCCAACCTGGCGTTGGCGATTGCCTTGCAGAAAGACACCGACAGCGCCGCGCAGAACGCGCCTGAGGTCAAGCCTGACGAAATTAAAATGGACAAGGCGCCGGGCAAGGGTCAGAGCAAGCCGGTTGAGACTGAACAGGCGGCGTCGGATGAACAGTGGTTGCAGAACCTGACCACTTCACCGGCGAAGTTCTTGAAGCAGAAATTCAGTTTGCAGGATCAGGCGGGGGGTAAGCCATGAACCGAGTTGCGGCCTTCGCTGGCAAGCCAGCTCCTACAGGGGATTTGCGGCGCACACAGATCAAATGTGGGAGCGGGCTTGCCCGCGATGGCGGCAGTTCAGCCACAGCAGCAATCAGCACCTTGCTCCTCTGCCTGCTCACCACAGGCGCCCTGGCCGCCGAACCCGAACTGAGGGTCCAGGCCAGCCTGCAACCCACCACCCCACCCATGGTGGGCGGCATTGTCGAACTGCAACTCGACATCCTCACCGACAGCTGGTTCACCAGCGCCCCCACCCTGCCCGACCTCAAGCTGCCCGGCGCGCTGGTCATGCCGCCCGACGGCCACGCCGAGCACCTGAACCAGACACTCGACGGCAAATCCTTCAACGGCATGCGCTACAGCTACCGGATCACCCCGAGTCTGGCTCAGGGCTTCGACATCCCGCCCTTGACCGTGCGCGCCACACCCGGCCAGGCCAGCACCGAGTTGAGCGCCCAGAGCCAGCCACTGCACTTCAATGCGGCGCAACCACCGGGCTTCAAACCCGGTGAACCGGTGCTGGTGGCACAAGCGCTGCGTTTCACCCAAAAGGTCCTCGACTCGGCCACCCCGCTGAAAGTCGGCGACAGCGTCACCCGACAACTGACATTGCAAGCCGACGGTGCGCTGGCCATGTCGCTGCCAACACCGTCACTGGCGGACGTCGCTGGCCTCAGCCGTTACCCGAAAAACCCGCAAGTGAGCAACCTGGATGACGGTCGTGGCAACTTCAACGGCGGTCAACGTATCGATACCGCGACCTATCGGATCGACACCCAAGGTCAATACAGCCTGCCGGCGATCGAGTTGAAATGGTGGGACGCCAGCAGCCAGCAAACCCGTACCGCGCAAGTCCCGGCCGTGACCTTCGAGGCCGTGGCCAACAGTGCTTATCGACCCGTGTTCTCGATCACCGATGACCTGAAAAAACTTGGCCAGCAAAGCCGCCTGCACCTTTCCGAGCATTGGTTTGGCGTATTGGCGTTGCTGGTAATCGTGGCGCTGGCCGCCTGGTTTGCCCGCCCCGTGATGCAGCGTGCGTACCTTGGCTGGCAGGCCCGGCGCGTCGCCCGACACACGATGTGGCTGGAGTCCGCCGATTACGCCTGGCAGCAGATTCCGGCGCAGCTCGATAGCCAACCGCCGCAGTTGAGCGCGCTGTACCTGTGGACCCGGCGCCGGCGCAAGGGCCTGAAACTGACCAACCTGGGCCCGCGCCTGCAAGCACTGTTGCGCGCCTGTTACGGCCGCGAGCCGACCGAAGATCAGGCGCTGCGCCAACTCAAGCAATCCTTGGCTACGCTGCATAGTCAGACCGAAAGCAACAGAGAATCAGCCGCACCGGCACTGCACCCACTCAATCCCGTTCACGAGAAGGATTTCCCATGACGAACCCGATACCGAGCCATCAACGCCACGGACTGAAACTGTTGTTGACCTTGGCGTTGAGCCTGCCGCTGCTGGCCCTGGCTGCCGAGCCGCTGCCTTCGTGGAACGACGGCCCGGCGAAAAAGAACATCATCGAGTTCGTCCAGACAGTCACCGATCAAGGCAACAAGGACTTCGTCAAACCCGAGGACCGCATCGCGGTGTTCGACAACGACGGCACCTTGTGGAGCGAGCAGCCGATGTACTTCGAATTGTTGTTCGCCCTCGAAGAGGTCAAGCGCACCGCGCCGCAACACCCGGAATGGCAAACCACCCAACCGTTCAAAGCCGTTCTGGAAAACGATCACAAGGCGCTGGCCGCCACCGGCATGGACGGCATCCTGAAGATCTTCGGTGCAACCCACACCGGCATGACCACCGACGCTTTCGACGACTACGCCAAGACCTGGCTGACCCAGGCCCGCCATCCAAAGACCGGCAAGCCGTACACCGAGATGATCTTCCAGCCAATGCTGGAAATGCTCGACTACCTGCGCAGCCAGGACTTCAAGACCTACATCGTTTCCGGCGGCGACACCGCGTTCATGCGCGCCTTCGCCGAGAAGGTCTACGGCATCCCGCCGGAGCAGGTGATCGGCACCACGTTCGTCACCGCGTTCCAGTACAAGGACGGCAAAGCGTCGATCGTGCGCACGCCAAAACTGGCGCATAACGATGACGGCCCGGGCAAACCGGAAAGCATCGATGCGGTGATCGGGCGCCGACCGATTCTCGCGTTCGGCAACTCCGATGGCGACCTGCAAATGCTGCAGTGGACTGCCGCAGGGCCGGGTAAACGCCTCATGGGGCTGGTGCATCACACCGACGCCAAACGTGAATGGGCCTACGACCGACAGTCGCAGATCGGCCGTCTGGACAAGGCCCTGGACGAAGCAAAAACCCGTGGCTGGACCCTCGTCGACATGGCCGCCGATTGGCGCCGGATCTATCCTTTCGATGCCGCCAACACTGAGCAAGTGCAATAAAGAAACGTAACGCAGGACCGCAAAAAACGTTTGTCGCCACACAGCGACTCTAGCAAGCAAAAGGAGCAAGTCAGATGACTCGCATACGCACGTGGTTACCGAAGCTCGCCCTGGTGGCGGCCTCGGTAATGGCGATTTCGGCAACTGCCGGGGCCGCTGAAAAACCCAACATTCTAGTGATCTTCGGCGATGACATCGGCCAGACCAACATCAGCGCCTATTCGATGGGCGTGGTCGGCTACAAGACTCCGAACATCGACCGGATTGCCAAGGAAGGCATGATGTTCACCGACTACTACGCGGAGAACAGCTGTACCGCCGGACGCTCGTCGTTCATCACCGGCCAGACGCCGCTGCGTACCGGTCTGTCGAAAGTCGGTATTCCTGGCGCACCGGTGGGCTTGCAGAAACGCGATATCACCATCGCCCAGGCGCTGAAGTCCCAGGGCTACGCGACCGGCCAGTTCGGCAAGAACCATCTGGGCGACCGGGATGAATACCTGCCGACCAACCATGGCTTCGACGAATTCTTCGGCAACCTGTACCACCTCAACGCTGAAGAAGAACCTGAGCGTCCGTACTGGCCAAAAGACGATGCTGCGTTCGTCAAGGCCAACACCCCGCGCGGCGTGATCCACAGTTTCGCCGACGGCAAGATCGAAGACACCGGCGCGCTGACCACCAAGCGCATGGAAACCATCGACGACGAAACCACCGCCGCTGCGCAAGCGTTCATCGAGAAACAGGCCAAGGCGGACAAGCCGTTCTTCGTCTGGATGAACACCACCCGCATGCACGTGTTCACCCACGTACGTGATTCGATGAAGGGCCAGAGCGGCATGCCCGGCAACGAGTACGCGGACGGCATGCTCGAGCATGACGGTGACGTCGGCAAACTGCTGAAGACCCTCGACGACCTGAAAATCGCCGACAACACCATCGTCGTCTACACCACCGACAACGGCCCGAACCAGTTCTCCTGGCCGGACGCGGCGACCACGCCGTTCCGCAACGAGAAGAACTCCAACTGGGAAGGCGCCTACCGCGTGCCGGCGATTGTTCGTTGGCCGGGCAAGATCAAGGCCGGTGAAGTCTCCAACGAGATGTTCTCGGGCATGGACTGGTTCCCGACCTTGCTCGCGGCGGCTGGCGATGCCGATGTCAAAAACAAGCTGCTCAAAGGCTGGGCACCGACCTCCGGCGGCAACAACTTCAAAGTGCACCTGGACGGTTTCAACCAACTGCCTTACCTGACCGGACAACAGCCTAAAGGCGAGCGCAAGGAGTTCTACTACTTCAACGATGACGGCGTGCTGGTGTCGATGCGCTTCGACAACTGGAAAGTGGTGTTCTGCGAACAACGCCAGCCGGGCGGCTTCCGGGTCTGGAGTGAACCGTTCGTGTGCCTGCGGGTGCCGAAAATCCTCAACCTGCGGATGGACCCGTATGAACGCGCCGACGTGGTGTCCGATCAGTTTTATGACTGGAACACCAAAAACGTCTACTTGGCGGCTGTAGCCGTCGGCAAGTCTGCTGAGTTCCTGCAAACGTTCATCGAGTACCCACCGAGCCAGAAACCGGCGAGCTTCAGCATTGACCAGATCCGTGCTGCCGTGGATGCAAAAATCGCTGAAAAAATGAAGAGCCAGCCTGCACAGTAAAACCGCTTGACCGCCGCTCGCCTTCACCGGCGAGCGGCCTTGTTTCAGGAATGTAAACACATTCCCCCTGTAGGAGCTGGCTTGCCAGCGAAGACTGACGTCCAGTCACTGGATGATGTTGCCTGAACCAACGCTTTCGCTGGCAAGCCAGCTCCTACAGGGTTTTGTTTCCAATTCGAATTTTGTACAAGGCAACAGACCCATGTCCACACGTGTCGCCAGCAAGTCGTCGGCCATACCTGCCCCTCACGTCGCCACCCCGGCGCTGCTGATCCCTGCCCTGTTGTTATTCGTCTCCGGTGCTGCGGCGCTGGTCTATCAGGTGTTGTGGATCAAGCAGCTGTCGTTGGTGGTAGGCGTCGAGGTGTACGCCATCACCACCGGGATCAGCGCGTTTTTTGCCGGGCTGGCATTGGGTGGTTTGCTGTTCGGACGTTGGGCCGATCGCTTGCAGCAACCGATCCTGTTGTATGCGGGGCTGGAAGTGCTGGTGGCTATTCTCGGCGTTGGCGCGACTTTCGCCATGAGCCTCGCGGCCGGCCCGTTTGCCTGGCTGGAACAGCATATCGGCGTACTGGCCTGGGTCCTGCCGTTTGCCTTGGTGGGCATTCCGGCGCTGCTGATGGGCGGCACCCTGCCGGTGTTGGTTCGCTCGTTGGCCGCCGATCCGCAGCACCTGGGCAAGGCTGGCGGTCAGCTCTACGCCGCGAACACCGCCGGGGCCATCGCCGGCACGCTGCTGGCGGCGTTCGTGCTGATTGCCACCCTCGGCGTACGCGGCAGCGCCTTGGCGGCGGCGATGCTCAACCTGCTGGCCGCCGCCGGTGCCGTGTGGTTCCAACGCCATCATTCGATGCCGGCAGATGCCCCGGTCAAACACCCCGCCAGCAAAGCGCCCGACCGTCTGGCGCTGTGGCTGTATTCCATTGCTGGCGGTGTGGCCCTCGGTTACGAAGTGGTCTGGTCGCAGGCCATCGTGCAGTTCATGAGCACCCGCACCTACGCTTTTGCCGTGGTGCTGGCGACGTACCTCACCGGCCTGTTTCTCGGCAGCGTGCTGCTGGCCCGTCGGGTTGATCGCCTGCGCGATCCCTGGGGCGTGTTCGGTCTGCTGATCGCCGGTGCGGGGTTGGTCGCCCTGCTGGAAATCGCCCTGCTCGGGCGCTGGCTGGTCGTCGCCCAAAGCGTCGCCGAAGCCTGGGTTTTATCGTTGGGCGCCAGTGAACTGCCGGGCATGAGCGCACGGTTTGCCGTCGCCGCATTGAGCATCGTATTTGTCCCGACCCTGTTGCTTGGCGCGGCGTTTCCCCTGGCGTTGCGCCTGAGCGTCGGCCGCGACCACGTGGGGCGTCATGTCGGCGAGGTGGTGGCGTTCAATACCTTGGGCGGCATCATCGGTGTGATGCTCTGCGGGTTTGTGCTGATCCCGATGCTGGGGCTGGTTCGTACCCTGGGGTTGTTGGCGATTATCGCGGCCGGGATCGGCTACTTCGCGGTGCGCAAGGGTCATGGCGTGAAGAAAGGCCGGCGTCAGGGCGTGATCGCGGTCGGCCTGCTGTCGTTGGCCCTCGCGCTGCTGACCCCGGTGGACAAGCTCGCCAGCCTGCTCCCCGGTGCACGCAACGCGACGCTGGCATTCTACGAAGAAGGTCGCGGCGGCACCGTGGCCGTGGTCACTCAGGGCAAGGGGCAGAAAGCGTTCCAGCGTTTGTATATCCAGGGTGTGTCCAACACCGGTGACGCCATGCCGTCCCTGCGCTACATGCGCATTCAGGCGCTGTTGCCGCTGCTGATCCACAACGGTGAACCGCGCTCGGCGCTGGTGATCGGTTTCGGCACGGGCATCACGGCGGGTGCGCTGACGCGCTATCCAGGGCTGGAACATCGCGTCGTCGCGGAGCTGCTGCCCTCGGTGGTCAAAGCGGCCCCGTTGTTCAAGGGGAATTTCAACGCCGCCGCGGATCCGGCGGTCGATGTGCGGCTGCGCGACGGTCGTCAGGAATTGCTGCGCAACCCGCAACGCTACGACCTGATCACCCTCGAACCCCCACCGCCCTCCGCCGCTGGCGTGGTGAATCTGTATTCCCGCGCCTTCTACCAATTGGCCGCCAGCCGCCTGGAGAACAAAGGCCTGGTCGCCCAGTGGCTGCCGTTACCGACCCAGAACATCGACGACTCGCGCTCGCTGGTGCGCAGCTTCCTCGACGTCTTCCCTTACGCCACGCTCTGGACCAGCGAGTTCCACGAGATGCTACTGGTGGGTTCGCTTGAACCGATCGAACTGGATGCCGCGAAAATCAGCCAACGTTTCCAGCAGGACAGCGTTCGCAGCACCTTGCAGGACGTGGGCATCGGTTCAGCCGCGGCGTTGCTGGCGACCTGGGTGACCGATCGCGCAGGGCTGGAACGTTTCGCCGCTGACGCTCAACCGGTGACCGATGATCAGCCGCGTATCGAATATGCGCCGTGGGTCCGGGCCAAGGAGATCAGCCGCGTGCTGCCGGCCTTGCTCGACCTGCGTATCGCGCCACCGTTGGTGAATGCCGATGCGGGTTTCAACGAGCGGATGAATGCGCACCAGCAACGCCTGATGCAGTTCTATCGGGCGAGTCTGCATGCGTATGACGGCGACCGAGATGCCTGGGCCAGGGATATTCGCGAGGTGATGCGCGGGGATGGGGGGAATCCGTATTACCGGTGGTTTGTCGGGGAATGATTCGGCGACTTTCAGACCGCCATCGCGGGCAAGCCTCGCTCCTACAGGGACCGCGTAAACCTGTAGGAGCGAGGCTTGCCCGCGAAGAGGCCATCAGCCCCAGTACATCACTTGGATTTGAGTTTCAAATACGACTGATGCATATCCGCCGCCCAACCATCGATCACGCCTTTGACGTCATCGGCCTTCATCACCTGAGCGTCGTTCTCCAACGGCTTGCCGGTGCCCTTGCGCACGACCTGGGCCAACATATGATTGTTGCCACCGTCGAGAAACACCGCTTCAGTGGCCAGGTCGGTTTCCTGATCGCGAATGCCGCTGGCGGTGCTGACCGCTGCGGCCACCAGGGCAATCGGAATGACTTCATAAGGCTTGAGGCCTTCGGTCTTGCTGCTGACCGCGGTGATTGCAGCACGCACCACGATCACACCCGGACCAGGACCAGTGGCCAACGGCAAGGATTTACCGATTTCACGCTTGAGCGCCTGATCGTAGTAACCGGTGATGCCGTTCAACGTCGCCTGAGGAATTTTCACCGTCGGTTGAGGCTTGGGATAGAGCTGGGTCGGTTCGACGTAGACGCTGGTGAATTTGCTGATGTCGAGCTTGGGATCGACCCAGCGCATCACCGTGGCACCCGATGGCGACTTGGCTTCCTTGAGCTGGCTGTAGTCCTTGAGAAAGCCCGAATACTGGTCCGGCTCAACGACTTTGCTGGCACAGCCGACCAATCCGATCGAGGCCATGCACACCGTGCTCATCATTAACGCAAGCTTCATGCTGTAACTCCTGTAAGTAGATCGGTAACGGTAAAAGTAAGGGTGGTACAGGTATAGCCAATGCAGAGCTTTTCGTTATGAAAAATCACACTATTCATCTAACGCTACACAGAGATCATAACCGTCATTTGACAGACGCCGGCCATCCGGCAAAGCTGCATCTCGCTTGAACGCGCGCCTGACGGCAAACGCACCTGGACTACGGAAGTCGCAATGCCGAAACATAAAAATAAAACTGTAAACCCGAACCCTGATTCGCAACCGACCTTGATCAATCGCTATCTGTTTCCCGTCATCATCGGCGTTCTGCTGGCGGCCGTCGCGGGCATCGGCTGGTTTCTGCTCAGCAGCCATCCGGCCCCCGTGACCTATGCACCGGTGAGCGCACCGGTGGCTCAGCCGGTCAAACCGCAACCGGTTGCCGCGCTGCCGGCGAAGATGGTCGATGAGCAACAATGCCAAGGCTGCCACAGCGAACAGGTCAAGGACTGGCGAGGCTCGCATCACCAATTGGCGATGCAGCAAGCGAACGCTGAAACCATGCTGGGCGACTTCAACAACGTCACCTTCAAAGCGGAAAACGAAACCACCCGTTTCTCGCGCAAGGACGACGGATTCTGGGTCAACACCCCCGGCATCGACGGCAAGAACGCAGACTTCAAAGTGGCCTACACCTTCGGCATCGCGCCGTTGCAGCAATATTTGATCGAGGTCGGCGAAGGTCGGCTGCAAGCCTTGGGCGTGGCCTGGGATACCGAGAAGCAGCGCTGGTTTCACCTCTATCCGGGCCAGGGCGTGAACTTCAAGGACCCGCTGCACTGGAGCAAGCCGAGCCAGAACGCCAACTTCATGTGCGTCGAGTGCCACACCACTGGCTACAAGCGCAATTTCGATGCGGTGAAAAACACCTTCGACAGTCAGTGGAACAGCCTCGGTGTCGGCTGTCAGGCGTGCCACGGCCCGGCCTCCAATCACCTGGAGTGGACGGCGAAAAAAACTGACCTGATCCACGCCGGGTTTGCCGTCGACCTCAAGGACAAGAACGCCATTGTCGAAATCGAAACCTGTGCCCGCTGCCACTCCCGCCGCGCGCCACTGGGCGATGGTTACACCGCTGGCAAACGCCTGATGGATGACTATCTGCCCAGTGCCCTGACCCGTGAGTTGTATGCCCTGGACGGCAAAATCAAGGATGAAGTGTTCGAACACGGCTCCTTCGCCCAAAGCAAAATGTTCGACAAAGGTGTGCGCTGCAGCAACTGCCACAACCCGCACAGCACCGAGCTCAAGGCGCCGGGTAACGGCGTGTGCCTGCAATGCCACAACACCGCCGGCAAAACCGCCGTTGAAGGTGTCGATGGCAAAGGCTTGCAAGCGAAAAATTACGATTCCATCGAACACACCCGCCACGCCATGGGCCAACCAGGTTCGCAGTGCGTGGATTGCCACATGCCCGGCAAGTTCTACATGGGCAATGACTTCCGGCATGACCACAGTTTCAGCATTCCCAACCCCGAACGGGCGAAAAAGCTCGGCACGCCAGATGCCTGCCTGACCTGTCACCAAGGCAAGGCCGGTGACAAGGACACCGAACAATTCAAGCTCTGGAACACCGCCAACGCCAACGCCGCACAAGCACCGCGTTACGACGAAAGCCTGTGGCTGATTCGCAACGGTCAGCCCGGCGCCGCGCAAGCCCTGTATGAACAGCTGCAACGCAGCAATTTGCCGGCGATTCAACGGGCGACCCTGCTGGCGGAACTGGCGCTGTATCCGAGCGAGCAAGCGCTGAAACTGGCCAGCAAGGACTTGAGCAACCCGGCACCGCAAGTGCGTGAAAGTGCCGTTCGGGCGATCAGCGCGTTCCTGCCACCCCCGGAGCGTGCGCCGTTGTTGACGCCGTTACTGGGCGATCCGGTGAAGGCAGTGCGCATCGCCGCCGCCCGGGATTTATTAAGCGTGGCGCACACCGGTTTGGGCAGTGCCCAGGACAACTGGAATGCGGCCATTGCCGAATACGAAGCGGTGCAGAAGAGCCTGGCCGAACGCGCCGAAGCCAATCTCAACCTGGCCATGCTGTACCAGGCCAGCGGTCGCAGCGGCGAAGTCGAAGCGCTGCTGAGCACGGCCCTCAAGCGTGACCCGGATTTCTACCCGGCGTTGGTGACCCTGGTGCAATGGCTGGAAGCCAGCGGACGTGGCCAAGAGGCGCAAACACTGCTGGCACAGAGCCTCAAAGAACGCCCGGACGCCGCGCTGCTGCAACATACCCAAGGCTTGTCGCTGGTGCGTGCGGGCCAATCGGACCAAGCCATGGCGGCCCTGCGCAAAGCCGCGCAACTGGAACCGCAGAACGCCCAATACGGCTACGTCCTGGCCGTTGCGTTGCACGACAGTGGCAAAATCGACCAAGCCTGCGAAGAGCTGGAACGCTTGTTGAAAGTCCAGCCGGCCAATCGCAATGCACGGCTGGCGCTGATCCAGTACTACCTGCAAAACGGTCAGGAACCCAAAGCCCAGGTGTTGCTGCAAGGCTGGAAGAAAATGAACATGGGTGATCCGGCGTTGAAGTGATCGCGGGCTGATCCGAAGGCCCCTTCGCGGGCAAGCCCGCTCCCACAGGTTTTGCCCGCTCCTTGTGGGAGCGGGCTTGCCCGCGATGGCGTCAGTGCAGGTAAAACTTTTCTCAAGACACGTCGGCCAGAAAACAACTCAACGCCGCCGAAACAACGGCCGAGGCTCAATCACCGAACGCCCATACAACACGCTCATCCCCGCCAATCCCTTGAGCGCATCCTCCGCGGACTTGTCTTCGCGCACTGCAAAGCTGTCAAAACCGCATTGGCGCATATGGCTGAGCTGATCACGCAACACATCGCCGACCGCACGCAACTCGCCGGTCCAGCCCAGTCGCGTGCGCAGCAAGTACGCCTGGCTGTAGGCACGGCCATCACGGAAGCTCGGAAAATCCAGGGCAATCAGCGGCAGCTGCGCAAACCACGGCTTGAGGCTTTCCACCTCATCGTCCGGTCCCAGCCATACGCCCTTTTGTGGTGGACCTTCCAGCCAACGGGCCAACGGCAGAATCACGGCACCCGCCGGCCATTCCTCGTTGGCATCCCTGACCAGGGTCCATGGATCGTCGGCATCAATGCGCGCCACACCTTCTTCAAGTCGCAGCAGGTTGTTCATGCCGACACCTCCAGCAGTTTCGGATAAACCTCCTCTTTGAACGGCTCCAGCCCGATGCGCTGCAAGGTGTCGACGAACAACTCTTCGCTCTCGCGGTAACGGACGAACGTGGCGATGATCCGCTCGATCACCTCGGGTACTTCAGCAGCGCTGAACGAGGGGCCAATAACCTTGCCCAGCGCGCTGTTCTTGCCTTGGGAACCGCCGAGGGTGATCTGATACCACTCGCTGCCGTTCTTATCGACCCCCAGAATGCCGATATTGCCGATGTGGTGATGACCGCAGGCGTTCATGCAACCGGAGATGTTGAGGCTGATGTCGCCCAGGTCATGCAGGTAGTCGAGGTCTTCGAAACGGCCCTGAATCCCTTGCGCGATCGGGATCGACTTGGCGTTGGCCAGCGCGCAGAAGTCACCGCCAGGGCAAGCAAGGATATCGGTCAACAAGCCGATATTGGCGCCCCCCAGGCCTTGCTCGCAGGCCAGGCTCCAGAGCCCGAACAAATCCGCCTTCGGCACATCCGGCAGAACGATGTTCTGCTCGTGAGCGATGCGGATTTCACCGAAACCGAATTGCTCGGACCACGCGGCTACCGCCTCCATTTGTTCGCCAGTGACGTCGCCCGGCGGCGAAGCGATGCCCGGTTTGGTCGACAGCACCACGCTGACGTAACCCGGCACTTTGTGCGGCTGGACATTGCGCGTCACCCAACGGGCGAAGACCGGGTTTTCAGCCAGGCGTGTACCGAACTCCAGATCGGTGTCGGACAGCGCGCGGTAGTCCGGTGCGACAAAGGCACTGGCCACGCGCTCATATTCGACGTCGGTCAACTGCGCCGGGCCGTCCTTGAGGTACTGCCACTCCTCCTCCACTTCTTTGGCGAAGGCCTCGATACCCAGCGCCTTGACCAGAATCTTGATCCGCGCCTTGTACTTGTTATCCCGGCGACCGTGGCGGTTGTAGACCCGCAGCACCGCCTCGCCGCAGGACAGCAGGTGCTGCCACGGCAAGCCCTCGCGGATTTGCAAACCGAGGATCGGCGTACGCCCCAGCCCACCGCCGACGATCACCCGCAGGAGCATTTGCCCGTCCGCGCCCGGATAAAGATAGAGCCCGATGTCATGCATCATGATCGCGGCACGGTCTTGCTCCGCCGAACAAATGGCGATCTTGAACTTGCGCGGCAGAAACAGGAATTCCGGGTTGATGGTCGACCATTGCCGGAGAATTTCCGCCAGGGGTCTCGGGTCGATCATTTCGTCCGCCGCGACCCCGGCAAAGGCTTCGGTGGTGATGTTGCGCACGCAGTTGCCGGAGGTCTGGATCGCGTGCATTTCCACCTGGGCCAGGCGTTCGAGAATGTCCGGCACCTGGGCCAGTTCAATCCAGTTGAACTGCATGTTCTGCCGGGTGGTGAAGTGACCGTAGCCGCGATCGTAATCACGGGCGATGCTGGCCAGCGTACGCATCTGGTTGGCGCTCAGAGTTCCGTAAGGAATCGCCACGCGCAGCATGTAGGCGTGCTTTTGCATGTACAGGCCGTTTTGCAAGCGCAATGGCAGGAATTCTTCCTCGCTCAACTCACCCGCCATGAAACGTTCGACCTGATCGCGAAACTGCGCAACCCGCTCAAACACCAGGGCCCGGTCATAGTCATCGTACTGATACATGTGGCTACCTCATCAGGATTGATCGGGCTCTGCGGCTAATGCCAGTCGGTCAAGTCACAAAAACCTGTGGGAGCGGGCTTGCCCGCGATTGCGGTGGGTCAGTCGACATCTTTATCGAATTTGACTCAGCCATCGCGGGCAAGCCCGCTCCCACAAGGGTCGTGGCGTTCAACCCTTCAACTGTTCGGCATCAGACTTGCGGCTCGTTTTTGAGGTGATGACTATGAACCTGCGGCGCAGGACGTTACAGATTCACCTGAATGCAAAAAAACCATATCAGAGCGCGGCAGATCGCCGCAGGCGTGCGCTCTATCTGATCCGTATAAATGATGTTTTCCTGAGTCTGTTTTGTTTCCGGCGGAGTTTCTACAGTGCATGACAGGCCAGGCCGGGTGGTCTGGCAAGACTTTGCAACCGTGGAAGCATTGACCATGAGCACAACAACTATCGGACAGGCCTACAACTACAAGGTCGTCCGCCAATTCGTCGTGGCGACCATCGTCTGGGGCGTCGTGGGGATGGCGATGGGGGTGTGGATCGCCTCGCAACTGGTGTGGCCCGAGATGAACCTCGACCTGCCGTGGACCACCTTCGGCCGCTTGCGACCGCTGCACACCAGCCTGGTGATTTTCGGTTTCGCCGGCAGTGCGCAATTCGCCGCCAGTTACTACGCGGTGCAGCGCACCTGCCAGGTGCGGCTGTTTTCGGACAAGCTCGCCGCATTCACCTTTTGGGGCTGGCAGTCGGTGATTGTGGTGATGCTGATCACCTTGCCGCTGGGCTACACCACGACCAAGGAATACGCCGAAATCGAGTTCTCCGGCGCGGTGTGGATGACCGTGGTGTGGGTCGCTTACGCCATCGTGTTCTTCACCACCGTGGTACAGCGCAAGACCAAACACATCTACGTCGGCAACTGGTTCTTTGGCGCGTTCATCGTGGTGATCGCCATGCTGCACGTGGTCAATCACCTGGCAATTCCGGTGGACTGGTTCAAGTCCTATCCGGTGTATTCCGGCGCCACCGACGCCATGGTGCAGTGGTGGTACGGGCACAATGCCGTGGGGTTTTTCCTGACCACCGGCTTCCTCGGGATGATGTATTACTTCGTGCCAAAACAGGTCGGGCGGCCGGTGTATTCCTATCGGTTGTCGATCGTGCATTTCTGGGCACTGATCACCCTGTACATCTGGGCCGGTCCGCACCACTTGCACTACACCGCGCTGCCAGACTGGGCGCAGTCGCTGGGCATGGCGATGTCGTTGATCCTGCTGGCCCCGAGCTGGGGCGGGATGATCAACGGCATGATGACGCTCTCCGGCGCCTGGCATAAATTGCGCACCGACCCGATCCTGCGTTTCCTGGTCCTGTCCCCGGCCTTCTACGGCATGTCGACCTTCGAAGGGCCGATGATGGCGATCAAAACCGTCAACGCCCTCTCCCACTACACCGACTGGACCATCGGCCACGTGCACGCCGGCGCGCTCGGTTGGGTGGCGATGATTACCTTCGGTTCGCTGTACCACATGATCCCGAAAGTCTTCGGCCGCGAGCAGATGTACAGCACGCCGCTGATCAACCTGCACTTCTGGCTGGCGACCATCGGCACGGTGTTGTACATCGCCTCGATGTGGGTCAACGGCATCACCCAGGGCTTGATGTGGCGTGCGATCAACGACGACGGCACGCTGACCTACTCCTTCGTCGAAGCCTTGCAGGCCAGCCATCCGGGCTTCGTGGTGCGCTTTGCCGGTGGGGTGTTCTTCCTCAGCGGGATGTTGCTGATGGCCTACAACGTCTGGCGCACCGTACGGGTTGCCGACGTGGCGATGGCCGAACGTGAAGCGCAGATTGCCTGAGGCGGGGAGCTTGAGATGATGGAAGTCGTGCTGAATGTGTTGGGCGTGGTGGGGCTTTGGCTGGCGGTTGAATACTGCCTGAAGCACGAGACGGCGCAGAGCCTGGAGGATGCGAGCCTGATTCCGTTTGCCGATGACCCGGAGGTGGCGCGGCGGGTGGAATTGGCGACGGGGAAGACGGTGAAGGCGGTTGCGCCTGAAGTCGCCAAGCCGGGCTGGGGCAACCTGGAGGTTTGACGCTGATCAATGTAGGAGCGAGCTTGCTCGCGAAAGCGGTGTGTCAGGCAACATCAGTGTTGACTGTGCCGCTTTCGCGAGCAAGCTCGCTCCTACAGGGGTTCTGCGTTAGCTGCGCTCGCGGGGGATCAGGCTTTGCAGTTGCTGCGCCAGGAAGTTCGCGTCGAACGCGAAGGTGTCCGGGTCTTTCAGGCCATTGGTCTTGCGCCACTGCCAGTTGCTGGACGGCGGCAGGCACACCAGCGAAATGCTGCCGTAGCGCGCGGCTGTCAGGCCCATCACGGCCAATGAGATCTGCCCGCCCGCGCCCATCACATCCGGCACGAATTCCACCGGTTTGCCGGCGATCACAATGGACAGCTTCTCGGTCTTGAAGGTCGACGTCTCGACCGGCACGCTCGGACCCGAGGCGACATACGCTTCGCGGCTCACTTCCAGCAGGTTCGGCGCCTGGACCGGTTCCAGCCACTGCTGGATCTGATCGAACAGCTCACCAATGCGCGTCGCCCACACGGCCGATTGCGACTCAAACAGTTGTTTCTTGTGCGCTTCGCTTTCTGCGTAGTGGCGAAGCATCTCACCCAGTTGCTGTACGTCGTCCATTGCGGTGTTCCTTTGGTTGAAGCGGTGCTGCGGACTTTGAGCATGGCAGATGCGCGCTACCGGCGTACGACTAAAAGTGTGAGCGGTAGTGGCTGGGGGTCATGGCCAGGTACTTACGGAAGGCGCTGCCCATGTGCGACTGATGGGCGAAGCCGCTGTCGAGGGCGATGCTGGCCAGGGACAGGTCAGTGGTTTCGATCATCCGCCGTGCCGCTTGAAGCCGTACTTCGACAATGTACGCGTGGGGTGTCAGGCCGATCGCCCGGGTGAAGTCGCGCAGAAAGCGCAGCTCGTTTTGCCCGTAGCTGGCGGCGAGTTGTTCCAGCGTCAGTGGCTGATGGAACTGCTCGGCGATCTGGTCCAGTACGCGGGTGAAGGCCTTCGGTATGGCGCGCTGGGTGGTTTCGGTTTGCCGTTGCGCGAGCCCGACGAAACCCAGGGCGCATTGCTCCAGTGCCAGCGTGTCGGGTTGCGGTGCAAGCAACAGCCGCCGCACCTCCCGGGCCAGACTCAGCGCCTGTCGATTGCCTGCAGACTGCACACGGTGGCCAACGGCGGGCAAATGCTGGTTGGCGAACTGCTCGTCCAGGCGCATCAGCAGGGATTCGCCGCCAGCGGCTGACTCGGAAAACACTTCCACCCCCACCGGGGTGTACGCCAGCACGCCGGGCAGTGTGTCGAAATCGACCCGGTGATCCGAGTCGATCGCGTGCACGCCTTGCTGACGTTCCAGCGTCACGCCCAGGGTTTGCCACTGCGCCGGATCACGCGCGCTATAAGCGGCGCGAGGTAACAATTGCAGGCAGAGTTTGCCGCCCAAGAGGCGCTGACTCAGCAGACCGGGCATGTGAAATTTCCTGATAGATCGAAACCAAGATTCACGGGAGACTCTCAAGCAAAGGGTTGCCATCAACAGGAGCACAGCATGCGGACCATCGGCCTTATCGGCGGCATGAGCTGGGAGTCCAGCGCCGAGTATTACCGCCTCATCAACCAACAGGTGCGCGACCGGCTCGGGCCGTTGCGTTCGGCGAAATTGCTAATGTACAGCGTCGACTTCGGGCCTGTCGAACAGGCTCAGCATGCCGGACGCTGGGACGATGCGGCGCTGATCCTGGTGGATGCGGCGCGGCGGCTGGAGGCTGGCGGCGCTGATTGCGTGGTGCTGTGTACCAACACCATGCACAAGGTGGCCGGGCAGATTCAGGCGGCGGTCGGCATTCCGTTCCTGCACATCGCCGACCCGGCCGGTCAGGCGGCGGTCGAGGCCAGTGCGCTGAAGGTCGGTTTGCTGGGCACGGCGTTCACCATGGAGCAGGACTTCCTGAAGGAACGCCTCACCGCGCAAGGCTTGACCGTGCTGGTGCCGGAGGCCGAGGAACGTCAAGCCGTGCACCGGATCATTTATGACGAATTGTGCGTCGGGGTGATCAGCGAAACGTCGCGCAAGGTCTATCAGCGGGTCATCGAATCGCTGACCCGGCGCGGCGCTCAGGCCATTATCCTCGGCTGTACCGAGATCGGCCTGCTGATCAAACCCGAACACAGCGCCCTGCCCCTGCTCGACACCACCGAACTGCATGCGCAGGCGGCGGTGGCGTTTGCACTGGAAGACTGACCTAAGAGGATTTGGGCATGGAACGCAGACGCGCCATGCTCAAGGTATCGACAAATACACCGTCACGCACCGCGTAATCTCGGAACACGCCTTCAGTTTCGAAGCCGAACTTGCGGTACAAGGCGATGGCGGCTTCGTTGTCGGTGTAGACCGAAAGCTCGACCCGGCGCAGGTTCATCCAGTTGTCGGCGATGTCCAGCGCCGCCGCCATCAATTGAGAGCCAACGCCCTTGCCCTGCCAGGCCTGCGCGACGCCCATGCCAAAGCTGCCGGCATGGCTGCGACGGATGCGCGGAAACTGTTCCAGGGTAATGCTGCCGATCACCGTCCCTTGATGCAGCGCCACCAATTGCACCACCCGCTCGTTGTCCGATACCAGGCGATTGCGCCAGGTCTCGGTGGACGGAAACGGCATTTGCAGGGTTTGGCGGGCGATGACCGGTTCGTGGTAAAGCGCAGCGATGCCCTCGATGTGGGATTCGTTGAGGCGTTCGAGGGTAATGACAGACTCGGTGGCAGTCATGGGTGATTCATCCTTGAGGCAGACATGGCCGCTCACTCTACAACGCAATCTTCCGGTATGGCGAGAACCGATGTGGCCGCGGTGTCAGATGCATTGATGCCGACTGACACTCCCTCATCGCGGGCAAGCCCGCTCCCACACTGGATCGCCGGTAAACACAGAATATGTGTACGACTGAGAGTCAACTGTGGGAGCGGGCTTGCCCGCGAAGGCAGTGGATATGCTGCATTGATGCCGACTGACACGGCCTCTTCGCGGGCAAGCCCGCTCCAACACTGGATCGCCGGTAAACACAGAATATGTGTACGACTGAGAGTCAACTGTGGGAGCGGGCTTGCCCGCGAAGGCGGTGGATATGCTGCATTGATGCCGACTGACACGGCCTCTTCGCGGGCAAGCCCGCTCCAACACTGGATCGCCGGTAAACACAGAATATGTGTACGACTGAGAGTCAACTGTGGGAGCGGGCTTGCCCGCGAAGGCGGTGGATATGCTGCATTGATGCCGACTGACACGGCCTCTTCGCGGGCAAGCCCGCTCCAACACTGGATCGCCGGTAAACACAGAATATGTGTACGACTGAGAGTCAACTGTGGGAGCGGGCTTGCCCGCGAAGGCGGTGGATATGCTGCATTGATGCCGACTGACACGGCCTCTTCGCGTGCAAGCCTGCTCCCACATCTTTAGATTGTGGTCAGCCTTCGAACCATTCCCGGCGTTCGTTGAAGGTGTTGTGGATCAGTTCGACAATCATCTGCACCCCGGCTTCATCCCGGGAGTCGGCATTGACCGCCATCCACACCTGGCGCTGCATCGGCTGACTGAACAGCCCCGGTAACGCGATCAGTCCCCGGTCGAACTGACTCATGTAGTGCGGCAGCAGGCCAATGCACGCGCTACAACGGATCATCTCCAGCATCAATTCGTACGAATGCAACTGCACCACCCCGGCCAGACGCTGATCCACCACGCTGTTCCATGGCCGAAAACTCTCGACCTGTTGATCATGCTGCCATTGCACCAGCATGAAATCGGCCAGGTCATCGAGGCTGTCCGGACGCGACGCCACCCGCGAGTAACGTTTGGCGATGTACGGCGAGTAATCCAGCCGCGCCAGACGCTGCGGTTGGCTGACGGCAAAACTCGGGCCTGGCAACGGCGAGTCGGTGCCGGCCAACCACACCACCACATCGGCACTGACCGCTTGCAAGGACAGCTCGCTGTCCAGGGTGATGATGTCCAGGCGCACGCTGGCGTTGCGCCGCAACAAGGCCACCAGGTCGCGACCGAGAATGTCATGCAGGATCGACTCGGCGACGGCCAGGCGAATCAACGGCTGCTCGATCACCGGCAAGTCGCGCTCGTGGGCAAGGGCAATCAATTGCGCGTGCAGCTGCAGGCCGTCACGACTGAGGGTAAAGCCGTTGTCTGAATGGCTGAACAGCGAGCACTGCAACTGGGTTTCCAGTTGCGCCAGTTGTTTGCGCAGCAGAGTGGCCTTGATGTTGAGACTGCGGGCCGCCTGCATGAAACAGCCGCACCGGGCACTCACCCGAAAGGATTGCGCCAGCACCGGATCAAGCCCTGCCACCAGCGTGCGCCAGGATGGGGTTTTATCCACGGGCGCGCGGTACTCGGCAACGCGCTGACGGCGGCTGGTTTCCATGAATGGCATCGATGACTCCCTGTCTTTCTGTCCCTGAAGGTTTCATCCTGCGTAACCTTCATGAAACGGGTGTGACAACAGGCTCAAGCACTCGGGGTTTGGCGAAAACTCACGGCCAGGCGATTCCAGCTGTTGATGGTGGTGACGGCAATCGTCAGGTCGACCATTTCGCCTTCGTTGAACTGCTCCCGGGCCAGCGCGTAGACATCGTCTGGCACATGGTTTTCAGAGAGCAAGGTGACCGCTTCGGTCCAGGCCAGCGCTGCACGTTCCCGAGGGTTGAAGAAGCCGCTGTCGCGCCACACCACAATCGAATACAGCCGGCGATCGGTCTCGCCAAGACGCCGGGCATCCACCGAGTGCATGTCGGTGCAAAAGGCGCAGCCATTGAGCTGCGAGGCGCGGATCTTGATCAGGTGCAGCAGCGCCGGCTCGATGCTGAGATTGCTGGTCAAGGCCTCCATGGCGATCATGGCTTTCATCGCCTTGGGCGATGCGCTGTAGTAATCCAGACGGGGGTTCATGGGGCAACCTGATTGATCGGACGTATACCTCCAAGGTAGACGCTGATGCGCGGGCGTTACAGATCCAATTCAGCGAAAAACCGCTGCACCACTCAGCCGGCAGACCAATCCGCGGTTTTTCGCCCACGCAACTATTGCGCAGCAGCTCATGCGGGTAATCTGGCGCGACGCACACGCGCCCAAATTGCTCTAGGAGCCACGCCGGTATGGAACTTCATGTTGTCATCAACGGCCGCAAGGACCTGGCAGGCCAGTTGTACAACCAACTGCGCAGTGCCATCGAATCCGGCCGATTGGCAGCCGGCACGCAACTGCCGCCCAGTCGTCTGCTGGCGGAACAGCTGGGCATTTCGCGCAAGACCATTTCTGACACCTACGCCCAACTGACCTACGAGAACTTCCTCACCGGGGTGATCGGCAAAGGCACCTTCGTCAACGCCCGGGCGGCGAAAATCACCCGCAA
Source organism: Pseudomonas sp. RIT-PI-q (assembly GCF_001297125.1). Classification (GTDB taxonomy): domain Bacteria; phylum Pseudomonadota; class Gammaproteobacteria; order Pseudomonadales; family Pseudomonadaceae; genus Aquipseudomonas. The sequence goes on from NZ_LHPC01000022.1 coordinate 103,720, forward strand.
ACAGAGCCATTCCGAGCTGGCGAGTTTTGACGTCATCGAGTCATGGCGCAACCTGCCGGTGTTCCTCCGTCATCCGACCCTGGAAGGCTCGTTGCGCTACGACTTCATTGGCGGCGCCACCAGCAAGGGCCAGTTTCCCCAGGATGACTGGCGGCGCTGCACCTCTCACGCGTTGCGTCAGATCGCCGGTTCCAAGGGCTTCTACAGCTTGCCCGAAGGCCTGCCGGCGCTGCGCAACGCGATCGCACGCCACATCGCGTTTTCTCGCGGGGTCAATTGCCAGGACGAAGACGTGGTGGTGTGCAACGGCGCCCAACAGGCCCTGGACCTGATCTCCCGGGTGCTGACCCGGCCGGGCAGTCTTGTCGCCATGGAAGACCCGGGTTACCCGCCGGCACGCTTGCTGTTCGGCAGCCACGGCGCCACGGTGATCGGGGTGCCGGTGGATGCCGAGGGCATTCAGGTGGACAAGATCCCCAACGGCACGCGGCTGATTTACGTCACCCCGTCCCACCAATTCCCACTGGGCATGCCGATGAGCCACGAGCGCCGGGTGGCCTTGCTCGCCAGGGCCCATGAACTGGGCGCGATCATCATCGAAGACGATTACGACAGCGAATTCCGCTACGAAGGCCGGCCTACCGATTCGCTGCAAAGCATGGACGAACGCGGGATTGTTGCCTACGTCGGGACCTTCTCGAAAACCCTGCTGCCGGAACTGCGACTCGGTTATGCGATTCTGCCGCCGGCGATTCTCGAAGCGGTGATCCGCGCCAAGCAGCTCACCGACCTGCACACCTCCACCCTGCCCCAATGGGCGCTGGCCAAATTCATCGCCGAGGGCTGCCTGCTCAAGCACATCCGGCGCTGCCACACGATCTATGCCGGGCGCCGGGAGCGAATTCTGGCACGCATGGCGGGAGATCTTTCGCCGTGGCTCGAAGCCGTGCCCACCACGGCCGGCTTCCACATGGTGGTTATGTGCAAAAAACCTATGGATATTCCATTAGTGATCGAACTGGCGAAAAAGGTTGAAGTCGGGGTCTACCCGATCGACAGTTTTTTCTACCAGCAAGCGCCAAGGGACGGGCTTTTCCTCGGTTTTGGCGCCATCGAAACCCTCGACATCGACACTGCCCTGGATCGCCTGCGGGACATTTTGCAGCAAGTGGCGTGAGGATTGGTCTGCGTTTTTATCCGGCGATTGGCTATTGGCGGTCCACAGGTGCAGGCCTATCCTGCATAAGCGTTATCCCTCAGTGAGCAGGATTCGTCCGGCCTGATTCAGGAGTGTGAGCAATGTCCAACGAAGTGATCAATACCGTAAAGGTGCAGGCCGCCGCCGGCCGCTCGGATGAGCTGGGTAAGCAACTGCAAAAGATTGTCGAAACCCTGCGCGAACAACCGGGCTGCGATTCCTATATGGTCGACCGCTGCCCCGAGGACGGCAACCGCTGGACGGTCAGCGCCCGCTGGCAATCGGAAGCGGCCATGCAGATGCATTTCAACTGCCCTGAAGCGCAAGGTTTTATCGGCCTGATCGACAGTCGACTGGCCAATAGCGTCGATTTCAACAGCTTTCCGATTGTCTGAAGTAAAGATTAAAAGATCGCAGCCTTCGGCCGCTCCTACAGGTATTTGGGTACACCTGTAAGAGACGTCAGAGGCTGCGATCTTTTTGCGTTCAGCGCGCCTGATTGGTCTCCTCGGCTTCACGAAAATTGGAGGTTTGCCAAGCCACCTGCGCGAACTATCGTGATCCCTGACGACTAACCCACGCAGGTGATGAACCATGAACGCAGTCCGTTTGTTTGCTGCCCCGCTCGCCGTCCTGGCCTTGACCGTTTCCGCCTCGGCATTCGCCCATGACCCTTCGGAAAAAGTCACGGTGTTGCAGGACCAGATGCTGAAAAACGTACCGGGTAAAAAGGCATTGATGATCGAAGTCGATTACAAACCCGGCCAGTCGTCCATCGCGCACAAGCACGAAGGCACGGCCATGGCCTACGTCCTTTCGGGATCGATCACTTCTCAAGTGAAGGGTGAAAAAGCGATCACCTACAAGACTGGCGAATATTGGTACGAACCTGCCGGGTCGGAACACCTGGTGTCGAAAAACGCCAGCGCTACCAAGCCTGCCAAGTTGTTGGTGTTCATGGTGTTGTCGCCGGATGAGAAAGTGTTGATCCCCTTGGAAAACTGATGGCTGTTACGCCAGCTATAAATAATCAGGCTCGAATCATCGATTCGGGCCTTTTTATTGCTCAGGGCAATTAACCGAAGTTGTTTAAACCAAACAAAACTATTGGCCACCTGATAAGTGCGGACATTGGCTGTTTCATTAAGCCATTCCCGGTTTAGTCTGGAGCAACTGCCGTCACCCTGGCGGCAACTTAAACTTCCAACTGAATGCTGTTTCACTGGAGAAACACCATGAAACTCGCGCTTGTCAGTACGTTAACGGTGACGGCTCTTTTAACCGGCTGCTCGATCCCCACGGCACCCTCGGCAGTCTCTTCGCTGGACGGCATCTTTACTCAACCGGTGGGACGCAGCAGCGCCTCGAGTATTCCTAACGGCAGCACTGTTTCGCTGGGCATTGTCTACAGCCGCAACACCCAGACCAACCGCGCCTACCTTCAGGACTACCAGGCCAACGCCGGCACCGGCTTCGGCCAGAGCCTGCTGGTGCAATCGATTCACGATGCCTACGTCGCCACCTCCAAACCCGATATGGCAGTGGACTGGGTCAAGGCATCGTTGCAGCGCCAGTTCGGCTCGGTGACGGTGTACCCGGACATGCAAAGCCTTCGGGCGGCAAAACCGGACGTGGTGGCAATCGTCGACAGCCGCAGTCAATTAATGACATCGCGCAGTTCGGACATCCAGGCCGATGTCAGCGCGGATTTCTATGATTCGAACTTCAACTACATTGGCACTGCACGAGGGCACGATGCCAAGGCGCTTAGTCCTGTATGGGCCGACTACAAACGCAGTGAAGAGATAGTCGCGGACATTAACGAACAACAGAACGTGCAAGTTCGGGCGCTGCAGAAGTTTGACCAGTCGCTCAATAATTTATTGACCAGGCCGACAGATAAAGTGTCGATGATTGATAATACAACTGGCTGGAAGTTGTATTAATTTCAATGGCCCCATCGCGGGCAAGCCCGGCTCCCACAAGGATTGTGTCGAACACATAAGATGCACACGACACAAAACCAGTGGGAGCCGGGCTTGCCCGCGATGAGGCCCTACCAGCCCCCACAAAACCTTCAGACAAAAAAAAAGCCCCGCATCTCTCAATGCGGGGCTGTTTCATTCAACAGCTGATCAGGCAGCCGGTTCCAGCTCTGCGCTAACCGTCGCAGTAACAGGCACTACCGCTTGCCCGCTCAACGCCAGGTCCAGCAGCTCACGGTTGGCCACTGCATACATGGCGTAGTCCGTACCGCTAGCGGCACGCAATTCCACCAGCATGGCGCGCCACCGTTCGATCATGCCTTCGTGCTGATCCATCCACAGCGCCAGGCGTGTTTCCACGTTCTGAGTGCCGTCGCCCTGTTGCAGGACGGAGATGGTGATCGCACGTTGCTGCCAGTCCACATCATCACGGAACGCTTCACGGGCCAGGGCCTGCCAGTTGTTCTCAACCGGCAGAGCACTGATCTGTTGCAAGTACCAGGTGATGTCCAGCGCACTGCCCACGGCGAAGTACGCCTTGGCCACGTCCGCCGGGTTCTGGCCGGTCACGTCGGAAGCTTCGATGATCGGCAGCAAGGTGTACAGGTGAGTCGTGCCTGCAACCATGCGCGCCAGCAACTCAGGAACGCCAGCCGCGACGTAGGCCTGATAACGGGTCTGCCAGCCTTCGCGGGTCGGGCCTTCCAGCAGTTCGTCGAGCTTGAGGCCCAGCGCTGCCAGATGTGGACCGAAGTGCGCGACGTCACGGGCAGCGTTCTGCTCGTTGCGACGGCTGCGCAGGAACCAGCGCGTAGCGCGACGGCCCAGACGCATCAGCTCATCCATCAGCTCCAGTTGTACGTCGGCGGAAACCTGGTAATCCAGGGCTTCAATCTGACGGAACCAGTGCGGGAGGTGGAAGATGTCACGCACGATCACGTAGGCGCCGGCCACGTTCGCCGGGCTCATGCCGGTCGACTCTTTGAGTCGTTGAACGAAGGTGATGCCCATGTGGTTGACCAGGTCGTTGGCGATCTGGGTGCTGACGATCTCGCGCTTCAGACGGTGACGGCGCATGGCTTCGGAGAACTTGCTCACCAGGCTCGGCGGGAAAGCGGTTTCCATGTCGCGTGTCAGGTAGTCGTCGTCCGGCACCAGGGAGTTGAGCAGCGCTTCCTTGAGGTCGATCTTGCTGTAGGAGATCAGCACGGACAGCTCGGCACGGGTCAGGCCATGGCCTTCGGCGACGCGCTCGCTGATCGCTTCTTCCGATGGCAGGAACTCAATGGCGCGATCCAGCTTGCCGCGGCTTTCCAGATCGTTCATCAGACGCTTGTATTCGGCGATGCGCACGTAAGCACGGCGTGCCGCCAGGGACAGGGCCTGAGTCTGCTTGTAGTTGTTGCCCAACACCAGATTGCCGACTTCGTCGGTCATGCTCGCCAGCAACTGGTTGCGTTGCTTGTCGGTCATGTCACCGGCCTGAACCACTTCGTTCAGCAGGATCTTGATGTTTACTTCGTGGTCGGAGCAGTCCACACCACCGGCGTTGTCGATGAAGTCGGTGTTGGAGCCGCCGCCATTGAGGCCGAACTCGACACGACCCAGTTGGGTCATACCGAGGTTACCGCCCTCGCCCACGACTTTGCAGCGCAGTTCGTTACCGTTGACGCGCAGCGCATCGTTGGCCTTGTCGCCGACATCGGCGTGGCTTTCGGTGCTGGCTTTGACGTAAGTACCGATACCGCCGTTCCACAACAGGTCTACCGGAGCCTTGAGCAAGGCATTGAGCAGTTCGGTCGGGGTCAGCTTGTCGGCCTTGATGTCGAAGCGCTCTTGCATCTGCGGGGAAATCGCGATGCTTTTCGCGCTACGGGAGAAGATCCCGCCGCCTTCGGACATGATGCTGGTGTCGTAATCCGACCAGGCCGAACGTGGCAGGTCGAACAGGCGCTGACGCTCGGCGAAGCTGTTGGCCGGCTCCGGGTTCGGGTCAATGAAGATGTGCAGGTGGTTGAACGCTGCGACCAGTTGCAGCTTGTCGGACATCAACAAACCGTTACCGAACACGTCACCGGCCATGTCGCCGACGCCCACCACGGTGATGCTGTCTTCCTGAACATTGATGCCGCGTTCGCGGAAGTGACGTTGTACGCCGACCCACGCGCCCTTGGCGGTAATGCCCATTTTCTTGTGGTCGTAACCGGCCGAGCCACCGGAGGCGAATGCGTCGCCGAGCCAGAAGCCGTAGTCGATGGCGATACCGTTGGCGATGTCGGAGAAGGTCGCAGTGCCCTTGTCCGCCGCAACGACCAGGTACGGGTCATCGTCGTCATGACGCACGACGTTGGTCGGCGGCACCAGAGCGCCGTCTTTCAGGTTGTCGGTGATGTCCAACAGGCCCGAAATGAAGATGCGGTAGCAGGCGATGCCCTCGGCCGCGATATCGTCACGGCTGCCGCCCAGTGGCAAGCGACGTGGCAGGAAGCCACCCTTGGCACCGACCGGTACGATGACCGAGTTCTTCACTTGCTGGGCTTTTACCAGGCCCAGGACTTCGGTGCGGTAGTCTTCTTCACGGTCGGACCAGCGCAGACCGCCACGAGCGACGTTGCCGAAGCGCAGGTGCACGCCTTCGACGCGCGGCGAGTACACGAAGATTTCGAACTTCGGTACGGGCTTCGGCAGCTCTGGAATCTGGTGCGGGTTGAACTTGAAGCTGAAGTAGGACTTGTTCTGACCGTTGGCGTCGGTCTGGTAGAAGTTGGTCCGCAGTGTCGCTTTGATCAGGTCCAGGTAGCGACGCAGGATACGGTCTTCGTTGAGCACCTGGACGTCGTCCAGCGCGGTCAGAATCGCGTGTTCCAGACGCAGCTCAAGGTCGTCGCTGCTTAACTTGCGCGCCAGGTAGAAACGGGTCTTGAACAACCGGGTCAACTCGCGAGCGATGTCGGTGTGGTTGTTCAGGGTGCTGGCGATGTAGCCGAGGTCGAAGCCCAGGCGGATCTGCTTCATGTAGCGAGCGTAGGCACGCAGCAGCGCCACGTCGCGCCATGGCAGGCCGGCGGTCAGCACCAGACGGTTGAACGCATCGTTCTCGGCATCGCCGCGCACGATGTGGACGAAAGCGTCCTGCAAGGTGTCGTTGAGTTGCTGGATGTCGAGTTCCAGGCCTTCGGCGGCAGTGAACGCAAAGTCGTGAATCCAGAACTCGCGGCCTTTGTTGTGACGCAGGCGATACGGGAACTCACCCAGTACGCGCAGACCGAGGTTTTCCAGAATCGGCAATACGTCGGACAGCGCCAGCGGGGTATCGGCGTGATACAGCTTGCAATGCAGTTCGCGCTGACCGGAAACCTGACCCAATGGCTGATAAAAGCTCATCACCAGTGGATTTTTTTCATTCAGGCTCAGCAAGTGCTGCATGTCGACCACGGCCGAATGGGCTGCGAAACGCTCGCGGTAACCGGCCGGGAAGCCTTTCGGGAAGTCAGCCAGCACGTTGGTGCCGTGGGCTTCGCCGAAGCTTTCAACCACCAGGCTGGCGTAGTCGTCCTGCCAGCTGCGGCAGGCTTGCACCACTTCTTTTTCCAGCAGAACCGGGTCGATATCGAGGCGGTTCTTCGGATCGACGCGCAAAATCAGTTGCACGCGAGCCAGCACGGACTCGGAGAAGAAGGTCCAGAACTCGCAATCCGAGGCTTTCAGGCGATCCATCAGCACTTGCTGGATCTTCTGGCGCACTTCGGTGGAGTAGATGTCACGCGGCACGTAAGCCAGGCAGTAGCAGAAACGGCCGTACGGGTCTTTGCGCAGGAACACGCGAATCTTGTTGCGTTCCTGGATCTGCACGATCGACATCACAGTGCTGAACAGTTCGTCGACCGGGGTCTGGAACAGGTCATCACGCGGCAGCACTTCGACCACCTGCGCCAGTTCCTTGCCCAAGTGAGCCTTGGCCTGGAAGCCGGAACGACGTTCGATTTCCTCGACCTTGCGACGGATGTACGGGATGACCCGCACGCTCTCGCCATACACCGACGAGGTGTACAGGCCCATGAAACGGCATTCCTTGATGACGTTGCCGTCGGCGTCGATTTCACGGATCGACACGTAATCCGGGTAAGCCGGACGGTGTACCCGGCTTGGGTGCGCAGCCTTGGCGAACGACAACAGGGTCGGTTCGCGCAGGTAGTTCACGGCGTAGTCTTCGATGCGCAGGTCTTCGTAGGTCAGGCCGGTGCGCAGCAGTTTGGTCAGGCCCAGGAACGAGTCCTGGTCGTAGACTATGTGACCGCCGTCGGCTTCATCGCGAACCACGAATTCTTCATAGCCGAGGAAGGTGAAGTGGTTGCCCACCAGCCATTCCAGGAAGCTTTTGATTTCGGCTTTTTCTTCTGGATCAACCTTGAACTGGCTGTTGTCCAGGCCGGTCAGGATTTCCTGGACCTTGGCTTTCATCGGCTCGAAATCGGCGACCGCAACGCGGACTTCACCGAGAACCTGCTCGAGCTCTTTGCTCAGCACGTTCAATTCGGCCGAGTTGGCGCAACGGTCGATTTCCAGGTACATCAACGATTCTTGCAGAACGTCGTCGCCCTGGGTGCCTTTCGGCAGGATTTCCAGCAGCTCGCCCTTGCTGCCGCGACGCACGCTCAGCACAGTGGTTTGCAGGGTATGAATGCTGTAGCCGCGACGGTTCAGCTCGGTACGTACCGAGTCCACCAGGAACGGCAGGTCGTGGTGCAGCACTTCGACCGCGGTGTGGGTCGACTGCCAGCCGTGGCGCTCGTAATCGGGGTTGTAGACGCGCACTTGCGGTTGCGCGTGATCGAAGCGCTCAAGCAGGCGCCACGCAGAAAGGGTGCAGCCGGCGAGGTCGGACAACCGACGCTGGGTCAGCTCGTCCAGGGAAATGATGCCGAAAAATTGTTCAGCGAACAGCGCCACTTGTGGCAGTGCCTGTTCACTGATGTGCTGCGCCAGTGCCGCTTGCAGTTGGTGCTGGAAGTCGGCTTTGCTGGCTGCGGTGAAGAACGCCATCTGTGGTACTCCGCTTGGGCTTGTTATTGATGGAAGCGTCGCGTGCAAAACCCCTTTCGGGGCGTTCCGTCACCCTGTTCCTGATTCTCGGGCAGAGGAAACAGGGTGACAGGTGGGTGAAGCTGGACGAGACACTCAGGTCACATTCACCTTCCATGAATGGGCATCTGCAAAAACGACTCTGCGATCAATTGCACAATGTCTTTACAGGTATCCATTCGATGCGCAGCTTAACCAGTGCGGCAAGGCCCGTGCTTGCGGTGCTGCGACATATTCGGTCATCGGTACGCTGCTCTCGGCCAATGCCTCGAACAACACTAGCAGTCGTGCAGGAAATTGGGCGTTTTATGCCCGGATTTACGGCACATCCGTACCAGAAATGACCAGTAACACTCCCAGTGTTCACGACACATCCTCTGACACTCAGCCGAGCAGAAATTCCCGGGGGCTGGCAGAATTGCCCTTTGATCGTCTTCACAACGCTCGCCGAGCCAGGAATTTCCCATGCAAATGACCACCTCCCTCTTGATCGTCAACCCGTGCGACGACGAAGAAGACAACATGGCCATGCTCGCCTGCCACAGCGAACAGGGCGAGATGTTCCTGATGACCCGCTACCCCGACGAAGACGAGCTGGAAATCACCCTCGACGGCGAGCCTTCGACGCTGGACGGGGTGAAAGTCACCCTCAGCCCTACCCGCCTGCTGATCGAAATCGCGGCTGGCGATGCTGATGCGCTGAATGGGGATGATTCGCTGGAAATCATTCACAGCACCGATGCGAGCGACCTGGCCGAGGTGGAAGAGACGTTGCAGAACATTCTCAAGGGAACTGGCACTTACATAAGTCAGATTGCCTGATAGACCGCTTTCGCTGGCAAGCCAGCTCCTACAGGTTCGCATCAACCGTAGGAGCTGGCTTGCCAGCGAAGGCGCCCGCAAATCCAACACATCCCTCGAAAAAACACTCACAAGCCTCCCCGGCGCACATTTGCGCAAAATGCCGTTAGTCGCCGCCCCCCGCGATAGATTAAAGTAACGCCCCCAGCCCTGGCGTTATTCGAACGTCTTCGGTCACCCTTTCCAGGAACAGTCATCGATGGAACATCGTGAAGCGCTGCTAGCGCTGCGAACCTTTCTTTCAACGCAGATTCTCGGCCAGGAAAAACTCATCGAGCGCTTGCTCATCGCCCTGCTTGCCGACGGCCACATGCTGGTCGAGGGCGCTCCTGGCCTCGCCAAGACCAAGGCCATCAAAGAACTCGCCGAAGGCATCGAAGCCCAGTTCCACCGCATCCAGTTCACCCCTGACCTGCTGCCGGCCGACATCACCGGCACCGAGATCTATCGCCCGGAAACCGGCAGTTTCGTGTTCCAGCAAGGCCCGATCTTCCACAACCTGGTGTTGGCGGACGAAATCAACCGCGCCCCGGCCAAGGTTCAGTCGGCGCTGCTTGAAGCCATGGGCGAGCGTCAGGTCAGTGTCGGGCGCAGCACCTATGAGCTGTCGCCGTTGTTCCTGGTGATGGCCACGCAAAACCCGATCGAGCAGGAAGGCACTTATCCGCTGCCCGAAGCGCAGCTCGACCGCTTCCTGATGCACGTGAAAATCGGTTTTCCGGACGCGGCCGTCGAGCGCCGCATCCTGCAACAGGCCCGTGGCGAAGCCTTGAACGGTGAAACCAAGCCCGAGCGCCGCGTCAGCCAGCAGGCCATTTTCGCGGCGCGCAAGGAAATCCTCGGTCTGTACATGGCCGACGCCGTGGAGGAATACCTCGTGCAACTGGTCATGGCCACGCGCACCCCGGCCAAGTTCGACCCGGAGATGGCCGAGTGGATCGCCTACGGCGCCAGCCCCCGTGGCTCGATTGCCCTCGACCGCTGCGCCCGCGCCCACGCCTGGCTCGCCGGTCGCGACTTCGTCAGCCCGGAAGATATTCAAGCCGTGCTCTTCGACGTCCTGCGCCACCGCATCATTCTGTCCTTTGAAGCCGAAGCCGCCGGAATTGACCAGGACCGGGTGGTCCAGCGGATTCTCGACGTCGTAGCCGTCGCTTGACCCCGATGAACGCCATCCTGCCGCCGGAACCGGGCATCCGTGTCAGCCTCGCCGAGCTGATCGAGATGCGCCATCGCGTGCGTGAAGTGCAGCTGTTCTCAACGCCGAGCCAGCGCAGCCCGCTGATCGGCTTGCATCACTCCAAGCTGCGGGGCCGTGGCGTCGATTTCGATCAGGTGCGGGTCTATCAGGCCGGCGACGACGTGCGAAGCATCGACTGGCGCGTCACCGCCCGGACCCAGGAACCTCACACCAAGCTGTTCCATGAAGAGCGCGAGCGACCGATTTTTATCATGGTCGAACAGAGCCGTCGGCTGTTTTTCGGTTCGGGTTTGATGTTCAAATCGGTGCTCGCCGCCCAGGCTGCGAGCCTGATCGGCTGGGCGGCTCTGGGCCATAACGACCGGGTTGGCGGGCTGGTGTTCGGCGACAACGAGCACTACGAGATCAAGCCACGACGCAGCAAACAGAGCCTGTTGCAACTGCTCAACCGACTGGTGCGGGTCAATCAGTCGCTACACACCGAAAGCGAAACCGATCGCGATGCCTTCAACATTGCCTTGCGCCGCGCCCGCGAAGTGCTGCGTCCCGGCAGTCTGGTGATCATCATCTGCGACGAACGTGCGTTGACCGAAGGTGCTGAACAACAATTGAGCCTGTTGTCGCGTCATTGCGATCTGTTGCTGCTGCCGGTCTCCGACCCGCTCGATCACGCCCTGCCCGCCGCTGGCCTGCTGCGATTTGCCGAACGCGGTGCGCAACTGGAACTCGACACGCTCAATTACGACCTGCGCCAGACCTACCGCGCCCAGGCCGAAGCCCGGATCGCCCACTGGGAATTGCTCGCACAAAAGTTGCGCGTGCTGCTGATGCCCTTGAGCACCCAGAGTGAAATGGTCGAGCAACTGCGCGAGTACCTGAACCCACAGAAACCGGGGAAAGCTCGATGAGCAGCCTCGATCAACTGCAGCCGCTGATTTCCCCGCCGCCCATCGAATTCTGGCCGCCGGCACCGGGCTGGTGGCTGTTGCTGTTATTGCTGCCGCTGATCGGTTTCGGCCTGTGGCAGTTGCGCCGCTTCCTGCCGAGCAAGCGCCCGATCGTGCGCGCCGAACAACCGCTGGACCCGGTGCGCCTCGCCGCGCTGGCCGAACTGGCGCTGATGCCCAAACCCTACGACGGCGCGCCGGCCGGTGCCTGGTTGCAGCAACTCAACGGTTTGCTCAAGCGCCTGTGCCGCAACCATTACCCCTACAGCCAGAGCCACACCCTCAACGGGCGCAAATGGCTGGCGTTCCTCGATAACCGCTGCCCGGCTGCCGGCCTGACCCGCTGGATGGTGCTGGTCGAAGGCGCGTACAAACCCGAATGCAAACTCGACGACAAGGCCATCGCCGGCCCGACCCAGGCCGTCGACACCTGGATTCGCAAACATGTTTGAGTGCGCCTGGCCGTGGATCTTCGCCCTATTGCCGCTGCCGTGGCTGCTGCGTGTCGGGCTGCCGGTCGCTGACAGTGGCGAGCCGGCGCTTAAAGCCAGTTTCCTCAGCGACCTCGAAGGCCTGGCCCGACGCCGTGCCCGCGCCAACCTGCCGGCCTGGCGCCAACAAGCGCCGTTCATTCTGCTGTGGTTGTTGTTGCTGATCGCGGCGGCGCGCCCGCAATGGCTCGGCGAGCCCCTGCCGATTGCCGCCAGTGGCCGCGATCTGCTGGTGGCGGTGGACGTGTCCGGCTCTATGGACTTTCCCGACATGCAGTGGCAGGACGAAGACGTCAGCCGGCTTTCGCTGGTCCAGCATCTGCTCGGGGATTTCCTCGAAAGCCGCGAAGGCGACCGGGTCGGCCTGATCCTGTTCGGCAGCCAGGCTTATCTGCAAGCGCCGTTGACGTTTGATCGGCACACCGTGCGCGTGTGGCTCGACGAAGCGCGGATCGGCATCGCCGGCAAGAACACCGCCATCGGTGATGCCATTGGCCTGGCGCTTAAACGCCTGCGTATGCGTCCGGCACAGAGCCGCGTGCTGATTCTGGTCACCGACGGCGCCAATAACGGTGGCGAAATCGACCCGCTCACGGCGGCGCGACTGGCGGCTAGCGAAGGGGTGAAAATTTACCCCATCGGTATCGGCGCCGATCCGGAGCAGAGCGGCACGCTGGGATTCCTCGGTGTCAATCCGAGCCTGGACCTCGATGAGGCTTCGTTGAAGGCCATCGCCCAAGCCACCGGTGGTCAGTATTTCCGTGCCCACGACGGCAAAGAATTACAGGCGATCAAGGCCACCCTCGACCAGCTGGAACCGGTAACCCAACAACCGACGCAGGCTCGTCCGGCCCAAGCGTTGTACCACTGGCCGTTGGCGATGGCGTTGCTGTTGAGCATGCTGCTGGTGGTCCGTGAACGCTGGCCGGACAACCCGTTGCAACGGCTATTCACCAAGGGGTTGTATCTGCAATCGCCACTGCCTGACTGGCGCCAACGGCTCAAACGCCTGCGTCCGCGGCGGCGTCGATGAGTGCGCTCTGGCCTTACTGGTTCCGTCCCTGGTGGCTGCTGTTGTTGCCGGTGCTCGGCTGGCTGCTCTGGCAGCTCTGGCATCGGCAGAAACGCGCCGGACGCTGGCAGATGATTCTGCCGCCAGCCTTCCACGCGGCGTTGCTCAGTGGCGGCAGCGGTCGCGACAGCAAATTGCCGTGGGTCGCCCTGGGCGTCGCCTGGGTGCTGACCATTCTGGCGTTGCTGGGGCCGAGCTGGGAGCGTGTCGAGCAGACCAGTCAGAAACCTGCCGACCCGCTGGTGGTGATCCTTGAGCTGACCCCGGAAATGCTCGCCACCGACGTGGCGCCGAATCGCCTGGAACAGGCCCGCCGCAAACTGTTCGACCTGCTGCAATATCGCAGCGACGCCCAGACGGCCATCGTTGTCTACGCCGGCAGCGCGCACACGCTGGTGCCGCTGTCCGATGACCTGTCTACCAGCGGCAACCTGCTGGATGCGCTGAAGCCGTCGCTGATGCCACAGGCGGGCCATCGCGCCGATCTGGCGGTGACTAAGGCTCTCGCACTATTGGAGCAAGGCGCCCTTGGCGACGGGCGGATTCTGCTGATCGGCTCAACCCTGACCGAAGAGGAACGCCAAGGCATTCGCCGGGCGCTGGACGGCAAGGCGACACAGTTTTTGATGCTCGGTGTCGGCACTGCCGAAGGCGCACCGATTACGCGCGAGGACGGCAGTTTCCTCAAGGACGAACAGGGCGCGTTCGGGTGCCCCATCTGGCCGAGCCGGGCCTGAAAGCCTCCGCCAATGGCCTGGACGGACGCTATCGCCACGCGCGCCTGGGCGATGCCGGCCTGCGCGCCCTCGGCTTGCTCGATGGCCCGCGCAACCTGCGCCACGACGGCCAGATCCTGCGCCTCGACACGTGGGCCGACCAGGGTTACTGGCTGTTGCTGCCGCTGTTGCTGCTGGCGGCCTGCGCTGGCCGGCGCGGCTGGCTGTTCTGCCTGCCGCTGCTGTTCCTGCTGCCACAACCGAGCTACGCCTTCGACTTCGAAGACCTGTGGTTGCGGCCCGATCAACAAGGCCTGCACTTGCTCAAGCAAAAGCGCCCGGCCGAGGCCGCAGCGCATTTCGACGATCACCAATGGCAAGGCGTGGCGCTCTATGAAGCCGGCGACTACAGTGGCGCCGCCCAGCGGTTCGCCGAAGGCAATGACGCCCATGCCCACTACAATCGTGGCAACGCGTTGGCCAAAAGCGGTGAGCTGGAAGCCGCGCTGGATGCTTACGATCAGGCCCTGGAACGTCAGCCGGATTTGCGTCCGGCCCTGACCAACAAGGCGTTGGTGGAAAGCCTGATCAAGCAGAAAAACACGCCGCCTCCGGTGGAGCCCGAGAAAAACGCCGGGGACCAAAACCAGACCTCCGAGCAGGAACCACCGCCCGGAGCGGCCAGCCAACCGTCAAGCGATGGCGAACCGAAAACCGACGCCCAGCCAACCACGCCGGACGCCGAGCAACAATCCACCGCACCGCCGAAACCAGGTGCCAATGAAGTCCCCGGTAGCGAGCTGGGGGATGAACAGCACACCACGCCACCCTTGCGCCCGGCCGGCAACAGCATCGACGGCGAGCAGCGCCAGGCGCTGGAGCAGTGGCTGCGCAAGATCCCGGATGATCCGGGTGAATTGCTCCGACGCAAATTCTGGTACGAACAGCAACAACATCAGGATCAGGAAAAAACTCGATGACCCGCTTCACCGCCTTCTCGCTCGCACTGCTGCTCTGGACTGTTCAGGCCCAGGCTGCGGGGCTGCTCGCCAGTGTCGATCGCAGTCGCCTGAACTCCGGCGAAACGGTCGAACTGACGCTGGAATCCAACGACGTGACGCAGTTCGGCAAGCCGGACCTGACACCGCTGGAACCGCTGTTCGAAGTGCGCGGCACCCGCCAGGTCAACCAGTTGACCACCCTTAACGGCGACAGCCGAGCCACCACTCGCTGGATCATCACCCTGCTGCCGAAGCAGAACGGCAGCGTGGTGATCCCGTCGCTGCAACTGGGCGATGTCCAGAGCCAGCCCATCACCGTGCAGGTGGTCGAGAGCGAAACCCAGGACACCGCGAACAAACTCGCGCCGGTGTTCATCGATGCCAGCCTCGATCAAAACAGCGTGTATGTGCAGGCCCAGGCTGTCCTGACCTTGCGCATCTACCATTCGGTCTCGCTGTACGACGACAGCAGCCTGCCGCCCCTGCAGATCCCCGATGCGCGCATCGAACAGTTGGGTGAATCGCGCACGTACGAGAAAGCCATCAATGGCCTGCGCCATGGCGTGATCGAAATGCGCTATGCGATCTATCCGCAACACAGCGGCGTCTTGACCATTCCGGCGCAGATATTCAATGCCGCGCTGGTTGATGCGCAGCCCGCTCAGGACACCACCACCCAAGCGCCGAAATCGGGCAAGTTGATGCGCGTCAGTTCCTCGGAACTCCTCCTGACGGTCAAGGCCAAACCCGCCAGCTACCCCGCCGACATCCCATGGCTGCCCGCCCGCAGCCTGAGCCTGAGCGAAAGCTGGAACCCGGAGCCGGATCACGTCCAGGTCGGTGACTCCCTCACCCGCCACCTGACCTTGAAGGCCGAAGGCCTGGCCAGTTCGCAACTGCCACCGCTGCCGGCCACCGACGTCAATGGCTTGCGGCGCTATCCGGATCAACCGGTGCTGGGCAACCAGAACAGCGAGCGCGGTTTGATCGGCAGTCGCGAAGACCGTGAAGCCCTGGTGCCCACGCGCAGCGGCGACATCGAATTGCCGGCGGTGGACGTGGTCTGGTGGAACACCTTCGAGGATCATCTGGAACACACCAGCTTGCCGGCCCGCACCCTGCCGGTAGCAAACAATCCGAGCCTGATGATCGACACCCCGGCCAGCGCGCCCCAAGCCACTGCGGCGGCCATCAACGAAGCCCTTTGGTGGTGGAAGCTCAGCACGCTGATCCTGGCCTGCACCACCCTCTTGGGCTTCGGCCTCTGGTGGCGCGCCCGCTGGCAACCGGCGATCTTGCGCGCGGCGCAGACCGGCCCGAGCCCGCGCACCGTGCTCGACGACCTCAAGCGCGCCTGCCAGGCCAACGACTCCCACGCCACCCGCCAGGCCCTCGACGCCTGGGCCCGGCAACAACCGGAAACCCTGGCCGACATGGCCGCCCGCTTCGTCCCGCTGTCCGACGCCCTCGACGGCCTGAACGGCGCGCTCTACAGCGAAACCGGCCAGCATTGGCAAGGCGAGGAATTGTGGCGAGCGATCAAGGCCATCCCGATTGCCGAAAGGGTTCAAGACCCAGTGGGCGACAGCGGCCTTCCGCCGCTTTACCCCAAATAAAATCAAAAGATCGCAGCCTTCGGCAGCTCCTACAGGGGAATACGTACACCTGTAGGAGCTGCCGAAGGCTGCGATCTTTTCGCCTTTCGGCATTCCCGACGATTTGCCAGTAAACTCTCTCCCCTTTCGCCGCTGTCAATTTCCTCGCGGCCATTACCTTATTTCCTACGGAGTTTGCCTTGCGTCTGTTTCACACCTCCGACTGGCACCTTGGGCAGAACCTGCATGGCCAGGAACGCGATTTCGAGCACGGCTGTTTTCTCGACTGGCTGCTGCGTCAGCTGAAGCTGGACCAGCCCGACGTGCTGCTGATCGCCGGCGATATCTTCGACACGGTCAATCCACCGGTCAAAGCCCAGGAACGTCTCTACGACTTCATCGTCAGCGCTCACGAGCAGCAGCCCTTGCTGACCATCGTGATGATTGCCGGCAACCATGATTCGGGCTCACGCATCGAACTGCCTGCGCCGTTGATGCGCCGTTTGCGTACTCACGCGCTGGGCCGTGTGCTGTGGCTCGATGACGGACAACTGGACGCCGAGCGCCTGTTGTTGCCACTGCCGGACGCCAGCGGCGAAATCGCCGGCTGGTGCCTGGCGCTGCCGTTCCTGCGACCGGCCGAAGTGACCGGCGCGCACCTGGGCGACAACTACTTGCGCGGTATCGGTCAGGTTCACGAATGGCTGATCGAAGCGGCGAACGCCAAACGCAAACCAGGCCAGGCGCTGATCGCCATCAGTCACGCGCACATGGCCGGCGGTTCGGTGTCCGAAGACTCCGAGCGCAGCCTGATCATCGGCAACGCCGAAGCTTTGCCCGCCAGTTTGTTCGGGCCGAGCATCAGCTACGTCGCCCTCGGTCACTTGCACAAGCCGCAGAAGGTCAACGGTGAGGAGCGCATCCGCTACAGCGGCTCGCCGATTCCGTTGTCATTCTCCGAGATCGGCTATCAGCACCAGATTCTCGACATCCAGCTCGAGGGCGAAACCCTGGTCAGCGTCGAACCGAAACTGATCCCGCGCGCGGTGAACCTGCAACGGATCGGCCCCGCGCCGCTGGCGGAAATCCTCTTGCAACTGGCGGACCTGCCGAACATCGATTTACTCGCCGACCTGCAGCGTCAACCCTGGCTGGAAGTCCGGGTGCGTCTCGATGAGCCGCAACCGGACCTGCGTCACCAAGTGGAAACCGCGCTGCAAGGCAAAGCCGTACGGCTGGTGCGAATTGCCGCCGAGTACGCTGGCAACGGCGGCCGCGACGGCGTAGATGAGGGCGCGACCTTGATCGAACTGGATCAGCTATCGCCACAGGAACTGTTCAGCCGTGCCTGGCAGGACAACTACGGCAGCGAGGTCGACGAGCAAACCCTCAAGGACTTTGCCGAGCTGTTGCAGGACGTGCAGATGGAGAGCGAACAACCATGAAGATCCTCGCGATCCGCCTGAAAAACCTCGCCTCACTGGCCGGGCCTTTTGACATCGACTTCACCGCTGAACCCTTGGCCAGTGCCGGCTTATTCGCGATCACCGGGCCCACCGGCGCCGGTAAAAGCACCTTGCTCGACGCCTTGTGCCTGGCGCTGTTCGGTGCTGTACCGCGACTGAGCAATGCGCAAGTGTCGGCCAAAGCACCGGACGCCGATGGCGAAATCGGCACCGGTGACCCTCGCACCTTGCTGCGTCGCGGCACCGGTGAAGGCTATGCCGAAGTGGATTTCGTCGGCATCGATGGCCGTCGCTACCGCGCTCGCTGGGAAGCCAATCGCGCCCGCGAGAAGGCGGGCGGCAAGCTGCAAGCCAGCCGTCAAAGTTTGCGCGACATCGATCTGGATCAATTGCTGGCCAGTCAGAAAGTCGAATTCAAAACCCAGCTCGAATCCGTCCTGGGCCTGAACTTCGAGCAGTTCACCCGCGCAGTGCTGCTCGCCCAGAGCGAATTCAGCGCTTTTCTCAAGGCTAACGATAACGAGCGCAGCGAGCTGCTGGAAAAACTCACCGACACGGCGCTCTACACCCGCCTTGGTCGTCGCGCCTTCGACAAGACCAAAGAGGCGCGCGAAACCCACAAACTGTTGCAGGATCAGGCCACCGGCGTCACGCCGCTGTCGCCAGAAGCCCGCGCAGAACTGGACGAGCGCTTCAACGACGCTCAGCAGCAACTCAAGACCCAACAGGCGCAGCTCAAGCAGCTTGAGCTGCAACACACCTGGCTCAAGGAGTTGCGGCAGTTGCAGGAGGCGCAACTCAGCGCCACCGAACAGCTGACCAGCGCTCAGCTGCACTGGGAAAGCCTCATCGGCGAGCGCTTGAAGCTGACCCGCCTGGAGCAGCTGGCGCCGCAACGGCACCAGTTCGCCCGCAAGACTGAACTCGTCGCCCAGCTCACGCCGTTGTCCGCGCAGATTCAGCTGCACAGCCAACAGCAAACCGAACTGAACGCGCGTCAGGCGCAGCTTGAACACAGCCTGAGCGCGGCGCAGACCGCACTCGTCGAAGCGCAAAGCCAACACAGCACAAGCACTCCGCTGCTGCGTCAGGCTTTTGAAGAGCAAAGCACCCTCGCCCGCCTGGTCAAAGACGCGGCTCACAGTGCTGAGCGCAAACAGCAAGCAGAACAGGCCTGCACCGAGGGCCAGAACGCCATTCAAGGTTTGCTCGACCAACAAAAGCTGGTTGCCGAACGCTTGCAACGGATTGCCGGGGCGCTTGAACAAAGCAGCCATCTGGCGCCATTGAGCGACGCCTGGAACGCCTACCGCCACCGCCTGCAACAGCTGATGCTGGTGGGCAATCGACTGAACAAGGGCCAGGTCGAACTGGCCGCTTTGGAACAGCGCGCCAGCGACGCCGCCGAAGCACTGGCCACCCAGCGTCAGAGCCTTGAAGTGCTGTACAAAGAGGCCGGTGCCGAACCGGAAGCGGTGGCCGAGCAGATCCAGATTCTCGGCAGCCTGTTGCAGGACAACCGCAAACAATTGCGCGCCTTTGAAGAGCTGACGCGGTTGTGGGCCAGTCAACAAGAGCTGGACAAACGCGCCGCCGAACTCCAGCAGCGCCAGCTCGTTGCGCAGCAAGAACGTGATCGCCTGACCCAGGACGGCGTAAAAACCAAAAGCGAACTGACCGTCGCCGAGCAGACCTTGACCGTTACCCGCGAACTGCTGGAACGCCAGCGTCTTGCGCGCAGTGCCAGTGTTGAAGAGCTGCGCGAACAGTTGCAGGACGATCAACCGTGCCCGGTCTGCGGCAGCCCGGATCATCCTTATCATCAACCCGAAGCGCTGCTGCAAAGCCTCGGCCGACATGACGAAAGCGAACAGGCCAACGCCCAGAAAGCCGTCGACCTGCTGAAAGAAAAACTCACCGACTTGCGCGGGGAAGTCGGCGGCCTGATTGCTCAGCAAAAGGAATTGCTGCAACAGCAAGAACAACTCGCAGCTCAGCAGCAAAGCCTTGCACCGAGCCTTGAAGCGCATCCGCTGTCGGCGCAACTGCTGGCCCAGGACGCGAGCAAACGCGACAGCTGGCTCGCGCAACAAAACAGCCAGTTGAACCAGAGCATCGCGCAGGACGAACAACGCCAAACCGCCCTGCTCACCCTGCAACAGGATGCCGCGCGGCTTCAACAACAACTGCGCAGCGCCGAAGCGGCGAGCCAGCAAGCGACCCAGCACCTGGCCAACCAGCAACGTGAGTTGAGCAGTGATCGCCAGCGCCTGGACGAGGAGCTCACAGCGTTCAGCAACCTGCTCCCGGCCGACACCCTGCAAGCGTTGCGCAATGAACCCGCGGCGACCTTCACCCAGCTCGACGGGCAGATCGCCCAGCGTCTGGAGCAACTCGATCAACAGCGCGATGAGCTCAGCGAACAGCTACAACGCCAGCAGACACTGGAAAAAGAGCAGGATCGCCAGCAGACCCGCGCCCAACAACTGGAAGCCGCCCAGCAGCAGTTCACCGCCCTTGCCGAGCAGCAACACGCTTGCCAGCAGAAACTCACGCAATTGCTCGGCGTACACGCCAGCGCCGAACAGTGGCAACAGCAACTGGACCAGGCGGTCGAACAGGCGCGCACTGCCGAAGCCGCCGCCAACCAGGAACTGCAAACCGTACGTACACGGCTGGTGCAACTGGCGGCGGAACTGAAAGCGCAGCAAGAACGCCTGCTTGCGCTGGAATCGGAAGATCGCGAGTTGAGCGGCAAGATCGCCGACTGGCGTGCCTTGCATCCAGAACTGGATGACGGTGGTCTTGAAGACTTGCTGAGCGTCGACGACCAGCAGGTCAACGAACTGCGGCAGCGGTTGCAGTACAGCGAAAAAGCCATCGAGCAGGCCAAAGTCCTGTTGCAGGAGCGCGATAAGGTCTTGCTCAATCATCAGGCTCAGCACAACGGTAACCTCGACGCCGAGCAATTGGCGACGGCGCTGGCAGACCTGCAAACCCAGTCCACCGCCAGCGAACACCGCTGCGCCGAACTGCGTGCCGAACAGGCTGAGGACCAGCGCCGGCAAAACGCCAATCAGGCGTTGGCGCAACAGATCGCCAGCGCCTACACCGAGTACCAGCGCTGGGCACGTTTGAATGCGCTGATCGGTTCGGCCACTGGCGACACCTTCCGCAAGATCGCCCAGGCCTACAACCTCGACCTGCTGGTGCATCACGCCAACGTCCAACTGCGGCAACTGGTGCGGCGCTATCGCCTGAAACGCGGTGGCAGCATGCTCGGGTTGCTGGTGATGGACACCGAGATGGGCGACGAGCTGCGTTCGGTGCATTCGTTGTCCGGTGGCGAGACGTTCCTGGTGTCTCTGGCGCTGGCCTTGGGCCTGGCGTCGATGGCGTCGAGCACGTTGAAAATCGAATCGCTGTTCATCGACGAAGGCTTCGGCAGTCTCGATCCGGAATCCCTGCAACTGGCCATGGACGCCCTCGACGGCTTGCAGGCGCAAGGGCGCAAGGTCGCGGTGATTTCCCACGTACAGGAAATGCATGAACGGATTCCGGTGCAGATTCAGGTCCGCCGTCAGGGTAACGGCCTGAGTACCCTGGAGGTGAAATGATCACGTTGTACTCCTTCCGCCGCTGCCCGTACGCCATGCGGGCGCGCATGGCCCTGCGCTACGCCGGGGTTGCGCTGGACATTGTCGAGGTCAGCCTGAAAGCCAAACCTGCCGAGATGCTCGCGCTGTCGAGCAAAGGCACGGTGCCGGTGCTGAGTGTCGACGGTCAGGTGATCGATGAAAGTCTGGAAATCATGCGCTGGGCCCTGGCGCAGAATGATCCACAGGACTGGTTGCTCAAGGATGATCCGCAAGGGCAGCCACGCATCGCCGCGCTGATCGAGGAGAACGATCAGGCGTTCAAAGTGCACCTTAATCGCTACAAGTACGCCGAGCGTTACCCCGAGCAGCCGATGGCGTTCTATCGCGCTGAGGGCGAGGTGTTTTTGCGCAAGCTTGATGAGTTGCTGGAGGGGCGCGACTACTTGCTGGCGGCGCATCCGAGCCTGGCGGATGTGGCGTTGATGCCATTCGTGCGACAGTTTGCCCATGTGGATCGCGAGTGGTTCGGGCAGACGCCTTACGTGCGATTGCAGGCGTGGCTACAGCGATTCCTCGACTCAGACCTCTTCACCGGCATTATGCAAAAATAACCACTTCCTGTAGGAGCGAGGCTTGCCCGCGAAGGCGTCATCAAGGCCGCTAAAAGCTTCGCGGGCAAGCCTCGCTCCTACAGGGGGTGTTTCGATCTGTCAGGCCAGCACGCTGCACATCTCCAGCGCCGAGCAATCGACGTGGAACGGGCCGAAGTAATCGTCCTGGCGTTTGATCGGCGGATTGCCTGCCAACAGCCCCAAGGCCTTGGCTGTTTCAATGTTACGTGCAAGGTTGTGATTGGCTTCGATGGAGCGGGCCACGGAACCTGCCGAGCCCTGCCCTATCCCCAACAGTGAAGCGCCATTGGTCATAAATGCCAGGAAGGCGATGACCCAGAGTTTTCCGCCTTTCATGCC
This sequence comes from Pseudomonas sp. RIT-PI-q, assembly GCF_001297125.1. GTDB lineage: Bacteria > Pseudomonadota > Gammaproteobacteria > Pseudomonadales > Pseudomonadaceae > Aquipseudomonas. The sequence goes on from NZ_LHPC01000022.1 coordinate 125,905, forward strand.
CCCGCCACTCCTGCCACGTCTGCCTGATCGATCACCACGTTTTGCACACGGTGTTCGAACTGGATGCCAGGATGAGCGACTTGAATCGGCGCTTCGAAAGACTGTTGCGATTGAGGCGAGAGGCTGACAACCAGCACCATGGCCGCGTAAAGAGCGATGACCAGGTAGGCGCCGTGTTTGGCAGAAGTGATGATTGCGCTGGCCATGGTGTTCTCCGTAGGCATGTTTCGATGCCCACAGAATCGATCAAAAAAGCCGTGATAACCACTCAGGGTTATCCATAGTACCCATCAGCTCCGTTGATCATTAAGCCAGTCTATTTCAGTCTTCAATAAAACTCATCAAGCGCTCGCGGGCCGCATCCGGCTCGTCTAAAACGGGCTGGGCAGCCGAAAGAATGGGGGTGGAATAGAGAAACAGAAGAACCACGGCCAGACGCATCGCCATGCTGTCGATCCTTGTGATAGGGGAAAGAGTCAGAAAATCAGCGTCAAATTTAAACTCATGGCCATGTGATATCAAGCAGTACATTGATAGCGATATGATGCTGTCGTAAACGCGTTATGCAGGAGCGACATCACTCAGGTTTCTCGAGGCTTTTCAGCCCGATCGGCGCAAGTGATTTCGCTCCTGCATAAAAGGTGCAGGGAGTGAATTTCAGGCTTGGGTTTTGTGATCCAGCGCCGCGTAGAAGTTGGCGCTCTGTTGCAGGTATTTCTGGGTGTAGCTCTGGGTGTGGGATTTTTTGTCGCTGATTTCAACGTTGGCGCTGGCTGGCAGAGCAACGGTGGCAGAGATAGCGGAAGCGGCGATTACGGAGAAGAGATTGAAGTTCATGGCGGTATTCCTCGGATTCAGTTGGCTTGCTTGCCCGGTGGGGCCGTGGAGCAAACTTAACCGCGGGGGTTCACGCGTTGAAATGCTTTGTAGCATTACCAAACATCAGCGTCATTGATAGAAGGATGCAGGCCCCATCAACCGGGGCCTGCGGCCTATTGACGCAGCAGGAACTTGAGATCGCTCGGGGCATCCATCGGCAGCTTTTGCACGGTTTTCCCCAGCAGACCGGTCTTGGCATCACGCTCGACGACGACAATCTGGTTGCTTTTCTGGTTGGCGATCAGCAAGAACTTGCCACCAGGATCAAGGCTGAACTCGCGCGGATGATCACCTTCCACCGCTCTGCGCTGCAGCTCTTTGAGGTGGCCGCTCGCCGGGTCGATGGCGAATACCAGCATCTGATTGGCGGTGCCACGGTTACTGACGTAAAGGAACTTGCCATCGGCCGAAGCATGCAGCGCCGCGGCGGCCTTGTCCGAAGCGGGTTGACCGGCCGCCAGATCAATCATCTGCGTCTGCTCAAGTTTGCCGTTCTGGTAATCGAACACGGCCACTTGTGCGCTCATTTCCATGGTCAGCCACGCGTGCTTGCCATCGGCGCTGAACAGCAAATGTCGCGGCCCGCTGCCGGGCGGCAACTGCACGAATGCTGGTGCGGCGGCGGTCAGCGGCAGATCCGGATTGGCCTTTGGATCGAAGCGGTAGACAAAGATCCTGTCGGCGCCCAGATCATTCGAGAAGACGAACTTGCCGTCCGGCGACGAAACCGTCGAATGCACATGGCCCGACATCTGCCGCTCGGGGTTGACCCGGCTCGACGGATGACTGCTCATCTGTACCACCGGTTTGAGCTTGCCGTCGGCACCCACCGGTATGACCGCCAAGGTGCCGCCCGGATCTTCAGCCACCGAATAGTTGCTGACAAACAGGTGACTGGCGTCACCGCTGAGGCTCGAATGCGTCGGCTCGTTGCCCAGGCTCTGCACCTGATTGATCAGGCTCAGCGCATGGGTTTCAGGATCGATCGCATAATTGCTGACGCGCCCTACCGGATCAGCCTGCCCCGGGCCGTTTTCGTTGACCACGAACAGGTAGCGTTGATCCCTGGACACGGTCAGCCAGGACGGGTTTTCACTCTTGATCACTTGCAGCGGTTTGGCGTCGATCTGCCCGGTGGCGGCGTCGAATTTCAGGCGATAAATCCCCTGGCTCTGGCCGGCCGTGTAGGAACCGACCAGCAACTGATAGTCGTCGGCCGACGCGACCTGAAAGCCCATCGCGCCGACGCTACCGGCCATCAATAATGGCCAGAGTTTACGCATCCTCATTCACGTCGTCCTCGTCGTCATCACCGCGAATCGCAGTCATGCACACCAATCGGTGTTCGCCGGTATCACCAGTGATCAGCCAGCTTTGCAAGGTCGGATCGAAGGTCGCCGCTGCGATCTGGGCCGGGGTGAATTCCCAGTGCTTGGCCGCGCGACCGTCCATGCATTCGATGTGCAGGTTGTCGTCTTCATCGAGGGAGAATTCGAAGGCGTGCAGCCCGTCGATCTCCACCATGTCGCAGTGTTCGAGGGTGTAGAGCAAGGTGTCGGTTGCGGCAGTCATGGCAGTCAATCTTTGAATGGGAAAGACGCAATGATAGCTCAAAGAACAAGTGGCCCAATGTCGGTGACTAAACTCGCACACAACACCAATTAACTGTAGGAGCTGCCGAAGGCTGCGATCTTTTGATTTTGATCTTCAGCGGTTCCGATAGATTCAAGATCAAAAGATCGCAGCCTTCGGCAGCTCCTACAGGGATAGTGTTCCGCCGTTAGAGAGCGCTGCTTACAGTGTGCCGACGGTGCCGGGTTCAAACACCGCGTCTACCGGCTCGATGCCGTTGATCAACGGTGCGCCGAACTCGGCCTGGCTGATCTCGAACACGTCACCCGGTTGGGTCCGGATGCCGTCGGCGAAGGACAGGGTCGCGGTGCCGAAGAAGTGAATGTGTACGTCGCCCGGACGCAGGAACTGGCTGTACTTGAAATGGTGGTATTCGAGGTTCGCAAGGCTATGGCACATGTTGGCTTCGCCACTGAGAAACTCGTTCTGCCACAACACTTCACCGTTACGCAGAATGCGACTGGTGCCGGCCAGGTGCTGTGGCAATTCGCCGACCCGCAGTTCCGGGCCATAGCTGCAACTGCGCAATTTCGAATGCGCCAGGTACAGGTAGTTTTTGCGCTCCATGACGTGATCAGAGAACTCATTGCCCACCGCGAAACCGAGGCGATACGGCTTGCCGTCGTGGCCGATGACGTAGAGGCCGCTGAGCTCGGGTTCTTCACCGGCATCTTCGGCAAACGGCGGCAGCGGGAACGGCTGGCCCGGACGCACGACAATGCTGCCGTCGCCCTTGTAGAACCATTCCGGTTGCACGCCGACCTGCCCCGCTGCCGGTTTTCCGCCCTCCACGCCCCACTTGAAAATGAGCAGGGTGTCGGTCATCGCGGCTTCATCGCCGGCCTGCTGATGCATTTTGTCCCGGGCCGAAGCGCTGCCCAAATGGGTCAGGCCAGTGCCGCTGACCAGCATGTGCGCCGGGTCCGGGTGATCCAGCGGCGGCAAGATACGCAATTTCGCCAGTAACTCGGCGTAGTCGTGGCTGATGCCCAGGCCCAGGGTTTGCACCTGCTGCTCAAGATTGCTGCCCGCCTCGATCGCTGCCAACGCCAGGTCGCGAACCGTGCGCGCATCTTGCACTTCACGCACCAGACCGTCCTCGACCACGCCGACGCGGCGTGAACCGTTACTCAATTCGAACTGAACCAAACGCATGGATTTTCTCCTGTATACAAAACTCAAGAACAAGCGCAGATCCCTGTGGGAGCGGGCTTGCCCGCGATAGCAATCTGTCTGACACATCAATGGTGAATGTGCCGCCACCATCGCGGGCAAGCCCGCTCCCACGGGGGCGGTGTGGATCAGAAAATAGGGGTCAGGTACGGGTGGCGCCTCGGGCGCTGGCAGCGAATTGATCGGCTGGCAGCACATGTTTGCGTTCCAGCAAGCGATAGACCACGCCGGTCAGCACCAGGCCGAACAGCATCACGCCGCAGAGGAAATACAGCCCCGACGCCAGGTTGCCGGTGTACTCCTTCAGCGCGCCGATCACGAACGGTCCGATGTAGCCGCCAAGGTTGCCCACCGAGTTGATCAAGGCGATCCCGGCCGCCGCACTGGCGCCGGCAAAAAAACGCCCCGGCAAAGTCCAGAACACCGCCGTGCAGGAAAACAGAGAAAATGCCACCAGGCACAACGCCGCCAGTTGCAGCACCGGCACCGTCAGCCAGGCACTGAGGAACAGGCCAATGGCCCCCAACACGTAAAGCACCGCCAAGTGGCCGTAGCGGTCATTCAAACGGTCGGAGCTGCGCGGAATGATCAGCAACCCAATGATCCCGAAGATGTACGGCACCGATGACACGAAGCCGGTCACCAGGTCGGTGCCGCCAAACTGTTTGATCAGTGTCGGCAGCCACAGGCCCAAGCCATAAATGCTCAGGGTCACCGGCAGATAGAACAGCGCCAGCAGCAACACGCGTTTGTCTTTGAGTGCATGCAGCGGATTGCCGTGGCGGGTCTGGCCGTAGGCCTCAAGGTCCTTTTTCAACTCGCCGCTCAGCCAGTCCTTTTCGGCCTGGTCCATCCATTTCACGTGCTGCGGGCCATCCGGCAGGTAACGCAGCACCGGCCAGGTCAACAGGATCGCCGGGGTGCCAATGACGATGAACAGCCACTGCCAGCCGTGCAGACCGAGGGTGCCGTCCATGCCGAGCAAGCCGCCGGACACCGGGCCGGTGATCATCATCGCAATGGGTTGGGAAAGGATGAACAGCCCGAGGATCTTGCCGCGATGACGCACCGGGAACCATTGAGTAATGTAGTAGAGCACGCCCGGAAAGAACCCGGCCTCGGCCGCACCGAGCAGAAAGCGCATCAGGTAAAAGCTGTTCGGCCCCTGGACGAAGGCCATGCCGATGGTGATGGCGCCCCAGGTGAGCATGATTCGCGCGAACCAGCGTCGCGCACCAAAGCGATCGAGCATCAGGTTGCTGGGGATTTCCAACAGGAAGTAGCCAATGAAAAACAGCCCGGCACCCAAGCCATAGGCCGCGTCACCGAGACCGATGTCGGCGCCCATGTGCAGCTTGGCGAAACCTACGGCGGAGCGATCCACATAGGCGATCAGGTACAGCAGGATCAGGAAGGGAATCAGTTTCAGCGTAATGCGACGAATAAGCCGCAGTTCCTGGCTCATGAGATCGGTCTCCGATTGTTGTTGTTATAGAACCTCGGGGGACGCCTCTCGCACAAACTGTCCAGGGCCATCCCTCCGTTGAAATCGACTATATAGTAATACTAATTACCCAACAACACTTCCAAACAGGCCAATTTGCGCTTATGTTACGCCGTATCTAGAACAATATAGTCATACAATAAGAGAGCCGATCATGTCTGATAAGAAACCCACCCTGCGCTCCGCTCAATGGTTTGGCACCGCCGACAAGAACGGTTTCATGTACCGCAGCTGGATGAAGAATCAGGGCATCGCCGACCACCAGTTTCACGGCAAGCCGATCATCGGCATCTGCAATACCTGGTCGGAACTGACCCCGTGCAACGCGCATTTCCGCCAGATTGCCGAGCACGTCAAACGTGGGGTGATCGAGGCCGGTGGCTGGCCGGTGGAATTCCCGGTGTTCTCCAACGGCGAATCCAACCTGCGCCCGACCGCGATGTTCACCCGCAACCTGACGAGCATGGATGTCGAAGAAGCGATTCGCGGCAACCCGATTGACGGCGTCGTCCTGCTGACCGGTTGCGATAAAACCACCCCGGCGTTGCTGATGGGCGCGGCCAGTTGCGACGTGCCGGCGATCGTCGTCACCGGCGGGCCGATGCTCAATGGCAAACACAAGGGTCAGGACATCGGTTCGGGAACTGTGGTCTGGCAGCTCAGCGAGCAGGTCAAGGCCGGCACCATCACCCTCGACGATTTCCTCGCGGCCGAGGGCGGCATGTCGCGTTCGGCCGGCACCTGCAACACCATGGGCACCGCGTCGACCATGGCCTGTATGGCCGAAGCACTTGGCACTTCCCTGCCCCACAACGCAGCGATTCCGGCGGTGGATGCGCGGCGTTATGTACTGGCGCACATGTCCGGTATGCGCGCAGTCGAGATGGTTCGCGAAGACTTGAAGCTGTCGAAAATCCTGACCAAGGAAGCCTTCGAAAACGCCATCCGCGTGAACGCGGCCATCGGTGGTTCGACCAACGCGGTGATTCACTTGAAAGCCATCGCCGGACGCATTGGCGTGGACCTGGAACTGGATGACTGGACGCGCATCGGGCGCGGCATGCCGACCATCGTCGACCTGCAACCGTCCGGCCGCTTCCTGATGGAAGAGTTCTACTACGCCGGCGGCTTGCCGGCAGTGTTGCGCCGCCTCGGCGAAGCCAACCTGATTCCGCATCCGAATGCCTTGACCGTCAACGGCAAGACCCTCGGCGAGAACACCGAGGACGCACCCATCTACGGCCAGGACGAAGTGATCCGCACCCTCGACAACCCGATCCGCGCCGACGGCGGCATCTGCGTATTGCGCGGCAACCTGGCGCCACTGGGTGCGGTGCTCAAACCCTCCGCAGCCACCGCCGAGTTGATGCAGCACCGCGGCCGCGCCGTGGTGTTCGAGAACTTCGACATGTACAAGGCACGCATCAACGACCCGGAACTGGACGTGGATGCCAACTCGATCCTGGTGATGAAGAACTGCGGGCCGAAGGGATATCCGGGCATGGCCGAAGTCGGCAACATGGGCTTGCCGGCCAAACTGCTGGCCCAGGGCGTGACCGATATGGTGCGTATTTCCGATGCGCGCATGAGCGGCACGGCGTACGGCACCGTCGTTCTGCACGTTGCTCCGGAAGCCGCTGCGGGCGGGCCTTTAGCGGTGGTGAAAGAAGGTGACTGGATCGAACTCGACTGTGCCAGCGGGCGTCTGCACCTGGACATTCCGGACGCGGAACTGGCAGCGCGCATGGCGGATCTGCAACCGCCGCAAAACCTGATCGTGGGCGGGTATCGTCAGCTGTACATCGATCACGTGCTGCAGGCAGATCAGGGTTGTGATTTCGACTTCCTGGTCGGTTGCCGCGGAGCCGAAGTACCACGCCATTCCCACTAACCCCACCCCTCCTGTAGGAGCTGGCTTGCCAGCGAAGAGGCCCTGACGGCAGACATCGGTGTTAACTGTCAGGCCGCCTTCGCTGGCAAGCCAGCTCCTACGGTCGTTCTGCGCCAGCTGGCGACCGTCCTCGCCGTGCCTGTTATCATGCGCGGCACCTCACCGCACAGGATCGCGCCGTTCCCCATGGATTACCGCAAACCCTCCGACCGCAAAAGCATGCACTCGCGCATCGTCCAGGAACTGGGCATGCAGATCGTTTCCGGACGTTTCAAACCGGACGACAAACTGCCCGCCGAAGCCCTGCTGTGCGAAGAGTACGCGGTCAGCCGGCCGGTGCTGCGCGAAGCCACCCGGGTATTGGTCGCCAAGGGTCTGGTGTATTCCCGCCCGCGGGTCGGCACCGTGGTCAAGCCGCGCCGGGAATGGCACATGCTCGACCCGGACGTGCTGCACTGGCTGATGCAAAGCAGCCCGCAGAATGAGTTTTTCAGTCTGCTGACCAGCGTGCGCAGCATCATCGAACCGGCCGCCGCCGCCCTCGCTGCGCAGTTCGCCACCGACGAGGACATCGCCTCCATCGGCGAAGCCTACCAACGCATGGAAGCCGCGCCGACCCCGGAAGCGTTGCTGCAACCGGACCTGGACTTTCACAGCCGGATCGCCGACGCGACCCACAACGATTTGCTGGCGAATCTGTGCAACATGCTGTCGGTGGCGATTGCCGAAGCGTTGAAGCATTCCAATCAGCGGCCGAATCTGCATGAGTTGGCGCTGCCACGGCACAAGGCGATTTTGACGGCGATCGAGAATCGCGATGCATTGGGCGCCCGGCATGCGACGCTGGTGCAGCTGGATGATGCGCGCAGCGCACTGAATGTCGTGCTAGGCACAGACCCCTCCTAAACAACACAACCCCTGTAGGAGCTGGCTTGCCAGCGAAAGCGGCCTGTCAGTCGACATTGATGTTGAATGTGCCGACGCCTTCGCTGGCAAGCCAGCTCCTACATCGTCCGTGTACACCCGCAATTGAATGTTGCACGCGATCCCTTGTAGGAGCTGGCTTGCCAGCGAAGGCGGCCTGTCAGTCGACATTGATGGTGAATGTGCCGACGTCTTCGCTGGCAAGCCAGCGCCTACATCGTCCGTGTACACCCACCAACCAATGTTGCACGCGATCCCTTGTAGGAGCTGGCTTGCCAGCGAAAGCGGCCTCTCAGTCGACATTGATGTTGAATGTGCCGACGTCTTCGCTGGCAAGCCAGCTCCTACATAGTCCGTGTACGCCCGCAATTCAATGTTGCACGCGATCCCTTGTAGGAGCTGGCTTGCCAGCGAAAGCGGCCCGTCGGTCGACATTGATGGTGAATGTGCCGACGTCTTCGCTGGCAAGCCAGCTCCTACATAGTCCGTGTACGCCTGCAATTCAATGTTGCACGCGATCCTTTGTAGGAGCTGGCTTGCCAGCGAAAGCGGTCTATCAGTCGACATTGATGTTGAATGTGCCGACGTCTTCGCTGGCAAGCCAGCTCCTACAAGGGTTGTGGTGATCTTCAGATATAAAAAAGCCGCAACCTGGGTTGCGGCTTTGTTGTTTCAGCTACCGATCAGTGAGCAAACAGCGAATTGCCCTTCTGCCCTGCCAGTTTTTCCGGTTTGATCAGGAACCGCGCCAGCGCTGGCAGCAGCCACAGTGCGCCGAACATGTTCCAGAGCAGCATGAAGGTCAGCATCAGGCCCATGTCGGCCTGGAACTTGATGGCCGAGAAGATCCAGGTGCACACGCCGATCGCCAGGCACAGGCCGGTGAACAGCACGGCCTTACCGGTGGATTTCAGCGTCTGGTAATAGGCTTCTTGCAGCGGCAGACCGGCACGCAGGAAGCTTTCCAGGCGGCTGTAGATGTAGATCCCGTAGTCCACGCCAATCCCCACTCCGAGCGCCACTACCGGCAAGGTCGCGACTTTCACGCCGATGCCCATGAAGGCCATCAGGGCGTTACCGAGTACCGAGGTCAGTACCAGCGGCAGCACGATGCACAAGGTCGCCGCCCAGGAACGGAAGGTGATCATGCACATGGTCGCGACGCAGATGTACACCAGCACCAGGATGGTCAGTTCGGATTCCTTGATGACCTCGTTGGTGGCCGCCTCGATCCCGGCGTTACCGGCAGCGAGGATGAATTCCAGACCGTCCTTGTTGTTCTCCTTGGCGAAGTCCTGCACCGCATGAACCGCGCGATCCAGGGTGGCGGCCTTGTGATCGTTGAGGAACACCAGCACCGGTGCCAGGGAGCAACTGTTGTTGTACAAGCCATCAGCCCGGGCGATGGAGTTGTTCAGCACGTCCGGGTTACGCGACAGGGTTTCCCATTTCAGGTTGCCCTCGTTCATGCCCTTGATCATCTGCTTGGACACGGTCACCAGGGAAATCGCCGACTGCACGCCCTCGGTGTTCTGCATCTTCCACATCAGTTCGTCGATCGGTGCCATGGCTTCGTAGCGAGAGCAGCCTTCAGCCTTGGTCTTGACCATCACCACCAACACGTCGGAACTGGTGGAGTAGTTACTGATGATGAAGTTGTTGTCCTTGTTGTAGCGCGAGTCCGGACGCAGTTCCGGGGCACCCTGGTCCAGGTCACCGATTTTCAGGTTCTGGCTGTACCAAAGACCGCCGCCGAAGGCCAGCAAGGCCAGGACAATCGATACCGGAGCGACTTTCGGGCTGGCAAAGTTCGACAGCAAACGCCAGAACGGGTGTTCGCGAGTCGCATCCTTTTTGCTGCGCGCCACGGCGCGTTTGCTGATGCCGACGTAGGAAATCGCTACCGGCAGCAGGATCAGGTTGGTGAACACGATCACCGCCACGCCGATGGAAGCGCCGATGGCCAGTTCACGAATTACACCGATATCGATGATCAGCAGCGTGATGAAACCCACCGCATCGGCGAGGATCGCAATCATCCCCGGCAGGAACAATTGACGGAACGTGCGACGTGCTGCGGTCAATGCGTTGTCCGCTTCACTGGACTGCAAGGCAATACCGTTGATCTTCTGCACGCCGTGGGAAATACCGATGGCGAAGATCAGAAACGGCACCAGCATCGAATACGGATCAAGCCCGAAGCCGAAGAAATGCATCAAGCCGAGCTGCCAGACCACCGCCACCAGCGTCGTACTCAACACCGCTACGGTGCTGCGCATGCAGTTGGTGAACCAGTAGAGCAGGATCAGGGTGATGATGAAGGCGACGCCGAAGAACATCACCACCATTACCAGGCCATCGATCAGATCGCCGACTTTCTTGGCGAAACCGACGATGTGGATCTGCACGTTCGGGTTCTGTGCTTCAAACTTGTCGCGGATCTTTTCTTCAAGTTCGTGGGAGAACTTCCGGTAGTCCAGCGCCAGCAGCTTGCCCTGGTCCTGCGGGTCCGGATAGGACTCCAGCAACGGGATATCGACGATGCTCGATTTGAAATCGTTGGACACCAGACGCCCGACCTGACCGGACTTGAGCACGTTGTTGCGCAGCAGGTCGAGGCTTTGCTGGGAACCGTTGTAGCTCTGGGGGATCACTTCACCACCGGCGAAGCCCTCCTCCGTGACCTCGGTCCAGCGCACGCTCGGGCTCCACAGCGACTTGAGGCCGGAACGGTCGACACCGGAAATGTAGAACACCTCGTCGTTGATCTGACGCAGGGTCTCCATGTATTCCTTGGAGAAGATGTCGCCGTCGGTGGCTTCAACGGAGATCCGCACCGTGTTGCCCAGGTTCGCCAGATCGTTGCGGTGCTCCATCATCTTTTGAATGAACGGATGCTCGAGCGGGATCATTTTTTCGAAGCTGGTGGACGGCCGGATCAGCGTCGCCTGCCAGAACAGGAAAATACTCACCAGCAGGCAGATGACGATCACTGCCGGGCGGTTGTTGAAAATCAGGCGTTCGAGAAACGTCGCCTTGTCTTGGTGATGACTGCTTAGGGATGTCATAGACCCGCCTTCTTATTATTTGCCCGGCTCATTTGGCCAGCTCAGCGCCGGTTGGCGAAGTAGCGCGAACGCCGCCCTGTCCTGCCAGAATCAGATTGCCATTGCCCGCGGCGGTGACTGCCGAAACGGAGATGCGATCGGGGCGGTTGAACACGCTGAAAGTTTCGCCGTTGTCGTTGCTGCGGATCACCGAGCCACCGTTGCCGACGATCACGATGGAGCCGTCGTCGAGTAGCGTTGCGCCAGACAGGCCGAATTCCAGTGCACCGCGAGCAGCCTTCAACTCGACCGGTTCCCAGGTGGTGCCGAAATCGGTGGAGCGAAACAGATTGCCCCGCAGCCCGTAGGCCAGCAGCGTATTGGCCTGAGCGGTGCCAATAACGCCGAACAGTGAACCCTCGTACGGACCTTCAAGCTTCTCCCAGGTCTGGCCCCCATCGGCGGAGCGGAACATGCTGCCCTGCTCGCCAACGATGAACAGCCCGGCGTCCTTGACGGCAGCGATGGCGTTGAGGTGGTACTGGTCTTCGTTATCGAGGCGGTCGCTGACGTTTTCCCAGTGCTTGCCACCGTCGGTGGTGGCCATCAGCGAACCGTAGGCGCCCACGGCATAGCCGTTGTTGACGTCCTGGAACCAGACGTCGAGCAGTGGCGATTCGCGTGTCAGGTCTTCAAATTGCTTGGTCCAGGTGACGCCGCCGTCCTCGCTGGCGAGGATCTGTGCGTCATGGCCGACGGCCCAGCCGTGTTTGTCATCGACAAAAAATACCGACGTGAGCATTTGCCGGGTCGGTACTTTGGCCTGGGTCCAGGTCGCGCCCTGGTCATCGGAATACAGAATGTGCCCGCGATCCCCGACGGCTACCAGGCGCTTGCCGGCATGCACGACGTCGAGCATCAGGCTTTTGCTGGCCTTGGCGGATTCAACGGCATAAACAACATCGGATGTCGACGCAGCAGCGGCCAGCACCGGCGCCGACAACGCGGCACAGCCCAACAGCGAGAGCGCTGTAGCCAGCAACGCGAATTTGCGTAGTGCCGGCGGGCGGCAGATACCCACACCCATGACAGGCTCACTCATAGACCTTCCCCCATTATTATTGTTAGGTCGTTCAACCTTTCAGGGCGCCGTAAGGGGTCTTTGTTGCGATTGACCTTTCTGAAGCATAGTCCTGAAACGCGCAATCTAGAGCCCCTTCGGAAGCTGGCTTATCCTATCGGGGTTTTCAAAGGTCTGACAATCGACGCCACGTTATGTTTTGTTAACCCGGCGGGGTTAGGGGGTGGGTGAATGATTGGGTATCAGGTGGGGTGATTGGGGTTTGGGGTTCGGTGGGCATATCCGTTTTTTGGCCGATGGACGCTGTA
>NZ_LHPC01000057.1 GCF_001297125.1 Pseudomonas sp. RIT-PI-q
AAGCATTACTAGCGGCCTTGAGAACGGACTGGAGCTACGAAGAACGCTTTAGGAGCAATCAGCCAGCCAAACATCGTCGGCGCTACGCGTCGACGATGTTGGAATCAGTTTTTGCACACTCTGGGCCGGGGGCGGCTAACCCGGCATCCATCCCGGGTTGCCCCCTGCGCAACGCCTGCGTTCGGCCTCTGGGAAAGGGGCGGCAGATCTGAAGCCAAAGCAACGGCAAGATCAACAGCGAACGCAACATCAAAAACACCACCACCCCCTGTAGGAGCGAGCTTGCTCGCGAAGAACGTCAACGATGACGCGCGTCAACAGGATAAACGCGGTGCCCATGTGTCCATCGCGAGCAAGCTCGCTCCTACAGGGGCTGCGTACGCATGCTTTTCACCACTCAAGGTCGAGCGTTAGCTCGCCTGAAAGCTTTTGATCTTGCTTTTGATCTACCCGCCCCTTCGGGAGGCTGAGTGCAGGTGTTCATCTGGGGGCAGGCGCGTAGCGCCGTTCGACGCAGTCGAACACATCGAGAGGAGGTCGTCGCGAAGCAGACCGGAGGCGATGCGCCCAGATGAATACCGGAGCGAAGGAACGCCGAGCCTAAGCGAGGGGCCGGACGCCGGGGCAAGCCTTTTTGGTTCCTTTTGTGGCGTTTGACAAAAGGGACTCGCCGTAAGGGCGAAACCGTAAGTGGCCGTTACCGCAGCAATGGATATGTACACCTGAAAGAACATGGTCGGCTATCAGGCCGCCATCGCTGGCAGGCCAGCTCCCACAGAGTCCGATAACCGCCCAATAAAAAATGCCCCGATCTCTCAATCGGGGCATTTCTGTTCAACGCAGCTTATATAGGCAAGCTCGAAGCCTTAGTGAGCAACCGCCCCACTCGCCCCCAAACCCGTCTGCGAACGCACAAACTGAGGGAAGAACAGCGCCCGCTCGTTTGCACCTGCAGTCGACTTGTCAGTGACCGAGAAGAACCAGATCCCGATAAACGCAATGGCCATGGAGAACAACGCCGGGTACTCATACGGGAAGATAGCCTTCTCGTGATGCAGGATCTGCACCCAAATGGTTGGCCCAAGCACCATCAAACCAACGGCACTGATCAGGCCCAACCAGCCACCGATCATCGCACCACGCGTAGTCAGCTTCTTCCAGTACATGGAAAGCAGCAGCACCGGGAAGTTACAGCTTGCCGCGATGGAGAACGCCAGGCCCACCATGAACGCAATGTTCTGGCTTTCGAACAGAATACCCAGACCGATCGCCAACACACCCAGGCAAATGGTGGTGATTTTCGAGACGCGGATCTCATCCTTGTCGTTGGCCTTGCCCTTCTTGATCACACTGGCATACAGGTCGTGAGACACCGCCGTGGCACCTGCCAGGGTCAAACCCGCCACAACCGCCAGAATGGTCGCGAACGCTACTGCCGAGATGAAGCCCAGGAAGATACTGCCACCGACCGCGTTAGCCAGGTGCACCGCCGCCATGTTGTTGCCGCCCAACAGCGCGCCAGCCGCATCTTTAAAGGCCGGGTTAGTGCTGACCAGCAGGATCGCGCCGAAGCCGATGATGAACGTCAGGATGTAGAAGTAGCCAATGAAGCCCGTTGCATACAGCACACTCTTGCGAGCTTCTTTCGCGTCACTCACGGTGAAGAAGCGCATCAGGATGTGTGGCAGGCCAGCAGTACCGAACATCAGTGCCAGGCCAAGGGAGAACGCCGAGACCGGATCTTTCACCAGCCCGCCCGGGCTCATGATCGCCTCACCTTTAGGGTGAACCTTGATCGCCTCGGAAAACAGCAGGCTGAAGTCGAAGTTGACGTGCTTCATCACCATCAGCGCCATGAACGAGGCACCGGACAGCAGCAATACAGCCTTGATGATCTGCACCCAAGTGGTCGCCAGCATGCCGCCGAACAGCACATACATGCACATCAGGATACCGACCAGGATCACCGCCACGTAGTAGTCGAGACCGAACAGCAGCTGGATCAGCTTGCCGGCACCGACCATTTGCGCGATCAGGTAGAACGCCACTACCACCAGCGAACCGCAAGCAGACAGCGTGCGGATCTGGGTTTGCCCAAGGCGGTAGGACGCCACGTCGGCAAAGGTGTATTTACCCAGGTTACGCAGGCGTTCGGCGATCAGGAACAGAATGATCGGCCAGCCCACCAGGAAGCCGATCGAGTAGATCAGGCCGTCGTAGCCAGAGGTGAATACCAGCGCGGAAATACCCAGGAAGGACGCCGCCGACATATAGTCACCGGCAATCGCCAGACCGTTCTGGAAGCCGGTGATCTTGCCACCCGCCGCATAGTAGTCGGCTGCCGAGTTGTTGCGCTTGGAGGCCCAGTAGGTGATGCACAGGGTCAAACCGACAAACGCCACGAACATCAAGATCGCGGAAACGTTAAGCGGTTGTTTATGCACTTCGCCAGTCAGGGCTTCAGCGGCCCAGGCGCCAGGTGCAAAAGCTGCGATGCTCAATAGAGCCATTAGACGCCGGATCATTGCTGAGCCTCCTTGAGAATCAGATTGTTCAGGTCGTCGAATTCGCCATTGGCGCGTCGTACATAGATTGCAGTCAGGATAAAGGCCGAAAGAATCAGCCCGACACCAATCGGTATCCCCCAGGTAATCGAAGACTCTGGGCTGATTTTTGCCCCCAGAATATGCGGCCCGTAAGCAATCAAAAGGATGAATCCGGAGTAAAGCCCAAGCATGATCGCCGAAAGTATCCAGGCGAACTTTTCTCGCTTACTAACCAGCTCCTTGAAGCGCGGGCTGTTTTGAATCGAGAGGTAAATGCTGTCGTTCATTGTTTTTATCCTCGCAGCACAGATGAAGTTGGAACGTTATCCACTCTATGCGGCTGCGGGGCAGGTTCCAGACGACCTTAGTATTAGAACGACATGACGTATCAGCCATTCTGTAGGAGCGAGCTCGCTCGCGAAGAATGCGCAGGCGATGCGTTTTTCCAGAGTGCATGCGTTATCGTTCACGCCCATCGCGAGCGAGCTCGCTCCTACAGAAAGCAAAAGGCCGCTTGGCAATAATGCCAAGCGGCCTTGAGAGGTGCTGACCAGACGCATCAGCTCAAATCATTTGGTCCAGTCTGCAACGCGTTCCGGGTGTTTGGCCACCCAATCCTTCGCAGCGGCTTCAGGCTTGGCGCCATCCTGGATAGCCAACATGACTTCGCCGATTTCGTCTTTCGACGCCCATTGGAAGTTCTTCAGGAACTTGGCCACTTCCGGTGCTTTGGTTGCCAGTTCTTTACTGCCGATGTTGTTCACAGTTTCAGCTGCGCCATAAACACCTTTCGGGTCGTCCAGGAAGCGCAGTTTCCACTTGGCGAACATCCAGTGCGGAACCCAACCGGTAACGGCGATGGATTCGTTTTTCTT
The DNA here is from genome assembly GCF_001297125.1 of Pseudomonas sp. RIT-PI-q. Lineage (GTDB taxonomy): Bacteria > Pseudomonadota > Gammaproteobacteria > Pseudomonadales > Pseudomonadaceae > Aquipseudomonas. Next base: position 3,422 of record NZ_LHPC01000057.1, read on the forward strand.
CTCGGCACGGGTCAGCTCGGCAATCATGCCGGCGCCGGAACTGGCCTTGAGTTGATACCCGGTCAGGTCATAATCCTTGATCGCCTGCTCGGACTTGAGCATCACACCTGAACCGGCGTCGATGCCGACGATACGTTTCTTGAAGCTTTCGTCAGTTTTCAGATCGTCAATGCTTTTAGCCTTGACGTATTCCGGCACGATCAGACCGATTTTCGCGTCTTTGAAGTTCGGACCGTAATCGACGACTTGATCCTTGTTCTTGGCCCAGTAGTCGCCGTGAGTCACCGGCAGCCACGCAGACATCATGGCGTCGAGTTTGCCTGTGGCCACACCCTGCCACATGATCCCGGTGGCGACCGCTTGCAGCTTCACGTCATAACCCAGCTTTTGCTTGATCACTTCTGCCGCCACGTGGGTCGTCGCGACGCTGTCGGACCAACCGTCGACGTAACCGATGCTCAGGGTCTTGCTCTCGGCATTGGCCATAGTGGAGCCAATCGCAAGTACCAGAGCGGCACCCGCGCCTAAAAGTCGTCGCATCTTCATCGTTACTTCCCCGAAAGTGCTGCGCTCGACGGATGCCGAGTCGCGTCAACGTATTGTTATGGTGCACAGCGCCCCCATCACGCCTCACCCGCAAACTCGCTCGATCGTCAGCGGAGTACTGACGCCTCGATAATCAACCTCACGCCAAGAGCGACCTGCTCTGCCAGCGACCTCAAGGCATCGAGAAACGACATCAGAACGCCATTAATCTAGACCACCGAAAGCCACCCGGCCAATCCGCCCGAACTTTGCATGTCAAAATTGTGCAGGCCACCAAGCGCGCGCCAAATGCAGGTAACATGCGCGGCTTTGCTCCCAGACGGCCTGACCATGCCCGCGACATCACGTTTTCCTTTTTTTGCTTATCTATTCGCCTGCCTGTTGGGGCTTTTTGCCCTTGGTGGCTTCTGGTACGGCCTCGGCAAACCGGTGATCCTGCCGGACGTGGCCAGCGCCACGCACAAGCTGCAATGTGCCTCCTATACGCCGTTCGACAAGGATCAATCGCCGTTCGATCAGCCGTTCAAGTTGCGCCCCGAGCGCATGGACGCCGACCTCGCGCTGCTGGCCAAAAGCTTCGAATGCATCCGCACCTATTCCATGACCGGCCTCGAAGCTCTGCCCGACCTGGCGCGTAAGCACGGGCTTAAGTTGATGATTGGCGCGTGGGTCAACAGCAATCCGGTGGACACCGAGAAAGAAGTCGACCTGCTGATCGCCTCGGCCAACGCCAACGCCGACGTGGTGACCTCGGTGATCGTCGGCAACGAAACCCTGTTGCGCAAGGAAGTCACCGGCGCGCAGTTGGCGAAGCTGATTAATAAGGTCAAGAGCCAGGTCAAACAACCTGTCACTTATGCCGACGTCTGGGAGTTCTGGCTCAAGCACCCGGAAATCGCCCCAGCGGTGGATTTCCTGACCATCCACTTGCTGCCGTACTGGGAAGACGATCCGTCTAACATCGACGCAGCCTTGCAACATGTCGCTGAAGTGCGTCAGGTGTTCGGCAACAAGTTCGCGCCTAAAGACGTGATGATTGGCGAAACCGGCTGGCCGAGCGAAGGCCGCCAACGCGAAACCGCCCTGCCGAGCCGGGTCAACGAGGCCAAGTTCATTCGTGCCTTCGTGATCATGGCCGAGCAGCAAGGCTGGCATTACAACCTGATCGAAGCCTTCGACCAGCCGTGGAAACGCGCCAGCGAAGGTGCAGTCGGCGGTTATTGGGGCCTGTTCGATGCCGATCGCCAGGACAAAGGCGTGCTGGCCGGCCCGGTGTCGAACGTGCCGTACTGGTCGCAATGGCTGGTGGTGGGTGGCGTGATTTTCCTCGGCACGCTGATCCTTGGCGGTCGTGTACGCAGCACTCGCGCGGCGTTGGTTCTGCCGCTGCTGGGCGCATTGGCCGCGTGTTCGATTGGTGCCTGGGGCGATCTGGCGCGAGTCACCACGCGGTTTGCCAGTGAATGGCTGTGGGTCGCGTTGCTGACGGCGTTGAATCTGTTGGTGCTGGCACATGCCGCGCTGACGTTGAGCGCACGTACTGGCTGGCGTGAACGGGCGTTCAATGTGCTGGAACGTCGGGCAGGCTGGTTGTTGGCGGCCGCAGGATTTGCGGCGGCCGTCATGATGCTGGAACTGGTGTTCGATCCGCGTTATCGCAGCTTCCCGAGCGTCGCATTCATCCTGCCAGCACTGGTTTACCTGTGCCGCCCGGTGAGCGTGCCGCGTCGGGAAATCGCCCTGCTGACCTTCATCATCGGCGCCGGCATTGCGCCGCAGCTGTTTCGTGAAGGTCTGCAAAACCAGCAAGCCTGGGGCTGGGCGCTGGTGAGTGTGTTGATGGTGGCGGCGTTGTGGCGCAGTTTGCGGGTTCGCAAGGGCTGATCCTCTGCGTGGCTACTGGCCTCATCGCGGGCAAGCCCGCTCCCACAGGGTTCTTCGGTGAATACAGAATTTGTGTACGACGAAGATTCCTGTGGGAGCGGGCTTGCCCGCGATGACGATCAATCAGGCAATGCGGGATGCCCTGACCAACCGCAACCCGGCAATCACCACCGCAAACACCGCCAACGTCGTGTTGTACAACGCCAGCGCCGGAAACCCGAACACCAGCGCCAGCACCGCCAGCCACCACCCGGCCCGGCCCGGCAGCACAAAACCGATCACGGCTGCCACCAATGCCGCCCAGCCCAAGACCTTGAAGTGAATCATCAGGCCCAGGTTCGAACGGACCTGGCATTCCCAACGGCTCGCCTCGTCCACACAGAGGCCGACCCACTGCGCATCCTCCATGAAGCCATAACGCGCGCCATAACTGGCGGCCAGCCATAAAGGCAGCAAAACAAGCAGCAGAATCACAGGCAGACGGCGGGACATGAAGCACTCCAATAAACGAAAACGGCGGCCAGCTTAATCCCCCGGCAGCGCCAAGCAAACGCGCGCAACAGATAATTGGCCACGAAATCGCTGCAAAGTGTATCGTCCGTCTACTATTACCCCGAAATTAGGCCTGATTGGTGCCGATCCATGGCACTTTGGCGCAAGCCCCGTGGTCATAGCCTGCGAACTTCATTTGGCACCTTTCTCTAAGGGATCTAGTCATGCTCCGTTCCTTGCGCTTCGCCGCCCTGTTTGGCGGCCTTATTTTGAGTGCGTCCGCACTGGCCGTCGACATCGACGCTGCCAGTTATGGCTACCCCTTGACCAACCCGTTCGAGGCGACCATTGCCACGACTCCGCCGGACCTGCGTCCGGAGTTGCCGCTGGACGACGACACCGATCAGCAGACACGCAGCGTTACACTGCGCCCGGAGCGTGCATTCGACCTGCCAGACAACTTCTGGCCGGTGCAGAAACTCACTTACCGCATCGCGACCCAGGATAAAGCCGCGCCGCTGATTTTCCTGATCGCCGGCACTGGCGCGCGCTACGACAGCAGCCTCAACGAATACCTGAAAAAGCTCTACTACAAGGCCGGCTACCACGTGGTGCAACTGTCGTCGCCCACCAGCTTCGACTTCATGAGCGCCGCCTCACGCTTTGCCACCCCGGGCATCACCAAGGAAGACGCCGAAGACATGTACCGGGTGATGCAGGCCGTGCGGGCACAGAACCCGAATGTGCCGGTCACCGATTACTACCTGACCGGTTACAGCCTGGGTGCGCTGGATGCAGCATTCGTCGCGCACCTGGACGAGACCCGTCGCAGCTTCAACTTCAAGAAAGTCTTGCTGCTCAACCCGCCGGTCAACCTCTACACCTCGATCACCAACCTGGACAAGCTGGTCCAGACCGAGGTCAAGGGCATCAACAACTCCACCACCTTCTATGAACTGGTGTTGAACAAACTGACCCGCTACTTCCAGCAGAAGGGCTACATCGACCTCAACGATGCCCTGCTCTATGACTTCCAGCAGTCCAAGCAGCACCTGACCAACGAACAGATGGCCATGTTGATCGGCACCTCGTTCCGCTTTTCGGCGGCCGACATCGCCTTCACTTCGGACCTGATCAACCGGCGCGGGCTCATCACACCACCGAAATATCCGATCACCGAAGGCACCAGTCTCACGCCGTTCCTCAAACGCGCGCTGCAGTGCGACTTCGACTGCTACATCACCGAACAGGTTATCCCGATGTGGCGCGCCCGCACCGACGGCGGCAGCCTGCTGCAACTGATCGACCAGGTGAGTTTGTATGCGCTGAAGGACTACCTGCACGACAGCCCGAAAATCGCCGTCATGCACAACGCCGACGACGTGATTCTCGGCCCTGGCGACCTCGGTTTCCTGCGCAAGACCTTCGGCGACCGTTTGACCGTTTATCCACTGGGCGGCCACTGCGGCAACCTTAACTACCGCGTCAACAGCGACGCCATGCTGGAGTTCTTCCGTGGCTAAATACCTCCTGCTTATCGCAGCGTTACTCTGTGCAGGCGTCGCCAATGCCGACAACAGCAAAGCCAACGCACCGGTTGTGATCGACAGCGACGGCTTCAAAGAGCCGCTGAGCAAACTCAAAATCAACCCGGGAATGGATCAGCGCGAGTTCGAGCGTTCGACGCTCAACGCGCTGAACGTCTATGACCCGCTGGAAGAGTGGAACCGTCGGGTTTATCACTTCAACTACCGCTTCGACCAATGGGTGTTCCTGCCCGTGGTCGACGGCTACCGCTACATCACCCCGAGCTTCCTGCGCACCGGCGTCAGCAACTTCTTCAACAACCTCGGTGACGTACCGAACCTGTTGAACAGCCTGCTGCAGTTCAAAGGCCAGCGCTCGATGGAAATCACCGGGCGGCTGTTGCTCAACACCACCATTGGCATCGCCGGCCTGTGGGACCCGGCCACCGCCATGGGCCTGCCGCGCCAGAGCGAAGACTTTGGCCAGACGCTGGGCTTCTACGGCGTACCGGGCGGCGCCTACTTCGTACTGCCGATCCTCGGACCGTCGAACATTCGCGACACCGGCGGCCTGGCGGTGGATTTCACCGCCGAGAACGCGATCAACTTCCTGAACGTCGCCCAAGTCAGCGAAAACCACCCGGAAATCTGGGTCCTGCGCGGCATCGACAAGCGCTACCAGACCAGCTTCCGCTACGGCCAACTGAACTCGCCGTTCGAGTATGAGAAAGTGCGCTACGTGTACACCGAGTCGCGCAAGTTGCAGATCGCCGAGTAATTCGACAGGCAACAAAAAAGGCCATTCGATGCAGATCGAATGGCCTTTTTATTGGGTATCCCACAACGACCCGTAGGAGCTGGCTTGCCAGCGAAAGCAATATTCGCCACACCGAAGACAGTTGTCGTCGAATCGAGCCTCTTCGCTGGCAAGCCAGCTCCTACAGGGTTAGCTTTTGGCTGATTTCCAGTTTTTGCTGACGACCATTACGCCCGCCAATACAACCGCGCCCGCCACACTTCCCGCCACTGCATTGAGCAACGTCGGCACGATAAACCCGGCCCCACCCGCCCCGGCACTGACGCTTTCTATCCAGTGATGAACCACCGGCACGCCGTGAGTCAGAATCCCGCCGCCGACCAGGAACATCGCCGCCGTGCCGATCACCGACAGGCTTTTCATCATGTACGGCGCTGCACGCAGAATTCCGCCGCCGATGCTTTTGGCCATCTGCCCCGGTTTCTGCGTCAGCCACAAACCGAGGTCGTCGAGCTTGACGATACCGGCCACCAAGCCATAAACGCCGATGGTCATGACGATTGCAATCCCCGACAACACGATGACTTGCTGCGTCAGCGATGCGCCAGCCACAGTGCCCAGGGTGATGGCGATGATTTCCGCCGACAGGATGAAGTCGGTGCGGATGGCACCCTTGATCTTGTCCTGCTCGACCGCCACCAGATCGATCGCCGGATCGGCCACGGCCTCGACCAGCTCGGCATGTTCGGCCTGGTCTTCAGCCTGGCTGTGGAGGAATTTGTGGGCGAGTTTCTCGAACCCTTCGAAACACAGGTAAGCGCCGCCGATCATCAATAACGGTGTGACCAACCATGGAATGAACACACTGATGGCCAGCGCCGACGGCACCAGGATCAGTTTGTTGAGAAACGAGCCCTTGGCCACCGCCCATACAACCGGGATCTCGCGCTCGGCACGCACGCCGGAGACTTGCTGGGCGTTGAGCGCCAGGTCGTCGCCGAGAACGCCGGCAGTCTTTTTGGCGGCCATTTTGGTCATCAACGCCACATCGTCGAGTACGGCTGCGATGTCGTCGATCAGCACCAGCAAACTGCTTCCTGCCATGAATCAGGTTTCCTTCTTCAATGAATGCCGCGCAGCATAGCGCGGCCCAACGTGCGGCGGGGCATTCTTGAGCGCCGCGCGAGGCCGGTGCTACCATGCGCAACCGCCAGCACAGGCAAGGAACCCCTTGGTTTATGAGCACCATCCGCGAGCGCAACAAACAACTGATCCTGCGTGCCGCCAGTGAAGAATTTGCCGACAAGGGCTTCGCTGCGACCAAAACCAGTGACATCGCAGCCAAGGCGGGATTGCCCAAGCCCAACGTCTACTACTACTTCAAATCCAAGGAAAACCTCTACCGCGAGGTCCTGGAAAGCATCATCGAGCCGATCCTGCAGGCCTCGACGCCGTTCAACGCCGACGGCGTGCCCAGCGAAGTGCTGAGCGGCTACATTCGCTCGAAAATCCGCATCTCCCGCGACCTGCCTTTCGCTTCCAAAGTGTTCGCCAGCGAAATCATGCACGGCGCCCCGCACCTGAGCGCTGACCTGGTCGAACAGCTCAACGGCCAGGCCAAGCACAATATCGACTGCATCCAGACCTGGATCGACCGGGGCCAGATCGCCCCCATCGACCCCAACCACCTGATGTTCAGCATCTGGGCGGCGACGCAGACGTATGCCGACTTTGATTGGCAGATCACTGCGATTACCGGCAAGGCCAAGCTCGACGAAGAAGATTATGAAGCGGCGGCGCAGACAATTATCCGGTTGGTGCTGAAGGGGTGTGAGCCGGACTGAGAGACCGCGTCGCCTCCATCGCGGGCAAGCCCGCTCCCACAAGTTTTGTGAGTGGACATAATTTCTTCTAACACCCTCAATCCTTGTGGGAGCGGGCTTGCCCGAGATGGAGGCGACTCGGCTTGAAGGTTTAAAGCCAAATTGCATCCCACAGCGGATAGTCGCCAAGCCGCTCTACCAGTCCTGCCCGCAACGGGTTGGCGACGACATACCTCGCCATCTTCACCAGGTCCTCTTCTCGCCTCAATGCTCGGTCGTAATAACCCTGCTGCCAGAGTGGCCCTCTTCTATGACTGGAAAGGTTCACCTCTCGAGTGATCAGTGACTTGGTTCGCCGCATCAAATGGCTGAGCGAACACCTCTCCAACTCGACGAGCCAATGGAAGTGATCGGGCATTACGACCCAAGCCAGTGAATTTACCAATCCCAGATTTTGCGCCTCGCGAAATTGATGAACCACCAATCTGCCCAAAGCGAAATCTCGAAAAACCGGATCACGATTGAGCGTGTTGGTAGTCAGCAAATAGATTCGATTGGGTTCTGCATAGCGCCCCAGTCGCAAGCGATGTGAAGAAGGTAAATCGGGCATTCCGTTGCCTCTTTCATGATGGGTTCATGAAAGGCTAGACCTCGAAATGCTGGGTTGGGATGCAGACTTTTAGCTGGATGTGTCTGGTCGATAGTCATCGCGGGCAAGCCCGCTCCCACAGGGGGTGATGGTGTGCACAAGATAAGTGAACACCTCCAATCCTTGTGGGAGCGGGCTTGCCCGCGATGGCATTGGGTCAGGCGCCGCAGATCAAGCCGTCACCCCCGCATCCGCCCGCAACCCCAGCGCCTCGATCGCATTGATCGCGCACTGTTCGTCAACATCCGACAAATCCCCGCTGATACCCACCGCTCCCAGCACGTTGCCATCCTGATCCCGAATCAGCACACCACCCGGTGCCGGCACGACGCTGCCCTGCCCCAGGCTGTTCAACGCGGCGATAAATGCCGGGCGTTGTTGCGCGTCCAGCGCCAGCAGGCGTGAGCCTTTGCCCAAGGCGATCGCGCCCCAGGCTTTGCCGATGGCGATCTGCGGGCGCAGCAGGCTGGCACCGTCTTCGCGTTGCAGGGAGATCAGGTGTCCGCCGGCATCCAGTACGGCGATGGTCAAGGGCGCTGCGGAGATTGCACGCCCGGCGGCGATGGCCTGACTGGTCAGGTTCACTGCGACTTTCAAGGTTAAAGCGCTCATGGTGCTGTCCTCATTTTGTTATAGGGAAAGCCGTTGGGCTTCTTTTTGTTCAGAAGTCCGATGCAACAAATAGAACACAATGAGTTATTTTTTTGTATACAATAATTATCGAAAAGCGCCACATGCGACGAAAAGCCACAGTAGAACGGGCTTCCGACGAATGAAACAGTCGCTTGAGAAAATGGATTGACCTGCGCCGTCCGCCGTGAATACACTCTGCGCAAAGCCACTTGTATACAATTACAAAACGTAAGAGGCACAAAACCATGAGCAAAATGAGAGCAATCGAAGCCGCCGTTCTGGTGATGCGCCGTGAAGGGGTTGATACCGCTTTTGGCATCCCTGGCGCCGCGATCAACCCGCTGTACTCCGCCTTGCAGAAGGTCGGTGGCATCGATCACGTCCTCGCGCGCCACGTCGAAGGTGCCTCGCACATGGCCGAGGGTTACACCCGCACCAAGGCCGGCAACATCGGCGTGTGCATCGGCACTTCCGGCCCTGCCGGTACTGACATGGTCACCGGGCTCTACAGCGCCTCGGCCGACTCGATCCCGATTCTGTGCATCACCGGGCAAGCACCCCGCGCCCGTATGCACAAGGAAGACTTCCAGGCGGTCGACATCACCGCCATCGTCAAGCCAGTGACCAAGTGGTCGACCACCGTCATGGAACCGGGCCAGGTGCCTTACGCGTTCCAGAAAGCTTTCTATGAAATGCGCTCCGGCCGCCCAGGCCCCGTGCTGATCGACCTGCCGTTCGACGTGCAGATGGCCGAAATCGAATTCGACATCGACGCCTACGAGCCACTGCCGCTGGCCAAGCCCACCGCTAACCGCGTGCAAATCGAGAAGGCCCTGGCCATGCTCGACCAGGCTGAGCGCCCACTGTTGGTCGCCGGTGGCGGCATCATCAATGCCGACGCCAGCGAATTGCTGGTGGAATTCGCCGAGCTGACCGGTATCCCGGTGGTCCCGACCCTGATGGGCTGGGGCACCATCCCGGACGATCACCCCTTGATGGTCGGCATGGTTGGCCTGCAAACCTCGCACCGCTATGGCAACGCGACGATGCTCAAGTCCGACCTGGTGCTGGGTGTCGGTAACCGTTGGGCGAACCGTCACACCGGCTCGATCGACGTTTACACCGAGGGCCGCACGTTCATTCACGTCGACATCGAACCGACCCAGATCGGCCGCGTGTTCACCCCGGACCTGGGCATCGTTTCCGACGCCGCTGCCGCGCTGACTGTGTTCATCGAAGTCGCTCGCGAATGGCAAGCCGCCGGCAAGCTGAAAAACCGCAGTGCCTGGCTGCAAGACTGCCAGCAGCGCAAATCCAGCCTGCAGCGCAAGACTCACTTCGACAACGTGCCGGTCAAGCCGCAACGCGTTTATGAAGAGATGAACCAGGTGTTTGGCAAAGACACTTGCTACGTCAGCACCATCGGTCTGTCGCAGATTGCCGGCGCGCAGTTCCTGCACGTCTACAAGCCGCGTCACTGGATCAACTGCGGTCAGGCCGGCCCTCTGGGCTGGACCATTCCGGCCGCACTGGGTGTCGTCAAGGCCGACCCGACCCGCAAGGTTGTGGCACTGTCGGGCGACTATGATTTCCAGTTCATGATCGAAGAATTGGCGGTGGGCGCGCAGTTCAAGCTGCCGTACATCCACGTGGTGGTGAACAACTCGTACCTGGGGCTGATCCGTCAGGCGCAGCGCGGTTTTGACATGGATTATTGCGTGCAGCTGTCCTTCGACAACCTGAACGCACCGGAACTCAACGGTTACGGTGTCGACCACGTAGCAGTGGCTGAAGGCCTCGGCTGCAAGGCCCTGCGAGTGTTCGAACCGGCTCAGATCCAGCCTGCCCTGCGCAGGGCTCAGGAGCTGATCGAAGAGTTCAAGGTGCCGGTGATCGTCGAGATTATCCTGGAGCGCGTGACCAACATTTCCATGGGCACCGAGATCAACGCCGTCAACGAATTCGAAGACCTGGCGCTGGTCGGCAACGATGCGCCAACGGCGATTTCGTTGCTTGATTAACACCTGAACCTGTAGCAGCTGCCGAGGCACGAGGCTGCGTTGCGTGTCCGCAGGACCGCCGTCGGGGGCCGCTTCGCAGCCCAACGCAGCCTCGTCCCTCGGCAGCTGCTACAGGACATCTTTTTAAGGGAGACCACCATGCCGCGTTTCGCAGCCAACCTGTCCATGCTGTTTACCGAGCAGGATTTTCTTGCCCGCTTCGAAGCGGCCGCCAAGGCCGGCTTCAGTGGTGTCGAATACCTGTTCCCTTACGACTTCAGCTCCGCCGACATCAAAGCCAAGCTCGACGCCAACGGTCTGACCCAAGTGCTGTTCAACCTGCCGGCCGGTGACTGGGCCAAGGGCGAACGCGGTATCGCGTGCTTGCCGGATCGGGTTGAAGAATTCCGCGCCGGCGTCGACCTGGCCATCGCCTACGCGCAAGTGCTGGGCAACACCCAGGTCAACTGCCTGGCCGGTATCCGTCCACAAGGCGTCGATGCTGCCAGTGTGGAAAAAACCTTCGTCGCCAACCTCAAGTACGCCGCCGACAAGCTGCAAGCGGCAGGCATCAAACTGGTGATGGAAGCGATCAACACCCGCGACATCCCGGGTTTCTACCTGAACAACACGGCGCAAGCCCTGTCGATTCGCGAACAGGTCGGCAGTGCCAACCTGTTCCTGCAATACGACATCTACCACATGCAAATCATGGAGGGCGACCTGGCCCGCACCCTGCAATCGCACCTGAACGAAATCAATCATGTGCAATTGGCGGATAACCCAGGACGCAACGAACCGGGCACCGGTGAAATCAACTACCGCTTCCTGTTCGAACACCTGGACCGCATCGGTTATCAGGGTTGGGTTGGCTGTGAATACAAGCCGCTGACCACCACGGAAGCGGGTTTGGGCTGGCTGAAAACCCATAACGCGATCTGATCAGGGACCGCGTCATCGTTCTTCGCGGGCAAGCCTCGCTCCTACGGGAGCCGGGTTGTCTGTAGGAGCGAGGCTTGCCCGCGAAGGCGTCCTCGCTGACACCCCACGAATTTTGTGAACAGAGCAACAAAAACAAGAGGATTTTCTCATGGCTAAAATCGGATTTATCGGCACCGGCATCATGGGCCACCCAATGGCGTTGAACCTGCAGAAAGCCGGTCACAGCCTGTTCCTGTCGGCGCACCACGATGCTGCCCCGGCCGACCTGATCGCCGCTGGCGCGGTCGCGCTGGCGAACCCGAAAGAAGTCGCGCAAGAAGCCGAATTCATCATCGTCATGGTCCCGGATACCCCGCAGGTCGATGACGTGCTGTTCCGCGCCGACGGCATTGCGGCGGGGGGTGGCAAAGGCAAGATCGTCATCGACCTGAGCTCGATTTCGCCTACCGCCACCCAAGCCTTCGCGGCCCAGATCAACGAGAAAGGCGCGCAGTACCTCGACGCGCCGGTGTCCGGCGGTGAAGTCGGCGCCAAGGCGGCGACCCTGAGCATCATGGTCGGCGGCGATGCCGATGCCTTCGAACGCGCGCTGCCGCTGTTCCAGTCGATGGGCAAGAACATCACCCTGGTCGGTGGCAACGGCGACGGTCAAACCGCGAAAGTGGCGAACCAGATCATCGTCGCGCTGAACATCCAGGCCGTGGCCGAAGCCCTGCTGTTCGCGGCGAAAAACGGTGCCGATCCAGCCAAGGTGCGTGAAGCGCTGATGGGCGGTTTCGCTTCGTCGAAGATCCTCGAAGTGCATGGCGAACGCATGATCAAAGGCACCTTCGACCCAGGCTTCCGCATCAGCCTGCACCAGAAGGACCTGAACCTGGCCCTGCAAGGCGCCAAGGAGCTGAACATCAACCTGCCAAACACCGCCAACGCCCAGCAAGTGTTCAGCACCTGCGCGGCCATCGGTGGCAGCAACTGGGACCACTCGGCGCTGATCAAGGGCCTGGAACACATGGCGAATTTCTCGATTCGCGATAAATAACACCTTCACCCGCTCCCTGTAGGAGCGAGGCTTGCCCGCGAATGGATCGCCTCGGTGCAGCAGAAACACCGTGGTGTCCGGTTCGCGGGCAAGCCTCGCTCCTACAGGGGCAAGCAGTCTTCTCTAATAACAAGAATTCCGGGAGCCCGCCATGTCGGTCGATCCGCAACAATTCCTGCGCGAGCTGTTCGCCACAGCTATCGACGCCGCCCATCCGCAGCACGTCCTCGAAGCCCATTTGCCCAAAGACCGCAGCGGTCGGGTGATCGTCATCGGCGCCGGCAAAGCCGCGGCAGCCATGGCACAGGTGGTCGAGCGTTGCTGGCAGGGCGACGTGTCCGGTCTCGTGGTAACCCGCTACGGTCACGGCGCCCCGTGCGAAAAAATCGAAGTGGTCCAAGCGGCTCACCCGGTGCCCGATGCGGCGGGACAAGCCGTTGCCAAGCGCGTCTTTGAACTGGTCAGCAACCTGACCGAAGACGACCGTGTGATCTTCCTGCTCTCAGGTGGTGGCTCTGCCCTGCTTGCACTTCCGGCCGAAGGCATCACCCTGGCCGACAAACAGTCGATCAACAAAGCCCTGCTCAAATCCGGCGCCACCATCGGCGAGATGAACTGCGTGCGCAAGCACCTCTCGGCGATCAAGGGCGGCCGTCTCGGCAAAGCCTGCTGGCCTGCCACTGTTTATACCTATGCGATTTCCGATGCACCGGGCGACCTCGCCACGGTCATCGCCTCCGGCCCCCCCGTGGCCGACCCGAGCACCTCCGCCGAAGCGCTGGCGATCCTCAAGCGCTACAACATTGAAGTCCCGGCCTCGATGCGCAACTGGCTGCAAAGCCCGGAATCGGAGACCGTCAAACCCGGCGATCCGAGCCTGGCGCGCAGTCATTTCCAACTGATCGCCCGCCCACAGCAGTCGCTTGAAGCCGCTGCGGTGAAAGCCCGTCAGGCCGGTTTCAGCCCGCTGATCCTCGGTGATCTGGAAGGCGAATCCCGCGAGGTGGCCAAGGTCCACGCCGGCATCGCGCGTCAGGTCGTGCTGCACGGTCAGCCCTTGGCGGCGCCGTGCGTGATTCTCTCCGGCGGCGAAACCACCGTCACCGTGCGCGGCAATGGCCGTGGCGGACGCAATGCCGAATTCCTCCTGAGCCTGACCGACAGCCTCAAAGGCCTGCCCGGCGTCTACGCGCTGGCCGGTGATACCGACGGCATCGACGGCTCCGAAGACAATGCCGGCGCGATCATGACCCCGCTCAGTTACGCCCGCGCCGCCGCCCTCGGCCTGAGCGCCAGCGACGAGTTGGACAACAACAATGGCTACGGCTATTTCGAGGCGCTGGACGCCTTGATCGTCACCGAGCCGACCCGCACCAACGTCAACGACTTCCGCGCCATCCTGATTCTCGAGAGCACAAAAAATGACGCCTGATAAAAAGGTCAAAATCCTCGCCACCCTCGGCCCGGCCACCGACGGGATCGATGACATTCGTGAGCTGGTACAGGCCGGGGTCAACATCTTCCGCCTCAACTTCAGCCACGGCGATCACGCCGACCATGCCCAGCGCTATCAGTGGATTCGTGAAGTCGAGCGCCAGCTGAATTACCCGCTGGGGATTCTGATGGACCTGCAAGGCCCGAAACTGCGGGTCGGCAAGTTCGCCCAGGGCAAAGTGCAGTTGCACCGCGGTCAGGCTTTGCGCCTGGACCTCGATACGACGCCGGGCGATGAGCGCCGGGTCAACCTGCCTCACCCGGAGATCATCGCCGCACTGGAGCCGGGCATGGACCTGCTGCTGGACGACGGCAAGCTGCGCTTGCGAGTGATCACCAAGTACGCCGACGCCATCGACACCACGGTGCTCAATGGCGGCGAACTGTCCGACCGCAAAGGCGTGAACGTGCCGCAAGCGGTGCTGGAACTGAGCCCGCTGACCGCCAAGGATCGTCGCGACTTGAGCTTCGGCCTGGAGCTGGGTGTGGACTGGGTGGCACTGTCGTTTGTGCAGCGTCCGGAAGACATTCGCGAGGCGCGCGAACTGATCGGTGACAAAGCATTCTTGATGGCCAAGATCGAGAAACCCTCGGCGGTGACTCAGCTGCGCGAGATCGCCGAGTTGAGCGATGCGATCATGGTCGCGCGCGGTGATCTGGGCGTGGAAGTCCCGGCCGAAAGCGTGCCGCAGATTCAGAAAAACATCATCAGCACGTGCCGTGAGCTCGGCAAACCGGTGGTGGTGGCGACGCAGATGCTCGAGTCGATGCGCTTCTCCCCGGCCCCGACTCGCGCCGAGGTGACCGATGTTGCCAACGCCGTGGCCGAAGGGGCCGATGCGGTGATGCTGTCGGCGGAAACCGCGTCCGGCGAGTACCCGCTGGAAGCCGTGCAGATGATGAGCAAGATCATCCGCCAGGTAGAAAACGGCCCGGACTATCAGGCGCAACTGGACGTGAGTCGGCCGAAAGCCGAGGCGACGGTATCCGATGCCATCAGCTGCGCAATTCGTCGTATCAGCAATGTGCTGCCGGTGGCGGTGCTGGTGAATTACAGCGAGTCCGGCACTTCGAGTTTGCGCGCCGCGCGGGAGCGGCCGACGGTGCCGATCCTGAACCTGACGCCGAACCTGCAGACCGCTCGCCGCTTGACGGTGGCGTGGGGCGTGCACTCGGTGGTCAACGATCGGTTGCGGCAGGTGGATGAGGTGTGCTCGACGGCGCTGGAGATTGCGCAGGCGCAGGGCATGGCCAAGCGCGGGGACACGTTATTGATCACCGCGGGTGTGCCGTTTGGGCAGCCAGGGTCGACTAACTCTTTGCGCATTGAGACGTTGATTTAACGCTCTCACCGGCCCCTTCGCGGGCAAGCCTCGCTCCTACAGGACCAGCGCATTCCTGTAGGAGCGAGGCTTGCCCGCGAAGAACGATGACACGGTCCCCCTGACATAGATAAAAATGCCTGCCAACCACTTCAACACCCACCGCCCCGATTGGGCGGAAGCTTTGCTTAACGGCTTCAGTCAAATATTCCTCCAGCGTAATCCGCTGTGCGGCCTGCTGTGCCTCAGCGCCATCCTGTTTACCGCGCCCGCCTTATTGGGTGGTGCATTGCTCGGCGGTGTCGCCGGGTTGCTCACCGCGCAACGTCGCGGTTATGCCAAGGCTGATCGTCAAGCCGGCCTGTTCAGTTACAACGGTGTCCTGCTCGGTCTTCTCCTGAGCCTCTATTTCCCTTGGTCAGCGCTGCTACCGCCGCTGATCCTCGCCGCTGGCGGCCTCAGCGCGATGCTCACCCAGCAATGGCTCAAACGTGCCCGAATCAGCCAATACCTGCCCGCCTACACCACGCCATTCGTGGGTCTGAGCTGGTTGTTGCTGTGCTTCGCCACGCCCTCGACACAGGCGCACTTGATCGAAATCAACACGCTGAACATGCTCGCGGCTCCCTTCAAAGGCATCGGCCAGGTGATGTTCCTTGGTCATCCGCTGGCCGGTGCGATGATTGCCGCCGGTTTGCTGATCGCTGATCGCCGCGCATTCTGCTGGGCGTTGTTCGCGTCAGTCGCGGGCATGGGCTGGAGCCTGCTGCACCACGACTTCTACACGGCATTGCTCGGTCTGGGGGGCTATAACGCCGTACTCGCCGCACTTGCCTTCAGCTCACAGCGCCAGCAGCCGTGGCTGCCACTGCTCGGTATTGCCTTCGCGCTGTTGCTGACGCCGATGTTTGCCGCCATCGGCCTGCCCACGCTGACCGCGCCGTTCATCCTCGCCTGCTGGCTGATCCGCACGGCTGTCCAAATATTCGGTAAAGCCGCGGGCGCCGATGCGCCTTGCGCTACCGGGGAGAATCAACCTAGGCTTCGCTGATTCTCGGTTCAGGCGTTTTCCATGGATAGCAGCAAAAACTGGCGTGAAGAGCTTTACGTCATGGTTTTCCAGAGCGACACCACGGCCGGGCGGCGCTTCGACGGCATCCTGCTGTTGATCATCCTCGCCAGCATTGTGATCGTGATGCTCGACAGCATCGACAGCGTTCACCAGAACTACGCCAACGTGCTCGCGTACATCGAGTGGGGCTTCACCGTCATCTTCGCCATCGAATATGGCCTGCGCCTGTACTGTTCGCCCAAGCCATTGCGTTACGCGTTCAGCTTCTACGGGCTGGTGGATTTGCTGGCCATCGTGCCCGGCATCCTCGCGCTGTATTACGCCGATGCGCAGTATTTGCTGATCATCCGGATCATTCGGATGCTGCGGATTTTCCGCGTGCTCAAGCTCAGCCCCTACCTCAAGCAAGCCAATTACTTGATGGCGGCGTTACGCGGCAGCAAGCAGAAAATCGTAGTGTTCCTGGTCAGCGTCTGCACGCTGGTCACGGTGTTTGGCACGCTAATGTATGTGATCGAAGGTCCGGAACACGGCTTTACCAGCATTCCCAAAGGCATCTACTGGGCTATCGTGACGCTGACCACCGTGGGCTTTGGCGACATCGTGCCGAAGACGCCATTAGGCCAAGTGATTTCGTCGCTGGTGATGATCACCGGTTACTCGATCATCGCCGTGCCGACGGGCATCTTCACCGCCGAACTGGCCAACGCCATGCGCGGTGAACAACTGCAACACGACTGCCCGGTGTGCAAGAAAAATAGCCACGAACACGGCGCCGCATTTTGCTCCCGTTGCGGTAATGCACTGTTCAAGAAACTGGAATAAGCAAAGTGCTTTTTAATCTTTAAAGGACTATGCGAGCCCAGTTATAGTCGCTGGCAAATTGCCTCACATTTAAATAGAACAAGGAATTCGCAGTGAAAAAACTCTTTGGCGCCTCACTTCTGGCCGCTGGCCTGGCACTGACCAGCGTGGCTCAGGCCGCACCGACGTTGCTCAACGTTTCCTATGACGTGATGCGCGATTTCTACAAGGACTACAACACTGCGTTCCAGAAACACTGGCAAGCCGAACACAACGAAAACATCACCTTGCAGATGTCCTTCGGCGGGGCCCGCAAACACGCGCGCTCGGTGATCGACGGCCTGCCGGCTGACGTCATCACCATGAACATGGCCACCGACATCAACGCCCTGGCGGACAACGGCAAACTGGTCCCGGACAACTGGGTAACACGCCTGCCGAACAACAGCGCGCCGTTCACTTCGGCCACGGTGTTCATTGTTCGTAAAGGCAACCCGAAAGCCCTGAAAGACTGGCCGGACCTGCTCAAGGACGGCGTGCAAGTGATCGTGCCGAACCCGAAAACCTCGGGCAACGGCCGCTATACCTACCTTTCGGCCTGGGGTTATGTGCTGAAGAACGGCGGTGACGAGAACAAGGCCAAAGCCTTCGTCGGCAAGCTGTTCAAGCAAGCGCCAGTGCTCGACACCGGTGGCCGTGCCGCCACTACCACCTTCATGACCAACCAGATCGGCGACGTGCTGGTGACCTTCGAGAACGAAGCGGAAATGATTGCCCGCGAGTTTGGTCGCGATCAGTTCGAAGTCATCTACCCGAGTGTTTCCGCTGAAGCTGAGCCGCCGGTATCGGTGGTCGATAAGGTCGTCGAGAAGAAAGGCACCCGCGCGGCGGCCGAGGAATATTTGAAGTACCTGTGGTCGCCGGAAGGTCAGGAGATTGCGGCCGCGAACTACCTGCGTCCGCGTGACCCGGCGGTGCTGGCGAAGTACACCGATCGTTTCCCGAAAGTTGATTTCCTCTCGGTAGAGAAGACCTTTGGTGACTGGCGCACGGTGCAGAAGACTCACTTCAATGATGGTGGGGTTTTTGACCAGATCTACAGCGGCCAGTGATCGCTGAGCGGCAATGAAAAAGGCGACCTGAACAGGTCGCCTTTTTTGTGCGTATTCGAACCGGACACAAAACCAATGTGGGAGCGGGCTTGCCCGCGATGGCGGTGTGTCAGTCTACGAATATGTTGGATGAGCCGGCCTCATCGCGGGCAAGCCCGCCCCCACAAGGGATATTGCTCGCTGTTACATCGGTGGTGTGACCCCGTCCTTGCCGGCCGAGATGGATTGCGCGGTTAGTGTGCCGTCAGCGCTTTGGGTGACGAACGTGACGATCTTCACGCCCACCTTCAGCAAGCTGCGATCCCCCGGCATCAGGTTGACGATCGGTACGTCCTCCGGCACCAGGATTTTCTGCTGGCCGCCCTTGTAGTTGACGGTCAACACCCGGCCGTTGCTGACCACCAGATCGCCAACGCTGCCATTGGTCATACTGCTGCCCTTGACCAGGTCGAAAGGCCGATGGCCGTCGCCGCTGCCCGCCAGTTCCGGTGGGAAGACGTGGACTTCCAGCGCCTTGAGTGTGCCGTCCTCCTGCGGGATGGCGGCGGAGCCGATGTAGCTGCCGGGTTTGATATCTTCGATATTGGCCAGGGTAACGGCGCGGACTTTGGTGTCCTGGGTCAGGTTGATCACCACGTTTTCGCCGCTGTTGACGTGGACCTTCAACACGTCCGGGCTGACGCCGGTGATCTCGCCGCGCACGCCAATGCGCGTGCCCGGTGCATCAGCAGCCTGCGCGAGACCTGCCGTGAACAAGGTGATCAAGGTAAGAGCTGAAGCACCGCGAATCAGGTGACGAAACATCGCGTTCATGAAAGTGCCTTCCGGTTAGAAATCGTGAAGTGACAACATAAGCACGCTATCGAACTAGATGTAAGTGAATGTATCATCGGATCTCAATGTTTTGACGCAAGGTTCACCGAGGGACATCACAGACGTCCGTCACTCATTCCGCAAAGGAATGATTGCTATCACTCCAATCCCACTTCCGCCGTTCCGGTCAGCCTATTAGCCTGCGCGCATTCCCATCTGTTCAGCGAGACACGTTATGAACCCAGCAACCCAGGTGCCCCACGGCACCGCGACAATGACCCGAAGCATGGTGCTGCTGTTCGCCTTTTGCTGCGGCGCGATCGTCGCCAACATCTACTACGCCCAACCGATCATCGGCCTGATTGCCCCGGACATCGGGCTGACCAGCACCATGGCCAGTTTCATCGTTTCGCTGACCCAGATTGGTTATGCACTCGGTCTGTTCTTTCTGGTGCCGCTGGGTGATCTGCTGGAGAACCGCCGGTTGATGATCATCACCACCGTGGTGGCGATTGCCAGTTTGTTGGGCGCGGCATTTACCGATCAGCCGAACGTGTTTTTGTTGATCTCGTTGCTGGTGGGTTTCAGTTCGGTGTCGGTGCAGATCCTGATTCCGCTGGCGGCGCATTTGGCGCCGGAGGAATCGCGTGGCCGTGTAGTCGGCGGGATCATGGGCGGTTTGCTGCTGGGAATTCTCCTGGCGCGCCCCGTGTCCAGCGTGGTGGCCGACCACTTTGGCTGGCGGGCTATGTTCGTCATTGCGGCGGCGTTAATGGCAGCGATCAGCGTTGTGCTGGCCCTGACCATTCCCAAGCGTCAACCTGACCACAGCGCGTCTTATGGCCAATTGCTGGGTTCGCTGTGGACGCTGTTGCGTCAACAACCGGTATTGCGTCAGCGTGCCTTTTACCAGGGTTGCATGTTCGCCACGTTCAGCTTGTTCTGGACCGCCGTGCCGCTGGAACTGGCGCGTAATCATGGCTTGTCGCAAACACAGATCGCGATCTTCGCCCTGGTCGGGGCCATCGGTGCCATCGCCGCGCCCATCGCCGGTCGCCTGGCAGATGCCGGCCACACCCGCATCGCATCTTTGCTGGCCCTACTGTTCGCCAGCTTGAGTTTCCTGCCCGCGTTCATCCATCCGGCTTATAGCGTCATCGGCCTCGCGGTAACGGGCGTGGTCCTCGACTTCTGCGTACAGATGAACATGGTCCTCGGCCAGCGCGCGGTCTACGCCCTCGACGCCAAGAGCCGCAGCCGCCTGAATGCGCTGTACATGACCAGCATCTTCATCGGTGGCGCGTTTGGTTCTTCGGTGGCCAGTGCGGTGTATGAGCATGGCGGCTGGTTGTGGATCGTGATTGTCGGCAGCGCGTTTCCGCTGTTGGCGTTGTTGCGGTTTTTGAGTGTGTCGGAGAAGCGTTCGCTCGCTACCGCGTGAACCACTGTAGGAGCCGAGCTTGCTCGCGAAGACGTCGGTAAATTCAACATTGACTTGACTGACCGTCCGCTATCGCGAGCAAGCTTGCTCCTACAGTGGGTTTCTACAGCCATCAGATTTACACAAGGACTTTAGATGGATCGCCTGGCCGCAATGGAAACCTTCGTGTACGTGGTGGAAACCGGTTCGTTTTCCGCCGCCGCACGACGCCTGAATATCGGCCAGCCCGCCGTGTCGAAAACCATCGCGCAACTGGAAACACGGCTGGCGGTTCGGCTACTTTTGCGCTCCACCCGTGGCCTGACGCCCACCGAAGCCGGCCTGGCGTTTTTCGAACGGGCCAAGCGTGCCATCGAAGAAGTCGATGAAGCCGACAATGCCGCTCGCGGTGCCGCCAGCGGCCTGACCGGCAACCTGCGTATCTGCGCCGCCGTGACCTTCGGCCGGCTGCACATCGTTCCGCACTTGGGGCCATTTCTCGAACAGAACCCGGCGCTGAACATCGACCTGATGCTGGATGATCGCAACGTCAATCTTGTGGAAGAAGGCGTCGATGTTGCCCTGCGGCTGGGCGCGCAGAGCGATTCAGGCCTCACTGCCCGCAAGATTGCCGAATGCCGGCGCGTGGTGCTGGGAACGCCCGCCTATTTTGAAAAGCACGGCGAACCCACCAGCCCTGTCGATCTGAGCAAACATCAGGCAATCGTTTACTCCCTGGGTGGCGGTGCCCATTGGCAATTCAAGAAGGCCAGCGAAGAGCAGTCAGTCATCATCAGCGGCAGGATTCGCGTCAACGCCGCCGAGGGTCTGCGTGCAGCTGTTTTGGCCCATCAGGGGCTGACCCTCGCGTCCGAATGGATGTTCGCGCCGGAGCTGGCCAATGGTGACGTCAGGGCTGTGATGACGGATTGGACGTTGGCCGATCAGGACCTGTGGGCGGTGTTTCCCACCGGCAGAATGGCCAGCGCGAAGGCCCGGGTGTTTGTGGAGTATGTGCAGGGGTTGTTGGCTCAGGAGAGCTGACTCAATCAAGATCAAAAGATCGCAGGCTTCGCCAGCTCCTACAGTGACCGCGTACACCGGTAAATCATCGTCGTATGCGATCTTTTCTGCGCCTAAAGCACACACCCATCAAATCCAACCCTGACATTCCCCGGCAGCTCGCTCTGGTGCTGCATCAACCACGCATCCAGCGTATGCCCGACATGCGTCAACACCGCCAACGCCGGTTGCAACTCCTCGATACAGCGCAACGCCAGGTTCAGGTCGTTGTGATTACGCGGAGTCTGGGGCTGCGGCGGCATTGAGCAGTCGAGGACCAGCAGATCCAGCGGTTCGCGTTGCAACCGGGCTGTAGTCGCTGGTGGCAGGCCAACGGTGTCGGTCAGGTACGCGATCCGTCGCCCCTCGCCTTCCAGCAGATAACCAAGGGTCGGTTTTGAGTGCTGCAGCGGTAATGCCGTGACGCTGAGCGTGCCGAACAGCCGGGTTTCGAAGGCGTTGAACGGTTGGCTGAAATCGAGAATTCCCGGATGTTTATAGAGGTCCGCCAGGCCTTCGGGGTCCACCGGACCGTGCACCGGAATCACCAGGCCCTGGCCCCAGCGCAGGTGCAGCAAACCCTGGGCATGATCGGCGTGGTAGTGGGTCTGGAAAATGCCGTTGAAGCTGCGCGGCGGGAAGCGTTCGGTCAGGTCGGGCAGGCCGCTGTCGATCAGCCAGCGTTGATCGCCACATTCGATCAACGCGCTGCACGGGCGCCTACGCAAGCGCTCATCGTTGCGAGCCAGATGGCAGGCCGCGCACTCGCAGCCGTAGACCGGGACCTGTCGGGCGTCACCGGTGCCCAGTAATGTCAGGCGCATACGGGTTGCCCGTCGACGCAGGCCAGCAGGCGTTCGACTGTGTGTTGCAGTGGCCCGGAGTTGTCAATCAGGCACAACGCCGGATCGTTGTCTTCGAACAGGCGTTCGCTGAACCGCACATTGCGCGCCAGCCGCGCATCAATCTCCGCGACGGATTCACGCCCCCGCGCCAGCAAGCGTTGACGCAACACGGCTTGATCCACAGTCAGCAACAACACCAGCACGTTTGGATAACGCAGGCGAGTGGCCGGCAGATGGCCGCGCGAGCCGTTGACCAGCACGTCCTGCCCTGCCGCCAGCCAATCGTCGATTTCGCGAGGAATGCCATAGGCCAGACCGTTGGCGTGCCAGCTCAGGGCAAACGCGCCCCGGGCATCCATCTCGGCGAACTGCTGCGCACTGACACCCAGCGCCGCCTCCCCGACGGCTTCCGCCGAACGCGTGATGACCCGCCGCACAATGCGGCAACCGCGCTCGTCCAGCCGCGTTCGCGCGGCATCGAGCAGGCTGTCCTTGCCCGAACCCGAAGGGCCGATGAGATAGATCAACCTGCCTGCCATCAAAAAACCCTCTTCGCTTGGCGCCAGACTTGTTGCACCACCGGCAATCCGTCCTGGGTCTTCGCTTGCAGCAGATCCGCGCGCAAACCGAGCGCAATCTCGCCGCGATCGCTCAGCCCCGCCGCACGCGCCGGTGCCAACGAGACCATGCGCACCGCCTCGGCCAGGTCGCACTGATTATCCAGGGCCGCCAAAGCAAACGCCGCTTGCATCAGACTGGCCGGGTAGTAGTCGCTGGAAAGAATATCCAGCAACCCTTCAGCGGCCAAGTCTGCGGCGGCGACGTTACCCGAGTGAGAGCCGCCGCGGACGATGTTCGGGGCGCCCATCAGCACGCTCATGCCCAACTGCTGGCAACCCCGCGCAGCCTCCACCGTGGTCGGGAATTCGGCGATGGTCATGCCGTAACGCGCCGACTCTTCGACGTGCTCCAGGGTTGCATCGTCATGGCTGGCGACTGACAGGCCACGCGCCAGGCAATGCTCGACAATCGCCGCCCGATAGCGATCGCTGTACTCACGGGAGTTGGCTTTTTGCAGGACGATGAACTCATCCATCAGCGCCTTGCTCAGGTGGTACTTGCCCATGTAGTATTCACGGTACTTGGACTCCAAAACGAATTGACGCTGGCCCGGCGAGTGGTCCATCACCGACACCAGTTGTACCAGCGGATGCTCTACCAGATCGCGGAACACGCTCAGGGTATCGGGGTGGCAGAGTTCGCAACGCAGATGCAGACGGTGCTCGGCGCGGGTCAGCCCGACATCGGATGCGCCGGAAATCGCCTCGAGCATGGCCGGCAATTTCTGCATGCGATTGCCCTTGGGATTCACATCGCCGATGGACACTGCATCGAACACCGTGGTTATACCGGCCGCGATGATTTGCGCATCATGGCTGAGCACCGCCGAGGTCGACGGCCAGTCCACGCCGGGACGCGGGGTCATGTGCCGTTCCAGGTTGTCGGTGTGCAACTCCACCAACCCCGGCAACAGGAAATCACCGTTGAGGTCCTGTGCCTGAGGTAGTCGGCTCGGGCCTTCGGCGATGTCGGCGATCAAGCCATCACGCAGCACCACGGAACCGAGGAACACACGGTCAGCGGTGACCAGTCGGGCATTGCTGAGGATCTGTTCAGCGGGCATCGGCGTATTCCTCATGGTTCACGGCAGCAGGGGTCATGTCGAGATGGCGATCGGCAACCGCCTCACGGGCAGCGCGGTCGTGGAAAATACCGATCAACGCGGCACCCGCCTCTTTCGCTTCATTCATCAGTTCCAGCACCACTTGGCGATTGGTCTCGTCGAGGGAAGCGGTGGGTTCGTCGAGCAGCATCACCGGCCAGGCCACCATGAAGCCACGGGCGATGTTGACCCGCTGCTGCTCGCCACCGGAGAAGGTGCCGGACGCCAATTGCCAAAGGCGTTGCGGAATGTTGAGTCGGCTCAGCAACAACTCGGCACGCGATTGCGCCAGCGATCTGGACCAACCGCGAGCCAGCGCCGGCTCCATCACCACGTCCAGGCAAGCGACGCGCGGGATCACCCGCAGGAACTGGCTGACATAGCCCAGCGTCTGCTTGCGCACCTGAAGAATCTCCCGGGGCTCGGCGCCCACCAGCTCCAGCCAACGGCCTTGGTCCTGCACGCGGATGCTGCCGCCCGCCGGCAGATAGTTACCGTAGAGGGTGCGCAACAAGGTGCTTTTACCGGCACCGGACTGACCATGCAGCACCAGGCACTCACCGGCCTGCACACTGAAATTCACCCCGCGCAGCACGTTCAGGACCACGCCATTCTGTTGATGCAGGGTGAAGGTTTTCGAGAGGTCACGGACCTCGATCAAGGTATTCATCGCTCGGATTCCACAGATTGACGGGACTTCACGGCTGCAACACCGAAGACACCAGCAGTTGCGAGTAAGGGTGTTGCGGATCGTCGAGGATCTGGTCGGTCAGGCCGGTTTCCACCACCCGCGAGCGCCGCATCACCATCAACCGATCCGCCAGCAGACGGGCCACGGCCAGGTCGTGGGTGACGATCACCACCGCCAGGTCCAGCTCACGCACCAACCCGCGCAGCAGGTCGAGCAAACGGGCCTGCACCGACACGTCGAGGCCGCCAGTCGGTTCGTCCATGAACACCAGGCGCGGGCTCGACACCAGATTGCGGGCGATTTGCAGACGCTGTTGCATGCCGCCGGAGAAGGTCCGGGGCAAGTCGTCGATACGCAGCGGGTCGATTTCCACCTGGCTCAGCCAGTCGATCCCCGCCCCGCGCAGTTGCTGGTAATTGCGTACGCCCTGGGCCATCAGGCGTTCGCCAATGTTGGCGCCGGCCGAAACGCCCATGCGCAAACCGTCGCGAGGGTTCTGTTCGACGAAGCCCCATTCGGTGCGCAGCAAGGTCCGGCGTTCGGCTTCACTGGCGCTGTAGAGGTCGAGCCACGCGCCGTCCTTGCCGCGATAGCCGATGCTGCCGCGCTGGGGCGGCAAGCGTCCGCTGAGCAACGAGAGCAAGGTCGATTTGCCCGAACCGGACTCACCGACGATCCCTAACACTTCACCGGGATACAGGTCGAAACTGACGCCTTGGCAACCCTTCTCCGGGCCGTACAACAGCGACAGGTCGCGCACTCGCAGCATGGGCTCGGCAGTGGCCGTGGACAGATCATTTTTCAGCGCCTGGTTCATTGGCCCTGCTCCTGCTGGCTGACGCGCTGGGCGCAGTAATAGGTGTCGGAACAGACGAAACTCTGGGTCCCGGCGTCGTCGATGATCAGCTCGTCGAGGAACGAATCGTGGCTGCCACACATGGCGCAGCACTCGTCCCACTGCTGCGCTTCGAAGGGGTGATCCTCAAAGTCGAGGCTGGTGACTCTGGTGTACGGCGGCACCGCGTACAGACGCTTTTCACGCCCCGCACCGAACAGCATCAGCGCCGGGCTCATGTCGAGTTTCGGGTTGTCGAATTTGGGGATCGGCGACGGGTCCATCACGTAGCGTTCGTCGACCATCACCGGATAAGCGTACGCGGTGGCGATGTGGCCGAAGGTCGCGATGTCTTCGTAGAGTTTGACGTGCATGACTCCGTAATCATTGAGGGCGTGCATGGTCCGGGTCTCGGTTTCCGATGGCTCAATAAAGCGCAACGGTTCCGGGATCGGCACCTGATACACCATGATCTGATCGGCGTGCAGCGGCGTTTCCGGGATGCGGTGACGGGTCTGGATCACCGTGGCGTCCGGGGTACTTTCGGTGGTCGCGACGCCCGCAGTGCGTGCAAAGAAGCGGCGAATCGACACCGCGTTGGTGGTGTCGTCGGCGCCCTGGTCGATGACTTTGAGCACGTCGTCGGCACCGAGAATCGCCGCGGTCAATTGCATGCCGCCGGTGCCCCAACCGTAAGGTAACGGCATCTCGCGGCCGCCAAACGGCACCTGATAACCGGGGATCGCCACGGCCTTGAGCAAGGCGCGGCGGATCATGCGTTTGGTCTGCTCGTCGAGGTAGGCGAAGTTGTACGCGGCGTCGCGCGCTGGTGCCCCGCCCGTCATGGAGTTGCTCAGGTCATTCATGGCTGTTGGCCTCGGCAGGCTTGCGCAGTTTGCGGATCAGTTCCAGTTCGGCCTGGAAGTCCACGTAGTGAGGTAATTTGAGGTGCGAGACAAACCCGGCGGCCTCGACGTTGTCGCAATGCATCAGCACGAATTCTTCCTGCTGCGCCGGGGACTCGATCTCTTCGTTGAACTCCTTGGCGCGCAGTGCGCGGTCGACCAGCGCCATGCCCATGGCCTTGCGTTCGGCATGCCCGAAGGCCAGGCCGTAGCCGCGCGTGAACTGCGCTAGCTCAGTGGCCGAACCGACGAACTGGTTGACCATCTCGCACTCGGTGACTTCGATGCTGCCAAGGTTGATCGGGAAGCCCAGCTCTTCAGGATCGATCCACACCTCAACTTCACCGATGCGAATCTCGCCGGCGAACGGGTGGTTGCGGCCATAACCGCGCTGGGTCGAATACCCCAGCGCCAGCAGAAAACCTTCATCGCCACGGGCCAGTGCCTGCAAGCGCTGGGCGCGGCTGGCGGGCAGTTCCAGCGGATCGCGAGTGATGTCCGCCACTGTGTCGCTGTTGTCGGATTCGTTCTTGATCAAGCCTTCCTTGGCCAGCAAACCGAGGACCCGAGGGCACGGTTCGAGGCTGGCGTTCGGCGTGGTTTGCGGCCCCGGATATTCACCTTCGGCGAGCAGCGCAAAGTCCAGCAGGCGATGGGTGTAATCGAAGGTCGGTCCCAGCAACTGGCCGCCCGGCACGTCTTTGAACGTGGCGGACAGACGCCGGCTGAGCTGCATGTTTGAGGTGTCGATCGGCAGGCTCGGGCTGAAACGCGGCAACGTGGTGCGATAGGCGCGCAGCAGGAAGATCGCTTCGACCAGATCCCCCGCCGCTTGCTTGATCGCCAGCGCGGCCAGTTCTTCGTCGTACAGCGAGCCTTCACTCATCACCCGCGCCACAGCCCGCGGCAGTTGCTGGCGGATCTGCTCGACGCTCAGTTCAGTGATCGCGGGGTCGCCCCGGCGCTTTTTCGCCAGCAGACGGTGGGCATTGTCGATGGCCTGTTCGCCACCCTTGACGGCTACGTACATCAGACACGCTCCTGTGCGATGCGGGTGCTGCGTGGCAGGCCGATCAGGTCATGGCCGGCGGCGAATAACAGGTCCAGTCCGCGAGGGAATTCGTTGCGTCGTTCGCGTTCGGACCAGAAGCCTTCGGCCACCGGCAGCGCGACGCCGTGCTCGGTTTCGATGCCCGGACCGCGCCACGCCAGCCCTGCCCCGCCGTCCAGGCTCGGCAGCTGAACCAGCAAGGTGCAGGACTGATCGGGGTAGCGGTCGTTGCCATGATCGAAGCCGCTGAGGTCGAGCAGGTCCTCGGCGGCGAGCAAGGCAAACCGCGCGTCTTCACGGCTTACGGTCAGCGGGCAGCCACAATGGAACGCCAGGTTGGCGCGAATCAGCGGCGTGTCGAAGGACGGCGCCAGCCACAGCGGCGTGTCGACGTCCAGCAAGGCCAGGCACAACGCATAGGTCGCTGGCGCCAGCCCTTCAAGGCTCGGCGTGGCGTGCAAGGTCTGGATCAAACCGGGACCGGCGAGTGCCTTGAGTGCCGCGCGAAAACCCCGTTGGGCATCCAGTACCGGGTCGGGAAACGCCGGTTGCAACAGCTGTGCGCTCATCAGTTTTCTCCTCGCACGAGGGTGAAGAATTCGACTTTGGTGGCGGCGGTGTCCGCCTCTTTTTGCGCCCGGCGTTCGGCCTGGGCATTGGCCAGCGGCGTGATCACTTCATCGAGCCAATGGCGCTGTTGCGTGCCTTGCAAATGCGCGTCGGCCAGGGCGGCCAGTTCGGCGTGGACCTTGTCGCGGCCCGCCAGATAGCTGTAGCCGGTACGGCCATCGGCCAGGCGCACCACGCAACGGGTCACGCTCATTTCGCCGACGTTGAACGGCGCACCGTTGCCGCCCATGCGCCCACGGACCAGGGGCATGCCGATTTCCGGGGCGCGGATCAGTTGGTATTCGATGTCGCGCAGTGCGGCTTCGTGGGGCTGCAATTCACTGCGACGGGCGCGGGCCAGCACGCCGATCCAGTGTTGCCGCTGGGCGTGAGGAGCAAGGTTGTTCATTAAGATCTCCATCAAGTGACGACCTGATACTGGAAGCGATCCGAACGGCTGGTGGACTGCGCCAGCTCCACCGGGTGACCGTCGCGGTCGCGGGAAAGGGTGAACACACTCAGCGCCGGCAAATGCCGGGGCATCATCAGCAACGCGGCTTCTTCGCGGCTGGGCAAACGGGCGCCGATCAGGCTCAGGGTGCGAGTCAGTGGCATGTCGCGTTCGCTCAGGTACTGGCGCAATGAGCCGCCGGTGTAGTCCGCCAGCAGCGGCGCGTGGCTGGCGCAGTAGCGATGGCGGATCAGGCTGACCGGTTGGTGATCGAGCTTGCGCAGGGTCTGCAATTCGATCATTGGCGCCATCTCGGCAAGCCCCAGGTGCGCCGCTTCTTCGCGGCTGGCGAAGCAGTAACGGCGCTTCAGCAGGACCGCTTCGACGCCCAACCCCTGAGCCGACAAGGACTGGCTGTAGGCGCTGTCGGCGGCCATGGGGTAAATCAGCGGGCGCTCCAGCACTTGCGTGCCTTTGCCCTGCCGGCGCAAGAGACTGCCTTCGAACACGAGCTCATCGATGGCGCGGCGCAAGGTATGGCGGTTGACGCCGAAGCGTTCGGCCAACTGCACCTCGGCCGGCAGGAAGTCCCCAGCCTGATAATCGGCCAGTTCACGGCGCAGGATGTCGGCCAATTCGCGGTACACCGGCTCATCTTGTCTAGACAACTGCATGCTTAAAAAAAAGCGCCCAGGGGCACCCCTCCGAAATTCAGATGAACTGCTTGCGCAGGCGTTGCGAGAGGATGTCGATCAGGCTCACGACCACGATGATCACCAGCAAGACCGCACACGTCTGAACGAACTGGAAGGCGCGGATGTTCTCCCAGAGAATCACCCCGATCCCGCCGGCACCGACCATTCCCACCACCGTCGCCGAGCGTACGTTGGCCTCGAAGCGGTACAGCGCGTAGGACACCCACAGCGGCATCACTTGCGGAATCACCCCGTAGATCACTTCTTGCAGGGCACTGGCACCGGTGGCGCGAACCCCTTCAACCGGGCCCGGATCGATCGCTTCGACCGCTTCGGCAAACAGCTTGGCGAGCACGCCGGTGGTGCTGATCCACAGCGCCAGTACGCCGGCGAAGGGTCCCAGGCCGACGGCCACGACGAACAACATGGCGAAGACCATTTCGTTGATCGAACGGAAGGCGTCCATCACCCGACGCAGCGGTTGGTGGATCCACCACGGGGTGATGTTTTCCGAGCAGAGAATCCCCAGGGGGATCGAGCAGACAATCGCCAACACCGTGCCCCACAGGGCGATTTGTACGGTGACGATCATTTCCTTAAGGTAGGAGCGCCATTCGTGGAAGTCCGGCGGGAAGAAATCGGCGGCGAAGGTCGCCATGTTGCCGGAGTCGCGGTACAGCGCCATCGGGTTCATCTCGGCGCCGTGCCAGGCCCAGGCCAGCAGGACCAGGAACAGGCCCCAACCGGCGTACTGCGGCCAGGTGCGCTTGCCGACAGCTTCAGCGTGCAGAGTGGTCATGAGTTCCCTCAACGTGGGAGGTCGGAGGTAGGAGCGAGCTTGCTCGCGATGGTCGTTAACGATGACGCGGGGAACCTGGAGAAGCGCGGCGCTCTTGAGTTCTTCGCGAGCGAGCTCGCTCCTACAGGTTCTGTGTCGTGGGTCAGCCAGCGTTGGCGGTGGCCTTCTTACTGGCCTCAAGTGAAGTCAGGCGCTCTTGCAGCTTGGCCAGCTCGGCATCGATATCGGCCAGGCGCTTGGCCTTGTCGGCCGCTTCAAGCTTGGTGTCGGCATTGATCGTGGTGCGCTGTTTGAACAGTTCAAGCTGACGGATCGGCAGCAGCTGGTCGTCGCTGGACTTGAGGAACTTGCCCAGCTGCATGCCCGCGAGCACGGCTTTCTCGGAGTCGGTGTTGCCGTAGTTGAAGATGAAATCGCGGATCTTGGTCTTCTCGCTATCGCTCAGGGCCTTGCTCCACACCAGCGGGTCAGCGGGGATCAACGGCGACTTCCAGATCACCTTGAGCAGTGCAGCCTTGTCCGGCTGGGTGACTTCCAGACGGTCCCAGCTTTCGGTGTTGAAGGTCGCGACATCCAGTTGCCCTTTGGCCACGCTCAAGGCGTTGACCTCATGGCTGGAGTTGAGGGTGCGCTTGAACGCCGTGGCCGCATCGACGCCGTTCTTGGCGAACACGTAATAGCCCGGCACCAGGTAGCCGGATGTCGAGTTCGGATCACCGTTGCCGAAAGTCAGGGACTTGGCGTTCTTGAGCATGTCTTCCACGGAGTTGATCGGGCTGTCCTTGCGCACGATCAGCACGCTCCAGTAACCGGCGGCGCCGTTGGCGGCAGCGGTCTGGGCGAAAATTTCGCCGTTGGAACGGTCCACTGCTTCCATGGCGGCCTTGTTGCCCAGCCAGGCCACATCGACCTTGTTGAAGCGCATGCCCTGGATCAGCCCGGCGTAGTCCGAGGCGAAGGTGGCGTTGATCTTCAGGCCGGTTTTCTTCTGCATGTCATCAAGAAACGGCTGCCAGATGCTCTTCAGGTTCTGCGAGGATTCGGTGGACATGATGCCGAAGTTGATGGCTTTTTCTTCAGCCTGGGCGGTGCCCAGTACACAACTGGCGAGCAACGCGGCGCCAGCAAAAACGCGACCGATACGGTTCAACATGGAAAGGATTCCTTGGGGTGCGCTATAGGAAAAAGTGGGTGTTCACACGCGAGCCAGCACCAATCGGGGGGCGGGTTCGGCGCGGCGGGTCTGGTCGGAAAACATCAGGCTGGTGTCGATGTCGGCACCGTACAAATCGTTGAGGAACTGGCTGCTCAGGTCAGCCGCGAGGCCGTCGAAATGAATCCGTCCGCCCTTGAGCGCCACGGCGCGGGGGCAATAACGTGTGGCGTAATCGACTTGATGCAGGGTGACTACCACGGTCTTGCCGTCGCGACGGTTGATGTCGGCGAGGATTTCCATGACCTTGCGTGCGGACTCCGGGTCCAGCGAGGCGATGGGTTCGTCGGCCAGAATCACTTCGGCGCGCTGGGTCAGGGCCCGGGCAATCGCCACTCGCTGTTGCTGACCGCCGGACAAGGTCGAAGCGCGCTGCGCCGCCAGATCGGCCAGGCCGACGCGGTCCAGCGACTCCATGGCGAACTGTTTTTCCTCGGCATTGAACAGGCTCAAATTGCCACGCCAGCGCGGCATGCGCCCCAGGCAACCGAGCAGTACGTTGTCGAGCACGCTGAGGCGGTTGACCAGGTTGAACTGCTGGAAGATGTAGCCGATGTCGGCGCGCAAGCGGCGGACTTTGCCATTCAGCCGGCCGGAAGCCTGCACTTCACGCCCCAGCACCTTGACGCTGCCGCCGTTGTTGCGATCGCAACAGGCCAGGCCCGCGAGGTGCCGCAACAACGTGGACTTGCCGGAGCCGGGAGCGCCAATCAGCGCGACCATCTCACCGGTAGCGATGGTGAGTTCGAGGTCGACCAATGCAGTTTTGCGCGCAAAGGTCTTGTTCAGATGATCGACATGGATAGCTGTGTTCATGGGCTTCTCTGTCTGGTTGAACAGCCGTCCATGGCCGTTTTGAAGTTCAACCGACTTTAGGCACGGGCTGTGTCAGCCCTATGACTCGCACATGTCGCTGGATTAACTATTTGATGAAGGTTTTGTGAAAGGTTGAGGTGGCTTGCTCCCTGTGTGCCCCCTGCAGGAGCTGGCTTGCCAGCGAAGGACGTTAACGATGACGCGTTTCATCAGGATAAACGTGGCGCATTTGAGTGCTTCGCTGGCAAGCCAGCTCCTACAGGGAATGGGTGGATTCAGATGTCGCGGTCGCTGGATATCCGAAGACAAAGCCACACCAGGGTCCGCTTGGCTTGCCCCCTGTAGGAGCTGGCTCGCCAGCGAAGGTCGCCAACGATGACGCGTTTCAACCGGGTAAACGTAGCGCATTTGAGTGCTTCGCTGGCAAGCCAGCTCCTACGGGGGATGGGTGGATTCAGATGTCGCGGTCGCTGGATATCCGAAGACAAAGCCACACCAGGGCCCGCTTGGCTTGCCCCCTGTAGGAGCTGGCTCGCCAGCGAAGGTCGTCAACGATGACGCGTTTCAACCGGGTAAGCGTAGCGCATTTGAGTGCTTCGCTGGCAAGCCAGCTCCTACGGGGTTCATGCGTTCCCGTCGTTTAGGGGCGCACACAAAAAAGGCGACCCGAAGGTCGCCTTTGCGTCACTGCCCGAACTGCCGTCCCAACCCACCCGGCACTCCATGGACATCCGTCTCTTCCCATCGCCCGTCAGGACTGATCGACCGGCTCCAGCCGTTATCCCAGCGATAATAGGTGCGCTGGCGGTAGAACGTGTTCGGTTGATCATCCAGCACATACACCCCGAGCTTCGGATCCCAGTGACTATCGCCACCCGGTGGCGGCGCGAAGCTGGCCGAGGGGCGCGGCAGCGGTTTGGCGGGCTGGGCCGGCACACTCGGCTTGCTCGGCGTCGGTGACGTAGAGGGCGTGGGCCGGGGCTGCGACGGTGGGATCGGCGGCAGCGATGTCGGCTCGGGCGGCCGTTGGACCGCACAAGCGCTCAGCCCCATAACCAGACTGAGCAGGGTGATACGAGCGATGGCGGTCATGGTGGCGTTTCCTGTTATTTATCCGGACTGTCGATGGTCAGTTGTTGCTGCGCGGTCGTGCTGCTGGCCAGAGGCTGGCTGCGACCGACCCACTCGCCGGCAGTCGGTTGGCCGGCGCGGGAGATGCGCGCAACCAGTTGGACTTCAGGGAAGTTCGACAGTTTCAACTGCGGCATCATTGCGTCGGCATCGCCCAGTTCGACGGTGACGGGCAAGTCGGCCACAGTCAGGCGTTTGGCGGCCAACGGTGCCGGTGGGCCAGAAGTGGCGCGGGCGAAGATGAACACGCTGTCGCCCGGCTGGACCTTGGCCTTGAGCTCAGGCGCCAGATCCACACGCACCTTGAGCAGCGCAGCAGCCTTGGCCGCCGGTGCCTGGGTAACCTTGCCGCCGCTGGCCAGCAGTTTCTCGGTGGCTCGCTTGATCCCGCCTTCCAGCGCGACACGGGAATTGTCCTCCGGCGGCAGCTGCGCCAGCAGGCGATTCCAGTAGTCGATGGCGTCCTGATAACGCTGGCTTTCAAACGCCGCGATACCCAGCAGGCCAAGGCTAGTGACTTCTTTCGGATCGGCTTTGAGTGCTTCATCGGTCAGGGCCTGAACCTTGTCCGACCATTTCTTGCCATCGGCGAAATACTGCGCCTGAGCCCATTGGCCGAGCAGCTCCGGCTGGCGACCGGCGAGGGTCACGGTGCGCTCGAAGAGCTTCGCTGCGTCGCCAGGACGATCCTGAGCCATGTAAGTGCGCCCAAGGAAGTACAAGCCTTCAGCGGAATCCGGCTGAGCCTCGACCGCACGTTCCAAACGACGGGTCATCTCTTCCATCGACTGCGGCGCCTGGGCAAATTCCCGGGTCAGCTCGACCTTGTCGCTGGCACCGAAATGCAGGTAAAGCCCAAGCCCCAGCACCGGCACCAGAATCGCCGCCAGCAGTGGCAACGGTTTGCCCAGGCGCGACACCCGTGGCGCCTCGACACCCTCGGTATCCGCCAGCAATTCACGCGCCGCTTCGGCGCGACCGGTGTCCAGTTGCGCGGCGTCGAGCACACCCTCTTCCTGCTGAGTCTGCAACTCAGCCACGCGCTCCTGATAGAGCGCGACGTTCAGGGCAGTACGATCCTCTTCCAGCTGGGCGCGACGGCCACGCAGAACGGGGATCAGGAGAAAACTCAGGGCAACCAGAAGTAGCAGACCTGCAGCGAGCCAGAAATCAATCATTCTTGGTTTTTATCCAACAGGTGGTCGAGGCGCTCGCGCTCCTCGGCAGAAAGCTCATCCTTGGTGTCAGCGCGTTGCACGCGACGACGGCGGACGATCACGGCGATAATCACAAAACCGCCCAGCAACAGGCCGGCGGGGCCGAACCAGAGCACAGCAGTCTTGGTGGTCAGAGCGGGTTTATAGCGGACGAAATCACCATAGCGATCGACCATGAAGTCGATGATCTGCTGGTTGTCCTTGCCCTCACCCAACATGCGGAAAATCTCTTTGCGCAGGTCTGCGGCGATCGGTGCATTGGAATCGGCGATGTCCTGGTTCTGGCACTTGGGGCAACGCAGTTCTTTGGTCAGCTCGCGAAAACGCTCGCGATCACTTTCCTTGGCGAACTCATAGGTGTCGATGGCAGCGTGCGCCACGCCGGCCATGCTCAAGCCCAACACCGCAGCCGCTATCCAACGCTTCATGGCTTGGCCTCATCGACCAGCGCCTGATACTTGGCCGCTAGTTTTTCACGCCAGACCTGCTCGTCGATCACCCCGACGAACTTGTCGCGGATAATGCCTTTGGCGTCGATGAAAAAGGTTTCTGGAGCGCCGTACACACCCAGGTTCAAACCCAAGGTGCCTGCATCGTCGCGAATGTCCAGCTGGTACGGGTTGTGGAATTCCACCAGCCACTTCAAGGCGTCGGCGTTGACGTCCTTGTAGTTGATGCCGTAGATCACCACGCCCTTTTCGGCCAGCTTGTTCAGCACCGGGTGCTCGACCCGGCAGGAAATGCACCAGGTGCCCCAGACGTTGACCAGCGCCGGTTTACCGACAATGTCAGCCTTGGTCAGGGTCTTGTCGCCCTGCACGGCCGGCAGGGAAAACTCCGGGAACGGCTTGCCGATCATCGCTGAGGGCAATTCGGCCGGGTCCAGGTAGAGCCCGCGATAAAGGAAAACAGCCACCACCAGAAAAATCACCAGTGGCAACAGCATCAACCAACGTCTCATGCAGTGGCTCCCGTCATGCCCAGTGCTTCACGCACACGGCTTTTCACCTTGACCCGATAACGCCGATCCAGTGCCGCCAGCACACCACCCAACCCGGTGAGCAGGCCACCGAACCAGATCCAGCGCACGAATGGTTTGACGTGCACGCGCACGGCCCAGGCGCCATCACCCAGCGGTTCGCCGAGGGCGACGTAGATATCACGGGTGAAACCGGCGTCGATCCCGGCTTCGGTCATCACCGAGTTCTGCACGGTGTACAGACGTTTTTCCGGGTGCAGCACGCTGACTTCCTTGCCGTCGCGGACAACCCGCACGGTGCCCTTGTCGGAGGTGAAGTTCGGGCCTTCGAAGTGCTTGGCGCCTTCGAAGATGAAGTGGTAACCGGCCAGGTCCATGGACTCGCCCGGCGCCAGGCGCAAATCGCGCTCGGCACTGTTCTGGCTCGACAGCACGACACCGAGCGCACACACAGCAATACCAAGGTGGGCGATCTGCATGCCCCAGTAGCTGCGGGTCAGGGTCGGCAAGCCTTTGATCAGGCCTTTGTGGCGAGTCTTGTCGACGATGTCACGCACACCGGCCAGCAACACCCAGGCGGCGAGCATGAAAGTCGCAATCACTGCCCAGTTGAAATCGCCGTAAGCGACGCCCGCCACCACGGCCAACGCGGCGCTGCCGAGCAATACGGGCGTGAGCATGTTCATCAGCCATTTCACCGGCGTGTCTTTCCAGCGCACCAGCATGCCGACCGCCATCACCACCATCAGCAAGCCCATCAACGGAATGAACAGCGCGTTGAAGTACGGCGGGCCGACCGACAGCTTGGCGCCGGTCATGGCATCGAGAATCAGCGGGTACAAGGTGCCCAGCAGAATCATCGACGCCGCCACCACCAGCACCAGATTATTGCCCAGCAGCAGGGTTTCCCGGGACCAGAGGTTGAAGCCGACGTGGCTCTTCACTACTGGCGCGCGCAACGCGAACAGCGTCAGCGAACCACCAACCACAAACAGCAGGAAAATCAGGATGAACACGCCGCGCTCCGGGTCGGAGGCAAAGGCGTGCACCGACGTCAGTACGCCGGAACGCACCAGGAACGTCCCGAGCAAACTCAACGAGAAAGCAGCGATGGCCAGCAACACGGTCCAGCTCTTGAACACGCCACGTTTTTCCGTGACTGCCAACGAGTGAATCAACGCAGTGCCTACCAGCCAAGGCATGAACGAGGCGTTTTCCACCGGGTCCCAGAACCACCAGCCGCCCCAGCCGAGTTCGTAGTAGGCCCACCACGAGCCGAGGGTGATGCCGATACCGAGGAAGGCCCAGGCGACGATGGTCCACGGACGCGACCAGCGTGCCCACGCCGCATCAAGACGCCCGCCGAGCAGCGCGGCGATGGCGAAGGCGAAGGCCACGGAGAAACCGACATAACCCATGTACAGCATCGGCGGATGAACGATCAGGCCGATGTCTTGCAGCAACGGGTTGAGGTCACGACCGTCCGCAGGGATCTGCGGCAGGATGCGTGCGAACGGGTTCGAGGTGAGGATCAGGAACAACAGGAAACCGGTGCTGATCATGCCCATCACCGCCAATACGCGCGCGAGCATGACTTGCGGCAACTGCCGGGAGAACACCGACACCGCGAACGTCCAGCCACCGAGGATCAACGCCCACAGCAGCAACGAACCTTCATGAGCGCCCCATACCGCGCTGAACTTGTAGTACCACGGCAACGCACTGTTGGAGTTGCTGGCGACGTAGTCCACCGAGAAGTCATCGGTCATGAACGCGTAAGTCAGGCAACCGAAGGCGAACACCAGAAAGGTGAACTGGCCCCAGGCTGCGGGTTGAGCCAGGCTCATCCACAAGCGGTCGCCGCGCCAGGCGCCGAGCAACGGCACCACGGCTTGAACCAGTGCGAAGCACAGCGCCAGAATCATGGCCAGGTGGCCGAGTTCGGGAATAAAGATGCCGGAAGTCATGAATCAACCCTCCTTCGCGGGTGTTGGGGCGGATTGACCACTGTCTTTCAAGGCCTTGGTCACTTCCGGCGGCATGTACTTCTCATCGTGCTTGGCCAGTACTTCGTCAGCCACCACCACGCCGTCGGCGTTGATTTTGCCCAGGGCAACGATGCCCTGCCCTTCACGGAACAGGTCCGGAAGGATGCCGCGGTAGCTGATCGTCACGGATTTGTTGAAGTCGGTGACGATGAATTTCACGTCCAGCGAATCGCCGGAACGTTGCAGCGAACCTTTCTCGACCATGCCGCCCGCGCGGATCCGTGTGTCTTGCGGGGCTTCGCCGTTGGCGATCTGGGTCGGGGTGTAAAACAGATTGATGTTCTGCTGCAGGGCACCCAATGCAGCCCATACGGCCAGGCCAAGGCCTGCGAGGACCGCCAGAATGATGATAAGACGCTTTTTGCGCAGCGGATTCACTTGCCGTTCTCCCGGCGCAGACGACGCGCCTCTTGTTGCAGATACCGCTTGCGGGCCAGGATTGGCGCCGCCACGTTAAGGGCCAGCACCGCCAGGCAGATGCCATAGGCTGACCAGACATACAGGGCATGATGGCCCATGGCGAGGAAGTCGCCGAATGAAGCAAAACTCATCGAACGGCCTCCAGACTGTTCTGTACTTCGGCCTTGACCCAACTGGCGCGAGCCTCGCGCTTGAGCACTTCCAGACGCATGCGCAGAAGTAGTACAGCGCCGAAGAAACAGTAAAAACCCAGCGCCGTCAGCAGCAGTGGCAGCCACATTTCGGCCGGCATCGCCGGTTTTTCGGTGAGGGTGAAGGTCGCACCCTGGTGCAGGGTGTTCCACCACTCCACCGAGTATTTGATGATCGGGATGTTGATCACGCCGACAATCGCCAGCACCGCGCAGGCCTTGGCGGCACTGTCACGATTGCTGATGGCGTTGCCCAGCGCAATGAGACCGAAGTACAGGAACAGCAGAATAAGCATGGACGTAAGTCGCGCATCCCAGACCCACCACGAGCCCCAGGTCGGTTTGCCCCAGATCGCTCCGGTGACCAGCGCCACGGCGGTCATCCAGGCACCGATCGGGGCCGCGCATTGCAGGGCAACGTCGGCCAGTTTCATCTTCCAGACCAGCCCGACGATGCCGCACACCGCCAGCATCACGTAGATGGACTGCGCCAGCATGGCGGCCGGAACGTGGATATAGATGATGCGAAAGCTGTTGCCTTGCTGGTAGTCGGGCGGCGCGAAGGCCAGGCCCCACACCACGCCGACGCCAATCAGCAGCAACGCCGCGACGCTCAGCCACGGCAGCAATTTGCCACTGATGCCGTAAAACCATTTGGGTGAGCCGAGCTTATGAAACCAGGTCCAGTTCATTACTGTTTCCATCACGGT
The DNA here is from genome assembly GCF_001297125.1 of Pseudomonas sp. RIT-PI-q. Taxonomy (GTDB): domain Bacteria; phylum Pseudomonadota; class Gammaproteobacteria; order Pseudomonadales; family Pseudomonadaceae; genus Aquipseudomonas. The sequence goes on from NZ_LHPC01000057.1 coordinate 42,141, forward strand.
TGCTGCTCGTTATCACGAGTCAGCAAAGGGTCTTTACTGATCAAATTTTGACCAGACCTCATTATTCGCCGACGCTGATCTTCAGGCCAGCGGCTATTGCAAAAGGTGTCAGGGTTATCGCCAGGGCGGTCAGGCTACCAAGCCACAACAGATAACCGGTCGCCGGCATGCCCTGCAAGGCGGCCTGCAAGGCGCCACTGCCGAGAATCAACACCGGGATGTACAGCGGCAGAATCAGCAACGCCAGCAACAGGCCGCCGCGCTTCAATCCCACCGTCAGGGCCGCGCCCACCGCACCGAGCAGGCTCAGCACCGGTGTACCCAGCAATAAAGAAAGCAGCAACACCGGCAGACAGGCGGTGGGTAAACCGAGCATCAACGCCAACAGTGGAGCGAGCAAAACCAGTGCCAGGCCGGAGAACGACCAGTGTGCCAGCACCTTGGCCAAAACCAGAAGAGGCAGGGGGTGCGGCGAAAGGACCCACTGTTCAAGCGATCCATCTTCGAAATCACTGCGGAAAAGCCCGTCCAGCGAGAGCAAAACCGATAAAAGGGCCGCTACCCAGACCAGTCCCGGAGACAAGGTTTGCAACAATTGAGACTCGGGGCCGACCGCCAGCGGGAACAGCGAAACCACAATCGCGAAGAATACCAGCGGATTGGCCAGCTCCGCAGGTCGGCGGAACAGCAAACGAGCCTCGCGGGCGACCAACAGGCCGAAAACACTCATACGGCCCAGTTCCCCAGATCAATGTCGCGGTAGCTGGCCGGCATCCGGCTCAGCGTGTGGTGCGTGGTCAACACCACCATGCCGCCGCGCTCACAGTGCGCGGCCAGGTGTTCTTCGAGTTGCGCCACGCCTTGTTTGTCGAGGGCGGTGAACGGCTCGTCGAGGATCCACAGCGGCGGACTGTCCAGGTACAACCGCGCCAAAGCCACACGGCGTTGCTGGCCGGCGGACAGGGTGTGGCAGGGAACATCCTCGAAACCGCGCAGCCCGACAGCTGCCAGCGCTTGCCGGATCGCCTCATGGGAGGCCGGTTGATGCAGGGCGCAGAGCCAACTGAGGTTTTCCTCGGGCGTCAGCAAATCCTTGATCCCGGCGGCATGACCGATCCACAGCAGGTTGCGCGCGAGTTCGCTGCGTTGCTCGTTCAACGGCTGGCCATTGAGCAGCACTTGACCGGCCGTCGGCTGCATCAGGCCGGACAACAGGCGCAGCAAACTGGTTTTGCCGCTGCCGTTGGGGCCACTGATTTGCACCATTTCGCCACTGGCCAGTCTCAATTCGAGATTTTCGAAGAGCAGCCGAAGGTCTCGCTCACAGGCGAGGGCAACGGTTTGCAGGACAGGACTGGTCAAGAGATCACGGGCCTTTAAGGTTCAAGTCGGCAGTGGAGCGGCCGTTAAAGCTATGCAGGATAAATGCATTGGCGGCCCGTTCTAAGGAGCTGGATCAAGTATTTGAAATGTTTTCAGCGCCCCGGATACAACGGGGCGGCATTATACATGCCACGCCCTGCTCTAAAGAGGGCAATTTCCTCAGGTTGTGACCGCGTATGACAGGCGAAATGAACATCCTCCCGCTCCCGCCGACCGTGCCTGCGACTTCTCGTCCGCAAGCGGTCAGCGGCGAACTGCTCAAGCTATTGACGCCAATGGAGGGCCTGATCAGCGCCGGCCAGACCGCCAAGGCCGAAGTGCTGTCGCTGAAGCAGGCGGATCAGACCTTTCAACTGTTGCTCAAAGTCACCCTCGACAGCGGCCGCCAGACCACCGTCCAGGCAACCAGTACGCAACCGTTGCCTCAGGGCACCAGCCTGGCGATCACCCAGCCGTCGGCGGGCAACCTGGCCATCACCGTGCAACAGGCCATCGCCTCCAGCGTCGCCCCCCTCACCCGCCTCGACACCGCGAAACTGCCCGTCGGCACCCTGCTGCAAGGCAAAGTACTGACTTCCCAGGTGCTGCCGCAAGTACCGGGCCAGGCCACGGTGTTTCGTTCGATGGTGAGCCTGCTCAATACCGCATTGAGCGGCAGTACCTTGAGCATCGACAGTCCGCAGCCGCTGCGGATCGGCACCTTGTTGAGCGCCCAGGTGCAGGACAGCCAGACGCTGAAATTCGTGCCGTTGAGTAACCGCCAAGAGCAATTGGCGGTGACCCAACAACTGCCCAGCCAACAGAGCCGCCAAGGCTCGCTGGACGGGCTGCTCAAACTCCTGCAAAACCTGCCAGCCTCGAGCCAGACCTCCAGCGATCTGCGCGCTGCCGTCGACAAGTTGCTCTCCGGCTTGCCCGATGTTCAGCAACTCAGCACGCCCAAAGGTCTGGCCCTGGCGCTGGCCAATAGCGGCGTATTCCTGGAAAGCAAACTGCTGGCCGGACAGAACCCGACACTGACCCCAGACATGAAGGGCGACCTGCTCAAGCTGATCGCGCAACTGACGCCGGGGCTGCCGGCCAACAGCAGTTTCAACGCAATCATTGCCGCCAATACCCTGGCCCAGGCGATGCCAAGTTTTGTGCGTAATGCGCTCGGCATGCTTGGACAGGTCAGCGCCAAACCGTCGCCGACCGGTTTCCCGCTGCCCGAGCGACTGTTGCAAAGCTCGGATGACGAAGGCGATCTTGAGCACCTGCTACGCCTGGCCGCCGCCGCGGTTTCACGCCTGCAAAGCCATCAATTGTCGAGCCTGGAGCAGACTGGCGTTACCAGCGACGGGCGGCTGATGAGCACCTGGCAATTGGAAATCCCGATGCGCAACCTGCAGGACATCGTGCCGTTGCAGGTCAAGTTCCAGCGCGAAGACGCCCCCGAGAAAGAACCGCCAAAAGAACGCACTGAAGAACGCCCACCCAAACAACAGTTGTGGCGGGTCGAGCTGGCGTTCGACATGGAGCCGCTGGGGCCCTTGCAGATTCAGGCGCAATTGATCAAGGGCAGCCTCTCCAGCCAGCTCTGGGCCGAACGGCCCTACACCGCCAGCCTGATCGAAAACAACCTGGCCGCACTGCGCCAACGCCTGTTGGCGTCCGGCCTGAACGTCGGCGACCTCGATTGCCACCTCGGCACACCGCCACAAGGCCCCCAAACCCGTCTCGAACAACGCTGGGTCGACGAAACCGCATGAAAACCCCTAACCCCCCGCGCCAGGCCATCGCCCTCAAATACGACGGCACCCACGCCCCTACCCTCACGGCAAAAGGTGACGAAGAACTGGCCGAAGCCATTCTGAAGCTTGCCCGCGAGTATGAAGTGCCAATCTACGAAAACGCCGAGCTGGTGAAACTGCTGGCGCGGATGGAATTGGGGGAGAGTATTCCGGAGGAGTTGTACCGCACGATTGCCGAGATCATTGCGTTTGCCTGGAATTTGAAGGGGAGGTTTCCAGCCGGGCAGGATCCGGATGCGCCGATGGTTGAGAAGGATGTGACCGAGCGTGGGGATGATTATTGAGTTGGGTTGAATGCAAAAAGATCGCAGCCTCGTTGCACTCGACAGCTCCTACAGGGTGTACGCCATCCCAATGTAGGAGCTGTCGAGTGCAACGAGGCTGCGATCTTTTGATCTTCAGTTCTTGTGCAACTTGCTCATCAACTCTGCCTCAGCCTGGGTCAACCCGCAGGACTGAGTCAGTTCATCGACGCTAGCGCCCATCCCTACCAATCGCGCCGCCTGGGCAAACGACAGGCTCGATGGGTCACGCTGTTCCAGCTGGGCCAGTTTGTCCGGCAACGGCCCGACCACCGCGCGCAGTTCGTGCAGGTCTTCACCCATGCGTACGTTGCCGCTCTGGTAGTTGTCGACGCGCTTGGCCAGGTCCTTGATGCGCTGATCGCGCAGCGCATCGCCCTCGGCCTGTTGCGCCGCGATCACCCGCTGAGCGCGGATGTACGACACAAACATCGCCAGCGTGCCTGCCCAGAAAAGGAACAGGACAATAACCGCCACCTCAAGAATCAATCAGATGTTCTCCAGGTCCGACCATTCTTCTTCGCTCATCATCTTGTCCAGTTCGACCAGGATCAGCAATTCGTTGTTCTTGTTGCACACGCCTTGAATGAACTTGGCGGACTCTTCGTTACCGACGTTCGGCGCCGTTTCGATTTCCGACTGACGCAGGTAAACCACTTCGGCCACGCTGTCGACCATGATCCCGACTACTTGCTTGTCGGCTTCGATGATGACGATACGGGTGTTGTCGCTGATCTCGGCATTCATCAGGCCGAAGCGCTGACGGGTGTCGATCACGGTGACCACGTTACCGCGCAGGTTGATGATGCCCAGCACGTAGCTCGGGGCACCCGGGACCGGGGCGATTTCGGTGTAGCGCAGGACTTCCTGAACGCGCATCACGTTGATGCCGTAGGTTTCATTGTCCAGCTTGAAGGTTACCCATTGCAGGATCGGATCTTCAGAACCTTTTGCATTCGTCGCGTGATTACTCATACCCTGACCCCTCGAAAAACCGCCATGGCGGTGTGTGTTCTGTGCGCCGGCATTGAATGCCGTCGCGTGTTTGTTATGTAGGTTTGTGAGCCGGCTTGACGCTGCTCAGGTGCTTTGCCCCGCCGCTGGCGATCAACTCGGCCAGTGCCGAAACGTCGAGCAATGCACACATGTGCTCAATCACCGTGCCCGCCAGCCATGGCCGCTGACCTCGATGACTTCTCCATTTGATTTCGTTGGGGTCCAGGCGCAACGAGCGGCTGACCTGATGCACCGCCAGCCCCCACTCATAGCCCTGAACCGAAATGACGTATTGCAGGCCCTGACGGAAATCGTCGCGATAGCGGTCGGGCATGACCCAGCGTGCGGTATCCAGCACTTTCAGGTTGCCGGCCTGGCTCGGCAGGATCCCGAGGAACCATTCCGGCTGGCCAAACAGCGGAGTCAGCTCTTGGCCAGCCAGCGAATAAATCGATCCCAGGCACACCAGCGGCACGGCCAGGGTCAACCCGGCGACATCGAACAACAGGCATTCGAATGGTTCGGCAGCCCAGGACGGACGGCCATCGGTGTCCACTGGTGGCGGCGTGTTGCTGGGCGGCAGATGGACTTCGACGACCGGCGGCACCAGTGCTTGCAGCAGTGGTGCGATGGTTGATACCGGCGCAAGAATAGGCGCTGGCGCTTCGATGACTGCAACCGGTGCTTTCGCGACGACTGGCTCGGCGACGGCGGCAGGTTTCTGCGCATCGCGCGCCTGCTCTTCAAGCACCGCCGCCTGGAACTCATCCAGCGCGGCTTCAGCCTCGACCGCTTCGACAACCTCGACCACTTGAACAACCGCTTCGACTTCCAGCGGCAATTCTTCAGTCGCCTCCATCAGCAAGCTGTCCAGATAAGACTGGAGCGCCAACTGCGGACGCGAAGTAACCTTCACCGGCCGATTCATACGCGCCCCGCCCTTGTAGGAGCGAGGCTTGCCCGCGAAGAACGATAACGCGGTTTAACTTTCGGGACCGAGGTGCGGCCTTCGCGGGCAAGCCTCGCTCCTACAGGGATTGGGTTCATGTCAGGCCACCTGCGGGACGAGTTGTGCCGCCAACAGGTGCTTGAGCAGCGCGCGGTAAGCGAGAACGCCACGGCTTTTACCGTCGAATTGCGAAGGCGTCACGCCGGCACGGCTGGCGTCACGCAAGCGCGTGTCGACCGGGATGTAGCCCTGCCAGATTTCTTCCGGGTACTTGTCGCGCAACACTCGCAGGGTCCCGAGGGACGCTTGCGTGCGGCGGTCAAACAAGGTCGGCACGATGCTGAACGGCAGCGCCTGTTTGCGTGAGCGGTTGATCATCGCCAGGGTGTTGACCATGCGTTCCAGGCCTTTGACGGCCAAGTGTTCGGTCTGCACCGGGATCACCAACTGCTGGCTCGCCGCCAAGGCATTGACCATCAACACGCCGAGCAACGGCGGGCTGTCGATCACGGCGTAATCGAAGTCCTGCCACAACTGCGCCAGACTCTTGGCGATCACCAGGCCCAAGCCACTCTGGCCCGGCGACTGACGCTCAAGGGTCGCCAGCGCCGTGCTCGACGGCAACAGGGAAATGTTTTCGTGACTGGTGGGCATCAACAACTGACCGGGCAAGCCTTGCGGCACGCTGCCCTTGTGCAGGAACAGGTCGTAGCTGCTGTGTTCCAGAGTGTCGGGGTCGTAACCGAAGTAACTGGTCATGGAGCCGTGTGGGTCGAGATCGACCACAACCACGCGCTTGCCCGCCTCGGCCAGTAAACCGGCTAAAGCGATAGAGGAAGTGGTTTTACCAACACCACCCTTTTGATTGGCAACGGCCCAGACTCTCATTCGGATTGTTCCACCCGGTCGGGTCGACCGGGAAATAGCTCAACGTATTAATGCGGGTGACGGAGAATTGACGGCGCTCTCTCGTACCGGCGACTTGACCGGGGTCGGTGCAGTTTGTGTGCCAGCACGCTTCAACGCGGCGTCCGGTTTCGCATTGGCGGTCCCGGTGCCGGTGAGGCTGCGGCGTACATCGAGATTTCGCGACACCACCAGCACCACCCGACGATTGCGCGCCCGGCCTTCTGCCGTGGCGTTATTGGCCACGGGCTGGAACTCGCCATAACCCACCGACGCCAGGCGCCCGGGGTTCACACCCTGCATCGCCAGCATGCGCACGATGCTCGCCGAACGGGCCGAGGACAGTTCCCAGTTGGTCGGGTATTGCGAGGTGCGAATCGGTTGATCGTCGGTGAAACCTTCGACGTGAATCGGGTTATCGAACGGCTTCAGAATCGCCGCGACCTTGTCGATGATGTTGAACGCGATGTCGCTGGGCATGGCGTCGCCGCTGCCGAACAACAGGCTGGAATTGAGTTCGATCTCGACCCACAGCTCGTTGCCGCGTACGGTCATCTGGTTGGAGCTGATCAAGTCACCAAACGCCGCGCTGATGTCATCGGCGATGCTTTTCAGCGGATCGCTGGCACCGGCGACACCGGCGTCGACCTGCTCGCTGTCCTTGACCAGTGGTTTGGCCGGGGTCACGGTCTTCGGCCTCTCGTCACCGATCGGAATCGGCTTGAGGGCGCGATCGGTATCGGTGAACACACCGATCAACGCTTCCGAAATGACTTTGTACTTGCTTTCATTGATCGAAGAGATCGAGTACATGACCACGAAGAAAGCGAACAGCAACGTGATGAAGTCGGCGTAGGAAACCAGCCAACGCTCATGGTTTACGTGTTCTTCAGGTTGCCGGCGACGAGCCATAGTCCATTACCCCCATCAATCCATGAAGCCCTGAAGCTTCAACTCGATAGAGCGAGGGTTTTCACCTTCGGCGATCGACAGGATGCCTTCCAGCAACATCTCGCGATAACGCGACTGACGCAGCGCGACGGACTTGAGTTTGGCGGCAATCGGCAACAGCACCAGGTTGGCACTGGCCACGCCATAGATAGTGGCGACGAAGGCCACGGCGATGCCGCTGCCCAGTTGTGATGGGTCGCCGAGGTTACCCATGACATGGATCAGCCCCATCACCGCACCGATGATGCCGATGGTCGGCGCGTAGCCGCCCATGCTTTCGAAGACTTTGGCGGCCTCGATGTCGCGGCTTTCCTGGGTGTAGAAATCCACTTCCAGGATGCTCCGAATCGCTTCCGGCTCGGCGCCGTCCACCAACAGTTGCAGGCCTTTGCGCGAGTAGTTGTCGGGTTCGGCGTCGGCCACCCCTTCCAGCCCGAGCAGACCTTCCTTGCGCGCGGTCAGGCTCCAGTTGACGACGCGGTCGACGCCGCTGGCCAGGTCGATGCGCGGTGGAAACAGGATCCAGGCCAGAATCTGCATGGCGCGCTTGAACGCGCTCATCGGCGATTGCAGCAGCGCTGCGCCGATGGTCCCGCCGATCACGATCAACGCTGCCGGGCCGTTGGCCAGGGCGCCGAGGTGGCCGCCTTCAAGGTAGTTGCCGCCGATGATGGCGACGAATGCCATGATGATCCCGATAAGGCTTAGAACATCCATCAGATGCAAGCCTCGACCAGATGCTTGCCGATGTCGTCCAGGCCGTACACCGCGTCGGCGAGTTCGGCTTTGACGATGGCCATCGGCATGCCGTAGATCACGCAGCTGGCTTCATCCTGGGCCCAGATCGAACTGCCGCCCTGCTTGAGCAGACGCGCGCCTTCGCGACCGTCGGCACCCATGCCGGTCAACACCACCGCCAGAACTTTGTCACCGTAGGACTTGGCCGCCGAACCGAAGGTGATGTCCACGCACGGCTTGTAATTCAGACGCTCGTCGCCGGGAAGGATTTTCACCGCGCCACGGCCGTCGATCATCATTTGCTTGCCACCCGGTGCCAGCAGCGCCAGGCCCGGACGCAGGATGTCGCCATCCTCGGCTTCCTTGACGCTGATGCGGCAGAGCTTGTCCAGACGCTCGGCGAAGGCCTTGGTGAAGGCGGCCGGCATGTGCTGGATCAACACGATCGGTGCCGGGAAGTTGGCTGGCAATTGGGTCAGGACCCGCTGCAGGGCAACCGGACCGCCCGTAGACGTGCCGATGGCGACCAGTTTGTAGGCCTTGCGTTTTGGCGTTGGCGACGACGGGCTGGCCGCGTGCCCACGTGTCGGCAGCGGTGCAGGTGCCGGACGTGCAGGCGCGCTGCTGCCGTAACTGCTGGCGCTCGAAGGCGCTGGCGTCGGGACGGGGGCGGCGACGGGGGCCGGGGCAGCGTAGGTGCTGACACGACGGTTGCTGCGCGAAATGCTCAGAATCTTCTCGCACAGCAGTTGCTTGACCTTCTCCGGGTTGCGGGAGATGTCTTCGAAATTCTTCGGCAGGAAATCCACCGCACCAGCGTCCAGCGCATCCAGGGTGACCCGGGCGCCTTCATGCGTCAGCGAGGAGAACATCAACACCGGCGTCGGGCAGCGCTGCATGATGTGCCGCACGGCCGTGATGCCATCCATCATCGGCATCTCGTAGTCCATGGTGATCACGTCTGGCTTGAGGGCCAGGGCCTGATCGATCGCCTCTTTTCCGTTGGTCGCCGTGCCGACGACCTGGATATTCGGATCCGCTGAAAGAATTTCCGAGACGCGGCGGCGGAAAAACCCCGAATCGTCCACCACCAGGACTTTGACTGCCATAAACACTCCGTTAGACGGAGCGAGGCTCAGTCGCCCCGCCCCACCAGAATCAAATACGCCGTGCGGCGTAACGCTTGAGCATGCTCGGAACATCGAGAATCAGCGCAATACGGCCGTCACCGGTGATGGTGGCGCCGGACATGCCCGGGGTTCCCTGGAGCATTTTGCCCAATGGCTTGATGACCACTTCTTCCTGGCCCACCAGCTGGTCGACGACGAAGCCGATCCGCTGAGTGCCCACCGAAAGGATCACCACATGGCCCTCGCGCTGCTCTTCGTGAGCGGCGGAGCTGACCAGCCAGCGTTTGAGGTAGAACAAGGGCAGCGCCTTGTCCCGCACGATCACCACTTCCTGGCCGTCCACCACGTTGGTGCGCGACAGGTCGAGGTGGAAGATCTCGTTGACGTTCACCAGCGGGAACGCAAACGCCTGGTTGCCAAGCATGACCATCAGCGTCGGCATGATCGCCAGGGTCAACGGCACCTTGATGACGATCTTCGAGCCCTGGCCCTTGGTCGAGTAGATGTTGATCGAGCCGTTGAGCTGGGAAATCTTGGTTTTCACCACGTCCATGCCCACGCCACGACCCGACACGTCGGAGATCTCGGTTTTGGTCGAGAAGCCTGGCGCGAAAATCAGGTTGTAGCATTCGGTGTCGCTCAGGCGATCGGCGGCATCCTTGTCCATCACACCGCGTTTTACCGCGATGGAACGCAGGACGTTCGGATCCATGCCTTTGCCGTCATCGGAGATCGACAGCAGAATGTGGTCGCCTTCCTGTTCGGCGGCGAGGATCACCTTGCCACCGCGGGACTTGCCCGAGGCTTCGCGCTCTTCCGGCGATTCGATGCCGTGGTCGACCGCGTTGCGCACCAAGTGGACCAGCGGGTCGGCCAGGGCTTCGACAAGGTTCTTGTCGAGGTCGGTTTCTTCGCCGACCAGTTCCAGGATGATCTCTTTCTTGAGCTGGCGAGCCAGGTCGCGAACCAGGCGCGGGAAGCGCCCGAAGACTTTCTTGATCGGTTGCATCCGGGTCTTCATGACCGCGGTTTGCAGGTCGGCCGTGACCACGTCGAGGTTCGACACGGCTTTGGACATGGCTTCATCGGCGCTGTTGGCACCCAGGCGCACCAGGCGGTTTCGCACCAGCACCAGTTCGCCGACCATGTTCATGATTTCGTCGAGACGCGCGGTATCGACCCGCACGGTGGTCTCGGCTTCGCTGGCCGGTTTTTCCGCTGGCGGAGCAGCCGGGGCACGGGCCGGAGCCGGTGCAGCGGCGGCAGCGGCAGCGACAGCCGGTTTCGGCGCTTCGGCTTTTGGCTCGGGCGCTTTGGCTACCGGTTTCGGTGCCGCAGCTTTCGCCACTGGCGCCGCGACAGAAGAGGCCGCCGAACCGGTGCCGGCTTCAGTGAACTTGCCTTTGCCGTGCAGTTCGTCGAGCAGCGATTCGAACTCGTGATCGGAGATCAGATCGCCGCCCACCGCTGCAGCGGTCGGTGCTGCCGGTGTCGGTACAGAAGCAATCGCCGATTCCAGCGCGTCGACCGCAAAGTTGCCCTTGCCGTGCAGCTGATCGAGCAGTGCTTCGAACTCGTCGTCGGTGATGTCGGAGCTGTCACCTGGCGCTTTCGGGGCAGCAGGCGCTGCTGGCGCCGGAGCCACCGCATCGACGGCGAACTGGCCTTTGCCGTGCAGTTGATCGAGCAACGACTCGAACTCGGCATCGGTAATTTCGTCGCTGGCAGCGGCATTGCCGGCAGGCTGCGGCGCAACCACTGGCGCCGCTTCGGCTTGTGCCTTGACGGCATTCAGCGAGTCCAGCAGTTGTTCAAATTCGTTATCGGTGATGTCGCCCGATTCGCTTTCAGCAGTCGGTTCTTCGACCGTTTGAGCAACCGGAGCGGCTTCATCAGCCGTTTGCGGCTCGGCCAGACGGGCCAGGGCTGCAAGCAACTCAGGCGTGGCAGCCGTGACCGGGCTGCGCTCGCGGACTTCGGCAAACATGCTGTTCACCGCATCCAGCGCTTCGAGAACCACGTCCATCAGTTCCGAGTCGACGCGTCGCTCACCCTTGCGCAGGATGTCGAACACGTTCTCGGCGATGTGACAGCACTCCACCAGCTCATGGAGCTGGAGGAAGCCGGCGCCCCCTTTTACAGTGTGAAAACCGCGAAAAATTGCATTGAGCAGATCCGCATCATCCGGTCGGCTTTCAAGCTCGACCAGCTGTTCGGACAGTTGCTCTAGAATCTCGCCGGCCTCAACCAGGAAATCCTGAAGGATCTCTTCATCGGCGCCGAAGCTCATGTGTATGGGTGCTCCTAGAATCCAAGGCTGGAAAGCAAATCGTCTACATCGTCCTGACCGGACACAACGTCTTCTCTTTTATCGGCATGAATCTGCGGACCTTCACCCTGAGAGAGATGTTTTTGCGGATCTTTTTCTGCCAGCATCGCTTCACGGTCATGTTCGATGCCCGCAAAGCGGTCCACCTGACTGGCCATAAGCACGAGCTTGAGCAGGTTGCTTTCAACTTCGGTGACCAACTGCGTCACGCGCTTGATCACCTGACCGGTGAGGTCCTGGTAATCCTGGGCGAGCAGGATGTCGTTGAGGTTGCTCGACACCACGCGATTGTCTTCGCTGCTGCGTGTCAGGAAACCATCCACTCGACGGGCCAGCTCGCGGAACTCTTCAGCCCCGACTTCGCGACGCATGAACCGCCCCCAATCGGTGCTCAAGGCCTGGGCTTCGTTGCTCAGGCTGTTGACCAGCGGCGTGGCGTTTTCCACCAGGTCCATGGTGCGGTTGGCCGCGGCCTCGGTCAGCTTGACCACATACCCCAGGCGCTCGGTGGCGTCGGTGATCTGTGACACTTCCTCGGCTTGCGGCATGTTCGGGTCAATCTGGAAATTGACGATCGCACTGTGCAGCTCGCGAGTCAGCTTGCCCACTTCCTGGTACAGGCCGCGGTCACGGGTCTGGTTGAGCTCATGGATCAGTTGCACAGCGTCGCCGAACTTGCCTTTTTCAAGGCTTTCGACCAGTTCGACGGCGTGTTTTTTCAGGGTCGACTCGAAGTCACCCTGTGAAGATTCGATATGCTCCATAGCTTCCCCGTGGCGCAGTTGCTCAACCGATGCGTTCGAAAATCTTCTCGATTTTTTCTTTCAACGCCTGGGCAGTGAAGGGTTTGACCACATAGCCGTTTACACCGGCCTGGGCCGCTTCGATGATCTGCTCGCGCTTGGCTTCAGCGGTCACCATCAGCACGGGCAAGTGCTTCAGCTTTTCATCGGCGCGCACGTGGCGAAGCAGGTCGATACCGGTCATGCCCGGCATGTTCCAGTCCGTTACCAGAAAGTCGATGCTTCCGCTGTTGAGAACCGGAATGGCGGTTGTGCCATCGTCAGCCTCGACCGTGTTGGTGAACCCAAGGTCACGCAACAGGTTTTTTATGATCCGCCGCATCGTTGAGAAGTCATCAACGATGAGGATTTTCATGTTCTTGTCCAATTCGACCTCCAAGCAGTCTTAAACGCGCCCAGCACCTGGACGCGTCATTTCAATCAATCCGGCAAAGCACTCAATGACTGTCTGGAGCACAACAGATCGAGACCGGCGCAGTTTCAACACCACACCAGCCAAGTTCGCAGTGTCCCCACACTGCCTTCAGCGCGCTCGCCACTCCCCCAAACGCCCCCGCAAACGGGCCGCGCACTGGCTGTGTAACTGGCTGACCCGAGATTCGCTGACTCCCAGGACTTCGCCGATTTCCTTGAGGTTCAACTCTTCGTCGTAGTACAGCGCCAACACCAGTCGCTCACGCTCCGGCAAATTGGCAATCGCGTCCGCCAGCGCCGCCTGGAAGCGTTCATCTTCCAGATCGCGTGACGGCTCCGTATGTGCACTCGCGCCATCCTCGTGCAGCCCTTCGTGTTCGCCGTCTTGCAACAGATCGTCGAAACTGAATAAACGGCTGCCCAGGGTGTCGTTCAAAATCCCGTAATAATCGTCGAGACTCAATTGGAGTTCGGCCGCAACCTCGTGATCTTTAGCGTCACGACCGGTTTTAGCTTCAATCGAGCGAATGGCGTCGCTGACCATCCGGGTATTGCGGTGGACCGAGCGTGGCGCCCAGTCCCCCTTGCGCACTTCATCGAGCATCGCGCCGCGGATTCGTATGCCCGCGTACGTTTCGAAACTTGCGCCTTTGCTGGCGTCGTATTTGGTCGACACTTCAAGCAGGCCGATCATCCCGGCCTGGATCAGGTCTTCGACCTGGACACTGGCCGGCAGACGCGCCAGCAAGTGGTAGGCAATGCGTTTAACCAGTGGCGCGTAACGCTCGATCAGCTCGTACTGCGCGTCACGTGCCGATTTCTTGTAGAGGTTGTAACCGCTGGCTGTCATAGCACGGGTCCTGCCGTTTGTTGCACGAGGCGCTCGACGAAAAACTCCAGGTGCCCACGCGGGTTGGCAGGCAACGGCCAGGTATCGACCTTCTGCGCAATTGCCTTGAAGGCCAGCGAGCACTTGGATCGCGGGAACGCTTCATACACGGCGCGCTGCTTCTGCACGGCCTTGCGCACGCTTTCGTCGTACGGCACCGCACCGACATATTGTAAGGCGACGTCGAGGAAGCGATCCGTGACCTTGGTCAACTTGGCGAACAGGTTGCGACCTTCCTGCGGGCTCTGGGCCATGTTGGCCAGGACGCGGAAGCGGTTCATGCCGTAATCGCGGTTCAACAGTTTGATCAGTGCGTAGGCGTCGGTGATCGACGTCGGTTCGTCACACACCACCAGCAAGACTTCTTGCGCTGCGCGAACGAAACTGACGACCGAGTCACCAATGCCCGCGGCGGTGTCGATTACCAACACGTCGAGGTTGTCGCCGATATCGCTGAACGCCTGGATCAGGCCGGCGTGTTGAGCCGGGCTCAAATGAACCATGCTCTGGGTGCCGGACGCGGCCGGGACGATGCGGATACCGCCTGGGCCCTGCAACAATACGTCGCGCAGCTCACAGCGGCCTTCGATCACGTCGGCCAGGGTACGTTTGGGTGTCAGTCCCAACAGAACGTCGACGTTCGCCAGCCCCAGATCGGCGTCCAGCAGCATCACGCGCCGGCCGAGCTCAGCTAGAGCCAGGGACAAGTTCACTGACACGTTAGTCTTCCCGACGCCACCTTTGCCGCCGGTCACCGCGATCACCTGTACGGGATGCATGCTGCCCATGAATTTTCTTTACCTTGTCTTACTTAGACGGAGGCCACATTACTGGCTGCGCGTTCACAAACGGAACAATGCATGGCAGACCATCGATGTAGGTACAAAAACTGTTCATTAATACCTCAGCCAACCTGCTTGGTCGGGCTGTGGTAAATATCAGCGAACATGTCAGCCATGGCTTCTTCGCTGGGTTCTTCTTGCATTTGCACGCTTACGGCGCGACTGACCAACTGATGACGACGCGGCAGATGCAAATCATCCGGAATCCGCGGGCCATCGGTCAGGTAGGCCACCGGCAATTCATGACTGATGGCCAGGCTCAACACCTCGCCCAGACTTGCCGTTTCATCCAGTTTAGTCAGGATGCAGCCAGCAAGCCCGCAGCGTTTGTAACTGTGATAAGCGGCGGTTAGAACCTGTTTCTGGCTGGTGGTTGCCAACACCAGATAATTTTTCGATTTGATGCCACGACCGGCCAGGCTTTCGAGCTGCATGCGCAGTGCCGGATCGCTGGCCTGGAGGCCCGCGGTATCGATCAGCACCACGCGTTTGCGCAGCAAGGGTTCCAGCGCCTGCACCAGGGACTGGCCCGGGTCGACGTGGGTCACCGAGACGTTGAGGATGCGCCCCAGGGTCTTGAGTTGTTCCTGGGCGCCAATGCGATAGCTGTCCATGCTCACCAGCGCGATGTTCTGCGCGCCGTACTTGAGCACGTAACGGGCCGCGAGCTTGGCCAGCGTGGTGGTCTTGCCCATGCCGGCGGGGCCGACCATGGCGATCACACCGCCCTCTTCCCGCGGCGCGACTTCCGGGGCGGGGGTCATCCGCCCCCGGGGCGCCCGCCACCTGCGCCCGGCCCGACGAGGGTCTTCAATATCGCTGATCAGTGACAGCAGGTCCCGCGACAACGGGCCGGAAAGGCCAATGCGTTGCAGGCGCCGCCAGAGGTTGGCCTGGGCCGGACGGCTGCCTTGCAGCTGATTCCAGGCCAGCGAGCCCAGCTGCACTTCCATCAATTCACGCAGGCTGTTGAGTTCGAAACGCATTGAGTCGAATGCACGCGGATCGACGCCATTCGACGCAGGCGCAGGAGCCGGCGCAGGGCGACGCGGTTCGGCGTAGGTCGGCTCGATCAGCGGTTCGGCGGCGGTCAGCGGCAGGCCGGCGAACAACTGGCGATTAGTCGCCTTGTCGCTCTCGCCTTCGCTGCGCAGGCTCAGTTCGGCCTGGGCGGTGACGATCCGCGACTGGGTCTTGCGCAACTCGTCTTCGAGCGCCATGTTCGGCACACGCGGGGCCAGCGCCGACAGCTTGTAATCCAGGGCAGCCGTCAGCTCGACACCACCGGCGATCCGGCGGTTGCCAATGATGGCGGCATCGGCGCCCAGCTCATCACGAACCAGTTTCATGGCCTGACGCATATCGGCGGCGAAAAAACGCTTAACTTGCATAAACCACTACCTCAGCCGTTGGGCCCTACTGTCGCAACGATGGTCACTTGCTTGTTGTCAGGAATTTCCTGATACGCCAACACGTGCAAACCCGGGACTGCCAGTCGGCCGAATCGCGACAACATTGCGCGAACCGGACCGGCTACCAGCAGAATCACCGGTTGACCTTGCATTTCCTGACGCTGCGCCGCATCGATCAACGAGCGCTGCAACTTCTCAGCCATGCTTGGCTCCAGCAGAACGCCCTCTTCCGAGCCTTGTCCTGCCTTCTGAAGACTATTGAGCAATATCTGTTCCAACCTTGGTTCCAGCGTGATCACAGGGAGCTCGGAGTCAGTGCCTACAATGCTTTGGACGATAGCGCGAGATACGCCGACGCGCACCGCGGCCACCAATGCGGCAGTATCTTGACTCTTGTTGGCGTTGTTGGCGATCGCCTCGGCAATGCTGCGAATGTCCCGTACCGGTACTTGTTCGGCCAGCAACGCCTGCAATACCTTGAGCAGTTGCGACAGCGACAGCACGCCCGGCACCAGCTCTTCCGCCAGTTTTGGCGAGCTTTTGGCCAGCAATTGCATGAGTTGCTGCACTTCCTCGTGGCCGATCAGCTCACTGGAGTGTTTGTACAAAATCTGGTTCAAGTGGGTGGCCACTACCGTACTGGCATCGACCACGGTGTAACCGAGCGATTGCGCCTGGGCACGCTGGCTGATTTCGATCCAGACCGCCTCCAGGCCAAAAGCCGGATCTTTGGCGGTAATGCCGTTCAACGTACCGTAGACCTGTCCCGGGTTGATCGCCAGTTCGCGGTCCGGGTAAATCTCGGCTTCGGCCAGGATCACGCCCATGAGGGTCAGGCGGTAGGCGCTCGGCGCGAGGTCGAGGTTGTCACGGATATGCACCGTCGGCATCAGGAAGCCCAGGTCCTGGGAGAGCTTCTTGCGCACGCCCTTGATCCGCGCCAGCAACTGACCGCCCTGGTTGCGGTCCACCAGTGGAATCAGGCGATAACCGACTTCCAGGCCAATCATGTCGATCGGGGTCACGTCATCCCAGCCCAGCTCCTTGGTTTCCTGGGCGCGGGCCGGGGACGGGAGCATTTCCTGCTGACGCTTGATTTCTTGCAGGGCCTGAACCTTGACGGTGTTCTGCTTCTTCCAGAACAGGTAAGCACCGCCCGCCGCCAGGGCCGCCATGCTCAGGAAAGAGAAGTGCGGCATGCCCGGCACCAGGCCCATCACCGCCATCAAACCCGCTGCCACCGCCAACGCCTTGGGCGAGGCGAACATCTGGCGATTGATTTGCTTGCCCATGTCTTCGGAACCGGAAGCACGGGTCACCATGATCGCGGCCGCTGTCGATAACAACAGTGATGGCAATTGCGCCACCAAACCGTCACCGATGGTCAGCAGCGCGTAGACCTTGCCGGCATCGCCGAAGGTCATGCCGTGCTGGAAGATACCGACCGCCATGCCGCCGATCAGGTTGATGAACAGAATCAGCAGGCCGGCGATGGCGTCGCCACGAACGAACTTGCTGGCACCGTCCATGGAACCGTAGAACTCGGCTTCCTGGGCCACTTCCATCCGGCGCAGTTTGGCCTGGTTCTGATCGATCAGGCCGGCGTTCAAGTCGGCGTCGATGGCCATCTGTTTGCCGGGCATCGCATCGAGGGTGAAACGCGCGCTCACCTCGGAAATCCGCCCGGCACCCTTGGTGACCACGACGAAGTTGATGATCATCAAAATCGCGAAAACCACGATACCGACCACGTAGTTACCGCCGATCACCACCTCACCGAAGGCCTGGATCACCTTACCGGCGGACGCGTGCCCGTCCTGACCGTGGAGCATCACCACCCGCGTCGAGGCCACGTTCAAAGCCAGTCGCAGCAGCGTCGCCACCAGCAGAATGGTCGGGAACACCGCAAAATCCAGCGGCCGCAAGGCGTAGACGCAGACCAGAAGGACGACAATCGACAGCGCGATGTTGAACGTGAAAAACACGTCGAGCAGGAACGGCGGGATGGGCAACATCATCATCGCCAGCATGACCAGCAGCAACAACGGCACGCCCAGATTGCCCCGACTTAAATCGGCAACGTTTGTGCGAGCACTGTTGAGTAACTGAGAGCGATCCACCGGTTTCCCCCGTTCCTTTAAAGCAAACTTTTGACGCCTGAAGCAGGCGCAAAGCGGCTACTGCAAGAAGCCTTCCAACTTTTGCCGGGGGTTGAAACAGAGGGATGTATCGGGGGGATTTGCGTTGTCTGGACCGGCCCCTTCGCGGGCAAGCCTCGCTCCTACAGGATTTATGTCATATGCGTGAACGATGCAAAACCTGTAGGAGCGAGGCTTGCCCGCGAAGGGGCCGGTACTGCCAAAGAAAAATCTGGAGGACCACGGCGCCCCGATGCCCCCCCTAATACCTGGTTAATAAAACCTCTACACGATGAAAAATCGATAAGGCTTCGAAAACAGGTAGCAAAAGCAAAATGCCGAAAACAAAAACCACTGAATACACTAGCACCGCCAAGTGGCTGCATTGGGGCATGGCGCTCGTCTGGATGACTAGCTGGACACTGGGCATCCTGGCCACCCACTGGCGTGATGAGCTGAACCCGCATCACGAACTGACCTTTCTGCACAAGGCACTGGCCAGCACCCTGCTCTTGATGGTTGTTGTACGCGTTGCCTGGCGACTGAAGAACCGACCGCCAGCCCTGCCGGACAGCATGACGGTGGCGATGAAGCGCGGAGCCATGGTTGGTCATGTTCTGCTCTACGCCATTGCCCTGATTGCCCTGCCCGTTTCCGGCTGGTATTGGAGTTCGGTCGCCGACAAACCCATTCTCGTGGCGGGCCTGTTCTTCCTGCCGCCACTGGTTGATCCTGATCCCGACCTCTACGACCTGGCCAAGTACATTCATACCTGGACGTCGTGGTTCTGTGGCGCGTTGGTTGGCGGGCATTTGTTGATTGCGCTGAAGCACCAATTGATCGACAAGGACAACATCCTGGCCGGGATGCTGCCGAAGGTCAGGCGTTGAGGTAAACGTGGTGCCACGCAGGCACAACTCACTCTTGAATCCCGGCGCAACAACGCATCGAAACAAGGGGATGATTGATTTACGCGAAAAACCACTTTTGCCGGAGGTTGAAATCGAGAGGGTTACGGGATGATTCGTGCCGTCTGGAGCGAACACTAAACACCTGTAGCAGCTGTCGAGCATGCGAGGCTGCGTCCGGCTGCGTCCGGCTGCGCAGCAGTCGTGAAATCCTGGCGAGGACTTCGTCCTCGAACGCAGCCTCGCAGGCTCGTCAGCTGCTACAAAAGCCCCTACTCAAGAATCATGGCGGCGAACCTATCAGTTCTGATAGTACCCAACCTCGTTACCCGCGCAGATACTCAAGACCCTGCCCTTGCTCGTCCGGAGCGCGTAAATGGTTTCCATACAATCAACGCTGCGCTGCCACTATCGATACGATCCACTGGATCGACTGATCAACCAAACCCAACCCGATACGCCCGTGCATCAGCGCTTCTACTGCAAAAGCCGCTTGGCTACGGAGATTCAGGGTGCAATACAGCATTCGATTATCCAGCACGGCGATCTGTTGCTGGCGCAAGGACGGCGCCAGGGTGATTTAATCGAAACCACCTTGCTGGCCACCGACCTGCAACGCTCGGTGCTGCAGACGCTCAAGGCCAACCAGCAAGGACAACCCATCGCCTACAGCCCTTACGGTCACCGCCGCGCCGAAAGTGGCTTGACCAGTTTGCTGGGATTCAATGGCGAACGACCGGACTCGGTGACTGGGCATTATTTATTGGGGAATGGGTATCGGGCGTTTAATCCGGTGCTGATGCGGTTTAATAGTCCGGACAGCTTGAGCCCCTTCGCGAAGGGTGGGCTGAATTCGTATGTGTATTGTGTTGGAGATCCTATCAATCTGACCGACCCTACAGGCCACGTCCTGGAAAAACTCTATGCCCTGCTATTCCCCCCTACACAACCTATAGCCTACAGTTCTGCACTTGTATCAAAGACAGGGGTAACAGCTCAACAAGGCCAACGTGCATACTCCCAATTGAACAATCTAAAGAGTGAAATAACCAACCTTACAAACAATACACAAAATCAAGTATTCGATAGAGACTATAAGACGGCAATTACAGCCGCCAACTCAGACTCCCGCCCAGTCAGCGACCTTCAATTACGAGCTTATAAAAAAATACGACCTGCCAGTAGAATATTTGACGAACCAAAAGATATAGAAACCACATTCGAAGGCCTTGCCCCCACCGGACTTATAGAAAGGGCTGCAATTACTGAACAAGCAAGCTACGCCCCCCTATTTCAAGACATGATCAATATTACGTCATATAATATCTCCGAAAAACTTACATACCCGCACATTAAACACTCACACCCAACAACAGCGCACCTGTATAGAATGAGAACTAACTCAATCACAAACCAAAATATTTCTGAATTGAAAGCCGAATATAAGCGTATTCGCGAGCAAAACTTCCAATAGGCTGCATCCAGCCTTGGACAACTGATAAAAGCCTTTGCCGCTCGCATGACTCGTTACCGCAATAAGTTCGAAGACGTTCGAGGACCTCGTGGGAGAGCCAGTACAAATCCAGTCAATGGAAACCTACCTACTGTCGTGTAGCCGATACATTGAACTGAATCCGGTGAGAGCCCGTATTGTGTCCCGCGCAGAAGATTATCCGCAGCCAAGCTTCCGTCTTCGCATGATGGAGACTGCAGAAAACACCTGGCTCGATCTAGACCCATGCTTTTACGAACTGGGTACAACTGAGCTTCTTCGTCGTAATCGCCCTATGGCATTCGTAGATCAGGTCGCTCCGAGTGACAAGTTAGAGCTTATAAGAGACTCTCTGCAACGCGAGCACCGGGACCGCCTGCTTCGTAACGAGATAGAACACATCACAGGGCTTCGAGCAGGCAATCTTTAGAGGTCGATCAGGTAGACCGCGTTATCGTTCTTCGCTGGCAAGCCAGCTCCTACAAAATCCGACCGCGCCGAAAAATGGTAATCGATGCGAATCCTTGTAGGAGCCGGCTTGCCGGCGAAGGAATTAAATCAGCCAACGCAAGACTCAAGACTCAAGACTCAAGACTCAAGAATCCCGGCGCAAATCCGCCGGAATCGGCAAATCATCCTTAAGCGGATCCGGTCGTTTGCCTTTACCGGCGCGGTATTGCCGAATCTGATAGACGTAGGCCAATACCTGAGCGACCCGCCAGATACAGCCCCCCGGAATTTCCTGCTCCAGCTCCGTGGGGTAATAAATCGACCGAGCCAGCGCCGGCGACTCCGGCCGGGAACACTAAACCCCCGCAGCTGCCGAGCCGGCGAGGATGCGTTCGGCGGCACAGCGGTCGTGAAATCCTGCCGAGGACTTCGTCCTCGAACGCAGCCTCGCCGGCTCGGCAGCTGCTACAACAAGCGCCCACCACAGGGTGGTTTTTGACCAATACCCGCCGAACCTATCAGTTCTGATAGTACCCGACCTCGTGACCTGCGCAGATACTCAAGAACCTGCCCTTGCTCGTCCGGAGCGCGTAAATGGTTTCCATACAATCAACGCTGCGCTGCCACTATCGATACGATCCACTGGATCGACTGATCAACCAAACCCAACCCGATACGCCCGTGCATCAGCGCTTCTACTGCAAAAGCCGCCTGGCTACGGAGATTCAGGGTGCAATACAGCATTCGATTATCCAGCACGGCGATCTGTTGCTGGCGCAAGGACGGCGCCAGGAAGATTTAATCGAAACCACCTTGCTGGCCACCGACCTGCAACGCTCGGTGCTGCAGACGCTCAAGGCCAACCAGCAAGGACAACCCATCGCCTACAGCCCCTACGGCCACCGCCGCGCCGAAAGTGGCTTGACTAGTTTGCTGGGATTCAATGGCGAACGACCGGACCCAGTGACCGGACATTATTTGTTGGGGAATGGGTATCGGGCGTTTAATCCGGTTTTGATGCGGTTTAATAGTCCGGATAGTTGGAGTCCGTTTGGAAAGGGAGGGTTGAATGCCTATGCGTATTGCAAGTGGAATCCCATCAGCGAGAGCGACCCAACCGGACACGCCAACATGGTGAAAGTTGTAAGCGCTGTAAAAATCGGCTTGAAAAGTTCGCTAAACCGAGCACGCGCAAGACTTGCCGTTCCAAGCGGAAAACATGGGGACATGGTTCACCAGCCTTACCAATTAAAAAAGCCAGGAGTTCTCGACAGCTATAGTTCATCCAGCAGAGTAGTCAATAGAGGGACATCCACAGAGTTCACCTACCCATCTGGCCTAACAAGAGCCGTAATGAATAGACCTGAACCCTCACTCTATCAATCGAGCATCAACGCCTTGCCAGGTAAATACATCCAGCACGCATTGAATACACCGGGAGAACTGCCCGCAACACTACAAAATAAATTGCTTCCACTTGATGCTACGCACGCACAAATAAATTATTACAACCATATCGGACGATCAAACATAACAGCACTAAACTCAACCAAAAACCCATTTAAACTAAAAGCAGAACTAATAGCACAAGCGCTAAATGGCGAAGCGCCAGGGGTAACACCCGAAACAGCAAAATCTATACTTTTTCAATCCGGGCAATACGACCCTTCGATGTCGTCTGCCGCACAGAAATTCCACCGAGACTTATATGAGGATCTGTTCAACATACGAAACCACAACGATAATTCATTGGGACAATAAATAACGTTCCAACACTCATCACAGATATCAAGCATCCCGGCGCAAATCCGGAGGAATCGGCAGATCATCCTTGAGCGGATCCGGCCGTTTGCCTTTACCGGCGCGGTACTGCCGGATCTGATAGACATACGCCAACACCTGCGCCACCGCCAAATACAGCCCACCCGGAATCTCCTGCTCCAGCTCGGTCGAGTAGTAAATCGACCGCGCCAGCGCCGGTGACTCCAGCAGCAGCACATTATTCGCCACCGCAATTTCACGCATTTTCAACGCCAGGAAATCGCTGCCCTTGGCCAGCAACACCGGAGCAGCGCCCTTGTCCGGATCGTACTTGAGTGCCACCGCATAGTGGGTCGGGTTGGTGATGACCACGTCCGCGTCGGGCACCGCCGCCATCATCCGGCGCTGGGACATTTCGCGTTGCAGCTGGCGAATCCGTTGTTTGACTTCCGGGCGCCCTTCCTGGTCCTTGTGCTCGTCGCGCACTTCCTGCTTGGTCATCTTCAGTTTCTTGATGCTTTCCCAGAGCTGTATCGGCACGTCGACGGCGGCGATGATGATCAGCCCGCAGGCCATCCACAAGGTGCTCCAGCCGACCACTTGCAGGCTGTGAATGATCGCCATGTCCAAGGGTTCGTGGGCGATGCGCAGCAAGTCGTCGATGTCCGAGGACAGCACCGCCAGGGCCACGAACAACACGATGAAAAACTTTGCCAGGGCCTTGAGCAGTTCGGCGATGGCCTTGGACGAGAACATCCGTTTGAGGCCGGCACCGGGGTTCATGCGGCTGAACTTGGGCGCCATGGTGCCGGCGGAGAACAGCCAGCCACCCAGGGAAATCGGGCCGATCAACGCGGCGAGCAACAAGGTAATCATCACCGGCTGAATCGCCAGCAAGGCAATCTGCCCCGAGTGCAGCAGGTAGGTGCCCATGGAGCGCTGATCCAGCAACACCTCCCGCGACAGCGTGAAGTTCAGGCGCATCAGTTCCATCAAGTCCTGCGCCAGCGCCCCACCAAAAATCAGCAGCCCACCGGCACCGGCGAGCATGATCGCCAGGGTATTGAGCTCTTTGGAGCGGGCAATCTCACCCTTCTCACGGGCGTCCTTTTTCTTTTTGTCCGTGGGGTCTTCTGTTTTGTCCTGACCGCTTTCGCTCTCAGCCATGACTCAGCGCGCCTTTGCCAGTTCGCGTAGCCACTGCAAGGCCTCGGAAGCCAGCGGTTGGTACTGATTGATGATGTCTGCCAGCCCGACCCAGACGATAAACAACCCGAGCACCAGGGTCAGCGGGAAACCGATGGAGAAGATGTTGAGTTGCGGCGCCGCCCGGGTCATCACACCAAACGCGATGTTGACCACCAGCAGCGCGGTGATCGCCGGCAGCACCAGCATCAGCGCCGCCCCGAGGACCCAACCGAGCTTGCCGGCCAGTTCCCAGAAATGAT
Source organism: Pseudomonas sp. RIT-PI-q (assembly GCF_001297125.1). GTDB lineage: Bacteria > Pseudomonadota > Gammaproteobacteria > Pseudomonadales > Pseudomonadaceae > Aquipseudomonas. The sequence continues at coordinate 66,175 of NZ_LHPC01000057.1, forward strand.
TGACCATCAACCCACTGCCCACCGGCAGCGTGGTGAAGCTTTCGGTGAGGACTTCGAACACCACCAGATGGCCATTCATGGCCAGGAACAACAGCGTCACCAGCATGGTGAAGAACTGTCCGATCACCGCCACCGACACGCCGTTGGTAGGGTCGACCATGGACGCGAAGCCCATGCCCATCTGGATCGAGACGATCTGCCCGGCGACCACGAAGGCCTGGAAGAACAGCTGCAAGGAGAAACCCAGCACCGCGCCGATGAGGATCTGCTCGGCGATCAGCAGCAACCCGCTCAAGTCCAGCGCATTGACCGGCGGCATCGGCGGCAAACCGGGCGCGATCACGACGGTGATCGCCAGGGTAAAGTAGAGGCGCACGCGCTTGGGCACCAGGCTCGTACCAAATACCGGCATGACCATCAGCAACGCGCCAACGCGAAACAGCGGCAACATGAACGTCGCGACCCAGGTACTGATCTGGGTATCGGTCAGTTGCAATAGCGACGGCATGGTTTAGCCAATGACCTGAGGAATACTGCCGTACAGCTGCAGAATGTATTCCATGAAGGTCTGTACCAGCCACGGACCGGCAACGATCAGCGTTACCAGCATCACCAGCAGGCGCGGCAGGAAGCTCAGGGTCTGTTCGTTGATCTGGGTGGCTGCCTGAAACATCGCCACCAGCAACCCCACCAGCAAACTCGGGATCACCAGCACGGCGACCATCATGGTGGTCAGCCACAGTGCTTCGCGAAAGATGTCTACGGCAACTTCTGGCGTCATGGCGAGACACCGCCGAAGCTGCTTGCCAGTGTGCCAATGATCAACGCCCAGCCATCCACCAACACGAACAGCATGATCTTGAACGGCAGGGAAATGATCAGTGGCGAGAGCATCATCATGCCCATGGCCATCAGCACACTAGCCACGACCAGGTCGATGATCAGGAACGGAATGAAGATCATGAAGCCAATCTGGAACGCGGTTTTCAGCTCGGATGTCACGAAGGCCGGCACCAGAATGGTCAGCGGCGCCTGATCCGGCGTGGCGATGTCGGTACGCTTGGACAGGCGCATGAACAGCTCAAGATCGCTGCTGCGCGTTTGGGCGAGCATGAAGTCCTTGATCGGCACCTGGGCCTTGGCCACGGCATCCTGAGCGGTGAGTTTTTCCGCCAGATACGGTTGCAAGGCGTCCTGATTCACCCGGTCGAACACCGGCGCCATGATGAACAGGGTCAGGAACAGCGCCATGCCGGTGAGGATCTGGTTCGACGGTGTCTGCTGCAAGCCAAGGGCCTGACGCAGGATCGAGAAGACGATGATGATCCGGGTAAAACTGGTCATCAGCATGACGAACGCCGGGATGAAACTCAGCGCAGTCATGATCAGCAGGATTTGCAGGCTGACCGAGTATTCCTGCGCACCGTTGGCGTTGGTGCCCAGGGTGATCGCCGGGATCGACAACGGATCGGCGGCGAACGCCAGCGGCGCGGCCAGCATCAGGACCAGCGTCAAGACGATGCGTAACGCACCCATTACTTCTTATCCTTCTGATCCTTGCCGAGCATCTCCAATAGACGCTGGGCAAACTCCGGGGTCGCTTTTTCAGTAGCGCTTGGCACCTGCACCGGCTCCTTGAGCACATGCAGCGCGGTGATGGTGCCTGGGCTCAGACCAAGCAAAATCTGCTCGTTGCCGACCTGTACCAGCATCAATCGGTCACGCGGGCCCAGCGCACGGGAGCCGATCAACTCGATCACCTGCCCCTTGCCGGCCGGCCCCGCCTGCTGGACCCGGCGCAGCAGCCAGGCGAGGAGGAAGATCAGCCCCAGCACCAGCAACAAGCCGAACACCAGTTGCGTCAATTGCCCGGCCACGCCGCTGCTGACGGCCGGCGCAGCGGCAGCCGTTGCAGTCGCCACCGGCTCGGCAGCCAGAACGCTCAACGGCAGCGCCAACACAAAGCCCAGAACCTTTTTCACTTAGCGCAGCTTCTTGATGCGTTCGCTTGGGCTGATCACGTCGGTCAGGCGGATGCCGAACTTCTCGTTGACCACCACTACTTCGCCATGTGCGATGAGCGTGCCGTTGACCAGCACGTCCAGCGGTTCACCGGCCAGGCGATCGAGCTCGATCACCGAACCCTGGTTGAGTTGCAGCAGGTTGCGAATGTTGATGTCGGTGCTGCCGACTTCCATGGAGATCGACACTGGGATATCGAGGATCACGTCCAGGTTCGGACCGTCCAGGGTGACCTGCTCATTGTTCTTCGGCACGCTGCCGAACTCTTCCATCGGCAGACGGTTGGACGGCGAACTGGCGGCATCGGCAGCCAGCAAGGCATCGATGTCGTCCTGCCCGGCGTCACCGGTTTCTTCCAGGGCCGCAGCCCATTCATCGGCCAGCGCCTGGTCGTCCTGGGTGTTCATATCGTTAGCCATCAATTTGTCCTCGGCGTGCGACCATTCAATTAGAAGCGGTCAGTCAAAAAGCGAATGTGGGAGGCGCCGCTCAGCGGCGCTCGATCGGCTCGATCACTTGCAACGCGAGGTTGCCTTTGTGCGAGCCCATCTTGACCTTGAACGCAGGCACGCCGTTGGCGCGCATGATCATTTCGTCCGGCATTTCGACCGGGATAATGTCCCCCGGCTGCATGTGCAGGATGTCCCGCAGGCGTAGCTGGCGACGGGCGACCGTGGCACCAATCGGCACGTCGACGTCGAGCACGTCCTGGCGCAAGGCGTTGACCCAGCGCTCGTCCTGATCGTCGAGGTCCGACTGGAAACCGGCGTCGAGCATTTCGCGCACCGGCTCGATCATCGAGTACGGCATGGTCACGTGCAGGTCGCCGCCACCGCCATCGAGTTCGATGTGGAACGTGGAGACCACAATGGCTTCGCTCGGGCCGACGATGTTGGCCATGGCCGGGTTCACTTCCGAGTTGATGTACTCGAAGTTCACTTCCATGATCGCCTGCCAGGCTTCCTTCAAGTCGACGAAAGCCTGCTCCAGCACCATGCGCACCACGCGCAGTTCGGTGGGGGTAAATTCACGCCCCTCGATCTTGGCGTGACGGCCGTCGCCGCCGAAGAAGTTGTCCACCAGCTTGAACACCAGTTTGGCGTCGAGGATGAACAGCGCGGTGCCGCGCAACGGTTTGATCTTGACCAGGTTGAGGCTGGTCGGCACGTACAGCGAGTGCACGTATTCGCCGAACTTCATCACCTGCACGCCACCGACGGCAACGTCCGCCGAACGGCGCAGCATGTTAAACATGCTGATGCGGGTGTAGCGGGCGAAGCGCTCGTTGATCATTTCCAGGGTCGGCATGCGTCCACGGACGATGCGATCCTGGCTGGTCAGGTCGTAGCTTTTTACGGTGCCGGGTTCGGCAGCGATATCGGTCTGTACCAGACCATCGTCGACGCCATGCAACAGCGCATCGATCTCATCCTGGGACAGCAGGTCCTGCACGGCCATGTCGTGTTCCTACTGCAGTACGAAATTAGTGAAAAGCAACTGTTCGATGACCACTTTGCCGAGCTCTTTCTGCGCCACTTCCTGGACGCTGGCCGTGGCCTTCTGACGCAACATCTCCTGGCCGACTGGCGACGCCAGGGTGGCGAAGTCCTGCCCGGAGAACAGCATGACCAGGTTATTGCGAATGACCGGCATGTGGACTTTGAGCGCGTCCAGATCGGCCTGATTGCGCCCCTGCATGGTGATGCTCACCTGCATGTAGCGCTGACGACCGTTCTGGTTGTAGTTGGCGACGAAGGCCGGCGCCATCGGTTCGAAAATCGCTGGCTGCTTGCCGACCGCGGCGGTTTCAGCCGCGACGGCAGGCTTGCTCTGGGCGCTGTGCATGAAGAACCAGGTCGCCCCCACGGACAAGCCGATCGCCAGCAACAAGGCCACCACGACCGCGATGATCAGCTTGAGTTTGCCTTTGGTTGCGGGGTCTTTTACTGCTGCTTCGCTCTTCGCCATGCCAATAATCCGTCACTATTCGGGTTTTCACAGTCGCACGGCAAGGCAAGAGCAAGTGTTATGCCAGAAGTGTCGAGAGGTATTGGAGACAGCGAATGATCGGTGAACCCTTGTAGGAGCGAGGCTTGCCCGCGAAGAACGATGACGCGGTTTATCAGTTAAACCGCGTCATCGTTCTTCGCGGGCAAGCCTCGCTCCTACAGGGTTTTGCGTTGGGTCAGGCGTAATAGTCGACGGCGCTGGAGCCGATGATGCTGGTGGTACTGGCCGCCACTTCGGCAACGCTTGGGGCAAGCTCGTCATCCATCGAGTCAACGCGACCGCCACTGGCGCTGGTGCGTCCACCCTGACTCTGTTGAGCCTGATCCTGACCTTGCTGCGACCCTCGGGATTGGTCGGAGACGTTGACGTCGACCTGGCCCATGCCCTGCTGCGCAAACATGTCACGCAGGCGATGCATTTGCCCGTCCAGCGCTTCGCGAACGCTGGGGTGCGCGCTCATGAATGTCACTTGGGTCTGTTGATCCGGAACCATGTTCACCCGAATATCGAGGCGCCCCAGTTCGGCCGGTTGCAACTGGATGTCGGCCGCCTTGAGATTGGCGCTGGACAGGTACATGACCCGGTTCACCACTTCCTCGGTCCAACCGCTCTGGTGCATGGCGATCGGCTGGTTGACCGGCAAGGCATTGGCGGTTTTCGGCGTGGCGGCCTGGGTCAGCGCAGCCAGGCGGTTGGCGAAACCGTCGACGCGGGTATCGCTGCTCGCCGCCTTCAGATCCTTGAGACCGTCATCAATCAGGCCACTGAAGGCCTTGTCGCCCTGGCCAGTGCTGTCCTTGTCGGCTTGCACATCGAGCATGCTCGCCATGCCCGCGGCAAAGTTCTGCGCCGAGGTCGGCTCACCGTCGGCCTGGGCCGAGGTCGGTGCAGCTTTTGGCTGGGCCTGACTGGAAGCGGAGACGTGGCCGCTGGCCTCAAGGGCCATGCGCACGGCTGGCAGCGCATCGAGGGGATCGGCTTCGGGGTCGAAATCGGGGTCAGCGGTGGCTGCGGTCGTTGCTGCGTTAACGACCGCAGCAAGCGGCGCTTCGACCTGTGATTGCACGGTGGCTGCCACGGGCGGCGTTTCCAGTGCCGGCGCTGGCACTGGCTGCACCGCCTGCATCAATGCAGGATCGAGCGCCGGGTCGACCGGAGCGGTATCAGCCACCGGCGCCTCAATGGTGTCCGGCGCGTCGTCGCTGGCCGTATCGTCGGCCGGTGCCGGTTTATCGGCGGGCAAGGATTTGCCGCTATCGGCAACCGCAGGTGGCGGGGCGGCAGACTTATCGTTGCTGACGTCCTTTTTGCCGGCGCTGTCCGGGGTCTTATCGCGCATCGGCTTCGCTGGTCCGTCAGTGACGGCAGAAGGTTTGTTCTGGGCTTGTTTGGCGTAGACCTGAGCGAAGCTGGACGCCTTGTCCCCGGCCTCAGGCGCCGGCGCCGGTGTATTGGCGGAGGCGGCTTGAGTCTTGGCCTGTGCGGCGGCCTGTAGAAGCGAATTGGGGGTAACGGGCATGAAACGGTCTCCGCTGCACTGGGATCGTAGGTACAGTTGACGGAGATGATTGCAAAGGTCGCGCCAGCTTTGCTGAAGAAACACTAAAAGCGCTGGACGGTCGCCTTCGTCGGCAAGGAGCGCTGACGCTCTGCCTCATACAAGGGGCGGACAAGAGCGAACTCGCGGTCAATCTCACCGACGAGACTTTCAATGTCCGACAGCTTTCGCCCCTTGGCCAGTTGCTCCAGCTCATGGCAAAGCTCAGCCAGACGAACGGCGCCCATGTTGCTGCTACTGCCTTTGAAACTATGGGCAGTGTTCATGAGTTGCGCGGCATCTTCAGCCTTGCGTAACAGATCCAGGCGTTCTTCGGAATCGGCAAGGAAGGTATCGAGCAACATTGGATACTCGTCCTCCATGACCTCTTGCAACGCGTTCAGCACGTCGCGGTCCAGATGTGTGTCAGCCACTTGCTCACTCCTTGATCAAGAATGCGTGGATTATGCCAGAGCCTCCCAGTAAAACTCCACGCGGGCACTACGACCATCGTCGGACCAGCTCGCGTTGCGGCCCAACTGACGGATCAGACTGACACCACGTCCCGACAGACGGACACCCTCAACAGGCCGTTCCATCACTCGCGCAACATCAAAGCCTTTGCCACTGTCTTCGACGCGAACCGTCAGGCAGCCGCCCTCGCCCTTCGGTGTCACCTGCAAATGCACCCGCACAAAGCCGTCCTGCAGCTCGTCCAGGCGCGTATTGCGCTGTTGATAGTAGCGCGTAAAACCCGAAGCATCGCGCTTGAGGCTCGAATCCAGGCCCAGTACGCCATGCTCCAGGGCATTGGAATACAGTTCGGCCAGCACACTGTAGAGCGCCCCGCTCTGCGCCCGCAGCCCATGCACCTCCAGCAGCAATTGCAAAAGATACGGCAACGGATTGAAACGCTTAAGAGTGGCGGCGCGAAACTCGAAACTCACCGACCAGTCCAGTGGGCAGGACTGGCCGCTGTCGGAATAGACCAGGGCCGGTGGGCTCACCTGCGCGGCTTCCAGCAGCCTGACCTCGACCATGCTGACATCGTCGCGGGCTTCACCGCGAAAATCGCGCAGCGCTTGTTCGATCTCTTCGAACAGTTCGTCGGGCTGACGATTGGCTGCAAATACCCGCTGCAATCGCTCGACACCAAACAACTGTTCGTTGGCGTCACAGGTATCGATCACCCCGTCGGACAACAGGAACACCCGATCGCCGACCGCCATCGGAAACACTTCAGTGCTGTCATCAAAGGTCTGTGCGCTCAGCACACCGAGTGGCAAATGCCGCGCCGTCAGAGGCGTGCGCTCACCGCTGGCGATGCTATGCAGGTAGCCGTCCGGCATGCCGCCATTCCAGACCTCCACCGAACGCCGCTGAAAACTCAGGCACAACAGCGTGGCACAACAGAACATGTCCACCGGCAGGATGCGCTTGAGCTTGGCATTCATCTCGCGCAGGGTTTCCGACAGGCCATAACCCTTGGCAGTCATGCCGTAAAAGACTTCGGCCAGAGGCATGGCACCGACAGCGGCGGGCAAACCGTGACCGGTGAAATCGCCGAGCAGCACATGCATGTCGCCAGCCGGGGTGAACGCGGCCAGCAACAGATCGCCGTTGAACAGCGCATAGGGTGATTGCAGGTAACGGATATTGGGGGCATTCAGACAGCCGGAGTGAGCCACCTTGTCAAACACGGCTTTGGCCACCCGCTGCTCGTTGAGCAGGTAATCGTGGTGCCTGGCGATCTGGTCACGCTGCTGTAGCACGGTGGCCTGCAACCGCCGCAAGCGGTCCATCGCCTTGATCTTGGCGGCGAGAATCACCTGGTTATAGGGCTTCGCCAGAAAGTCGTCGCCGCCAGCCTCCAGGCAGCGGGCCAGGGCTTCGCTTTCGGTCAGCGAGGTCAGAAAGATGATCGGCACCAGGGTTTCCCCGGCCAACGCCTTGATCTGCCGGGCCGCCTCGAAACCATCCATCACCGGCATCATGGCGTCCATGAGCACCAGTTGCGGTCGTTGCTGGCGAAACGCTTCGACCGCTTCGGCACCGTTGGTGGCCGTCAGCACGTCATGGCCCTGGCGACGGACGATACTCGACAGCAGCATGCGATCGGCCGCGCTGTCTTCGGCGATCAGAATCGTCAGCGGTTCGAACGCGGACTGCACGGCAGTCACGCCACGTCGAAAATTTGTTCGAAGTTCGAGATCGCAAGAATCTTGCGTACATCGGCGTTGGCGTTGGTCAACGTGATCTCGGCATTCTCGCCACCGGCGTGATCACGCAACAGCAGCAACATGCCGAGTGCCGAACTGTCGAGGTAGGTGGCGTCCTTCAAGTTCACTTCGAAGGACTCGGGTTTTGGCTCAAGGTTTTCGTAGGATTCACGAAATTCCTGATGCTTGGCGAAATCGAATCGTCCCTTGATCGATATCGTCAGCTTTTGCCCATCCGGGGAGACTTCTGTGACAACTGACATTTAACGGCTTCCTTGTCATTGGAGAACGTACGTGTAGAAGGTTTAGCACTTGGCCGGGGCTCGAGCAAGGCTTGAACCTGTGTGGCGTGAATGAGATTGCCTTCGCGGGCAAGCCACGCTCCCACAAGTGTTGTGTCGTTCATGATTTCTGTGATCGACACAACACCTGTGGGAGCGAGGCTTGCCCGCGAAGAACGATAACGCGGTCTGACTGATTCAATACGGATCCTGACGCGGCAAGCGCTGGGATAACTCATCCAGCAGCTTCTGCTCGCGCTTGTCCTCCAGCCGTCGCGCCTCATCGGCGTAGCGTTCAACCAATTTGCGCAAACCTTCGACCCGGGCATACGCCTGTTGCCAGGTCTCCCGCGCCTTGTTCAAATTATTCTGGTGCCATGCGAGGCTTTGTCGCTGCTGATCGATGGCCGTGCCCAATTGCGCCAGGAAACCTTGATACCCCAGCAACCACTGGCCCGAAACGCCGCCACTGCCGCGCACGATCCATTGTTCCTGATAGTCGAGTCGAAAGGCCTCAAGGTCGGCGAGTTTGCTTTCCGCCAGACGGACCTGACCCTGGAAGTGACCCAGGCGCTGGACTGCGGCCTTCTCGACCTTTTCGGCCATGTCGACCACGGGGGCCAGGCGCGAGGCGCGGCTCTGGGCCATGGCCGGTTAGCCGCCTGCCGCTGGGGCGAAGATCGAGCCCAGATAGGCTTCGCTTTCGCCCAGGCTGATGCTGTCGTTCAAGCCCTGGCGCAGGTATTTGACCAACTGCGGTTGCAGGGAAATCGCCAGGTCGGTTTCACGGTCACCGCCGGCGACATAGGCGCCGACGCTGATCAGGTCCCGACTCTGTTGGTAGCGCGACCACAGCTGCTTGAAATACTGGGCGCGCTTCATGTGTTCAGGCGTGACCACCGACGGCATGACCCGGCTGATGGACGCTTCGATATCGATGGCCGGGTAATGCCCTTCCTCGGCCAGGCGCCGCGACAGCACGATGTGCCCGTCGAGCACGCCCCGCGCCGAGTCCGCGATCGGATCCTGCTGGTCGTCACCTTCGGACAGCACGGTGTAGAACGCGGTGATCGAACCACCGCCCTTCTCGGCATTACCGGCCCGTTCCACCAGTGTCGGTAACTTGGCGAACACCGACGGCGGATAACCCTTGGTCGCGGGCGGTTCGCCGATGGCCAGGGCGATCTCGCGCTGGGCCTGAGCGAAACGGGTCAGGGAGTCCATCAGCAACAGGACGTTCTTGCCCTTGTCGCGAAAATATTCGGCGATGCGTGTGCAGTACATCGCAGCGCGCAGCCGCATCAGCGGTGCATCGTCGGCAGGTGAGGCGACCACCACCGAACGCTTGAGCCCTTCTTCACCGAGGATGTGCTCGATGAATTCTTTAACTTCGCGACCCCGCTCACCGATCAGGCCGACGACGATGATGTCGGCCTCGGTGAAGCGCGTCATCATGCCCAACAGCACACTTTTGCCGACGCCAGTACCGGCGAACAGCCCGAGCCGCTGGCCACGACCGACCGTCAACAACCCGTTGATGCAGCGGATGCCCACGTCCAGCGGCTCGCTGATCGGTTCGCGCTTGAGCGGGTTGATGGTCGGGCCGTCCATCGGCACCCAGTCTTCAGCCTTCATCCCGCCCTTGCCATCCAGCGCGCGACCGGCGCCGTCAAGTACGCGCCCGAGCATGCTCATGCCCATCGGCAGGCGACCGGTGTCCGCCAGTGGAACCACCCGCGCACCCGGAGCGATACCGGCGACGCTGCCAACCGGCATCAGAAAGACTTTGCTGCCGGAGAAGCCCATGACTTCGGCTTCGACCTGCACCGGGTGATAACTGTCGTCGTTGATGACCATGCAGCGGCTGCCCATGGCGGCGCGCAAGCCTTCGGCTTCAAGCGTCAGGCCGACCATGCGCAGCAAGCGACCTTCGAGGATCGGTGCGCCGGCAAGCGTGGCGGCCTCGGCATAACTGCCCAGGCGCTTGGCGAAGCTGGTGCGATCAAGGCGCATCAGGAGCGTCCGGGGCGGCGGCGGCCGCAGGTTGGGTGTCGATGGGCAGCTCCAGGCTCAGGTCCGGCGCGGCCGGGTGCAGTGCCTGTTCGTGCAACTGATCGAAGAGCTTGTCCATGACTCGCGCAACACGGGTTTCGACCGTGGCATCGATCCGACTGTGTTCGGTCTCGACCCGGCAACCGCCGGGCAACAACGCCTCGTCCTCGACGATGCGCCAGGTTTCTTCATGGCGCTCGCGCAGGGCTTTTACCAGTGCGAAATCCTGCGGATTGATGTACAGCCGCACATTGCCCACGCCCAGCGGCAACAGCTTGAGCGCCTCGCGCATGACGTGTTCGATTTGCGTTGAGTCGATGGCCAGTTCGCGCTGGATCACCTGTTTGGTGATGTGCTGCACGAGGTCGACCAGGGACTTTTCAATCTGCGTGTCCTGTTCGGCGATGGGCTCGAACAGATGCCCCATCAACGCCTCCAGCCCGGCGATCTTGGCGGCCAGGGCCACTTCGGCTTCCTGACGGACCTTGAGCGTGGTGCTGTGGAAACCTTCTTTCTCGCCCGTCGCGAAGCCTTCGTTGTAGGCCTCCTGACGAATGCTTTCGAGTTCTTCGAGGGTCAGTGGCTGGACTTCTTCCAGCGGCACTTCTTCCATTTCCGGCGGCTCGGGCTCAGGTTCAGGCTCGGGCTCCGGCACGTGGGGATCGAAGCTGGGCAGCGACCAGACGTCGAAACCACCGACGTCCTTGCCGCGGATCAGGTCGGTGTTGGACTCATCATGTTTGGACGACATAGTGACCTTAGATCATCTCTTCGCCGCCCTTCCCGCCGAGAACGATTTCTCCGGCTTCGGCCATACGGCGGGCAATGGTGAGGATTTCTTTCTGCGCGGTTTCCACGTCGCTGACGCGCACCGGGCCTTTGGCCTCGAGGTCGTCGCGCAACAGTTCGGCCGCCCGTTTGGACATGTTCTTGAAGATCTTCTCTTTGACGCCTTCGTCCGAACCCTTGAGGGCCAGCACCAGTACGTCGGAGGACACTTCGCGCAGCAGCGCCTGGATACCGCGGTCGTCGACATCGGACAGGTTGTTGAACACGAACATGAGGTCTTCGATCTGACCGGACAGGTCTTCGTCGACTTCGCGGATCGAGTCCATCAGTTGACCTTCGATCGAGCTGTCGAGGAAGTTCATGATGTCGGCCGCACGCTTGATGCCACCCAGGGTGGTGCGCGAGGCATTCGAGTTGCCGGAGAACTGCTTCTCGAGAATCTGGTTGAGTTCTTTCAGGGCGGCTGGCTGCACGGTGTTCAGCGAGGACACTCGCAGAATGATGTCCAGTCGCACCTTGTGGTCAAAATTGCCCAGCACTTCGCCGGCCTGGTCGGGGTCGAGGTACGCTACCACGATCGCCTGGATCTGCGGGTGCTCGTAACGGATCACGTCGGCGACGGCGCGCGGCTCCATCCACTTCAGGCTGTCGAGGCCACTGGTGTTGCCGCCCAGCAGGATCCGGTCGATCAGGCCGTTGGCCTTGTCTTCGCCCAAGGCCTGGGTGAGCATTTTGCGCACGTAGTCGTCGGAACCGACGCCGAGGCTGGTCTGGTCGCCGACGATGTCGACGAACTCGCTCATCACCTGCTCGACCTGCTCGCGGTGCACGTTCCCCATCTGGGCCATGGCCACACCCACACGCTGGACCTCTTTGGGCCCCATGTGGCGCAGCACCTGGGCAGCATCGGTCGAACCCAGCGACAGCAGCAGAATCGCGGCTTTGTCGACTTTGGACAGTTTGGCGGCAACGGCTCGGTTATCACTCATCTGCGTTAATCCACTCTTTCACGACCTGGGCCACACGACCCGGATCTTCTGCCACCAGACTCTTGATTGCGTTCAACTGTGCGTCATAGCCTTCGCTCGGACTCGGCAGCAGAATGCTTTGCGGGCCACCGAGGCTGACGCGGTCGTTGGCCAGTTCGCCGTCCAGGCCGCCCATGCCACCCAACTCGACGTCGCTGCCGATGCCGGCCAACTGTTTGCCTTTGCCACCACCGGTGATGTTGTTGAGCACCGGACGCAGCACGCCGAACACCAGCACCAGGATGAACAACACACCCAGCACTTGTTTGACGATGTCCCAGAACCACGGCTGGGAGTAGAACGGAATATCGGCAATCACTTCACCGCGCTCGGCGGAGAACGGCATGTTGATCACGCTGACGCTGTCGCCACGGCTGGCGTCGAAACCGACGGCGTCCTGGACCAGGCGCGTGAAGCGCGCCAATTCGTCGGCGCTCCACGGTGCGCGGCTCATTTCACCGTTGGCGGCGTTGATCTTGACCTGGTCATCCACCACCACCGACACCGACAGGCGATTCAAACGGCCCTGCTGTTGCTTGGTGTGGCTGATGGAGCGATCAAGCTCGAAGTTCTTGGTGGATTGTTGACGCTTGTCCGCCGGGTACGGTGCCAGCATAGGCTGCCCAGTGGCCGGGTCCATGATTTGCTGACCGTTGGCATCGAGCAATGGTTGGCCTGGCTGCACCATGCCGGCCGACGCGGTAGCGCCACCGGTGGTTTGCGGTGCCGAGGCCGGCGCTGGCGGCTGGTTGCTCAAGGCACCCGGCACGCCTTGCGGGCCATTACTGGCGGTGCGCTGTTCGGTGGTCGACTGCTCGCTGCGCAGCGCCGGTTGGTCCGGGTTGAACTGTTCGGAGGTGGACTCGACGGCACTGAAATCGACATCGGCCGAGACTTCGGCTTTATAGCGATCGTTGCCCAGCACCGGTTGCAGGATGTTATGCACGCGCTGGGTGAGCATGCTTTCCATGCGACGGCTGTAATCGAATTGCTTGCCGGCCATGGTCAGTTCGGAGTTCTCCGCCTGATCGGACAGCAACGTGCCCTTCTGGTCGACGACGGTGATCTGCGATTTGCTCAGTTCGGGAACGCTGGTGGCGACCAGGTTGATAATCGCCAGCACCTGGCCCGGCTCCAGCGAGCGACCGGAATACAGCTCCACCAGCACCGAAGCGCTCGGCTTGCGCTCATCGCGCACGAACACCGAACTTTTCGGAATCGCCAGGTGCACACGGGCACCCTTGACGTTGTTCAGGCTGGAGATGGTCCGCGCCAGTTCGCCTTCGAGACCGCGACGATAACGGGTCGCTTCCATGAACTGGCTGGTCCCCAGGCCCTGGTCCTTGTCGAGAATCTCAAAACCGATGTTGCCGTCGCTGGGAGTGACACCAGCGCCCGCGAGCTTGAGCCGCGCACGGGACAGGTCATCGGCCTTGACCAGCAAGGCACCGGAATTGGGTTCAACGGTGTAAGGAATATCGGCAGCGGCCAGGGTATCCATGACCTGCTTGGCGTCCATGCCGGCAAGGCTGCCGTACAGAGGCCGGTAGTCCGGCTGCTGGGACCACAACACCACGGCAAAGCCAATCGCCACGCTCGCCGCCAGGCCGACCAACAGGCCCACCTGACGCAACATGGTCATCTCGGAGAGGTTTTCCAGGAAGGACAGCCCGAACAGCGGCGGTTTGCCGTCTATTGGAGTGGCCTTGGCCGGAACATTATCGGCGATTGCTTCTGCCATGACTCAATTCGTCCTTAAACCGGCATCTGCATGATGTCTTGGTATGCCTGAACCAGCTTGTTGCGCACTTGGGTCAACGCCTGGAAAGACACGCTGGCCTTCTGCGAGGAAATCATCACGTCCGTCAGGTCGACGCCGCTCTTGCCGATCTCGAAGGCCGTGGCCAACTGACTGGACGCCTGCTGGGTGTCGTTCACTTTATTGACGGCCTGACCGAGCATGTCGGAAAAGCTGTTGCCCGCCAGTTGTGGAACGGCGGCAGTCGATTTCGACGCAGACATGGCATCCATTTGCATGGACCGCATGTCCAGCATCAAGCGATTGAATTCAATACCTTGGCTCATGGTTTCTCTCTATGACGAGCTACGTCGTTGGCGACCCGCAATTTTTTGACACTCACTCGGCGGGTAGTGAGGTGTTAGCAACAAGGGTGCCAGCTCGGTGGCCGCCCTGAACAAAAGCCCGAACCCCAATCGCGATCCTGTAGGAGCTGGCTTGCCAGCGAATCGATGGTGGCCGTGATGCCGCCTTCGCTGGCAAGCCAGCTCCTACAGAAGGCGCATCAAGGGACGCATCTGGAATCGAATCAGGTGGCGAACAAATAGGCTTCCACGTCCATTCCGGCGTCACGCATTTGCGCGAGCTTGTAACGCAAGGTGCGCGGGCTGATGCCCAGGCGCTCGGCGGCCTCTTTGCGACGGCCGCGCTCGGCACGCAGGGTGTCGATGATCATCTGGAACTCACGCCGGCGCAGGTCATCGCCCAGCGCCCCGGCCGACTCGGCTTCCACTTCCACGGCGCGCACAGGCGTCGACGCCAATGCCGGCAACGGCGCGCAGGCGACCGGCCCGCTCAGGCAGAAATCCTGCGGCTGGATCAAACCGCCCTGCTGGAGAATCAGCGCACGCTGAATCGCGTTATCCAGTTCCCGCACGTTACCCGGCCATGGGTAACCGATCAGGCACGCCTGAGCCTCGGGCGACAGTTTTGCCGCCGCATGCTTCATTTTATTGACGTGTTTGGCCAACAGGCGCTCGGCCAGCGGCAGGATGTCGGCGGTACGCTCGCGCAGCGGACGCCATGCCAGCGGAAACACCGACAGGCGATAGTAAAGATCTTCGCGAAAACGCCCCGCCGCCACTTCCCCGGCGAGGTCACGGTTGGTGGTTGCGACGACGCGAATGTCCAGCGCGATCGGCTTGCGTGCGCCCACCCGCTCGACTTCGCGCTCCTGCAATACGCGCAGCAATTTGGCCTGCAGGCCCAGGGGCATTTCGGAAATTTCGTCGAGCAGGATGGTCCCGCCGTCAGCCTGTTCGAACTTGCCCGCCTGCGCCGCAATGGCGCCGGTGAACGAGCCCTTCTCGTGCCCGAACAATGTGGCTTCGAGCATGTTGTCGGGGATGGCTGCGCAGTTGATCGCAATGAACGGCTGGCTGGCGCGGTGGGAATGCTGGTGGATGTAGCGCGCCAGCACTTCTTTACCGGTCCCGGATTCACCCGAGATCAACACCGTGGAATCACTGCGCGCGACCCGCGCGGCCAATTCCAGCAATTGCGCACTGGCCGGTTCGAACGCGACCGGGCCTTCGTGCTCGGTCGCGCCAAGACTGCCCAGCGCATGACGCGCCACCAGATCGAGCAATGCCTTGGGCTCGAACGGCTTGACCAGATAGTCCGCCGCGCCATGGCGCATGGCATCGACCGCGCGCTCCACGGCGCCGTGAGCGGTCATCAATAACACCGGTAATTGTGGCTGACGCGCACGCAGCAGACTGAGCAATTGATGCCCGTCCATGCCCGGCATGTTGACGTCACTCAGCACCAGGTTAAACGCTTCGACACCGACTGCCGTCAGCGCTTCTTCGGCCGAACCGACAGCCTTGTAATCGTGCCCGGCAAGCAACAGCGTATCGGCCAATGCCTCCCGTAGCGCGCGGTCATCCTCGACCAGTAAAACCTTGATCCCCATGTCCTTCACTCCGCTCCCTGAGCGTTGGCTTTTTCATCGCAAAAAAGCGGCAGGATGACCTGCGCACACGTGCCGCGACCCAGCCGCGAGCGCAGTTGCAATTCTCCCTGATGAGCACGGGCCACCGCCTTGACCACGGTCAGGCCGAGGCCGGTTCCGGTGGTTTTGGTGGTAAAAAACGGCTCGCCCAAACGCGCCAGCACATTGGCGTCGATCCCACTGCCGCTGTCGCTGACACTCAGGCGCAGCGTATTGCCGCGGGTATAGAGGTGGACTTTCAAGCGCACATCACCGGCACTGGCCTGGATAGCGTTTTCGATCAGGTTGAGGATCGCCCCGACCAGTGTGTCGCGATTGCACAGCAACTCACCGCAATGACTGTCGCACTGCCAGCGAATCGGCAGGCCCTGCACATGGGTCAGCGCGGCCGCTTGCAGCGACTGCATCAATATTTTTGGCGTGACGCGATCGGTCAGCGGCAGCTCGCCGCGCGCGAACACCAGCATGTCGCGCACCTGATGTTCCAGCTCATGCAGACGCTCTTTCAGGCGCCCGGCAAAACGCTGCTGGGTGGCGACGGGCAACTCCTGCTCAGTCAAATGACTGGCGTAGAGCAGGGCCGCGGACAAGGGGGTGCGAATCTGATGGGCCAGCGATGCCACCATCCGGCCGAGGGACGACAGGCGTTCGTGGCGGGCCAGCTGATCTTGCAGATGGCGGGTTTCAGTCAGGTCATTGAGCAACACCAACTGGCCGGGCTCGGCATCCAGCGAGCGCGTGGAGATCGACAAACGCCGACCGTCCTTGAGGGAAATTTCATGACCGTCGTCTTCGCGAGGCGCAAAGCAGCGGGCAATCACCTGCCGCCACAGTTCACCTTCGAGGGGCAGACCAAGTAGCTCGCACGCAGCGGGGTTGGCCTCGCGCACAATGCCCTGTGCATCGATGACGATGACGCCACCGGGCAACAGATCGAGGAGGTTTTGCAGGCGGTTGGCCAGGCGTTCTTTTTCCGCCAGTTCCTGCATGCGCTGAGCGCTGACCACCGCCAGCTCACCCTTGAGCTCGGTGACCCGGGCTTCGAGCATGCTGTAGGAGTCGGTCAATTGGCTCGACATCTGATTGAACAGTGCATACGACTGCTCAAGGCCAAGCCGGCTTGCCTGCTCTACGGACGACGGTTGCCCCGATGCGTCAGGGACAGGAAACATCTGGGCGGCTTGGGGCATCGTGCTCACTCGCTTGGCTGACCGTCAGTGAAACGGAACGTTGCGAGGGATGTAGCAATACCCGTGCCTAAAAAAAACTACCTATAAATGAAGGACTTGAAAAACAGGCGTCAATCATCCGCCTGTTCATCACCGTCACGACGACTCATGCCGTACTTGCGCATCTTCTCCACCAGCGTGGTGCGACGGATACGCAGCCGTTCGGCGGCGCGTGCGACGATGCCATTGGCATCATCCAGCGCCTGCTGAATCAGCCCTTGCTCCAGACCACCGAGGTAGTCCTTCAGGTCCAGGCCTTCTGGCGGCAGCATGGCGTTGGCCGTGAAGTCCGCAGTATGACCGTTGATGGCCACCCGCTCTTCAAGGTCGCTGCGCAGACTGTCGACAAGCTGCTCGTCTTCGTCATCGACGTAGCGGAATTTCTTCGGCAACTCGACCACACCGATCACCCCGTACGGATGCATGATCGCCATGCGCTCCACCAGGTTGGCCAGCTCGCGGACGTTGCCCGGCCAGCCGTGACGGCACAGCGACATGATCGCTGCCGAGTTGAAACGGATCGAGCCACGCTTCTCGTGCTCCATGCGCGAGATCAACTCGTTCATCAGCAGCGGGATGTCTTCGACACGTTCGCGCAGTGGCGCCATCTCGATCGGGAACACGTTCAGGCGGTAGTACAAGTCTTCGCGGAAGGTGCCGATCTCGATCATGCTTTCGAGATTCTTGTGGGTCGCCGCGATGATGCGCACATCGACGCTCTGGGTCTTGTTGCTGCCCACGCGTTCGAAGGTGCGTTCCTGCAATACGCGCAACAGCTTGACCTGCATCGGCAGCGGCATGTCGCCGATTTCGTCGAGGAACAGGGTGCCGCCATTGGCCAGCTCGAAACGCCCGGCACGGCTGGTGATCGCTCCGGTGAAGGCGCCCTTCTCGTGGCCGAACAATTCGCTTTCCAGCAACTCGGCCGGGATCGCACCGCAGTTGACCGGCACGAACGGCGCGTCACGACGCTTGGAGTGGTAGTGCAGGTTACGCGCGACCACTTCCTTGCCGGTTCCGGACTCACCGAGGATCAGCACGCTGGCGTCGGTGTCGGCGACTTGCTGCATCATCTGGCGGACGTGTTGAATCGCCCGGCTGGTGCCGACAAGACTGCGGAAAAGATTGGGTTCGCGATGACGCCCGCGCTCGCGCGCCTGGTCGTACATCTCGCGATAGACCTGTGCACGGTGCAGGGAATCGAGCAATTTGCTGTAGCTGGGCGGCATTTCGAGGGTCGAAAGCACTCGGCGACGCTGGTCTTCTGGCAGGTCAACGGAAGAATTATCGCCCATTAACAAAACCGGAAGGAACTCATCCCAGGTTGAGAGTGTCTTTAACAAGCCCAGAAGTGCGCCAGGAGCATTGACCGTCCCGATCAGGACACAGATCACTTCACGACTTGATGACAAAGAGCCGACAGCCTGCTGCCAGTCATGGCTTCCGCAGGGTAAATTTTCTTCACCGAGAAAATTTAAAATCACCGCCAGGTCGCGGCGGCGGACGCTATCGTCATCAATCAGCAGAATTTTGGTTTCACGCCACATGCAATAGCAACTTCCCTAGTCAACTCAATGCCCGAAATGAGGGGGCAAGCTAGACGCTTGCAGGCATGTTACGCCTGTAGACGCCTGAAATCTGGAACCAGCCACTAGTTAAGTCAAAAAACCGTGCACAGTCAAATTTATGGCGCACTATGTTTGGATTAACTGAGGGTTAACTAACCAAACAGATGGTAAACCTTTGCCGCGTTCTGCGCATGGGTGATCTGCGACATCTCGTCGACTATCGCTTGGCGCTCTCCCATCGTCGCCGTCAACAAATCCTTGTACACCGCCAGCAGCCCTTCCAGATTGGTCCGCAATGCTTCTTCGTCGATCGGCGCTTCGCTCAGCACCTCATCGACGCACTCGCGACAGGCCACATCCAGTTCGCCAATCGCATCCCAATTACGCGCCGCCAAGGCATCAACCAGGGCTTCACGCGTTTGTTCAATCCGCTGCAGTGCTTGACTCATGGCGCTATCCTCAGACCCGCAGGCCTATTGGTTTGCAATTGCATCCCAGCCGCTTTTCAAGGTATCGAGCAAACCCGATACTTCGTCGATGATCGCTGCATCGTTGTTGCGGTTGGCTTCCATCAGACGCGTCATCATGTAGGCGTACAGGTTGTCGAGCTGCTGGAGCGAAGCCGGGTCTTCGGTCTTCTCCGGGTTCAGGCCGTCACGCAGGCCAATGATGATGTCAACGGCCTTGCCGAGCATCAATCCCTTGAGTGCGATGTCGCCCCGCTCCATTGCGCCCTTGGCTTGAGCCATGCGGTCCAGCCCACCCTCCATCAGCAATTGAACCAGGCGATGGGGATTGGCTTCAGAGATCTGAGCATGGGAATTGACCTTCTGGTACTGGCGAAGGGCTCTCATGGGATTCATGTTTCTACCTCGTGACAGACAACAAATGAAAATAGGTTTGCTCTGATCATTATGTCGACTGGTCGACACAAAACTTTAATCCGGACCCGCCACCAAAGAAAAAACCCAGGCGCTGTGATAACAGCCTGCCTGGGTTTTTTTATGCCTGATCCGGATCAGTCAGACTTCGGATTGTTCAGCGCGTTGAGCGTGGTCATGATGCTGTCGCTCTGCGCCCGCAGCCTGGCCACCAGGGAATCCATGGCGGTGTACTTGGCCGTCAGGCTCAATTGCAGGCTGGTCATCCGCGAATCGAGTGTGTCCTGCTGCTTTTTCAAGTCGTTCAGGCTGTCGGTAAGGCTTGCCGAGCGTGCAGCGAACACACCGGTCTTGCTCAAGGCAAAACTGTCAGTCGCGGTTTTCATACGAGCGAGCAAACCGGTATCGCCGGTAAAAATACCGTTGATGTCCGAAGCGTTGGTGATGGCCGCTGCATCGAACAGTTTGTCGTCGATTGAGAGTGCCCCGGTTTTCTGGTCTGTCTTGACACCGAACTGAGCGAGAGACTTCAACTGACCAGAGCCACCCATCGCATTCAGTTCAGTACGCACCGCTGACAGCATCGAGCGCAGCGAGGCATCGCCCGTCAGGGCGCCGGACGTTACCGAACCATCGGGATTGGTGGTGACCTGGGTTTCAGCGTTCGCTGCCTTGATCAACGCGTTGTAGGTATCGACAAAACCTTTGACCGAAGACTTCAGGTTCGCGTTACTGGCGGCTACGGTAATAGTGCTGGCTGTAGGTGCAGAAGCGCCGGATGCTGTCGCAGAGACCCCCGTCAGTTTAACGGTAACCCCACTCACGGCGTCGGCAATAGTGTTGCTCTTGGATTCCATGACCAAGCCGTCAAGTGTGTACTTGGCGTTCTGTGGCGGAGCGAGGACCGAGGTTCCGGTTTCCAGGCCTGAGTTGCCCGACAAGGTCAGGTCTGTACCGACACCGGTGTTGCTCGACGTCAGCACCAGTCGAGAACCGCCGGCGTCGGTCAGAATGTTGGCACTCAATCCTTGGTTGGCGTATTGCGAGTTGATCGAATCGCGAACCTGCTGCAACGTCGCGCCGCCCGGAATGCTGACGTCGTACGTGCTGCTGCCCTGTTTGATACTTAGGGTGGTCGGTGTCGCGCCTGCGTTGATGACCGTCGAAGCGCCGCCCGCATAAACCTTGCTCGAAATCTTCGACGCGGTTGCCAACTGAGAAGCCACCAGCGAGAAACTACCGGCCGCCGCACCAGTACCGGTGGTGACCGTGGCGACTTTTTCGTCGGACGATGTACCGTTCAGCCCGCTGAAGCTGGCGGTATTCTTCATGGTCTCCAACGCGCCACGAAACGCATCCAGCGCAGCCTGGATTTTGCCGATAGACGATAGCGACGTGGTTGCTTTCAGTGTCTGATTGTTGATCTGCGTCTGCTTCGGTGCTCTTTCGGAGTCCACCAAAGACTTCACAATCGCCTGGGTATCGATGTTCGAACCGATACCGCTAACCGATGTACCCGCCATCATCTATCTCCTTGTTCGGTGGCTGCTGCTTTCTTGACGAAATGGCCTTGATCACAGACAGCAACAAAATTCATGCCAGTTCAGACTTTGTCATCAAACAACAAACTGCTGGCGTCCGACAGGCTTTGTGCCAGTTTAAGTGCAGCTTCCGACGGGATCTGACGAATCACGAGGCCCGTTTCGGTGGCGATGACCTTGACCACAACCCGGCCAGTGGAATCATCAATGGAAAAATCCAGATTGCGCTGGGCAGCCTGGACGAACTCCTGAATATCGGTCACTGCCTTTTCCAACTCATCGCGCTTGGGCTCGGAACCCGATGCCGCGACTGCTTCAGCCTTGGGCTGTTCCTGTTTGGCGGTGACGATCGGCGTTATGCCCTGAGGCGCAACAGCGGGATAGGTCAGGTTCAACTTGACGCTCATGTCCATGCCTAATCTCCTGATCATGAAAAAAACAAAAGGGCGCGTAAACGCGCCCTTCCGTCATTCACCAAGCGCCGGAATTAACCCAGCAGCTTCAGCACAGCCGATGGCAGCTGGTTAGCCTGGGACAGGATCGCAGTGGAAGCCTGTTGCAGGGTTTGCTGCTTGGTCAGCTGGGCAGTTTCTGCCGCGAAGTCAACGTCCTGGATCACGCCACGAGCAGCGGTGGAGTTGTCGGAGATGCTGCGCAGGTTCGACACGGTGCTGTCGAAACGGTTTTGTACGGCACCGAGGTCAGCACGCTGGGAGTCGATAGCCGAGATCGCCTGGGTGATCACGTCAACCGCGTTTTGCGCGTTGGCCGCAGTGGTCACGTCAGTGTTGCTGACAACGGTTTTGGTCGAATTGGCAGAGATGGCTGCAGCAGCACCGAACAAGCCACCAACACCAGCACCCGACAGCGAGTAGCTGTTGGTGGAGTTCAGCGAGATAGAACCTGTGGCGATGATCGGACCAGCACCTACGACGAGCGGGGTGGAGCCACTGAGGACGCCGGCACCGTTTTTCGACGCAACACCGATGAGGGCGGCGTTGGCGTTACCATTGGTGAAGCTCATGTTTTCGCCGGTATCGGATTTCACCGACAGGGCTTGAGTCGAAGAATCGTAGTTAACGCTGATGCCCAGTTTTGCGGCGTTGGACTTCAACTGATCTGCCAGATCGGAAGTGCTAGTCAAGCCGGTGAAGCTAACGGTTGCACCACCAACGGTCAGGTCGAAGGCAGCAGGCGTTGCAGCAGCAGCAGTTACAGAGAATGCAACTTCAGTGCTGGCGGTTGCGCCCAGACCACCTACAGCACCGTTCAATTTGGCAGCAATGGTCTTGGCCGAATCGCCAACAGCTACCGCGATAGAAGAACTGGTCTGGCCGCCGCCGGTAACAACGATTGGGCCGCCGGTGAGACCACCAGTAGCGCTCGGTGCGTTTGTTACGCTTTTCAGTTGCTGCGAACCAACGTTGTTAGCAGCTACGTTGCCCAGAGTCATGTTGATGGTCTGGTTAGCGTTTGCGCCCACTTGGAAAGCGGTAGTACCGAAAGAACCGTCCAGCAGGTTACGACCACCGAAAGTAGTAGTGGTAGCGATACGGGTCAGCTCGGAAGTCAGAGCCGAGTATTCGGCGTTGTTCGACTTACGGTCTTCAGCGCTTGGCGAGCCGTTCGCGGAAGCCAGGGCCAGGGTACGCATTTTCTGCAGGATGTTAGTGGATTCCTGCATCGCGCCTTCAGCAGTTTGCGCGATGGAGATACCGTCACCGGCGTTCTTGATGGCAGTGCCCAGGCCGTTGATCTGGCTGGTCAGACGGTTGGAGATTTGCAGGCCGGCCGCATCGTCTTTAGCGCTGTTGATACGCAGGCCGGAAGACAGACGCTGCATCGAAGTTTGCAGATTACCGGAAGCTTTGTTCAGGTTGTTCTGTACGGTCAGCGATGCAAGGTTGGTGTTTACTGTTAAAGCCATGACGAAATCCTCGTTGGATGGATACTGCGGCTTCCGGCCCTGACATCCGTCGGGTGTGGCCTAGAGAACCTACGTAATAGTTATCGTCGTGAAGAGGCTTTGCTTGAGCGGTTTTTTGCAAATTTTTAGTGGCAGCTTGCCAGCCCTTTAGTTTCAAGGCCTTGGAGCCAAAAATTCGGCGTCAGTAAAACGCAAAACGCCCGGAAACTTTCGTTGCCGGGCGTTTTTATTGCGTTACTGCTGCACAGCGGATCAGCCGCGGAAGAGAATCGCCGAGCCCCACGACAGGCCTACGCCAAAGCCGCTGATGGCGACACGGGTCCACTTGGAATCGAACACGTGATTCTGCAACAGCAGCGGAATACTCGAAGACACCGTGTTACCGGTTTCGAGCATGTCCTTGACGAACTTCTCAGGCTCACCTTCTTCAAAGCGGCGCGCCACGGCATCGACAATCGCCGCACTGCCTTGGTGAATGCAGAAGGCATCGATATCGCCCGCCTGCAAATTCGACTCATCCAGCAGCTCGTGCAAATGCGCCGGGACTTTCAGCAACGCGAAGTTGAAGACCTGGCGGCCATTCATGAAAAACACACCGTCGCTGACTTTCAAGTGCGGCGCACCGGAACCGTCGGTGCCGAACTTCGACTTGCCCAGCTGCCAGACAGCGTTTTCGCCCATCCAGGTCGCGGTGGCGGCATCACCGAACAGCATCGTGGTGTTGCGGTCTTCCGGGTCGACGATCTTCGAGTAAGGGTCGGCGGTGACCAGCAGGCCGTTTTTCAGCCCCGTCGCTTCCATGAACCCCTTGAGGGCATAGATGCCATAGACGTAACCGGAACAACCCAGGGAGATATCGAAAGCAGCCACATGGGTCGGCAGGCCCAGTTTGTCCTGAACGATCGCCGAGGTGTGCGGCAGCCCTTCTTCATCGCCGTTCTGGGTGACGACGATCAAGCAATCGATGGATTCACGCTTGAGTTCGGGGCTGGCGGCGAACAGTGCATTGACTGCTTCGACGCACAGGTCTGAAGTTTCCTGATCGGCATCCTTGCGCGGCAGAAACGCCGAACCGATCTTGCCAAGAATGAAGGTTTCATCCTTGTCGAACTTTGCACCCTGGGCGTAGTTGTCAACCCCGGCTGCCGGCACGTAACTCGCTATGTTTTTTATGCCAATCATTATGGCTTCCCAATAATAAACAGCTGAATATCGCCGCTCGCTGAATCGAGGGCGTCTACAGTCAGGGCTTGGCCCCCAGAGGAGGCAACGTCGGGACTCAAGGATCACCTTGAACAGGCCCGCCACCTTCACCGCCCGCAGACAGGATACAGTGAAGATGCGCGTTTTGACTGGCGGGTCACTCAGAGATCAGTGCTTTATTTGATTTTGTGCCCCTGGCGCAGTCCTGATCCACTTCACTCCCATCAAAAAACAAGCAAAAAAAAAGCCAGCCCCTTATGACAGGGACTGGCCGCGAGCGGTCAAGACCGACTCAAAGCTTGTTGAACAGGCCCAACTGGGAAATCTTCGAGAACGCCAGTTGCGCCGCTTGCAGCATGGTCTGCTGCAAGGTCAGACGCGTCAACACTTCTGCGGGATCGGCGTTCTTGATCGCGCTCTGCGTCGATTCGTTGATCAGGCCGGTACTCTGGTTCTGATCGGCTTGCATGTCCATCACATTACCCCGGGCACCGATGGCGCCACGGGCCAGGTCGACCTGGTTCTTGGCATTGCCCAGGTTGGCAATGGCTGAAGCCACGGTGTCTTCCAGAAAGCGCTGCGCGGTCGGGTTGCCCTGGGTCGGCGAATCAAGCGCCTGACGCAGCTGGCTGATGGTGTCCAGCACGTTCTGTGTCTGGTGCGTATTGACCGCGATGTCGAATTGATCCCCCGCAGCGGGTGCGCCGCCACTGAGGGCAAAGCTGACACCAGCTGCCGTCGCCGTGCCAGCCGCTACAGTACCGGAGGTAACCGGTGTGCTGCTGCTGGTCAACGGACGGGCGTAGAGGTCGAAAGTCGTTGGGCTGGTGAATTTCAGAATCGCCCCGCCTTCAGGGAAAAAGCTCTTGTAGTCAGCAGCATTGGTCACCGACGTCTGACTGACCAACGCTGTCGATCCGTTGCTCGGCGCACGGTTGCTGACGAAGGTGTCTGGCTTGGCCGCCAACTGGAAACTGTGACCCGCGATCACCGCGTCGGCGTTGGTGGCGTTGTCACCAGCCTTGAAAGTGATGTCAAGTTTAAAGGTCACGCCACGGAAGTTGACATCGGAGCCACCCTTGGCATTCGGGTCAAACACACCGCCCTGACTCGCCTCGGCGGTCACGTCGTTACCCAAGGCATCCTTGATCGAAAACTGGGTGCTGCTGGTGAACGCCAGGGTATACGGCTCACCGCTGCGGAAACTCGCGTCGAACGCAGGTCCGGAATTCACCAGGCCTGGCGACAGATCCACTCGTCCGTCATTGACCGCGGGCGCGGTCATGGTGGTAGAGCTGCGAGCAGCGTTGATCGCCTGCTGGAACACGTCCCAACCGGTATCGTTGAGCCCCAGCGACATCGAGTCACCGATCTTCAGTTGCAACTGAGTCTGGTCACCCTGATAGCTGTAGGTGCCATCGCTATTGCGCGCAAAGGGCTGAGTATTGTTGCTGGCGCCGGAAAAGATGTACTTGCCGTTGGCGTCCTTGCTGTTCATCAGGCTCAGCAACTGATCTTCGGACGCACTGAGTTCTGCCGCAATGGATTTACGGTCGTCGTCGTTCAACGAACCGCCACCGGCACGCACCGCCAACTCGCTGACTTTCTGCAGCACGTTGTTGATGCTGTCGAGCACGCTTTCTTCTTGCGCCTGGGCAGTATTCAACGCGCTGATGTTGGTGGTGTACTGACCCAACATGGCTTTTTGCTGATCGAGTTGCAGCAGGCGGGCCGCACCGACCGGATCATCCGCCGCGGTCTCAAGTTTCAAGCCACTGCTGGCCTGCTCGGCCGTCTTGATCGCGTTGTTGAAGTTGCGCTGATAGTTGGCAGCCGTCGTCGCATAGTACTGTGCAGTAGAAATACGCATGTTTTACGGCTCCTTATAGGGCGTTGATCAGGGTGCTGAAAATTTCCTGCGCAGTCTTGATGATCTGCGAAGAGGCCGAGTAGTACTGCTGGTATTTGATCAGGTTGCCGGTCTCTTCATCGAGGTCGACACCCGACAGCGAGTCGCGAGAATTACGCGCCTGGCTCAGGATGGTGTCAGTGGCCGTGGCATCGAGTTGCCCCTGCTTGGTCTTGGAGCCGACCGACGAGACCAGGCCACCGTAGGCATCGGTGAAACTCACGCCCGGGCTGGTGGAATTGGCACCGACCGTGGCCTTGGTTTGCAGGCCGAGCAATGCCTGGGCGTTGCGGTTGTCCGTGCTGCCGGGCGCCGTCAGCGAGATATTGAAACTGTCGTCCTTGTCCGGACTGCCGCTGAGGGTCATCGCAACATTGAAGGTTTTCGCGACACCCAATGAGTCGGTGTAAGGCACCGCAATATTCAGATCGTTGTTCTGGCCGGGCACAATGTTCCCGGTCCCCATGCTGTTGCCCTTGGCGTCAAACACTTCATAAGCGGTGCTGCTGGTCATCAGCAAGCGAACCGGCATCGCTGCCTTGACTGCCGTCTGCATGTCTTGACGCTGGACAGGATCGTAGATGTCCAGGGCGGTGCTCAGGGTCGGCTGGCTGACGGCACCGGTGCCGTCATTACCCTGGGCCTTGGTGGACGTCAGCGGCGCGGCCGTGGCCAGGCGCTTGACGTCGGTCATGACGGTGGTCATGTCCGCCGCTGCATTGCGCGTCGGGGTGATCTTGAAGGTGTCGCCGGTATTCACCGGGGCGGCGTTGAGGCTCAGGCTGAAACCGTCGATGACCGGTGCCGGGCTCGCGCCCAGGGTGAAACTGCCCATGTCGGTGTTATCCGACAGACGACGCACGCTATAGCCCGTGGCGCTGGTGAAGGTCACCTGATAGTCGCTGACCGCCAGCTTGCTGGTGTCGTTGATGGTGACGTTGAGGTTGCCGGACGCCGGGTTGTTGTTGCCATTGGCGATGCTGCGCTGGCTGATGGCCGCCGCACTGTTGATATCGTTAAACAGCCCCGAGCCGAAGTTGCCGTTCTGATCGACCCCCTGCCCTTGCTGTTTGTTGACCTGATCGGCCACCACCATGGCAATGCGACCCAGGCCGTTGACGGCAGGTGTCAGCACGTCGTCGCGGTAACGCAACAGGCCGCCCATCTCGCCGCCCGAGACCGCGGACGTGATGTCGACCGTCGAACTGCCACGATCCATGATGATCGATGAACGGGTAGGGTCAGACTTGTCGGTCTGTATGCGCAGTGTATTGACGGTATTGCCCATGACCAGCGGCTGGCCGCTACCCAGGTAAATATCCAGGCTGCCGTTGTTTTCGCTGACCTGCGTACCAATCAGCTCGGAGAGTTGGCGAACGGTTTCGTTACGCTGGTCCAGCAGGTCGTTGGGCTGGCCGCCCGAACCACTGACCTCACTGATTTTCTGGTTGTAGGCTGCTACGGTCGCCGCCAGCTTGTTGACCTGATCGGCCATCGAGCCCAGCTGATCGTTGATGTACGTACCCTGCTGCTGCAACTGCTGGGAGATGGCATTGACCCGACTGGTCAAGGCTTGGGCATTGGTCAACAGCGCCTGACGCGCAGCGGTGTCGTTGGAATTGCCGGACAGTGTTTGCAGCGACGAGAAAAACGATTGCAGGGTTTTGGTAATGCCCGTGCCGCTGTCGGACAACAGTTTGTCCACTTGCGTGGCCTGCCCCAGGTAAGCCTGCGCATCACCGTTGAGCGATGTGGTGGTCTGCAACTGCGCATCGAGGTAGCTGTTGTAGACCCGACGCACATCGGCCAGCGTCGTACCGGTGCCGATGAATACATTGCCGTACTGACCGGAGGCTTTGGTGCTCTGCACAGTTTGTTGGCGTGAGTACCCGGCGGTGTCGACGTTGGCAATGTTGTTGCCAGTGGTCAGCAACGAAGAATGGCCAGCAGCCAGACCCGACATCCCGATATTGAGCAAACTCATGGTTCAGACCTTATAGCTTATGCCTATAAAGGCGTGGTGGTAGCGCCCGCCGCAGCGTAGTTCTGGTAACTCGTCATCTGCTTGGCTATCTGCGAAATCTTGCTTGCGTAGTCCGGGTCGGTTGCGTAACCGGCCTTTTGCAACTCGCGCACAAACTGTTCTGGGTTATCGGCCGACTTCACGACATCTTGATAGCGATTGTTGGTTTGCAGCAGCGTCACAAGGTCATGGAAGCTGTCCTTGTAGGAGTCGTAGGAACGGAACTCGGCCGTCTCCTTGACCTTCTGGCCATTCCTGAATTCGCTGGTGATCGCCCGTGCCGATTCGCCCGTCCAGCTGCTGCCGGCCTTGATGCCGAACAGGTTGTGACTGCTACTGCCATCCTGGGCGCGCATGACCGATTTGCCCCAGCCGGTTTCCAGCGCGGCCTGCGCCACCAGGTAACGCGGATCGACGCCAATGCGCTCGGCGGCCTCTTTGGCCATCGGCAGCATGGTGTTGACGAATTCGTCGGCGGAACTGAAGGCTTTTTTCGCCGGCGCCAAGGGAATCTGCGCCATGGCACGGCCATAGATCTGCAGTCGTCCGCTGGAGGTGGAATCGGTTTGCGCGGTCAGCCAATCGCCGTTGTACAGAGGGCCAGAACCGGTCTTGGTGCTCGATGGCACCTGGATTTTATTCGGGCTGGTCGCTGCCGTTGCGGCGTTGGTCGATGCCGATGGCACCAGCCCGGCGAGCAAGCGGTCGGCCAGTTTCGGTGGCAGCGCCAGACGCCGTTGATTGATCAGTGCCATGTCATTGTGGTGAGCGCCCTCGCCCGCGCCTGTCGGCGACTTCAGCGAACGCGAAGCCCACAACGGACGCTCGCCATTGAGGCGCGACAGCGGCCCGTGGGTGGCAGCCGTACCGGCAGCAATCGGCGTTTCCACGGCGGCTTTCGCGGCAAGCTGCTTGGCGGCAGACGCGGCGGCGGCCTCACCCGGCGCCATGGGTTTGTTCTTCGACATCTGCCGCATCAGCACGTCCGCCAGACCAATACCGCCACCCTCGCGGGACATGGAAACGGCCAACTGCTGGTCGTACATTTCCTGGTATTGCTTGGCTGCCGGGGTGTTGAGCGGGTTGTCCTGGCCCAGCGTATCGGTAGCCGAGCGCATGGACTTGAGCATTTCACCCAGGAACAGCGACTCGAATTCCTGCGCCACTTTGCGCATGTTGCCGTCACTGTCCTTGTCGCCGACCTTGAGCTGGTTCAGGCGGTTCAGGTCCGAATAGGAACCCGAATCGCTACTGCTGACAAAACCGCTCTTGCGCATATCCATGGTCGCCGTCCTCAGATCACGATCAGGTCGGCTTGCAACGCGCCGGCCTGCTTCAGTGCTTCGAGGATCGCCATCAAGTCACCGGGTGCGGCGCCGACCTGGTTCACCGCACGGACGATTTCGTCGAGGGTGGTGCCAGGGCCGAACTTGAACATCGGTTTGGCTTCCTGCTGGGCGTTGACCCGCGAGCGTGGCACGACCGCCGTCTGACCATTGGACAGAGGGCCGGGCTGGCTGACGATCGGGTCTTCGGTGATGGTCACGGTCAGGCTGCCGTGAGTCACGGCGGCCGGGGACACCTTGACGTTCTGGCCGATCACGATGGTGCCGGTGCGGGAGTTGATGATGACTTTGGCCACCGCCTGACCCGGATCGACTTCAAGGTTTTCCAGGATCGACAAATAGTCGACCCGCTGGCTTGGGTCCAGCGGCGCGCTGACGCGAATCGACCCGCCGTCAATGGCCTGTGCCACGCCAGGGCCGAGCATGTCGTTGATCTTGTCGACGATGCGCTTGGCGGTGGTGAAGTCCGAACGGTTGAGGTTCAGGGTCAGGCTGTTGCCCTGGTTGAAACCGCTCGGCACCGAACGCTCGACCGATGCACCGCCAGGGATACGACCGGCCGACGGCACATTAACGGTGATCTTCGAACCATCGCGACCTTCCGCGTCAAAACCGCCGACCACCAGGTTGCCCTGGGCGATTGCGTAAACATTCCCGTCGATACCTTTCAGCGGCGTCAGCAGCAACGTACCGCCGCGCAAACTCTTGGAGTTACCGATGGACGAAACCGTGATGTCGACCTGCTGACCCGGCTTGGCAAACGCCGGCAAATCGGCACTGATCGATACCGCCGCGACGTTCTTCAATTGCACGTTGCCCGAACCCGGCGGCACTTTGATGCCGAACTGCGAGAGCATGTTGTTGAAGGTCTGCAGGGTGAATGGCGTCTGAGTCGTCTGGTCACCGGTGCCGTTAAGCCCGACCACCAGGCCGTAACCGATCAATTGGTTGGAACGCACGCCGGAAATACTGGCGATGTCTTTCAGCCGCTCGGCTTGAGCACCGAAGGCTGCGGACATCAGGAGCGCAGCCACCATCAGGTGTTTAAGATTCAACGTAGCCACCTAGAAAGGGAACAGCGGGCTGAGGAAGAAACGGTCGAACCAGCCTGGCTGACTCGCATCGGCAAACGAACCGGTGCCCGAATAGGTGATGCGTGCATCGGCGATACGAGTCGACGACACGGTGTTGTCGGTGGCGATGTCATCGGCCCGGACCAGTCCGGCAATGCGTACCAGCTCATCACCGGTATTGAGGGTCATCCACTTCTCGCCGCGTACGGCGATGATGCCGTTGGGCAAGACGTCAGCGACGGTCACGGTGATCGAGCCGGTCAGGCTGTTGCCCTGCCCGGCCTTGCTGTCACCCTTGGTCGCGCGGTCACCTTCATAGCTGGCGCTCAGGCTCAGGTCACCGCTGCCGAACGGGTTGTTGGTGGTTGCACTGCCGCCGAACAGCGAGGTCAGGCCGAGCCCGGTCTTGCTGTTTTTCGCCACTTGCGAGTTGGCGTTTTTGCTGGCCTGGGTCTTCTCGTTCAGGGTGATGGTAATGATGTCACCGACCCGGAACGCCTTGCGGTCGCTGTACAGGTTCTGTTCGAAACCGGCCTGGTAGATCGAGCCGTTGTTCGCGGCAGCCGGCAACGGCGTGCGCGGCAACACCGGGGCGTAGTAGGGATCATTGGGCTTGGGTGTCACAGGAACACAGCCCGCGAGCACGGTGATCCCACTCAATGCCAGAACAGAAACGAAGCGATTCATGACCCTACCTCACGGTGTTGCAGGCGGCCTCATGGCCGCCTCATAGACTTGATTACAGATTCTGCGTTACGAACGAGAGCATCTGGTCGGCGGTGGAGATCACCTTGGAATTCATCTCGTAAGCGCGTTGGGTGGTGATCATGTTGACCATCTCCTCTACGGTGCTGACGTTGGACGTTTCCAGGGTGTTCTGCAGCGTGGTGCCGAAACCGGCCAGGCCCGGCGTACCGACTTGCGGCGCACCGCTGGCGGCGGTTTCCAGGAACAGGTTGTTACCCACCGCTTGCAGGCCGGCCGGGTTGATGAAGTCGGCGGTTTGCAGGTTGCCGATCACTTGGGAGGCCGGGTTGCCGGTCACGGTGATGGACACGGTGCCGTCGCGACCGACCGTGAAGGTCTGCGCGTCGTTCGGGATGACAATGGCCGGCTCCAGGGCGAAGCCGCTGGCGTTGACGATCTGGCCGTTGGAATCCAGGTGGAACGTACCGTCACGGGTGTAGGACGTGGTGCCGTCCGGTTGCAGGATCTGGAAGAAACCGCGACCGTCGATAGCCATGTCAAGCGGCTGTTCGGTGGTTTGCAGGCTGCCGGCGGTGAAGTTTTTCTGGGTGCCGACGATGCGCACACCAGTACCCAATTGCAGACCCGACGGCAGTTCGCTGTCCTGGGTCGACTGGGCGCCTGGTTGGCGTTTGATCTGGTAGAGCAGATCCTGGAACTCGGCGCGATCACGTTTGAAACCCGTGGTCGACACGTTGGCCAGGTTGTTGGAAATGGTCGTCAGGTTGGTGTCCTGGGCGGACAGGCCTGTTTTGGCAACCCATAGAGCCGGAAGCATTTAATTCTCCTCGTGCGCCTGTTTTACGGCGCGACGTTCTGATGATTAGCTGATCTGCAAGACCCGAGCCATGGCCTGGTCATCTTCTTTGGCGGTGTTCATCATCTTGATGTGCAGCTCGAATTGCTTGGCCAGGGCCAGCACCGACGTCATCTCTTCCACGGCATTGACGTTGCTCGATTCAAGGAACCCGGACACCAGTTTGACGTTGGCATCGGCTTGCGCCGGCTTGCCGTCCTTGGTGTGGATCGAACCGTCCAGGCCTTTGGTCATGTTCTTGAAATCAGGATTGACCAGCTTGATGCGGTCGACTTCGGCCATCACGCGCGGGCCTTCGCCCATCGCACGGATGCTGATGGTGCCGTCTTCGCCCACTTCGATTTGCTGCTCGGGCGGCACGGCAATCGGCCCGCCGTTGCCGATCACCGGCATACCGTTGCCGGCCCGCAGCACGCCGAGGGCGTCAACGTTCAGGCTGCCAGTGCGCACGTAGCTTTCACCGCCGTCAGGATTCTGCACGGCGATCCAGCCACCACCTTGCACCGCGACATCGAGATCGCGACCGGTTTCCACCAGGGCACCCGGAGAGAAGTCGGTGGCCGGACGCTCGGACAGGGCAAACGCACGCGCCGGAAAGCTGTCACCGAACACCGGCATCGAACGCGCCTGCTCCAGGTCTTTCTGGAAGCCGTTGGTGGAGATGTTCGCCAGGTTGTTGGCATGAGCCTTCTGCGCCAGTGCATTCTGGCTGGCGCCGGTCATTGCCACATAAAGGTACTTGTCCACGCTCTTTCCTCTGCATGCCGGACGTTTGCCGCCCACTGCTGTACTGATCAGCCATAAGCAATTTGCAGACCAACTTTTTTCTGGCGACGCGGGGCCCGGCAAACAAAGGACTTGAGGGGTTCGGAGGGCAATTGGGGATTGTGTTGAAGACGAAAAACCGGCGGTGTTATGCCGCTTCGCGGCAATAGATCGATGTATTGCGCGCGACACGCCCCTGTAGCAGCTGTCGAGCCTGCGAGGCTGCGTTCGGCGGCGAAGCCGTCGTGAATTCCGGCGCCACGGTTCTTCCGGTCAATCACGTTCATGGGGTTTACGACGGCTTCGCCGCCGAACGCAGCCTCGCACGCTCGACAGCTGCTACAAAAGCTATGCGCTGCCGGGATCTTTGCCGACCTCGTATTCGCGCAATTTGTTGGCAATGGTGGTATGCGAAACCCCTAATCGCTTGCCCAGTTGCCGACTGCTCGGATGCTCCGAATACAAGCGCTCCAGCACCGCTTTCTCAAAGCGTCCGACGATCGCATCCAGTCCACCCTCAAGGGAAAAATCGCCAAGCGGCTGACGCACGCCGTAGTCCGGCAGACGAATATGCTCAGCCTTGACCGTCCCGCCCTCGCACAGGGAAACCGCCTGGAACAGCACGTTCTCCAACTGCCGGACATTGCCCGGCCAATGGTAGTGACTGAGCCGTTCCATGGCGGCGGGTGCCAGTTTCGGCAACGGGCAACCGATCTGTCGGCTGGCCTGGTCGAGGAAGTGTTCCACCAGCGGCGTCAAACCATCGAGGCATTCGCGCAGCGGCGGAATGTGCAGCGAAAGCACGTTCAAGCGGTGATACAGATCCTGGCGAAACTCACCGCGCGCGCACAGTTCGGACAGATCGACCTGGGTCGCGCAGATCACGCGCACATCCAGATAAACCTCTTCATCACTGCCCACACGACGGAAGCAACCGTCCTGCAGGAAGCGCAGCAAT
Source organism: Pseudomonas sp. RIT-PI-q (assembly GCF_001297125.1). Classification (GTDB taxonomy): domain Bacteria; phylum Pseudomonadota; class Gammaproteobacteria; order Pseudomonadales; family Pseudomonadaceae; genus Aquipseudomonas. The sequence continues at coordinate 99,852 of NZ_LHPC01000057.1, forward strand.
TTCACCTGCAAGCGCGGGCTCATTTCCCCGACGCCGTCGAGAAACAGCGTGCCGCCCGCCGTCAATTCAAGCAGCCCGAGCTTGCCTTCGGCCCGCGCCCCTTCAAAGGCACCGGGGCCGTAGCCGAACAACTCGGTCTCGGCCATCGACTCCGGCAAACCGGCGCAATTGAGCGCCATCAACGGTGACTGCCCACGAGGACTCGCCAAGTGACAGGCTCGCGCCAACAACTCTTTACCGGTGCCGGTTTCCCCTTCTATTAATAGCGGCGCATCCAGCGGCGCCATGCGCCGGGCTTCGCGCACCACCGCTGCCATCACTTTCGAACTTTGGAAGATGCTGTCGAACCCGCGCAGTTCCTGCTTGCGCACGTTATAGATGCGCTCGCCTACCCGGTCGGCGCGGTGCAGCGTGAGAACCGCGCCGGCCATGGCTTCGCTGTCGTCATGTTCCGATTGCAGCGGCGCGATGTCGGCGAGAAACACGTCGCCCTTGACCTTCACCCGCAAGCCGTTGATCCGCGACTTGTTGGCGCGTACCAGTTCCGGCAGGTCAAAATCCTCGGCGTAGCGCGACAATGGAATCCCCGGCACCTCGTCCACCCGCACCCCAAGCAATTGCGCCGCTGCGCGGTTGGCCGCGACGATTGAGCCACCCATGTCGATCGACAGCACCGGGAACTCCAGGGCGCCGAGCAGCGCATTGAGTTCCATGTGCCGACGTTCGCTGGGCATCAGCCCTACACGCTTGACGCCGAAGACCCCGGCAATTGCCTCGAATTTCGGACGCAACGCCTGGAACTGGATGTTGATCAGGTTGGGGCAATGCAGGTAAATGGCATTGCCATGCTCACCGCCGACCTCGCCGCGAGCGACGTTGATCCCGTACTCCACCAGCAGGTTGAGAATGTCGCGCAGGATGCCGATGCGGTTCTGGCAGTGGACTTTGATACGCATATAAAACACCTGAAAAGCGGTGATTGAGGTTGTGATGCGTGGCGCGCAACCTGTGGGAGCGGGCTTGCTCGCGAAAGCATCGGCACATCCAGCATTGCTGTATCAGAAAGACCGCTTTCGCGAGCAAGCCCGCTCCCACAAGGGTATTTTTCTGCGAGGGTGCTCAGATAGCCGTCAAGATTATGTGACAGGTGGAGTGCATTTCAAACCCGGAAATCTCAATACCTGCGCACCAACCGCTAAACCGTAACGAAAACTTTACGAATATCGACGAATTTTCCTACGCATGATGCGGATCACCTGCTGCAACGTCGCACTCCTTGGGGTATTTCTAAGTCCATAGCAGGACATAACAAGAACGAAATCCCCTAGCAGGAGAGCAGCATGAAGCAGACGCAATACGTGGCTCGCGAGCCCGATGCGCAAGGTTTTATCGACTACCCCGCCGAAGAACACGCGGTGTGGAACACGCTGATCACTCGCCAACTGAAAGTGATCGAAGGGCGTGCGTGCCAGGAGTACCTGGACGGTATCGAAAAACTCGGTCTGCCCCACGACCGCATTCCGCAACTCGGTGAGATCAACAAGGTCCTCGGTGAAACCACCGGGTGGCAAGTTGCCCGAGTGCCGGCGCTGATCCCCTTCCAGACCTTTTTCGAATTGCTGGCCAACAAGCAGTTCCCGGTGGCGACGTTTATTCGTACCCGAGAAGAGCTGGATTACCTGCAAGAACCGGACATTTTCCACGAGATCTTTGGTCACTGTCCGCTGCTGACCAACCCCTGGTTCGCTGAATTCACCCACACCTACGGCAAACTCGGCCTACAGGCTTCCAAGGAAGAACGCGTGTACCTGGCGCGCCTGTATTGGATGACCATCGAGTTCGGCCTGGTCGATACCCCGCAAGGCCAGCGCATCTACGGTGGCGGTATTCTGTCCTCGCCGAAAGAAACTGTTTATTGCCTGTCGGACGAACCTGAGCATCAGGCCTTCGATCCGCTGGAATGCATGCGCACGCCTTATCGCATCGACATTCTGCAGCCGCTGTACTTTGTCCTGCCGAACCTCAAGCGCCTGTTCGACCTGGCGCATGAAGACATCATGGGCATGGTCAAGCAAGGCATGCAGTTGGGTCTGCACGCACCGAAATTTCCGCCCAAACCCAAAGCGGCGTGATCCGCGACTTTTACGATCAAGTGAGTCTGTCAGGAAGCCACGATTTGCATTAGCGTGGTGACACTGACGGCCGATTTCCATTTATTCGATTTCAGGAACCCATCATGTCCACATTGAACCAAGCCCACTGCGAAGCCTGCCGCGCCGACGCTCCGCAAGTCAGCGACGAAGAACTGCCGGTACTGATCAAGCAGATCCCGGACTGGAACATCGAAGTGCGCGACAGCGTCATGCAGCTAGAAAAAGTCTTCCTGTTCAAAAACTTCAAGCACGCACTGGCGTTCACCAACGCCGTCGGCGAAATCTCCGAGGCCGAAGGTCACCACCCGGGCCTGCTGACCGAATGGGGCAGTGTCACCGTGACCTGGTGGAGCCATTCCATCAAGGGCCTGCACCGCAACGACTTCATCATGGCCGCGCGCACTGACGAAGTGGCCAAAGATGCCGAGGGCCGCAAATAATGCATTTCGACGCCATAGGTCGAGTACCCGGCGACCCGATTCTCGGCCTGATGGAGGCCTATGCGCAGGACCCCAACCCGCGCAAATTCGACCTTGGCGTGGGTGTCTATAAAGATGCCCAGGGCCTGACACCGATCCTGCAGTCCGTGAAGCTCGCCGAGCAGCGGCTGGTGGACCGTCAGTCCACCAAGACCTACATCGGCGGCCACGGCGAACCGGCGTTCGGCAAGGCGATCAATGAGCTGGTGCTCGGCGCCGATTCCCCGCTGATCGCCGAACAACGCGTCGGCGCCACCCAGACGCCGGGCGGCACCGGAGCGCTGCGCTTGAGCGCTGACTTCATCGCCCAATGCCTGCCAGGCCGTGGCGTGTGGCTGAGCAACCCGACCTGGCCGATTCACGAATCGATCTTCGCCAAGGCCGGGGTCAAGGTCAGCCATTACCCATATGTCGGCAGCGACAACCGCCTCGATGTGGAAGCAATGATCGCGGTGCTTAAAGAAGCGCCGAAGGGCGATGTGGTTTTACTGCACGCCTGCTGCCATAACCCGACCGGCTTCGATCTGTCCCATGACGACTGGCGCCGGGTGCTGGACGTAGTGCGCAGCCGTGATCTGGTGCCGTTGATCGACTTCGCTTATCAGGGTTTCGGCGATGGCCTGGAACAGGACGCCTGGTCGACCCGGCTGTTCGCCGCCGAGTTGCCGGAAGTGTTGATCACCAGTTCCTGCTCGAAGAACTTCGGCCTGTACAGCGACCGCACCGGCGCGCTGATTGTCTGCGCGAAAACTGCAGACAAGCTGGTGGATGTCCGCAGCCAACTCGCCAACATCGCCCGCAATTTGTGGTCGACGCCACCGGATCATGGCGCTGCCGTGGTCGCGACCATTCTCGGCGATCCAGAACTGAAAAGCCTTTGGGCCGATGAAGTGGAAGCCATGCGTTTGCGTATCGCCCAACTGCGCAGCGGTTTGCTGGAAGCACTTGAGCCTCACGGTTTGCGTGAGCGGTTTGCACACATGGGCGTGCAGCGCGGGATGTTTTCCTACACCGGTTTGACGCCGGATCAAGTCAAACAGCTGCGTGATCACCACAGCGTTTACATGGTCGGCACTGGCCGGGCGAACGTGGCCGGGATTGATGCAACGCGCCTGGACCTGCTGGCCGAGGCGATCGCCGACGTCTGCAAATAACCCCTGCGGCCCTCCTCCCCGTAGACCCATTGGCCTATTGGCCTATTGGCCCATTGGCCCATTGGCCCATTGGCCCGTTTGGCCCATTGGCCCGTTTGGCCCGTAGGAGCTGTCGAGTGAAACGAGGCTGCGATCTTTTGATCTTGCTTTTTTAAGATCAAAAGATCGCAGCCTCGTTTCACTCGACAGCTCCTACAAGGCCATCAACAGGTTGCTAAACCTGTATAGACAAGCCCATCCGTCGAAACAAATAGATATAAAAGTCTTTTTGTCATTTCTACTGATGTATCCTCCCCAAGCTTTTTAAAAGCGCGGATCTACCCAGATCTATCAACAGACTTTGCGAGGAGCGCGATATGCACGAGATCCCTAATCTCCCCTTCCCAAGCCTGCACGAAACTGAGCAGACGACCACGCAACAAGCCGGCGCCCAACAGCCCGAGCCGAAAGAAGCCACTGAACGCAGCCAGGCCGACAGAGAAGACTGATACACCTGCAATGCCAGACCGTGTGGAAAGCGCTAATATGCGCTTTCCACACCGCCTGAACCCTTGAGCAGCACACCATGACCGACGAATTCAGTGAGACCGAGGCCAGCGTCCTGATCGGCACCGCCGAGAAGATGATCGAGATCTGGAATCGCCTTTCCCCCGAGAAACAAGCCGCCCTGCTCGCCCGTTTCGGCAGCGAAGAGAATGCGCTGGCCGCCCTGGTCACGACGCAACTGGTCGCCCCCGCCAAACCCTGAGTCAACGCCGCCCGGCAAATAGTTTTACTTTTTCCACGACCGCTGGCCGCTCGCGCCGCTATCATAAGCAGCCTATCTATCCTGCTTCCCCGTGGACCTTTTACCCATGTCTGAAAACCAGCGCCCCCTGGCGGTCACGCTGCAAGTCGTTTCCATCGTCCTGTTCACCTTCATCGGCTACCTGAATATCGGCATTCCCCTGGCCGTATTGCCCGGCTACGTCCACAGCGACCTCGGTTTCGGCGCCGTCATCGCCGGGCTGGTCATCAGCGTGCAATACCTGGCCACCCTGCTCAGCCGCCCTTATGCCGGGAAGATCATCGACAACAAGGGCAGCAAACTGGCGGTGATGTATGGCCTCGCCGGCTGCGGTTTGAGCGGTGTGTTCATGCTGATTTCGGCCTGGACCCAAAGCCTGCCGACGTTGAGCCTGATCAGCCTGTTGATCGGCCGCCTGGTACTGGGCAGCGCGGAAAGCCTGGTGGGTTCGGGTTCGATCGGTTGGGGCATCGGCCGGGTCGGCGCGGCGAATACCGCCAAAGTCATCTCCTGGAACGGCATCGCCAGTTATGGCGCACTGGCCATCGGCGCACCGCTGGGCGTGTTGCTGGTCAATCAATTGGGCTTGTGGAGCATGGGCGTCAGCATCGTGCTGCTGGCCGTTTTGGGTCTGGCGCTAGCCTGGCCGAAAACCGCCGCGCCGATCGTCGTCGGCGAGCGTTTGCCATTCATGCATGTGCTGGGGCGCGTGCTGCCGCATGGGTGCGGACTGGCGTTGGGCTCCATCGGTTTTGGCACCATCGCAACCTTCATCACGTTGTATTACGCCACGCAACACTGGGAAAACGCGGTGCTGTGCCTGAGCCTGTTCGGCGCCAGTTTCATTGGTGCGCGATTGCTGTTCGGCAACCTGATCAACCGCCTTGGTGGCTTTCGCGTGGCGATTGCCTGCCTGTCGGTGGAAACGCTGGGATTGTTGCTGCTGTGGATGGCGCCGGATGCCCATTGGGCCTTGGCCGGTGCGGCGTTGAGCGGGTTCGGGTTCTCGCTGGTGTTTCCGGCGCTGGGGGTGGAGGCGGTCAATCTGGTGCCAGCTTCCAGTCGTGGAGCGGCGGTCGGGGCTTATTCGCTGTTCATCGATTTGTCGCTGGGGATCACCGGGCCGGTGGCGGGTGCGATTGCGGCGGGATTTGGTTTTGCCTCGATCTTCCTGTTCGCTGCCCTCGCCGCTTTGAGCGGTTTGGCATTGAGCGTTTACCTGTACCGGCAGGCGCCCAAGTATCGCGAAGAAAGAGCCGCCCGTTAGAAATCGACCTTGCCGCGCCCGGCCTTGATGCTGCCGCGCTTGGTCTTGGATTCAAGCCGACGCTTCTTCGAACCGAGGGTCGGCTTGGTCGGGCGGCGCTTCTTTTCCACTTTAGTGGCGCTGAGGATCAACTCGGTCAACCGCTCCAGCGCATCCGCGCGATTGGCTTCCTGCGTCCGGTATTGCTGGGCCTTGATGATCAACACCCCTTCGCTGGTGATGCGACTGTCGCGCAGCGCCAGCAACCGTTCCTTGTAGAACTCGGGCAACGACGAGGCGGGGATGTCGAAGCGCAGGTGCACGGCACTGGAGACTTTATTGACGTTCTGCCCACCGGCGCCTTGCGCGCGAATGGCCGTCAATTCGATCTCGGCATCCGGCAGATGCACGTTGTTGGAAATTACCAGCATGGAAAAGCGTCCGAGTTCAGGGTGGTCAGGATACCTCGAATGGCGGTCTGAATAGCAGGTACTCACTGAAGCAGGCTAAATCAAGCAAGTCACGCCAGACTTTTCTTACAGCATTTTCGTATTTGCAAATGGGGAGTTGCTTTATTTTGAATGGCTATATTAATCTCAGTCACCCACACCAACGGGATATATTATTTTATGTCACTTGAAAACATTCGATACCATTTGGCGGTAACCTGCTTGGTTTTAGGCTGCTCAATCCCTGTTATGGGAGCAGTTGTCTGGATAATAACCGAAGCAATACCACTAGAGGGACGCGCTTTAAACATTGCTTACATAGCAACGTATATCCCCATTGCATTACTTGGCTTACGCTTCTACCTCCCAAGACTACGAGGAATTGCATAACATCGCTGCGCCGCACCACATCAATCGCTTCGCACCATTGACTGCTCACCCTTAATCATTGAATTTAAAGTTATAGAATCAACCAAACCTTCGAACAACAAAGCTAGAGTGCCAGACTGCTGATAAGCCCGCTCATTACTTATTGGATCATATCTAAAGAACTGCAAAGATCCAGGCTTGCGCACCGTCCTGAACATGCCATACCCCGACAGCAGTAAATCGGTCGAGTAATACGCCATATTACCGTTATAGCTATCCCTAAAAAGAGCCTGATAGCCGCGCCTGATAGGACCTTGAGTGCTTGGTGCGGCGGGACCGTTATAAATGTTAGCCATCCCTTCGGCGATATTATTTGCCCCATGACCAATTAGAAGCGCACCTGGCACGGCCCCGATCCCCCACGACGCACCCGTAACCGCGATGCCGACTTCAATTTGCATCCCGCCTGCCAAAACACCGATACCGTTTTGAGTATAAAAAAGCGCCTTCGACAATAACGCTTCGTGCTCAACTCTTAGTTCCTGTAGCCCCTGCCACGCGCTGATAAGCCCCTCATCAACAGCCTGAATAACCTCGTTCGCGTAGACTGAAATAATCGAACTGAAGCGAAGTCGCGCAATACCATCCGTGAAATGAGTCATGCCGATGTTGCAACCAACCGCAACCAGATCGGAAGCCGCTTTAGTCACATCGTGAATATCACAGGAAGTCTCATTCATATTCCTCACCCCAGGCACTATAAGCACTCGTCGCCCCAGGAACGTGCGCCCAGGCAATTTCTCTATAACGAATGGACACCTGTTCTTGAGGCTCCGCATCGTTCATACGAATAGCGTGAGGAACGTGCTGACTGATATGCGCAATACGCGCACCGGTGAGATGGATTGAATAATATCGCTCTTGCCCACCCGCCGGAGTGGTGCGATAGAGGTTGAGAATACAATCCACTTCTTCACGCTCATGTAACGCGCTGGCCAACAGTGGTGATGATTTATCGATACTTTTAGTAATCACGACCGGCAAGTGCCTGCCGCGACCTCCTGCAATACTGCCATCATTACCCGTCACCATATCGTGTGAGTAAGCCAACACCATGATTTCGTCCAAGTGTGCTGACTGGCACTTATTGCCGATCGAGCTGTGGCCGGAGCAACCAGCAGAAATCAAACCTTGCCGTTTACCGGTAATAGTTATGTAACTGTGACTGGCCATACAGGCAACTCCTTAATGTATTCGGAGCGCCAGCCTATGACAAAAATAACCAGACAGGTTGTAGGGCACTTCTGATTTAACGAATCTGCTTCTGTTTGATCAAAATTCCGAAATTACGGTAGTAAATAGTGAATATCCATGTAGGAACGGGACTTCAGCAAAATCAAGCTCAGTCAGGCGGCGGTCATTATGGATGAGCGAAAGTCAGACTGTCTGACGACTTGGTTCTACGCTAAAGAATCCGGATCAGATTGATCAGGCCTTTTTAATGGAGACACCTATGCCTCGTCGCTTGCTTGCTGCTTTCTGCCTGCTGCTGTCATTCAATGCGGCCCACGCTGCAGAGCGCTGGGAAACACTGCCCGCCACCCCGGCCCCCATCACCAGCGCAAAAACCGGCCATGCCGACGTCAATGGCATCAAGCTCTACTATTCGATCACCGGGCATGGATCGCCCGTCGTGCTGCTGCACGGCGGCCTGGCCAACTCCGATTACTGGGGCAACCAGGTCAAGGCCCTCTCGGCGAAACACACCGTCATCACCCTCGACAGCCGTGGCCATGGCCGCAGTTCGCGGGATGCGCGACCCTTCGGTTATGACCTGATGGCGGACGACGTCATCGCCGTGCTCGATAAACTGAAGATCGCGCGGGCGGACGTTGTAGGCTGGAGTGACGGCGCCATTCTTGGGCTGGATTTGGCGATGCGCTACCCACAGCGCGTTGGCAAGGTATTCGCGTTCGCCGCCAATACCCAGACGTCGGGGGTGAAGGAAGGTGTCGAGAAGAACCCGACGTTCGCCGCCTACATCGAACGTGCCGGCAAGGAATACGCGAAGCTCTCGCCTACCCCCAAAGAGTACGACGCGTTCGTTGAGCAGATCAGCCATATGTGGGCGAGCCAGCCAAACTGGACAACCGAAGACCTGGCGAAAATCAAAAGCCCGGTCTTGATCGTTGATGGCGATCATGACGAAGCCATCAAACGCGAACACACCGAGTACATGGCATCGGCCATTCCTGGTGCGGGCCTGTTGATCCTGCCCAATGTCAGTCACTTCGCCTTTATCCAGGACCCGGAGTTTTTCAATGCTTCGGTGCAGAGCTTTCTGGACCACAAGTAGTGACTGATGAACAAACAACGAACCTCCCCTGTAGGAGCTGGCTTGCCAGCGAAGCATTCGAATGCACCACGTTTATCCTGTTAAAACGCGTCATCGTTAACAACCTTCGCTGGCAAGCCAGCTCCTACAGGTCGCGCCACGTTATCCTGATGAAACGCGTCATCGTTGACGACCTTCGCTGGCAAGCCAGCGCCTACAGGTCGAGTGTTAGCTCGCGTGCTTTTGATGTTGATGCGCCGCCCCCGTCAGCCCCATTAACAACAAACCCGGCACATGGCCGGGTTTGTTGTGTCTGCATCTACGTTATTTCGCCACAGAACCTGCAGCCTGCAACGCATGCTGGTCACGACGCTTGTTCTTGATGCCGTAGCAAACCCACATGAACGCGACCCACACCGGAATCGCATACACCGAAATCTGGATGCCCGGAATCAACAGCATCACGCACAAAATGAACACCACGAACGCCAGGCAGATGTAGTTGCCGTACGGATACCACAGGGCCTTGAACAGCGGCGTCTGTTGGGTCTTGTTCATGTGCTGGCGGAACTTGAAGTGCGAGAAGCTGATCATCGCCCAGTTGATTACCAGGGTCGCCACGACCAGCGACATCAACAGTTCCAGCGCATTTTGCGGGATCAGGTAGTTCAGCAACACGGCGATCAACGTCACCGCCGCCGACGCCAGGATCGAACGCACCGGCACGCCGCGCTTGTCGATCTTCGCCAGGGCTTTCGGCGCATCACCCTGCTCAGCCATGCCCAGCAGCATGCGGCTGTTGCAGTAGGTGCCGCTGTTGTACACCGACAACGCCGCGGTCAGGACCACGAAGTTGAGGATGTGCGCGGCGGTGTTGCTGCCGAGCATCGAGAACACCTGTACGAACGGGCTGCCGCTGTACGAATCGCCGGACGCGTTGAGGGTTGCCAACAGGTTGTCCCATGGAGTCAGCGACAACAGAATGACCAGCGCGCCGATGTAGAAAATCAGGATCCGGTAGATCACTTGGTTGATGGCTTTCGGGATCACGGTTTTCGGCTTGTCGGCTTCCGCTGCGGTGAAACCGAGCATTTCCAGGCCGCCGAAGGAGAACATGATGATCGCCATGGCCATCACCAATCCGCTGACACCGTTCGGGAAGAAGCCGCCGTGGGTCCACAGGTTGCTCACCGCCGCTTGCGGGCCGCCGTTACCGCTGACCAGCAAATAACTGCCCAGGGCAATCATGCCAACAATTGCCACGACCTTGATGATCGCGAACCAGAACTCGGCCTCGCCAAAGACTTTGACGTTGGCCAGGTTAATCAGGTTGATCAGGATGAAAAACCCGGCTGCCGAGACCCAGGTCGGGATGTCCGGCGCCCAGTAGTGAATGTACTTGCCGACCGCAGTCAGCTCCGACATGCCCACCAGAATGTACAGAATCCAGCAGTTCCAGCCCGACAGGAAGCCGGCGAAACCGCCCCAGTATTTGTGCGCGAAGTGGCTGAAGGAACCGGCCACGGGCTCTTCAACGATCATTTCGCCCAGTTGGCGCATGATCATGAAGGCAATGAAACCGCAGATGGCATAGCCGAGGATCATCGACGGGCCGGCGGATTTCAGGACCCCGGCCGAGCCGAGGAACAAGCCTGTACCGATCGCGCCACCGAGGGCGATCAGTTGAATGTGGCGATTTTTCAGGCCGCGTTTCAGCTCGCCTGAATGCGAGTTTTGTCCACTCATGAAAAGGGTCTCACGCAAGGTTTGATGATGTTCGTTAGACGTGCTGCTCAGGTTTCGATTTCAAGCAGCGCCGATCAAACCCCAGCGCAGGCAAAAGGAGTTCAGCGATTTTTTTACAACGGTCATGCGTCACCTGTTTGTTTTTATCTGTGACGAAATCGAACCCGACACGCTCGTGACGCGGCGGAGTGAACAAGGCGGATAGCCTTGAGGTTTGCGCAGATGCGCAGGAGGTCACAGTTAAAACGCGGCGCATTGTACACCTGTAACCCCCTGCTGCCAGACACCGCTGGATCAGCGTATCGTTTGCCGGGATTGCCTGTGTCCACCCCGAGCGTCTCGGGCGGCTGCAACAATAGGGTCAGACCTTTGCGGGTCTTCGACGGGGACGGCACAAAAGGCGCCCCACGGGAGGAAATGGAGATGAGTCACGGCGTACATTGCGCCTCCTTCTTGTTATGCACCTGCACGACAGGCTTGGGGCGCATCTGACCCTTGATGATGCTTTGAAACAAGCGGGCCAGAGCGCTGCAAAGAGTCAGCAACGGCATTCCAATGGAACAATTTCCTTACAGCATCTGGAGAATCACGATTTCAAAGGAGCAAGCAGTAGATTCCGTCAGATTTTCGTTACAGGTCGTAACGCTGGTTTTCCATTCCGAGTCCGGCGCAGTAGCTGCTGATGCCATCGCGGGCAAGCCCGCTCCCACAGGGTGAGTGGGTGTACGCCAAAATTCGGGATCATCCGCAATCACTGTGGGAGCGGGCTTGCCCGCGATGGCACCTGTAAAAACAATGCAGAGCTAAAACCAGGCCAAAAAAAACGCCAACCCGAAGGTTGGCGTTTTTCATGTGGCGCTTACCGATTACTCAGGCTTGCGACGACCAAAGCCCGGACGCTGGCCGGAGCCGGCTGGCGCACCGCGGCGTTTGCCCGATGGCGCGTCACGGTCGACCAGGACGATGCCTGGGCGTTTCTTCGGCGCTGGCTTGGCCGGGCGCTTGGTATCAGCTGGACGGTCTGCCACAGGCGTACCGCGACCGGCTGGAGCACCACGATCGCTGCGACCACCACTTGGCGCACCGCGGCCTTCGCCACGTTCAGTGCGACCGTTGGCCGGACGCGGCGTACGTGGGCCGCGCTCGCCGTCTGCACGAGGTGCGGCTGGCTTGCGGGCCGGACGTTCGCCTTCGATATGCGGTTCGCGGGTATCACGCGGCGTAGCAGCGGTCTGGTTACCGATGGCTGGACGCAACGAACGCACGCGCTCGGTCTTGCCCATCGGACGCGACGATTTACGCTGCATGCGATCGAGCTTGTCTTTGCTCTTGGCGGTCATCTGCGGCATGGCGACAGGCGTCAGGCCCACTTCAGCACTCAGAATGTCGACTTCGTACTGGCTCATTTCGCGCCAGCGACCCATCGGCAGGTCGGAGTTGAGGAACACCGGACCGAAACGCACGCGCTTCAGACGGCTGACCACCAGCCCCTGGGATTCCCACAAGCGACGGACTTCGCGGTTACGACCTTCCATCACCACGCAGTGATACCAGTGGTTGAAACCTTCACCACCTGGCGCCTGCTTGATGTCGGTGAACTTGGCCGGGCCGTCTTCGAGGACGACGCCTGCTTTCAGACGCTCGATCATCTCGTCATCGACTTCGCCACGCACACGTACCGCGTACTCACGGTCCATTTCGTAGGAAGGGTGCATCAGGCGGTTGGCCAATTCACCGTCGGTGGTGAACATCAGCAGACCGGTGGTGTTGATGTCCAGACGGCCGATGTTGATCCAGCGACCTTCTTTCGGGCGCGGCATCTTGTCGAATACAGTCGGACGGCCTTCCGGATCGACACGGGTGCAGATTTCGCCGTCGGGCTTGTTGTACATGATCACGCGGCGTACCGACTCGGCGGCTTCTTCGCGCTTGATCACGCGGCCATCAATGGTGATGGCGTCGTGCATGTCGACGCGCTGACCAAGGGTGGCGTCTTTGCCATTGACCTTGATGCGGCCGTGGCTGATCCAGGCTTCTACGTCACGGCGCGAGCCGACGCCGATACGGGCGAGGACTTTCTGCAGTTTTTCGCCTGCTGGGCCGATTTCCTGGTCGTCTTTCTGGTCGTTGATACTCATCTGGGCACCTCCCGGTGTGGTCTGTTCAGGCGGCCCTGAATTGAGCGTCCTGAAGCGATGTAAAACTGGGTACTTGGCGAATGGATCGCCGAAGGGTCGCGAATCATACGCTCATGGGAGCGTTCGCGCATCAGAGACTAGCTGATGAATGGCAACTTACCGGGATTTCCGCCGACCGGTGGCGCCCAACTTAATCAAGCGCAACGCGGCTTCGGCGAGAACGGTGCGTTTGTCGACCTTGTCGAGTTTCTTCCAGGCCTTGATCTCGCGCTTGCTGCGACCACAGCCGAGGCAGATGTCGTCGGTGAATTTGCAGACGCTGATGCAGGGGTCTTTGGTTGAACTCATCGAAAACTCCAGCCAACATTATTCCCCTGTGGGAGCGGGCTTGCCCGCGATGAGGGAGTGTCAGGCAACATCATTGCTGTCTGACCCACCGCAATCGCGGGCAAGCCCGCTCCCACAGGGACCTCCATGGCCCACAGGATTTTGGGTCAGTCGTCGAATTCGCGGCGTTCAGCTTCGATCGCTTCGGCCAAGGCGCGGGCTTCGGCTTCTTCGTCACTCAACTCAGGCTCGGGCTTGTGTTGTTCAAGCGCGGCGACGGCAGCGAGGAGCTTTTCGCGGGCTTCGGCGACGCCGAGCACGTCGTCTTCCTGCTCTTCTTCAAATGTGGCTTCGGGTTCGACTTGAAGTTCAACTTCAATCGCAGGCTCAGGCTGATCCAGAACCTCTTCGCTCTCCGTCACCGCCCCATCGCGCAGAAGGTCGTCGAAGTCGGTCTTGATCCCCTCCTCCATGGTGTCCAGTTCCAGCAGCAACGTATGGAAACTGGTTTCTTCCTTGGGTTCTTCCGGCTCGGCACTGGCATCCGCCAGTTCCTGCAGCCCGGCCGGCACCGGCGCGTCGTCGAAATCGAGCACCGGATCAGGCTCCAGCTCGCGCAGGTCGGCCAGCGGCGGCAAATCGTCGAGGTTCTTCAGGTTGAAGTGATCGAGAAACGCCTTGGTGGTGGCGAACATCGCCGGCTTGCCGGGCACGTCGCGATAGCCGACAACGCGGATCCACTCCCGCTCCATCAAGGTCTTGACGATGTTGCTGTTGACCGCCACGCCCCGCACATCCTCAATCTCACCCCGGGTGATCGGCTGGCGATAGGCGATCAGGGCCATGGTTTCGAGCATGGCGCGGGAATAGCGCTGCGGGCGTTCTTCCCACAAACGTCCGACCCATGGCGAAAACTTTTCGCGGATCTGCAGGCGATACCCGGAGGCGACTTCCTTCAATTCGAAGGCGCGGCCGTCGCAGGACTTGGCGAGAATCGTCAGCGCTTTCTTGAAGACCGGCGGCTCCGGGCGCTCGCCTTCTTCGAAGAGTTCGAACAGGCGTTCAAGCGATTGCGGTTTTCCCGAGGCCAACAGAAAGGCTTCAAGCAGTGGCGCCAGCTCGCGGGGTTCAGTCAGGTTCATGATTCAACTCGTTATTCGGCTCGGGCCCGGACATGGATCGCCGCGAACGGCTCATTCTGCACCAGCTCGACCAAGGATTCCTTGACCAGTTCGAGGATCGCCATAAAGGTCACCACCACCCCCAGCCGACCTTCTTCAGCGGTGAACAGCTCGACAAAGGGCACGAAACCGCCGCCCTTGAGCCGTTCCAGCACATCGCTCATGCGTTCGCGGGTGGACAGCGCCTCGCGGCTGACCTGGTGGCTTTCGAACATGTCGCCACGACGCAGGACCTCGGCCATGGACAGCAGCAGCTCTGACAAACGCACGTCCGGCAACAGCTTGCGCGCCTGGGCTTGCGGGGCATCCAGTTTCGGCACCACGACATCGCGGCCCACCCGGCTCAGGCCATCAATGCCCTCGGCAGCCGCCTTGAAGCGCTCGTATTCCTGCAAGCGGCGGATCAGTTCGGCGCGCGGGTCGTCTTCTTCGGCTTCGATCGTTTCGGCGCGCGGCAGCAGCATCCGCGATTTGATCTCGGCCAGCATCGCGGCCATCACCAGGTACTCGGCGGCCAGTTCCAGGCGCACCGACTGCATCAACTCGACATACCCCATGTATTGACGGGTGATTTCCGCCACCGGGATGTCGAGGATGTTGATGTTCTGTTTACGGATCAGGTACAGCAGCAAGTCGAGGGGGCCTTCGAAGGCCTCAAGGAAAACCTCAAGGGCATCCGGCGGGATGTACAGGTCAAGCGGCATTTCCAGGACCGCCTGGCCATAGACCATGGCGAAGGGCAGCTCTTGCTGGGCGCCGGCCTGACTGTCGACGGGTTCTACTGCGGACATCTAGGCCTCGGCCATGAACGGCGTCGGGTCGCCGCAACCGACACGGATCACTTCCGGCTCGCCGTCGGCGAGGTTGATCACGGTGGACGCCTTGATCCCGCCGAAACCGCCGTCGATGATCAGGTCGACCTGATGCTCGAGCAACTGACGCATTTCGTAAGGATCGGTCAACGGGTCGGTGTCGCCCGGCATGATCAGCGTCACGCTCATCAACGGCTCGCCGAGTTCTTCCAGCAGCGCCAGGGCAATCGGATGGCTCGGCACCCGCAGGCCGATGGTGCGTTTTTTCGGGTGCAACAACAGCCGCGGGACTTCGCGGGTGGCGTTGAGAATAAAGGTATAGGGACCCGGCAAGTGGGCCTTGAGCAAGCGGAAAAGGCCGGTGTCGATCTTGGCGAACAGCCCTAGTTGCGACAGGTCGCTGCAAATCAGCGCGAAGTTGTGTTTGTCATCCAGCCCACGCAACCGGCGCACGCGCTCCACGGCATTTTTGTCGCCGATCTGGCAACCAATGGCGTAGGACGAGTCTGTGGGATAAATCACCACCCCGCCTTTGCGGATGATCTCGACAGCCTGTTTGATCAGGCGCGCTTGCGGGTTTTCCGGATGAATCTGGAAAAATTGACTCACATTCTCTACCTGTTCAGACGGCGGCAATAATTGGGTCATGTTTGAATCGACACCACAGTGGTGGCAGATCCTCCGGGAGCGGGCGGTATTCACCGATCTCGGACCAGCCTCCAGGGCCATGAAAATCACTGCCGGCGCTGACCAGCAGACCGAACTCGCGGGCAAGAATGGCCAGGCTGCCCACTTGCTCGGCGGGCTGATGGCCATTGACCACTTCGATCGCGTGGCCGCCTGCTTGAATATAGTCAGAAATCAGGCGACGACGTTTGCTGCGAGTGAAATCGTAATGCCAGGGATGCGCCAGGCTGACCCAGGCTTTGGCGGCGCGCAGGGTTTCGACCGTCTCTTCCAGGGTCGGCCAGTGTTGCTTGACGTCCCCCAGCTTGCCGGCACCCAGCCATTTGCGGAATGCTTCGGCGCGATCCTTGACGAAACCTTCGCGCACCATCCAGTCGGCGAAGTGCGGACGGGCCGGCGCGTTGCCGCTGTCGCCCAGTGCCTGCTGAATGGCCCGGGCACCTTCCAGCGCTCCCGGCATGCCTTTCAACGCCAACTTACGGCTTATTTCTTCGGACCGTAGCCAGCGGCCATCGTGCAATTTTGCGATGGCCTCGACCAACGCCGGGGCGTTGACGTCGAAACCGTAGCCCAACACATGAATGGTCGCGCCGCCCCAGGTGCAGGACAATTCGACGCCGTTGACCAGTTGCATCCCCAGCGCGGTCGCCGCACTGCGGGCCTCATCGAGGCCTTCGAGGGTGTCGTGATCGGTCAAGGCCAGGACTCGCACGCCTTTCTCGAACGCACGCGCAACCAGTACAGCAGGCGCGAGAGCGCCATCGGAGGCGGTGCTGTGGCAGTGCAAATCGACATTCACGGGGATGTGTAACCTCAAATCAGCTGGCGCTATCGCGCGCCCATATGTTTGTTATTATGCCGCCACATCCTGCTTCTGGCTGCCACTGTGAAACAATTCATCGATTTCATCCCGCTTCTGCTGTTTTTCATTGTCTTCAAGATCGACCCACGGGTCGTCGACATTGCCGGCCACGAGGTAACTGTAGGCGGTATTTACAGCGCCACCGCCATGCTGATCATCAGCTCCGTGGTGGTTTACGGCACGATCTTCATCAAGCAGCGCAAGCTGGAGAAGAGCCAGTGGCTGACGCTCATTGCCTGCCTGGTCTTCGGCAGCCTGACCCTGGCGTTCCACAGCGAGACCTTCCTCAAATGGAAAGCCCCGGTGGTCAACTGGCTGTTTGCCCTGGCCTTCATTGGCAGCCACTTCATCGGTGAGCAGTTGCTGATCAAGCGCATCATGGGCCACGCGCTGACCCTGCCGGATCCCGTCTGGACGCGCCTGAACATCGCCTGGATCGCGTTCTTCCTGTTTTGCGGCGCCGCCAACCTGTTCGTCGCGTTCACCTTCCAGAGCTACTGGGTCGACTTCAAGGTCTTCGGCAGCCTGGGCATGACGCTGCTGTTCCTGGTGGGCCAGGGCATCTACCTGTCTCGTCACCTGCACGACACCGATACCACTACGCCAAAAACCGAGGACTGACATGCTTTACGCAATTATTGCCACAGACGTCGCCAACTCCCTGGAAGCCCGCCTGGCCGCACGGCCTGCGCACCTTGAGCGCCTGCAAGTGCTCAAAGGTGAAGGTCGTATCGTATTGGCGGGCCCGAACCCGGCCGTCGACAGTAATGACCCAGGCGCAGCGGGTTTCACCGGCAGCCTGATCGTCGCCGAGTTCGATTCCCTGAGCGCCGCCCAGGCCTGGGCCGATGCCGACCCGTATATCGCCGCAGGCGTCTACGCCAACGTTTCGGTCAAGCCATTCAAGCAAGTCCTGCCGTAACTTCCCGCCGCGCGATGAACCTTATCGGTTCATCGCGCTCTCAACGCTCATTATTCTCGTTTGCTGGCCGACAACCTGCCCAATACTCGTATTGGAATCAGGAGTTGCGATGCGCAAAGGTCCGTTGTGTCTGATGTTGGTCACGTTGTCGATCGTGGCGCCCGCCCACGGTGAAGAAAGCGCAGGCGGTGGTTCAACGCCCTTGTCCTTGAGCGCCGGCGGCCAGATCGCCGAGTTGCAGCAGCGCTTGAAAGTCAGTGAGCAGCAACGAGAAGAACTGAGCAAACAATTACAGAATACCGATAGCGAACGCGAAAGCGCTCAGCTGAGCCGGTTGCGCCAGGAGAACCAGCGGCTGAAGCTGCAACTCAAGGAAGCCCAGGCCAGCAGCCCGCTACCACGCTTGCTGACTGATCAGCAGCAATGGTTCGTGATTGGCGCGGCAGTAGCGCTATTGGCTCTGCTCTGCGGTATCTTCGCCAGTGGTGCAACCAGAAAACGTAGGCAATGGCTAAATTGAGTGAGTCATGAGCGAGCTGTTATTAATTGATGATGACCAGGAGCTGTGTGAGCTCCTGAGCAGTTGGTTGAGCCAGGAAGGTTTCCAGGTCCGCGCTTGCCACGATGGCCAGAGCGCCCGTCGCGCGTTGGCTGAAACGTCGCCGGCGGCTGTGGTGCTGGATGTGATGTTGCCGGACGGCAGCGGCCTGGAGCTGCTCAAGCAATTGCGCAGCGACCATCCGGATTTGCCGGTGCTGATGCTGTCGGCCCGCGGCGAACCGCTGGACCGCATCCTCGGCCTGGAACTCGGCGCCGACGATTACCTGGCCAAACCGTGCGACCCACGGGAACTGACAGCCCGCCTGCGCGCCGTGCTGCGCCGCAGTCATCCGGCGGCGGTGTCGAGCCAGCTCGAACTGGGCGACCTGTGTTTCAGCCCGGTGCGCGGCGTGGTCAGCATCGACGAACAGGAATTCACCCTCACCGTTTCCGAAAGCCGTCTGCTTGAAGCCTTGCTCAAGCAACCCGGCGAGCCGCTGGACAAACAGGAACTGGCGCAGATCGCCCTCGGGCGCAAGCTGACCCTGTACGACCGCAGCCTGGACATGCACGTCAGCAACCTGCGCAAAAAGATTGGCCCACACCCCGACGGCCGCCCGCGCATCATTGCCCTGCGCAGCCGCGGTTACTACTACAGCCTCTGAAACCGCACAAACCCCTGTAGGAGCTGGCTTGCCAGCGAAGGCGGCGTGACAGATACACCGCGTCGCAAGATTCGCCAGCAAGCTGGCTCCTACAGGTCAATCGGTAGAATTGTCAGGTTGCTCCGGAATC
Organism: Pseudomonas sp. RIT-PI-q; assembly: GCF_001297125.1. Classification (GTDB taxonomy): domain Bacteria; phylum Pseudomonadota; class Gammaproteobacteria; order Pseudomonadales; family Pseudomonadaceae; genus Aquipseudomonas. Next base: position 118,834 of record NZ_LHPC01000057.1, read on the forward strand.
GTCTTTACCCAAGCTTTACGCTCCGCTGACCGCCGCTGACCTTGATCTCCGTAATCTGTACTCATCCGGAACGTACCGGGAACGAGACAAGGAGATTCACCATGCGCAAGACTCTTATCGCTCTGATGTTCGCTGCCGCCCTGCCGACCGTTGCCATGGCCATGCCTGAAGGCGCCGGCCCTATGGGTCCGATGGACGGTTCGCGCCACGGCGGTCAGATGCACGGCATGCACGGCAAAGGCCCGTACAGCCAACTGGACCTGAGCCGCGAACAGCGCGAGCAGATCCGCAAGATCATGGGCGAGCAGATGCACTCGCGTCAGCAACTGGTCGACAAGTACCTGGAAAAACTCTCGCCGCCGGATCAGAAAGCGCTGAAAGACGAAATGGCGGCCAAGCACCAGAAAGCCCAGGCCGATGTACGCGCAGTGCTGAAACCGGATCAACAGAAGCAATTCGACGAGATCCAGAAAAAGCAGGCTGAGCGTCGCGCAGAATGGGCCGAGTTCAAGGCCTGGAAAGCGCAACAACCGCAAAAAGCGCAATAATGCGCTAACCCCCGACCCAACGGCTAACCCCGTTGGGTCTGACTCCACTGTAGGAGCGAGCTTGCTCGCGATGGACGTCAACGATAACGCGCGGCATCAGGCAGCACGTGTCGTCCCTTCGTTTATCGCGAGCAAGCTCGCTCCTACATTGGATTTCCGTTTGTTTGAGGATTTTCTGTGCGCTCATTGTTCTGGCGTATTCTGGCCAGCTTCTGGCTGGCCATCGCTCTGGTTGCAGGGCTCTCCATTCTGCTCGGGCACATGCTCAACCAGGACGCGTGGATTCTCAGTCGCCACCCGGGCCTCAACACCCTGGCCGAACAGTGGACGCAAACCTACGAATCCCAGGGTGAGGACGCGGCCCAGGACATTCTGGAACAGCGCAAACGCCAATATCACATCGACGTCCAAGTGCTCAACGAGAGCGGCGACCCGGTGGTGCGCGGCACCTTCCCACGGCGTGCGGCGGCCTTTGAGGCGCGCCAGAACAACGATGACCGACGCCTGCCGTGGCGTCGCCTGACCGATGAATACACCAGCGCAAAAACCGGCGACACCTACCTGTTGATCTACCGCATTCCGCACCCGGAACTGGACGCCTGGCACCGCGAAAGCCTGCTTTGGCCATTGAGTGCGCTGGGGATCGCCCTGGTCGTACTGACCTTGTTCAGCCTGTTGGTAACCCTGTCGATTACCCGTCCACTCAATCGTCTACGCGGCGCGGTGCACGACCTGGGGCAAACCACCTATCAACAGAACAGCCTGGTCAAACTGGCCAACCGTCGCGACGAATTCGGTGTACTGGCCAATGACTTCAACCGCATGGGCGCGCGCCTGCAAAGTTTGATTGGCAGCCAGCGCCAACTGCTGCGCGACGTGTCCCACGAACTGCGCTCGCCTCTCGCCCGGCTGCGCATTGCGCTGGCATTGGCTGAACGGGCCAACCCCGAGGAACGGGAAAAACTCTGGCCGCGCCTGACGCGCGAGTGTGACCGACTGGAAGCGCTGATCAGCGAAATCCTGGTACTGGCACGGGTCGATGCTGACAACGCCAGTGCCGAAGAGGTCGATCTCAACGTGCTGCTCAATACCTTGCAAAAGGATGCCCAGTTGGGCTCACCGGAACAAAGTGTGCGCCTTGAGGCCGAGCCGCAGCTGAACCTCAAAGGCTGGCCGACGATGATCGAGCGCGCCGTCGACAACCTGCTGCGCAATGCCCAGCGCTTTAACCCGGTGGGGCAATCGATTGAAATGCAGGCGGTGCGTCAAGGCGAGCGGATTGTGGTCAGTGTGCGTGACCATGGGCCCGGTGTAGACGCCGAGCATTTGGCCCAATTGGGTGAGCCGTTCTATCGGGCGCCGGGGCAGACGGCGGCCGGGCATGGTCTGGGATTGGCGATTGCACGCCGGGCGGCGGAGCGACATGGCGGGAGCCTGGTGCTGGCCAATCATCCAGATGGAGGGTTTGTTGCCAGCCTGGAATTGCCGTTAGTACCGGGAGCGGTGGTGCAGCCTTAAAAGCTTCGCGGGCAAGCCTCGCTCCTACAGGTCTCGCGTCGATCATCATGATCGTTAACCTGTAGGAGCGAGGCTTGCCCGCGAAGCAGTTGATCTTCAGGCCTTCGAAGGCCACGCACTGATGAATTCGGCGAGGTCCACTTTCTCCGCCACACGCGGCTCTTTCTGCGGCGTGCCCAGGTACAAGAACGCGATCACCTCTTCCCCTTCCGCCAACCCCAACCCTTTGGCCACGTGCGCCGAATAGGCCAGCTCACCGGTGCGCCACACCGCGCCAATGCCTTGCGCATACGCCGCCAGCAAAATCCCGTGAGCCGCGCAACCGGCCGCCAGCAGTTGTTCGGACTTCGGATATTTGACGTGATCCTGCAAACGCGCGATCACCACCACCACCAGCGGCGCGCGCAGTGGACCGTTGCGCGCCTTGTCCAGCGCCGCTTCAGAGACTTCGCTGTCCTGCAACTTCGCGGCTTCGGCCAGCAGCTCGCCCATTTGCTCGCGCGCCGCACCTTCGACTGTCAGGAAACGCCAAGGCTGCAAATGGCCGTGGTCCGGCGCACGCATTGCGGCGGCGAACAGCACTTCGCGCTGCTCCGCGGTGGGTGCCGGTTCGAGCAGTCGTGGAACGGAAACACGGTTGAGCAAAGCGTCGAGAGCCTGCATCGGCCACCTCCTGAAAAAATTGTCCGGCCATTCTAGCGGTATCTACCGCCGGCATGCCCGTTTACATGCCCTGTCCCACAGGTAGAATGGCGCCCTTCCTTATTTCAGCCGAGCGGATTTCATGGCGTTGCCGACCTTACGTCTCATTGGTTTCATTATCGGCATCTTCCTGATCACCTTGGCCATCGCCATGGTCGTGCCCATGGCCACGCTTGTGATTTTCGACCGTACCGGCGACCTGCCGTCGTTCCTCTGGGCCAGCATGATCACCTTTGTCGCCGGCCTCGCGCTGGTCATCCCCGGGCGCCCTGAGCACGTACACCTGCGCCCGCGCGACATGTACCTGCTGACCGTCAGCAGCTGGCTGGTGGTGTGCATCTTCGCCGCGCTGCCGTTTTTGCTGACCCAGCACATCAGCTACACCGACTCGTTCTTCGAAAGCATGTCCGGCATCACCGCCACCGGTTCGACGGTACTCACCGGCCTGGACGCCATGTCCCCCGGCATTCTGATGTGGCGCTCATTGCTGCACTGGATCGGCGGCATCGGCTTTATCGGCATGGCGGTAGCGATTCTGCCACTGCTGCGCATCGGTGGGATGCGGCTGTTTCAGACCGAGTCGTCGGACCGTTCCGAAAAGGTCATGCCCCGTTCGCACATGGTGGCGCGTTTGATCGTTGCGGCCTACGTCGGCATCACCATTTTCGGTAGCCTGGCGTTCTGGTGGGCCGGGATGAGCCCGTTCGACGCGGTCAACCATGCGATGTCGGCGATTTCCACTGGCGGTTTTTCTACCTCCGACCAGTCCCTGGCCAAGTGGACGCAACCGGCGGTGCACTGGGTCGCGATCGTCATCATGATTCTCGGCAGCCTGCCGTTCACCCTGTATGTGGCGACCTTGCGCGGCAACCGCCGAGCGTTGATCAAGGATCAGCAGGTTCAAGGTTTGCTCGGCATGTTGCTGGTGACCTGGCTGGTGCTCGGCACCTGGTACTGGTGGACCACCCAGCTGCATTGGCTGGACGCGTTGCGGCATGTGGCGCTGAACGTGACGTCGGTGGTGACGACTACAGGATTTGCACTGGGGGACTACAGCCTGTGGGGCAATTTCTCGCTGATGCTGTTCTTCTATCTGGGCTTTGTTGGCGGTTGTTCAGGTTCGACCGCCGGCGGGATCAAGATTTTCCGCTTCCAGGTCGCCTACATTCTGCTCAAGGCCAACCTTAACCAGCTGATTCACCCGCGCGCAGTGATCAAGCAGAAGTACAACGGGCACCGCCTCGATGAAGAGATCGTGCGCTCGATTTTGACCTTTTCGTTCTTCTTCGCCATCACCATTTGCGTGATCGCGCTGCTGCTGTCACTGCTCGGCGTGGACTGGATGACCGCCCTCACCGGCGCGGCCAGCACGGTGTCCGGCGTCGGTCCGGGACTGGGCGAGACCATCGGCCCGGCGGGCAACTTCGCGACCCTGCCGGACGCTGCCAAGTGGATTCTCTCGTTCGGCATGCTGTTGGGCCGACTGGAGATCATCACCGTGTTTGTGCTGTGTATTCCGGCGTTCTGGCGTCACTGACAGGAACAGGCGCCGCCATCAGCCGCACCCGGTACTCGCCGGGGGTGGCGTCGAACCAGCGGCGGAAAGCACGGAAAAAGTTGCTCGGGTCGGCGAACCCCAACAGGTAGGCAATTTCCAGCAGGGTCATGTTGGGCTGCGCCAGATACTGCTCCGCCAGTTCGCGTCGGGTGTCGTCCAGCAACGTCTGAAAACTCGTGCCCTCTTCCTGCAAGCGTCGCTGCAAGGTCCGTTGCGACAGGTGCAGCGTCTGCGCCACGGTGTCGCGCTTGGGTTCACCCTGGGGCAGCAATCGGCACAACACCTGCCGCGCCTTGTGGGTCACGCGGCTCTCGGAAAACCGCGCCAGGTACTCGCCGGCAAACCGGTCATGCAGCAGCGCCATGGCCTCGTTGGCCGTCGGCAGCGGCGCCTCCATGTCGGCACGCTCGAAGATCAGCGCGTCGTAAGGCGCGTTGAACACCAGCGGTGCATGAAAGGCCTGTTTATAGGGTTCGAGATTAGCCGGTTCATCGGCCTGCACCAACACCTTGCGCGGTTGCAGGGTGCGCCCGGTCAACCAGCCACACAGCGCCAGGGCGCAGGCCAGGGAGGCTTCGGCACTCTGGCGGGTTGGCGGCAGATGGTCGCCGTGGACCGTCAGAATGAGCGCATAGCCTTCATCCAGCAGTCGGAAACTCAGGTCGGCACTTTCGGCAATGATCCGCTGATACCGCACCAGTCGTTGAAAGCCTTCGGCCAGGGTCTGGCTGGACATCAGCGCGTAACCGGCCACATGGAAGGAGGCCGGTCGCACCACCTTGCCCATGTTCAGGCCAATCGCCGGGTTGCCGGACAGCTCGACCGCGCGCTGCCACAGTCGTGTCATGGAATCTTGTGGGAAGCGTGCATCCGGATCATCCAGTGCCGCGTAGTCGAGCCCCAGTTGCTTGAACAGAACCCGGCAATCCAGGCCGTCCATCTCCAGTGCTTTGACAATCCCCATCGCCCAGCTTGCAGAAGTCGTTCGTTCGCTCATGGCGTTTTCTTACATGATGAGCCGCATGTTACGGCCAATTTCCGAAGGATACTAAAGTGGCGCCTATTGTCACTGGCTGATGCCAATGATCACTCTAGACTCAAATAAGCTACCCGCCGAACAACTTGCAGTCATAACAATAACCACAGAGATCGCAGTCGTGGAAAACGTCAAACGTTTCAATAGCTTCGCTGAGTTCTACCCGTATTACCTCAGCGAACACTCCAACAGTACCTGCCGACGATTGCACTTCATCGGCACGACGCTGGTTATTTTCATTCTAGCCCTGACCATCGGCAAAGGCGCCTGGCTGTTCTTGTGGGCCCTTCCGCTGGCCGGTTACAGCTTCGCCTGGGCCGGGCATTTTTTCTTCGAGAAGAATCGTCCTGCGACCTTTCAGCATCCGTTTTACAGCTTGCTCGGCGATTTCGTCATGTACCGCGACATGATTCTGGGTCGAGTGCCGTTCTAGGCGCAATCAGTCACAAGAGGATAGGCGATGAATGCCAATGCCCGCTTCACCCACATGCAGGACGGCACGCAAGAGGACTGGGCGATCATCGCCGCCGACTTCAGCGCCTATGCGAGGCAATTGCCGACCCGGATTGTGGCGCACCTGAAACTGCTGGAGGGTGATTTTGGCGGCTTCCCGGTGGATCGCCTGACCCACTCCCTGCAAACCGCCAGCCGCGCGTGGCGCGATGGCCGCGACGAAGAATACGTGGTCTGCGCGTTGCTGCACGACATCGGCGACACCCTGGGTTCCTACAACCACCCGGACATCGCCGCAGCGATCCTCAAGCCGTTCGTCAGTGCCGAGAACCTGTGGATGGTGGAGAAACACGGGATTTTCCAGGGGTACTACTTTTTCCATCATTTGGGCATGGATCGGCATCTGCGTGAGCAATTCAGCGATCATCCGCAGTATCAGGCGACCATTGAGTTCTGTGCCAAGTACGATGCGGCAGCGTTTGATCCGGGGTACGACACACTGCCGTTGAGCTTCTTCGAGCCGATGATGGCGCGGTTGTTTGCCCAGCCGAAAAATTCGATTTACAAGGCGGCGATGGAAGAACACGCACCCGCCTGACATCAATAGTGATAGTCATGGCCTCTTCGCGGGCAAGCCTCGCTCCTACAGTTGGAATGCGTTCCCTGTAGGAGCGAGGCTTGCCCGCGAAGGCGTCTGACCTGCCTACGCCGGCTCCGGAATTTTCACCGCCTTCAACTCAGCCTCACGCGCCTGGGCATCCGCCAACCGATACAACTCGATCGAGCCATCCCAATGCTCGATCAGCGCCGTGCACGACTCGACCCAATCTCCGCAATTGAGGTAATCCACCCCGCCGACCTTGCGAATTTCGGCATGGTGAATGTGCCCGCACACCACGCCATGCAATTCGCGTTTGACGCATTCGTGGGCGATGGCTTCCTCGAAATCGCTGATAAAGCTGACCGCGGTTTTCACCTTGTGTTTGAGGTACGCCGACAACGACCAATAGCCATAACCATAGCGGGCGCGCCAGTGGTTGAGCCAGCGGTTGAGGGTCAAGGTGAACTCGTAGGCCGAGTCGCCGAGAAAGGCCAGCCAGCGGTGATAGCGGGTGATCACGTCGAACTGGTCGCCGTGGATCACCAGCAGATGACGGCCATCGGCGGTCACGTGCACGGCTTCGTCGACCAGTTGGATGTTGCCCAGGATCAGCTTCGAATAACGACGCAGGAATTCGTCGTGGTTGCCGGTGACGTAAATCACTTCGGTGCCGCGCTTGCTCATGGTCAGCAGGCGACGAATCACATTGGTGTGCGCTTGCGGCCAGTACATGCCGCTGCGCAGTTTCCAGCCGTCGATGATGTCGCCGACCAGGTAGACCTTGTCCGCGTGGTAGCCCTTGAGAAACTGCGACAGGTGTTCGGCCTGGCAATCCCGGGTGCCCAAATGCACATCGGAAATCCATAGGGTCCGCACACGTTGCTTACGACTGGGTTTGGCGAGCTCGGCGCTGGTCATGGGCAACCCTCTGGAAAAGTTTTTGCAAGCTTGCTCCGGCCCGGTTAACTGCCCATGACAGTGGTGAGTCAGTCCTGTGACAGCGCTCGCCGGTGTAGACTGGCACCCTGCCCCGGGAGACCTGCGATGAGACCGATCCTCACGCTACGCCACTACACAGACGACCTGATCGTCCACAGCCACGACCACGCGCAACTGGTGTTCGGGTTGTCGGGTGCGCTGGATGTCGAGGTCGACGGGCGTGGCAGCCAGGTGGTTCAGCAGAGTTTCGCGGTGGTGCCGTCCGGCGCGCATCACGCCTGCGGCAGTGCCAATGGCAGCCGCTGCCTGGTGCTGGATGTGCCCGGTGACGATTGGGTTGCTCAGTCATTGGGGGATCACGCCGACGCCAGCCGTCGCTTGCTCGACAACGCCGGGCGCCTGTCGCTGGATGCCGGGCAAAGCCAATTGGTGAGTTGGCTGGCAGGCAGTCAGGTCGGCGATCCACTGATTGCGCAGCAGGGCGCGGTGCTGTTGTTGGCCAGCCTCAACCACGCCAAACCCGAGCGTGTCGGCGGCCGGCGCCTGCCTTATGCGGCGCTGAATGCACACATCGATCAGTACGCTGCCTATCCACTGCAAGTCGCCGATCTGGCCCGCTTGGCTGGCCTGTCCAGTGCCCGGTTGCATGCGCGATTCGTGGCCGAATGCGGGCAAACACCGATGGACTACATTCGCAGTCGGCGACTGCACATCGCTGTGGGATTACTTCGGGAATCGGCGTTGCCCGTTGGTGAGATCGCCAGCCGGGTGGGTTACAGCTCCCAAAGCGCCTTCGCCGCGGCGGTCTTGCGCGAGTTCGGCGCATCGCCGGGCAAGTTGCGCCGCGAGGCTGGCGACAAAGGACGATAGTCTGGCGACAGACATAGCAGGCTTCACACGCTTCAATGTAGGAGCTGCCGAAGGCTGCGATCTTTTGATCTTGTTTTTCGGGATCAAGATCAAAAGATCGCAGCCTGCGGCAGCTCCTACAGGGGCGGCGGTGTCTGTCGACCTGGCTCACTACGTTTATCAAGGATTGCAATGCCTCCCCGCTCCGCCCTTGGCGCCCTGCATATCGGCGCCCTGATGTTCGGCCTGACCGGTGTGTTCGGCAAACTGGCTGTGGCCTCCCCCGCCGTCATCGTCTTCGGTCGTGCCGCGTTTGCCGTGCTGGCATTGGCGGTTTTTGCACGGTTCGCCAGCAACACGCGTTGGCAGAAACTGCAAGCCGTGGACTGGCGCCGCCTGCTGCTCGGCGGCTTGCTGCTGGCCGGACACTGGGTAAGTTTCTTTATTGCGGTGAAAGTAGCGGGCGTGGCGATCGCAACGCTGGGCTTTGCCAGTTTCCCGGCCTTTACCGTGATCCTCGAAGGGCTGATCTTTCGCGAACGAATCCGCGCCAACGAAATCCTGCTGGTGGTATTGGTGAGTATCGGGCTGGTGTTGGTCACGCCGGACTTCGACCTGGCCAGCGGCGCCACCACCGGCCTGCTCTGGGCGGTGGGTTCGGGGTTGCTGTTTTCGCTGCTCTCGCTGACCAACCGCGCCAGCTCCGGAAGGATTGCGCCCGTGCAGGCTGCACTGTGTCAAAACGTCGTGGTCGCGCTGTGCCTGCTACCGGTGGCGGCCCCTCAGTTGAGCGAAGTGCGTGCCATCGACTGGCTGTGGATCGGTCTGCTCGGGGTGTTCTGCACCGCTGTCGCACACAGCCTGTTCGTCGCCAGCCTGGCGGTGATCAAGGCGCGGACGGCGGCCGTGGTGTTCGCCCTTGAACCGGTTTACGGCATCACCGTGGCCTGGTTGCTGTTCAATGAAAACCCGACCCTGCGCATGTTGATCGGCGGTGCATTGATCATCGTGGCGATCGTGGTTTCCAGCCGACTCTCGGGCGGCTCAAGCAAGCAAGCCGTGGCCGCAGAAGCTGCGTCTCACTGAGTCCGGTCGTTGTGCCCCAGGTCGCGGTCCGGATCAATTTGATCGCGGACCCGCTGCTTGAGCACCTTGGCTTCGGGGAAACCACCGTCAGCCTTGCGCTCCCAGATTTGCACGTCGTCACAGAAAATGTGAAAGACCCCACCGGTGCCGGGCACCAGTGACACTTTGCCCAGATCGTCGCCGAAGGTGCTGAGCAGTTCCTGGGCGAGCCAGGCAGCGCGCAACAGCCACTGGCATTGCGTGCAATAGGTGATGACGATTTCTGGTTTGTGTACGGTCATGACGCGCGTGTCTCCTGAAACAAAGGGCGTCGCTATCATAGCCGTCCGTTTAAAAGATCGCAGCCTTCGGCAGCTCCTACATGGATTGACGTACACCTGTAGGAGCTGCCGAAGGCTGCGATCTTTTGATCCTCAACGGATTCCAGCCAATAGGCTTCGGGCGGTCTGCTTGAGGGGTTCGTCGCCGTCCTTGAGCAGTTCGTTGAGCAGTTCGATGGCGCTGTCCAGATCGCCGTCGTCGATGCAGGTCTGGGCTTGTTCCAGTTTGCTGGAGCTGTTCGGCTCGTCCGGTTCCGGATGCAGCGGTTCAAGTTCCAGCGAATCGCCGGCATCGCTGAACTCGTTGAGAAAGGCGTCGTCCAGGGACTGTGAGGCAGGTTCCGCGACCCACTCGATTTCCGGCTCGTCCAGCATCGCGTCGTCGGGCATTTCGAACACTTCGGGCAACACGTGCAGGTTCGAGGTGAACGCGGGCTCGTCCAGGTGCGGCGACACATTCGGCGGTTTCGCGGCGGCCGGCGGGTTTTCAAAGGGGCTGATCAGGTCCCAATTCGAATCCATCGACAAATCATCGAGGTTCAACTGGAACTCATCGCTGGGCGCCGCCTCAGCAATCGAAGCTTGGGTTGGCGTTATTGTCACTGCGGCGGCCAACGGTGCCGCACTGCTTAATTTCGGGAAGCGAGCACGGATGTCGTGAAGCTTTTGTACGTCAAACCCTGCGTCACGCAGGTTGTTTTCCTGCGCATCGTAGGCCGGCACGTCCCCCTGTTTACCCAGGACTTCCAGCAGTTGCAGGGCCAGATCGGTGCGTTGTGGTTCCTTGAGCAGCGCCTCTCGCAACAAACCGACCGCTTCGGAAAAACGACCGTAGGCCAGATAGATACCGACCCCTTCAAGCACATCACCTGCTGGAGTGTCTTCACTCGGCCCGGTCGCGGTTTGCCGCACAGCGACCGGTTCTGAGGTGGGATTGAGCACCGGTTCATGCCGTGATGGCAAAACCGGTAAAGGCTCAGGCAACACCTGGACCTGCTGGCGTTGACGCCGAACGAACAGCCCCAGCAACAGCAAAACCAGCAGCGCCAGTACACCGAACATCAGCAGCCAGTGGATCGGCTCGGGCTCGTTAACCACGACTGGCGCAGGCGCCACAGCGACCGGCGCGACTGGCTCTGCTGTCGCCTGCCTGACCTCTGCCAATTGGGTTTGCAGCTCGGTCACCTGCTTTTTCTGACCGGCGATCTGCTCGTCCTGAGCCTGCAGTTTCGCGTTTAGCTGATCGAGGGTGGTTTGCAGTTGCTGGTTTTGCAGCACGCTGGCGGCCAGTTGCTCGGCGGCAGGATCAGGTACAGGAGCAGGTTCGACACGAGGGGTGGGTGGCTTCTTGCTCTTCGACGCGGGTGCAGGTGCAACGCTCGGTTCGACGGTCGGGAATGCGGAAGACTGCGAATTGGCAACCGGCTCATCACTGACAGGAACAATCCCCGGTGAACCCGGTGGATCGATCAATACCGTGTATTCGCGCAACACGCGTCCGTTCGGCTGATTGAGCTGCACGAGGAAATTCAGGAATGGCTCTTTGACCGGTTTGTTCGAGCTGACCCGGATCAGGCTGCGATTGCCGCGCAGGATCGGTGTGAACTTCAGATCGTTGAGGAAGAACACCCGCTCGACGCCGGCGCGGCTGAATTCGTCCGCTGTCGCCAAGCTGACGGAGAGCTCGCCCTCCTCCAGCCCGGCGGCATCCACCAGGGCGATGTCGGCGCGCAGCGGCTGATTCAACGCCGAATGCAGGGTGATATCGCCCAAGCCGAGCGCAGGCGCCAATGCCGAGTAAGTGACAGCACCACCGACCAACAGCAGCCGGGTGCAACACCGTAAAACAACGTGCCAACTCTCGAGCATGAGCATCCCTTAGATAACCGGAACCAACCTTGTACGTGTTCGCACATCCGGTACGAACACGATAGAGCCAAGTAGTTCTTTATAGTCTGCCCAACGGGGTATCTCAAAAGTCTGGCGCGCGGTTATGCCTCAAGATTTTTCCAGGTTGGCCAGAATATGCCCGTGGACACGCATGCAGACCTTCAAGTCCGCCTCATCGACACCTTCGAACAATTCGCGGCGCAGTTGGGTGGCAATGGTTTCAATTTGTTCGATCAACGGAAGGGCCGGTGCACACAGGACAATTTTTTTCGCCCGACGGTCTTCCAGCACCGATTGACGCTGCACCAATCCCTGACTTTCGAGGCTGTCGAGCAGGCGGGCCAGGGTCGGCCCTTCTACGCCGACGCTTTGCGCCAGTTCCCGCTGGGTCGGTGCCTCTTCGAATCGCGCCAGGTGCAGCAGCACCAGCCAGCGCGCCTGGGACAATCCAAGGCCGGCCAGCCGGCGGTCCAGTTCGGCACGCCAGCCACGCGACATCTGGGCCAGTTGCATGCCAAAGCGGTGTTGATCGGTTAACGGCATAAAACACTCATGATTAGACTGAAATAGAGAAAAACTAATTATTAGTCAGCTAAGCATGACCCTTCGCTTGAGGCAAGGCTTGGTCTGTACTGAATCGTTACATCAGTGAGACAGGTCACTCAAATCTCGAATTCCGATTGCAGCGCCGCCCGAACACAGTACAAAACCCCTTCCGGCACACGACCGGCGAACAGCGCGGCGATCTCTGCCACGGGCGGCAATTCGCCTTCGCCGTCGAGGAACGCGTCCTGGATTTCGCCCATCAAGTCTTCGGGCAGATCCAGCGCCTGCTCCAGCGACAACTGCTGTTTGCCAATCGCTTCGGCCAGCATCGTGTAAACGTTCTTTTCCGAGCATTGCAGCTGGCCGGCGATCTGCAGCGGCGTCATGCCGGCACGCGCAAGGGTGATCAGTTCGTGGCGCACATCGGCCACCACTTTCGGCGCCTCGACCTGACCGCCGAGGACTTCCAGGAAGGCTTCGCCGTAACGTTCCAGTTTGCGCGCGCCGACGCCACTGACTGTGGCCATTTCCGCCAGCGAGGTCGGCTGACTGCGGAGCATTTCCAGCAAGGTCGAGTCGGGGAAGATGACGTACGGCGGCACGCCATGTTCTTCAGCGAGCTTGCGCCGCAGGGCGCGCAAGGCTTCCCACTGCTCGCGTTCTTCGCCGCGCACCAGTTGGCTCGCCTGGCTCTTGCTGCTTTTTGCGGTGGTTTGTGGCTTGAGGTCGCGGCGCAGCTCCAGGGTTACTTCACCCTTTAGCAGCGGCCGGCACGTGTCACTCAAGCGCAGGCCACCGTAGCCTTCAAGGTCGATGTCCGCCAGACCACGGGCAACCAGTTGTCGGAACAGCGAGCGCCATTCACTCTCCCCCATCGCCTTGCCGACACCGTACACCGACAGATGCTGATGGCCGAAGTTGCGGACCTTTTCGTTGTCCTTGCCCAGCAGCACGTCCACCAAATGCCCGACGCCGTAGCGCTGGCCGGTGCGGTAGATCGCCGAGAGTGCCTGGCGAGCAGGCTCGGTGGCGTCCCAGGTCTGCACGCCATCGACGCAGTTGTCGCAATGGCCGCAGGGCTGGGGCATGTCTTCGTCGAAGTAGGCCAGCAGCGTCTGGCGGCGGCAGCGGGTTTCTTCGCAGAGCGAGAGCATGGCGTCGAGCTTGTGCTGTTCCAGACGCTTGTGACGCTCGTCGCCTTCGGAGTTCTGCAGCATCTGCTTGAGCATCACCACGTCTTGCAGACCGTAGGCCATCCACGCGTCAGCTGGCAGACCGTCACGGCCACCGCGACCGGTTTCCTGGTAGTACGCCTCAAGGGATTTCGGCAAATCGAGGTGCGCGACGAAGCGCACGTTGGGCTTGTCGATGCCCATGCCGAACGCCACGGTGGCGACCATGATCAGGCCTTCCTCGTTGAGGAAGCGTTTCTGGTGGTGCGCACGGGTGTCGTTGGGCAGACCGGCGTGGTACGGCAGCGCCGGGAAGCCTTGTTCGCTGAGGAACACCGCCACTTCGTCGACTTTTTTGCGCGACAGGCAATAGACGATGCCGGCATCGCTGCGCCGTTCCGCGAGGAATGCGAGCAATTGCTTGCGCGGCTGCTCCTTGGGCACGATGCGGTAGAAAATGTTCGGCCGGTCGAAACTCGAGAGGAAACGCTCGGCATTCTGTAGATGCAGGCGGTCGACGATTTCTTCGCGGGTGCGCTTGTCCGCCGTGGCGGTCAGGGCGATGCGCGGAACGTTGGGGAACAACTCCGCCAATTGGCCCAGTTGCAGGTATTCGCGGCGAAAGTCGTGGCCCCATTGAGACACGCAGTGCGCTTCGTCGATGGCGAACAGGGAAATTTCAAGACTCTGCAGGAAGGCCAGCATGCGCGGCTGCACCAGACGCTCGGGTGCGAGATAAAGCATTTTCACTTCACCGCGCTTGATCCGTGCCGCCAGGTCGCGCTGTTGTTCCGCGCTCAACGTGGAGTTCAATGCCGCCGCGGCGACGCCCAGCTCTTCGAGGGTCGCGACCTGGTCGTCCATCAGCGCGATCAGCGGCGACACCACCACCGCCAGGCCTTCGCGCAACAGCGCAGGCACCTGGAAGCACAAGGATTTGCCGCCACCGGTAGGCATCAGCACCAGGGCGTCGCCGCCACTGGCCACGCGCTCAATGATTGCACCCTGACGGCCACGGAAACTGTCGTAGCCGAAGATGTCCTTGAGGACGCGTTGTGCCTGTTCGAGCATAAAAACTCCAAAAATCACCGAAACATCCCTGCAAGGCTGGTTCAGAACCACGAAGGCTGCACCGACAAATCGTAAGTGCGCATTGCATGACGCTTCAATTTCAGCCGTGACGCCAGCAGGGCATCACAAAACGCGCGAGTATACCCGACCCCTGCCCGGCAAAGGGCGCCGCTGATAAGAGGCTTGTGGGCGCAAAAATGCCGCGCGGCTGGCCTGAGTGCTCAAGAAGGCCTAGAATTCCCGCATCTGTTTAATTCCCAAGGTAGCCCTTTAATGCCCTTCGCTGAGCAACTAACCCGCCTGCAAGTCTTCCTCGACGCCGACGAACTGCATGACGAGGCGCTGGACTACGTGGCCGCCCACGGCTACCTCACTGCGCTGTCGATCTGTTCCGAGACCGTTCCCGACCGTGAATGGATCGACGCCCTCTTTGCCGAAGAGCCGCATTACGCCGACGACACCGAGCGTGAAGCGATCGAATCCACCCTGCTGGCCCTCAAGGCTCACATCGCCCGCCAACTGGCGTCCGATGAAGAGTTCGAGCTGCCGTGCGACCTGGACCTGGGCGACGAGCCGGATGATTCCGACCTGCGTGGCTGGTGCATCGGGTTCATGGAAGGCGTGTTCCTGCGCGAAGCGGCCTGGTTTGAAACCGCCGAAGATGAAGTCAGCGAAATGCTGCTGCCGATCATGGTCGGTTCCGGCCTGTTCGACGAACAGCCAGAGTTCGAAGACATCGCCAAAGACGCCAACCTGATGGACGACATGATCGTACAGATCCCGGAAGCCCTGACCGCGCTGTACCTGCTGTGTAATGCGCCAGACGAAAAACCGGCGATCCTCAAGCCACGTCACCACTAAGGTTTTGCCTATGGACAACCCCATAGGCAACCGCTCCCTGATGTTGCGCTACGTGCTGCTGGCCATCGGCTGGCTGAGCGTAGCGTTGGGGGTGATCGGGATTTTCCTGCCGGTGTTGCCCACCACGCCGTTCCTGCTGCTGGCGGCCGCCTGTTTCGCCCGTAGTTCGCCGCGTTTTTATCAGTGGCTGGTGGAGCATCCACGGCTTGGGCCGTGGATTCGCGACTATCTTGAGGGCAACGGTATTCCGCTCAAGGGTAAGGTCTACGCCATTGGCCTGATGTGGGTGAGTATTCTGTTTTCCTGCTATCTGGTGCCGCTGCCCTGGGCGCGGGGGTTTATGTTGACCAGTGCGGTGTTGGTGACGGTCTATATCCTCAGGCAGAAAACGTTGCGCAAGTTTTGAGTCCGTTTTATTGGGTTTTTTTGATTGGGGCATATCCGTTTCTGCGGTAATGGCGGCTATTGGTTCCGCCCTTACGGCGGGTCACTTGGAAAAGCCCCAAGTAACCAAGGGCTTTTGCCCCGCCATTCGGTGCCTCAAAAAACACCGTCCCCTGTAGGAGCGAGCTTGCTCGCGATGGATCCACAGGCACCGCGTTTATCCTGTTAACACGCGCCATCATTGACGTTCTTCGCGAGCAAGCTCGCTCCTACAGGGGAATGCGTATTCCCCAATCAGGCCGGCCTGTAGGCCGCCGTGCTTTTGATGTTGATGCACCGCCGCCTCGAGAGGCCGAGCGCAGGTTCTGCGCAGTGGGTAACCCGCCAGGGATGCCGGGTTAGCCGCCCCCGGCCATGGATGCCGATGGCGGCGGGCCCACGGAGCAGGACCGGAGCGAGGGCATGCCGAGCCTTAGCGAGGCACCGAACGAAAGGGGCAAGAGCCCTTGGTTACTTGGGGCTTTTCCAAGTGACCCGCCGTAAGGGCGGAACCAAAAGCCGCCGTTACCACAGCAACGGATATGTACACCATCCAAAGACCAATAGACCCGACGACCAACCCTCCCACAGACAAAAACACCGCCTAAACTCCAGACATCTGCACTTGAGCAGCCAGACATGTCCCGTAGTCCGCGTAGTCCAGGATGGTCAACGCTCCGACTTCGGCTCGGCGGATGGCTACTGCTGTCAAGTCTGCTGCTGACCGCGCTCGGCAGCGTCTGGGCCGACTGGAATTTTGCGCAAATCCTGCAAACCGCCGAAAACCGCTACGGCCCCCTCGGCCCGGCCCAGGAACGGATCGTGGCCTGGAGCCAAATGCTGCAAAGCGAAATCAACGCGCCTGCGCCCGAGCAACTGAATGCGGTCAATCAATTCTTCAATCAACAACTGACCTTTCAGGACGACACCCGCATCTGGCGTCAGACCGATTACTGGGCCACCCCCATCGAATCCCTGATCAAGGGCGCTGCCGACTGCGAGGACTACGCCCTGGCGAAATATTTCAGCCTGCGCCACCTCGGGATTCCCAGCGAGAAACTGCGCATCACCTACGTCAAAGCCCTGAGCCAGAATCAAGCGCACATGGTATTGACCTTCTACAGCAGCCCCACGGCCGAGCCGCTGGTGCTGGACAACCTCATCGGCGACATCCGTCCCGCCTCCCAACGCAAGGACCTGCTGCCGGTGTACGCCTTCAACGCCGAAGGCCTGTACTTGCCAGGGGCCAATGGTGGCCAACGCAGCAGCGACTCGAAGAAACTGTCGCGCTGGCAAGACGTACTGAAGAAGATGCAGGCCGAAGGGTTCGCCGTGGGCGACGGCTAGCCACCCCAGCAAGGAGCGATTTATGTCACTGCGCAAACAGTTGTTTCTCGCCATCTGCCTGTTCTTGCTGGTGGCGTTCAGCGGCAGTTTTTTTGTCGGCCTGGAAAGCTCTCGCGATCAGACGCTCGGCCAGTTGCGTTCCCACGCCCAGGACGCCGCCACCGCACTGGGCTTGTCGTTGACCACGCAAATCGACGACCCGGCGATGATCGAGTTGATGGTCAGCTCGATTTTCGACAGCGGTTATTTCAACAGCATCCGGGTCGTCAACATTGTCGATGAGCAACTGTTGGTAGAACGCAGCACGCCTTCGCACATCAGAGGCGTTCCCGGTTGGTTCGTCAGCCTGGTCAACCTGCGCCCACAAGGTGGTGAAGCACTGATCATGCGCGGCTGGGAGCAAGTGGCACGGGTCGAGGTGCTGAGCAATCCGCAATTCGCCCTGGCCAAACTCTGGGACAGCACCCTCGGCAGCCTGATCTGGTTGCTGCTGTGCGGACTGCTCAGCGCCGTGTTCGGCGGCTGGTTGTTGCGCCGGCAATTCCGTCCACTCGACAGCATGGTCAAACAGGCCGAAGCGATCAGCAAACGCGAGTTTGCAAGCCTGCCGAAACTGCCACGCACCCCGGAATTGAAACGTGTGGTGCTGGCCATGAACCAGATGGTCGAGAAGCTCAAGGCGCTGTTCGCCGAGGAGGCGGCGCGCAGTGAAAAACTGCGCGCCGAATCCTATCAGGACAGCCTGACCGGCCTGGCCAACCGGCGTTTGCTGGACGAACAACTGGCCGACCATTTGCTGGAGTCCGAGCAGAGCAGCGATGGCCACTTGTTGATGCTGCGGATCAACGATCTGGTCGGCCTCAACCAGCGCCTTGGCGGCCAGCGCACCGACGCCTTGATCAGCTCCGTCGGTGAACTGCTCACACGCCTGACCCAACTGCCCGAGCGTCGGACCTGGCTGGCGGCGCGTAATCGTGGTGGCGAATTCAGCCTGCTGACGCCGGGGGTCGACATCAAGGAGGCGGTGCGCCTGGCCACGGAAGTCAGCGCCACCCTGGAAAACCTGCGCCTGACCGGTGCCAGCGATTGCATGCCGGTCGCCCATCTGGGCATCGTCGCCTATCGCCCCGGCGAACCAGCCAGCGATGTGCTGCTGCGGCTTGATCAAGCGCTGACCGAAGCCCGGCAACATCCCGAACGGCCGTGGATACACCAGGCCTACTCCGAGACCACAACGAACCAGTCCCAATACGATTGGCGCAGCTGGATCGACGATGCCCTGACCGAAGGCAAGATGCAGTTGTATTTCCAGCCGGTGGTGCAATGTGCCGACACCAGCCAAGTGCTGCATCACAAAGTCTTGGCCCGCCTGCTCGATCCGCAGGGCAATGCGATTGCCGCCGGGCATTTCCTGCCGTGGGTCGAGCGTCTCGGCTGGTCGGCGCGGTTCGACTTGGCCATGCTTGAAACCACTCTGGAATACCTCGTCGTCAACCGCTGGCCTTTGGCGTTGAGCTTGTCCGGCAGCACCCTGCGCGATCCAGCCCAATTGCAGCAAATCGTCGACATGCTCGAATCACTGCCCGACCTTGCACCGCTGCTGACCCTGGAAATCGACGAACGCCAACTGCCGCCAACCGACGAGTTGCAACGCCTGAGCCACAGCCTGCTCGACACCGGCTATCGCATCGGTCTGCAGCATTTTGGCGGCAGCTTCAGCCAGATCGGCAACCTGACTCAATTGGGATTGGCTTACTTGAAAATCGATGGGGCCTACATTCGTGGCATCGATGAGCAACGTGACAAGCGACTGTTCATTGAGGCGATCTTCAGGGCCACCAACAGCATTGATTTGCCGTTGATTGCGGAAATGGTCGAGACGCAGGGGGAGTTGGAGACGATTAAGGAATTGGGTGTGTTCGGGGTGATGGGACGGTTGATCGGGCCGCCGGAGCCGATGTGATTTGCCGGTTGGACCGAGTCATCGTTCTTCGCGGGCAAGCCCGCTCCCACAGGAATCCGTGCCGTTCACAAAATCCTGACTCACTGTAGATCCCCTGTGGGAGCGAGCTTGCTCGCGAAAGCGGTGGAACAGTCAATACATCACCAACGATCAAACCACCTCACACCAGACAACAAAAAACCCGCCATCCCCTTGCACCGGGATGGCGGGTTTTGTCGTTTCAGATCAGACCGTATCCACCTTCAACGAATGATCATTAAGCATCCCGTTGATGATCGTAGCCGTATCGTGCCCCCCGGCAACCACCCCACCCCTGCCTCTTCTACCCATCTGA
>NZ_LHPC01000026.1 GCF_001297125.1 Pseudomonas sp. RIT-PI-q
CGCTTGGGTGAAAGGAGGAGAGGCGAAATCTCCCACGGATCTGTACTGCGTCAACAGTCAGAATCGGGCTTTGTCCCTCCTCCTCCCTTCAAGTCCTACCATACAAGCGGGCTTGCCCGCGATGAGGCGATAACATTCGACATTGATGTTGAATGTGCCGCCGCTATCGCGGGCAAGCCCGCTCCCACAGGGAAAGTGTGTTGGATCGGGCCCGGTGTCAGGTCTTAAGACCGGCACGCCGGGCCAAGTTCCTCAGGCGATGCCCAGAACCTTGAAAACAAATGCATATTCGAGTGCTACGTCACGTAATCCCTGATAGCGACCGCTCATCCCGCCATGCCCGGCGCCCAATTCAGTCTTGAGCAACAGGGGATTGGTGTCGGTTTTGGTCGCGCGCAATTTCGCCACCCACTTCGCCGCTTCCCAATACTGCACGCGACTGTCGTTGTAGCCGGCGATCACTAGCGTGGCGGGATACGCCTGTGCGGTGACGTTTTCGTACGGGGCGTAGGCCTTGATCCGCTCATAGACGTCCGGCTCTTGCGGATTGCCCCATTCGTCGTATTCGGTGACGGTCAACGGCAGGTCCGGGTCGAGCATGGTGTTGAGCACGTCGACGAACGGCACTTCGGCAATCGCCGCAGCGAACAGTTCCGGACGCTGGTTAAGCACCGCGCCGATCAGCAGCCCACCGGCGCTGCCACCGCTGATCGCCAGTTGTCGAGAGGTGGTGAAGCCGTTGGCAATCAGGTGTTCGGCGCAGGCAATGAAGTCGCTGAAGGTGTTGTGCTTGTGTTCCTGCTTGCCGGCGCGATACCAGGCCTCCCCGAGTTCACCGCCGCCACGCACGTGCGCAATGGCAAACGCCACGCCGCGATCCAGCAAGCTGAGACGGGCATGGGAGAACCACGGGTCGAGGCTTTCGCCGTAAGCGCCGTAGCCATACAGATAAAGCGGTGTGGGTTTTCCGAGTGCTTCACGTTTGACCACCAGGCTGATCGGCACTTGCGTACCGTCCGGTGCGGTAGCCCAGAGGCGCTGGCTGACGTAGGCATCAGCGTCGAACGGGCCGAGCACCGGGGTTTCCTTGAGGACCTTTTGCTCGCCGCTACCCAACTCAAGCTGGCGGATTTGCGCCGGACGGTTCAACGCCTCATAACGCAGGCGGATCTTGTCGCTGACGAATTCCAGACTGTTCTGCACGTGCAGGCTGTACGCCGCATCCGGTAGTTGCACACGGTAGCTCGGCAGGTCTTGCGGGTGGACTTCGATGATCGGCAAGCCGCCTTCACGCAGGCTCAGGGTCATGGCCCCGGTATTCAGGCTCATGCCTTCGATCATCGTGGTGGCGCTGTGCGGGATCAGGTTCTGCCAGTCGGCTTCGGTCGGCGCGGCGCCGGTGTCGACCGCCGTGTACAAGGCGAAGTTGATGCCGTCGCGGTTGGTGCGAATGAACCAGGTCCATGCGCCGTCGAGGGCGCCGTGGTCGACGTCGTACTCATGGTCTTCAACCCTCGGCGCGATGCAGGTAAAGGCCTGCTGCGGCAGGAAAGCGTCGAGGACCCAGACTTCGCTGGTGGTTTTACTGCCCACGGACAGCAGCAATTGCTGCTCCGAACTCGAGCGGTAGCAATGCATGAAGAAGCGACCGTCGGTCTCATGGAACACTTCTTCGGCCGCCGTGCCGTCCAGCCGATAGCGGAACAGTTTGTGCGGGCGGTGGGTGTCGTCCAGTTCGCCAAAGAACAGCGTCAGGCTGTCATTGGCCCAGGTCATGCTGCCGTCGCAGTCCTGGAATTCCAGTTCGCTGACACGTCCGCTGGATAATTCCTTCACGAACAGCGTGTAAATCTCATCGCCGGTGGTGTCGAGGCTGTAGGCCAGGCGCTGGTGGTCGGGGCTGATGCTGAAGGCGCCGAGGGAGAAAAAACCGCCCTTGGCCAGTTCGTTCGGGTCCAGCAGCAGTTGTTCCTGGCTTTCGTCGAGCTGCAGGCTGTCGTCGGCCGGGCGCGGGCAGCGGTAATGACGGGCGTATTCGTCACCGGCCGTGGTGCGCGTGTAATACAGGTATGGGCCCCACGGGGAGGGCAGCGACAGGTCGGTTTCGAGAATCCGCCCCTTGATCTCTTCGAACAGGGTCTCGCGCAGTTCGGCCTGATCGGCGGTTTGCGCCTCCTGATAGCGATTTTCAGCGTTCAGGTAGTCCAGCACCAAAGGGGTGTCGCGCTCCTGCAGCCAGGCATACGGGTCAGAACCTTCAGCCTTGTGGGCAATGGGCGCGTCGGAAACGTTGGCGGATAGGGGCATGAAAGACTCTCGAACAATGTACGGAATAGGGGCTTCACACAGTGTAGGAGCGAGCTTGCTCGCGATGGAGTGTCAGTCGCCATTGACGCTCAATGACACACCGCTATCGCGAGCAAGCTCGCTCCTACAGGTTTCGTGTCCCGACCGACTGGCATTGGGGCAAGCCTGATGTGCGAAAAGTCGTTACTATAAGCGCCTCTTTGCCTGCCTTGCCATGGACACCATGACCGAGAACGACTATCTGATCGCTTGGGGCCTCTACGCCTTTGCCGCTTTGGGCTGCCTGTTGGTGTGGATGCGCTTGACCCGCTGGATGTGGCGTTGGCTGCGTGAACCGCTGCGGCTGTTGGTGGCCGTGTTGCTGTTCAGCCCGACCATCATCGATCCGGTGAAGGAAAAAGTCGCCCCGGCCATTGCCATTACGGCCCTGGACCTCGCCTTCAAGGTCGGCAACAACGCCTGGCGGGCGATTTCCGATCTGTTGATGTACGGCATGATCGCCTTCGGCATTTACCTGGTGTTCGTGGCGATCCGTTTCCCCATCGAACGCGCCTCCAGGGCTCGCAAGGAACAGGCGGCCGCCGCCAAGGCTGCGGCCCGAGCCGACGAACCGGAAGACGATCAGCCTTTCGGTGGTGCCGGTGATGATCGTTACGGTCGTCCACCGGTCCCGAGCAATCCTCAGCGTATGCGCGTAGAACCACGGTTGTAACCTTGCCCCTTGCCTTGAATCGAGAATCCGAACATGTGTGAATTGTTGGGCATGAGCGCCAATGTGCCGACCGATATCGTGTTCAGCTTCACCGGGCTGATGCAGCGAGGTGGGCGCACCGGGCCGCACCGTGACGGTTGGGGCATCGCTTTCTATGAAGGCCGTGGCCTGCGATTGTTCCAGGACCCGGCCGCGAGCAGCGAATCGGAAGTGGCGAACCTGGTGCAGCGCTACCCGATCAAGAGCGAAGTGGTGATCGGCCACATCCGCCAGGCCAACGTCGGCAAGGTCTGCCTCTCCAATACCCATCCGTTCGTGCGCGAACTGTGGGGGCGCAACTGGTGCTTCGCCCACAACGGCCAGCTCGCGGACTTTGAACCCATCAAGAGTTTCTACCGCCCGGTCGGCGATACCGACAGCGAAGCGGCGTTCTGCGATTTGCTCAACCGGGTGCGCGCAGCGTTCCCCGAACCGGTAGAGATCGAAGCGCTGCTGCCGGACCTGGTGGCCGCCTGCGCCGAATACCGCAGCAAAGGCGTGTTCAACTGCCTGCTCAGCGATGGCGATTGGCTGTTCTGCTATTGCTCGACCAAATTGGCGCAGATTACCCGTCGCGCACCGTTCGGCCCGGCGCGCTTGAAGGATGTCGATGTGATCGTCGACTTCCAGGCTGAAACCACGCCCAACGATGTGGTCACGGTGATCGCCACCGAACCCCTGACTGAAAATGAAACCTGGACCCGCTACGAACCGGGCCAATGGAGCCTCTGGCGACGCGGTGAATGCGTCAGCCAGGGCAAGACCGAATAAGGACTCTGCCCCATGTTGCTCAGTTATCTACGGCTGGTGCTGTTCGCCGCGGGCCTGTTGATCGGTGTCCAGGTGCCGGGTTTCATCAGCGATTACGCCAAGCGGGTCGAAGCGCATCTGATTGAAGCGCAGACCTCTTTGAGTGGTTTTCAGGGCACGGCCAATCAGTTCTTCAAGGGTGACATGCAGGCGTTGGTCGCCCATTACCGCGCCAGCGAAGATCCGATCTTTCGCAGCGATGCCGACAGCCTGAGTACCTTGCTTACCCGTCAGATCGCTCTCGACAAGCAATTCCAGGCCATGCAGGGCCCGTGGTACATCCGCTTCCTGCAAGTGGCGCTGGCCGCCGACCCGGATATCCGCAAGGAAACCTGGAATGGCTACAGCTACCAGATCCTGCTGACGCCGGAAGCGATGATCTGGGGCATGAGCGGCGCGTTGCTGCTGTCGTTCGGCATCGAGTGCCTGTTCCGACTGATCGACTGGGTGGTGCTGGGCGGCAAACGCCTGCGCCAGAGCCGCCCGATCGAAGATCGCGATGTGCGCGGTCTTTGATCCGTCCAAGATCGCAGCCTCGTTTCACTCGACAGCTCCTACAGGGGAATGCAAGACCCTTGTAGGAGCTGTCGAGTGAAACGAGGCTGCGATCTTTTGATCTTCAACGACTCAAGACGATGTAGTTTTCACCCACCTTGCGCGCATACCCCTTCAGCACTTGCTGGCACAACGCAACAATCTCCTCGACCCACTCCACGCCCGTGCGCCACGACACCACCACCTGCAAATCCGGCGGTCGTTGATCGATCGCCAGCAAGGTCAATTCCCCCCGCGCCAGCTCCTCGGCGACCAATACCGGCGGCAACGCGCCGATGCCGAAGCCGTCCCGCAGCAAGCGGGTAATCGCCGACACCGAGTTCACGCAGTTCAGGCGTGGTGTCACAACACCACCGGCCTGCATCAGGGCTAGAATTTCCTGATGCGGATGGGAGTTTTTCGAGTACGTAATGATCCGTTCCCGAGCCAGGTCGGCGATGCCCGAATACTCGCGGTTGTAGATCGAATTACTGGCCACGATCCAGCCCATGGGATGGCTGGCCAGTTCCAGGCTGCGCACGCTTTCCTGGCGCAGCAGGTCGGTTTGCAGGATCAGGTCGAGAAAACCTTTTTGCAGTTGATCGCAGAGGTTGAGCGAGGTATCGGCCACCAGCTCGATTTCCACCAGCGGATAGTGATCCATCATCTGTGCTACCAATGGGCTCAGCCACGTGTGAATGACCGTGTCCATGACGCCGATCCGCACGCGTCCGACCTTGCTCGAACGGGTTTCGATCGACTGCTTGAGGGCTTGCATGGTGTCCATCATCTGCTCGGCATAATCGAGCACTTTCAAGCCTTCGGGTGTCAGGCTCACGCCGCGTGAATCGCGCAGGAACAGCTTCACGCCGAGCTCGCCTTCGAGCACCGCGATGCGGCTGGAAATCGACGCCTGGGCGGTGAAGAGCTTGTCTGCCGTCAGGCGAAAACTCTTGAGACGGGCGACCCAGACGAAGGTCTCGAGAAATTTCAGGTTCATGCGATCAACTTTTTCTTATGCATAGGCCGGGGTTTTATTAGTTGGACGTAGAAGGGCCGGGCGCCCAAAAATCGACGCATCCGGTTCCCACGATAGGCGTCGTCGGGGCTCAGAACAATACCAATAAAATCAGCGCGGAGATTTGCCATGAGTGCGCCCGACACCACAGCCATCCCGAAAGCCACGGCTCGCCCGGGTCCTTTCGACTGGTACAAAAACATCAATCAGCAGGAACGCCGCACGTTCTGGAGCTGCAAGATCGGCTATGGCCTGGACGGCATGGACACTCAGATGCTCAGCTTCGTGGTGCCGACCCTGATTGCCATGTGGGGCATCACCACCGGCGAGGCCGGGCTGATTCACACCAGCACCCTGATTGCCTCGGCCATCGGCGGCTGGGTGGCGGGGATTCTCTCCGACCGCATCGGCCGCGTACGCACCTTGCAACTCACCGTGCTGTGGTTCGCCTTCTTCACTTTCCTGTGTGGCTTCGCCCAAAACTACGAGCAACTGCTGATCAGCCGCACCTTGATGGGCTTCGGTTTCGGCGGTGAATGGACCGCTGGCGCCGTGCTGATGGGCGAAGTGATTCGCGCCAAGGACCGCGGCAAAGCGGTGGGCATGGTGCAATCGGGCTGGGCGCTGGGTTGGGGGCTGACGGCGATTCTGTATGCACTGCTGTTCTCGATCATGCCGCCGGAAGACGCCTGGCGCGCGCTGTTCATCCTCGGCATCGTGCCGGCGATTTTCGTGATCTTCGTTCGTCGTCTGGTCAAAGACCCTGAGATTTATCGCGAAGCCAAAGCCAGGCAGGAACCGAGCAACCCGGCGAAGTTCTACGAGATCTTTGCCCCCGGCATCCTCTTCACCACGATTCGCGCTTCGGTGCTGACCACCGGTGCACTGGGCGGCTACTACGCAATCACGTCTTGGCTGCCGACTTTTCTGAAGAACGAACGCGGCTTGAGCGTACTCGGCACGGGTGGTTATCTGGCGATGGTGATCGTCGGTTCCTACGTCGGCTATGTCATCAGCGCGTATTTGACTGACATCCTTGGCCGTAAGAAGAACTTTATTCTGTTCGCGGTCGGCTCGTTCACCATCGTTCTGCTCTACACCCAGTTGCCGGTCAGCAACGCTGTGATGCTCTGGCTGGGCTTTCCGCTGGGCTTCTTCGCTTCGGGTATTTTCAGTGGCAGGGGTGCGTTTTTGACCGAGTTGTTTCCAACGCGGATTCGAGGCTCGGGCCAGGGCTTTTGCTACAACATCGGCCGGGCGCTGGCGGCGTTGTTCCCGCTGCTGGTCGGTTTGCTCAGCCAGAAAGTGCCACTGAGCGTGGGCATCGGGGCTTTCGCGGCGGTTTCCTACGGGGTGGTCATCCTCGCGGCGCTGAGCCTGCCGGAAACCCGTGGCAAGCAACTGGACGCCGAGTAACTGATAATCTGCGGGGTATCTGCCCGGCAGTAAAAAAACAATATGCCTACAGGAGTGTTCAGCATGAGCCGCCTGCTATTGAACTGCGACATCGGCGAGAGTTTCGGCAACTGGACCATGGGTCTGGACGCCGAGGTCATGCCCTTCATCGATTGTGCCAACATCGCCTGCGGCTTCCACGCTGGCGACCCGAGCATCATGCGCAAGACGGTCAGCCTGGCCCTGAGTAATGGCGTGCAGATCGGCGCGCATCCGGCCTATCAAGACCTGGTGGGCTTCGGCCGGCGTTCCATGGCCTACACCGCGCAGGAACTTCAAGACATTCTGCATTACCAGATCGGCGCCCTCGACGGTATCTGCCGGGCCCAGGGCGGAAGCCTGAGTTACGTCAAACCCCACGGTGCGATGTACAACGACATGATGGCCAACCCGGCGCAATTGCGCGCAGTGCTGCAGGCCGTGGCGTCCTACGACCGGCAATTGCCGCTGATGCTGATGGCCACTCGCGACAACAGCGCCGCCCAGCGAATGGGCGATGAATATGGCGTAATCCTGTGGTTCGAAGCCTTTGCCGATCGCGCTTACGACAGCGCGGGCATGCTGGTGTCGCGGCAACTGCCGGGTGCGGTGCATCACGATCCCGAGAAAATCATCGAGCAGGCGCTGACCATTGCCCGTGGCGGCGATCTGATCGCCAGCGACGGCAGCCCCTTGCACTTGCAGGCCAATACCCTGTGCGTACACGGCGACAACGCCAGTTCGGTCGCCGCGGTGCGGCGTATTCGTGATGCCTTGAATCGGCAGAGCGCGCCATGAAACTGCGCGTGGAAGTGGTCGCGCTGGATTGCCTGATGGTGCGTCTGTTCGATGAGATTGCCGAGGCCAACATGCCGTGGATGCTCGCTGCCAGCGAAAGTCTGCGTGCGGCGTTCGCCGGGCATCTGATCGACCTGGTGCCGTCCTATACGACGTTAATGGTGCATTACGATCTGACCGCGCTGAATCCGTCTCAGGCTCGGGAATTGATCGCGCAAGCTTTGATCGATCTTTCGCCAAACGCCAGTATTGGCGGCAAATGCCATGTTTTGCCGGTCTGGTACGACTTGAGTGTTGGCCCGGAGCTGAGTCTGTTGTCCAAGCGCAGCGGGCTGACGGTGGAGGAGGTGATCTGTCGTCACAGCGAACGTGAGTACCAGGTATTCGCGCTGGGCTTTGCGCCGGGGTTTGCCTTCATGGGGCTGGTGGAAGAAGTGCTCGCCGCGCCGCGTCTGAATACTCCACGCAAGAAAGTCGCTGCCGGCAGTGTCGGTATCGCCGAACGCCAGACGGCGGCTTATCCGGTGGTGTCTCCTGGCGGCTGGAACCTGATCGGCCGCACACCGGCCAAACTGTTCGACCGCGAACGCGACGGCTACAGCCTGATGCAACCGGGCGACACGGTGCGCTTCGAAGCGGTCAGTCACGCCGAATTCATCAACCTGGGCGGTGACGACACGCCACTGGAGGCGCAGGCATGAGCCGTCTATCCATTGAAGCCAGTACACCGCTGTGCCTGTTGCAGGACGCGGGCCGTTTCGGCGTGCGGCACTTGGGCGTGACCCAGGGCGGCGGGCTGGATTGGCGATCGATGTCCTGGGCTAATTGGCTGCTGGGCAATGGGCTGGATGCGCCGGTGATCGAAATCACCCTTGGCGGGTTCACCGTAGTGGCCGAGGACGATTGCGTGCTGGCACTGGCCGGAGCGGATCTTGGCGCACAAGTGAATGGCGAAGCCTTAGCGCCTTGGCGCAGCTTCCGGCTGAACAAAGGCCAGCGATTGCAGTTCACTCAGCCGTTGCTGGGCGCTCGGGCTTACCTGGCCGCACCGGGCGGATTTGATGCGCCCAAGGTACTGGGCAGCAGCGCGACGGTGGTCCGTGAAGAACTCGGTGGGCTGGATGGCCTGGGCCGGGCGTTGGCCAAAGGCGCGTCGTTGAGCTATTCGGGCAGTGCGTTGTTGTTGCTGCGGGAGTTGCCGCACGAGCATGTACCGAATTTAAAACTGGATGCGCCGCTTGACCTGGTACTCGGTGCGCAAATCGGCGAGTTCAGTGGCCAGAGTTTGTTCGACGCGTTCAACAGTGCCTGGACCCTCGACAGCCGTGCCGACCGGATGGGCATTCGCTTGCTGGGAACGGCTTTGCAGTATCAGGGCAAACCGATGATTTCCGAAGGCATCCCGCTGGGCGCGGTCCAGGTGCCACCGGATGGGCAGCCGATTGTATTGCTCAATGATCGGCAGACCATCGGCGGCTATCCGCGATTGGGGGCGTTGACGCCGTTGGCCTTGGCGCGGCTGGCGCAGTGTTTGCCGGGGGCTACGGTGAGGTTGAAGCCGGTGGTGCAGGATGTCGCGCATCGCGAACAGGTCGAGTATTTGCGCCGATTTTTGAACCGTTAAAAGCATCGCGGGCAAGCCCGGCTCCCACAGGGTTTGGGGTGGCTCACATATTTGTGAACGACATCAATCCCTGTGGGAGCCGGGCTTGCCCGCGATGGGGGCCTGAAGGGCTGCGAAGATTACTTTGAAAGAAACCGCATCCCTTCCTCCAATCCCCGCAACGTCAGCGGGTACATCTGGTCGTCGATCAAGTCCCGAACGATATTGGTCGAAGACGTATAACCCCACGTATCTTTCGGATACGGATTGATCCAGATGACCTTCTTGTACTTCGCCATGAAGCGCTGCATCCACACGTAACCGGCTTCTTCGTTCCAGTGCTCGACACTGCCGCCGGCCTGGGTGATTTCGTAGGGCGCCATGGCGGCATCACCAATGAAAATCACTTTGTAGTCAGCGCCATATTTGTGCAGCAAGTCCTGGGTAGACGTGCGCTCCGACGTGCGGCGCATGTTGTTCTTCCACACCGATTCATAAACGAAGTTGTGGAAGTAGAAGTACTCAAGGTGCTTGAACTCGGTCTTGCAGGCCGAGAACAATTCCTCGCAGATTTTCACGTGGGCATCCATCGAGCCGCCGATGTCGAACAGCAGCAACAGCTTGACGGTGTTGCGTCGCTCCGGCCGCATCTGGATGTTCAGCAGGCCGGCATCCTTGGCGGTATGGTCGATGGTGCCATCGATGTCCAGCTCTTCCGCCGCCCCCTGGCGGGCGAATTTGCGCAGTCGACGCAGGGCGACCTTGATGTTGCGCGTGCCCAGCTCGACCGAGTCGTCGAGGTTCTTGTACTCGCGTTGATCCCAGACCTTGACCGCTTTGCCCTGGCGCTTGCCGGCATCGCCAACCCGAATGCCTTCGGGGTTGAAGCCACCGGAGCCGAATGGGCTGGTGCCGCCGGTGCCGATCCATTTGTTGCCGCCGGCATGGCGTTCTTTCTGCTCTTCGAGGCGTTTCTTGAACTCTTCGATCAGCTTGTCCAGACCGCCGAGGGACTGGATTGCGGCCCGTTCTTCGTCGGTCAGGGAACGTTCGAATTCCTTGCGCAGCCAGTCTTCCGGGATCAGCGCCTGAAGGTGATCGTCGAGCTTTTCCAGGCCATTGAAGTAGGCTCCGAAGGCCCGGTCGAATTTGTCGAAATGCTTTTCGTCCTTCACCAGAATCGCCCGGGACAGGTAATAAAACTCGTCCATGTCGGCGAAGGTCACGCGCTGTTTCAGCGCGTTGATCAGGTCCAGCAGCTCGCGCACCGAGACCGGCACCTTGGCGGCGCGCATTTCATTGAACAGGTTGAGCAGCATGGCGATCAGCCTCTTAGCGGGTGCCGCGACGGCTCATGAACGCCAGGCGCTCAAGCAGTTGCACGTCCTGTTCGTTCTTCACCAGGGCACCGGCCAGCGGCGGAATGGCCTTGGTCGGATCGCGTTCGCGCAGCACGGCTTCGCCGATGTTGTCGGCCATCAACAGTTTCAGCCAGTCCACCAGTTCGGAGGTCGATGGTTTCTTCTTCAGGCCCGGCACCTTGCGCACGTCGAAGAACACGTCCAGCGCTTCGCTGACCAGGTCTTTCTTGATGTTCGGGTAATGCACGTCGACGATCTTCTGCAGCGTCACGCGATCCGGGAAGGCGATGTAGTGGAAGAAGCAACGGCGCAGGAAAGCGTCCGGCAGCTCTTTCTCGTTGTTGGAGGTAATGATGATGATCGGGCGTTTCTTGGCCTTGATGGTCTCGTCGATCTCGTAAACGTAGAACTCCATCTTGTCGAGTTCTTGCAGCAGGTCGTTCGGGAACTCGATGTCGGCCTTGTCGATTTCGTCGATCAGCAGAATTACCCGCTCTTCGGATTCGAAAGCCTCCCAGAGCTTGCCCTTTTTCAGGTAGTTGCGAACGTCGTGGACCTTTTCGGTGCCCAGTTGCGAGTCGCGCAGGCGGCTGACCGCGTCGTACTCGTACAGGCCCTGATGCGCCTTGGTGGTGGACTTGATGTGCCAGGTGATCAGCTTCGCGCCAAAGGACTCGGCCAGTTGTTCGGCGAGCATGGTCTTGCCGGTGCCCGGTTCGCCCTTGACCAGCAATGGACGTTCCAGAGTGATGGCGGCGTTGACCGCCAGCTTCAGGTCATCGGTGGCGACGTAGGCCTGGGTGCCTTCGAACTTCATCTGCTAATCCTCGAACGGTAACGCCGACCTGAACGAGGCAGGGCGGGGCGCAATAAGTTGTAGTACCCGACTATAACGCGGTGCCCGGTCGACTGTGAACGCAGACGGCTTATTCAGTCTCTGAATGGGGCGTCACATCTTGACTCAGTCTCGGCTGCTGGCCAGTATTGAGCTATCGCCATATTGGCGATAGCTTGCCGGGCATGTCTACTAAATATCGGTTTCGAGATACGTATCGCATTCAGTTGCGCGAGAAGGATCATCCGCCGCCCCATGTCCACCTCACCGGTGGCGGGCTCGATGTGATGCTTTGCCTAATAACCCTCGAAGTGATGGTGGGCAGGGCACCGCCGCTGATTATCAAGGAAGCGCTGGAGTGGGTCAGGGCCCATCAGGTGCAATTGCTGGAGGATTGGAAACGATGTTACCCATGAAGCGACCACGGCTGTCGGCCGTGCAGGCATTGCCGGATTACCGTCTCGCACTGACTTTTATCGACGGTCAGCAACTGACGCTCGATTTGAGTCGCGATTTGCACGCCTTTCCAGGGTTGCAACCCTTGCTAGTGGATCACGCATTTAACAGTGCAACCCTGGGCGATGAGGGTTGGTGTGTCGAGTGGCCTGAACGGGATATCCAGATTGGCGCCGACACCTTGTATCTGGATGCGCTCGCGCAAAATGCCTCGGACGAAAACACCCGGATCTTCATCGACTGGCGTGCTCGCACCGGCTTACCGCTCAATCAGGCCGCCGAGGCGCTGGGCGTCAGTGCCCGAAGCATCACCCGCTACAGCAGTGGTCGTGAAGCCGTGCCCCGATCGTTGGCGCTGGCCTGCCTGGGCTGGGACTTCCTGCAGCAGCAAGCGAACCCGGCACGGGCAGCGGAAGAAACCGGTCGCTACACCGTTACACGCAAACCTTAACCGGTGTCCGGCTTCGGCCGTTCGTACCGGGCGTTGAACGCCTGAATGAAACCATTGCGTAAAATCTGCAAAAACGCCTGGAACGCGCTGATATCTTGTCTATGCACGTTGCCGCTCAATTCAACACGAGTCGCAAACTGGTTCTTGCCCTGATTTTTCAGCACGGTTTCGCCGCCGCCGACAATGGCCTCCCAAATGGAGCGGAAAAGTCCTTTGTCCTTGTTTTCCACGTCCTGCTGCCAATTGAACACATCAACGTCTTTCAACAGCGGCTTGATGTAACCGGTTAATTGAGCTTTTTTGGCCTGTGCCTCAATCACCACGTCACCGTGACCGGCATTGAAGTCGAACTTGCCATAAGCCGAGGCGAAGTCGTTCATGCGTTTGAGTTCGATGTCCTTGGCCCGCAGCCGGAATTGGAAGTCTTCGAAATTGCTCAGCGGATCGAAGGTCGCGGTGGTTTCCAATGGCGCGTGTCCCAGCAATAACGCCTTGCCTTCGAAACGAGCGTCACGTTTGCCTTCGGTGTCGACCACGTTTGTCAGGTTGTAAATACTGGCGTTGACCTGGGTGGCGTTCATATTGACGGGGGGTTTGGAACTGAAATTCCGAAAGCTGATCTTGCCGTCGTCAATGCGCACTTCGTTCAAGGTGATCGGCAGCAACTTGCCCAGTTGCGCGCGCCAGTCGGTGCCTCGACCGGTCTGGGAATTCTGTTTGTTGGCGCCGCCATCGACGAAGTTCACCTCGGGTTTGATGAACTGCACCTCGGCCACCACCGCGTGGTCGTACCAGAGCGAGTGCCAACTGACCGAGAGATCGATCAGCGGCGCATTGACGAAGGGCACCGGGACCTTGCCGTCGACCTTGACGATTTTCAGTCCGTTGATTTTGTAGGCGCCGCGCCACAGCGCCAGGTCGACGTCGGTGATCTGGCCACGGTAGTCACCCATGTCCGCCAGTTTTT
This sequence comes from Pseudomonas sp. RIT-PI-q, assembly GCF_001297125.1. GTDB lineage: Bacteria > Pseudomonadota > Gammaproteobacteria > Pseudomonadales > Pseudomonadaceae > Aquipseudomonas. The sequence continues at coordinate 13,326 of NZ_LHPC01000026.1, forward strand.
CGTTCAGGTAGTTGCGCACCATGTAGGGCAGGGCGACGTGCAGGGCAACCAGCAGCACGACGAGGCCCGCGAGGGTCCACAGGGGCCAACTGTATCGACGCTTCATGGTGGCAGTTCTCCGGCTATGTAAAGCCATTGACTGCGGCGTTCAGCGGACGTTCGACCCGACTGGACGCCCACGGGCAACAGGCATACCGTGGGGACCTTATTCAACGCTGTATAAGGACCCAGCCATGAGCCGTATTTTCGCTGACAACGCCCATTCCATTGGCAATACACCGCTGGTGCAGATCAACCGCATCGCGCCGCGCGGCGTTACCATCCTGGCCAAGATCGAAGGGCGTAACCCCGGATATTCAGTCAAGTGCCGGATCGGCGCGAGCATGATCTGGGACGCCGAAAGCACCGGCAAACTCAAGCCTGGCATGACCATCGTCGAACCGACTTCCGGCAATACCGGCATTGGCCTGGCCTTCGTGGCCGCCGCTCGCGGTTACAAATTGATGTTGACCATGCCTTCGTCCATGAGCATCGAGCGACGCAAAGTGCTCAAGGCACTGGGTGCCGAACTGGTCCTGACCGAGCCAGCCAAGGGCATGAAAGGCGCGATCGAAAAGGCCGCTGAAATTGTTGCCAGCGATCCGTCTGCCTACTTCATGCCGTCGCAGTTTGAAAACCCGGCCAACCCGGCCATTCACGAAAAAACCACCGGCCCGGAAATCTGGAACGACACCGACGGTTCTGTCGACGTTTTGGTGGCAGGTGTCGGAACCGGCGGAACCATTACCGGGGTTTCGCGGTATATCAAGAATACGCAGGGCAAACCGATCATCTCGGTGGCGGTGGAACCGGCGGTATCGCCGGTGATTACCCAGGCGATGGCGGGCGAGGAGATCAAGCCGAGTCCTCACAAGATCCAGGGCATCGGCGCCGGTTTTGTGCCGAAGAACCTGGACCTGTCGATGGTCGATCGGGTCGAATTGGTCAGCGACGAGGAATCCAAGGCCATGGCCCTGCGCTTGATGCAGGAAGAAGGGATTTTGTGTGGTATTTCCTGTGGCGCTGCCATGGCTGTGGCGGTACGCATGGCAGAAACGCCGGAGATGCAGGGCAAGACCATCGTGGTGATCCTGCCGGATTCCGGTGAGCGTTACCTGTCGAGCATGTTGTTCAGTGACCTGTTTACCGAACAGGAGAACCACCAGTAACACCGAGTTTGGTTGGCGCCATCGCGAATACGCCTCGCTCCTGTAGGAGCGAGTCTTGCCCGCGAATGCCACGCAACGGTCTGGAAAATGAATAAGCTGACTCAGGTCAGCCCCTGTTCAGGTGCCCTATGTTAAGAAGTGCTTTATTGCACAATCCTTAACATTGAATGTTGAGTTATGCGGGTTTTTCCCGTGGCCGGTAATGTTTATCATGGCCGGCTGCCACGTCGGGTAAATGGCGTTGTGCAGAGTTGTTTTATTCTCAAGGAGTTGTGGATGACCTTTTCCTTTGCCGCAAAGGCGTCGCTATTGCTGCTGTTTCTCGGCAGCACTCTCTATGTGCATTTGCGCGGCAAGGCGCGATTGCCGGTCCTGCGTCAGTTCGTCAACCATTCGGCACTGTTCGCGCCTTACAACGCATTGATGTACCTGTTTTCCGGCGTACCGTCCAAGCCCTACCTGGACCGCAGCAAGTTCCCGGAGCTGGACGTGCTCAAGGACAACTGGGAAGTCATCCGCGACGAGGCGATGCACCTGTTTGACGAGGGCTACATCCGCGCCGCCGAAAAGAACAACGACGCCGGTTTTGGCTCGTTTTTCAAGAAAGGCTGGAAGCGTTTCTACCTCAAGTGGTACGACAAACCCCTGCCATCGGCCGAAGCCCTGTGCCCGAAAACCGTGGCACTGGTCAGCAGCATTCCCAATGTCAAAGGCGCCATGTTCGCGTTGCTGCCGGGCGGCAGCCACCTTAACCCGCACCGTGACCCGTTTGCCGGTTCCCTGCGTTATCACCTGGGACTGTCGACGCCGAACTCTGACGACTGCCGCATCTTCGTCGACGGTCAGGAATACGCCTGGCGCGATGGCGAAGACGTGATGTTCGACGAAACCTACGTGCATTGGGTCAAGAACGAAACCGACAAGACCCGGGTCATCCTGTTCTGCGACATTGAACGACCGCTGAGCAACCGCGTCATGACCCGCATCAACCGCTGGATCAGCGGCTGGCTGGGCCGCGCGACTGCGCCGCAGAACCTTGATGATGAACGCGTTGGCGGAATCAACCAGGCTTATGCCTGGAGCAAGAACTCCAGCGATAAATTCAGCGGTGTGGTCAAACAGTGGAAACGTCGCAACCCCAAAGCCTACCGCGTGCTGCGGCCAGTGTTGGCGGTGGTGGTGCTGACGTTGTTGGGGTATTGGTTGTTTGGCTGATCCGAACACAAAAATCTCAGGCGAACCCCCTCCCTGTAGCAGCTGGCGAAGCCTGCGTTCGGCTGCGCAGCAGTCGTAAAATCAGGCGACGTGGTGTTTCAGGAAGACCGCGTGCTCAGGTTTCACGACTGCTGCGCAGCCGAACGCAGGCTTCGCCAGCTGCTACAAGGGGTGCGTTGCGGCTGGCCATTGCAATTCTTGTCTCGCGCTGGTTATAGTCGGCGCTCGGTGATTTCCTCCCCATCAAAAAAAGATCAGCCCAATGCCTGCATCCCTCATCAACGCGGTAGTCGATTCAGCGGTCAACGCTGGCGTCGTGCCGTGCGGGAATCAGCAGCCTGTGCAGATCAGTCATTACCCCCCACCTGTCAGTAGCCCGCCGGTGTGCGCAGTCGTATCCCCGCCGGGCGTTGGCGTTTCGGGCTGCTCAGCTGCTCTTTGCTGTCCCCCGCGCCCGCCACAAAAAACTACTGAATTTCAGCTTCGGCTGAGTTGGCATTTTGCCTGACTACAGGTGGTATTCATGTTTGTCCTTTCCAAGAAGTCCGCGCTCGCGGCGGCGTCCACGAGCCTGTTCGTTTTGCTGTGGAGCAGCGGGGCGATCTTTTCCAAATGGGGCCTGGCCCACGCATCACCCTTTGCGTTTCTGCTGTTCCGTTTTGCCATCGCGCTGTGCGGCCTGGTGCTGCTGGTGCCGTTGCTCAAACTGAAACAGCCCAAGGGCGGCAAGCCGATGTTGTATGCGATGGCCACGGGCGTGGTGTTGCTGGGGGCTTATCAGATTTTTTATCTGCTGGCCCTCGACCTGAAAGTGACGCCCGGTGTCATGGCCACGATCATGGGCGTGCAACCGATCCTCACCGTGGTGCTGATGGAACGTCAGCGCTCATGGAGCCGGATGTTCGGTCTGGCGCTGGGCCTGGCCGGGTTGATCATGGTGGTCTACCAGGGCATCGGTCTGGCCGGCATGTCACTGGCCGGCATGCTCTTCGGATTGCTGGCGCTGGCAAGCATGACGTTCGGCTCGATCATGCAGAAACGCATCACCGACAATCCCCTCGGCACGCTGCCGGTGCAGTACCTGGCCGGGCTGTTGCTCTGCGGGATGTTCGTGCCGTTCCAGCCGTTTCACTTCGAACACAGCAGCGGTTTCATCGTGCCGGTGTTGTGGATGGGATTGGTAGTGTCGGTGTTGGCGACCTTGTTGCTGTACCGCTTGATCGCGCGAGGCAATCTGGTGAATGTCACCAGCCTGTTTTACCTGGTGCCGGCGGTGACGGCGGTCATGGACTACCTGATTTTCGGTAACCGGTTGGCGGCATTGAGCATCCTGGGCATGCTGCTGATTATTGTCGGTCTGGGGTTTGTCTTCCGTAAAACAGCGTAAATCCGAAAAGGCCTGGGGCAGTGCTCCAGGCCTTTTTTATTTGGCCAGCGCATGTTCGGCCCGTACCGAATTCATAAACGCCTGCATCGCCGAGGATTGAATGCGATGACGCCGGGTGATCAGCCCATACGGCGGCAGCCGCGCTTCGAACTTGACCGGCAACACCGCCAGCAAATCCCGACCGGGATAATCCTCGACCACCGACACCGGCGTGACGCCGAGCATGTCGGTCTGCTGTATCAATGAGAGCAAGGTCATGATCGACGTGGTTTCGACGATGCTGCTGGGGATGTCGACCCGCGCATTGTGAAACACCTGATTGATGATCGCGCGCATCGGGCTTGGATGCTGTTGCAGCACCCACGTCATGTGCTGCAGTTCTGCCCAGCTCAGTTGTTTCTCCTGCGCCAGTGGATTTTGCGCGCCGGCGATCACGCACAAGGCTTCTTCGCCGAGGCTGTCGAACAGCAATTCTTCGGCCCGCGCGCCGACCGGAATCCGCCCCAGCACGATGTCCAGTTGATCCTGCAAAAGGGCCTGTACCAGCACGTCGCTGGTGTCGACCTGGATGCTCATGGACAGCCGCGGATGGCTTTGCTTCAAGGTCGCGATGGTCCGGGTCAGCAGCCCCGAGGCCAGCGCCGGAATCGCCCCGACCGCCACCCGGCCGAGGTTGCCGGATTCAAGCGCCACCAGTTCTTCACGCATGCCGCTGATTTCGGCAAACACCATGCGCGCGTAGTAGATGACGGTTTCCCCGAACGGGGTAGAGCGCATGCCCCGAGGCAAGCGTTCGAACAGTTCGACGCCGAGCAAATCCTCGGCTTCGTGGAGCATCTTGGTCGCGGCCGGTTGGGTCATGCCGATATGGTCGGCGGCGCGGCGCAACGAGCCGAATTCCTGCAACGCCAGCATCAGCCGCAGTTGGCGCAGACGCAGTCGACTGTGGATCACATTGGCAGCAGGAATTCGGGTCATGGGCCGTGCTCGCAAAAGGGACTGCGGCAAGCCTGACAACAAATGTCAGGCGTTGCCAGCATTGCTGTGTCACAGCACCGATTTTGGCTTGGCGACGTGGGGTTTGCGCAGGCCCATCAGGGTTTGCAGCGCCTTGGAAATCAGCGGCCAGAACAGCATCAACAGCGCCGCCGTGGTCAGGCAGCCGACCAATGGGTTGGACCAGAAAATCCCCAAGTGCCCGTCAGAGAACAGCATCGACTGCCGGAACGCGTCTTCAGCCTTGTCCCCCAGCACCGCCGCCAATACCAGCGGAGCGATCGGGTAACCGAGTTTCTTGAACAGATACCCCAGCGCGCCGAAGCCCAGCATCAGCACCACGTCGAAGAACGAGTTGTGCACCGAGTAGGCGCCGATGGTGCAGACCATGATGATAATCGGCGCAATGATCGAGAACGGAATGCGCAGGATCGAGGCAAACAGCGGCACGGTAGCCAACACCACAATCAGGCTCACGACGTTGCCCAGGTACATACTGGCGATCAGGCCCCAGACAAAATCATGCTGCTCGACGAACAGCGTCGGGCCAGGGTGCAGACCCCAGATCATCAAGCCACCGAGCATCACCGCTGCTGTCGCCGAACCGGGAATGCCCAGGGTCAGCATTGGCAGCAGTGCGCTGGTGCCGGCGGCGTGGTCAGCGGTTTCCGGGGCGATCACGCCTTCGAGTTCACCCTTGCCGAAGTTGTCGCGGTTCTTCGAGAAGCGCCGCGCCAGGCTGTAGCTCATGAACGATGCCGCGGTCGGCCCACCCGGCGTGATGCCCATCCAGCAACCGACCAGCGTGCTACGAACAATGGTCCACCAGTAGCGCGGCAACTTGGCCCAGGTGCGCAGGATGATCATCGGTGTGATGCGCGCATGCTCGCCACGGAACACCAGGCCTTCCTCAACGGTGCAGAGGATTTCGCCGATGCCGAACAGGCCGATCACCGCCACTTCGAAGCTGATACCGGTCATCAGCATCGGTTGATCGAAAGTCAGGCGCAGGTTGCCCGACACAGTGTCCATGCCGACGGCGGCCATGGCGAAGCCGATCATCATCGCGACCACGGTTTTCAGCGGCGGGTTTTTGCTCATGCCGATAAAGGTGCAGAACGCCAGCAGGTACACCGCAAAAAACTCCGGCGAACTGAAGGACATGGCGAACGCGGCAATCCGCGTCGACAGGAACGTCAGCAACAACACCCCGGCCAGGGCGCCGATCAGCGCCGAACTGAACGCGGCGGTCAGGGCTTCGGCGGCGCGGCCTTCACGGGCCATCGGGTAGCCGTCGAAGGTGGTCGCCACCGATGAGGGCTCACCGGGGATGTTGAACAGAATCGAGGTGATCGAGCCGCCGAACAGCGCGCCCCAATACATGCACGACAGCAGGATGATCGCCGACACCGGCGACATGGTGAACGTCAGCGGCAGCAGCAACGCCACGCCATTGGGGGCGCCGAGGCCGGGCAACACGCCGACCAGAATACCCAGCAGCACGCCGATCACCATCAGGCCGATGTGGCCCGGGGTCAGGATCAGGTTCATGCCTTGCAGCAGGGAATCGAACTCGCTCATTTGAAATTTCTCCCGGCCAGGGCAATCCAGTCGCCCATCGGGCCGGCATCCAGCGGGACCTTGAACCACAGCGCGAAAATCAGGTAGCTGGCCAGCACCGCGCCGAGGGACACGCTGCCGATCATCAACTTGCCGTATGGCTTGGCGCGGACCTTGTCGCGCCACATGAACCAGGCGATGAAGCAGGCCGACGCCACGTAGATGCCCGTGAATGGCATTGCGCCAACGAACAGCACAATCGGAATGAACACCGACAGCACTTGCTTGAACGCCGTGCGGCTGACGAACGAAATGCTCAGGGCGTGCCAGCGCACCAGGGTCAACACGCCATTGGCGACGCTGGCGGCGCTCAGCAGCAGGCCAATGTAGAAAGGGAAGTAACCCGGCTCAGGGCCGGAATCGCCCCAGCCGATACCCTGTTCGAGGCTGCCGAACATCACCACCGCGCCGATCAGCGTGGTGAAGAGTGCCAGGCCGAGCTCGACCCAGCGGGTGCCGACCAGCGCCGGTGAATCCGAAGAATGGGACATGAAAACACCTCCAGCAGGAGACGGCCGTGCGTATGCGGACGGCCGTGCACAACTCAGTTTTTCAGCCAGCCGGCCTCTTTGAACACCGGCGTGACACGGGCGGTGTCTTTTTCAATGTAGGCGGTCAGCGGCTCACCTTCGAGGAAGGTCGGCACCAGCGCGTTCTGCTTGACGTAGGCTTTGAACTCCGGAGTTTCGGTGACTTTGCGCATCAGCTCGACATAGAACGCGCGCTGTTCGGCGGTGACTTCGCCGGGCATGAATACGGTGCGCGGGAAGCGGTATTGATCGATGCCCAGGCCCTGTTCGTGGCAGGTTGGAACGTCGGCCCAGGATTTGTCACCCGCCACTTTCTCGGTATAGCCCATCCGCTCTTTACTGAACACGCAGAGCGGTTCGACCTGGTCGCCGCGCCATTGGCTGATGCTTTCGCTGGGGTTGTTGACGTTGGCGGCAATGTGTTTGCCGGCCAGTTGGGTCGCGGCTTCACTGCCGCTCTTGAACGGGATGTACACCAGTTTGCTGTTAGTGGTCTGGTTCAGCAGCAGGGTCAGGGTCTGGTCGACATCCTTGGACTGACTGCCGCCCATGCGCAGGTTTGACGGGTCGGCCTTGACCGCTTCATAGAACCCTTTGGCGTCCTTCCACGGTGCGTCTTTGTAGCTCCAGAGAATGAAGTCGTCCTCGGCCACGGCGGCGATCGGGGTCAGTTCCTGCCATTGGTAGCCGAGCTTGGACACCAGCGGCAACAGGTAGATGTTGTTGGTGCCGATCACCAGTTTCTCTGGATCGCCCTTGTTCATTTTCAGGTCGAGGAACGCTTCGGCGCCGTTGCCGCCGCCCTTGTTCAGGACGATGGTATTAACGTCGAGGAACTTGTGCGTGGTGATGATCGACTGGATCAGCCGACCAAGCTGGTCGGTGCCGCCACCGGGGCCACCGGCGACGACGATTTCGACGTTCTTGTCCGGTTGCCAGGCGTGAGCGAGGGCGGGAAGGGCGCCAGTGGCAACCAGCGTGCAGCCAAGAAACAGACGGGATGTGCGACGGACGAATGCATTTCGCATGATGGAAGGGCCTCGTTTTTGTAGTTGTTATGAGTGACTTGTCGTTGCTCAAAAGCTGCAAGCCTGGCCTGAGTGTGTGAAGCCGCAGGCGTCGCGTCTAGTCAAAACAATACATACACCGATAGCCTGGGGTTATAGCTCGACTAACGACTAACGACTAACGACTAACGACTAACGACTAACGACTGTAGGAGCGAACTTGCTCGCGATGGACTCAAGGGCACCACGTTTATCCAGGAAGCACGTGTTTTCGTTGAATACCATCGCGAGCAAGCTCGCTCCTACAGAAAAGAAAGCGTGGCCACGTTGAAAGGTCGTTGAAAGCAGGGCATGACATAACCCGAGGCTATCGCCTGATTTCAAGTTTTGATTAGACGGTTATCACTGCGCCTTCGATAGTTGCTCACCAACGCTGTGACAAACGCGGCACAACGCCCGACCTGTGTAGGAGCCGGCTTGCCGGCGAAAGCGGCGCATCAGTCAACATTGACGGCGCCTGAAACACCGCTTTCGCCAGCAAGCCGGCTCCTACACAGTCAATGTCTGCATCTGCACAACAATAATAAAACGAGGTACGCACCATGGCTCGTCCCAGTGCTTCCCTGCATCTGCCTGGCGCAGGTGTTCAGCCAGTAGCGGCGACATCGCTGACCGGCACCGCCAAAGCCAGCAACGTGCGCTGGCGGATCTTCGCGATCATCTTCGCGTTGACCATGGTCAACCTGATCGACCGGGTTTCGCTGTCCATCGCGATGCCGACCATCGCCCATGAATTTTCCCTGTCGCCGAGCCTGCAAGGGCTGATCCTCAGCAGCTTTTTCTGGGCGTATGCGTTGCTGCAGATTCCCGGCGGCTGGATGATCGACCGCTTCGGGCCGCACCGGGTCATCAGTTGGTCCACCGGGTTGTGGGGCACGTTTCAGGTGCTGGCCGCATTCGCCACGGGCGGGTTGTCGTTGCTGTTCGCCCGTGTCGCGCTTGGGGCTGCCGAGGCACCGTTGTTTCCTTCAGGCGGCAAGCTGATTTCCCTGTGGCTGGCGCCGAGCGAACGCAGTCGCGGCGCAGTGCTGATGGACAGCGGCAGCCCGTTGGGCGTGGCGCTGGGCGGGTTGATCATTGCCTACCTGATCGCTTCGCTGGATTCGTGGCGGCTGGCGATTGTGATCGCCGGCATCGCGACGGTGGTGTTGGCCTGGCTGGCGCGGCGTTATCTGCGTGATGACCCGGCCAGCCACCCGCAAGTGAATGCCGAAGAACTCGACAAGATCAGCGCCGGGCGTGCCACGCCTGCTGCCGAAGCTGCACGGGTGCCAGTCAAAGGCTTGGGCATCGCGGCCCGTTCCCTCAGTGGCTTGCTGATCGGTCGGGCCAGCTGGGCGATGGTTTATTTCGGCTTGCTGACGTGGGGGCCGAGTTATCTGGCGCAGGCTCGCGGCTTCGATATCAAAGGCATCGGCGCGGCGACGTTCGTGATCTTCGTCTGTGGTGCGTTGGGCTCGTTGACGGGCGGTTTCCTTTGCGACGGGTTGATCCGCAAGGGCGTCAGTCGTGGTGTCGCGGTCAAGAGCCTGCTGGCGTTTTCCGGTCTGGTGGCCCTCGGCGCGTTCCTGTTGCTGCCAACCCTGAGCAATCCTTTTGCGGCCGTGGCGCTGTTGGCCATGACCGCCTTTTTTCTGATGTGGGGCAGCCTCTACTGGAGCTTTCCGGCGTTGCTGGCGGCCCCGGCGCGCGTCGGACTGATCGGCGGCGTGATGAACATGGCCGGCAGCACCGGCGGCATCGCGGTGCCGATTCTGGTGGGGATCATTCTGCAAATGACCGGTGGATTTGCTCCGGTGCTGGGGTTCTTTGCGGTGTGTTCGGCGGTGTTTGTATTGGCGACTTTATTCATCAGTCTCGACGAGGTGCGTTATGACTGAGTTGTGGAGCGGACCAATAATCGATGCCCATCATCACTTCTGGGACCCGTCGATCAATGACCATCCGTGGCTGGCGCCCGACGCCAACATCCCGTTTCGCTACGGTGACTACAGCGCGATCAAACGTCGCTATTTTCCCGAGGATTATTTCGCCGATGCCGGCGCTCATAACGTCGTGCAAACGGTGTACGTCGAGACTGAATGGAACCCGCAGGACCCGATTGGCGAAACCCGTTTCATCGAGCAATTGGCGGCCCGTTACGGCGTGCCGAATGCGGTCGTCGCGCAAGCCTGGCTCGATCACCCGGACGCCATCGCAGTGCTCACCGAGCAAGCAAGTTTCAAGTGCGTGCGCAGCGTTCGCCACAAACCTGGCGGCCCGACCGCGCCCGCGCAAGTTGGCCATGTACGCAGCCTGATGAGCGACGAACATTGGCGCCGCAGTTTCGCCGCGCTCGAAGGCTTGGGGCTGCATTTCGATTTGCAGACACCCTGGTGGAACCTGCATGAAGCCGAACGCCTGGCCCGGGATTTCCCTGACACCACACTCATTCTCAACCACGCCGGATTGCCCAGTGACCGCAGCGCCGAAGGTCTGGCGGGTTGGCGTTTGGCAATGGCGCGGCTGGCCGAGTGGCCGAACGTGCAGGTGAAGATTTCTGGCCTGGGCCAGGCTGGTCAGGCGTGGCGCGCCAAGGACAACGCTTGGATCGTGCGCGAGGTCATCGCCATGTTCGGTTGCGACCGCGCGATGTTCGCCAGCAACTTTCCGGTGGACAGCCTGTGCGGCTCGTTCGACGACATTTACAACGGTTTCAAATCCATCGTTGCTGATCTGCCGCAGGCCGATCAGGAGCGTCTTTTCTACAGCAACGCGCAGCGGGTTTATCGCTGCGAGCCTTGCGCCATTGCGCGGACATGGCCTGAACCCTTGAGGAGTGAAGCATGAAAAAAACCACCATCGCCATGGTCCTGGGTGACCCGGCAGGCATCGGCCCGGAACTGATCGCACGCCTGCTTGCAGAGCCTCAGGTACGCAGTCAGGCCAATGTGATTCTGATCGCCGATGAGGCGGAAATGCGTCGCGGCATGCGCATCGCCGGCACGGAGTTTCCTTACCGTCGCGCGGGGTCGCTGGATCAGTTGGAGTTTCGTGATGACACGCCACTGTTCTATGACTTTCGCGGCGATACCCTCGGCGAATTTCCGCGCAGTGAAGCCAGTGTCATCGGTGGCCGCTACAGCCTCGATACCCTGGAAAAAGCCCTGCGCCTGACCGAGGCCGGCACCACGGATGCCGTGTTGTTCGGGCCACTGAACAAGACCTCGCTGCACATGGCCGGCATGGCGCACAACGATGAGTTGCACTGGTTCGCCGAGCTGCTGGATTTCCACGGGCCGTTCTGCGAGTTCAACGTGCTCGACAACCTCTGGACGTCGCGGGTGACTTCACACGTGGCCCTGGCCGAAGTGCCGGGGATGCTCAGCCAGGCGCGGGTGGTGGAAGCGATCCAGTTGATCGACACCGCGCTCAAGCGCAACGGTCTGGAAAAACCGCGCATCGGCGTGTGTGGCTTGAACCCGCACAACGGCGACAACGGCTCGTTCGGTCGCGAGGAGCTGGACATTATTGGCCCTGCGGTTCGATCGGCACAGGCGCTGGGCATTGCGGCCGAAGGGCCGTACCCGGGGGACACGATTTTCCTCAAGGTCCAGGGCGATGCCAGTGCCTTTGACGCGGTGGTGACGATGTATCACGACCAGGGACAGATCGCGATCAAGTTGATGGGCTTCTCTCGTGGAGTGACGGTGCAGGGCGGCTTGCCGATTCCGATCACCACGCCAGCCCATGGCACGGCGTTCGACATTGCAGGGCAGGGCAAGGCGAATGTCGGGGCCATCCGCCAGGCCTTCGAAATCGCCTGCCGAATGGGCGCCAACAGCTACTGACACACCACAACACCCTTGTCGGAGCTGGCTTGCCAGCGAAGACGGCCTGTCAGACACGCATCAGGTGACTGTCAGATCGCTTTCGCTGGCAAGCCAGCTCCTACAGTGACCGAGGCCGTATCTCGATTTTGTAATCAATCCAAACCTCTTGTAGGAGCTGGCTTGCCAGCGAAGACGGCCTGACAGACACGCATTGGCTGACTGTCAGATCGCTTTCGCTGGCAAGCCAGCTCCTACAGTGACCGAGGCCGTATTTCGATTTTGTGATCAATCCAAACCCCCTGTAGGAGCTGGCTTGCCAGCGAAGACGGCCTGACAGACACGCACTGACTGACTGTCAGATCGCTTTCGTTGGCAAGCCAGCTCCTACAGTGACCGATGCCGTATCTCGATTTTGTGATCAATCCAAACCCCCTGTAGGAGCTGGCTTGCCAGCGAAGACGGCCTGACAGGCACGCATAAGGTGACTGTCAGATCGCTTTCGCTGGCAAGCCAGCTCCTACTTTTTTGCGTGGTGGCTGATAACCCGATCTGGTTGATAACGGGATTAACCGATCACTCCAGGTTATCGCCGGATACGCATAAGTGATTATCCGCAGCCTCCTGGCGCTGGCTAAAGTCGCTCCATCGAATGCCCGAAGCCGGTCCAGCCGAGCGGCTCTGCGCAGCGACTCAACAACTACAAAAAGCCGGCAGCGCAAGGAATTGTATTCATGAAAATCAAAGCCATCCGTACCCGCGTTTTCGAGTGGAAAGGTAAAGTCGTCCCCCCTCAAGCGCACTTCTGCACCAATGCCAGCGACATCCTGTTCGAGCGCGGCGATGCCATGGGCTCGTTCCGTTTCCACGGATGGCTGGTGGTGGAAGTCGAGACCGACACCGGTCTTGTCGGCATCGGTAACTGCGCCCTCGCGCCGCGTGTGGCCAAGGAAATCATCGACACCTACCTGGCGCCGATTGCGATTGGCGAAGACCCGTTCGACAACGAATACATCTGGCAGAAGATGTACCGCCAGAGCCACGCCTGGGGCCGTAAAGGCATCGGCATGGCCGCGATCTCGGCGATCGACATCGCGATTTGGGACATCATGGGCAAAGCGGTGAACAAGCCGGTGTTCAAACTGCTCGGCGGGCGGACCAAGGAAAAAATCTGGACCTACGCCTCCAAACTCTACGCCAACGACAACCTCGACCTGTTCCTCGAAGAGGCCCAGGGTTATCTGAACCAAGGGTTCACCGCGCTGAAAATGCGCTTCGGCTACGGCCCGAAAGACGGCCCGGCGGGCATGCGCAAAAACATCGAGCAAGTGCGCGCCCTGCGTAACCTGGCGGGCCCGGACATCGACATCATGCTCGAGTGCTACATGGGCTGGACCCTCGAATACGCCCGGCGCATGTTGCCCAAACTCGCCGAGTTCGAACCGCGCTGGCTCGAAGAACCGGTGATCGCCGACGACATCGAGGGCTACATCGAGCTGAAAAAAATGGGGATCATGCCGATCTCCGGCGGCGAGCACGAGTTCACCTCCTACGGCTTCAAAGACCTGCTGGAACGCCGCGCTGTCGACGTGATCCAGTACGACACCAACCGCGTCGGCGGCATCACCGCTGCGCGCAAGATCAACGCCATGGCCGAAGCCTGGTCGGTGCCGGTCATCCCGCACGCCGGGCAGATGCACAATTACCACCTGACCATGTCCACCACCGCCTCGCCGATGGCCGAGTTCTTCCCGGTGTTCGATGTCGAGGTCGGCAACGAACTCTTCTACTACGTGTTCAAGGGCGAGCCGCAACCGGTCAACGGCTACATCCAGCTCGACGACAACACGCCGGGCCTGGGCCTGGAAATCTCCGATGAATACTTGAGCGACTTCAACATCATCGAGTGACCTTGAGGCGCCGCTCATGGGCGGTGCCATCCCCGACTTTCTGGAGGCCGTCATGCGCCTGATTCAATTCGAAAACACTGCCGGTGAGCGCCAGGTCGGCGTCGTCGATGGCTCACACGTGCAGGTGTTGAAAGACACCCGCAGCACCCGTGAGCTGGCACTCGCGGCGATCCGCGCCCAACGCAGCCTGCAAGAAGAAGTCGCCCAACGCGGCACCGAGCCTGGCCCGGATTATGCGCACCTGTTGCAGCAGGGCAAGGTCCTGCCGCCGCTGGACCACGAAGACCCGGCCCATTGCCTGATCAGCGGCACCGGCCTGACTCACCTGGGCAGCGCCTCGGCACGGGACAAAATGCACCAGCAAGACGGCGCGGTCGAAGCCGGAATGACCGACACCATGCGCATTTTCAAATGGGGCCTGGAGGGTGGTAAACCGTCAATCGGTCAGGTCGGCGCGCAGCCGGAATGGTTCTACAAAGGTGACGGCAGCATCGTCGTGCGCCCCGGTGCGGACTTCCCGGTGCCGCCGTTTGCCGAAGACGCCGGCGAAGAGCCGGAGCTGACTGGCCTGTATGTGATCGGCGACGACGGCCAGCCGTATCGCGTCGGTTATGCCTTGGGCAACGAGTTCTCCGACCATGTCATGGAGCGGAGCAACTACCTGTACCTCGCGCATTCGAAACTGCGGTTCTGCGCCTATGGCCCGGAACTGCGCGTCGGTGAATTGCCCAGGCACCTGGCGGGCACCAGCCGCATCACACGCAACGGCGAAACGCTCTGGGAAAAGGAGTTTCTCAGCGGCGAAGACAACATGTGCCACAGCCTCGCCAATCTCGAATTCCACCACTTCAAATACGCGCAGTTTTTACGTCCCGGCGATGTCCACGTGCATTACTTCGGCACCGCCACGCTGTCGTTTGCCGATGGGGTGAAAACCCAGCCGGGGGATCGCTTCCGGATCAGCCTCGACGAGTTTGGTGCACCGCTGGAAAACGGCATCGGCGAGAGCGCCCAGCCGCTGCCAATCGGCCAGGTCCGCGCGCTCTAAAAAAGGATCGGGAAACACCAACGAACCTGTAGGAGCTGGCTTGCCAGCGAAGACTTTCACCGGCAAGCCGGCTCCTACAGTGGCTGATGCCGTATCCCGATTCTGTGATCAATCCAACCCCCCTGTAGGAGCTGGCTTGCCAGCGAATGGTCCCCAAACCTTACGCCGTCCTCGTGGACGCTATCGCCAGCATGCCGGCTCCTACACAGTTCGCCGACCCGTTTCTACCCAATCGATCAGGAAACGCCTCATGACCACGCCTCTCGGACACAACTACATCGGCGGCCGTCGCAGCGCAAACGGAACGCTACAACTGCAAAGCCTCGACGCCACCACTGGTGAACCGCTGCCCGGCACCTTCTTCCAGGCGTGCGAAGCCGAAGTGGCTGCGACGGCCAAAGCGGCGGCCGCTGCGTACCCGATCTACCGTGACCTGAGCGCCGAAAAGCGTGCGCAGTTCCTCGATGCCATCGCCGATGAAATCGACGCATTGGGCGATGACTTCGTCGCCACCGTTTGCCGCGAAACCGCGTTGCCGGCCGGGCGCATTCAAGGCGAACGCGCACGCACCAGCGGCCAGATGCGCTTGTTCGCCAATGTCCTGCGTCGCGGTGATTTCTATGGCGCGCGCATCGACCGTGCGTTGCCGGATCGCCAGCCGTTGCCGCGTCCGGACCTGCGTCAATACCGAATCGCTTTAGGCCCGGTCGCCGTGTTTGGCGCCAGCAACTTTCCGCTGGCGTTTTCCACCGCCGGTGGCGATACCGCCTCGGCGCTGGCCGCCGGGTGCCCGGTGGTGTTCAAGGCCCACAGCGGGCACATGGCAACCGCCGAATGGGTGGCGGACGCGATCATCCGCGCCGCCGAGCGCACTGAAATGCCACCCGGCGTGTTCAACATGATCTACGGCGGGGGCGTCGGCGAATGGCCGGTCCGGCACCCGGCGATTCAGGCGGGGGGTTTCACCGGTTCGCTCAAGGGCGGCAATGCCCTGTGCCACATGGCGGCGACACGGCCACAGCCGATCCCGGTGTTTGCCGAGATGTCGAGCATCAACCCGGTGTTCCTGCTGCCCGAAGCGCTCAAGGTTCGGGGTGAGCAAATCGCTGCGCAGCTGGCTGGATCGGTGACGCTCGGCTGCGGTCAGTTCTGCACCAATCCGGGGTTGGTCATCGGTCTGCGCTCGCCGCAGTTCAGCACCTTCGTGGAAACATTTTGCGCCAGCATGAACCAGCAGCCCGCGCAAACCATGCTCAATGCTGGCGCCCTGGTCAGCTACAGCCAAGGCTTGAGGGAGCTGTACGAACATCCGGGGCTGACGCACCTGGCAGGCAAACCGCAACAGGGTAATCAGGCCCAGCCGCAGGTGTTCCAGGCGGATGTGAGTCTGTTGCTCAAGGGTGACGAACTGCTTCAGGAAGAAGTGTTCGGGCCGACCACCATCGTCATTGAAGTCGAGGATCGGGCGCAGTTGGCAGCGGCGTTGCACGGCTTGCGCGGGCAATTGACGGCGACGTTGATTGGCGAAGCCGAGGAGTTGCAGGAATACCGCTGGCTGGCTCAGTCGTTACAGGACAAGGTCGGTCGGATTTTGCTCAATGGTTATCCGACAGGTGTCGAGGTGTGCGAGGCGATGGTGCATGGCGGGCCGTACCCGGCGACGTCGGATTCGCGAGGGACTTCAGTCGGAACCTTGGCGATTGATCGTTTCCTGCGGCCGGTGTGCTTCCAGAATTATCCGGATGCGTTGTTGCCCGAGGCGTTGCAGAACGCTAATCCGCTGGGGATTCGGCGGTTGGTGGGTGGGGAGGTGAGTCAGTCGGCTTTGTAGTTGTCTGAGCCGACGCCATCGCGGGCAAGCCCGCTCCCACAGGGTTCGGGGTTGAACACAAAATATGTGAACGATAACAATCACTGTGGGAGCGGGCTTGCCCGCGAAGGCGTCATCAGCCGCACTACCCAATTTACTTGGCGGCTGCCACAGCAGCCTTCACCACCGTCGGCTTCAATACCAACCACAACCCCGCCGCAACCAACCCCCCGCCATAAATGTGCGCCATCGACAGCGGCTCATCCAGCAACAACGCCCCCCACAACACACCGAACGGCGGGATCAGGAAGGTCGTGGTCATCGACTTCACCGGTCCGACCGAGCTGAGCAAACGGAAGTAGATTATGTACGCCAGCGCGGTACACATCAGCCCCAACCCCAGCAACGACAGCCAGACATTCCAGCCACCCCAGCTCGCCGGTGGCTGGCTGATCACGCTGTAACCGAACAACGGCAACAGGAACAACGTCGCCCCGAGCATGCTGCCCAGCGCCGAAAGACGGCTGTCGAGCCCGCCGGCCTGATCGAGCCAGCGCCGGGCAAGGAACCCGGCAAAGCCATAACACGTGGTGGCGAGCAGGCAGGCCAGGGCGCCCAGCAGCAGTGACAGGTCGAACGCCACCGGCCCGGCACGGGTCAAGACGCCGACGCCAAGCAAGCCGAGAAACACCCCGCCCAGCTTGGCGGCAGTCAGTCGTTCACTGAAAAACAGGCCGCCAATCAACACGCCCATCAACGGCGTGGTGGCGTTGAAAATCGCCGAGTAACCGGCCGGCAACACCTGGGCCGCCACGGAGTAGAGCGTCGCCGGAATCCCCGAGTTGATCACCCCGAGCAGCATCACGGTCTTGAGCTTGCCCTTGAAGTCCCAGCTGATGCGCATCAATCCGAGAATCACCAACAAGCCGGCGGCGGCAATCGAAACACGGAAAAACGCCGTCGGAACGGTGCCAAGCACCGGCGCAATGATGCGCATGAACAAGAAGCTCGCGCCCCAGATGGCCGCCAGCGACAGTAAACGAAAAATATCGACGGGGCTCATGGCGCATTCCTGGCTTGATGGGGCCGAGAGTGTTGCCGAGCGCCTGATCGATGGCAACCGAAAAACGAGCATCGAACTCGCCAGGCGCATTCCAGGGCCTGTCTCAAAAATTACACTTCTCCTGCACCCGGTTCACTGGCTAAGCTCAGGCTTCCGAAATTCCCGCAGAGGTCTCACCATGCCGCAGCAATGGCCAGCCGCCGATATCGCCCGACTGATCCTCGATGGCTTTGACGATTACCGCGAGCATTTCCGGCAGATCACCGACGGTGCCCGGGCTCGCTTCGAGCAAGCCAAGTGGCAGGAGACGCAAATCGCCTCGGCCGCACGGATCAATCTGTACGAAGAGAAAGTCAGCGAAACGGTGGAGCGTCTACGCGTCGCGTTTGATACGCAAACGCTGGACGTCAGTTGCTGGCCGCTGGTCAAAAGCGCGTACATCACCCTGATCGACCTGCGTTTCGACGATGAACTGTCGGAGACCTGGTACAACTCGATCTTCTGCGGGCTGTTCAGCCATGACCTGATCAGCGACGGCTGCATGTTCATCCACACCACCCGGCCGAGCCTGCGCCGGGCCCGCGCCGCGCAAACCCGCACCTATAAGCCTCAGGGCCAGTTGTCGGGCATGCTCGCGAGCATCTTTGCCGACTACCGTTTCAGCGAAGACTACGCCGACCTGGCCGGCGACCTGCGGCGCCTCGAAGCGCAACTGCGCGAGAACCTGCCGGACTGGGTCTGCAAGGACCCGGATTTGAGCGTCGAGCTGTTTTCCTCGGTGCTCTACCGCAACAAGGGCGCGTACCTGGTGGGGCGCATCTACACCCAGGACGAACAATGGCCGCTGGTGATTCCGCTGCTGCACCGTGAAGGTCGCGGGATTCAGATCGATGCGCTGATCACCGATGAAGCGGACGTCTCGATCATTTTCTCGTTCACCCGTTCGTATTTCATGGTCGACGTGCCGGTGCCGGCGGAGTTCATCGGTTTCCTCAAGCGCATCCTGCCGGGCAAGCACATCGCCGAGCTGTACACCTCGATCGGCTTCTACAAGCACGGCAAATCCGAGTTTTACCGCGCGCTGATCAATCACCTGGCCAACACCGACGACCAGTTCATCATGGCCCCCGGCGTGCGCGGCATGGTGATGAGCGTGTTTACCCTGCCGGGTTTCAATACCGTATTCAAAATCATCAAGGACCGTTTCTCGCCGTCGAAAAACGTCGACCGCGCCACGGTGATCGAGAAGTATCGCTTGGTGAAAAGCGTCGACCGCGTCGGGCGCATGGCCGATACCCAGGAATTCGCCGACTTCCGCTTCCCGTTGAGCAAATTCGATCCAGCGTGCCTGGAAGAACTGCTTGAGGTTGCGGCGTCCACCGTGTCGGTGGAAGACGACACGGTGCTGATCCGTCACTGCTGGACCGAACGGCGGATGACGCCGTTGAACCTGTACCTGGAAAACGCCAACGACGCTCAAGTCCGCGAGGCGCTGGAAGATTACGGCCTGGCGATCAAGCAACTGGCGGCGGCGAACATTTTCCCTGGCGACATGCTGCTGAAGAACTTCGGTGTCACCCGTCACGGGCGCGTAGTGTTTTATGACTACGACGAGATCTGCTTCCTGACCGAAGCCAACTTCCGCCACATCCCGCAACCGCGCACCCCTGAAGATGAAATGGCGTCTGAGCCGTGGTATTCGATCGGGCCGCTGGATGTGTTCCCCGAGGAATTTCCGCCGTTTTTGTTTGCCGATTCGGGGCAACGCAAGCTGTTCGATCAGTTGCATGGCGAGTTGTACAACGCCGATTACTGGAAAAGCCTGCAGGAAGCCATTCGGGGCGGGAAGATCATCGACGTGTTCCCGTATCGGCGCAAAGGCCTTGATAACGAGTAGTTCTCTGCGATTGCTGCGCAATCGATCGCGGGCAAGCCCGCTCCCACATTTGACCGTGGTGCCTCCGATTTTGTGGTCCCCATAGATTCAATGTGGGAGCGGGCTTGCCCGCGATCGGCCGCGCAGCGGTCGTAAAATCTGCGACAATCCGCCCCCTGCGCCACTAGACGACTTTTGCGTACCTGATGACTGACGAATCGCCTTCAATCGACAAACTGCTGAAAAACCTCGATCACGCCATGCTCGCCGACCGCCACCGGCTGCGGCGGCAGTTGCTTGAGCTGCGCAAAAAACCTGACGAGGCCAAGCTGGCCCAGTGGGTGACGCGTATGCAGGCGTCCTGTGATCAGGTGCTGGCGCGGCGTGCCAGCCTGCCGGTGATTCGTTACGACGACAGCCTGCCGATCGCCGCCAAGCGTGACGAAATCAAAGCAGCGCTGCTCAAGCACCAGGTGCTGATCATCGCCGGCGAAACCGGCTCGGGTAAAACCACCCAATTACCGAAGATCTGCCTGGAAATCGGTCGAGGCCAGCATGGCCTGATCGGCCACACCCAGCCGCGTCGAATCGCTGCCC
Organism: Pseudomonas sp. RIT-PI-q; assembly: GCF_001297125.1. Lineage (GTDB taxonomy): Bacteria > Pseudomonadota > Gammaproteobacteria > Pseudomonadales > Pseudomonadaceae > Aquipseudomonas. Next base: position 33,462 of record NZ_LHPC01000026.1, read on the forward strand.
GCAGCGTCGCCAGCCGGGTCGCCGAAGAGCTGGCTACGCCGTTGGGCGCACTGGTCGGCTATCAGGTGCGGTTCGAGGATCAGAGCGATTCCAACACCCTGATCAAGCTGATGACCGACGGCATCCTGCTGGCGGAAACCCAGAACGACCGCTACCTCGAACGCTACGACACGATCATCGTCGACGAAGCCCACGAACGCAGCCTCAACATCGATTTCCTGCTCGGCTACCTGAAAACCCTGCTGCCGCGTCGTCCGGACCTGAAAGTCATCATCACTTCGGCGACCATCGACCTGGAGCGTTTCTCCAAGCACTTCGACGATGCGCCCATCGTCGAGGTCTCGGGCCGTACCTTCCCGGTGGACACCTGGTATCGCCCGCTGACCCTGGAGCAGGATGAAGAGGGCAACCGCGTCGAGGACGACTTGACCGTGGACCAGGCGATCCTCGCCACCCTCGACGAAATTGCCGCGTTCGAACGCAGCGAACGCAAGAGCCCCGGCGATGTGCTGGTGTTCCTGCCCGGCGAGCGCGAGATTCGCGACGCGGCGGACATGCTGCGCAAGGCCCAACTCAAGCACACCGAAATTCTGCCGCTGTACGCGCGGTTGTCGCCTGCCGAACAGCAACGGATTTTCCAGTCGCACCCAGGCCGTCGCGTGGTGCTGGCGACCAACGTCGCGGAAACCTCGCTGACTGTGCCGGGCATTCGTTACGTGATCGACAGCGGCACCGCGCGCATCAGCCGCTACAGCTACCGCGCCAAGGTCCAGCGTTTGCCTGTCGAAGCGATTTCCCAGGCCAGCGCCAACCAGCGTAAAGGTCGCTGCGGACGGGTCGAGCCGGGCATTTGCATTCGCCTGTACAGCGAAGAAGACTTCATCGGTCGCCCGGAATTCACCGATCCGGAAATCCTCCGTACCAACCTCGCGGCGGTCATTTTGCAGATGCTGCATCTGCGTCTCGGCGAGATCACCGATTTCCCGTTTATCGAGCCGCCGGATGGCAAGGCGATCAGCGACGGTTTCAACCTGCTGCAAGAACTCTCGGCGGTCGATCGCAATAGCCAGCTGACGCCGTTGGGCCGCAATCTGGCGCGGTTGCCGGTCGACCCGCGCATGGGCCGCATGCTGCTGGAAGCGGCGAAACTCGGCAGCCTGCAGGAAGTGCTGATCGTCGCCAGCGCCATGTCGATTCAAGACCCGCGCGAGCGTCCGCCAGAGCGTCAGCAAGCGGCGGATCAAGCGCACGCGCAGTGGAAAGACGTCGACTCGGACTTCGCCGGGCTGGTCAATCTGTGGCGGGGTTTCGAAGAACAGCGCCAGGCGTTGACGGCGAGTCCGCTGCGTAACTGGTGCCGCAAGAATTTCCTGAATTATCTACGTCTGCGCGAATGGCGCGATTCGCACCGCCAGTTGAGCCTGATTTGCCGCGACATGCAGCTCAGCCTCAATAAAGAGCCGGCGGATTATCCGAAACTGCACAAAGCCGTGCTCTCGGGCCTGCTCAGCCAGATCGGCCAGAAAACCGAAGACGGCGATTACCTCGGTGCCCGTCAGCGGCGTTTCTGGATTCACCCGTCGTCGGGCCTCGGCAAGAAGCGTCCGCAATGGCTGATGGCCGCCGAACTGGTGGAAACCACCAAGCTTTACGCGCGGATGGTCGCCAAGATCGACGCCGACTGGATCGAGCCGCTGGCCGGGCATCTGATCAAGAAAAACCACTTCGAACCCCATTGGGAGAAGAAGCGCGGACAGGTCGTGGCGTTTGAACAGATCACCCTGTTCGGGCTGATTGTGGTCGGGCGCCGGCCGGTGCATTACGGGCCGATCGATCCAGTGGTGTCCCGTGAGTTTTTTATTCGCGAAGGCTTGGTGCGCGGCGAGATTCAATCCAAGGCCAAATGTTTGTCGGCCAATGCGCAATTGCTTGAACAGCTCGACGAACTGGAGGCCAAGGCCCGCCGTCGCGACATCCTCGCCGACGAAGAAACCCTGTTCGCCTTCTACGACGCGCGGTTGCCGGCGGAGATCCACCAGACCGCGACCTTCGACAGTTGGTATCGGGTCAACAGCCAGAAAGACCCGCAACTGCTGATCATGCGCGAAGAAGACGTGCTGGCCCGCGAGGCCAGCGAAGTCACCGCCGCGCATTACCCGGACACCTTGCACATCGGCGATCTGGAGTTGGCGCTCAGTTATCACTTCGAACCGAACCATCCACGCGACGGCGTGACCTTGCGCGTGCCGGCGCCGCTGCTGCCGATGTTGCCGCCGGAGCGCCTCGAATGGCTGGTGCCCGGCGTCATCGAAGCCAAGTGCATTGCGCTGGTGCGCAACCTGCCCAAGGCGCTGCGCAAGAACTTCGTGCCGGTGCCGGACTTCGTCAAGGCGGCGTTGCAACGCATCACCTTCGCCGAGGGCTCGTTGCCTCAAGCCCTGGGCCGCGAGTTGCAGCGCATGACCGGCGCTCGGGTCAGCGACGAGGCCTGGGCCGAAGCGTCGCAGCAGGTCGAAAGTCACTTGCGGATGAACCTGGAGATCGTCGATGGCCAGGGCAAGTTTCTTGGTGAAGGGCGTGATCTGGCCGAGTTGACTGCTCGCTTTGCCGAGGCCAGCCAGGCCGCATTGGCCGTGCCGCAAACCGCGAAAAACCAGCAACCGGTGGAGCCGAAAGTGTTTGCCGCCGTTGCCGAAAAAACCCAGCAGAAGATTGCCGGGCTGTCGATGACGGTGTATCCGGCGCTGGTGGAAGAGGGTGGCACGGTCAAGGAAGGTCGCTTCTCGACGCCGGCCGAAGCCGAGTTCCAGCATCGCCGCGCCTTGCAGCGCTTGCTGATGCAGCAACTGGCCGAACCGGCGAAGTTCCTGCGCGGCAAGTTGCCGGGCCTGACCGAACTGGGCCTGATGTACCGCGAACTGGGGCGCATCGATGCGCTGGTCGAAGACATTCTGTTGGCCAGTCTCGACAGCTGCATTCTCGAGGGCGAAGACCCGTTGCCGCGTGATGGTGCCGGGTTGGCGTCACTGGCCGAACGCAAACGCGGTGGCTGGACCGAGCACGCCGAGCGTCTGGCGAAGCTGACGCTGGAGATTCTCAAGCTCTGGCACGGCCTGCAAAAACGCTTCAAGGGCAAGATCGACCTGGCGCAAGCCGTGGCCCTGAACGACATCAAGCAGCAGCTCAGTCATCTGGTTTATCCAGGCTTCGTCCGTGAAACGCCGATGCAATGGCTCAAGGAATTGCCGCGTTATCTCAAGGCGGTCGAGCAGCGCTTCGAGAAAATCGGCGCGCAGGTGCAGCGGGATCGGGTCTGGAGCGGCGAATTGTCCGGCCTCTGGACGCAATACCAGACCCGCGCCAACAAACACGCCCAGGAAGGCAAGCGCGATCCGCAACTGGAGCTGTATCGCTGGTGGCTGGAGGAATACCGGGTTTCGCTGTTTGCGCAACAATTGGGGACTAAAGTACCGATCTCCGACAAACGCCTGAACAAGCAATGGACCCAAGTCGAACCCTGACACGATCACTGCAATCAACACGAACCACTGTAGGAGCTGTCGAGTGAAACGAGGCTGCGATCTTTTGATCTTGCTCTTGATACGGAAGATCAAAAGATCGCAGCCTCGTTTCTCTCGACAGCTCCTACAGTCCCACAGTCCCACAGTCCCGCAGCGTTTGATCCAGCAAAAGGCGCCAAAACCCAATGTTTATGGCAAACTTCGCGCCTATAAACGCCGGCCCCGCGGTTTTGAGCCTTCACGGGTTATGGGCGGATCGGAATAAAGCGATGCCGGGTGTGCTTCCCGTGACGGGAACAGACCCTTTGTGTGTTGGTACGTCGGTGCCAACACTTTCTGCCTGACCAGATTAGAGAAACGACCATGCATAACGTCGTCATCAGCGGCACCGGCCTGTATACCCCGGCCAACAGCATCTCCAACGAAGAGCTGGTGCAGTCTTTCAACGCTTACGTCGCGCAATTCAACGCCGACAATGCCGACGCCATTGCGCGTGGCGAAATCGAAGCGTTGACCGAGTCCAGCGCGGCGTTTATCGAAAAAGCGTCGGGCATCAAAAGCCGTTTCGTCATGGACAAGGACGGCATCCTCGACCCGCAACGCATGGCGCCACGCTTGCCGGAACGCTCGAATGACGAGTGGTCGGTGCTCTGCCAGATGGCCATCGGTGCCGCCGAACAAGCCTTGCAGCGCGCCGGCAAGACCGCCGCAGACATCGACGGCGTGATCGTCGCCTGCTCCAACCTGCAACGCGCCTACCCGGCCATCGCCATCGAAGTCCAGGAAGCACTGGGCATCCAGGGCTTCGGTTTCGACATGAACGTCGCCTGCTCCTCGGCGACCTTCGGCATTCAGGCCGCCGCCAACAGCGTGCAACTGGGCCAGGCCCGGGCAATCCTGATGGTCAACCCGGAAGTCTGCACCGGCCACCTGAACTTCCGCGATCGTGACAGCCACTTCATCTTCGGCGACGCCGCGACCGCAGTGATCATCGAACGTGCCGACCTGGCGACGTCCAAGCATCAGTTCGATATCGTCAGCACCAAACTGCTGACCAAGTTCTCCAACAACATCCGCAACAACTTCGGCTTCCTCAACCGCGCGGCGGAAGAGGGCATCGGCGCCAAGGACAAACTGTTCGTGCAGGAAGGCCGCAAGGTGTTCCGCGACGTCTGCCCGATGGTCGCCGAGCTGATCGCTACGCACCTGGAAGAAAACCAGCTGAACATCAGCGACGTGAAACGCTTCTGGCTGCACCAGGCCAACCTCAGCATGAACCACTTGATCGTGAAGAAGCTGCTGGGCCGCGAAGCCACCGAAGAAGAAGCGCCGGTAATTCTCGACACCTACGCCAACACCAGCTCCGCCGGTTCCGTGATTGCGTTTCACAAGAACCAGGATGACCTGGCCGCCGGCTCGCTGGCCGTGCTCAGCTCGTTTGGCGCCGGTTATTCGATTGGCAGCGTGATCCTGCGCAAGCGCTGAGTTCGCCCTAAAAAGATCGCAGCCTCGTTGCACTCGACAGCTCCTACAGGGTGTACGCCATCCCATGTAGGAGCTGTCGAGTGCAACGAGGCTGCGATCTTTTTTTGGGCGCAAACAAAACAGCCTCGCGTTGGTGTACCGGACGGATGATGGGGACCGGTACACCAACGCGAGGCTGTAAAAAGAGCTCAGGCTTCCTTGCCCGAGTCATGTTGCGCGGAATCAGAACTTGGCTTCGGCATCCAGTTGCAGGGTGTTGATGTCCGAGTCTTTGAGGTTGGCGTTGGTGTAGTCCGAGTTAGCCATGAAGTAAGTAGCGCCGAGGTTGAAGTTCTTGTCCAACTCGTAGCTCACTTTCAACTTGCTGCCACGCGAACCGGTAAAGCCGTTGGCGAAGTCGGAGTCGGTGAAGGCACCGACCACCGCGTTACGTTGTACGTCGCGATAGTTGTAGTCCACGGCGAAGCCGTAGATCTTGGTCTTGACGCCGGCCAACCAGGCAGTGTCCTGATCGTTGCTGGCATCTTTGTTGTTGACGTACTGACCGTAGATCGACAGTGGCAGTGGCAGACCGCCAACGTCCAGCTGACCAAAACCTTCGTACAGCTTGAACTGCTCGTTCGGGCTGTTGCCGTTGATCGCCAGTTGCCCTGGGATGACGCCAGCGACTGGGGTGATGTCGTCGTCGTTGTCGTAGCCGTAGACGCTGCCGCCCAGGGTGAATTTCAGGTTGTCGGTGAGGGCGAAGCGCGCGCCCAACTGACCGGCGTACAGACGCAGGTCGTGTTTGAACTGCACACCGTCGCCGTCGACGTTGTCCTTGAGGGTGTAGTGACCGGCGCTACCGAACAGCTCGGTGCTGGCGCCCAACGGGTATTTGTAAGCCAGGGACAGACCTTCAGGGCTGATGTCGCTATCCCAGATGATGTCGCCCATGCTCACCCATTGCTGCGGCATCTTGCCGCCAACGATGTGCAGGTTCTTGGCGAAGTCGGGGTGGTAGTCGACGTAACCCTGGTCCAGCCAGATCTGCTTCTTGTCGAAGTAGTTGTCCAGACTCTGGTTGGTGGAGCGCGGGTCGTCGTTGTTGCCGGTGGCGATACGGATACCGGTGTCGACCTGCGGGTTGATTTCGGTATAGGCACCCAGGCGGGCACGAATACGCTGGCGATCCTGGTCTTTGTTGTTGGAAACGCCATCGTTGTGGACGTTTTCCTGACGGAAACGCACGTCACCCTTGAATTGGGTCTTGGCTGCCCACGCCAGTTTCTGGTCGAAGGTGCTCAGTTCAGTGGTTTTCTTCGCGGTCGCGGCGATCTGCTCGTTGGTCTCTTGCTGAGCCTGACGGGCGATCTGCTGGTCTTTCTGGTCCCTGGCCAGCTCGGCTTGCAATTCGCTGTACTGCGCGTTGGTAATCGAGCCGTTTGCCTTAAGCATGTCGAGCAGTTTGGCGTCGACTGCGGCGCTGGCCGGAACACTCATGGCCAGCAACAGACCACCACACAGGGCTGCCGCAGTTTTCGTGGAAGCAAGACGCATATCAATCTCCGAAGATGAGAGTGGATGACTGGGCCATCCAGGGCACAACCGACCATTGATGGACGGAAAACAGTGGCCGGGGGTAGAACCCGACGCTCTAAAAACAGGCGCCAGTATCGCGATGGTTTATGACAGAGCGGTGGCAATGTGATGGCATGTCGATGACGATACGAAGTTGCCGAGAACTATTGCGCTAGAGCGCTGTCGTCGAATTGCTCGTGTGCAATGGATAGCGATAAGCGATACTCGCGAGGCTTTATCGCGAAGAAGTGGAGAGGAAGTTGATGCCGTTGCAACGTTTGCAAAGCCTGTCTGAAATTGCGTCGCAAGCGTGGGACGCACTGGTGCCCGAGACTCAGCCATTTTTGCGTCACGCTTTTCTGAGCGCGCTTGAAGACAGCGGCAGCGTCGGCCCGCATTCCGGCTGGCAGCCCGAGCATTTGTTGCATATCGAAGGTGATCGTCTGATCGCCGCACTGCCCAGTTACCGCAAGTGGCATTCCTACGGCGAATACGTGTTCGACCATGCCTGGGCTGACGCGTGTGAGCGTGCCGGAATCGAGTATTACCCCAAGCTGCTGAGCGCCGTGCCGTTCAGTCCGGTCAGCGGGCCGCGGCTGTTGGCGTCCACGGTCGAGGACGGTTTCGAACTGCTGAAAAGCCTGCCGGGCTACCTTGAGATCGAAGAACTTTCCAGCGCCCACATCAACTTCACCGACCCGTTCACCGACGCCGCGTTGGCCGAGCAGCCGGGCTGGTTGCAGCGGATCGGCTGCCAGTACCACTGGCAGAACCGCGGCTATCGGGATTTTCAGGACTTTCTCGACGTTCTCAGTTCGCGCAAACGCAAACAAATGCGCAAAGAGCGCGAACAAGTGGCGGGGCAGGGCATTGATTTTGAATGGCTTGAAGGTCGGCAACTGGATCAGGCGCAATGGGATTTTGTCTATGCCTGCTACGCCAATACCTACGCTGTACGTCGGCAAAGGCCCTATCTGACGCGGGAATTTTTCAGTCTTTTGGCCGAGCGCACGCCCGAATCCATTCGCGTGGTGCTGGCCAAGCAAGGCTCACGGCCGGTGGCAATGGCCTTCAGTCTGGTGGGTGGCGACAGTTTTTACGGCCGCTACTGGGGCTGTCTGGCGGAGTTCGACCGGCTGCACTTCGAGACCTGTTTCTACCAGGGCATGGATTACGCGATTGCCAACGGCTTCCAGCGTTTCGACGCCGGCGCCCAGGGTGAGCACAAGTTGATTCGCGGGTTTGAACCGGTGATCACGCATTCCTGGCATTACCTGAGGCATCCGGGATTGAAGGCGGCGGTGAAGGATTTTCTGCAACAGGAGCGCGTCGGGGTACTGGCGTATGCCGAGGAAGCGAGGACCGCCTTGCCTTACCGGCAAGACTGATCCTCTGCCGAGGCTTTAACTGCCTTCCTTGCCCAGCCATCGATACGTCACGCCACCGACCACTGCACCGAGCAGTGGCGCCACCCAGAACATCCACAATTGCGCGATGGCCCAGCCACCGACAATCAGCGCCGGGCCGGTGCTGCGCGCCGGATTGACTGAGGTGTTGGTGACGGGAATCGAGATCAGGTGGATCAGTGTCAAGGCCAGGCCGATGGCGATCGGTGCCAGCCCGGCGGGCGCTCGCTTGTCGGTGGCGCCGAGGATGATCAGCACGAACATGGCCGTCATCACCAGTTCACAGACAAAGCCTGCGGCCATCGAGTATTTGCCGGGGGAGTGTTCGCCGTAGCCGTTGGAGGCGAGGCCGGCGGAAAGATCAAAGCCTTCTTTGCCGCTGGCGATGTAGTAGAGCAAGGCGGCAGCGATAACCCCGCCAATCACTTGGGCGATGATGTAGGCGGGCAGTTCCCTGGCCGGGAATCGACCGCCGACGAACAAACCGACGGACACGGCGGGGGTGAGGGGGCGACCGGGAAAAAGGCCAATGGCAAAGGCCATGGTCAGCACCGTCAGACCGAAGGCCAGGGCCACGCCAAGTACCCCGATCCCCAACGGAGAAGACGCGGCCAACACCGCACTGCCGCAACCCCCCAATACCAGCCAGAACGTGCCTAACAACTCAGTGACTGAACGTTTGAACAGAGACATGAGAGCGTCCTTGATAGGCTTCCCTATCGAGACTGTATCGAGTTTTGCATCCTTGCAGATTTACGACAGGCTCAGCTCCAGAACCTTGGGTGATTACAGCAGGGGTTTTGTGGATTTCCAGTGCGGGTGGGACGTGCCAGAGCCCATGGTTGGTGGGGTTTGGTGGGTTTTGGGATTGGGATTGGGGGTATATCCGTTTCTGCGGTAACGGCGGCTGGCAGATTCGCTCTTACAGCGAGTCCCTTTTTCAAACGCCTGCGTTCGGCCTCTGGGACAGGGGCAACAGATCAAGATCAAAAACCAAAGCAACAGCAGATCAAAAGCGAACGCAACCTCTGAAAACACCATCCCCCTGTAGGAGCTGGCTTGCCAGCGAAGCACTCGAATGCGCCACGTTTATCCTGATTGAATGCGTCATCGTTAACGACCTTCGCTGGCAAGCCAGCTCCTACAGGGGATTGGAGAACGAAACGTAGAAAGGGGCCGCGCACGGTCGGTGTAGGAGCTGGCTTGCCAGCGAAGCATTCGAATGCGCCACGTTTATCCTGATTGAACGCGTCATCGTTAACGACCTTCGCTGGCAAGCCAGCTCCTACAGGGCAGGTGACTCGCCGAAATAACGGATATCCACCCAACCTCAATCAATCCCCACAAACCCACCCGTCTGGTGCTGCCACAACCGCGCATACAACCCCCCATGCGCCAGCAGTTCAGCATGGCTGCCGGTCTCGGCAATCTTGCCTTTCTCCAGCACCACCAACCGATCCATCCGGGCGATGGTCGACAGCCGGTGCGCGATGGCGATCACCGTCTTACCCTGCATCAACGTTTCCAGGCTCTCCTGAATTGCCGCTTCAACCTCCGAATCCAGCGCCGACGTCGCCTCGTCCATAATCAGAATCGGCGCGTCCTTGAGCAGTACACGAGCAATGGCAATCCGCTGCCGCTGCCCCCCGGAGAGTTTCACCCCACGTTCACCCACGTGAGCATCAAAACCGGTCCGGCCTTCGGCGTCCGACAACAACGGAATGAACTCGTCGGCCCGAGCCTTGTGCACCGCTTCCCAGAGTTCAGCATCGGTCGCGTCAGGTTTGCCGTACAACAAATTGTCGCGGATCGAACGGTGCAGCAAGGAAGTGTCCTGAGTGATCATGCCAATGCGCTCACGCAGGCTTTCCTGGCCGACTTCTGCAATGTTCTGACCATCGATGAGGATGCGCCCGCCCTGCACGTCATACAGCCGAAGCAGCAGATTGACCAAGGTCGACTTGCCCGCACCGGACGGCCCGATCAGGCCGATTTTCTCGCCAGGTTTGATCGTCAGGTTGAGGTCGCCAATAATCCCGCTCTTCTTGCCATAGTGGAAATCCACGTGCTCGAAACGCACCTCGCCACGGCTGACCGCCAACGGTTTGGCCTGCTCTCGGTCGGTAACGCTGACCGGTTGCGAGATAGTCTGCAAACCGTCCTGAACCATACCAATGTTTTCGAAAATGCCCGTGACCACCCACATGATCCAGCCGGACATGTTGACGATACGGATCACCAGGCCCGTGGCCAGGGCAATGGCGCCCACGGTGATCAGCGACTGCGTCCACAACCACAGGGCCAGGCCGGTGGTGCCGACGATCAGCAAGCCGTTCATGCTGGTGATCACCACGTCCATGCTGGTGACCACCCGGCCAGCCAGTTGGGCTTTTTCGGTTTGTTCCTTGATCGCTTCGCGCGCGTATTGCTGCTCGAAATTGGTGTGGGCGAACAGCTTCAGCGTGGTGATGTTGGTGTAGCCGTCGACGATCCGCCCCATCAGTTTGGAGCGCGCATCCGAGGACACCACCGAGCGCTCCTTGACCCGTGGCACGAAGTAATAGAGGGCGCTGATGAACGCAACGATCCACGTCAGCAGCGGGATCATCAGGCGCCAGTCGGCTTCGGCGAACAGCACCAGCGAACTGATCGCGTAGATCAGCACGTGCCACAACGCATCAACCGCTTGCACGGCGGAATCGCGCAACGAGTTGCCGGTCTGCATGATGCGTTGGGCGATGCGCCCGGCGAAGTCGTTCTGGAAGAAATTCAGGCTCTGCTTGAGCACATAACTGTGGTTCTGCCAGCGGATCATGCTGGTCATGCTGGGGCTCAGGGTCTGGTGCACCAGCAGGTCATGCAGGCCCACGAACACCGGGCGCAGAATCAGTGCGACCACGGCCATCCAGGCCAGTTCGATGCCGTGTTCCTTGAAGAAATTGACGTTCGGCGTGCCTTGGGCAAGGTCGATGATGCGGCTCAGGTAGCTGAACAGCGCCACTTCGATCAGCGCGCCAAACAGGCCGACGATCAGCAGGACAGCGAAACTCGGCCAGACCTGCTTCAGATAATAGGTATAGAAGGGGAGAACCCGATCCGGCGGAGCCGCCGTCGGGGCGTCGCGGAATATGTCGATCAGTTTCTCAAAACGGCGATAAAGCATCAGTTCTCCGCCCGCGCGCGGGCTCTCCTTTAAGCACAATGAGCGGTGCCGGCAAAACCGGCGCCGCTCAGAACTCCCTGTTCAGCTTAGTCTCAGTCGATGCGCTTGGCCGACTTGATGAACACCGGGTCGGCCGGCACGTCTTTCATGCCGCCACGGGTTGTGGTTTGCGAATTGACGATAACGTCCACCACGTCCATGCCTTTGACCACTTTACCGAACACGGCATAGCCATCACCGCTGTCGAGGAAGTCGTTGTCCTTGACGTTGACGAAGAACTGGCTGGTGGCCGAATCGGGGTTGGAAGTCCGGGCCATCGACAGCGTGCCACGCACGTTATGCAGACCGTTCTTGGATTCGTTCTTGATCGGCGCCTTGGTGTCTTTCTGCTGCATTTGCTGAGTGAAACCACCGCCCTGGATCATGAAGCCCGGGATCACACGGTGGAAAATCGTGTTGTTGTAGAAGCCGCTGTCGACGTACTCAAGGAAGTTCTTGGTACTGATCGGCGCCTTGACCGGGTCCAGTTCGATTTCGATCTGACCGTTGGTGGTGTCCAGCAGCACGTGCGGCGCCTTGGCGGGCGTGGCGGCCATCAGGTTGGCGGCAAACAGTACGGAGCCAGCGACGAGGGCGATTTTTTTCAGCATGGGTCAGTGATCCTGAGTGTGGTGGTGTCGACTGCGGTGAGAAACTCGAGCAGGGTTTGGTTGAAGCGTTCGGGTTGATCCAGCGGGGTGGCGTGGCGCGAATCGGCGATCACCACCAGCCGCGCATCGGGCAGCAGTTTTACGTACGTCTCTTTCAGCGAGACCGGCGTGTAATCACGGTCGGCGCTGACGATGAGGGTTGGACAGGAGACCTTTGAAAGTCGTTCCTGAACACCCCAACCAACGATCGCATCGAAGCTGGCGAGATAAGCATGTTTGTCGTTTTTTGCCCAGCGCTCGGCCATTTTTTGTCGCAAATCCGCCTGTTCCGGTTTGGGGAACAGCTTGCCTCCAAGGGCCGTGCCGATGGCGCCGAGACTGAGGACACGCATCAGGCTCCAACGCTTGAACCATTGCCAATAGTCATCGCGGCTGCGCAGTTTGACCTCGGGCGCGCTGTTGACGATGCACAGGCTTTTGAGCAGTTGCGGCTGATCCACCGCCAGTTGAAAGCCGATCATGCCGCCCATCGAAAGCCCTACATAATGTGTCGGGCCGAGGTTCAAATGCTCCATCAGGGCGATCAAGTCGGCGCTGAACCCGGCGATGCTGTAGCGCTCGCGGGGCTTGTCGGAGCGACCGTGGCCGCGCACGTCCGGGACGATCACCCGGTAGTGGGCCGACAGCGCCGGGATCTGCTTTTCCCAGTCCAGTGTGCTGGAACCCAGCCCGTGGACCAGCAGCAACGGCGTGCCGTGGCCATATTCCTCATAGTGCAGGTTGCAACCTTCGTGTTCGAAATAGGCCATGCATACACTCCGTGTCAGGCTTGTTCAGGGGCGGCGAAAGGGGCATCCAGCGGCGCGGTGTCGAAGGTGCGCAGCAGTTCGATGAGAATCTGCGTGGCCGGGCCCAGCGGTTTGTCCTTGTTCGAGTACAAGTAAAAGCTCGGGTTGCGACTGCCGCCCTGATCCAACGGTAGCAGCTTGAGCGTACCTTCCTTGATTTCCCGTTCGATCATGTGCCGAGGCAACCAGGCAAAACCCAGCCCGCTGCTGACAAACGTCGCGGCGGTGGCCAGGCTGCCAACCGTCCAGCGCTGTTCGGCGCCGAGCCAGCCGACGTCCCGTGGCTGCTGCCGGCCGGAGTCGCGGATCACTACTTGCAGCTGGCTTTCCAGGTCCTGGAAGTTCAGTTCGCGGTTGAGGCGGTGCAGCGGATGTTCGGGATGGGCGACCGCCACGAACTCGACGTCGCTCAATTCCGCGCCCAGATAACCGGGAATGCTGAAACCGCTAATGGCCAGGTCGGCCACGCCTTCGAGCAAGACTTCTTCCACGCCCGACAACACTTCTTCGCGCAGACGCACCCGGCAGCCACGGCTTTGTGGCATGAACGCGGTCAGCGCGCGGACAAGGCGGGCGCTCGGGTAAGCGGCGTCGACCACCAACCGCACTTCGGCTTCCCAGCCCTGTTCCATGTGATGGGCCAGGTCTTCCAGTTGGCTGGCCTGTTTCACCAGTTGCCGGGACCGGCGCAGCAGCACGCCGCCGGCTTCGGTGAGTACCGCTTTGCGGCCATCGATGCGCAACAACGGCACACCGAGCTGGTCCTGCATGCGCGCCACGGTGTAGCTGACTGACGATTGCGAGCGGTGCAGCGCTTCGGCGGCCTGGGCGAAACCACCGTGGTCGACCACGGCCTGAAGCGTTCGCCATTGATCAAGGGTCACGCGGGGCGCTTTCATGAATAGCTCCTCTTGTCCTAAGCTGGCCGTCCCTATTGGAGACTGCTGAATGAAAAAATTTTGTTGTGTGGTGCTGGCGATGTTGCCGCTGACGGCGTTTGCCTATCCGATCGATGTGGAGAAAGATCTCAACGGCATGAAGATCGACTACAACACCTATGACACGGACAACGACATCGGCTCCATTCAGGTCAACAACTACGGCGACACCGATGCGACCTGCAAAGTAGTCTTCAGCAACGGCCCGGAAGCGCCGCGCACTCGCAATATCGAGGTAGCGGCCGGCAAGCACAAAAATGCCACCGCCAAGTTCACCCGCTCCATTATCAAGCTGCGTATCAAACTGACCTGCACCCCGAAATGACTTGAAGCGGAGCCATCCCCACAGGGCACGCTCCGCTTATAAACGAATTTATTGATGGGTTATAGCAGTTATTTGCGCTTTTTCATCGATATGACTCTGTTTAACCTTCACTCCATCGACTTACAGCATTCTCAGATGGAGCCTACATCCCATGTCACGCGTTCTGATCATCGAAAGCAGCGCCCGTCAGCAAGACTCGGTTTCCCGTCAACTGACCCAGACCTTCATCAGCCAGTGGAAAGCCGCTCACCCGGCCGACCAGATCACCGTTCGTGACCTGGCCGTCAACCCGGTGCCGCACCTGGATATCAACCTGCTGGGCGGCTGGATGAAACCCGCCGAACAGCGCAACGACATCGAACAGGCTTCCCTGGAGCGCTCCAACCAATTGACTGACGAGTTGCTGGCCGCCGATGTGCTGGTCATGGCAGCTCCCATGTACAACTTCGCCATCCCGAGCACCTTGAAAGCCTGGCTCGACCACGTGCTGCGTGCCGGTGTGACCTTCAAGTACACCGACACCGGCCCTCAGGGTTTGCTCAGCGGCAAGCGTGCCTACGTGCTGACCGCTCGCGGTGGGATTTACGCCGGCAGCACGGCGGATCACCAGGAACCCTACTTGCGTCAGGTCATGGGTTTCATCGGGATCCACGACGTGACGTTCATTCACGCCGAAGGCATGAACCTGGGCGGTGACTTCCAGGAGAAAGGCCTGAACCAGGCCAATGCCAAGCTTTCGCAGGTCGCTTGAGGCTTTAATCGCCAGATAATCGCTGGATGGTCTAGTGACCTGGCGCAACCCTTCAAGCCTGTACGCGCATCGACCTCCCTTTGCACTTGTTGCTCCTGAGTGCTGTAGCCCGATTGAACGCTTTAGCGAGATCGGGCTTTTTTTTGCCCAGGTTTTAATGAGCACCATACAAACCCTGTGGGAGCGGGCTTGCCCGCGAATGCGGTGTGTCAGTCGACTCAATGCTGTCTGACACACCGTCATCGCGGGCAAGCCCGCTCCCACAGGGTTTGTGTTGAATGCGTGTTCGCGATCACAGGCAAAACCGGCTATCGTCGCCGCCATTCGAAACGAGGCGAGCATGGGCTATCTACTTTTTGTCACGCTGATCCAGGCGTTTTCCTTCAGCCTGATCGGCGAATACCTGGCCGGTCATGTCGACAGTTACTTCGCGGTGCTGGTGCGGGTGCTGCTGGCGGGGTTGGTGTTTATTCCGCTGACCCGCTGGCGTCAGGTCGAGCCGGCGTTCATGCGCGGCATGCTGCTGATCGGCGCGTTGCAATTCGGTGTCACGTACGTTTGCCTGTACCTGAGCTTTCGCGTGCTGACGGTGCCGGAAGTGTTGCTGTTCACCATCCTCACGCCGTTGCACGTGACCCTGATCGAAGATGCGCTGAACCGGCGCTTCAATCCCTGGGCGCTGGTTGCGGCACTGGTGGCGGTGATGGGTGCGGCGGTGATTCGCTACGACCGGATCAACCCGGATTTCTTCATGGGCTTCCTGCTGCTGCAACTGGCCAACTTCACCTACGCCGCCGGGCAGGTGCTCTATAAGCATCTGGTGGCGCGCCATCCGAGCGACCTGCCGCATTACCGGCGCTTCGGCTACTTCTACCTCGGCGCCCTGGCGGTGGCGTTGCCGGCGTTTCTGCTGTTCGGCAAACAGAATTTCCTGCCCGAAGCACCGCTGCAATGGGGCGTACTGGTATTCCTCGGCCTGGTCTCGACGGCGCTGGGTTTGTACTGGTGGAACAAGGGCGCGTGCCTGGTGAACGGCGGGACGCTCGCGGTGATGAACAACCTGCATGTGCCGGTGGGGTTGCTGATCAATCTGCTGATCTGGAATCAGCATGAAGCGCTGGGGCGGTTGTTTTTTGGTGGGGCGGTGATTCTGATGGCGGTGTGGATCAGCCGGTTGGGCATCAGACCCACCGCAATCCGCACTTCGTAGGAGCGAGGCTTGCCCGCGAAAGCGGTGTGTCAGGCAACAGTATTGCTGACTGACACTCCCTCTTCGCGGGCAAGCCTCGCTCCTACAGGGGATGTGGTGCTACATGATGTGTTTTTCGGGCTCGGGGATGTGGCTCGCGCCCAGTACTGCAGGCAGCAACCCGGCGCGCAAATCCCCGCCACTCGGCTGCTGATAAAGACTCAAGCCAAACTCCGGCAGCACCGCCAGCAGGTAATCGAAAATATCCCCCTGAATCCGCTCGTAATCGGCCCACACGGTGGTGCGGGTGAAGCAGTAGATTTCCAGCGGAATGCCCTGGGCGGTGGTCTGCATCTGGCGAACCATGCAGGTCATGTTTGGCTGGATTTCCGGGTGACTCTTCAAATACGCCAGTGCGTAGGCCCGAAACGTCCCGATGTTGGTCATCCGTCGACGATTGGCCGACATCGCCGCAACGTTGCCCTGAGCTTCGTTCCAGGCCTTGAGCTCGGCCTGTTTGCGGCTGATGTAGTCGGTCAGGAGGTGCACCTGTGCCAGTTTCGACTCTTCGTCATCGCGCACGAAACGCACGCCACTGGCGTCGATGAACAGGCTGCGCTTGATCCGGCGTCCACCGGACTGCTGCATGCCGCGCCAGTTCTTGAACGACTCGGACATCAGGCGCCAGGTCGGAATCGACACAATGGTCTTATCAAAATTCGACACCCGTGACAAGGCCGTTAAATGGACACAATTAATCTATTAGAATCAAAAGGTTAGTGAAGATGATAGATGTCCATCCTTTTCAGCAAAAATGGACATTGCTAGAGCGATGATTGGTTGCAGTGGCACGGGTCAAGGGCAGGATCAGTCTTGCATTACTGCCCCGACTAGCTCAGCGGTAATGCGAAAACAATGGCATCACCTGCATCGAGTTATGCTAGAGCGCGCATAACACGCAAAAAAATCGCCAAAAATGCACCTCTAATGCACTTGGGGTCGCATCAGTAATACTCAGACCTCGACGTAGCTTTCTAAGCCTCCACATTCCTTCGCTAATCTAATTCCCCGCGCTCAGTCGTTGCCAACCATGCCTGCGCATCAAGCCAATATCGAACCTCACCCTGTCCCCCCGGTGGCGTTGCCTCTCTTCGGGTTCTATATCTCTATTTGTCCCGAATTTAGATCGAGCCGATTGCCTTAATCACTAGGATTTAGGATCCGCGAGAGCTTTATTCAGTTGGTGGGATTGATGATGCATCTTTGTGCCAGAGCCGTCGTATGGTTGCTTCCGGAAGTTCAAGCTGCTTACGAGCTTCCGCTTGGCTAAAGCCCTTAGCTTTCAACTTCTGTACCGCTAACCACTTGTCTCTTGCTTCGACCATGGCGGGCGTCATCCCCTGTTGCGGTTCACTCGGCAAAAGAGTGTCCGCCAAATCCAAGTCCTCAAGTTCAGCCAGACAAGTTAGGAGGACTTCTCGCGCAGTGCGCTTTTCATGCGCTGCGAGCGTCAGCGTGAAGAGTGACGAGGGATGAATTTTCAGGGCAGCAGCGAGCTCACAGCTCACGTCAAGCGTTGCAGTAGTTATCGCTGCTTCGAGCTGACTCACGTGAGATTGAGCGACTGTCTTTGCTATGCCGACCTGAGACAAGCCACGTTTCGTTCGAAGCAGCTTAAGCACTGCTGCATAGGGTTTGCGCAGCGACATTTTCCATATCCATAAAAGGAGACGGTATGCCGTGTTTGCCTGCCGCCACACAAATCTATATATTGATATTTATGGCGATCTGAGGAGGCTGGTACGTCGCTCAGTCAGCAATGGCGGTGATGTTTATCGCTGGGAGCGGTGTCAATTCATCTGAATGGAAGGTGTGCATGGATAGTCCCATCGAGGGTGGTCTGCTGGGTGACCCTGGTATCAGTTTAATGGGCTCCGAGCTTTCCCTCGACGAAGCCGTCGCGTTGGCCAGAAAGCGCTACAAATGGATGCCCCTATGCGCCGTCGAGGAGTGGATCATCCTAGACGCCATCGTCACCGACGACGAACGAGCCAAAGTAGCCGCCGCAGGCTGCCAACCAATCTTCATGTTTGCCCACAAAGTTGTGGACGACGAGCAGAGGCGTTTCGAGCCAGGCCATTGGGTGCGCTCAAGCATGGGCACCGCTTTCAAGGAAGGCTACCTATTCGAAACACGCAACACGGTCTATGTCTTGCTCGGCCCAGGCCATCGTAAGTCTGCTTCTATCGAAGCGATATTTTCCCTTTTCTGATTACCAACCGGTTCTGCTGGGCAACTGACGTGCTCCAGCAGCTTGAGGCGACACATGTTCAGAACCTTAGACAACGACCTGATAGGCGTTCCAGGAATGTTCGGGGAGGGCGTGTCCCATTGGCGTGGAGTGTCAAGGCTGCTACGAACACCTTGGTATCACCTCACCCTTTGTATCGAAAACGAGGGTCGACTTAGCGAGTGCGCGTTGATGATTGACGACACCCACCAGCTTCAAAAAATGTTGGTAAGCCAGGGTGCGGATTTAGCTATTACCGAGATTATGGCTGTGACGCCATCTTGGATGAATAAGTCCGGAGGCTGGCAGATGGAGCGGTTAACCAGAGTAACCGTTGGTGACGACGGGTCTGGTTCTGAGGTTTGCTTGTTGGAAGTGGCTAAGGGAGCGGTGTATCACACCTCACACCAGCGAGATTTCAAGATTGAAGCGCTGGCCAACCTGAGGCCCGTCTTTCTCTCATGCATGATTCAATCAGCCTGAAATTTACCAATAATCCCGCACGATACCAGCGCGTCTGGTTGCGTGTGCAGTTCTTGATAACTCCATCCAGACCGCAACCGGAGCCCAACGATGCTGGACACATTAGATATGAACTTCCACGGAAAACGCCACACAGATTTCGACCTCAAGCGAATCATTAAAGCCCAAGAGCAAGGTTTCGACATGCCGGTCACTGCGTACCTTTGCGGAGTATCCATCAGGGCGCGCGCAGGTATCGGTGTGGTGTTTGGCCACAAGCGAAAAGACCAATATGGGCGGTTCGGCGACGGTCACCTGATTAGGACTTCTGACGTGCTGAAGGTCGAACGTGAGGGGAGGTTTTGGGTGATGACGACGGAGAACTCGCGGTACGTACTAGCGACGTTTCAGAGGGGTAATGGGCGAGCGTCCCTGCGTGACTATTTGCGGGTCTCGAAAGGGCAGCACCATTTATCTCCGCGTGTGCTGCAGTAGGGGTCGCTAGCAAGGAGGGCGTTGCATTGCGTGCTCGGTGGGTAGATGCATCGAAACTCAGCTGTTGAGTGACTCAAGATTTTTTGTGTGCTGCAAATAGATGCTCGGGCGCGAAATAAACTTTACCGTAAGCACGAGTGCACGCTACATAAAGCTTATTTTTTGTTCTTGGTTTCATCTTGTGTAGCTGCCCATTTTGGTATTGTTGCCACTGTGATTTGCTGAGGATGATACAAACGTCCTTGTAGTGATCTAGACCCTTGCATGCTCCCCAGTTATTTGAATGGCATTCATAGCGGTGGTGCGTGTTGTAGAATAGCTTCACGATATTATTATCACGATGGATCACGTCAGCTTGAACCTGATCCTCAATTTTGATTATCGCGGTGTGTCGTTCCTTTACCGGGAATATCTCTATCTTCAGGTTGGCTCTGATAAAGTCGCAAACCGTCGTTCCGCATCTCCAGCTGTTCTTGAGTGTTTTCTTGTCAACGAAGTATCCGGAATCGCGGAACCGCTTTTCGTATTTTTCAATATTACTGTGAAGGTTGCAGTTGATGTTGCCATCCCTGCTTGTGTCAAACGTGTGCTGGTAGAAGTCACCCACAAAGAGAATGTCTGCCTTCACCGGGGATAACGCCATCAGCAAGTTGAAGTCGTTTGCTGCAAAATCTTGGACTTCATCGACAAATAATTGATCATAAAATCGCTCTAGGCGCCGTATGACTTCAGGGTGCGATTTTGTCTCATCGAGAAATTTAGCCAATCTGTTGTAGTAGAGGCGCCCGCTGGGATGACGATAGTGAGACATCTTATCCCGAGCGCGTGTTACTTTATCGGAGGGTAGCTTGAGGTAGAGACCTTTGGTTTTCATTTTCTGCTGAAGAAGCGGGCGGTAGCAGAAACTATGTAGAAATGAAAAATAGGTCATCACGGTAATGTGCTTGGGCATGTACCCAAACTTACCAATCACCTTGCTTCGGAGGTGATTAAAGTTGTTTTCAGTGTACGTGATTATGATCGCGCGTTTGTTTTCCGCTAGTCTTCTTATGATCTCGCTGGTTTTTCCAGAGCCAGCTACCGCGAACATTACTTTCTTATCCATGTCACGGCCTCCTGGATGTAGCCAGGTACAGAGAGGTTCTCATGGTTGGCCTCTAGAAGCTCATACGCCGCTTCAGCTTTGTTCTTCAGCATGTATTCCTGCACCGTCAGAGTCTTCCTATCCTCACCGAACAGTTCATTGCAAACCTTCTGGTTGTCCAGGTACATCCCGACTTCGAATGTATAGCGATTTGGATCTTTATCTGCAAAGATCTTGGCGCTATCGGTTATATGCTCTGAATAGTTGTCAATGCAATTTTGTTGGTGATTCTTGTCATTGTCCCTGATCGCGGCAACCTTGATGCTCAAGAGTCTAGCTAGCTCCAAGTAGCGCTTGAAGCTAGTGCCGCCAATCGAAATTATGTGTACGTGATCAGCCTGAGGGGTTGTACCTCCGGAAACTCGCTTATAAAGCTCCTCCATGAGAATGAACTCTGCATCACCTTCGACCAGGATGACCTTCTTGGATAGGGCGAACTCCAAGACGTTGTTGTCAGGAGCCTTCATAAAAAAGCCAGCAGTTTTTTCGGAGAGTGCTTTGAGCGTGCCTGTGCTTTGAGATGTCCCTAGAAGCAGCGCATGTCGGAGATCGAGCCTGGAGCAGATGTGGCTGCTATGAGTCGCTACGAAGAGCTGGGTCGATTCAGTACGTGCGAGGCGTTCAACCAGTCTCTTCGTGTTGGTGTGGCTGAGATGGTTCTCAGGTTCCTCAAGCAGGAGAACATCAAGGCCCCCTCGGGCATCGTGACGACCTAGCGCAAATTCGGTTTTAATGAAGCATTGCTCGCCCTTGCCGCGATTTTCGATTGAAATACCATCTTTGGTAATTACCAAATCTGTTTCTAGATTGGCTCGAGTGCTCGTACGAATTCCAAATTCATACGGCGGCAACTTTTTGTTTAATTCTCCTAGTTGGCTGTCGCGGAAGCCTTCTTTACCTCTTCGATATAAATTTTCAAGTCGATGCCGCTCTGGAACCTCAGCATTAAGTCCGAACACTGTTCGGGTATATTCCCTGGCAGCATACTCGCTGTCTATGCGAGAACTGTCCAAGTGGAGGTGCCTTAGAGGGCGTCGATAGCTATTGAATCCCTCGCCTGCGAAAGTGTGGAAGGTGACGGCGTAGTATTCGAAGGGGAAATTTTGTGGATCGTGCTCCAGCATCTGCTTGATGGCCAAGTGGTAGTCATCTGGAACGGCTATCCTCATTCGTATACCGTCGTAGTTATCACCAAGTTGATTTTGTTTGCCGTGGAAGTACGGTTCATCACCATCCTCAAGGAACAGATCAACCAGCACTTCAGGTAGGCCAGAAACTTTTTTCTCGCCGCTGAGGAAATCCATTACAGCTTGGCGGTTTATAAGTGCTTCTAGCCCGAGAGTTTCCACGCGGCTCCGGCTTGCGCTGTTCACGAGGTCAATAGCGAGCAGGACGGTACTTTTGCCTGTTTCATTGTCTCCAATGAGCACATTTTTTGTTGGGTTGAAATCCATTTCCAGTTCAGGAAACTGCTTGAAGTTGCGAAGCATTAGTTTGGTGATGGCCGGCATTTTTTATCCTTATTAAACCTTGTATTTCTTCAGCGTCAGCTGTCGGCGCGGTGCTGCTTAGACCTTCGGTTCTTGGTGCTTGTAGAAATCTTGTGCGTCTGCCCAACCATCCATATGCTTAGCGATGATTTCCTCTGGGCTTATCTCTGTGAGAACTGGTATGCAACTTTCATCAAAGATGCTTGAGCGCTCTTGGACAAACCATGATAGGGACAGGAATTCTTTTGATACGCGATCAAACAGACACTCACTTACCCTGTAGGCGCCTTTCATGAGGTCGTTGGAGTCGCGACAGATTTGCATGGAGTGAGTGCCATCCATTAGCCAAACACAATGAACATCCAGATTTTTGAAAAGCTGTTTGGTTAGCTCGAGATCGATGAGTACGAAAATGCCGAAAGCTTCTTGCATGAAGAGGGTGGCATTTTGAGGGGACATTGACAGTGTGAATGGGTACGCGGGTAGCCAGGATAGCTCGGGGCCCAACGGTGTAACCCACGTAGAGGTTGTGGCCCACTTATCAATCTCTAAGTACACCAAATCGCGATTCTCTAGGATCGCGTTTTGATAGCAGACATAGCGCAGTCCCGGCTCGGGAGCTCCACTCCAGAGGCCAGTCCGGAGCGCTTGCTGAATTCCGTGGTTTAAAAACTCCCGATGATCGACCTCTTCGCTCGCCATCTCTGTGCGAATGATTCGGATAGATCCCCTAAAATTGCGGGCCTCATCCTGTTCGAAAAAGGTTGTGATTTTACCGAGCTGTTCAGCTTGTCTTGCTACGCGCCCACCTGTGACCTTGGACGATTTTAATTCCAGTGGAACTGGATCTGGGCCGGCGAGCGCGCACAAATCTCCATGACGAATGATGTTAGTGAGGTCGGACATCACCACGGGTACGCCCATTTCGATGCCCTGCTTCAGCTTGGCGTACTCGTGGCCGAAACCTTCCTTGCCATATATGGCCCCTGCGGTCTGCTTCACCTGATATCTATCGTCGTAAAGCAGATGTCTCAGGGCATGCTGGCTTTGGTAAATCGCAGCAATTCCGTCCCCAAAGCATCGCCACAGGTAGGCAAGTTGGCGGATCTCGTCCAGTCTCGCCATGATGCCTTTACGAAGATCCTTGAGCATTGTGGAGCGTGCTTTGACAGCAGCGCCACCGCTGCGGTACTTCGGTTGGGCGAGGATACGAGGAACGCGATTTTGCGCCTTCCGCAACCGGGATATTCGAATGTCGCACGTGGCGATTTTGAGGATCAGTAGGTTCTGCAGCCCCAGTACGACGTCTAATCTGTCGGGATCTGCAGCAATGGAGTGGAGCAGGGTAGACGCGAGTCTAAAACCCACTTGCTCGCGAGGAAAGCGCTGGTAGAGCGGATGAGCCAGTTCAAGCTTTGGGAACGCTTTGGTGGCTAGCTTTTCTATGGCAGGAAATTCTATTCCGTAATGATTCTTCACTCCTACCTCCATGGCGATGAAACCGGTCACAACGAGGACTTCGAAGCAGCACAGGTTAATCCTTTCTAGGAGATTGTGAGCCAAACCTCAAGGCGGGTACTTCTGGCCTTGGAGCCTTCTTTACCCTGCGCTCGTAGGAATGCCCAATGCGGCTATTTAGTCAACTGCCACGTGCGCGGCTGATGATATGCAGAATTTTTGGAATCTCACCGTAATTTTCGTACCATATAATGTTGACACCCAGCTCCAACATTAACTCTTCATTCAGTGCGTGATGAGTGTCCAGAAACTTTTGCGCGCCCTTGGTGTTCTTTAAAATCGTGCTTTGCTCCCCGTTCGTAACTTCATAGCAAAACTCATGAAGGTCTAGCCGCTTCATAAATGCAAAATGTTTATTCTGTTCAACGCTTCTTGCAGAAATATCAAGGAGTCTTCTCAAATTTGGGTCGGTCATTGACAGGCCGATCATTAAGCAATTGTTCTCTCGCAAGCAATTGAGTTGGACGAGATTTGACCAGTGATATGCGTTTGTATAAATGTGGTGATATCCTTCCTCGGAAAAGACTAATGTAGACTTCTCAAGGGAGTTGTAGTTTTTTCTGTTTTCAGGGAGGAAACCGTGAACATGGTATACGGGTAGTTCTTCAGGGTCGTATGCCTCACTTTCGGTGTAAATGCTACGATGAGAAATGCCCGATGTTGTTAGCTGTCTCTCCAGTAGATCGTCGAAGTTATAATTTACTACGGATTTAACTTTGGCTCCTGTGCGTCTAGGCATGCACATTGTGGCGATTTCTTGGATGAGCGGTGAGCTGATGTTAAAGCTTTTATTTCTGAGTTCATAAAGGCTTTCGGTGATTGCATTTACAAAGTTGTCAGTTGCAGGGGTTTTTCCAGTAAGCCCCTTTCTAATATATCTCGCACCCATAAGTGGGGAGGATTCAGAGACTTTGTTTAGGCGATCAACCATTTCTGGGATTTCAGATATGTTTATTGTTTTGTCAGTGTCAAATTCTTGAGTTAGATAGGATATGAAGAGTGAGTTGAGCAGATTTCCCCAACCTGGCATTCCTGCACTGCTTGAAACTCCGGCGCCTAAAAATAATGAAAGCTGCCCTCTGTCGAAACTGTCTTTCAGATTCTGTACAATAGTGTCTCGTTTTTTGCGCCAGTCTTGCTCTATGGGATTTACTGCGGCCTCTAATCTCAGGGTGAATAAGTTATTGCTTATTTCGTTAGCTTTTGCTGGGTGCTTTGTTACTAATTTATTTAATTCATCTGGCCCCCAAAAAACTATGCGGCAAGTGCTTTTGGAGTTGGGGATCCCAACTCGCTGGATAGAAGCCTTTACTTGATCCGGGATGCTGGTTGCAGATATTATTATTAGTGTCTTGGGGCGAGCGTCGAAGGGTATTGATTCGACTTGTGTTATAAATTTTGATAAGAATGATGATGATTTGTAAAGTAGTCCTTTAGCGTCGTATTTTACTTCAAAGCAGACTTTTCCCCGGTAGTCATCAAAACCATTGGGCGCAATGGCATCGAAAAATGTCAGGGTGTTTCCTATCTCAAGCTCTTTGTTTTGAGTTGATAAGTGATATTTTAATAAGTTTAGTACAAAAGTTTCAAACGAATAGCCTCTTCTTGTGCCTTGTTCGTCAATATTCTTTAGTATACTTTCAATACGCATGTTTCATCCTTGGCGTGAACCTCAAGCGCGTATCTTAGCACGGTGGTGGCTGATGGCTATCTCGTGATAGCTGCTGTAGCCAAGCCGTGAACTATTTGATCTGTTGGCTCTGAGGGGCACGCTGTTCATATTGCAGCCTAGGAAAGACGCTGATTATCCTTGGGCTTTCTACGGAGGTGAAAATGATGTATCTACTCACCCCCCCCCCAGCGAGCTCAAGGTTTTGAGGCGTGCATTGCATCTCACATGTGAACAGACAGCCGTATGTGACAAGCTTCCACCGATTGTCGATGGGTTTTCGCCTCAGATTTGACATCTGAGGGTTGGCTAGGATCTTGCGGAAAATTTTGATAGCGACTTGTAAAAGCTATAGAGGCATAATGCCGCCTTTAATCAAGGCTTTGCTCGCCGTCGCATGATATTCTGGTCTTAACCTTTAAAGTCACACTAGAAGGCAGTATAAGTAAAGATAAAGGTGGTGTTTAATTTATGAAGCCATTAAGGCGGTCAATTCAAAGTAGTCTTCACAATTTTGAGCCACCGGAAAGCGATCAGGAATTTGAAGATATTTGTCGAGATCTTTTCGAGTTAATCTTAAAAAGTCGTGCTGTGGGAATACATAATAAGATAAGTCCTGGGTATATAACCTACAAGGGTGCTAGTGGTGATAAGCAGTTTGGCTTTGATGTAAGGTGCAAAACGAGCCTAGCTGTGGCCCAGTGCAAGTTAGTCAAAGACTTATATCCAGGCGATTTGGATGATGAGCTAATCAAGTTAAAAAAGTACAAGGGAGTCGTTTCACATTATTTTTTCTTGATATCAAACGATAGAGTAAAGGCTTCACTTCAAGATTGGGTAGATGACAGGAATAAAGAAACAGAAGAACAGGTAGGTAAGGATAAGCGCTTTCCAGTTGAGCCCGGCGTGCGTCTCCCATGGTTTCACATTATGGGGTGGACTGAGATCAAGAACTATCTATTAGAAAGCACATTGCTATCGCTAAAGTGGGGTGCGCTTCAAGGGGCTGTCAATAAATTTTATTATTTACCAGGCTTTGATGCTGAAAAGCTCGAGAGTGCAATTGATAATATTCGGCATGGAAGGGTTGGTCAGCCATGTTCTATGTCAATTTCAGGCGGAAGAAGTTTAACGGATCGACTAGAAGTGGCTGATATCTCAAGGATTGGGCTAGAGTCTAAAATTCATATTTCCACACTTGATGGTATCTGTGAGTTTGTTGGGTTGTACGATGAGAATCTTCGCATTGCGAAGACGCATCGAGTCGCATTGCAGAAACTCGACTCTGAGGATCTCATAGTTTTCGAGGAGGGATTGAGTGAGCTTAATACTCTTGCCTATCACTCTGCGAGAATATGCGCCCTGCAATATCTGAAGCAGGCATATCATGCGGCTCGCGCCCTAAAAGATATGTTGATGTTAGATGAAGATCATTTTAGTGCGGAGGTTATGGTGGAAGATCACGATATTGGAGTTTCAGAAATATCGACAGGATACTTGCTTTTTAACTTCGATGCCCCTGATGAAATTCATCCGCCTTGGTACATTAACCCACAGTCCGCTCAAGAGTCAGCATCAAGACTGGTTAATGAAATACAGAAGTTTCGCTCACTCACTGTAGGGTGAATGTGGGCGCTTGCAAGCCTCCGTCCTGGTGTTTCCGTAGCATCCGAGCTACTTACCATCCTTGGTGAGCTCGACGACCAAGAGCGAAGTGGCGCGTCCTTTAGCGATAAGCCACTCGAACTCACTGAGGTTCGTAATTCCGTCTCAGTGAGGCATCCTCACTCCTGTATCGACATCATTTTTTAGCAGACTATTCCGCAGCCTTGGAGGGAGCGTTTCCATCGGGCAAGCATCGGGTCGACTAGGTTGCTTGATGGGCCAAACGCCTCGGACTGGGACAAATTCCTGTCTAAGTGGGAAGCTGAGATGCGGCATTTGGAAGCCCACACGGCATGGACTCGTCAGGGCAATCGGTAAAAGTCATATAAGAAACCAGCCGGCTCTAATGTTTTGCCAAAGGTACATCGGAAGACATTAACCAGGTACTCACAGGAGATGAGGGAATGAAGCTATTTCTGGACTGCGAGTGCACCCCGCTCGACAGAGACACGAAGCTAATCTCGCTGGCATTGGTGTCCGAAGCCGACCACGAATACTACGTCGAGCTCATAGACACGTACCTGACGAAGGAATGAAGCGACTTTGTGATTCATAATGTCCTGCCTGAGCTTAACCTACCTGCACCTGGGCAAACCCTGATCGAAGCTCAAGCATCACTGCTCGCTTTCTTGAGCAATCTTGAAGGCCCTTTCGAGATTTGCTCGGACGCTCCGGATTGGGACTGGGATCTCTTCTGCCAGTTGGCCTACGTAAATCACCGCTGGCCAGCCAACGTTAAACGACTTACTGCTGATTCACATCGAGGTGCGGAGGATGGCTGATGATCTGAGTAGGAATGTCGCAGTTCATGTACCTCCGGCGCAGCTGGTATAAAGCGCAATTGCAATACCCAGGCAGGTCAAGAAAACACCTCAACCAGAGATTTCATCTTGTCAAATAACTCATCAAAAGTGACGATAACTACACTCGAGTTAGCTCGAAACAACTCAAATGAGGCGCGCTGACTAGCATCAAGGCCTTCAGCTGCCAAATTTCCTACTATCACAAAGCATTGAGGGTCAAAAACTTCAATCTGGTGCACCCCGGCATGTCTTACCGCGTAATAATTTCTAGATAGCTCATTGCGATACCCTAAAACTTGAATCGTAGACCCCACCACATCCTCGGAAACAGCAAAGACGTTCGACCGATATTCTCTGCCGAGTAGCCTAGTTGCAGGAGTTTTTATCTCAACTAAAACAACATTCTTAGTGCTCTCCTTTCCATATATGAAATCTATGATTTTACCCCCGGAGTTGTCTAAGCCCTTGCCTCCTACATAGGCTTTATCAGCGATCTGGACTAGGCATTCTGGGACTATCTGAGCTAATAGCTGAGGATTTTTCTTAAAAAGTTTATGCCAAAACTCCTCGTCACTGACCGTTGAGCTTGCCTCCCAAATAGCTAGGGCCTGATGAAAAACTGAGGTGCCGCCAGTAGGTTTCAAGGTTGTATTTACAGAGTCTTTTGGAAAGCCAGTATCCTGACTAAGCTCATGATCCGAACGAAATTTTTTTAAAACTTCAGCAGAATAAAGCTGCGGATCAAAATCTACAATCCTATGATGCTGCGGACACAGGACAATTATATTGTCTTGAGAGTAGATGATATCGGCTTTAGCTTTTTCATCATATCTGGCACTCCCCGGTGCCAACGATCTTATATGGCAAAATTCTAAAGAAGGTATGCCAAGGTTATTCGTGAGAGGGGTCGCACAGCCGGGGAATGAACATCGATATCCAGCCCTCAATAGTAATTTCTTTTTGATATTAGCTGCTGAATCCTGTCGCCATTCCATTTAGCACGTCCTTAGAAGCAAGTATGAAAAATTCAAAAAAGAAATCCTAATTAAATATCAAGAGTTAAAGCTAAAAATCTCACTGAGCATACATCTATAAAGGGGAACAGTGCCATCCCCTCATTGGCATGCTGCCGAGTTGTACCAATATATTCAGGAGATGACTTCCGATGAGGCCAGCATGTGGCAAGGGATGGGAATCAAAAATGAGGTGGGACTGATTACTAGAGCCAATAGCGTGTGAGGCTGAAGCGGATATAAACCGGAAGCAGGTGATTACGCGGCCCAGTATGCAAGGCAGGCGGAGCGCGGCATGAAGTCCGAAGGGCCGAGACGCAGGCTTTGCCAAGGCTCGGTTTACGACAGCCATTCCCCGCAGGCGCACTCACGAGAAATGCCCTTGTGAGGCGCGGTGGCAAGCGACTGGGTTGAGCGGGGGAAATCCGATGCGTATTACAGGCGATGACGATACAGCGCATTGCGATCTTCAAATGCCCACCCGACTCTCAACAGTGTCTTTCAGCGCATGCAGTAAGAGCTTGGTACGTCCATTGATGTTGTCAAACCCACCAACCTGGAACTCGTGGTGGCCTACACATTACTGAGTATAGGCACTTAGCTAGATCATCATAGGAGGACAGACGCTAGGGCCAGCGTACTAGCTGAAGCTCCTTGATTCGTATCGCCATCGCAATATCCGAAACCCCAAATTGAACCGAAAGTGGAATCAAATTACGGTTGTTGAACCGGGCACACCTTGCCAACGAAATCTCTCGATCAAGCGAATCCCTTTCTGCGTTCAAAAGCGACCATGGATCTGAAGGGTTGAGGTGGTAACAGGTGGTATCAGTGAAGGGGAAGGGGCCCTTCATCTGAAATTGAGCAGCAAAAGCATCTAGTAGAAGTCGGGCTGGTATCAAAAAACACGCCGCAAAGTAATCAGCCTCCCTTTCCTTGGGAGGGCGACTTTGTCCTCGTGCCGATCCGTCCAAAGGCTTATCACGATGCATCACCTCATCTTCATGAAGCACAAAGTGACCGACCTCATGAGCGCCGGTGAACCGGATCACATTTAGTGGGAATTCGGTGGAAACTGCTATGCGTCGAATCGAGCGATTCATTAAACCAGCAGCCTTGAAGCGCTCTCCCTCTCGCCCGAACAGTGGAGAGCCCAGGTCTGGAAGGAGCTGGTAATCAAGTCCTAAAATATGGGCCGCGACCTCAGGTGCCAGCATCTGAAATGGCGTCAGGTGTCGGTTTGGCCATAAGCGTTCTTGATTGTCCCAAATTTCTTTATGAAGACGATGGGCTGTTTGCTGGATGCTTTCACGATTCATAGCTTTTTACACCATATGATGTGCTGCTCTTGCAGACTAATCACCATATGTAGTGTTGTCAACGACCTGTAATGCCAAGGTGATGTCGGGCTAAAGACATGAGTGGGCTGCCGGTGCTCGTGCGCTGGATACTCCAGCCCAGAACCCATCTCGGTGCTTGTTCTGTTGCGATCCAGACTACCGGCTACCCTAGCTCAAGGTTTGCGTACGCAGCCACGCTTCCACTTTTTGCCATCGGCCAACCTTGGAAAGCTGTGACCTTGCTGTATCTAGAATCTCAAGCAGTCGCTGTCTTTCCGCACGAGATGGGAACCAATCATCAATCTCGACGCTGCAGAGGTTGGACTCGCTCAGTGCCCATCTCACAACCATGTCCGCAGCAGCTCTGCAGTGATCCGCCATGTACAGCCGCCGTTCTTCAACAGACCATCCACGCTTTGCTAGCTCATCGGTCACGTCGATGATGCCAAGGTCACCAAAGTAGGCTGCGGTGTCAGGATAATGGATGCCTGCCAATGACACTTTGGTCTCGCCGGATTCCCGATCAAAATAGGAAAGGAAATGCCACCCACCCGTGGTGCTTCCTGGATGGGGGAAATTGATGGCGGCTTTGCCTGTTATGTAGTGCTTGCGCGCGACACGTTTGAGGTCAAGGTCGAAGAGCGGCTGGGCCATGTAATTAATATCCGAAAATGAGATTGGGTACTTCAGAGGCGTGACAATAGCTCTTCTAAAGCGCTCTCAAAACGTGCTCAAGCGTCTGATGTTGGGCCGCTGACGCTGCTAGTGGTGCAGTCACCTGCGGTACTGGCACGGGCTGTCGAAGAAAGGTCTCCACATCTCTACTTCGGTCAAATCTGTGTTCTTGGAGTTTCGCGTGGGGGATCTGCTGCTGGCCTGATTTCACCTGTCGGACGCAGTCGAAATCGCAGCCCTGTGGACGATCTGTGCATTCTTTGAAGGTCTAGGAGGCCAAAATTGTAACAAGTCAGAAGATTGGTGCAAAAAAAGGCTTCCGCACCAGTTGCTAAAATACTATCTTAATCACTTTGTGCCATTACGGTGTTTCGTTGAATTTCGTTGTCTTGAGGATTTCATGGACGAAAATTTTGAATATGATGCGATATTGATCGACACATCGATCTTTGATGCCAATGGTCTCAGGCTGGAAAAAGGGTTGCTGAGCAAACTTAGCCAGTTCAAAAGAAGTCCAATTGAGATTATATTTCCCGACGTGATACGGGGGGAAGTGAAGGCTCACTTGGCGAAAAAAATCAAAGAATCTAGAAGCGCATTAGAAAAAGCGATCAATGATGCTGGCGATCATCTGTTCTTGAAGGAGGACAGGCTGGCGAAAGCAAAAGAACTGATCGCAGAAAGCCTTGATGTTGATGCGCTGGCGGAGATGCGAATTGCAGATTTTATTGAAGCGGTTGGTGGTACAGATTTTGAGTGTGGGAAAAATTTAGAAATCTCAGCGCTACTTGAGAAGTATTTCAAAAATCTTGCACCATTTGCCGAGAGTGGAAAGAAAAAAAATGAATTCCCAGACGCTATAACGCTGCTTGCTGTTGATAATTGGGCTGCTGCCAATAATAAGCGCGTACTGGCGATTTCACAGGATGGGGATTGGAAAGCCTACTGTGAGGCCTCTAAGTATATGGAGTGCAGTGAGAGCCTTTCTGATGTGCTCACAGCCTACAACAAAGCGAATCCCGTGTACGGACTGATTGGCAAGCTAGAGAATGCCATCGAAGCCAATGCCGCTCAAGATTTTATCAAGGAAGTGGAGAGTAGGCTCGACTCTGTCCTAGATGATTTCACTCCCAATCAAGACGCTGACTCTGCTTTCTATTGGGAGCCTGAAGGATGCTCTGGCCGTTTCAATCGATTTGAACTATCTACTCCGCAGCTCCGCCTTATTGAGCACGGAAATGGTTTTATAGTTTTGGAGTTGGATGCTGAAATTACAGTAGATGTAGAAGGGGAGTTCTCCCTCTCTGTTCATGATTCCATAGATGGTGACAATGTGCCCATTGACTCATGTACAGTAGAGGTTGAGGAAACCTTTAATTCGAAAATATTGGTGACTTTGGCTGCTGAGTTCGGAGATGGGTCTGAAAACCTGGAGATCAGTGATTTGGAAGTGGAAGATGTCGAGGTTGTGAGCGTCCCCAAAACGATCCACTTTGGTACGTTGGAACCGTTTCAGGACGAATACGACTGATTATCCGCTGAGTAGAATTGGAGACCCCCATGCCAGTCCGGCGTTAGGGGTTCTCCAGCGCATTCAAGCTGTAGAAAAAGCAAATGGGGAAGTTGAATGCCAACACTCGGAGTATCTAGGGAGTGAGGATGGACATCAGCACTGCTAGGACGCTGACTCTTTAGGAACGGCCTGGTTCACGACTGTCGACACATTGCGGCGCGTCCAGCATCTGATCCTGTGACTCACGAGGCTCTAAGCATCCGCTCAAGCGTTTGATGTTCCCTCGTCGGCAGCAGCGCTATTGGATCAGGCCACGCCGGACTCCCGATCAAAATAGGAAAGGAAATGCCATCCACCGGTGGTGCTTCTGGGATTTGGAAAGTTGATGGGGGCTTTGCCTGTTATCTGGTTTTCTCGGGAGACGCGTTTGAGGTCAAAGTCGAAGAGTGGCTTGTTCATGGGCAAGCTTGCCTCCACGGTTAGCTTTGTTAAGCCTGGCGTTGGGCGCTGTTCACTAACCGTAAAGGGGCGATAGGTACGTTCAACATGAACTGATTCTTCACCATCTCCGTGCTCAAGCCGGCAGCAGCGAGCACGCGATTCCACGTCGCGTAGTCCAGTAAGTCGATTGCGCGCTGAACGAGGAGGGGGGACTCCATCGGAATCAACTCGTCAAACTCTTCGCTTTTTGTAAACCCTTTACGCGCTAGGTAGGTAAAGCCACTCTTCGCTTGATCGGCAGTTAGCAGATCCAATGCACGAGCCCGATAGATTAATGCCTTGAAGCTCACCTTCCAGCGAAGCTTTAGCTCCTTGAGCGCTGGCCAGTTCAGGTACTTCCCTCTCATGGTCGGAAACTCCGCAGCGAAGCTTGCTCGTGGCATCAGGAGTGCGCTGGCGAACTGGTTGGCTTGTTCCTCAGTCTCACGACACCCTGTCTCGATTCCTTGGTGCATGACTAGATGGCCTAGCTCATGGGCCAAGTCAAACCGTTGCCTTCCAGGGTTGGCCTTGGATGTATTGCGAACGATTAAAGGACGCTTGTTAAAAAGAGAAAAAGCATCAATTCGGTCATCAGCGTCTGCGAGGTTGACCACCAGAACGCCAATCTTCTCTGCGAGCTTTGTCACACTTGATAGCGGGCCTAAGCCTAATCCTTGTTCCCTGCGAAATCGCTCTGCTACCAATTCAATCTTCCCTGCACCGGAGACAGGTTCATCAAGGGCAGCGAAGTCCATGACAGGAAATGCGACCTCTTTGTCCAGCTCATCAACCAGCAACTCGAACATTTCAACTTGAGCGGCGATGGTTTTTTTGAGAGTAAGGGTCGAAGTTCGAACGCTCCGGAAATGGCATTGCTCTAGCTCGACGCCACTTTTTCGGGGGGCAAAGAAAAAGCTTTCCCTAACACTAAGGACTTCGCAAAGCCGCTCCAGTTGATTAGGGGAGGGTATCGCGTTGACCTCAAGTTTGTGCGCGTACTGCCTGGTAACGCCAAGTAGCTCACCAATCTCAGCAAGGGATCGCCCCGCCGCACACCTAGCGAGGCGGAGCTTGTCGGGCGAAAATTCATCACCCAGAGGCAGGAAGCCTGTCGTGTTATTCATCTTTCGAGTCAGTATCTTTCATTTCAGTCTGTGCGACGTCTTTGTCGCGACGGGTTGGCAGCGAGTCAACAATCTCTACGACCGGCGACAGCGTGGTCGTGCGAACCGAGACCAAAGGCTCGTAGTTGTGAACCCATTTGCAGATCACGTTCCGGTTCGTGTCGAAACCCAGGATCGAAACTGTCAGGGTCGGCCCATCTGGGTTGCGGTCACTGTCTACGTATACCCGCCAGGTGAGGTTTCCATCGTTGGCTGGCCCGAGAAGGCTGTCGTGATATCGCTCAACTTGGTTTTTTTGTAAGCGGTGCCCTTTCTTACGAAGATCAGGGTCATCAGTCACGAACTGCATCAAAACTCCATCGACGCTGACAGTGTAATCCAAAGTTTTGTTGACTAGACGAAACCAAGGGAGGTCACCCTCACGTTGGAGGCGTATGAAGCGACCATGGATGCGTCCATAAGGAAACACCCCTCGCGTCCAATTGGTGTCATCGTCTGTTGAAGTAGCCTCTAGTGCCTTATACGCAGCGTCCAAGAGGTTGTTGAAAACGACATCGAGATGGGCTCGGCTGAGCTTTGGCTCAAGCTCGCTTGGATGCTGGAATTCTGGCATTTGACTCTCCGAAAAGCGTGCAAATTCTAAGTAGTGTCAACCGGCATTTTTGTGCATTTTTTATCGATTGTCAACCAGCTGGGTGTAGGCGTTACTGTGATCGCTCTGCCCGTGATTGGGCGCGTTTATCAGTACAGTCAGGACTTGATTGAGGGCGACTCGGTCACTCTGGATAGTCCCGATGGACGAGCTGATGGCACTGAGCTATGTTCGCTTGCAAGATTAAGCGCGAGACCGCGCGATGGCTCAGGAAAGGAATCGGCGCGATGATTTACCAATGCAATGGATGCAATAGGACTACCTTCGAGACAGCGTGCCCATGGTGCATGGGCTCCCAGGTGTCGCCATCATCAGAGATCACGTTGCGCCACCTTACGCCACTGGATCCTTCCTTTTATCCCGATTTTCAATACAGATCCAAAGGCTTGATTCAAGACTTTTTCGGGAAGAAGAAAGAGCAAGCCCAGCTCAACGATCTTCTGAACAACGTATTGAGAAAATACTCCGAGCTAAAGCAGCCGTACTTCACGAACTTCATTCACACCACCCGTGAACGCGCAGGTAGCAGCGATGACGCAGGCGTACCCGGCCCACGGTTGGATGGTGTGTACAGCGAGAGGGAATTGTTCAGGGAAGTCTTGATTCGCAAAGGCTTTGACGAGCTTGAAGGGCTTCCATCTCTTCTGGACAAGCTGTTACAGACCACCGCCTTCAACTCTGCCTACCTGGGCTTCTCCAGAGAGTTGACGCGACACATTCGAACTGAACTTGCCGACACCTTACGTTCTTGGATTGAAGAGGCAGGAACGACCTTCAGGTCTGACTTGGCCTTGTTCTATTACTACCTGTGGGAAAATGACGTAGCTTTCCCCAATGTTCAATTCAATCCCCAGGCGGCTTCGACATCTGGTGTGCCACTCCTCCCGCTACCGGTTTTTCGGAATGGCCTGAGCCTGTGCGAAGAGATTTATTTCGATATTCTCGTCGAGCGGCTGGGATCTCAGCTAGAGCATTTTAATCCGAATCAGTTCATCACTATGTACCTGGTGGATGCCATGGATGGGTTTCAGTTTGAAGCCTTCTTGGTTGAGATCTTCCAGACCATTGGCTATGACGTCAAAGAGACCAAGAAGACGGCTGATCAAGGCGCCGACCTTTTCGTTACCCGATTCGGTAAAAACATGGTCATCCAGGCTAAGAACTACTCTGGCTCTGTAGGAAACGCGGCTGTGCAGCAAGCCATCTCTGCTAAAGCGTTCTACGGGTGCGACGAGGCTATGGTGGTCACGAACTCCTATTACACAAAGTCTGCAAAAGAATTGGCCGGCACGGCGGGCGTGCGGCTGATCGACCGGGATGGGCTTCAGAGTTATCTGGATGATTACAACCAGAAGCTCATTGAGGCCTTCCAGGCCGAGGAAGAAAGCGCCTAATCTTTTCCATAAGCCTAGAAGGAATTATCCATGGCTCGAAATGTGTTCTTCAGTTTCCACTTCGCTAACGACTTCTGGCGTACTCAGCAGGTACGCAATATCGGCGCTTTGGAAGGGCAAAAGCTCTATACCGCCAATGAATGGGAGGAGGTCAAAAAAAAGGGTGACGCGGCGATTAGGAAATGGATCGACGATAGCCTGGTCGGAAAATCATGTGTAGTTGTCCTCGTGGGCTCAGAAACCGCTACCCGGCCTTGGGTATTGGAGGAGGTCATCAAGGGGTGGAACGCAGGAAAAGGCGTTGTCGCCATTCGGATCAACCGTCTTTTAGATAACCATCAGAATACCTCCGTCGCTGGCTCTAACCCCTTCGATGCCGTCACGCTAAAAAATGGCACGGTGAGGCTATCCGGCTATGCGAAGCTGATGACTCCAGCGGGGAACGATAGCAAAGAGGTTTATGCTTCCATCCAGGCCAATATCGAAAGCTGGATCGAGGACGCCATTACTATTCGTAAAAATTACAAACCTTAAAACCTCACTACTCGTCCGTATGGGTGGTTTAGCTTGCCAATTGCACATATAAGAGCCCGATATGACCAAAGTGGCCATGAATCGTTTTCTCACCGAGTATCCTGACGCTTTGAATGATGGGCTCGGAGCTGTATTTATAGGCGCTGGTGTCTCCATGGCTGCAGGCTACCCTTCGTGGTCGGGCCTACTGAGTGACATCGCCGATGAGCTGGAAATCAATTCAAGAAATGTACACGACCTCGCCGCTCTTGCTCAGTGGAGCATCCAGGAAAGCGGTGGTGCTACTCGTGTTCGCAATGTCATCAGAAAAGAGATTGGCCCAGACAAGCCTATTCCTGAAACTTTGGATATCCTCGCCCGACTGCCTGTCAGGCATATTTGGACGACTAACTATGATCGGCTCGTGGAGCGCGCCTTTGCGGCCATTAGCCGCCCGCTCAACTCTATTTCCGCCCCAAAAGATCTTGCTCTAAGAACCACCCCTGGCGCGGCATTGCTCTACAAAATGCACGGTTCGGTGGATCGTCTCGACGATATTGTGATATCCACAGATGACTACGAGCTTTTCCGATCCCGGCGTGGCCAATACCTCCCGCTATTCCAAGCACATCTGACCAGCATGTCGATGCTGTTCATCGGCATCAGTTTCACTGACCCAAATGTTAGACATGTGCTTTCGTTGATCAGAGAAAGTTTCACTGAGTCGCCCCCAGAACACTTTGCCATCGTCAGAGCGCCGAAAAGATCAGATTTCAAAACTAAGGATGAGTTCTCAGCAAGGCTCGCTCAGCATAATCTTTGGACTAAAGACCTGAAGCGCTATGGTCTGCTTGCAGTAGAGATTGATAACTATGACGAGGTGCCCGCTCTCCTTCGGCAGATCGAAAGGCGGGTAGCCGCGCGCAGGATTTGGGTAAGCGGTAGCTGGCCACTTGAACACGGGGGCACTGAACCGGCGAATATTTATGCCTTGGCCGAAGAAGTTGGCCGCAAGGTAGGTGAGACCAATAGATATCTGGTCACGGGTGCTGGCTTATTGGTCGGCTCTGCTTCTCTGTCTGGCTTTCTTGCTGCTTTGCGCAACGGTGGAGGTTGGGATTTAGATCGCCGACTGATCGCTAGACCGTTTCCTCAGCCACTTAAGGGAGGAGTTCCCAAGGATAAGGAGTGGGCTGCCCTTCGTCAGGAGTTAGCCCGCCAGGCGGGTATTGCGATTTTCATTGGTGGTGCAAAGTTAGTTAATGGCCTCCCCATACCTGCAGAGGGAGTTGAACGAGAGTTCGAGTTTGCAAAGGCCGCTGGCGTTTTCGTTCTGCCTATTGGTGCTACAGGCGGGGCTGCCGAAAAAATATGTAACCAGCTTCAAGGTTCAGCACTTTCCTACAAGGGGAGCTCACCGATGCGACCTACCGATAAGGAGCTAAAAGCTCTGGCAGATACTAATGCTTTAGCTACCGCAGAAGGCCGGACATCCTTGGTGAATCTAGTATTTCAGATCATTGATAGGGTCGCCCGTGTTGGTTGATATCATTATTTCAGGAAAGAAGTATGGCTCGTAATGTCACAACGGAGGAGCTAAGAAATATCTCCGCTAACAGCTCTCAAGCTACTCGCGATCACGTATTCAAATCTTTAGCAGCCACGGCATCGATGAGTACGTTTCTATCGCACTCCAGTAAAGATAAGGAAGTTCTACCTGGCGCGATTCAGGTACTTCAGAATCATGGGGCTTCTGTGTACATCGATGAAATCGACCACGAAATGCCACCTTACACATCCGAGGAAACAGCAGCTTTACTCAAACAACGTATTGCGCAGACGAAAAGATTCGTGCTCCTTACTACTAAAAACAGCAAGGAGAGCCGGTGGGTGCCTTGGGAGTTAGGCATCGCTGATGGAGCGAAGGGGCTCTCAAAAATTGCAATATTTCCAGCCTCGGATTCTGCATACGATGATAGCTGGGTCAGCTGGGAGTACCTGGGCCTGTATCAAAGAGTCGTGTGGGGCTTATTGCAAGGACATCCGCAAGAGCTTTGGATGGTGCTCGATACAAAAGCAAATACGGCTGTCCCGTTGAAAGACTGGCTAGCGGGGTACTGACCGAACCTCGTTGGCATGGTGTGCCCAAGTAGATTGTGCCTGGATGAGTGCTGGCGAGAAACGCGCAGAAGATCAAAATCAAATAGCCGCACGTTGCGCACTAGCGACCTCAGACATTGGAGCCCCTAGAGTCGTGCTAAGCCACAAAGCCTCACAACGCGAGGCTGAGCGGAAAAAGCACAACTACGCACACGTCCATTAGGTGAGCGTCGGACGGAAGAAGCGTGGCGGACGGCGTCGGTGCAGCCGCTCATCGAAGAGAATACATCCCAAGCCGCTGAGTAATGCGAGACCTCCACCTATACCCAATGCGACCAGCCCCAGACCGAAGGTCGCAGGCACCTGCCATCCAAATGTTGAATTCAACCATTGAGGCATCAGCCCAAAAACTCCAAAGGCGATCAACGCGCCGACTAACAAGCCCACCTTCATGGCGTTATCTCTCTCTTTCGCAGTAGAGCCGCGAATTACTTCCGCCCTACAGCCAAGACAGACATGGTTTTCCAGCCCGACGAATGACTTACAAAATGGGCAAATCCAGCCATCCTCCTGCTCTTCATCATCGGCTGGCAATTGCCTTGGTCGGCCTTCAACTTCATCGTTGGCTTCCTGCTCTGCGTCATGCTTCCAACTGAGCAACCGATGTACTGAATACCGCTTGGGGTCTACATCAATCATCCGGGCACAATTTTGACACAGCCAAATACCATTTCTTATTGAGCTTCGCTCGTCCGGTGTCATTGACTCATCAAACCGGGGGCCGCCATAAGCAGCGGCTGTAATGTGAGCGCCGACGCCGATCCGAGTTGCCTTTTCAGGGTTGAAATTGGGGCCAGTTGTTAACTTTCTGCAGTCAGGCGCGGAGCATCTGTTTCCGGCTCGTTCTTGGAGGGTGCGAATCACCTCACGCTTGAACTCATCTCTACCGTTCGAGGACGTCAAATGTCTGTCTCTTAAAAGGGGCATTCCAGCCATGCACAGCTGGATTTACCTCAGGTACATTAGGTGCGAAGCCTTTGGCTCCGAAGTGGCAACAACCTCTGCATGCGGCTAATACCTGGGCGCTGAGTGCCGAAGGCAAGCCTCTTTAGAGGTCATGTGGAAACCACAATAGTGGCGCATAGGCATTACTGCAAGGCAGCCTACGACGCTACCTCTGGCATGA
Source organism: Pseudomonas sp. RIT-PI-q (assembly GCF_001297125.1). Lineage (GTDB taxonomy): Bacteria > Pseudomonadota > Gammaproteobacteria > Pseudomonadales > Pseudomonadaceae > Aquipseudomonas. The sequence goes on from NZ_LHPC01000026.1 coordinate 72,827, forward strand.
GGCGCACTCGTTCATAAGCCGCTGTAGTATCAGATGCCGCTGGAGTGAATCTTTGCTCCTGACTCGACGTCAGGCTGTTGAGGGTGGAGGTTACATTGTTGCTGGCTTGGAGCTTGGTAACCCTCCGCAGGGGCAAGCTGAGCAGGCAGCCCTTGGGCGGAACGCGTCAGACTGCGAGTAGCTTGGTTCACGACGCAGACCTGCAAGGAGCGTCACCTTTTAGTTTAATCAAGCACTGTGAGGGCCATCGGAGCGAACGTAAGCGCCTGATCGCCGGCCCTGAAGGACATCGCAATCATCACCTCGTTACCTTTTACAAGAGCGATGTCACAGGTGCTCGAGACTGTTTCGCTGATGGCGGAAACTTGACTAATCAACGTAAGCATGTACGAGGCTACCAGCTGTCTCACCTGATCAATAGGATAAGAATCGAGTGCTGCAGTCACCACACTCTGTAGCTCGGCTTGCAACTCTTGCGCCTGCTCCAAGGAAAAACCGCCAGGGAAGCACATCACTCTTCCCTCGGTTAGCCCGCATAAGGATTCGGCGCTGTGATGCTGGTGGAAGTAGACGAACCGAGTAATCGCCTGATCATTTACCACAGTCGGATATGTGAACATCCACGAGGTCTCGGCTAGATCTGCATGAAGGCGAGGGCTTTCGGCATGGAACTCTGAGAACGAGTCGCGGGTATGCAGGATCAAGTCCAAGACATCATCAGGGCTATTGAAACCGTGGTCTCTAACATACGATTTGACGGGGTCTAGCATCGCCACTGAGCCTGCACCAGTGATGACGCCAACTTTAGTCCTAACAATCTTTTCCTCGTTGTCACCGTGAGGGATTTTCACGCCGTCTTGGGTGATTTGGGTGACACGCTTGTCAGCCGCGATGATGACCTCATCACCTAGATGAGCAACCAGGATACAGGTCATGAATTCCCTCTCTGTTCATGTGAGCCAGGCCGGCGAAGCCGAAGGCGTGGATGTTGAGGCTTCTCGGGTCAGACATGGCTTGGTTCACTACAGCCAACCCAGCAAGGCGTTCACCATTGGATATGGGTTTCAGAGCGCATTCAGCAGGTTCTAAAGCGTTTGGTGCTCCCACACAGATAGCAGCGCAATGGGATTTGTGCCAAACCGATCTCCGGAGTTGAATGACCAGCGGCGTTCATCCGGGCTCACACACGCTTCGCAGTAGTCGAGCTCATCACAGTCGTTGAAGATCATAATGCTCTACCTGATAGCTACATTGGTGTCCTCGATGCATTGATGTAGTCTGAACAGCCCAGAGGGAGTCCAATTTGATGATCGAACAGCTCTTCAAAGCGCTACATCACTACAACGAAGCATACCGCGAACTGATCAACGAAAAAGCGATGCGACACACGCCTGATCACGGCGACTTCGAGGTCTTTATTCAATCTGCGCTCAAGCTTACAAAGCCTGAAGACTGGGGCTTCATTTGCTCATCGATGGACATTATCAACGACAGCCTTTTAGGCATTGAGCATTTTTGCAAGTATGGCCTTGATGGCCCCACGAAGTATGACGACTTCGGGGAAAAATACATCCGCTTGTATGGCGTATTGAACGCCACGTACATCCAGCAACAAGCCCTTCTCAACCTACACCGGATTGCAAACGTCATGAACCTTCGTGACATTGAGAGCAAAGTGGCAAACCTTCAGGTACGTGAAGTCAGGAATAAACTTGGCGCGCATAGTGTCGATTATGCTAATCGCGAGGCCGGAAACACTGAAAGCTTTGTTCCAGTTAGATTTACCCTTTCAGGTATGCGCTGTGATTACTACAACAATACAACCCTGCAACATACCGAAGTAGATCTAAAAGTCATTCTTGGTGAACATGTAGAGCTAATGAATGATATGTATGATGCCATATATCGAAAGTCGGTTGGCACAATATATAAAACTAACAAAGACAAAAGAGAAGAGTTGCTAGAGAAAATTGACGATGCCAAGGTACTACGAAATGGCGGCATCGTCATGAGAACACCTGACGGGAAAAGAATATTTATCACAGCATTCGAATCAGATAAGCAGGATTAAATCTCACAAGCCCTTTGAGGTGATAGAGGTAAATCTGTCCAGCACCAGGTTTACCTCTCTATCATATGATGTGTCGTCTGTTGCCTCGAGAAAGCCAATCATGATTGCCAGGGTAGGTGACACACAAAAATTAGCTGCACGAATCACCTCATCTTTTGTAGCTGGCCCAAACCTATAACCACTCCAGGTATTACTTTCTTTGTCGGAGACTATATAGCGTTTTAGCGAAGAGGCTGAATAGTGCATGGCATCGTCAGAAAGATGCTTGTACATAAGGTAATTACTAGAGAGTGAAGACAATTCGGCAATATATTTCCACTTCAAGTGCTTCCCCTTGTCTCCAGATATCCGCTCATCCATCGCTGCTTCAACGTCGGCAGTTAAAGAGTAGCTGCCTTCTTTCAATGCTACAGCCTGACCCCGCTTTGCAGCTACGTTGTCGTGTTTTAGTAATGGGATAAATGTATCAGGATTGTCTACCAAGGCGCCGATACAAAATGAGTTTTCATAAAGACACCTAGCCATGATCCTTGCTTCTACTACCATGCCTCTTTCAAGGTTCATAATAGCTGACTGAAAATTGCTCAGTGACCTCAGGGCAGAGAACATTGTGAGCACCTTCACATCCATGGTATTGCCATGATGCCTTTCAAATCCTGAAATAACTATTTTCTGCAGGAGCTGGTTGATATCCCTGAGCAGAGAAAACCACTCTGGATTTTCTCCAGTAACATGATCAATCGTTTCCTGTATGTCGCGAGTCAAAAATCCATAGATGCTAAATCCGGTATCCCCTGTCGCTTCGGTGCTCAAATCGATCTCCCTGCCTGGTGATTTCATAATCAGCTAGGTTAGCAAAAGCTGAGGAAGGCGTGGCCTGTATTCAAGCATTACTAGGCAGATGCTCCCTTCTTCCTGCGGATCAAGCGCAATGTCGGAACCTAGCCACCCAGTTGAGCCGGGGGTGGGGTCGTATTAACAGTGGTGGTAGGTGATCAGGATGATCGGGATTGGTTGAGTTGTAGGTACGGTAGGTGGAACGATGCCTACAGTGATGTTGACGGCCAGAAGAATGATGTTGAGAAGATCGATGATAAAGGTGAAGACTTTGGACATTATGTTTTCTCATAGTTGTCCTTTATTTAGTGTCGTCATCACCAAGCTGGCCATTCAATTGAGCCTTTTTTTGAAAATAAATTAAACTCCATCCAAATTGACTCAAAAGAATTTTGGTAAAGCCCTCGACGCTACGAATTTGTTATACACATCCTGTGCTATCGTGTAATTTATAATGTGCCAACCGTGTGCAGTGGGATAAATAAAGCTTTTAATCTCAATCGGGGTAAAGGTAAAGTTTTCAGGCAGTCGTAGCTTTTTCTTTGCAGAGGAATCTGCGGAATTACACTGTTCGCAAATTATTACCGGGGCGAATCTTGCGGCTGCAGCTCCTTGAAAGGTATACATCCCTCCATAGGCATCACTGGCATGATCATGATGTGTATGAAGGCCAACAACCCAACCTTCAAACCGTGATGGGCTTTTAGGAAACCTCATAGTCCAGCGAAGCAACTGGAATCTAGTCCGGTTGCAACACGGGCACTGCCAATCCTCGGTTAAAGACTTATATTTCTGCTTGCAGTGACCGCCATCAAATTCCAAATACTCAATTTGTGTTGGAAGCTTTCTGTCTCGATTACGGAGAATAGTAGCTTCGCGATCTTTGTTGCGTACCTTGCTACCATCGCAAGCTATGCAAAACTGGTTTATCAGGAAGTCTAGATGACAGCTGCAAGTAGCGTCGAAAGAACTCATTTCGCCTCCTTTGACCACATAGCCCGATTGCTATGTGGTCAAATTGTAGATCAGCTTGGCATATCGTTCTGGGGGCCTTCATCTCGCGTCTCCACACGTCATCCGGCGACAATACTACCTCACCTAGCGCTGCCATGGATCATGCCGGGACTTCTCTGACAATGTCCCCCTTGATCACGTATTGGTTTTTCACGTACTCACCATCATCACCAGGGGCTTTATCGACAACGATCATGCCGTGCGTAGCGAGGATCGATAAGCCGTCTCTTAGAGAAGTCCACTGCACAGCAGCCCTATTTCTCAAGTTCTCGACATTGATGCTCGAGATCCTCGCTTGATTCGGTCGGACGATCAGTAGCACGGCGTAGATCTTAAGCGCCGCAAGCGCCTTCTCCCCTCGGCGAGAGATCTTCGGAAGGTTCTTAACAACCTCTTTGTTTGGGATTTTGTAGTAGTAGCCGTCCTTTTCTGCCTCGAAATGTGGGCATGCCAGCGTGTACTCGGACTTGAGCTTGCCTCCACCAGGCTTGTGTCGAATCCACCCCCGCGCTTCCACGTCAACCAAGGCCTGGCGAACCATTGGCCGGCTTAATCCTGTGCGCTCCATCAGCTCGCTGACAGAGGAGACGACTGTGTATGTCTTCGCCGTAGGGGTCATTGTCGCCAGCGCGAAGACGACACGAAGCATCGCCTGAGACCGACCTGCATGAGCCCCTCCTCGAAGGAGCGCAATTTCATCAGACCACCATGCCGGCACTTTCGACCAGGGCCTCATTCCTTGTCCTTCTTTTTCACTGATTCCAGCACTGATAGAGCTTTCCAAGCTACGCCGAATGCTGCGAATGCCAGCAAGGCGATAACTCCCGAAGGCCCGCTACTTACAATCTCTTTAGCTAATTCCAACATGGTTGCTAACCCTGCTTACTCTACGTTGACTCCTTTGTACTTCAAGGCGCAGGGTCGCTTCTAGAGAGGCCTATAGTTTCGAGTTACAGAAAATACGTTGTATATCATGTGGTTAAAAGATTATTTAGAGCTTTTCAGGGGGCAATGAGAGGTATACGAATTACCCCTAATTTACTCCTCATTACCCCCTTGAGCGACCCGTGAATGCCAAAACTGGTATTACTATGTCACTCCAAATCACTCTCGATCATCGCGCCGTCCTTGCTCAAAACTTTTAGCAATGGCGTTGAGTTCCTCCTGCAGAGTGATCGGCGTGGACGTCTCATACAGAGCCAAAAACGCTTCCTGAGCATCCATGACTCGTTTGATTTTGCGCTGCTGTTCGGTCTCGCGTCTTTTTTTCAGAAAATCAAACATCTTCAGTACCTCGTCATGTGAGAGGTAATCATAGGCCGTAGAAAATGGGCCTTTTTGGGCGGGTTTCCCAAAATAAAAGAAGATCTTGGGCATCTATACATCGATGCGATGATTCGGCCATCAAGTACGCCTTGGATCTGTGACATCGCTTTCGTCGGCATAGAGTTGATCGCGAATCCATGCGATCAATGCCTCTCGTCCACCAGGGTAACCATCATGCGCCTCCCAAGATGGCATCGCGCAGCACTTGGCAAACCTCCCTTGCTGTGAGTGCAGGCATAGGCTCGTCAGGACAATCGGTTAAAATCATAAGAGAAACCAGTCGGCTTTGATCGTTTTACCAAAGGTACACCGCAGGCATGAACCAGGTACTCACAGGGGAGGAGGGGATGAAGCTATTTTTGGACTGTGAGTTCACACAGCTGAACCGAGATACGAAGCTGATTTCCCTGGCACTCGTGTCCGAAGCCGGCCATGAATACTACGTCGAACTCACAGACACCTACCTAGTCGGAGACTGCAGCGACTTCGTGATCCAGAACGTCCTGCCTCAGCTCAACCTGGCTGCGCACGGGCAAACCTTGGTCGAAGCCCAAACCTCATTGCTCGCTTTCCTGAGCCACCTAGAAGTCCCGTTAGAGATTTGCTCGGACGCTCCTGAATGGGATTGGGATTTTTTCTGCCAACTGGCTTACGTAAATCACCGTTGGCCAGCTAACGTTGCCAATCGGCCAACCAACCTGATCGTGCTATTTAGGCACCTCGAAGCGGATGATATCGACAACGTGACGCTCCCGGAACTTCCCCATCACGCGCTGCTGGATGCTCGCCTCTTAGCCGACCTTTATCGTCGGCTGACTGCCGTTTCCCATCGAGGCACTGAACGTGGCTGATGATCTTCGTACGCGTGAGTCTGTCAGGCGCAAAGCGCTCTGGACACTTTCGCACCTGGTGCCGGGCGATCCACAAGCAGCCGCTATTTTAAATGTGCTTGATGACATTGAAGACCAAGAGCGCGTCGACTTACACCATAGTAATCCACACCTCGATATTGATGCTGTCCGCAAAGCAGTCCTTATTGAGCGCCACAGTTCCGGTATCAACATTGTTGACGAGGCCAGGATTCCACAGCCGTGGCGTGAGCGTTTTCTACAAGCGAGCATCGGCTCGACGCGCCTGATCGATGCCCCATACGCCCGTGATTGGGAAAAATTCCTGGCTCAATGGCAGGTTGAAATGCAGCACTTGGCTGCCCACAAGATTGCAAGACGAGCGCGTCAGCGTTAAGCATCGGGCGCACCTTCGATTGTCCACCTTTGATGGCGCTGACTATACTGCTGTCACTAACTACCTGAGGTCTTACATGTCCCGTCTCGCTGAATTCCGCGCGCTTGAACAGCAGCTTGCTGCCCAATTGGCAGAGCTTGAAACACTGAAAAACGATGATGGCCTGAAGCGTGAGATCGAGTTCGAGAAGAAGCTCCGCGATCTTCTGGGCGAGTATGGCTACAGCCTGCGCAACATCGTCGCGATTCTCGATCCGCAATCTTCTAGCCGCCGCGCTCCCGCAGTCGCTGAGATCAAGGGTGTCCGCAAGGCTCGCGCCGTCAAGGTTTACAAGAACCCTCACTCAGGTGAAGTGATTGAGACCAAGGGTGGCAATCACAAAGTGCTGAAGGAATGGAAAGCCGAACATGGCTCCGATACGGTCGAGAGCTGGCTGGCCCAGTAAAATCTGTTGGGTACAAATGGAGGGCTCTGCGGGGCCCTTCTTTATGGGGATAGGAAATGCTTCGTTCAGCAGCGCTTGAGTTGGCAACGAGCTTTAGGTTGGCAGTCGAGATGGTCGTACAGACCGACGATGTCCCCATGCACATTCAAGGTTTCCCACGCGGATGCTGCGGAATCATTTCTGAGCTCATGGGCGACTATTTGAACACCGTAGGACTTGGCGAATTCTTCTATGTTTGCGGGATGAAGGACGGCGCTTCACATGCTTGGCTTGAAGTCGATGGACTGATCGTCGACATCACCGGAGATCAATTCCCTGACCGATCTAGTATCTATGCCGACACACCAGACGCTTGGTACGGCGAGTGGGAGGAGGACATTAAGCACTTGGCAGTTCATGAACCCTCCGCATTCTTCTATGGTGAAGAGCGCCGATTCCTAGAACGCGTGCTAGAACACATCAACAGAAATGAGGCAGCTGGCGCTGGCTTACCAAAGTAAGCTGACGCTCGCATGTCTGCCTGGGCTATACGTGGCCAGTTATCGCGGAGATATGGATGTTTAGTATCTTGAAGGATCGCAGGGAACTCTGGCTGTTTTGCGGTGCTTGGATTGCGTTCGGCCTACTGCTAATCGTGAAGATAAAACTCGATGTGCCGGCTGGCATGAATGAATGGCCCCGACTGATTACGGCGCTTCAGTCTGATGCCTTCGAAGATATCGCGGGCGATTTGCTGACGGGGGTAATATCAGCGTATTTCTTTTACCTAATTATTGAGTTAATACCGAGACGAAGAGCCGAGAAAAAAACTCAGGCAATACTCAGCACGTTGGTGTCATCTTTAGTTGAAACCTTCCTTCACGACCGAGTGATGGCTCACGCAGAGCCACTCGGTAAATTTCATGCGTTAGATGTCGAAGAAGTCGCACAGTCCAAGACTCTGCTAAATGGCAAGCCCGATTTGAGACAGTTCCTATCTTTAGCCTTCATCGCCAAGTGGGGATATCCAAAATTTTCAAACTCATTGCAGTTGGCCGTTTCACTCGGTGTTGATCATGCTCGAGTTTGGATGGATTTAACTGATTGCGTGGCTAGGATTAAAGACCACGGTGAGCGCGCTGATCGAACACAGCTACTCGGAAAAATGGTAGATCTGATCAATCTGGTGGGTAAGCCAGAGATTGATGAGAATGTTGAGGATGAAGCGCTTATTTGGCAGTACATGATGCGAGATGATATGAAAAAGTTTCTTGTCCTCGCGGAAGATTGGCAGGGTATATGTCACTGAGCTTGCCGAGTCACGGCTCAGGTTAAGGGCGTTGCGTCATCGTCCGGCAGCTGGCATTCGGCATCAACGGGCGTGCTTCACCGGAGCCAGGGATTACGAGAGCCTTTTCCCGTTAGGGCACGCACAACTATCGCAGTAGCGGAGCGCACAGCCGACTAGATTGAGTGGAGAAATCAGATGGGCACGACGGACGATGAAGACACTGTCTATTGCGACATTCAAATGCCTTTGGCGCAGGGCAGAGAGCTTCTGCAGTTGGTGAGCACACTCAGGGAGTCGAAAGCCTACCCGACCCTAGATGGAGTCTTTGAACGCATGCAGGATAGCTCAGCACCTCAATCGATATCATTGAGAACCCACCGAACTGGGGGCCATGGCGTCAGTGAATAGACCTCCATTGAGCATCATTTTTAAATTTCTGAACCCGTGCGAATGGGCTGTGGCTGCAAGCAGGTTGCCTGCTCACTACCGTTATTTTTGAACCAGGTCTTTGTATAACTCTCGCGCCGCAAGGATCTGATCCCTGAGCTCCTCGGGGTCAATGCGCATGCCACCGCGAGGCGTTACCTGAAGCGTCTTTAGGCGGTTCGCAGCTTTAATGAATTCCCGTTCTTCTGCCTGAACCCACGCGGGGCGCTTGTCTTTCCAAAAGAGCCAACCCATTTGCCCGGCCTCATCTTTGATCGGATGCTCAGCAGTATGTGGGAGCGATAGCCAATGTCCAAGCAAGAAGGGGAGTCGGATTGCTCGGCAAGCGGAGCGCGCAGACCATGATGGTCGAAGAGCGTAAGGATGGAAGCCCGAAGGGCCGAGACACTGCGTAGCGGGGCTCGGTTTACGACAGCCGCCCCCGGAGGGGGGCGCCCGGCTATTGGACAAGATCGTATGTCCTGCGCAATGCCATCTCGTCATCAGAAGACACCCTCACATGAGTAAAGATCATCGACAGAAAGCGTTTCCTTTCGCCGTTGCCGAGCTCAGACCAAATTCTTGACTGCCCTTGTGCATCAGGAACAGCCTGCCGGTCGAGGAGATACTCCTCCAGGCTATGAAGGCGTTGCTGGCCATCAATCAAAATTTCACTGTTTTCGGCCAATGCCCTGTTACCGATTACTGGCTCGTACCAGTCATTCGTCAGGTAGCTCCCCAGATCCCCGCCTGACCATACTGCAGAGATGAAACGAGACTTCTGACCGAGGTTCCACTCCAGTCCGCGCGCCCAGTTTGGAACGGGCATGCCCATAACGAATCGCGCTGCCCATGGAAAATGCTCACGAGCGGACGAGGGGTCTACGAGATACTTTTCCCAGTGGCCCACTAAGACCTCGAGGGGACAATGACTGACGGTCGTGGGCAGAAGACGCTGCGGCATATAGATGCGCCTGTTTGATATTCCGCCGTCGGCGTAGCGTTTAAAAAAGGAAGTCATGGTTTTCCTGGGTAGCTCAGGTTGGTCGAGTATTCGGTTAAGTACGGGCGCAACGCCATGCATCCATCGTTGCAATGATCAGAAGATCTCGATCCGTGGAGATATCGATCTGGCCGCTATCGGCCAATGCATGTGCACAGACCTCGGCATAGGCTGCCGCCTTGTCGAATTCGGCTGTGCAGGTTGACGATTCGATGTAGCTGATCAGCCGCTCCCATGTGCGCCGCTGGCGGTTGCCGAGAATCGTGCAGGGGAACGAAAAGGCACCGCTCAGGCGCTGTGCGAAGTCATGTGTAGAGAGGGTCAAAGCCGTGGCTCAAAAAGGGTACTTACCCATCACAAACGGTTGGTTTCGAAAAACCTTGAGCCTTGTGCGATTTTTTTGAAGAGATACAAGTTTGCCCAAATGCGGCAGCTGGGACTGATGTGTTATTGGACTGTCACTTCAGGCAAGCGGAGCGCGCAGGCACGAAGATGGAAGCCCGGAGGGGCAAGATAGCCATTGAAAATGGCTGGCTTGATTCACGACAGCTGGCCCGTAGGGCGTGCCAAATGGCGGTCTGCATGAATAAGTTCTCTGACTGAATTTTGCATGCCGTCAGCATTACTCAAACACCTTGCTCCAGTCCCGTTTGATCAACTCGCTACAGGCATCTGGTGCGCGCCCGAATACACGCCCAGAGACCTCTGTCATCCTCGCCAATCATCACTTATTGGTGTAATTCTCCAATTTGTTGAAAGTGTCTCTGGAGAGCCAGGCCGGCAACCTCTCCAGTGACTCCGTTAATCCCGCTACGCAAAATTGAGAGTCTTGTTCCGGTCGCTCATTTCTTGGCAGCCTTCCGGTTTTTTTCCTTATGAGTGGCAATGTTGGTAACGTTACTTAATGCCGAGAGGTCTTTATCCAACTCATCAATCTGCGAGATAAGCATCAGCTCCCTGGCTAAGCTCTCGTGGTAGAGATCTTTAAATAGCTTTTCTGCACCCTTGTTGGGCTTGGCACTGTTTTCTTTTTTCTGCTCGGCTGCAGCAGCTTTGATCTTCGGAATAAGTTCATCGAAACAATCCCGTTTCTTTTTGATTGAGCCTTTCTTGCGCCCCGCCTCCAAGGCAACAGAATCATTGCTGATTTTTGTGCCCGGTGAAACCCTATCAGGCACATTGTCGATCAACCGCTGAAGAGCTGCTTCGTAATGCTTAATGATGTCGGAAATCATGCCGCAACCTTTGAGATTTTATTTTTGAAGAACAGGAGCATGTTGAGTTTTGTTTGCTCAGTGTTGTGGGCAAATGTGCCCTCAGCGGTGCTCTCGATGATTTTTGCTTGAATAAGAATGGTTTGGTCGAGCTTTTTTTCTTTAATGCAGGCGCTATTACAATCTACGCAGGTAACGTAGTTATGGTGCGCTCGCTCTTTGCACTCCCCGATCTTAAAGCACCCCCCCAGGATCGTCTCTTTATAAGAAAGGAGTCCTTTTTTAACCTTGGTTAGGGTTTCTTGGAAGTTTGTAACGATGTTAGTGGTATATTCTTTTTTGACGTTGCGTTCATACCAGGTGCCAGCAGCACCGTATAATCTAGATTTTTCCATTATAACGTCTTTAAGGAAAAGGCTAGCTTCGGCATTAACCGTCTGGGCTTGGAAGAATTCGGCCAAGTCAGGATTTTGCTCGGAGAAAAGGAACTTGGCAGTAGTGAAGCCTTTTGTGTAATAGATGGACATCTGCAGGAGGGTGTGATGAAGCATCCGCTTCAACGAAGGCAGCGATACCAAGCCGCTCTGTGCTGCATATACGGCCATTGATCGCCTGAACTGATGGGTCGTCAGGTTCCAGTTCTGTCCTACTTGGAAATCTGGGTTGGCAGCCCAATTTCTGAGTGGGTCGAGCATTACGAGTTCCTCGTAATCACTATCTGTAATTATTACCTTGGGGAAGGTCTCCTCCATACGGTTGGGGTTTAGAGCTCCTTGATATAGCTCAGTGTCTTTTTGTTTTTTTTCATATTCATTGGCTACCGGGAGATATGATACTGAAAGGAACAGCCGGTTTTCGGTGTTAATACAAGCTGGCATGTATGTTTTTATAAGTCGAGTTATGCTTAGAGCGCATTGATAAGGGAGTAGAATTGACTTGGACGTAATCCATTTGGCAGGACGCGGCTCTTTTGTTAGCTTGATTGTCAGCCCCGACACGGTATAAGTATTAGGCCCGATTTTTTTTATGCACCCCTCTTTTAATAAGTAGGCTTCGCGCTCTCGCATTGCGGTGAATACATGAATCAGCATCTTGGCGGCATAGTTACACCTGCTGATGAAATTGCTTACATTTGAAAGCTGCCTCATTTCATACTTGTCACGAATTTCAGATAGGCCACATTCTTCCATTGCTACCTTAAATTGAACGTTAGGTTTGTTCGGGTCTCCAGACTTTCGTTTGAACCGACCGTAGAACCGGTTTAATCCTACGCGGCGGTTCAGTTCAGCGAGGTTCGACTCGTTGGCTTGATACTCTTGAAGCAAAGAGGTGTAGTGGGAGATCTTCTCGAACAAAATACGCCCAGGAATAACGGGATATTGCTCGGACTCGTCCTCTGAATCGCGAATTGCACGGTCGAGTATTTTGGTTACAGTTGTAGATACGGAGAATATATCCTCGGAAATCACCTTGTTGATGATCATCTGAAGAGTTCTAAGAGTAGTGTAGGATTTTACTTTGGAAAGAAATGACTCGAAGTGGATAGGATGTTCTAGCAGTTCAGATAGCGTGATGCCTTTTTTCGTGGCGTGATTGCAGAGCATGCGAAGATCAGTTAAGAATGAGCGTACCGTATCGATACTAGGATAGGAGCCGGTTCTGGAGGAGGGTCGATTGATCCAAACTGCTACAATCTTTTGCGCATGCTCCAGATTTTTAATCTCAAGTTCGGTAGTTTGCCTGAACTTGCGGTAGCTGATGTAAGCCTTTCGGTTCTGGTGGCTTCTTAGTGTCGGCGTCTGCCATTCGATATCCCCGACAATGCTCAGAATATTTCCATGTATGTCCCTGCTAATCACGGTTGCTGGTGTGATCAGGCAAGCGGGGATACCCATGTATGCATCGAGGTCGTGCTGGAGTGGTACGGTGGAAGAGAGTTTCATTGAATGGCTCCGAAATGGACTAATTGATTAAGTAAAGCTGCCCAGTATTCAGAGAGATCTTCATGGTCGAATACTGAGGCCTGGATGGTCGAGACTCTATCGTCCAGCTCTGGAGATATGTTACTAATGCTTGTCAAGATTGATTCAATTCGTGCAGCAGTGGGGCCATTTAATTTGTTGAATTCTTCAGCCGTAGTGGATTGCTGGCGGATCTCGTTCAAAAAATATTTTAGGCTCAAAAGCTTCTTAAGATCATTGTCCGTAGCGTGCACGACGAAGTTATTGCAAAAAAGACATGTTATAAAGTTGTTGCAAGCAGGTTGGCTAATCTCCGAATCAATCTCCGCGACAGGTATGGCATGGCCGGGTTTAACGCAGTGGCCAGAAGGGATGCTTTGTTGACGCTTTCGAGTTGCAGCCTTGATGGCCTTCGATAGCAGATTGTAGAACGCGCTGATTTCTTTGGTGGCTACGTCATCTTCAGCTGATGAGTATGCCTTGGCGATAGTGCCAATTCGGCTTTGTAGAAGTTGACTTGTCACAACAAGCCCGTATTCTTTGAGTAGATAGTTGGACTTGTAATGGCGCAGTTGACGGTAGCCGATTTTCGGAAACTCTTTGTCGATAAATAACCGCATCGCAGACACCAGCTTTGACAGGCAGCCCCTCTGTAAGGGTCTGACCCGATCTTCTGGCATCACTGGGACATGCAGGAAGAGGTATTTAGAAGGATAGTTGCTGGTGATTAGTGCTCTCAGGTCAAGGTACTCTTCAAATTGCTTGATAAATTGCGTAGCTATGGTAAAGCTCTGGCGCTTATTTCCTGCCCGCCATTTCACAGTCCTGAATCCTTGTTGGGCTGGCACAACGTCGTATTTGCCAGTGTGCCACTCAAGGTCAGCGATTTGCTTTTCATTAATTGCGGTGTTTGCCTCGAATAAGAGAAGAAAGCAGTCGTGTGCCCATTTGGCGAGTCGGTGTCTGTGTTGGGTCAAAACGGTAGGGTTTCTATTCTCTATCTCGAGCGATTCTAGACCTTTTCTGTATCGCTTTTTACGAACCTTTGGTTGGTTTGGAATCAACGTGCCAGTGTTATAGTCCCAGACTTCATTTGTCCCCCACAGGGGGGCGAAATTTCTGGGTTGGCAGAAATTTTCGTGAGGCACTATCCAATGCATTTTGCCAAACAATTTAATTTGAAATGGGTATCTCCGGAGGTTTGTCAGTGAATTTGTTATTCCGCTAAAGATTTCAGAAGAAATCGCCAGGGCATGCGATAACTCATCCTCCTTGGGAACTTTTGTCTCATTCTTGGGAGGGGCTTTAGTGTTGACGTAAACTCTGGGAAGCGCCTGCTTGAAATGTCTCTCTGTGTCGGGAAAAAGTGACTTTATGATGCTGAATGCATAGACCTGCTTCCCGGCTGCCGTTGTGTCTGCGCACTTTCCAGATGCCCACTGGTTGTAGACAATATTGGAATATGATGAGTAGCATTCGTAATAAAATTGATCACTCTTTAAGAGGTTTTGATAACCATTACTGTATGCCCATTCGAAATGTTGGTTCAGTTGGCGAGATCTGGCCATTAATGTCATAGGCCTGATTTCTCCAGTTTTGACTTCGTCAATTATGGCTCTGGCCCATCCATCAAGCGCTTTAGCTTTATCAAGGCAAAAGTCGTTCGAGTCACAGCTATAAAGTGAACTTCCGCTGATCCGATGTCTCTGTGTAAAGCAGTGTGATCCCACATGGAAAATCTCTTCGTCAACTGCTAAGAAGGCAACGTTTTGAATCCCTGATGTGTCGATGATTCTGTGAATTTCGATCATGGACGTATTAATAATGTCAATGAGCACGATGTTTGGGTTATTGCGTAGTATTGAGCGGACTTTATGAGAAAACATAGCTTTCCGCCAAGGACTGAAGATGGAGTTCGAAGTCGCTCTGCGCCTGTAGTGCGATATTTTTCATTTCGCGGTAGCGGAAGTAGCGTTGCGTTGTAGTAATGTCGCTATGCCCCATTCTTCCTTGTACGTGAGTTAATACAGCATAAATCCGGTCGGCATCACCGTTGGGAATTCCTTTCATTTTTTGGTCAATTTCATTCATACAGAAGCACGCTCTTAGATTATGGAATCTAAATTTGAATGGTGTCTCTGTTTGGTTTATTAAAGACTGTAATTTTTTTGAGGCAAATTGACGGACTGAATATCCTTCCTGGATTGGGCTGCCTTGACCCCTCTCAATATCCTTTTTAGAGATGTAGTATGGGTTGCCATGTTGAGTTAGAAATACATACTGCTCGCCATCATTTTTAATTGAAGCCTTGGCTGCTCGTCTCTTATGTCTCTCCGAGTTTATGTAAGCGTAAAGAAGGGCGTTTAACCAAGCTGGAATATATATGGTCATGGATTTTTCTAGTTTGTTATCAACCAGTGTCCCACGACCAATCTTTACGGCGGTTTCGTTGGTTTTTACGTTTTCGGGATTCATAATGTTGGAGCGGCGTATGGTGTAAGTTGTGCTAAGTCTTGAGCCTGTAAATATAGAAAGAAGGAAGGTCAAAAACATTTCGGTATTACCGCTCACCACCAATGCTTGGATCAGTGCAGTTTGCTGCTCTTGGCTATACGGATAGAGCTTTCCTTCATCAACGACATACTCACCGGTTGACTCTTCGGTAGTTTTTTTGATTCTTAGATCAGTAGTAACTACTGGCTTGTTTCGATAGAATCCCCTCTTGTCCTGATAGGGGATTTTACGGACAACTTCTTGCCACAAGGCTTCGGTGGGGTGGTAGTCATACCGACCTTGCATCCAGCGATAAAAGTTAACGACTGCAGAAATTCGTCCGTTTGCAGTGCTGGCTGCAATTTCATTCAGGTTGACCTTAAGGCTTAACTCTGCCTTGTAATGGTATGTCGGGCGCGCACCTATTCGTTTGGGCGTCGCAAGATAATCTACGCCGTCTTGTGCAAGCGTATTCATATAGTCGACAAGACCCTTGGCATAGCCTTTCAATGTTTGATCTGATGGCGCGTCAAAATCAGTCGCCCTTGCCAGTATGTAAAGCGATCCGTGTTTCCAGATGGAGCCGTCGGGGTTAAGGATTACCGGGACGTTCCTGGCTTCTGCAGCTCCACCACTACCCTTGAACGGTGTGATGAAATACTTACCCACCAAGGTAGCTTTGAGCTCCCAGCCATCCTCATCCTCATCCTCAGCGATGTTCGACTTTCTGAACAACGACACGAGCGGCAAAGTCACATACCGGTATTTTCTAACTGGCACTTTTCTCGGGGTTTTATTGACGATTGACGACATGCTCAATAACGCGATCATGAAATAGGTGGGGTGATTTAAGTTTTCATTGTCAGGCTCTGTCAAGCGGCATTTAGAGTATGCGGAAAGTACACTCTTAGTTGTGCGATTATTTATACTTAATCATTTATTGAGAAATTGACAAGTTGGTTGGTTGTACGCGCCTGACTACTGCCTTTGTCGAGTTATCTGCCAGGCCTTGAGCCATGCGGGCCCCGTGAGCGAGGGCGGTATTCATACAAAAAATTTTTTGTGCGGATAGATATTATTAAACATTTGGATAAACCCATTTCTGGATTTTTTTTCCGTGCTTGAAATTAATCGTACCTCTGACGAACGGTTGATGGCCTACCTCATGTTGAACGTTACTGCCCTGGTGCTTGGGGGGGATTTGTAAGCCCTGATGGCAGGTTCAGGTTTCTGGTCACTTCACGCCTGAAGCTGGTAGCCACCTACGCGCAGCTCAACTGGTGTCTATGGCTAGCTACAATGGCGGCGGAGCGTTTATTACGGGACTGGCTGGTTTAGGTTCGCTTGTGCTCGCATCAGTTGCGACTCTCAAAGCGGGGATGACGGCTTCAGCAGCATGGTAGGCGGCGGGAGCCTAGTGCAGCTTTTCGCTCGTCAGCACGCTCCATGCTACCGATCATGAGCAATGCAGCATGGTTGAGTATCGTTGATCTCTTACCTCTTACCTCTTACCTCGCATCTGCCTGAAGCAGTAGCTTTATTCCAAGCGGCATTGTGAAGCCCACCGGTCTAAGGGAGTCTGCTACCAGACTATTAGCTGAGGCTATCGGTAGGCTGAGACTGGTTGGCTACCCTCCTTAAGTAATTAGAAGCACCTGTGGGGTTGCGGACTGGGTGGAACAGGCGGTGTTTAGTAGGCGTTGGCCGCACCGAAGCCGCTGCTGACAATCTGGGTGAGTGAGGACTTGAAACTGGAAGTGAGGGCAGCACTCTGCTGATGGCATTGAAAAGGAGGGATGCTACCAGGCTCTGTTCTGCTAGGAAGGGATGCGAAGAAGGGGAGGGAGTAGGAGAGAGTCTAGTGAAATGGCATGTCCATTTTTTTGATTATCTACGGGTCATAGTCAGTTTTTCATAACTCACGGGTGATTCTGCACTTTGACCGTGTGCAACGTGATGTCGACCACATCACCGTCAGCGCCCACTTGTGGCATCTCGATCCAGTCACCGACCCGCAGCATGTCATTGCTGGTCAACTGCACGCTGGCGACGAACGACAGCAGCGTGTCTTTGTAGACCAACAGAATCACCGCCGACATCGCGCCCAGACCCGACAACAGCAACAGCGGCGAACGGTCGATCAACGTGGCGACGATGATAATTGCACCGAGCACGTACAAGACCATTTTCGTCAGTTGCACGTAGCCTTTGATCGAGCGGGTGCGGGCGTGTTCGGTGCGGGCGTAGATGTCCAGCAGGGCGCTGAGCAGGGCGCTGACCGCCAGCAGCAGGAACAGAATGGTGAACGCCAGCGCGACGTTGCCGAGGAAGATCAGGCTGGTCTTGCTCAGTTCCGGCACCAGGTACAGGCCGAACTGGATCACCAGCGACGGCGTCATCTGCGCCAGCCGATGAAAGACCTTGTTGTGCCGCAAGTCGTTGACCCAATGCAACGCCGGTTGCCGGCCGAGCATTTTGGTCACGTGCAGAATGAGGTAGCGCGCCACTCGTCCGAGGACGAGCGCAATCACCAGCAACACCATCAGCGCCAGGCTGGAATGCAGGAGCGGGTGCTGATCGAGGGCACCCCAAAGGTCTTGGACGTTGAGCCAGAGCTGTTTGATATCCATGGGCAAAAACGATTCTTCTGTAGGACGCGACGGGGCGATTAGAGCATTTAAGACGGTCTGTATTACGTTTGGGGACAAATCAGGCAACAAAAAAGCCACTGATTGCAGCCGTTTGTATAAAGAAACTCGGCCTCGGCGCTCGAAACCGTTACCCTATGCAGCTGTTTTTTTGTATTTCTTCGAGGTAGCACCCGTGTTTTCCCAATTCGCCCTGCACGAACGCCTGCTCAAAGCCGTGGCCGAGCTTAAATTTGTCGAGCCAACGCCTGTGCAAGCAGCGGCTATTCCGCTGGCGCTCCAAGGGCGTGACCTGCGGGTGACAGCGCAAACCGGTAGCGGCAAAACCGCGGCCTTCGTTTTGCCGATCCTCAACCGCTTGATCGGCCCGGCGAAAGTCCGCGTCAGCATCAAGACCCTGATCCTGCTGCCGACCCGCGAGCTGGCCCAGCAGACCATCAAGGAAGTCGAGCGCTTCGCTCAGTACACGTTCATCAAGTCCGGCCTGATCACCGGCGGTGAAGACTTCAAGGTCCAGGCCGCCATGCTGCGCAAGGTGCCGGACATCCTGATTGGTACGCCGGGCCGGATGATCGAGCAACTGAACGCCGGCAACCTCGACCTGAAAGAAGTCGAAGTGCTGGTCCTCGACGAAGCCGACCGCATGCTCGACATGGGCTTTGCCGAAGACGTCCAGCGTCTGGTGGCAGAGTGCACCAACCGTCAGCAGACCATGCTGTTCTCCGCCACCACCGGTGGTTCGGGCCTGCGCGAGATGGTCGCCAAGGTGCTGAACGACCCTGAGCACTTGCAGCTCAACAACGTCAGCGACCTGAACGCGACCACCCGTCAGCAGATCATCACCGCTGACCACAACCAGCATAAAGAACAGATCGTGAACTGGCTGCTGGCCAACGAGACCTATCAGAAGGCCATCGTGTTCACCAACACCCGGGCCATGGCCGACCGTATCTACGGCCGTCTGGTGGCGCAGGAATACAAAGCGTTCGTGCTGCACGGTGACAAGGACCAGAAAGACCGCAAACTGGCCATTGACCGCCTGAAGCAGGGCGGCGTGAAGATCCTGGTCGCCACCGACGTCGCGGCTCGCGGCCTCGATGTGGACGGCCTGGACCTGGTGATCAACTTCGACATGCCGCGCAGCGGCGACGAATACGTTCACCGCATCGGCCGTACTGGCCGTGCCGGCAACGATGGCCTGGCTATCTCGCTGATCTGCCACGGCGACTGGAACCTGATGTCGAGCGTCGAGCGCTACCTCAAGCAGAGCTTCGAGCGTCGCACCATCAAGGAAGTCAAAGGCACCTACGGCGGACCGAAAAAGGTCAAGGCCTCGGGCAAAGCCGTTGGCGTGAAGAAGAAAAAGGTCGACGCCAAGGGCGACAAGAAGAAAACCGGCGCCAAGGCCCCGACCAAGCGCAAGATCGCCAACCGCCCGAAGACCGACGCCCTGTCGCTGGTCAGCAAGGACGGCATGGCGCCTCTGAAGCGCCGCAAGCCGGAAGCGCCAGCTGCTGAATAAGGCGCTGTAGCGATCCCATAAAAAAACCGGACTGATGTCCGGTTTTTTTATGCCCTGGATATGCGCCAACCCCTGTAGGAGCTGGCTTGCCAGCGAAGCGGTCTCCTCGACACACCGCGCGCACCAACCCCTGTAGGAGCTGGCTTGCCAGCGAAGCGGTCTCCCTGACACGCCGCGCACACCAACCCCTGTAGGAGCTGGCTTGCCAGCGAAGCGGTCTCCCTGACACAACGCGCGCACCAACCCCTGTAGGAGCTGGCTTGCCAGCGAAGCGGTCTCCCTGACACACCGCGCGCACCAACCCCTGTAGGAGCTGGCTTGCCAGCGAAGCGGTCTCCTTGACACACCGCGTGCGCCAATCGCCAGCAAGCCGGCTCCTACGGGGGCGGTTACCTAATGATGGAAATCGACCCAAACGCCAACGCCGCCAATAACATCACCCCCACCGTCCCGACCGTCCACTTCAACGTCATGCGCTGGTTGTCGCCATAATCCAGATCCAGCAACCCACACAGCAGATACGTGGACGCCACCAGCGGACTGAGCAAATGCACCGGCTGGCCGATCAGCCCGGCGATCGCCATTTCCTTGCCGCTGATGCCATAGTGGCTGGCGGTTTCAGCGAGGATCGGCAGCACGCCGAAGTAGAACGCGTCGTTGGTCAGCACGTAGGTGAACGGCATGCTGATGAACGCGGTGATGATCGACATCGAACTGCCGGCCCATTCCGGAATCACGTGGATCAGGCTCTCGGAGATGGCTTTGGTCATGCCGGTGCCGCCCATGATGCCAACGAAAACCCCCGCCGCGAAGATCAGCAAGGTCTCCGCCATGACGTTATCGGCGTGGCGCGCGATCACTGCTTTCTGCTCTTTCAGGTTCGGGAAGTTCACCACCAGGCCAATACCGAAGGCGAGCATGAACAGCACCGCAGGCGGCATCACCGCCAGCATCATCAGCGCGATCAGGGCAACGGTCAGCGCGGCGTTGAACAAAAAACGCCAGTCGTTCAGGCGAAACTCGGTGAAGTGTTCCAGGCCTTCATTGCCGTCAAGTTGAACCACCCCCAAGCGGCGGCGCTCCAGGCGACCCAGGTACAGCGCGACAAAAAGCACCCACGCCAACCCGATGGCCATCAGCGGCAACATCGCCACGAAGAGCTCGGTGATGTCCACTTTCATGGCGCTGGCCGCCCGGGAAAACGGCCCGGCCCACGGCAGAATGTTCATTACGCCAATGGCCAGTAGCAACACGGTGGCCATGACTTGCAGGCGCACGCCGGTGCGGCGATACAACGGCAACAGCGCCGCGCAGGTGATGATGTAAGTGGTGGCGCCGTCGCCGTCCAGGCCGACGCAAATCCCGAGAATCGCCGTGCCCAGCACGATTTTCTGCGGGTCGCCTTTCACCGCTTTGAGGATCAGCTTGACCAGCGGATTGAACAACCCGGCATCGGTCATCATGCAGAAGTACAGGATCGCAAAAGTCAGCATCACCCCGGTCGGGGCCAGCATCTTCAGGCCATCAAACATCATCGGCCCGAGCGTCGTGGTGTAACCGGCCAGGCAGGCAAAGGCGACCGGAACCAGCAATAGCGCAACCAGCGGTGACAGGCGTTTGCTCATGACCAGGTACATGAAGCACGTGATCATTGAATAGCTGAGTAGGGTCAGCATGGTTTCCCTCGTTTTTATAGGTTTTGTCCGGGTGTGACGGCGGGCGAATGTCGCACTCTGTCATCTGTTTCGTTCTGTTAGGCAGAACATCATTCCTTTTGATGGAACAACTTTCCAATCAATTTTTTGCGCTGTCAAGTTTTGTCCGTTCGTTGACAAGCCACCGAAACCCGGCAGATACTAAAAACAGAACAATATTCTGTCAGATAGAACGCATGTCGAGATGCCCGAAAACACGGGCTCTCGTGGCGTCTCAGGAGGGCTGGTGATGGGTCATTTGAACCAAATCGATATTCTGGTCAGTGAAGTCGGGCCACGTGACGGCCTGCAAAGCGTCGCGGCAACCATGCCGACTGAGCTGAAACTGAAATGGATCGCTGCCCTGGCGAATGCCGGGCTGCGCGAGATCGAAGTAGGCTCTTTCGTTTCACCGAAACTGCTGCCGCAAATGGCCGATGCAGCTCAAGTGGTGGTTTATGCGCGGACTTTGCCGAACCTTTTCGTGACCGCGCTGGTGCCCAATCTCAAAGGTGCCGAAGCGGCATTCAAGGCTGGCGTGCAGAAAATCACCCTGCCGATTTCGGTGAGCGAACCCCATTCCCTGGTCAACATTCGCAAGACGCATGTCGAGGTCTATCAGGAGGTTCGTGCCGTCGTTGCGTTGCGCAACGAGCAGTACCCACACATCGAAATCGAGGCCGGGTTATCGACGGTATTCGGCTGCACGATCCAGGGTGAAGTGCCGGATGACGACACCCTGCGCATGGCCACGATCATGGCCGAACTGGGCGTCGACGAAGTGGGCCTGGCGGACACCGTCGGCTACGCCAATCCGACCCAGGTCCGGCGCTTGTTCACGCGGTTGCGTCAGGAGCTGCCGGGCGTTGCCGGCAGTGCACATTTCCACAATACCCGCGGCCAGGGCCTGGCCAATGTGCTGGCGGCGCTGGACGCAGGCGTAACCACCCTCGACGCGTCCCAAGGCGGAATTGGCGGTTGTCCTTACGCACCGGGAGCGTCGGGCAACATCGTCACCGAAGACCTGGTTTACCTGCTCGAGTCCATGGGCCTGCGCACCGGCATCGACATCGACCGGCTGGTGGCGGCGCGCGAGTGGTTGCGCCAGGGCCTGCCGGGTGAACCGCTGTACGGCTTCATCCCCGATGCGGGTGTGGGCAAGAATTTTCACTATGCAAAGAAGGCGGTATGAACATGAACCTCAGCCAACAACAAAAGCCTTTGCCGCTGGCCGGGATTCGGGTCATCGAGTTCGTCCACATGGTCATGGGGCCGACGTGCGGTCTGGTACTGGCTGACCTGGGGGCTGAGGTCATCAAGGTCGAGCCTGCCCCGCAAGGCGATAATACGCGGCGCTTGATGGGCTCCGGCGCGGGTTACTGGACCACCTACAACCGCAACAAGAAAAGCTTCGCCGTCGACCTGAAAAATCCGCAAGGCATTGCTGCGGTCAAGAAACTGATCGCTACCGCCGACGTGGTCACCGAGAACTTTCGTCCGGGGACGATGGAAAAACTCGGTCTGGGTTACAACGACGTCAAGGCGATCAAACCGGACATTATTTACAGCTCCATGAAAGGTTTCCTGCCCGGCCCTTACGAACATTGCACGGCGCTCGACGAAGTGGTGCAGATGATGACGGGCCTGGCCTACATGACCGGGCCGGTTGGCCAGCCGTTGCGCGCCGGGGCATCGGTCAACGACGTCATGGGCGGAATGTTCAGCGCGATTTCGATACTCGCGGCACTGCTGCAACGCACCCAGAGTGCACAGGGTCAATTCGTGCAGACCGGCCTGTTCGAAAACTCGGCGTTCCTCGTGGCCCAGCACATGATGCAAAGCGTGGTCACCGGCACACCGGCGGCGCCAATGCCCAGCCGAGTCTCGGCGTGGGCGATCTACGATGTGTTCAGCTGCGCCGATGAAGAGCAGATATTCCTCGGCGTGGTCAGCGACAGTCAGTGGAAAAGCTTCTGTGAGGTATTCGGCTTCGATGCGTTTGGCAACGATCCGCAACTGGCCGGCAACAATCAGCGAGTGGCGGCACGCAAGTTGATCCTGCCGACAGTGCGCGAGTGCCTGGCGGGCATGAGCAAAGTGCAGGTGATGGCGCTGTGCGAAAAGGCGGGTCTGCCGTTTTCACCGATCCAGCGACCTCAGGACATGTTCGAGGACAGACACCTGAACGAGTCCGGAGGCATGGCCAACGTGACATTGCCTGACGGCCAGTCGGTGAAGGTGCCGATGCTGCCATTCGAAATGGATGGTCAGCGCTTTGGTACTCGACTGAATGTGCCGGTGTTGGGCAGTCACTCCGATGAACTGTTGGCCGAACTGGGTTACACCACGGCCGATATCGATGCGCTGCACGGCGCCGGGGTCATCAAGTCTTCGGCATGAGCGTGCGCTCAGGGTGGTCGCCCGTTCGCTCAACGGTTAAGGTAGCCGCTGCGCAGCCCTGTGCTGGCGCCGTCCTGAAGCTTTGTCACGAGCGAACATGAGCAAACAATCACCCTCAGAAGATGAATCTTCCCAGCCTGCTGCCGAAGGTGGCGTGGCGGCCGTGGATCGCGCGTTTGCGATCCTCGCGGCGTTTGATGTCGGCAACAACAGCCTGCCGCTGGCGGAAATTGCCCGGCGTACGGGGCTGTATAAAAGCACCATCCTGCGCTTGATGAGCTCGCTGGAGCGCGCCGGTTTCATCCGTCGCCTCGGCGATGGCCAGTACGCCGTCGGCCCTGAGCCGTTGCGCCTGGCACAGGTCTATCAGACCTCATTCCGCCTGCGGGATGTTATCCACCCGCTGCTGGAGTCCCTGTCGGAAGCGAGTGGCGAAACGTCTTCGTTTTATGTGCGGGAAAACGACAGCCGCGTGGTGTTGTTTCGCGTCGAGCCTAAGCGGGCGGTGAGGGTGGCGCTGCATGAAGGTGCACGATTCCCGGTCAATGCCGGTGCTTCCGGAAAAGTCCTGCGGGCGTTCAGCGCAGTGTCCGACCCGAGTCTGGGCGCGATTCGCGAGCAATTCTGGGCGACGTCCTTCGGGGAGCGGGACCCAGAGACGGCTTCTGTTTCCGTGCCGGTATTCAACGCCGCTTTCGAATTGACCGGCGCGTTGACCCTCTCCGGTCCGGCCGAGCGATTCAGCCACGAAAAAGTGCTGGCGGCGTGCGGGTTGTTGCTCGATGCCGCGGCCAAGGCGACTGTTGCGTTGGGCGGGGATAATCGGGAACTGCTCAAGGCAATTGAGCGGATTGCTGTAGTAGAAGACTGACCTTCTTCAAATCAAAAGATCGCAGCCTCGTTTCACTCGACAGCTCCTACAGGTTTACGCCAGTGTTTGTAGGAGCTGTCGAGTGAAACGAGGCTGCGATCTTTTTGCCGTTAACCCTCGGTTTTTTTCTCCGCCGAATCCAGCTCCTTCAACCGCTGATCAATCAACTGGCACTTGTCCGGTAAATCCGCGCTGGCCGTGCCCAGATCCATCTTCTGCAACTCATCGTTGATCTCCTTGGCCTTGGCCGGATTCTGCTGGGTGAGCTTGGTGACTTCCTTGGCCAGTTGTTCGCGCTTGGCGGTGGCTTCCTCGGGTGTACAGGCCCAGACGGGAAGGGCGCAGGCGAGGGTGGCGGCGAGGGTGAGCTTCAGCAGGGGTTTCATGGGGGTAGGCCTCATTTCCGGTTAAGGCGGGTTATCCGGTTGAGGGGTGGAACAGGAAAAAAGTTCAGCGCCGGGGGATCGGTGTTGACTGTTAGTCAGCCTTCGCGAGCCTGCTCGCGAAGGTCGCGACTCGGTCTCTGCCGTCTATCCCCCATGGCAGCAGCTGGACGGGGCCTTTTCTTCATAACGGTCATGGTGCCGCACCCATTCCATGATTTCCTCTTCATTACGCCCCTTGGGCATAAGGTCAAGGTAGTTATAGGCACCGACCAACATGTCGAGGCCTCGGGCATAGGTGGAGTAGGTGTGGAAAATCTCACCGGCTTCGTTGCGATAAAACACGCTGAGGCCAGGGAGTTCTTCTTCGGAGCCGTCGGTTTTTTCGTAATTGTAGGTAGCCGTACCGGCGGTAACATCCTCTGCTCGCGCCGAGACGCCAAAGTCGTAGTTGAAGTCGCAGCCTTCTGACGACACCCAGTCGAATTTCCAGCCCATGCGCCGTTTGAAAGCCTGGAATTCGGCAAACGGTGCGTGCGAAACCGCAACTACCGCCACGTCGTGGTGGGCCAGATGCTGGTTGGCGCCGTCGATGTGGTCTGACAGGAACGAGCAACCGGGGCACCCTTCGTCCCAGCCGTCGGCGAACATGAAGTGATAGATGGCCAACTGGCTGCGACCGCCGAACAGGTCGGCCAGCTTCAGTTCGCCGTTGGGGCCCTGGAAGTGGTAGTCCTTTTCGATTTTCACCCAGGGCAAGGCGCGACGTTCGGCGCTGAGTTTGTCGCGTTCCCGGGTGAAGGCTTTTTCGTGGGCCAGGTGTTGTTTACGGGCGGCGAGCCATTCTTCTCGGGACACGACGGGATGATTCTGAATGTTCATCGGGTTTCTCCTGCAAAGTGCTGGGAGGTGACTTACACAGCCTAGTCGTTTGGCCTACGCCAAATTCGACATGCCGCCGGTCGGTGCTGTTCAAAACCTCGGCTGAACGGCTGCTCGCGGCACCGGTCACAACCTATGAAGGCCATCTCTTTCACGGGCTTTGGAGGTTGAACCAGGATGACGACTTATAACTGGGATTTGATAGAGCGCTTGCTACACGAAGTGCAGAACGGTGCCAGCAGCTTCACGCCGCGGCCTTATGCCGAGCAATACGTGGCGCAGAAGACTTCGGAAGGCGAGCAGACCGAAAATCTGGACCATCTGAAAGCGGTGGCCGGTGAGTATGAAAAGTTACTGCTGGCACGCGGGTATATCGAGCCTCGTCCCGAGGAGCAGGGTGGCACTGGCTCTAATTACATTTTGACGCCTCGTGGCTCCAGTTTGTTGAGCCTGATTGATAGCAGCATTCCGGGTAATGACCATCCGCGGCAGGTATTGGATGAGCAGGAAGATGCGCTGGATGAGGTGACATTTGACCAGCTGGCGTCGAAGGCGCAGATCGCCTGATGCCGTAAAAAGCTTCGCGGGCAAGCCTCGCTCCTACAGATCACCGCGGATTGTAGGAGCGAGGCTTGCCCGCGAATTTTTGTGTCCGATACTTATCCTTGCTTCGCCGCTTTCAAACACTTCAAATCGTTGAAGTCCTTGCGCACCCCTTCGATTTTTTTCAGCAGTCGCTGACGCTGTTCCGGTGTGCTTTCTGCCATCAAATCCACAAACAATCCTCGCGCCTGGGCTTCGGTGTTGGCGTAGGCCTGACGGTAAGCAGGTGTCCATAAACTCTCGCGATTGACCAGAAGCGTCTCGATTCGTTGTGGGAATTCGGGACTATGGCGATGGGCAACCGCTGCACTGAACTGCTTTTGCCAATGGGCGCGATTGGCAATCCATTGGGTGTTCTGGTCACCCAAGGCGTTCGACCACGCAGCAATTCGAAGTCGCTGGGCTGCGCTGAGCGGGCCAAGCCAGTCAGTCAGACGCTTTTCCATACGCTCGCCACGCTCCTTGATCTGCTGATCCAACGACGGTTTGACGTAGTCCTCCTGGCGTTTGCGCTGGTCCTTGGCGAAGGCGTCGTTCATCTCCGCGACTTGCTTGTCATCCAGTCCCTGTAACAGCTCGATGGCCGACGGGGTGATTTCTCGCGCAGTCTGGGCGATGGCGGCCTTGGCTTCCTGAGTGCGGGTTTGCAACGCGGCATCGGTGACCTGGTTGGTCTCGACCATGACCTGCAAGCGGTCCAGCCAGTCGAGGTAGCCCGGCAATTGCGTGGTGCAATGCCAGCTCAGGTGCTCCTTGAGGCGCTCGTTGAACCAGCCTTTCTGCTCGCCGTTCATGTCCAGGTAATCGCTGAGCGTCCACGGAATGATCACATCGAGGTTGCGATAGGCCAGGCCCACGCGGCTGCACGCGCCGAGCGCAAGACTGAGGGTGATGATGACGGCGAGACATTTCAACCAGCGCGACATGGGCGAGTCCTTGCGAAAGCGTAGGTTCTCATGTGAACGCAGGATGAACCCGGCAGTTCAGCCGATCAATAAAAGGCGCGTTCGGCCTTGAGGGTCACCAGCCCGTCGCACTGGCTGTTGTGCCCGGAGTAGGCTGAGCAGTCGCTGCCGCTGAGGCTGGAACCACTGTAGATCAGGTCCAGGTCGACGCCCATGAATGGTCGGGAAAATTTCACCGACCAATCGGTGAAACTGCCTACATAGCCGCCGTCGACGGACACCGGTGTGTTGAGTTGGTGGGTGGTGTATTTCATGCTGATCCCGATGCCGAACGGCTGATTGCCACCGAGATCGGCGAACACGGTGCTGTTCTGTTTGTCGGGGTCATTGCTGAAGGCGGCGCCGAAACGGCTGCCCAAAAAGGTCAGGCCACCGAAAAGCTCCTGGCTGTCGAGAGTCTCTACCTTCGGGTAGCTGTAACGGATCATGCCGACTTCGTACCCAAGGGTATTATCGAAAGGCTGTTTAAAGCCCATGTAGGAGTCGACTTCAAGGTTGGCGCCCGGCGTTAAACCCATGCTCGGTGCCCACTGGCCCACGTAGAAGCCGCTTTCATGGCTGAGGTCGAGGCCACCGTGGAACGAGCCGGTGCTGGAAGGCTTGACCAGCCCTTGGGCCATGCTGCGGCTGGGGGTAGTGCCGAGTTTGAGATCGAAGTCGCCCAATTCACGCTGGAAGATTTGCGCATTGGCGATCGAGAACGACAGCAGAGTGCCGAGCAATACAAGAGAGGGTTTGAGCATGCGTCACTCCATTGACAGCGAGGCGCAGGTTGCAAAACCTGCCAAACGCTTGATCTAGACGTGTGCAAGCATACCGGCGAATGCTCGGCATCGAGGGCCGTTCGTCGATTTTTGAATTATTGATGTGTTTGGCGGGGTGTTTCGGGAGGGTTCCAGCCCAAGCGCTTCGAAGCTCAAAGCGCTTATGGACCAGTTAACGCAGGGGTGTTACTTCTTGCCTAGCGTGATCTGCTTGGACGGGCCGAATGTCTGGCCGCTGACGCCTTTGGCAATTTGCTGGATCTCGCCACCGGACTTGAGGAACGCAGCAATCTGGTTGTTGATCGATTCGCTGGTTTCAACGGCTGGAGCTGGCTTTGCTTTGCTGTTGGATGCTTTTACACGCATGGCGGCCATTAACCTGTAGAAAATTAACTTGGCCAGGCATCGTACATGAAATACTTGACAATTGCTTGGTAAATATCCCCCTGAAATAACCGCTGCCTTCACTTGATTACTCACCGATCATTGTTCGAATTATCCGGCTAAGCTGCTGTTTTAAATAAGAACATCGGTCAGGAAAAAGCATCCTGGCGTGGTGGGGGCGGGGCAGGGTAGCGGGATCGGTCTGACGAGTGGCCGCCAGCCCGTGGATAAAACCCAGGAAAATTAAGGCCTTCAGCGGATTTTCCTGCGCCACCGGGCCGGCCACCGAACACTGTCGGCAAAACCGGGTAGAATGCCGCCCACGCAATGAGGGTATTGGAAATGGCTTTAGTCGGGCGCTACAACAGTTTGCAAGTGGTTAAACACACTAACTTCGGTTTATATCTGGACGGTGGCGCGGATGGCGAAATCCTTCTGCCTAATCGTTATATTCCCAAAGATATTCCCAGCGAAGATGAAGATTGGCTCAACGTTTTTGTTTATCTGGACAGCGATGACAAACTCATCGCAACTACCGAAAAGCCGAAAGTTCAGGTCGGTGAATTCGCCAGTTTGAAAGTCGTTGAAGTCAACAGCATCGGCGTGTTCCTGGATTGGGGTCTGCCGAAGGATCTGTTGCTGCCGTACTCCGAAGAAAAACGCCAGATGACCGCTGGCGAATACGTGGTGGTGCACGTCTACCTCGACAAGCACACCCGCCGCATCACCGCGACCGCACGCCTGGACCGCTACCTGGACAAGACCCCGGCCAGCTACACCCCTGGCCAGGAAGTTGATTTGCTGGTTGCCGAAGCCACCGATATGGGCTTCAAGGCAATCATCAACAATAAGCACTGGGGCTTGATCCACAAGAATGAAATCTTCAAGTTCATGCGCGCCGGTAAAGAAGAGAAGGGCTTTATCAAAGAAGTCCGTACCGACGGCAAGATCAGCCTGAGCCTGCAACCGGTCGGCGAAGAAGCCGCCACCAGCCTGAACTCGAAGATCCTCGCCAAGTTGCGCGACAACAACGGCAGCCTGCCGGTCAGCGACAAGAGCGACCCAACGGTGATCAGCAGCATGTTTGGCGTCAGCAAGGGCAACTTCAAGAAGGCTATCGGTGCGTTGTACAAAAATGGCCAGATCGTCATTCATGCCGATCGCATCGAACTGAGCTAACGCCGACCCCTGTAGGAGCTGCGGCAGGCTGCGATCTTTTGATCTTGATCTTCTGAACATCAAAAGATCGCAGCCTGCGGCAGCTCCTGCAGACGATCCGTGTCCACGGGCGGATGACGCTGGTGGCAATTTAAAGGTCTCCCTCGGGCTCTTTTTTCTGTCCATTTGGTTAATAATCGACAGCCTGATTTTTTCGCCCCGGCCCCCGTGCCGGGGCTTTGCTTTTACTGTCGAGTCACTGCCATGGATTGTGTTGTCGAGGTGTTCCGGTGAGCGTCACCCGGCGTAGCGCCGACGGGTTCGCCCTGCAAGTGATGATCGGGTTGTGCCTGATCTGGGGCGTGCAGCAGGTGATGATCAAATGGGCTGCGCCGGACATCGCGCCGGTCATGCAGGCCGCCGGGCGCTCGGGCATTTCCGCGTTGCTTGTAGCAATGCTCATCTGCTGGAAGGGTGGTTGGGATCAGGTCGGCACTACCTGGCGCGGTGGCCTGCTGGCCGGTGCGTTGTTTGGCCTGGAATTCTTCTTCATTTCCGAAGGCTTGCAACTGACCACGGCGGCGCACATGTCGGTGTTCCTCTATACCGCGCCGATCTTCACTGCATTGGGTGTTCATTGGCTGTTGCCGAGCGAACGATTGAGGCCCGTGCAGTGGCTGGGTATTTTCCTTGCCTTCGTCGGGATCGCCTTCGCGTTTGCCGGAGGGGTTTCCTGGGATAACCTCGATCACCGCATGTTGATAGGCGACGCGTTGGGCGTCCTGGCCGGGGCTTCCTGGGGCGCGACCACCGTAGTGGTGCGCGCTTCACGTCTGTCGGAAGCGCCGGTGACCCTGACCCTGTTCTATCAATTAATCGTCGGGTTCGTCGGCTTGCTGCTGATCGCGATCCTCAGTGGCCAGGTCACACACGTCAGCCTGACCACTGTCGCGGTGGCCAGCGTGCTGTTTCAGGGCTTGGTGGTGTCGTTCTTCAGCTATTTGACGTGGTTCTGGTTGCTACGGCGCTATCTGGCGGCGAACCTGGCGGTGTTCTCGTTCATGACGCCGCTGTTCGGCGTCACGTTTGGCGTGGTGCTGTTGGGCGAAGAGTTGAGCGTCAACTTCGTGATCGGGGCGGTGCTGGTGCTGCTGGGCATCACGTTTGTCAGCGCCGAGCAGTGGGTGCGCCGTCGCTTGCGCAAAGCCCTCGGCCAGCACTGAGCGGGCGTCTTGAACTAATGGTCAGGTATTTTGATCAATTCAGTAACAGATCATTGCGACTTTGGGCGAGCAATGCGTAGGACTTCCGACTATTATCAGTGCGAAGCGGCTACAGAATTCCGGTCGCTCGGCACTACCCTGAAGGGGGCACCATGAAAGAGAAAATCCAAAACTGGCTGCACGACCTGGGTGTCGCACTCGGTTTGATCGAACCGCCTCTGCAACCTGTGCCTATTCGCACTGACGACGAACAACGCCGACGCCAGCAGCAGCGCCGCCGGTAAGGGCGAAGCGGCCGATGGAGCAGCTGTAGCAGCTGCCGAGCTCGCGAGGCTGCGTTCGGCGGCGCAGCCGTCGCAAAACCTGAGTGCGAGGTAGTCCTGAAAGACCGTGTCTCCTGAATTCACGACTGCTGCGCAGCCGAACGCAGCCTCGCAGGCTCGACAGCTGCTACAGGGAATTGCAGCGGTACAGGCAAACTCAATGCCGTCCGATCTCCAGTAAAAACCGGCTCAAGTCATTCGCTGTTTTCGCTGTCTTGAGCATCCGGTCTTCTTCGGCCGTAAACGCGGTCAAACCCAGTTCATCTTCCAGATGGAAGATCAGCTCTTCGATATCTTCTTTATCCAATCCCAACTGCGCCAGGCTGGCGTCGTCGTCGAAGTCATCCCGACCTTCCAGCAGGCGGCTGATGAAACGATGCACGGCGTCACGCAAAGCGGCTTCTTTCATGGTTGTTCTTCGAGGGCGTTATTGTTGTTGTCCCTGGGTCTGAGTACAGCAGGCTTCAGCCGTGCAGGCGCTGCCACTCGTCAATCATTGTGCGCAAATGCTCCCCGGAGAAACTTCCGAAATGCCCGCCATGCACCGTGCGAATCGGCAGCGCGCGCAAGCGTTGCAGGCTGCGGGCGTAATCGTCGAGGTTGGAGTGGTAAGCGTCTTCGATCAGCGGCCCGTCGTAGATGATGTCGCCGCTGAACAGCGTCTCGGTGGCGGCCTCGTACAAGCTGATGCCGCCCGGTGAATGCCCCGGTGTATGCAGCACTTGCAGCACCCGGTCACCCAGGTCCAGCACGTCACCTTCTTCAATCAAACCAGTCGCTGGCGCGGCCTTGACCCGATACTCGGCGTAGCACAACGGGCAATCGGGGTGCGCCTCGAACATCTCGTCGCCGACGAACGCCGTGCTCAAGGTGTTTTCACCGTCCGGCGCGGCCAGGATCTGCGCTTCGGCCGGGTGCACCAGGCGTTCCGGGAATTCGTGATGCCCGGCAATGTGGTCGAAATGGCAATGACTCGCCACCGCCACCAGCGGCCGCTCGGTGATCCACGGCAATTGTTCGCGCAAGCTCACCAGCCCGGAACCGCTGTCCAGCAGCAGGTCCTTGTCGCGACCCTGTATGTGCCAGAGGTTGCAGCGATAAAAGGGCCGGATGTACGGCTCGTGAATCAGGCGAATGCCGTCGCTGAGCTGTTTGACCTCGAACCACTGATCGCGGCTGACGATCTTCATAAGCAGTTTCCTTCAGGCGAAAAAAAACGGGTGTGGCAACCGACGCCACACCCGTCGAAGAAAGCATCAAGTCGTTATGTTCAGCTTAGGCGGCGCTGGCCACGGTTGCTGGACGAGGGGACAGCAAGCTGACCACCACGAAGCTCACGAGGCCTACGGCGAGGCTGTAGTAGATCGGGGTGTTGGCGTCCATACCGTCCTTGATCATGAACAGCAGCGCGGTGGCAAAGCCCATGCCCATGCTGGCGATAGCGCCGGCGGTGGTGGCGCGTTTCCAGAAGATTGCACCGATCAGCGGGATCAGCATGCCGCCCACCAACAGGTTGTAGGCCAGGGTCAAGGCACTGATCACGTCGTTGACCACCAGCGCGATACCCAGCACGGCGATGCCGGTCAGCAGGGTGAACAGGCGGTTGATGCCCAGGCTCGACTGTTTACCGCCGCGCAGTTTCGGCAGCAGGTCTTCGGTCAGGGTGGTGGCGGCGGCGAGCAGGCCGGCGCTGGCGGTGGACATCATGGCAGCCAGTGCGGCAGCGATTACCAGGCCACGAATACCGTCTGGCAGGGACAATTTGACGATGGCGGCGAACGCGTTGTTGACGTTGTCCAGGTCCGGGATCAGCACATGAGCGGCCATGCCGATCAGGGCGCAGGCCAGTCCGTAAACGATGCAATAGATACCGGCAGCAGTACCGGCGACCTGAGCCACTTTGGCGCTCTTGACGGTGAACACACGCTGCCAGATGTCTTGACCGATCAGGATCCCGAAGAAGTAGATCATGAAGTAGGTGATGATGGTGTCCCAGCCAATCGTGGTGAAGCTGAAGGCGGTTGCCGGCAGTTTCAACACCAACTCATCCCAACCACCGACGCGGTACAGGCAGATTGGCAACAGGATGAACATCAGGCCCACGGTCTTGATGACGAACTGGACGATGTCGGTCAGGGTCAGGGACCACATGCCGCCGATCGCCGAATAAATCACCACCACACCACCGCCGACCAATACCGACAGCCAGAACGGCAGGTCGAACAGCACTTGCAGTACGGTGCCAATGGCCAGGATCGAGACCACGCCGATCATCAGCGCATACGCCAGCATGATCACCGCGCTCGCCGAGCGGGCCATCGGGTTGTAGCGTTTCTCCAGCACTTGGGTAACGGTGTAGATCTTCAGTTTCAGCAGCGGTTTGGCGAGGAACAGGTTCAGCGCCACGATCCCGCAGCCCAGTGCGGCACACAGCCAGAAACCGGAGATGCCATGGACGTAGCCCAGGCGCACGGTGCCGACGGTGGACGCACCACCCAGAACGGTGGCGGCCATGGTGCCCATGTACAGGCTTGGGCCGAGGTTACGACCGGCAACCAAAAAGTCTTCGTTGGTCTTGGCTTTGCGCATGCCGTAGTAGCCGAGTATCAGCATCGCGGCGGCGTAGATGAGTACGACGAATAAATCCAATGCCATGATGGCGTGTCTCCGATTGTCTTTTTTATGGTGAGGCTGAAATCAATCCCTGTGGTGTCTCAATCCCTGTAGGAGCGAGCGGTGCGGCGATCCGACTTGCCCGCGAAGGGGACGCCTCGGTCTGTCAGGCAGACCGCGTCATCGTTCTTCGCGGGCGAGCCTCGCTCCTACAGGTCATGTGTTGATCACAGGTAATGCGTTTAATCAGGCGACTTGTCGCACCGACGGTTTAGCGAGCGAATCCGTGCCCTTGCTGCGTGCATCGTTTGGACCGAACACGGTTGCCGATTCCGGGAACAGGCTCAGCAGCGCCAGGTACACCAGCGACGCCAGGCCAAGGGTGACCGGCAGGCTGATGTCGATGCCGCCGGCCAGATCGCCCAGCACCCCGACAAACTGCCCCGGCAGGTTCACAAAGCACAGACCCACCAGTGCGCTCGGGATCCAGGCACCCAGGCCACGCCAGTTCCAGCCGTGGGTGAACCAGTAACGACCGCCTTTCTCGCCACGGGTGAAGACTTGCAGGTCATCCGGGCAGTAGAAGCCGCGACGCACGACCAGGCCGATGATCATGATCACCATCCACGGAGTGGTGCAGGTGATGATCAGCACGGCGAAGGTCGACACGCTCTGCACCAGGTTCGCGGCGAAGCGTCCGATGAAGATGAACGCAATCGACATCACGCCGATCAGCAGCGTTGCCTTGACCCGCGACAGCACGCGAGGGAACACGCTGGACATGTCCAGCCCGGTGCCATACAGCGACGTGGTGCCGGTGGACATGCCGCCGATCACCGCGATCAGGCACACCGGCAGGAAGAACCAGCTCGGCGAGACAGCCAGCAGACCGCCGACGTAGTTGTTGGCGGCGATGTAGTCTGGCGCCTTGATCGCTACGATGGTGGCGGTCGCAAGACCGAACAGGAACGGGATAAAGGTGGCGATCTGCGAGATCACCACAGCCGCCATGATCCGGCCTTTTGGCGTTTCGCGAGGGATGTAGCGCGACCAGTCGCCGAGGAACGCACCAAAGGAAATCGGGTTGCTCATGGCTACCAGAGCAGCACCGATAAAGGCTGCCCAGAAACCCGGTTGCCCCATGCTCACGGTGCCGGCGTAGTTCACATCGAAAGGACCGGCGAAGGCGAAGATGCCCAGCAGGAACAGCAGGCTGGCGCTCCACACCGCGATCTTGTTGACCCACAGCAGGAAACGGAAGCCATAGATGCACACCGTCAGCACCAGAATCGCGAACAGACCGTAGGCCAGGCCCAGGGTCAGGTCGGTTTCCGGC
This sequence comes from Pseudomonas sp. RIT-PI-q, assembly GCF_001297125.1. GTDB lineage: Bacteria > Pseudomonadota > Gammaproteobacteria > Pseudomonadales > Pseudomonadaceae > Aquipseudomonas. Next base: position 107,901 of record NZ_LHPC01000026.1, read on the forward strand.
AGACCGATCAAGCGTTTGGCCCCACCGATCAGCGCATCACCCGAACTCCACACCGAGAGCGAGAAGAAGGCGATGGCGGTCAATAGCGACAGGAACGAACCGACGATCCGCCCGTGCACGCCGAAGTGCGCACCGGAAGACACGGCGTTGTTGGTGCCGTTGATCGGACCGAACAGGCCCATCGGCGCGAGGATCAGCGAGCCCAGCAACACGCCCAGCACAATCGCCCAGACGCCCGCCTGAAAAGACAGGCCGAACAGCACCGGGAAACTGCCGAGCACGGCGGTGGCGAAGGTGTTGGAACCACCGAAGATCATCCGGAACAAATCCGTCGGGCCTGCGGTGCGTTCGCTGTCCGGGATCTGTTCGACCCCGTAGGTTTCAATTTGCGTAAGGCTTTGGTCTTTGTTGTTGTTATTCATGATCAGCTCCGATCATAAAGGCGCGCTCATCGTGCGTGAGCGTCACCTGTTTGGCTAAGGGGTTGGCAGCCCTTCCGGCAAGGCGGACAAGTGTTCGTGGCAGGCCAGCCAAAGGCCTTGTTGTTCTTGGCCAGACGCTTGTTTCTTGAAAACAATCGTCTCGCGCTCCTGGCTGAAGTGTTGCTCCCCTTGCATGCGCAGCTCGGTGGCCACGTCATGGATGAAAATCGCCACGTCACCTTGCAGGCTGACGAAGGCGTTGCTTGAGGTGCACGAAAGCACCTCGAAGCCGTCCTCGGAACGCCAGGTGTCCCACAACGCCTGGTAGGCATCGCGCGACAGCAGGGGCTGTTCGAGGGTGTAGAAGACGAAGCTGGCATCGGCGCTGAACGCGCCGAAGTAGGCTTCGCGATCGTTACGGGCGAAGGCGGATACCAGATCGGCCGCCGCTTTCAAAACCTGATCACGTTCGGTCATGACCCATCCTCAGCGGTGGACCACGCCAGGCAGTACGCAGAGCATTTCGTACAGCAGGTTGGCGGCCAGCAGCGAGGTGTTGCCGGTGGTGTCATAAGCGGGCGAGACTTCTACCAGATCGCAACCGACCAGGTCGAGGCCTTGGCAGCCGCGAACGATTTCAATCGCCTGAATGGTCGTCAGACCACCGATTTCCGGGGTGCCAGTACCTGGGGCCCAGGCTGGGTCGATGCCGTCGATGTCGAAACTCAGGTACACCGGACCGCCGCCGACTTTCTCGCGAACTTCAGCCATCAACGGGGCCAGGGACTTGTGCCAGCACTCTTCGGCCTGAACCACACGGAAGCCCTGGTTACGGCTCCAGTTGAAGTCGTCAGCGGTGTAGCCCTGGGCGCGCAGACCGATTTGCACGACGCGGTTCGGGTCCAGCAGGCCTTCTTCGACAGCACGACGGAAGGTGGTGCCGTGGGCGATTTTCTCGCCGAACATGTGATCGTTCACGTCAGCGTGAGCGTCGATGTGCACCAGGCCGACCTTGCCGTGCTTCTTGTGGATGGCACGCAGGATCGGCAGGGTGATGGTGTGGTCGCCGCCCAGGGTCAGCGGGATCACATCGTGTTCGAGGATGTTGTCGTAGGATTCTTCGATGATCCGTACGGCATCCAGCAGGTTGAAGGTATTGATCGCCACGTCACCGATGTCGGCGACCGACAGCGAGTCGAACGGTGCAGCGCCGGTCGCCATGTTGTACGGGCGGATCATCACCGATTCAGCGCGGATTTCACGAGGCCCGAAACGGGTGCCAGGGCGCAGGGAGGTGCCGATGTCCAGCGGGACGCCGACAAAAGCAGCATCGAGGCCGGCAGCGGTTGGCACATGGGGGAGTCGCATCATGGTGGCGATGCCGCCGAAGCGCGGCATTTCATTGCCGCCCAGTGGTTGGTGAAGAATCTTGTCCACGGGTAGGGCCTCATCGTCGTTGTTTTATTTATGTCGGTGACGCCGTTCACGGAAGAGACGGGCACCGCTGTGGGCCGATTCTGCGAAATGTAGTGGCCGGGAAGAATCGCTACGGGCAAATACTTAGTTCAGATTTTTCTATACTAATGGCGACGACGGCGATAGACTCCCACAGTCCCTGTAGCAGCTGCCGAGCCTGCGAGGCTGCGTTCGGCGGCGCAGCCGTCGTAAATCCTGCGCATACGGTTTGTCTGACACACCGCATTGAATGGATTTACGACGGCTGCGCCGCCGAACGCAGCCTCGCAGGCTCGGCAGCTGCTACAGGGATCTTGTCGTTGATACGTTTTTGCTGGAGTGCCCCATGGCCAACGCTTTACCCGACCTGAAACTATTGCGCATCTTCGTCAGCGTGGTTCGCCATCAGGGGTTTGCCAATGCGCAGCAAGAGCTCAACCTCTCGACTTCGGCCATCAGCACCTACATGAGCCAGCTCGAAGCGGCGCTCGGCCTGGTGCTGTGCCATCGCGGTCGCGGCGGGTTCAGCCTGACCAGCAAGGGCGAGCTGTTCCATCAGGAAACCCTGCGCCTGCTCGGCGAGCTCGAAGGCTTCGAGCAATATGCGGCGGCATTGAAGGGCGAATTGCGCGGGACGCTGAACCTCGGCGTGATCGACTCCACCGTCAGCGACAAGGCCTTGCCCTTTGCCGAAGCCATCGGCGCCTACAGTCAGGAACACCCGGCGGTGCATTTGCACCTGTCGGTGATGAGCCCGTACGAACTGCAACTCGGCGTGCAGGACAACCGCCTCGACCTGGCCATCGGCGCGTTCTCCACGCGCATGAGCGGGCTGGTCTACATGCCGCTGTACCGTGAACAACACTGGTTGTATTGCAGCAGCCGGCACCCGCTGTTCACCGAGCGGCGCATCCCCGAGCAAGTCATCACTCAGCAACGCATGGTCGGTCGAGGCTACTGGAGCCAGGCCGAACTGGCCCGGCACGGCTTCAAACACAGCGCGGCGACCGTGGAAAGTATGGAGGCCCAACTGATTCTGGTGCTGTCCGGCGCCTACATCGGTTACCTGCCGGAGCACTACGCTCAGGCCTGGGCTGACAAGGGCGACTTGCGGGTTTTGCTGCCAGCGACGTTTGGTTATCAGGCACCGTTCTCGATGATCGTGCGCCGTGGCCGCAGCCGCGAGCCGCTGATCCAGACCTTCCGCGATTTGCTTAAAGCACAACTCAATCAGGCTTGATCGATGTCCAGAATCCAGTGTTCCCGTTGCCTGCGCCCGCAAACGCATTGCCTGTGCCCGCTGATCCCGAGCCTCGACAGCCGCACCCGGGTGTTGCTGTTGCAGCATCCCAGCGAAGTGAACCATGCGCTGAACACCGCGCGGTTGGCGGCGTTGGGCTTGAACAATGCCGAGTTGATTGTGGGTGAGGAGTTTGAGGATTTGCCGGCGTTGTTGAATCAGCCGGGGTATCAGGCGCGGCTGCTGTTTCCGGGTGAGGAGGCGCAGCCTTTGCAGGCTTACCGCGATACCGACGAACCGCTGTTGCTGGTGGTCCCGGATGGGACGTGGCGCAAGGCGCGCAAGATGCTGCACCTCAATCCGCTGCTGGCCGCGTTGCCCCGAGTGACATTAATTGATGGCGGCGTGTCGCGGTATCGCTTGCGCAAGGCGCCGGGGCCGGGGGCGTTGTCGACGGTGGAGGCGATTGTGCAGGCGTTGCAGATTCTTGAGGCACCGACTTCTTTCGAGCCTTTATTGAAGCCGTTCGAGGCGTTGATCGAGGGGCAGATTGCGGCGATGGGGGAGGAGGTTTTTCAGCGTAATCATGGGCCGAAATAGTGGTCGCCTGTGAGGGCCTCTTCGCGGGCAAGCCCGCTCCCACAGTGTTTCGCGGTGTGCATATTATCTGTCTACGACACGGACCCTGTGGGAGCGGGCTTGCCCGCGATGGCGGCGGATCAATCACCGCAGATTCAGGAGAAGACTACCGCTCCCGCATCGCCTCAGTCCGCGCCTTCAACACTGGTTTGAGCAGATAATCCAACACACTTTTTTCCCCAGTAATGATATCCACCGTCGCCACCATCCCCGGAATGATCAGCAACGGTTTCACATCCCCGCCCAAGTGGTTCTTATCGGTCCGCACCTGAATCAGATAAAAGCTGTTGCCCTTGTCATCGGTAATCGTGTCCGCACCGATCAGCTCAAGCTTGGCACTCAAGCCCCCATAAATCGTGTAGTCGTAAGCGCTGAACTTGACCATCGCCTTCTGCCCCGGGTGCAGGAACGCCACGTCCTGCGGCCGGACCTTGGCTTCGATCAGCAGGTTGTCTTCCAGCGGCACGATTTCCACCATGTCGCTGCCCGGCTGGACTACGCCGCCGATGGTGTTGACCTTCAGCACCTTGATAATCCCGTGCACCGGCGAGACCACGGTGGTGCGGGTCACGCGGTCGTCGATGGCGATGCTCGACGCCGTGATTTTCGACAGGTCGGTGCGTTTCTCGTTGAGTTCTTTCGCCGCGTCCGAGCGGAAGGATTGTTCCGACTCATCAATCTTGCTTTTGATCTCGTTGATCGCCGATTCGGCACGGGGAATCGCCAGGGTCGTGGCGTTCAGCGAGCCGCGAATCTCCACCGCGCTGCGTTTGAGCCGGAGGATTTCCACCGGCGAAACCGCCCCGGTGCCCACCAGCGGCGCCGACATGTTCATCTCTTGTTGCAACAGTGCCAGGCTGGAACTGTATTGGCCCTGTTTGGAGCGGAATTCCGCCAGTTCCTGGGTTTTTTGCCGAAGTTGTTCGCTCAGGGTGCGCTGCTCACTGGCCAGTCGACGCTGGCGCTGTTCGTACAGCGAGCGTTCGTCTTCGGCCACTTGCGGTGCCTTGGCAATTACTTCCGGCGACAACTTGAACGGCCGGCCTTCCGCCTCGGCCGACAGCCGTTCCACCTGCGCGGTCAGCGCATAACGATCGGCCTCGCTTTCGCCCTTGTTCGACAGGAACCGCGTGTCGTCCAGGCGCAGCAACGTATCGCCCTTGTTCACCATTTGCCCTTCGCGAACGAAGATCTCGGTGACGATGCCGCCCTCGAGGTTCTGGATCACCTGGACCTTGCTCGACGGAATCGCCTTGCCTTCGCCCATGGTGACTTCCTGCAGCACCGCGAACTTGGCCCAGACCACCGCGCTGATAATCAGCCCGGCCGCCAGCCACACGGTGATCCGCGACCAGCGCGGCGAGTCTTGCAACGAGGCGCCGGCGGTTTCCGGCATGAATTCGCTTTCGGCGCTTTTGCTGAAACTGCCGAAGTAACCCCGGTCCTTTGAAGTGTCGGATGATGAACGGGCCATGGCTAGCTCCTAGACAGCCGCAGAGCCGACACGGCCCTTGCGCAGTGCATCGATGACCGCTTCTTTCGGACCGTCGGCGACGATCCGTCCGTTGTCCAGCACCAGCAGCCGGTCCACCAGGCTGAGCATCGAGGTGCGGTGGGTGACCAGCAGCAGGGTTTTGCCCTGGACCCAGCCGTGGAGTTTTTGCCGCAGGACGTCTTCGCTGCTGTTGTCCATGGCGCTGGTGGGTTCGTCGAGCAGCATGATCGGCGGATCGAGCAACAACGCCCGAGCCAGCAATACTGCCTGGCGTTGGCCGCCGGAGAGCAGTTGCCCGCGCTCACCCACCGGGCGGTCGAAGCCTTGCGGATGCTGACGAGCCAGCTCGGTAACGCCGGTCAGTTCCGCGACTTCGAGCATCCGTGAATCGCTGATGTAGCGTGCGCCGAGGGTCAGGTTGTCGCGCAGGCTGCCGGCCAGCAGCGGCAGGTCGTGAGCGACGTAGCCGATCTGCTGGCGCAGGTCGGCGACGTCCAGTTGCCGCAGGTCCAGGCCGTCGAGCAGCAGTTGACCTTCTTCCGGTGCATAGAACCCCATTACCAGCCGCGCCAGGGTGCTTTTACCCGAGCCGCTGCGGCCGATGATGCCGATCCGTTCGCCCGGTTTCACACTGAAACTGACGTTGGCCAGCGCCGGAGCATTCTGGCCGTTGTAGTGGAAAGTCACGCCTGCGACGTCCAGTGCGCCTTGCAGTTGCGTGCGTTCCAGCGGCCGCTGTTTGGCGTCGCGTTCCTGCGGCAAGGACATCAGCGCGTCGGTGCTTTTCATGGTCAGTTGCGCTTGCTGGTAGCGCGTGATCAAACCAGCGATCTGCCCCAGCGGCGCGAGTACGCGGCTGCCGAGCATGTAGGTCGCCACCAGCGCACCGACGCTGAGGTTGCCGGCGATGATGCTGTAGACCCCGGCGACGATGGTCGCCATGCCGGAAAATTGCTGGATGAACAGCGTGCCGTTGGTGGCCAGTGCCGAGAGGTTGCGCGCGTGGCTGTCGAGGCGGGTGAGGGCGCCGTGGGTACTTTCCCATTTGTGCTGGCGTTCGCTTTCGGCGCTGCAGGCCTTGAGGGTTTCCAGGCCGCCGAGGGTTTCGATCAGCAGCGCCTGGCGTTCGGCGCCGAGGCTCAGGCTTTTCTGCACGGTGTCGCGCAGACGGACCTGAATGATCATGGCGAAGATGATGGTGATCGGAAACGCCAGCAACGGAATCACCACCAGCCAGCCGCCGAGCAGGCCGATCACCACCAGCATCAGCACGGCGAAGGGCAGGTCGATCAGGCTGGTCAGGGTCACGGCGGTGAGGAAGTCGCGCAGGCCCTGAAAGTCATGGATGCTCTGGGCAAAACCGCCGATGGTGGCTGGCCGCGCTTTCATCGCCATGCCGGTGATGCGTTCGAACAGCGTGGCAGACAGGATCACATCGGTTTTCTTCCCGGCGGTGTCCAGCAAGTGCGCGCGCACCACGCGCAGCACCAGTTCGAAACCGGTGCCGATCAACAAGCCGATCGACAATACCCACAAGGTCGACGTGGCCTGGTTGGGCACCACGCGCTCGTAAGTCTGCATGACGAACAAGGGCACCATCAGCCCCAGCAGGTTGATCAGGAAACTGGCGAGGATCGCATCGCTGTACAGCCATTTCGACAGCTTCAGGGTGTCGCGGAACCACGCTTCCACGCGCGGCACCAGGGGCGAGCGCAGGTCTTCGAGTTCGTGGCGCGGCCGGGCGAATAACGCCTGGCCGCTGTAGTTTTCAGCCAGTTCTTCACGGCTGACCCACTGTTCACCGCCATCGGCCTCGCTGGGCAGAATCAGCAAGCGACCGTCCTCGCCGTAGCGCCGCAGAATCGCGGTGCGGCCGTTGTTGAGGATCAGCATCACGGGCAGGTTGAGCGCGGAGATATCCGCCAGTTCACGACGCAGCACACGCGCCTGCAAACTGGCCCGGGCCGCTGCACGCGGCAGCAGGTCCAGGCTCATGCGTTGGTGTGCCATTGGCAGCCCGGCACTCAGGCTGGCGCGACTGACCGTCGCGCCATGAAGTTTGCAGAGAATCAACAGACCGTCCAGGAGCGGGTCATCGAAGCTCAGGCGCGGATCGACACCGGTGTTGCCGGGTTCCATGCTGGTCACATTGATCGCTCCAGTTGGCATAGGTATCGACATATCTCCCTGTAGGAGCTGCCAAAGGCTGCGATCTTTTGACTTTGCTTTTAAAAATCAAGATCAAAAGATCGCAGCCTTCGGCAGCTCCTGCTGGATTACCTCAGTTCAGGCAGACGGGCTTCGTTTTTCACTTCGCTCTGGGCGATCGCATCGGCGGGCAGCACCACCCGTTGCTTGCTCAACAACTGACCCATGTTCGCCAGCACGCGGTACATCGAGTATTCCTCGGTGTAGCGCACTTCGGTGTAGCGGCGGTTGGCGTTGTAGAGCTCGTTTTCACTGTCCAGCAAGTCGAGCAGGGTGCGTTGGCCGAGGCCGAACTGGTCCTGATACGCCACACGCACGCGGCGGCTGGTGTCAGCGTATTCGCGGGCGGTCGGGGTTTGTTTCTTCGCGTTGACCATGGCGTTCCAGGCCAGGTGAATGTTCTCGTTGAGCTGGCGCAGGGCGTTGTTGCGGATGTCCATCGCCTGATTGATCTTGTGCGCGTCGGACTGCAGGCGCGCCTTGTCGCTGCCGCCGCGGAACAGGTTGTAGTTCATCACGATGCCGACCCGCCACTCGTTGTCGTGACCTTCCTCACCCTGCACGTTGTTGTTCGCGCCCACCGCTGCTTCGGCGTCGAAGCGTGGGTAGAACGGCGACTTGGCGACTTCGTACTGGCTCTCGGCCGATTGCACGTCGGCCTGGGCGGATTTCAGGTACGGGTTGTTTTCCACCATGCTCTGCTGTGCTTCCGGCAGGGAGGTGGGCAGTTCGCCACGAATCGACGGCGGTGCTTCGAGTTCATCGGGCAGGCGCCCGACCACGGCGTAGAAGTTCGACTCGGCATCGGCGAGATCGACTTCAGCAGTGTCGAGGTTGTTTTGCGCCAGTGCCCGGCGCGCGGTGGACTGGTCGGAGTCGGCGTTACTGCCGATCCCGCGCTGCGTACGCAAACCGATCTGGTCATTGACCCGCAGGTGAGCTTGCAGGTTGTTGGTGGCCAGGGTCACCAGCTCGCGGCGCTTGAGCACTTCGAGGTAAACCTCGGTGGTGCGCAAGGCCAGATCCTGAGCGGTGCCTTGAGCGTAATAGGCCCGGGAGTTGACCACGCCTTTGGTGCGTTCAACTTCGTTGGCGGTGTTGAAACCATCGAAGAGCATCTGCCGCAGACGCAATTCCGATTGGGTGTAGGTGAGGATTTCGGTGTGGTGATTGCCGAACGCCCGGGTGTTGGTGTTATCGCTGTACCCGCGCCCGTAGGCGGCATTCAGATCAACCGATGGATAAAAGCCCCCTTTGGCGACTTTCACGTCTTCATCGGCCGACAGACGGCTGTCCACACGCGACGCCAGCTCCGGGTGGGTCGCGATGGTGCTCTGGATCGCTTCGGTCAATGACATGGCTTGAGCGTGAGACGTGAAGGCCATAGCCAACAGAATTGCGCTGCAAAGAGGGGTTAAGGCGCGCATGGATACATCTCCCTGAAGTCCTGATGGTGCTTATCAGTCGCCAAATATTTGACGGCATTTATAGGTAAAAGCGTTTCATGCTTGTAACAACAGAGCTAAGAACATTCTAGAGAGAACCTAAGAACTGTTTTTCATAATGCCTATGCCGAAAAAAACTTATGCGCTCTGCAAAATCCAGCACATTGTTCAATGCGAAAGCCCTTGATTTATGAGCTTTAGGGAGCTCATTTCGGACTTGAGGAATGTTTCATTCACTTGGCGACATAGGGCGGAGAAGTGCTGGAGGGGAGGGAAGCGGAACAGTCTGATGGCGACGGTTTTTTGTCACTGGTTAGGATCAGGGCTGTTACGCAGCGCTCACAGGGCAGTCGTTTTCGAAGTGGATCCCGATGCTATTGATTGCATAGGGTTTTATCCCGAACCGGACACGTCGCCCACGAGCGACACGCTTGGCGAGAACGTCGCCGGGGCAGCGGCTTACTTCAGGTAACCGCTCCCCGGCAGACGATCCGCCATTGAACCCGCTTCAACCATGAGCACGTTCTTCGCACAAACAGGGTGCCGACAGCGGTTGGCAGCGGAGGAAATGCACATGGCTACGCTCATCGGTATCGTTAGTAAGGTCATTGGTCAGGTGTTCGCCCAAGCAAGCGACGGCACCCGGCGTGCTTTGGTCGAGGGGGACCGGTTGTTCGCCGGCGATCAACTGGTCACCGGGGCCGAAGGCGCGGTGGCGGTGCATTTGCAAAATGGCCAGGAACTGACGCTCGGGCGTGGCAGCAGCCTGCAAATGACCTCCCAGTTGCTCGCGCATCAGGCGCCCCATGTGGACACCGCCGAAGCGGTGACGCCGACTCAGGCGCAGCTGACTGATGTCGAGCAACTGCAAAAAGCCATCGCGGCGGGGGACGACCCGACCCAACCAGGTGAAGCCACCGCGGCCGGCCCGACGTCGACCGGGGCGCCCGGTACTGCGGGTGGCGGGCACAGTTTCGTGATGCTCGAAGAAGTGGGGGGGCACGTCGATCCGACCATCGGCTTCCCTACTGCAGGCTTCAATGGTATTCCCGAATTCCCCCTGGAGCGTCTGGCCGGTGATCCCGATAACGGCGATGACGCTATCGTTGCGCCTGTGGCACCGGTTGTCCCGAACAACCCGGTCACCCTCACCGGGCTTTCAGTGGCCGGAGGTGAGCTGACCCTCAACGAAGCCAACCTGGCCAACGGTTCGGCAAGCAACCCCGGTGCACTGACCCAGAACAGCACGTTCACCGTGTCTGCACCTGATGGACTGACCAGCCTGAGTATCGGCGGGATCAACGTGATCAGCGGCGGCGTGGCCGTCGGTTTCCCGCAATCGATCACCACTCAATTGGGCAACACCCTGACCGTCACCGGCTACAACCCGGCCACGGGTGTGGTGAGTTACAGCTACACCCTCAACGGCAACGAAACCCATTCGGCCGGTGACGGCATCAACAACCTCAGCGAACAGTTCACGGTGGTTGCCGGTGATTCCAACGGCGATACGGCCACTGGCACACTGGACGTCAACATTACCGACGATGTGCCCAAGGCGGTCGACGACAGCAACGCCCATACCGCCTCGGAAACCCTGGTGACCCTGACCGGCAGCGTGCTGCCCAACGACACCCAGGGCGCAGACCGCATTCCCACCGGTCCTGACAGCGGGCCGATTATCGGCGGCACCTTCACCGGGACATACGGCACCCTGGTGCTCAATCCCAACGGCACGTACACCTACACCCTGAACACCAACGACGCCGACTTCAAAGCCTTGCACGGTGGCGGCAGCGGCACCGAAACCTTCACCTACACCCTGACCGATGCCGACGGCGACACCAGCACCGCAAACCTGGTGCTGAACATCCATAACAACGACGACCCGGTCACGATTGGCGGCCTTAACGCCGAAGGTGGCGAACTCACCGTCTACGAAAAAAACCTCAGTGACGGCAGTGCACCGGACGCCAGCGCGCTGACCCAAAGCGGCACCTTCACCATCACCGCCCTCGACGGCGTGCAAACCCTCAGCGTCGGCGGCATCAACGTGGTAGTCGGCGGCGTGAGCGCGGGTTTCCCGCAATCGGTCGTCACGCCGTTGGGCAGCACCCTGACCATCACCGGGTATGACAGCGCGACCGGCGTGGTCAGTTACAGCTACACCCTGGCGGACAACGAAGCGCATCCGACCGCCAACGGCGCCAACGGCATTTCCGAGCAATTTGCCGTGGTCGTGGTCGACGACAACGGCACCACAGCCAATGGCAATCTGGACGTCAACATCATCGACGACCTGCCTAAAGGCGTGGATGACAGCAACACCCACACCGCCTCGGAAACCTTGCTCACACTCAACGGCAATGTGTTGACCAATGATGTGCAAGGGGCTGATCGCGTGACCACTGGCGAGAATGCCGGCCCGATCACCCCCGGCACTTTCACCGGGACATACGGCACCCTGGTGCTTAACGCCAACGGCACCTACACCTACACCCTGAACACCAGCGACGCCGATTTCAAAGCGCTGCACGGCAATGGCAACGGCACGGAAAATTTCGTCTACACCATCACCGATTCGGATGGCGATACCAGCACCGCCACCCTGGTGCTGAACATCCACAACAACGACGACCCGGTCACCATCGGCGGCCTCAACGCCGAGGGCGGCGAGCTGACCGTCTATGAGAAAAACCTCAGTGACGGCAGTGCACCGGACGCCACCGCGCTGACTCAAAGCGGCACCTTTACCATCACCGCCCTCGACGGCGTGCAAACCCTCAGCGTCGGCGGCATCAACGTGGTAGTCGGCGGCGTGAGCGCGGGTTTCCCGCAATCGGTCGTCACGCCGTTGGGCAGCACCCTGACCATCACCGGGTATGACAGCGCGACCGGCGTGGTCAGTTACAGCTACACCCTGGCGGACAACGAAGCGCATCCGACCGCCAACGGCGCCAACGGCATTTCCGAGCAATTTGCCGTGGTCGTGGTCGACGACAACGGCACCACAGCCAATGGCAATCTGGACGTCAACATCATCGACGACCTGCCTAAAGGCGTGGATGACAGCAACACCCACACCGCCTCGGAAACCTTGCTCACACTCAACGGCAATGTGTTGACCAATGATGTGCAAGGGGCTGATCGCGTGACCACTGGCGAGAATGCCGGCCCGATCACCCCCGGCACTTTCACCGGGACATACGGCACCCTGGTGCTTAACGCCAACGGCACCTACACCTACACCCTGAACACCAGCGATGCCGATTTCAAAGCGCTGCACGGCAATGGCAACGGCACCGAGAACTTCGTCTACACCATCACCGATTCGGACGGCGACACCAGCACCGCCACCCTGGTGCTGAACATCCACAACAACGACGACCCGGTCACCCTCGGTGGTCTCGATGTCTATGGCGGCGAGCTGACCGTCTACGAGAAAAACCTCAGCGATGGCACCAGCCCCGACGCACCGGCACTGACCCAAAGCGGCACCTTCACGGTCACGGCTCTCGATGGCCTGCAAACCCTGACCGTGGGCGGCATCAACGTCATGACCGGCGGTGTGGCCGCAGGCTTCCCGCAATCGATCGTCACCCCGTTGGGCAGCACCCTGACCATCACCGGCTACAACGCCACCACTGGCGTGGTCAGCTACACCTACACCCTGGTCGAGACCGAAGCTCATCCGAATGCCAACGGTGCCAACAGCATCACCGAGAACTTCAACGTGGTCGCCACCGACAGCGACGGCAGCACCGCGTCGGGGCAGATCAACGTCAACATTGTCGACGACCTGCCCACCGCCAAACCCGACTCGGCATCGGTGGCGGAGGGCGGCACGATCAGCGGCAACGTGCTGGACAACGACATCGGCGGTGCGGACGGCCCGGCGCTCAGTGGCGCGGTGGTCGGCGTGCGTGCAGGTTCGGACACCTCGACCTCGGCCATTGGCGGCCTCGGTTCACAAATCAACGGCACCTACGGTTACCTGACCCTCGATACCAATGGCAACGCGGTTTATCACAGCAACCCGAACGCCGTGAACGGCCCCGGTGCGACCGACGTTTTCACCTACACCGTGCGCGATGCCGATGGCGATGAAAGCACCACCACGATCACCATCGATGTCAGCAACAGCTGCATCAGGGCGGTCAGCGATACCGACGTAACCGTCTACGAAAAAGCCCTGGATCTGACCAAGGACGGCCAGGACCTGGCGCCCGGCACCGTCATCGGCAGCCAGCCGGGCAGCACCGGCGAAACCGCCTCCGGCACCCTGGTCGGTTCGGTCAGCGGGGCCAGCGGCGTGATCACCTACACCCTGGTCGGCAGCGCCACCGGCACCTACGGGCAGATCCTCCTCAACCCCAACGGCACGTACACCTACACCCTCACGTCACCGCCGAGTACGACACCCCACGCGGATGACGGCGCCAACACTTTGACCGAAAGCTTCACCTACAAAGCCACCGATGCGCTGGGCAATAGCACCACCAGCACCATCGTGGTGAGCATTGTCGATGACGTGCCCAAAGCGGTGAACGACAGCAATGTCCACACGGCTTCGGAGACCTTGTTGACCCTCGATGGCAACGTGCTGACCAACGACGTGCAAGGCGCCGACCGCGTGCCGACCGGCCCGAATTCCGGCCCCGTTACTCCCGGCACCTTCACCGGTACTTATGGCACCTTGGTGTTGAATGCCAACGGCACCTACACCTATACGCTGAACACCAGCGACGCCGACTTCAAAGCGCTGCACGGCAATGGCAACGGCACCGAGAACTTCACCTACACCATCACCGATTCCGATGGCGACACCAGCACCGCCACCCTGGTGCTGAACATCCACAACAACGACGACCCGGTGACCATCGGTGGTCTCGATGTCTATGGCGGCGAACTGACCGTCTACGAGAAAAACCTCAGCGACGGCACCAGCCCCGACGCACCGGCACTGACCCAAAGCGGCACCTTCACGGTCACGGCCCTCGATGGCCTGCAAACCCTGACCGTGGGTGGCATCAACGTCATGACCGGCGGCGTGGCCGCAGGCTTCCCGCAATCGATTGTCACGCCGTTGGGCAGCACCCTGACCATCACCGGTTTCAACCCGGTCACCGGCGTGGTCAGTTACAGCTACACCCTGGTCGAGACCGAAACACACCCGAATGCCAACGGTGCCAACAGCCTCACCGAAAACATCAATGTGGTTGCCACCGACACCGACGGCAGCACCGCATCGGGGCAGATCAACGTCAACATCGTCGATGATTTGCCGACGGCTAAAGCGGATTCGGCCAGCGTGGTAGAGGGCGGCACCGTCAGCGGCAACGTGCTGGACAACGACATCGGCGGCGCTGACGGTCCGGCCCTCAGTGGTGCGGTGGTCGGCGTGCGCGCAGGCGCGGACACCTCGACCTCGGCCATTGGCGGCCTCGGTTCACAGATCAACGGCACCTACGGTTACCTGACCCTCGATACCAATGGCAACGCGGTTTATCACAGCAACCCGAACGCTGTGAACGGCCCCGGTGCGACCGATGTTTTCACCTACACCGTGCGCGATGCCGATGGCGATGAAAGCACCACCACGATCACCATCGATGTCAACAATAGTTGCATCAGAGCGGTCAGCGATACCGACGTGACCGTCTACGAAAAAGCCCTGGATCTGACCAAGGACGGCCAGGACCTGGCAGCGGGCAGCGTCACCGGCAGCGAACCCGGCAACACCGGCGAAACCGCTTCCGGCACGTTGGTCGGCTCGGTCGCCGGCGCCAGTGGCGCAGTGACTTACACGCTGGTCGGCAGCGCCACCGGCACCTTCGGGCAAATCCTCCTCAACCCCAACGGCACGTACACCTACACGCTGACCTCGGCGCCGAAAACCTCGCCGAATGCCAACGACGGACCGAACACCCTGAGCGAAAGCTTCACCTACAAAGCCACCGATGCGCTGGGCAACAGCACCACCAGCACCATCGTGGTCAACATCGTCGATGACGTGCCCAAAGCCGTGGCGTCGGAACGTTCGGTGGCGGCCATGGAGATCGACACCAACCTGTTGCTGGTGATCGACGTGTCCAGCAGCATGGCCGAATCTTCCCGTGTGGACGGCCTGTCGCGACTGGAGCTGGCCCAAAAGGCAATCAGCGCCTTGCTCGACAAGTACGACGACCTGGGCGATGTGAAAGTGCAGATCGTCACCTTCAGCACAAACGCCACCGACAAGACCTCGGTCTGGGTGGATGTGGCCACGGCCAAGTCGATCATCGCCGGCCTGACGCCGGGCGGTAACACCAACTACGACGCGGCCGTGGCCGTGGCGCAAAGCGCGTTTGACACCAGCGGCAAACTGACGGGAGCACAGAACGTCGGCTACTTCTTCTCCGACGGCAAGCCCAACATCGGAACGATCAGTGCTGCGGATGAGGCGGCGTGGAAAGCGTTCCTCGACACCCATGACATCAAGAACTACGCAATTGGCCTGGGGAGCGGCGTCAGCAACGTCAACCTCGATCCCCTGGCCTACGACGGCAGTAGCCACACCGACACCAACGCCGTGGTGGTGACCGACCTCAACCAACTCGGTTCGGTGCTGTCGGGCACCGTGGTCGGTGCTCCGGTCACTGGCTCGCTGCTGGGTGAGGGCGCCACGTTCGGCGCCGATGGCGGTTTCATCAAAACCATCACGGTGGACGGCACCACTTACACCTATGACCCCAAAGGCAATAGCAGCCAGGGTTCGCTGGGCTTCAGCGGTGGGCTCAACCACGGCACGTTCAACACGGTCAACAACACCCTGAGCATCGCCACCGATAACAAAGGCACCCTGGTGGTCAACCTCGACACCGGCGAATACACCTACACCTCGCAACAAACTACGGGGGTGGTGCTCACCGAAAACATCGGCTTCACCGTCAGCGACAACGACGGCGACCTGGCCAGCTCCACTCTGGTGGTCAAAGTCATTCCGAACGCGCCGCCGGTGGCGGTCGATGATCACATCATCACCAACGTGTTGTCGGGCAGTGTCGTGGTGCCGGGCGAGTTGCTGGTGGCCAACGACACCGATCCCAATGGCGATCAGCTCACGGCCTCGCCGACGACCTTCAACACCGGCTGGGTCGCCAAAGGCGGTGACTTCACCGGCAGCGGCGTCATCGGTTTTGCCAGCAGCGGCAACACCGCGGCTAACCAGGCACTGGCGAATGTCCGCAGTGCTTTTGCTGCCAATGCGGCAACCATGACGGCGGTGCTGGTGGTCAGTGGTTATCTGGGCCAAGTCTCCAACAGCAGTGCCAACGATGAAGACCGTATCACCGTCAATCTGAAGCAGGGTGAAACCCTCAACCTTGATCACAATCTGGCGGCCGGTCATATCGTCATGGAGTATTCGGTCAACGGCGGCGCTTTCATTGCCATCGCTGACGGCCAGACCATCACCGCCGCGGCGGACGGCACCTACCAGATCCATCTCACCAACATCGACGACAATGGTTCGGGCGGTGGCGGCAAGGGCTCGGAAGACTACAAGCTGACCATGACCGTCAACTACGCCGGGGCGCACGACATCACCCCGGACTACCACGGGACCTACACCGCCAACGACAACCATGGCGGCAGCGACAGCGCAGGCGTGACCATCAGCTATCAGGAAGGCCACACCCTCACCGGCACGGCGGGCGATGACATATTGGTGGCCGGCACGGGCAACAACGTGATCAACGCCGGCGACGGCAACGACGTGCTCACCGCAGGCGCAGGCAACAACGAGCTGCACGGTGGCGCTGGCAATGACTTGCTGTTCAGCGGCGCAGGCAACGATTTGCTCGACGGCGGCACCGGCAACGACACCGCCAGTTATGCCCACGCCACGGCCGGGGTCACGGTCGACCTGAGCCTGCTCACCGCGCAAAACACCCTTGGCGCCGGCACCGACACGCTGACGGGGATCGAAAACCTCACTGGTTCGACCTTCAACGACAGCCTCACCGGTGACAACAACAGCAACATCATCAACGGTGGCTTGGGCGACGACATCCTCAACGGCGGGGGCGGCGATGACTTCCTGATCGGCGGGCTGGGCCACAACACCCTCACCGGCGGTAGCGGCGCAGACACCTTCCAGTGGCTCAAAGGCAACAGCGGCCACGACGTCGTCACCGACTTCACCCCAGGCACCGACAAACTCGACCTGTCGCAACTGCTGCAAGGAGAGAACGGCACTGCGGCCTCGCTGGATGACTACCTGCACTTCAAGGTCACCGGCAGCGGCGCATCACTGGTCACCAGCATCGACGTCAGCGCCATGGCCGGCGCTGCGCCGAACCAGACCATCGACCTCGCTGGGGTGAACCTGGCCAGACACTACCGGGTGACACCG
>NZ_LHPC01000027.1 GCF_001297125.1 Pseudomonas sp. RIT-PI-q
GTGGGATATTTACCTCTGCAACTACCTTTTAGGCAGGTTGAAAAGCGGCGAAAGCCGCCTTTCAAGCCAACAGAAACGTAAAGGATGTCCCCGGTTTCGTTTGTAAAGGATGTATCCGTTTCTACACTGCGATGAACGCACCACATAATCCCAGTCCAAAACACATCAGCCGGCAGATCTCGACAAACCACTGCCTACACGAGAAGAAGCGCTCGCCTACTACCGACAAGACGAAGGCCCTCGTCCTTCCTAGCAGTACGTTTTGACTTTTTTCATGCACTACAAGATAGAAAAAACAGGTAGTCAGGACTATTCAATTGCCGCCCAATGAGAGCCTCCAAGCTGTTTATTTGCTCGTCCGATAATTCGTATTCATAGATCGGGTCATCTGGCTCCCGCCATCCCATTAAAACGGCGAGTCGTTCAAAATTTTCAGCTGGGATCTCTATCTGAAAAGCCAGCCGCTCCGTTGCTTTATAAAACGCCCGGACTGAGTGCTTCATTTTTTTCGTTCTACTCATCCGGCTCCCCTCCGCCAATCTGCTGCTACCTATGCGCGTATTCCACAGCCCTCTCATTCAGTCGATGACGTTAAATAAAGATCCAGCCCTTGAGGAAAAGCCAACGAGGCCAAGCATTCAATCTCAAGCACCTGTGTCGCTGTGAGTCGAAAATCCACGCCGATACAATCATTGCTGTTCGTCCATTGCATAACGGGCATCAAGTCCTCCACTGACAAACCAATATTCTGCTCAAATACCAGTTCATCCTTATCCGAATGAAAACCCATCACTGAAAAATTCATGGTTCCACCTTCAGTATCGAGACTACGAGTAACTCCCGATGAACAGACTTAGCCTTTCTATGGAAGGCTCCCCAAGAACTTCAGCCATGCGCTTCACCTGCCCGGGCGTTAGTTCTGACTGCCCACCCAAACCATCTTCAAGTGAAGACTAGTTCATTACCTCGAACACCGATGGCTCTAAACCTTTCTGTATGACTCGTTTGTACTGCAAAGAATCATCATCCTCCGGCTCTGGAAAAAAGCCTGTTATGCGTAAGTACATAGCAGCCGGCCTTACTTGGCACAGTGAGCACACACCTCGACGCCCTCTCAAAAGTTAGCTACCAGACATCGCGGTAGTCGAAAGACACCTGATAGTCGTAGGAGGACAACTCGATGGTGTGAACAAAATGCGATTGCAGAGTCACAGCCCAGTCACCGTTAACATCGAACCCACCGTTATTGATGTTGTTTTCTGGCTCAATCCCCAGTTCATCCATGACCGAAGTATCATCCCCAAAGTCTTGTGAATACTCTCGCCCTTCGCCTATTTCGGTTTTTTTGTCGTACCAATTCAGTCGAATTTTCAGTCCCATGGCGTCCTCACAGAAATTTCTTGATGTTGCGACCCGGTTTCGGATCGTCTATCCGCTCCCCGGTAACGTGATTGAAGGAACCTAAGTGGCTTCCGTCGCTGGCGCGATAAACTTCCAGCTCACCATGCATAGAGTCCCACTCATAAACTGTTCGACCTTTAGCATCCGTCCAGCGCTCTCGAAGCCCTCCACCCCCCTGTTGAGGCGTTCTTTTCTTGGCCTCTTTCAAACCTGGAAATCCAGTTATCTCTTCAATCGTAGGAGAGGGATGGTAACTGTGACCTATTCCCGGGAGCCCTTTACGCCGTACGCTCAAAACTATGTACAGCGGCCTAACCCCCGAATCCGCCGGAAACACCAGAATGAAATCCTGATACTCCGGCGGATACACCGGGCTGACAATGATGCTGTCAGCCCTATCGGTAGGCGGAAAAATCCACACTTGAGGCGCTTGCGGTGCTGCTTCCAGCGCCGGGATACCCAACGTATCTGCCGGGTTCGCTGCGGGTGTCCAGATCAACTCGACCCCGCCGCCAAAGTCAGCCACTTGTTGTGAGCCACGAGCCTTGAACGTCACAACGGGAATCATCTCCCAATCACGACGGCTCTGAGTGTTGTAGCCGTAACCTTTGAGCGTACCGTCAGCCTGCGCCTCCACGCGCAGCCGAACTCGCGTCCGCGCTTGTTTGAGTGACCTTAGTTGTTCATCGGTATACAACGCGCCGTCGCCCAGGCTCGAGGGAGCCAGCAAGGCGACCAAACCAACCAATGCACCGGCCGCAACTCCAGCCGTGATGACACCGGCGCTGGCACCTGCAACAGCAACGGTTGTCGGAGCAATCGCTGCACCACCCAACGCCAAAGAGCCGATGCCTGCCGGCAAAACACCGCTTATTTTCTTGAGCGGTAAACACCCGGAATCATCAGTGTGGCGACCTCCCAATAAAGTGAATTCGCCATAGTCTTTAACGCTGTCCGTGGGCAGAAATCCGGATGGGCTGGCGTAGTCGATGATGGAGTCCGGTAACTTGCAAGACTTGGCAAATACGCAACCGGCGAGCGCCTGGCGCTCTTTCTGAGACGTCACCACCCGACTCTGTTCGTATGCCTCCTGTCTCGCCATCATGGCTTCATACGCGTTTTGCCTGGCATCCCTTTCCGCCATTTCGCTAGCGGTCATGTCACGTAGATAGCGGTAACCTCCTCCATCGGTGTCGTAGTGCTCCCACACTTGCGGTGTGTCCTTGCTCCTGCTCATCCGTCTCCCTCTCGGTCGCCACTGAAAACTCCCAGCTGAAAGCTGTAGCCGGTGACGTTACCGAGTGTTTGACGATGCGGTTGTAGGGTGAATCTGAACCTGCCGTACGATCCCTCCTCATCACTATTTGCAGCTGACTGCGCTCAAAACTTGCCGCAAAATCAGGCCCTCATCGGCATGCCCCTTACGGACGACGCACCATGAACCTCGCCCCCAACTTCCCCGACGATCACGCCATGCACCTGCTTATGCAGTTGCTGCACGAAGAACTCGGCCTGCCCGAACGGAAAACCATCAGCCTCAGCACCTCGATCAATTTCGACTTGGGCTGCGACGGTGCTGATGCGCGAAACCTGATGGAAGCGCTGGAAGATCAGTTCGCCATCGACTTCATCGATTACGACGCCTATCGCTACTTTCAGCCGGAAGGGTTTGATGTGTTTCTCAAGCGCAGGGCGAAGGGGCGCGGCGACAAAGTCCCGCTGACTATCGGAATGCTTTACAAAGCGGTCAAATCGCAGCGGTGGGAAACACAGCAATTGGAAAACCAATAAAAGCAAATGCCACGTCTAAATCTGCACGTTCAACTGCAATTATTCTGGCGCTATCACCTAAGAAGTGAAGGAATATTAGCTGCATGGCTAGAAAAACGGCACCGCTGCTCCCGTCGATTGCACGACTGCTTACTGAGCTCGGCGAACGCCTCAAACTGGCTCGTATGCGTAGACGGCTAACGGCGAAACAGGTGGCTGAGCGAGCCGGGATGTCGGTCATGACATTGCGCTCTCTGGAGTCTGGTAGTGCGGGAGTGACGATGGGGGCTTATCTGTCGGTGATGCATGTATTAGGTCTGGAGCAAGACTTAAACAAGGTCGGCTCTACCGATGAAATGGGACGTCAATTGCAGGATGCTCAACTAACCCGCATCACGAGTCCGAAGGCTAAAAAAACCGGACGTAAACGAAGCTTGAGCGCCATTAAAGCAAGCAGAGCAACCAGCTCAAGCATAGAGGGAGTCATTAGTAAGCCGAATCTGAGCACGAGCATCATTAACTCGTTTCCTCTCAATACCTACTCGTTATCCGCGCTCCTGGTCAGGAAAAAAAAGACCGAGCCAAGCACATAACGAGCGGATGATAACGCTGAAGAATCGTTCTCCAACGCCTATCGCTACTTCCAACCAGAAGGCTACGATGTCTTCCTCAAACGCAGAGCCAAAGGACGTGGCAATAAAGTGCCGCTGACTATCCAAATGCTCTACCAGGCCATCAAGGCCCAACGCTGGGACACTCGGACGCTGGAAGGCCTCTAACGTCCGCAGCGAACACCTATAAGGACATAGCGTGGACGTACTGATGGGTTTACTCGCTGCCTTGCTGTGGGGCGGCACGGATTTTCTGGTGGGTTTGAATGCCCGTGCGGTGGGCGTCAAACGTGCCGTGTATTTCGGTCAGGCACTTGGTTTTATCATCATGAGCCTGCTGCTGATGGCCTTCCCCATCTTCATTCTCAGGTCCATGGCCGCTCCGATCGAAACGTGGTTGATCGGCATCGCCGCCGCTGTGTTGACCGTGTCGGGTGCCTTGGCCCTGTCCAAAGCCTTCGCCCTCGGCAAAGCTTCTATCGTCGCTCCGCTGGTGACCTCCTATGGCGTGGTCACCACGTTGTTGTCCTGGGCGGGCGGTGAACAGATCAGTCTGATTCAACTGTTGTGCATCGCCGTCTGCGTGATCGGCGTCGTTCTTTCCAGCATTCACTCCGACCCGAACATCCCACACACCACCCGGGCCCGTAGTTCCATTGCTTACGCGCTGCTGGCGGCGGTGTTCTATGGCACCAGCTTCTGGCTGCAGGGCCACTTCGTCCTGCCGGTGCTTGGACCGGTGACGATGCTCTGGTTGGCCTATCTCGTTGGGCTGATCGTGTTGGTAGTGATGGTGTTGAAGATCAAGGATGGCTTGAAAATTCCGCCGTTGAAAAACTGCATGACACTGACGGGCGCCAGCCTGATGAACCTTGGCGGGTTCTCAGCATTCGCTTGGGGCGCGGTGGCGGGGTCGGTTTCGGTGGTGACGGTGATCAGCACGCTGTCCGGAGGAATCGCAGCGATTCTGGGGTATGTGTTTTTCAAGGAACGACTGGGGAAGATACAAGTGCTGGGTGTCGTTTTGGTGTTGCTCGGCGCGTTCGTTTTACACCTGAAAACGTAAACCAGACGCCCACAAAAAAGCCGCCCCAAAGGGCGGCTTTTTCATTACATCAAACCAAACCTTACAACTTAGGCCCAGCAGCCTTGATCGCGTCGCTCACTTCAAACTTCTTGAAGTTCTCGACAAACAACCCGGCCAGTGCTTTAGCGGCTTCATCATAAGCAGCCTTGTCAGCCCAGGTGTTACGTGGGTTCAACAGGCCGGTTTCAACGCCCGGTACGGCCAATGGCACGTCGAGGTTGATGGTGTCGAGGTGTTCGGTTTCAGCACCGATCAACGCGCCGCTCTGGATCGCTGCGATGACGCCGCGAGTGGTCGGGATGTTGAAGCGTTTGCCGACGCCGTAGCCGCCGCCGGTCCAGCCGGTGTTGACCAGGTAGACCTTGGAGCCGAAGCCGCGGATGCGCTTGATCAGCAGTTCAGCGTATTCGCCAGCCGGACGCGGGAAGAACGGTGCGCCGAAGCAGGTGGAGAAGGTCGACTTGATGCCGCTGCCGGAACCCATTTCGGTCGAGCCCACCAGTGCGGTGTAGCCGGACAGGAAGTGGTAGGCCGCTTGTTCTTCGCTGAGGATCGACACTGGCGGCAATACGCCGGTCAGGTCGCAGGTCAGGAAGATCACTGCGTTTGGCTCGCCACCGAGGTTCTTCTCGGAGCGCTTGGCAACGTGCTCCAGCGGGTAGGCGGCGCGGCTGTTCTGGGTCAGGCTGACATCGGTGTAGTCGGCGTGCTTGGCGTCGTCGATGACGACGTTTTCCAGGACGGCGCCGTGCTTGATGGCTTTCCAGATGACCGGCTCGTTCTTCTCGGACAGGTCGATGCACTTGGCATAGCAACCGCCTTCGATGTTGAACACCACGCCCTCGCCCCAGCCGTGTTCGTCGTCACCGATCAGGTAACGGCTTTCGTCAGCCGACAGGGTGGTTTTACCGGTGCCCGACAGACCGAAGAACAGGGTCACGTCGCCTGCTTCACCGATGTTGGCGGCGCAGTGCATTGGCAACACGTCAGCGGCCGGCAGCAGGTAGTTCTGCACGGAGAACATGGCTTTCTTCATTTCACCGGCGTAACGCATGCCAGCGATCAGCACTTTCTTCTGTGCGAAGTTGAGGATCACGCAACCGTCGGAGTTGGTGCCGTCACGCTCTGGCACGCACTCGAAGTTGGCAACGTTGAGGACTTGCCACTCGTCACGGCCAGCCGGGTTGTACTGAGCCGGGTTGATGAACAGGCAACGGCCGAACAGGTTCTGCCAGGCGGTCTGGGTGGTCATCTTCACGGGCAGGTAGTGGTCGGCGGACGCACCTACATGCACGTGGGAAACGAAATGCTCTTGCGCATTGTTGAACGCTTCAACGCGGTCCCACAGGGCGTCGAACTTGTCGGCCGGGAACTTGCGGTTGATCGGGCCCCAGGCGATGGAGGCCGAAGTGGACGGCTCGTCAACGATGAAACGATCGACTGGCGAGCGGCCAGTGCGGTGACCGGTGCGAACAGTCAGCGCGCCGGTATCGGCAAGCTCGCCCTCACCGCGACTCAGAGCTTCTTTTACCAGATCATCAACACTCAGATCGGTGTACACGGCGTTATTGGCTTGCGTCATGAGATTCCCCGTCGGCCAGTGGCCGAGTGTGCTCCAAACGTTTTGTAGTAGAAAGTCGTGCACTACTACCGCGACAAAAAGTGGGCCGGATTATGCCAGAAACGCCCAAAAATAGTAGGGCCCTCCCGTCGTAACGGCGTTATTCCGGCGCTAAGCAGTGAATTTACCTGCGCTGAACCGTTTTAGTGACGGGTATCTGACGGCGTCTCGACACCCGCTCCAGCGAATAATTGAGCGATATCGGCCGCGTCAAACAGGTAGCGCTGGTTGCAAAACTGGCAGTCGATTTCGATGTTTCCGCCATGTTCGATGACCAGCGACTGGGCATCTTCCAGACCCAAGCTGACCAGCGCATTGGCAGAACGTTCGCGCGAGCAACTGCAACGGAAACGCAGTTTCTGCACATCGAACAGACGAACCTGCTCTTCATGATAAAGCCTGTGAAGCACGGTTTCATTGTCCAGGCTGAGCAATTCATCGGCGGTCAGGGTGCTGGCCAGCGCGGTGACGTGCTGCCAACTGGCGGCGCGTTCTTCTTCGTCTTTCAGACGGTCGGCGGGCAATTGCTGCAGCAACAGGCCACGGGCGCGACGGCCATCGGCGTACAACCAGAAGCGCGTGCCGACCTGCTGGGACATGACGAAGTAGTTAGTGAAGCACTCCGACAGCGTTTCGCCATCAAGGTCGACGATGCCCTGATAACGCTGGCCTTGAGTCGGGTCTACAGTCAGTGCCAGTACACCGTTCGGCATCAGGTCGGCGAGGGTCGCGTCCGGGGCAATCTGGTCAGCCTCGTAACGGGCCAGGCCACGGATTTCGCGCTCGCTGGAGCACTCGATCATCAACAGCGGCACCGGGCCGTCGGAACGGGCCTGGAGAATCAGCAGACCATCGAACTTCAAGGTGCCGACCAGCAACGACGCTGCGGCCATCAGTTCGCCGAGCAGTTGTTTGACCGGCTCCGGATAGGCGTGTTTGGCAAGGACTTCAGCGTAGCTACGCTCCAACGAAACCAGCTCGCCGCGGGTGTCGCTGTCATCGAAGATGAAGCGTTGGGTGTAGTCGGTATCCGTTAGATCGGTCATAAATTTGGGTATCTGAAGTAATGACAAAAAATGTTAAAAATTGTCTAGCAGTTCTATCTTGGTGCGCAAGGTTCAGCCATGGGAGGCATTTTATGAACAATCCGGGTTTGTTCCAAGCAAGGTGGAACCTGCGCCGGTTGGCTTTGTGCAATTTTGTGCCGCTGATGCTGCTGGCCTTCTGGTTATGGCCTACGGGTCAGATGGTGTGTGTGATTTTCGACGAGTGGTTTTTCCACCAACTCAACGCACCGCTGGCAACGGACCCGATATGGCTGCACTTCTGGGCAATTGCAAGTCTGCGCCCCTTCGATGCGGTGGTTGGGGTGATTTTGCTGACACTTTTGATCAAGGGCGACTGGGTGTTCGAGGCCGCTGAAGTGCGACAGGCGTTTTTCGGCTTTCTCTCGATTCTGCTGATGCTGCTGTTTATCCGCCTGCTGTTTTCCCGGTTCGCCGTCTACATGGACTGGCAGCACGGCAGTCCGTCGATGACGGTCGATAGCGCCGTCCGGATGAGCCACTACCTTCCAGGGTTTGAGAAGGCTTGGGAATTGAAGGATCGATCGAGCCAGAGCTTCCCGGGCGACCATGCTTCGGTGTTGCTGGTCTGGGCGATGTTCATGACGATATTCAGCCGTACGTCCTGGCAGGCCATTGTGATCTGGGGCCTGGCGCTGCTGTTCATGATGCCGCGCCTGGTGGCGGGCGCAAACTGGGCGCAGGACGATTACATTGGCGGCGTGCTGCTGGCGGTGTGGGCGTTGGGTTGGGGTTATTACACGCCGTTTGCCTATTATGTTTCGGGGTTTTTCATGCGGGTGACGGCGCCGTTGTTTGATTGGCTGGGGAGATTGCCGGTGGTTTCGCGGATGAGTGTGGTGCGTGGCGACTGATTGTGCGGGGCTGCCGGGCGAGTGCTGCGCACTCGTTCGCGGGCAAGCCTCGCTCCTACAGTTGAACGCGGTCAAATGTGGGAGCGAGGCTTGCCCGCGAAGGCGTCCTCTCAGCCACCGCAGAAACAACTGCCTTACTCGTCATTACTGCTCCCACGAAACTTAAACAAATCCCGCCGCTGCTTCTTGCTCGGCTTGCCATCGGTGCTGACCCCCAGCGAGCCGGCCTTGCGCATGGCCGCTGCCGCTTCGCGCTTGGCGATGCTGGCGTCGGTTTCGGCGTAAAGCGTCTGCGCTTCCGGCGCGCCACGACGCACAATCGATAGCGCCTGAACCACCACCGTGCGTTCCTCGAAGCCCATGCGAATCTGAAATTCGTCGCCGATCCTCGGTTCCTTGCCTGGCTTGCAGCGCTCGCCCCGGCAATGCACCTTGCCACTTTCGATAGCCGCCTTGGCCAAGGCACGTGTTTTGTAAAAACGCGCCGCCCACAACCACTTATCGAGACGGACCTTGTCGTCCTCTTCCTGTTTTTGTGCCACTGGAATTCCTCTTTTAGCCCATAGTCGGAACTGTACTACCGTTTCTGTCGGGCGCAAGAACCCGGCCCTCCAGATAAACTGTGATCTTGGCCGGCTCCCCGGCATGGAGTGATCGAGTGACTATATTTCCGTCTGAACTGACCTCGCCTAAAAGCGGTTGCAAGGGCTGTCAGCAAAGCGAGCCGCTGGGCTTCGATTTTGCCTTCGCCTACCAACCGATCGTCGATTTGCGAGACCAGTCGATTTTCGCTCACGAAGCGCTGGTGCGTGGTCTGGCCGGCGAAGGTGCGCTGACGGTGCTCGATCAGATCACCGAGGCCAACCGTTACCGTTTCGACCAGCTCTGCCGGACCCGAGCCATTGAAGGTGCGGCGAATCTAGGGATGCAAACGCACCTCTCGATCAACTTCATGCCCAACGCGGTGTACCGCCCGGAGCTGTGTATTCGCAGCACTCTGGAGGCCGCGAAAAAGCACAACTTCCCGATCGACCGGCTGATTTTCGAAACCCTGGAAAGCCAGCATGTAGATAACTATCGCCATTTGACTAATATTCTGCGTGAATACCGCGAATTCGGCTTCAAGACCGCCATCGATGATTTCGGGGCGGGCTACTCGGGGCTCAATCTGCTCGCTGATTTCCAACCGGACCTGATCAAACTCGACATGGCACTGATCCGCGATGTCGATCACGATCGCGTTCGTCAGGCTATCGTTCGAGGGGTTGTCACAATGTGTGCGGAGTTGAACGTTACAGTCATCGCCGAAGGCATCGAAAGCGCCGGAGAACGGGATTTCCTGGCGGACTGTGGAATTTTTCTGATGCAGGGCTACTGGTTCGCCAAACCTGCATTCAAAGCGTTGGCTCAGGTAACACCTGGGGCCTGGACGCGTTAATCGCGGTTTTTCCTATTGAAGACATTTGACCATTTGACCGTTGTCGGTCTGCGCGAGTGGGTGGCGCTCCCGGATTTGGGAGTTGCGGGCCTGCGGGCAAAAATCGACACCGGTGCCAGCACCTCCAGCCTGCACGCCACCGACATCGAGACGTTCGAGCGCGACGGTGAGCAGTGGGTGCGCTTTACTGCCCACTTGGGCACGGTGGTGCAATTGCGCCACCGACGTTGCGAAGCACCGCTGGTGACGCGCAAAACCATTAAAAGCTCAAACGGCCACGCGCAGATGCGCTACGTGGTCAGCACCACCCTGGCCCTCGGTGATCGGGTCTGGCGGGTCGAGTTCACGCTCGCCTGCCGCAAGTCCATGCGTTATCGCCTGTTACTCGGTTCCAAAGCCCTGATCGACGGCCAGCTGGTGGTCAATCCGGGCATTAAATACATACAAGACAAGCCGGTGTTCCCGGTATCTACCTCCTCCACAGGTGTTGCATGAAGATCGCTGTGCTGTCGCGGAACCCGCGTCTGTATTCCACTCGTCGTCTGGTTGAAGCCGGTATCGAACGTGGCCATGAAATGGTGGTGATCGACACCCTGCGCGCCTACATGAACATCGCCAGTCACAAACCGCAGATCCACTACCGCGGCAAGCCGCTGGAAGGTTTTGATGCGGTGATCCCGCGGATCGGTGCTTCGGTGACGTTTTATGGCTGCGCGGTGTTGCGTCAGTTCGAAATGATGGGGGTGTTCCCGCTCAATGAGTCGGTGGCCATTGCCCGTTCGCGGGACAAACTGCGTTCGCTGCAATTGCTCTCACGTCGCGGGATTGGTTTGCCGGTTACCGGTTTTGCCCACTCCCCGGACGACATTCCCGACTTGATCGACATGGTCAACGGCGCGCCGCTGGTGATCAAAGTGCTCGAAGGCACCCAGGGCATCGGCGTAGTGCTGTGTGAAACGGCGACGGCGGCGGAGTCTGTGATCGAGGCGTTCATGGGCCTCAAGCAAAACATCATGGTGCAGGAATACATCAAGGAAGCCGGCGGTGCGGACATTCGCTGCTTCGTGGTCGGCGACAAGGTGATCGCGGCGATGAAGCGTCAGGCCAAGCCTGGGGAGTTTCGCTCCAACCTGCATCGGGGCGGCAGCGCCAGCCTGATCAAGATCACCCCGGAAGAACGCATGACTGCGTTGCGTGCGGCGAAGGTCATGGGATTGGCGGTGGCCGGTGTGGATATCCTGCGTTCCAATCATGGGCCGCTGGTGATGGAAGTGAACTCGTCGCCGGGGCTGGAAGGGATTGAGACCACCACCAGCAAGAACGTGGCGGGGATCATCATTGAGCATCTGGAGAAGAATGGCGGGCCGAATATGACGCGCACCAAAGGCAAAGGTTAAACCCAGAGATTTATGGCGGCTGGAAGGCCGCCTTCGCGGGCAAGCCCGCTCCCACAGGGTTATTGGTTGGCCGCAAAATTATGGTCAACACATAACCACTGTGGGAGCGGGCTTGCCCGCGAAGGGGCCATCAGCCCCACCGAAAAATGCCAGCGCTTAAACCGCATCCCGCGGCAACATCAACCCCAACGGCAACCGCACCCGCGCTTCCAGCCCACCACCGGACCGGTTGCGCAGCTCAACATTGCCGCCATGCATCGAAGCAATCCGCTTCACAATCGCCAGGCCCAACCCGGTGCCCTTGCCACCCCGTGCCCGATCGCCACGGGGGAACGGGTTAAAGATCGCCTCCAGTTCCGACGGATCAATCCCCGCCCCACGGTCCATCACACTCAGCACAACATACGGCGCGCTGGTGTCCCCGGACACATAAGCTGCCACCTCGACGCCGCTGCCAGCATGGTTCAAGGCGTTGCCGATCAGGTTATTCAGCAACCGCTTCATCGACACCCGACGCAACGGGAATGGCTGAATCGGTTCCAGGCGCAGGCGCACCTTTTCTTCGTTCTGGTTGTACGGCGCGGCGACTTCACGCACCAAATCGCTCAGATCGACCTCTTCAACCGACTCATCACGGCCATCGCGAATGAACGCCAGGAACTGGTCGAGAATCGCGTCCATGTCCTCAATGTCGCGGACCATGTCGTCGGTCAGGTCGTTGTGGTCGCCCATCAGCTCCAGAGATAGCCGCAAACGGGTCAACGGCGTGCGCAAGTCATGGGACACCCCGGCCAGCATCAACTCACGCTCGCGGCCGGCCTGTTCGACGTCTTCGGCCATTTGGTTGAACGCGCGGTAAACTTCGGTCATCTCACTCGGCGTGTCGCTGATCGGCAGGCGCACGCTGCGGCCCTGACCCAATTGCCTCGCGGCATAGACCAGACGCTTCAACGGTTGATTGAGCTGGCTGACGAAGATCCACGCCGACGCGGTGGACAGCAAACCGATGGCGAGGAACCAACCAAGCACGTTCCAGATTTTCTGGCCGCGCAACGGGTGTGGATACAGCGGCACTTTCAGCCAGCCATCGCCCAGGCTGGGTGCCCGAACCCACAGTGCCGGCGGCGAGTGCATGCGCAATCGGACTTCGGTGTCGGGGCCCAGCTCGGTTTGCATCTGCCGCTGGTAGATCTCGCTGTAGGGCCAATGCTGCTCACCTTCCGGCACACCAGCACCCACCACACGAATCAGAGGCACGGCATCGGCAATCTTGCCGCGGTTTTC
The DNA here is from genome assembly GCF_001297125.1 of Pseudomonas sp. RIT-PI-q. GTDB lineage: Bacteria > Pseudomonadota > Gammaproteobacteria > Pseudomonadales > Pseudomonadaceae > Aquipseudomonas. The sequence continues at coordinate 12,549 of NZ_LHPC01000027.1, forward strand.
TTCATCGGCGGCCCAATAGGCGCGCAGCGTCAGGGCGACGCCGTGGCTGTATTGGCGGTCCACCAGCACGTCTTCGTTCATCAGCAGATAAACCAGGGTCAGTGCCTTGGAGAACAGGACGACGATCAGCACCAGCCACAGGGTGCGGGAGAAGAAGCTCTGGGGGAACCAAACGGGGGTTTTCATGGATAACCGCTACACACTTGCAGGAGCGAGCGATGCTCGCATATTGCGGATCGCGAGTCTGCGGACAACTTCATCCGCATGACCCGCTCCTACAATTCGCCGATCACTTGGTGGCGGCGCCATCCGGAACGAACACGTAGCCCACGCCCCAAACGGTCTGGATGTAACGCGGCTTGGACGGATCGGGTTCGATCATCCGGCGCAGACGGGAGATCTGCACGTCGATGGAACGCTCCAGGGCATCCCACTCGCGGCCACGGGCCAGGTTCATCAACTTGTCGCGGGTCAGTGGCTGACGCGCGTTCATCACCAGGGCCTTGAGTACCGCGAACTCACCGGTGGTGAGCATGTGCACTTCGTCGCCGCGCTTGAGTTCGCGGGTGGCCAGGGACAGTTCGTAGTCACCGAAGGTCACGCTTTCGTCTTCACTGCCCGGTGCGCCCGGCACTGGCGCCGACTGACGACGCAAGACCGCTTTGACGCGAGCCATCAGCTCGTCCGGGTTGAACGGCTTGGCCAGGTAATCGTCGGCGCCCAGTTCCAGGCCCTTGATGCGGCTCAGCTCGTCGCCCTTGGCGGTGAGCATGATGATTGGAATCTGATTGTTTGCTGTGCGCAGGCGGCGGCAAGCGGTCAGGCCGTCTTCGCCGGGCAGCATCAGGTCGAGGACGACCAGGTTGAACACTTCACGCGCCAGCAGGCGGTCCATTTGTTCCGTGTTCGGTACGGCGCGGGCGCGGTAGCCCTTGCTGACGAAAAAACGTTCCAGCAGGCTGCTGAGCCCCGGATCGTCGTCAACAATAAGAATTTTTTCGCCTTCAGCAGTGTTTGCAGTGCTGCTCATTGGATGCTCCTTTGATCTCGGCGCGCATTATGGCGTAGCTGCCGTTATACGCACCGTGTGCATTGTTAGCAGATTTTTCCTTGATCGCCAGCAAACCGGTGATTGTGCCTACAGCCTGCGATGCCCCCGAAAGACCGAACGCTGGTTATAATGCGCGGCCTTTTGTGTCAGGCAACGTCTGATCATTACGCCGGGCAGCCGCTTTTTATTTTCATGGCGCCGGCAGTAATTGTTCGATTTCACGGGTCAACGGGATGCCTGTTGATCCAGGTAGCGGCGCAGGCCAGGCCGCTCAACCAGACTCGTCGAGGCCTTATCCCTGCGCCTGCGAGCCTGCTTTCACAATTTGTCAGGTGGTTTTATGGACAGCATCAACAGCCGCATCGCCGAGGAACTCGGTGTACGCCCACAACAGGTCGAAGCGGCCGTCGCGCTACTCGATGAAGGCTCCACGGTGCCCTTCATCGCCCGTTACCGGAAAGAAGTGACCGGCAGCCTCGATGACATCCAGTTGCGTCATCTGGAAGAGCGTCTGCGCTACCTGCGAGAACTCGACGAACGGCGTATCAGCATCCTGGCGAGCATCCAGGAACAAGGCAAGCTGACCCCGCAATTGGAGCGGGACATCAAGCTCGCCGACACCAAGACCCGCCTCGAAGACTTGTACTTGCCGTACAAGCAGAAGCGCCGCACCAAGGGCCAGATTGCCCTGGAAGCCGGCCTCGGCGACCTGGCCGACGGCCTGTTCAACGACCCGAGCCTGACGCCGGACGTCGAAGCCGCGCGCTTCGTCGACGCCGAAAAAGGTGTGGCCGACGTGAAGGTGGCCCTCGAAGGCGCCAAGTACATCCTCATGGAGCGCTTCGCCGAAGACGCCGGCCTGCTGGACAAGCTGCGCAGCTACCTCAAGCAGGAAGCCACCCTCAGTGCCCGCGTGATCGCCGGCAAGGAAGAGGAAGGCGCCAAGTTCCGCGACTATTTCGAACACGATGAACCGCTGAAAAGCATGCCGTCGCACCGCGCGCTGGCGATTTTCCGTGGCCGCAACGAAGGCATTCTGAGTTCGGCGCTGAAAGTCGGCGACGAACTGCCGGGCACCATGCACCCATGCGAAGGCATGATCGGCCAGCAATTCGGCATCCAGAACCAGAACCGCGCCGCCGACAAATGGCTGGGCGAAGTGGTGCGCTGGACCTGGAAGGTCAAGCTCTACACCCACCTTGAAACCGACCTGCTGGGCGAGCTGCGCGATGGCGCGGAAACCGAAGCGATCAACGTCTTCGCCCACAACCTGCACGACTTGCTGCTGTCGGCCCCGGCCGGCCCACGCGCCACCCTGGGCCTCGACCCGGGCCTGCGCACCGGTTGCAAGGTCGCCGTGGTCGATTCCACCGGCAAGCTGCTGGATCACGCCACGGTTTACCCGCACGTACCGCACAACAAGTGGGACCAGACCATCGCGATCCTCGCCGCCCTGTGCGCCAAGCACGCGGTGGACCTGATCGCCATCGGCAACGGCACCGCCAGCCGTGAAACCGACAAGCTGGCCGCTGAGCTGATCAAAAAATACCCAGCGATGAAGATGACCAAAGTCATGGTCTCCGAGGCCGGCGCATCGGTTTACTCGGCGTCGGAACTGGCTTCCAAGGAATTCCCGGACCTCGACGTGTCGATCCGTGGTGCGGTGTCGATTGCCCGTCGCCTGCAAGATCCACTGGCCGAGCTGGTGAAGATCGATCCGAAATCCATCGGTGTCGGCCAGTACCAGCACGACGTGTCGCAGCTGAAACTGGCGCGCGGCCTGGACGCTGTGGTTGAAGACTGCGTGAACGCCGTGGGCGTCGACGTGAACACCGCCTCTGTGGCGCTGCTGGCCCGTATCTCCGGCCTCAACGCGACCCTGGCACAGAACATCGTCAGCCACCGCGACGAGCACGGCGCGTTCAAAACCCGCGCCGCGTTGAAGAAAGTTGCGCGTCTGGGCGAAAAAACCTTCGAACAGGCCGCCGGTTTCCTGCGCGTCATGAACGGCGACAACCCGCTGGACTCGTCCGCGGTTCACCCGGAAGCCTATCCGCTGGTGCAACGCATTGCCGCTGAAACCGACCGCGACATTCGCTCGCTGATCGGCGACGCGAGCTTCCTCAAGCGCCTCGATCCGAAGAAGTACACCGACGAAACCTTCGGCCTGCCGACGGTCACCGACATTCTGCAAGAACTGGAAAAACCCGGTCGCGACCCGCGTCCCGAGTTCAAGACCGCCGAGTTCCAGGAAGGCGTAGAAGACCTCAAGGACCTGCAACTGGGGATGATCCTCGAAGGCGTGGTGACCAACGTGACCAACTTCGGCGCGTTCGTCGACATCGGCGTGCATCAGGACGGTTTGGTGCACATCTCTGCGCTTTCGGAGAAGTTCATCAAAGATCCGCGTGAAGCGGTGAAGGCCGGTGATGTGGTGAAAGTGAAGGTCATGGAAGTCGACATCCCGCGCAAACGCGTTGGCCTGTCGATGCGCATGAGCGACACCCCGGGCGAGAAAATCGACGGTGCCCGTGGCGCGCGTCCGGGTTCGGCTCCGCGCCAGTCCCAGAACAGCGCGCCGCGCAAGGAAACCACGGCGGCGGCCCCGGCCAGCAACGCCATGGCTTCGCTGTTCGCCAACGCCAAGCAGTTGAAGAAACGCTGATGGAGATTCCTGCCGGGCTGACCGAAAGCGCGTTTTTCAAGCTGCTGGGGTGCCGCTTGCACAGCCTGGAGACCGGGGTGGCGCAAGTCGCCCTCGGGCTTGCGCCAGAGCTGCGCAATCGCGGCGGCAAGCTGCACGGCGGGGCCTTGTTCAGCCTGGTGGACATTGCCATGGGGCTGGCCTGTTCCAGCACCCACGGCTTTGACCAGCAGAGCGCGACCATCGAGTGCAAGATTAACTACATTCGCGCCGTCGCCGACGGTGAGGTGATGTGCACGGCGCGGGTGATTCACCCGGGCCGCCGCACGCTGGTGGTCGAAGCGGATGTGATGCAGGGCGACAAACTCGTCGCAAAAGCACAAGGCACGTTCGCTGTCCTGTAGCTAGATGTCCCCCATTTGAGTTAATTTCAGCGCAATGCATCCTGTAGGAGCGAGCTTGCTCGCGATGGACGTTAACGATGACGCGTGCTTGCTGAATGAACGCGCCGCCCTCACGTCCTTCGCGAGCAAGCTCGCTCCTACAAAACCAGGCGAAAACGCCAGTTTTAACTTCACCCTTGTAGACCGTCTTGCCCACCCCCATATTGGGGCGACTGACGCGTGAAGGAATCCAACTTGAGCGAACTTCTCAACCGCCGCCTGGCTCTGCTCGGCGAGCGCGCTAACCTCTCTCTGCTCGAACAGTGCCTTCACGGCATCGAACGTGAATGCCTGCGCGTGACCGGCGAAGGTCGCCTGGCGCAAACGCCGCACCCGGAAGAATTGGGTTCCGCGCTGACCAACGAACAAATCACCACCGACTATTCCGAGTCGCTGCTGGAGTTCATCACGCCCGCCCTGCCCGACCCGGCCGATACGCTGGCGAGCCTGGACAAGATTCACCGTTTTGCCTACAGCAAGCTCGGCAACGAGTACCTGTGGAGTCCATCGATGCCGTGTCCGTTGCCGGCCGAGGAAGACATCCCGATCGCCTATTACGGCACGTCCAACATCGGTCAGCTCAAGTACGTCTATCGCAAGGGCCTGGCCCTGCGGTACGGCAAGACCATGCAGTGCATTGCCGGGATTCACTACAACTTTTCCCTGCCGGAAAAGCTCTGGCCTGTGCTTAAAGAGGCCGAAGGCTTTGTCGGCACCGACCGCGACTATCAGTCGTCGGCCTACATCGCACTGATCCGTAACTTCCGTCGCTACAGCTGGCTGCTGATGTACCTGTTCGGTGCATCGCCAGCGCTAGATGCCGGTTTCCTGCGCGGTCGTTCACACCAGTTGGAGCAACTGGACCCGGACACCTTGTACCTGCCCTACGCCACCAGCCTGCGCATGAGCGATCTGGGTTACCAGAGCAACGCCCAGGCCGGTTTGACGCCGTGCTACAACGACCTCGCGAGCTACACCGACAGCCTGCGCAAAGCGGTGGCCACGCCGTATCCGCCGTATGTCGAAATCGGTACGCACCAGGACGGTGAGTGGGTTCAGCTCAACACCAACATCCTGCAGATCGAAAACGAGTACTACTCCAACATCCGCCCGAAACGCGTGACCTACACCGGCGAACGGCCGATCCAGGCGCTGGTGGCCCGTGGCATTCAGTACGTTGAAGTGCGTTGCCTGGACATCAACCCGTTCCTGCCGATGGGCATCGACCTCACCGAGTCGCGATTCCTCGACGCGTTCCTGCTGTACTGCGCGCTGAACGACAGCCCGCTGCTGACCAACACCTCGTGCGGCAACGCGACGTCGAACTTCCTCAGCGTGGTCAAGGAAGGTCGTCGTCCTGGCTTGCAACTGCAGCGTGACGGTCAACCGGTGGACCTGAAGGAATGGGCCAGCGAGCTGCTGGAAAAAATTGCGCCGTTGGCAGCGATGCTCGATGAGAGCCATGGCGGCGATGTCCACAGCAAGGCACTGGATGCGCAACTGGCCAAGGTCAAGGATTCGTCCCTGACGCCTTCGGCCCAGGTGCTGGCGGCAATGGCCGAGCACAAGGAGAGCTTCAGCCAATTCTCCCTGCGTCAGAGCCGGGCGCATGCGGAGTATTTCCGTAGCGAGCCGCTTTCGATCGAAGATCAGGCGAAGTTTGAAGAGCGGGCGCGTTCGTCGCTGGCTGAACAGGTCGAGCTTGAGCAGAACGAAGTCGGCGATTTCGATGTGTTTGTCGGGTCGTATCAGGCGAGCATTCTGGCGATCAGTAATTAATTGCTGAAGGTCCTGCGGACCTTTTCGCCAGCAAGCCGGCTCCTACAGGTCCGGGACCGCGACCAAATCGTGTGCTTGACCTTGTAGGAGCTGGCTTGCCAGCGAAGGCCGCGCCGCAGTCTGAGTCTTAGAATTTTCCGCTCATAAGCTCATTCGAAAAAGTTATTTATTTTCTAGTTCTTATATCATTTAGTCTCCTTTTCACGCCGATCCTCGGTCGCCTGACAAGGAGCTTCCCAATGAAACTGCATTTCCCTCTTCGCCTCCTGGCGGCCGCGTCGCTGGCTGCGGCGAGTTTCTTTGCCCAGGCCGCCGACGTGACGGTCGCCTACCAGACCACCGTTGACCCGGCGAAAGTCGCCCAGGCCGACGGCGCGTACGAAAAAGCCACCAACGCCAAGATCGACTGGCGCAAATTCGACAACGGTGCCGACATCATCGCCGCCATCGCCTCCGGTGACGTGCAGATCGGCTACCTCGGTTCCAGCCCGCTGACGGCGGCAATCACCCGCAAAGTCCCGGTTGAAACCTTCCTCATCGCCACGCAGATCGGTGCTGCTGAAGCCCTGGTCGCTCGCGACGGTTCCGGGATCAAGACGCCTCAGGACCTGATCGGCAAGAAAATCGCCGTGCCATTCGTTTCCACCGGCCATTACAGCCTGCTGGCCGCGCTGAAGCACTGGAACATCGACCCCTCGAAAGTCACCGTCCTCAACCTCGCCCCGCCCGCCATCATCGCGGCGTGGAAACGCGGTGACATCGACGCCACTTACGTGTGGGACCCAGCGCTGGGCGTGGCCAAGGAAAACGGCAAAGTGCTGATCACCTCCGGCGAACTGGCCAAGTTCGGCGCGCCGACCTTCGATGCCTGGATCGTGCGTAAAGACTTCGCCGAGAAGCACCCGGAAATCGTCACCGCGTTCGCCAAAGTGACCCTGGATGCCTACGCCGATTACCGCAAAGCCCCGAAAGCCTGGCTCGCCGACCAAAGCAACGTCGACAAGCTGGTGAAACTCTCCGGCGCCAAGGCCAGCGACATTCCGCTGCTGCTGCAAGGCAACGTCTACCCGCTGGCGGCTGATCAAGTGATCACCCTCGGCGCGCCGACCACCAAGGCCATTACTGACACCGCCGCGTTCTTGAAAGAGCAAGGCAAGGTCGAAGCCGTGCTGCCGGACTACGCCCCGTATGTCAGCGCTAAATACATCACCAACTGATCGGAGTTAATTGCGATGGCTTTGCTACAGCTGGAGCGCATCAGCGCACAGTACCCAGGCAGCCCGGAACCGGTGCTGGCGGATATTTCCTTGAGCCTTGGGCCCCAGCAATTGCTGGTGGCCCTCGGCCCGTCCGGCAGTGGCAAGACTTCGCTGTTGAACCTGATTGCCGGTTTCGTCGAGCCTAGCGCCGGGCGCATCACCCTTGATGGCGTGCCAGTCAAAGGCCCGAGTGCCGAGCGCGGCGTGGTGTTCCAGGATGCCGCGCTGTTGCCTTGGCAAGACGTTCTGGCCAACGTCGGTTTCGGTCTGGAACTGGCGGGTGTTTCCCGGGAAAAACGCGAAATCCGCGCTCGGGAAATGCTCGCACTGGTTGACCTTTCCGGCTTCGAAAACCGGCGCATCTGGCAGCTCTCGGGCGGCCAGAAGCAACGCGTCGGCCTCGCTCGCGCACTCGCTGCCGACCCTCGGGTTTTGCTCATGGACGAGCCCTTCGGCGCCCTCGATGCCTTCACCCGCGAACAGATGCAGGAGCTGCTGCTGCAAGTCTGGCAGCGCACCGCAAAACCGGTGTTCCTGATTACCCACGACATCGAAGAAGCGGTTTTTCTGGCCACGGACCTGATTCTGTTGGCACCGAACCCTGGGCAAATCGTCGAGCGCCTGAGCCTGGACTTCGGTCAGCGTTACGCCGCAGGCGAGTCGGCACGGGCGATCAAATCCGACCCACGCTTTATCGAAACCCGCGAACACGTGCTCGCCAAAGTGTTCTCCCAACGCAGCGCCGCCACGCGGCAGGAGCGCGCATGAGCAGCTATGAAATTCCGGCCGTGACGGTGAAACCGGGTTCAACAGTGATCCCGCTGCGTCGCAGTTTGAGTACGCGCTGGATCAGCGTGCTGACGCTGGTCGCGCTCATTGCCATTTGGTGGGCCGTCACCGCCACGGGGATGATCGAACCGCTGTTCCTGCCGCCGCCGTCCGCCGTGCTGCAAAAAGGCTGGCTGCTGGTGACCACCGGCTACATGGATTCGACCTTGTGGCAGCACTTGGGCGCGAGTCTCAGCCGAATCGGCCTGGGCCTCGGTTTTGCGGTGCTGACCGCCGTGCCGGTTGGCATCGCCATCGGCCATAACCGCATCGCCCGCGGCATTCTCGACCCGCTGATTGAGTTCTACCGGCCGATTCCACCGCTCGCCTATTTGCCGCTGATCGTGATCTGGTGCGGCATCGGTGAGTTGTCGAAAGTCTTGCTGATCTACCTGGCGATTTTCGCCCCGATCGCCATTGCCACCGCCACCGGTGTGCGCACCGTCGACCCGGCCAAATTGCGCGCGGCGCAGTCGTTGGGCGCGACACGGGCGCAGTTGATTCGCCATGTGATTCTGCCGAGCGCGTTGCCGGATATTTTGACGGGTGTGCGGATTGGTTTGGGTGTGGGTTGGTCGACGCTGGTCGCTGCCGAGTTGATCGCCGCCACCAGCGGTTTGGGCTTCATGGTGCAGTCGGCCGCGCAGTTCCTGGTCACCGATGTGGTGGTGCTGGGGATTCTGGTGATCGCGCTGATCGCCTTCGCCATGGAAATGGGCCTGCGCGCCCTGCAACGCAAACTGGTGCCATGGCACGGCCAGGCTCACTAAAACATTCGAATTACCCCTTTTTTTGGATCAACCCTGTAGGAGCTGTCGAGTAAAACGAGGCTGCGATCTTTTGATCTTGCGCTCTAAAAACAACATCAAAAGATCGCAGCCTCGTTTCACTCGACAGCTCCTACAGGTGCGGTGTCACCGCCCCCAGGATTGAAGAGAAAGACCATGAGCAACCTGACAATCGTCCCTTTAAGCTCGGCACTCGGCGCGCAAATCAACGGCATCGACATCAGCCAGCCGCTGAACCTGGAACAACGCGACGCCATCGAGCAAGCGCTGCTCAAGCATCAGGTGCTGTTCTTCCGCGACCAACCGATCGAGCCGCCACAACAGGCACGTTTCGCCGCCAACTTTGGCGACCTGCATATTCACCCGATCTACCCCAATGTGCCGGAACAGCCGGAAGTGCTGATCCTCGACACCGCCGTCACCGACGTGCGCGACAACGCGATCTGGCACACCGACGTGACCTTCCTGCCGACCCCGGCCATGGGCGCAGTGCTCAGCGCCAAGCTGCTGCCGGAGTTCGGTGGCGACACGTTGTGGGCCAGCGGCATTGCCGCGTATGAAGCGTTGTCCGCACCAATGAAAACCTTGCTCGAAGGGCTGACGGCGACTCACGACTTCACCCGCTCGTTTCCTCTGGAGCGCTACGGCAACACGCCAGAAGCGCTGGCCCAGTGGGAAGAAGCACGCCGCAAGAATCCGCCGCTGTCGCACCCGGTGATTCGTACGCATCCGGTCAGCGGACGTCGGTCATTGTTCGTCAATGAAGGGTTTACGTCGAAGATCAATGAGCTGTCGGAGACTGAAAGCGAGGTGATTCTGAAGTTTCTGTTTGCCCACGCGACGCGGCCGGAATTCACGATTCGCTGGCGTTGGCAGAAGGATGACGTGGCGTTCTGGGATAACCGCGTGACACAGCATTACGCCGTTGATGATTACCGGCCGGCGCGGCGGGTGATGCAGCGGGCGACGGTGTTGGGGGATGTGCCGTTTTTTCAGTGATAAGCCAGTTTTGTACTGATTTCGATGGCCTCATCGCGGGCAAGCCCGCTCCCACAGTAGATCGGCATTGACCAATATTCTGCGGCCAACCGATAACCCTGTGGGAGCGGGCTTGCCCGCGATGGGGCCAAAATAAACGCCGGAAAATCCGGCGCCGAATGCTTACTCAGCCGTCGAAGGCTTCTCCCAAAGATTGATCCCGCCCTCTTGGGCAAACCGGTCAATCTCCGCCAGTTCTTCTGCGCTAAAGCTCAGATTCTTCAACGCCCCGACGTTCTCGATAATCTGCTCCGGCCGGCTCGCGCCGATCAGCGCCGAGGTCACACGCGGATCGCGCAACGTCCAGGCCAACGCCAACTGCGCCAGGCTCTGGCCACGACGCTTGGCGATCTCATTGAGCCCGCGCACATGGGCGATGTTGGCTTCGGACAGGTGCGAGGACTGCAACGAACCACCGCCCGGACGATTGACCCGCGCGTCCTTCGGAATGCCGTTGAGGTATTTGTCGGTCAACAGACCCTGCGCCAATGGCGTAAAGGCAATCACGCCGGTGCCGAGTTCGTCGGTGACATCCAGCAGATCCTTTTCCACCCAGCGATTGAGCAGGTTGTACGCCGGTTGGTGAATCAGCAACGGCACTTTCCACTCTTTCAACAGCGCAGCCATCTCACGGGTTTTCACCCCCGAATAGGACGAGATGCCGATGTACAGCGCCTTGCCCTGCTGCACGGCGGTGGCCAGTGCGCTGGCGGTTTCTTCCAGCGGCGTGTCCGGGTCGAAGCGATGCGAGTAGAAAATATCCACGTAGTCCAGGCCCAGGCGTCGCAGGCTCTGGTCGAGGCTGGCCAGCACGTATTTGCGCGAACCGCCGCCCTGACCATAAGGGCCGGGCCACATATCCCAACCGGCTTTGCTGGAGATGATCAGCTCATCGCGATACTGCTTGAAGTCTTCACGCAGCAAACGCCCGAAATTGATCTCGGCACTGCCGTACGGTGGGCCGTAGTTGTTGGCCAGGTCGAAGTGGTTGATGCCCAGGTCGAACGCGGTGCGCAGCAACGAGCGTTGGGTGTCGATCGGCGTGCTGTCGCCGAAGTTGTGCCACAGGCCCAGCGAAAGCGCCGGCAGCACCAGACCGCTGCGACCCACGCGGCGGTAAGGGATAGAGTCGTAGCGGTTTTCGGCAGCGGTGTAAGTCATCGAATCCTCTCTTGTCTGTCTTTGAAGGTGGTGTCGACTGCTTCGCAAGTCGCCCAGCATACGCCCAGACAAACGCCGATAAACCCCGGATTCGAGAAAATGCTGAAACGTTTCATAGGCCACCTCTCAAACAGCCCCCGCGAACACCTCCCCCAACCAATCCACAAACACCCGAACCCGTGGCGACATGTGGCGGTTGTGTGGGTACAGCACTGAAACCGGCATCGGTGGTGGGGGGGGGTCGATGAGGATTTCCTGCACCAGGCCTTGGGAAATCTGCGCTTCCATTCGGTAATGCGGGCACTGGGTCAGTCCCAGCCCGGCGATCGCCGATGCCGCGTATATCTCTGCACCGAACACTGAAAGCGCGCCTTCGATGGCCACTTCCTTCAACTCGCCAGCGACCATGAATTCAAATGGAAACTGTTTGGCGGTGGTGCGTGAGACGTAGTTCACCGCGCGGTGGTTTTTCAGGTCGTCGAGGTTTTTCGGTTCGCCGTATTTGCGCAGGTAGGCGGGGCTGGCGCAGGTGATTTGGCGCAGGTTGGCAACGCGGCGGCCGATCAGCGCCGAATCGCCCAGCGTGCCGGCGCGCAGCACGCAGTCGACACCTTCGGTGATCAGGTCGACAAAGCGGTCGGCCTCGCTGATGGACAGTTCGATGTCCGGGTAGCGCGCCATGAATTGCGGCAACGCCGGGATCACGAAGTGCCTGGCCAGCGTGCCGTGCAAGTCCACGCGCAATCGGCCCTTCGGTGCCACGCCGCGAAACGCCAGTTCGGCTTCTTCCAGTTCTGCCAGCAACTGCACGCAACGCTGGTAGTACGCCTCGCCGTCCAGCGTAGGACGCACCTTACGCGTACTGCGCTCGAGTAAACGCGTACCGAGCCAGGCTTCGAATTGATTCAGCGTATGGGTCAGCGTCGCGCGTGGCAGGTTCAAGTCATCCGCCGCCAGGGTGAAGCTGCTGCGCTCGTAGATCCGCACGAAAACCTTCATCGCTTTGACTTGATCCACGCGGCACTCCTGGCACTCGATTGTTGGTGATTATTGAACAGTCAAGGCAACTCTCGTGCATTTATCGGCCTGAGTAAACATGTGAAATTGGCTTCACCCCAAGCAAATACCTTCAAGGAATCACCGCCATGACCACTCAACATTCGAAAGTTGCCATCGTTACCGGCGCCTCCCGCGGCATCGGCGCGGTCATTGCCAAACAACTGGCCAGCGAAGGTTTCGCCGTTGCCATCAACTACGCCAGCAGCGCCACCGAAGCCTCGGCTCTGGTTGTGCAGTTGCGCCAGGCCGGCCACAAAGCCATAGCAATCAAGGCGGATGTGGCCAATGCCGACGACGTACGCCGGATGTTCGACGAGACCGAAACTCAGCTGGGCAAGGTCGATGTGCTGGTGAACAACGCCGGCATCCTCAAGGTGTTGCCATTGGCACAACACACCGATGAGCTGTTCGACCAGAACTTCAACATCCACGCGCGCGGCACCTTCAACACCCTGCGTGAAGCGGCCACGCGCTTGAACGCGGGTGGGCGGATCATCAACTTTTCCAGCAGCACCGTCGGCATGAATCTGCCGGGCTACGCCGTGTACATCGCCAGCAAAGCGGCGGTGGAATCCCTGACTCAGGTGTTCGCCAAGGAAATGCGCGGTCGCAACATCACCGTCAACGCCGTCGCCCCCGGCCCGGTTGCCACTGACTTGTTCCTGCACGGCAAGAGCGAGGAGCAGATCCAGACCTTCGCCAAGATGGCCCCGCTGGAACGGCTCGGGCAGCCGGAAGACATCTCCCGCGTCGTATCCTTTTTGGTCGGGCCGGACTCGGGTTGGGTCAACGGGCAGATTTTGCGGGTGAATGGCGGGTTGGTCTGAGGACGACGCTATGCTCGGTATAACGGGGTGAATCAACGAGGCCGCCTTCGCGGGCAAGCCTCGCTCCTACAGGTTTTGTGTCGTTCGCGACGTAACCTGTAGGAGCGAGGCTTGCCCGCGAAGGCGTCCCCAAAAGCACCACCCATCTGAAGGGACGGAACTCACCATGCACACCACCATCATCATCACCTTCGGCCTGATTCTCCTGGCGCTGATGCTGTTCATCGGCGAGAAGATCGGCTTCAGCCGCCAGACCCTGACCTACAGCTTCATCGTGCTGTGGCTGGCACTGACGATGATCAACGGCGCCATCGGCGTGGTCACCGCCGGCCAGTCCGTCACGACGGAGCTGGTGGTCGGCAGCGTGGTGTTCGGTGTGCCGGTGGCGGCGCTGGTGTTGTTCATGGCGCTGACCACCGAGACGTGAGTGCTCGATCAACGCACCAGATGCAAAAACTGCATGTGCCGCTCGTACTGATCAAGGATGTCGTTGATCACCTGTTCCTTGGTGTAGCCCACCAGATCGTAGTCCTGGCTGCCCTCGCTCAAATGCACTTCAGCCCGATAATAACGGCGGTTGTTGAGTTCCTTGGAACCCATGCCGCCACGGGCGAATGACGGCGTGAAGTAACCGCGCATCTGCACTTGATAGATGAACGGATGCTGTTCGCCATGCCCGATTTCCAGGCTGACGCTGTCATTCGCCGGATCGGGCTGCGCGACCACATGCAACCCCTTCTCGACAAACACCGCCGTCACTTCTTCAATCGCCGGGCGCACCGTCGTTTCGAGGAAGCGATAGACCTCATCGCGCGACGGGAAATGCACGGCTTGGCTCAAGCGCTGACGCCAGCCACCGCGACGCGATCCGGACACCGGCGCCAGGGAATGCATCTGCGCAATCTGCTTCTGCGACTCCAGATAAAACGCCTTGTGCAGGCCCCACATCATCAGCAGCAAAATCATCGAGAACGGCAACGAGGTCAGCACCACCGCTGACTTCAACGCATCGATGCTGCCGGAGAACAGCAACGCGCTGGTCACCAGCGCGGTCATCGCCCCCCAGAACACCCGCAGCCATTTCGGCCCGTCTTCATCCGGGTTGCCACCTTTGGCGGACAGGGTCGACAGCACCACGGTGCCCGAGTCAGCGGACGTGACGAAGAACACGAAGCTGATAAACACCGTGACCGCGATCACGGTTTTGCTCCACGGGTAGGTTTCCAGCAGCAGGTAAAGGGTCATCGACGGGTTGTCGATGGCCGACATGCCGAGCGCCGACATGCCGTGGTTGAGCACCTGGTCGATGGCGCTGTTGCCGAAGATCGACATCCACGCCAGGGTGAAGCCGAGCGGAATCAGCAGCACGCCGAAGACGAATTCGCGGATGGTCCGGCCACGGGAAATCCGCGCGATGAACAGGCCCACGAACGGCGACCATGCGATCCACCAGGCCCAATAGAACACCGTCCAGCCGCCCAGCCAGTCGCTGGGTTTGTCGTAGGCGTAGAGGTCGAAACTCTTCATCGGCAACGCGCCGAGGTAATCGCCGATGTTCTGGATCAAGGTGTTGAGCAAGTGTTGAGTGGGCCCGGCGAACAATACGAACAGCAGCAGCGCACAAGCCAGCAGCATGTTGATGTCGGACATCACCCGCACGCCTTTATCGACGCCGGACACCGCGACGATGATCGCCGCGCCCATCATCAGCGTGATCAGGCCGACCTGAATCCACTGGGTGTGGGCGATGCCGAACAGGTAGTCGAGCCCCGAGTTGAGGTGCAACACGCCAAAACCCATGTCGGCGCCGAGGCCGAACACCGTGGCGATGATGCCGAAGCCGTCCACCGCATAACCGATGGGGCCGTTGATGCGCTTGCCAATCAGCGGGTACAGCGCCGAACGCAGCGCCAGCGGCAGATTATGTCGATAAGCGAAATAAGCCAGCGCCATGCCGACGAAAGCGAACACGCCCCAGCCGTGCAAGCCCCAGTGCAGAAACAGAATCTGCATCGCCTGACGCGCCGCATCCGCCGTGCCGGCCTCGCCCTGAGGCGGTTGCGCCAGGTGGGTCAGCGGTTCGGACACGCAAAAGAAAAACAGCGTGATGCTGATCCCGGCGGCGAACAGCATGCCGGCCCACGACAGGTAACTGAATTCGGGTTCGTCGTGGTCGGCACCGAGCTTGATCTTGCCGTAGCCGGACAAGGCGGTGACCACCACGAAGACCAGATACAGGGTCATCGCGAGCATGTAGTACCAGCCGACCGTGTTGGCCGCCCAGTTTTGCGCCGCCAGCAACCAGGCGCCGGCCTGCTCGGGCATGGCAATAACGACGATGCCGAACAGCAGAATGAAACTGGCCGAGAAGTAGAACACCGGCGGGTTCATGCGGACCTGGCCGCTGGCGGGGGTGGACGGTGCACTCATGAAAGGTGCACCTCAAGGGGGTGAAACAGGGCAATCAGAAACGGACTCGGCAAGGGCAAGCCTCCTGTTGTGAGCGGGCAGCAAACCGGCGGTTTAACTTGAATGAGCGTTCAAGTTAAACATGAATAGGGTGCTAAGGACTAATCGCAGGGCTCGGCGGTACTGTTCGTACGCTAGCTCAAGGATGGGTATGAGGCGGGATTTTGGCGATTTTCGGGGAGTTGAGGTTCTGTAGGAGCTGTCCAGTGAAACGAGGCTGCGATCTTTTCAAAATCAAAAGATCGCAGCCTCGTTTCACTCGACAGCTCCTACGGATTTCACAGGTTTCACAGCTGCACAGGTGCTTTATTTTTGCGTCCCATCATCATGCTGCAAATTCGCCTGTGTCAGGTTGCACCCCGCCGGCACGCTGCGGGTCAGCCAGACGTTGCCGCCAATGGTCGAGCCCTTGCCGATGGTGATCCGCCCGAGAATCGTCGCGCCGGCGTAGATCACCACATCATCCTCAACAATCGGATGCCGCGGATGGCCCTTCTGCAACTGCCCGTCCTCGTCCGACGGGAAGCGCTTGGCACCCAGCGTCACCGCCTGATAAATCCGCACGCGTTCACCAATGATCGCCGTCTCGCCGATCACCACACCCGTCCCGTGATCGATGAAGAAGCTACGGCCAATCTGCGCCCCGGGATGGATGTCGATGCCGGTGGCGGAGTGAGCGATTTCCGCGCTGATCCGCGCCAGCAGCGGCAACCCGGCGCGGTACAAATGGTGGGCCAGGCGATGGTGAATCACCGCCAGAATGCCCGGATAGCACAGCAACACTTCATCAACGCTACGCGCCGCCGGGTCGCCGTGATAAGCCGCCAGCACGTCGGTGTCCAAAAGGCTTCGCAGCCCCGGCAGGGCGAGGGCGAAGCCCTGAATGATCTGAATGGTCCGGGCCTCGACTTCGCTGTCGGCCTGGGCGCTGTGGCGGGCGGCGTAACGCAGTTCGAGGCGTGCCTGAGCCAGCAAAGCGTTCAAGGCTACGTCCAGCGTGTGGCCGACGTAGAAGTCTTCACTCTCCTCGCGCAAATCCACCGGGCCCAGGCGCATAGGGAACAGCGCACCGCACAGGGCTTCGAGGATCTCCGCCATGGCCGCGCGGGACGGCAACTCGCGACCGCCCTGCTCGGTGCTGGCGCGGCCGTTTTGTGCACGCCATTCATCACGCGCCGTGCGCAGCTGGCTGACGATGGTCTGCAATTGCCAATGGCTGGA
The DNA here is from genome assembly GCF_001297125.1 of Pseudomonas sp. RIT-PI-q. Classification (GTDB taxonomy): domain Bacteria; phylum Pseudomonadota; class Gammaproteobacteria; order Pseudomonadales; family Pseudomonadaceae; genus Aquipseudomonas. Next base: position 29,116 of record NZ_LHPC01000027.1, read on the forward strand.
ACGCTCGCTCACGGTAAAAACTCCTCACGGGCGGCCGGACTGTCTGGCCGCACTGACGGCGATTACTTTACGGCAAGGGCTTGGAGCCGAATTAAGAACCAATTGTGCTGTGTTCAGTTGTTTTGGATATAAGCGATTGCCGGTTGCCGCTGTAAATGGGCGTGCCTATAGTCCTGACATCTTCCCCCGCCAGTACGGAACCATGATCAAACAACAGCTCACCCGTTTTGACCGCCTCGATCTGCTCGGCCACCCGACCCCTCTGGAAAAACTCGAACGCCTGTCGAACTGGCTGGGCCGCGACGTGTACGTCAAACGTGATGACCTGACGCCGCTGGCAATGGGCGGCAACAAGCTGCGCAAGCTCGAATACCTGGCCGCCGATGCCTTGGCCCAAGGTGCCGACACGCTGATCACCGCCGGGGCGCTGCAATCCAATCACGTACGCCAGACTGCCGCGATTGCGGCCAAGCTCGGCCTGGGTTGTGTCGCGTTGCTGGAAAATCCATTGGGCACCGACGACGCCAACTATGTTGGCAACGGTAATCGGCTGTTGCTCGACCTGTTCGACGCCAAAGTCGAGTTGGTGGAAAACCTCGACAACGCCGACGAACAATTGCAGTCCTTGGCTGATCGCCTGCGCAACAACGGCAAGAAGCCGTATCTGGTGCCGATTGGTGGCTCCAACGCATTGGGTGCCTTGGGTTATGTGCGTGCCGGGCTGGAACTGGCCGAACAGATCAAGGACACCGGCCTGCAATTTGCCGCCGTCGTTCTCGCTTCCGGCAGCGCTGGCACCCACAGCGGTCTGGCGTTGGCATTGAGCGAAGTACTCGCGGATCTGCCAGTGATCGGCGTCACGGTGTCCCGTAGCGATGAAGATCAGCGGCCGAAGGTTCAAGGCCTGGCCGAGCGCACTGCCGAGTTGCTGGGTGTGAGCCTGCCGGCGAGTTTTAAAGTCGAGTTGTGGGATGAGTACTTCGGCCCGCGTTATGGCGAGCCAAATGCCGGGACCCTTTCGGCGGTGAAGCTGTTGGCGAGTCAGGAAGGGTTGTTGCTCGATCCGGTATACACCGGCAAAGCCATGGCCGGGTTGCTGGATGGTATTGGCCGCGGGCGTTTTGATGAAGGCCCGATCATCTTCCTGCACACCGGCGGGGCACCGGCATTGTTTGCGTATAACACGGCGTTCTGAGAGCGCTACGCGCTTCGCGGGCAAGCCTCGCTCCTACAGGTTTTTGCGTCGATCAAGGAATTATCGTCCGGCCCAATCCCTGTAGGAGCGAGGCTTGCCCGCGAAGGCGATCCTGCATATTCAATAAAAGAATAACAATCACAATATTAATTATTTTCCAATCTAAAGACACCATCATATAGTCACGCCGCAGGCGAATTTGCTGCGAGACGCATACGCTGCTTTAGGGCAGGATATCGCTGTCGTCCAAATCCCGATTTTGCCAACTTTCCTAAAAGCGTCTTCATAAGAAAACACAGGGGCTTGTCATGAATTTTTCCGCACTACGTCGAAACCTGCTGGTAGGTTCGTTGGGCCTGGCACTTAGCGCCGGCCTCTTGGGGCAAGCGGTTGCCGGTGAGCAACTGCAAAAAATCAAAGATGCTGGCGTGATCAACGTCGGCCTGGAAGGCACTTACCCACCGTTCAGTTTCGTCGACGCCGACGGCAAACTGGCCGGCTTCGAAGTTGAATTCTCCGAAGCCCTGGCCAAAGAGCTGGGCGTGAAGGTTAAACTCCAGCCAACCAAATGGGACGGCATTCTTGCAGCCCTGGAATCCAAGCGTCTGGACGCGGTGATCAACCAGGTGACCATCTCCGAAGAGCGCAAGAAGAAGTATGACTTCTCCGAGCCGTACACCGTTTCCGGGATTCAGGCGCTGGTTCTGACCAAGAACAAAGACACCATCAAGACCGCCGCCGACCTGGACGGCAAGAAAGTCGGTGTAGGCCTGGGCACCAACTACGAACAATGGCTCAAGGACAATCAACCTAAAGCCATCATCAAGACCTATGACGATGATCCGACCAAGTTCCAGGATCTGCGTGTTGGCCGCATCGACGCCATCCTGATCGACCGCCTCGCCGCACTGGAATACGCCAAGAAGGCCAAGGACACGGTCGCCGCCGGCGAAGCGTTCTCCCGTCAGGAAGCCGGTATTGCCCTGCGCAAAGGCGAGCCTGAGTTGCTGGCTGCGGTGAACAAAGCCATCGACAAGCTGCGTGCCGACGGTACGCTGAAAAAGCTTTCGGAAAAATACTTCAGCGCTGACGTCACTCAATAATGGAAGAAGCTTTCCAACTCGCACTGGACTCCCTGCCCTTCCTGCTCAAGGGGGCCTACTACACGGTCATCTTGAGCCTGGGCGGGATGTTCTTCGGCCTCATGCTGGGCTTCGGCCTGGCACTGATGCGCCTGTCGCGCTTCAAGCTGGTGAGCTGGATTGCCCGCATCTACGTGTCGTTCTTTCGCGGCACGCCGTTGCTGGTGCAACTGTTCGTGATCTATTACGGCTTGCCGCAATTGGGCATGGAACTCGATCCGCTGCCGGCGGCCCTGATCGGCTTCTCGCTGAACATGGCCGCTTACGCCTGTGAAATCCTGCGTTCCGCGATCAGCTCCATCGAACGCGGCCAGTGGGAAGCGGCGGCCAGTATCGGCATGACCCGCGCGCAGACCCTGCGCCGGGCCATCATCCCGCAAGCGATGCGCACCGCATTGCCGCCGCTGGGCAACAGCTTCATTTCGCTGGTCAAGGACACCGCGCTGGCCGCCACCATCCAGGTGCCGGAGCTGTTCCGCCAGGCGCAGCTGATCACGGCCCGCACCTTCGAAGTGTTTACCATGTACCTTGCCGCCGCGCTGATCTACTGGATTCTGGCCACGGTGCTCTCGCACCTGCAGAACAAGTTGGAAGAGCGGGTCAATCGGCACGATCAGGAGAACTGACCCCATGATTGTCGTGGAAAAACTGACAAAGCAGTTCAAGGGTCAAGTCGTGCTCAACGGCATCGATCTGGAGGTGAAGGAAGGTGAGGTCGTGGCGATCATCGGGCCCAGCGGCTCGGGTAAAACCACGTTCCTGCGTTGCCTGAACTTCCTCGAAGAACCCACCAGTGGCCGGATCAAGGTCGGTGACATCGAAATCGATGGCAGCCGCCCGCTGAACCAGCAGCAAGGCCTGGTGCGACGCTTGCGCCAACACGTGGGCTTCGTGTTCCAGAGCTTCAACCTGTTCCCGCATCGCACGGCCCTGGAAAATGTGATTGAAGGCCCGATCGTGGTGAAGAAAATCCCGCGTGACCAAGCCGTTGCCCTGGGTAAAAAGCTGTTGGCCAGGGTTGGCCTGGCGGGCAAGGAAGACGCTTACCCGCGACGCCTTTCCGGCGGCCAGCAACAGCGTGTGGCGATTGCCCGTGCGTTGGCGATGGAGCCGGAAGTGATCCTGTTCGACGAACCCACCTCAGCCCTCGACCCGGAGCTGGTGGGTGAAGTGCTGGCGACCATCCGCAGCCTGGCCGAAGAGAAGCGCACCATGGTGATCGTCACCCACGAAATGGGCTTTGCCCGCGACGTGGCCAACCGAGTGGTGTTTTTCGACAAGGGCGTGATCGTCGAGCAAGGTGAAGCGAAGGCGCTGTTTGCCAACCCTAAGGAAGAACGCACAAAACAGTTTCTCAGCAAGTTTCTGAATAACGCTCACAACTGAGTTAACGCTATATCAGCATCGACTTCCATGGATGGAAGTACACTTTCCTCCCTTCTCACTCGTTAAAAACCACGTAAATCTTACAATGCCCTCTGTTGTTGTTTGCGGTACATATATATGTTCTGCAATAGATCATCACTGCCTAAAATCCAAAAAGCACTCAATCAACCTTAACCAAGGGATTGCTGCCGTAGTGGCATAAAAGCCACAAAAGGCGCAGTCATAGTCGACGGGTCGGTGCAGTTTATTAACACCGCCCTGTAGGAACTTTCTGATTAAGTGATTATTCAGCAGCCAACTAACAAACGCTGTTGACACCGATTCAAGCGCACTCTTATCTAGCCTCCAACAGGCGCCGATCATTATTTAAACCAAACAAATAATTAGCCGTATTGTTACTCGGCAATTCACGCCTTTTGATCTTTCAGAAACGGACTTCACTGCAAGTTTTCAAGGAGAAACCCATGACAAGCACTTCGCACAAACCCGAACTTGCGGCCCCGACCCTGGCGCAAACGCAAAAGACCGGCATCAACATCACCTCCGCGGCGCACCTGCTGATCGATGTGGCGCCCTACCCCGGCATGGACGAAGGCGACCTGATCGAACTGTTCTGGGACAACTGCTACGTCGCCTCCCGAACACTGACGACCAACGATGTCGGGCAACCCGTTCAGTTGCGGGTGCCCGAGAGCTTTATCAGCAATGGCGATTCGCGCATTCACTACCGGATCATGCAAATCGGGCAAGGGCCGGCGATATCGGCCGCCAGGCGTGTGCAGATCAAGCTCGACTGCCCTGGAGGCCAGCCATCCGCGCTGTGCGGCGATGAAAACCAAAGCCTTGCACCGGTGAGCATTCCCGAGACCATCCGCCGTCAGGGAGTCAATCCGAACCAGATCAAGCGTGGTGTCCCGTTGACCATCGCGCCATACCTGAACATGGCCGTCGATGATGAAATCACCCTGCGCTGGGGCGATGTGCGCATGGACCTGCCACGGCTCAAGGCTGGCGATGTCGGCCAGCCGATCCAGGTCTGGGTGCCGCCAGCCATCATCCTCGAAGCTGGCGAAGACCTGCGTCTTGAAGTGACCTACTGCATCCTCGACCGGGTGGGCAACAACTCGCGCTGGGCACCGGCGCGGAGGCTGAAGATCGGTTGCACAAATCCATACCTGAAAACCCCCAAGGCTACGGAATTTCTGTAGGAGCGAGCTTGCTCGCGAAGGACGTCAACGCTAACACGTGCTACCTGGATGAGCGCATTGCCTGCACGTTTTTCGCGAGCAAGCTCGCTCCTACAGAAGCCGGATGCTGCCTTGAACTGTTGCACCAGAAACAACTGTTGCTGTGCGTACAGTTCGTGGCGACACACTTCTATCCATATTCCTAAAAGTTAGTTTATTTATTATTTATACACGCTTAGGGTATATGCACCGGACCACCGGACATTCTTGATTTTCGTTCGCCGCAACCATCGCGGCGCTTCCATGAGATGTGAGGTAGGTATGGTCCGGAACACAATCACCCCAGTGCAGATCGCCAGGGCATTGCGTGCAGCCAAGGAGCGGCACTGATGTCCAGTCTGGCAGAAGCAACTATCCAGAGTGATCTGGACATCGCCCCATTGTTGTTGCCCGCGCAAGTCTTGCGCAACGACGCACAAGCCATCAAGGCTGCCCACGAACTGGCGCACGTCGCCTGCCTGCAAGCGGCCAAACGTGACCAGCAACGCAAGCTGCCATGGTCGGAAATCGAACAGTTCACCCGCAGCGGCCTGGGCAGCATTGCCATCCCCCGCGAGTACGGTGGCCCACAGGTTTCGTTCGTCACCCTGGCCGAAGTTTTCGCGATCATTTCCGCCGCAGATCCGGCACTCGGACAGATCCCGCAGAACCAGTTCGGCATTCTCAACCTGGTACTCGGCAGCGCCACCGAAGCGCAGAAAAAGCAGCTGTTCAAAAGCGTGCTCGACGGCTGGCGCATCGGCAATGCCGGGCCAGAGCGCGGCACCAAAAACACCCTGGAACTCAAGGCACGCATCACCGCTGAGGGTGATGGTTACGTCATCAACGGCCAGAAGTTCTACTCCACCGGCGCGTTGTTCGCCCACTGGGTGGCCGTCAAAGCGCTGAACGACGACGGCAAGCAAGTGCTGGCGTTCGTCCGTCGCGGTACACCGGGGCTACGCATCGTTGATGACTGGTCCGGTTTCGGCCAACGCACCACCGCCAGCGGCACCATTTTGCTCAACAACGTGCGGGTCGACGCCGAGCTGGTGGTCGATAACTGGAAGATCAACGACAGCCCGAACATTCAGGGCGCCGTCTCGCAGTTGATTCAAGCGGCCATCGACGCCGGCATCGCTCGCGGCGCCATCGACGACGCCATCGAATTCGTCAAAACCCGCGCCCGGCCGTGGATCGACGCCAACGTCGAACGGGCCAGCGATGACCTGTATGTGATTGCCGATATCGGCAAACTGAAAATCGAATTGCACGCCGCCGAAGCGTTACTGCGCAAGGCCGGGCAAGTGCTCGACCAAGTCAACGCCGCACCGCTCACCGCCGAGTCCGCTGCCCGCGCCTCGATTGCCGTGGCCGAAGCCAAAGTGCTGACCACCGAGATCTCGTTGCTGGCCAGCGAAAAGCTTTTCGAACTGGCCGGCAGCCGCGCCACCCTCGCCGAATTCAACCTAGACCGTCATTGGCGCAATGCCCGCGTGCACACCCTGCACGACCCTGTGCGCTGGAAGTATCACGCCGTCGGCACTTATCACCTGAACGGCACTTTGCCCGCTCGGCATTCCTGGATTTAACGACCAGACCTCTGGAGAAACACATGACCCTTTCTCACCACGTCGCGGTCATCGCCAGCGATGAGCAAGCCCTGATTGTCGCCACTGACCTGGCCGAAGATTTCAAGCGCGACAGCGCCCTGCGCGACCGCGAACGCCGTTTGCCGCACCCGGAACTGGAAGTGTTTTCCCGCTCGGGCCTCTGGGGCATCAGCGTGCCGAAGGAGTACGGTGGCGCTGGCGTTTCCAACGTCACATTGGCCAAAGTCATCGCACTGATCGCCCAGGCCGACGGCTCTCTGGGACAGATTCCGCAGAACCATTTCTACGCCCTCGAAGTGCTGCGAGTAAACGGCAGTGAAGAGCAGAAAAAACGACTCTACGCAGAGGTGCTGGCCGGCCAGCGCTTCGGTAATGCCTTGGCCGAATTGGGCACCAAAACCGCCCATGATCGCGTCACCCGTCTGAGCCGCGACGGCGATGGCTATCGCATCAACGGCCGCAAGTTTTACGCCACCGGGGCGATTTACGCCCAGCGCATTCCGACCTCGGTCGTGGATGAAAACGGCGTGCAACAACTGGCCTTCGTACCGCGCGACAGCAAAGGCCTGACGGTCATCGACGACTGGAGCGGTTTCGGCCAGCGCACCACCGGCAGCGGTTCGGTGGTGTTCGAAGACGTTTACGTCGCCGCTGAAGACGTGATCCCGTTTCAAAGCGCCTTCGAGCGCCCGACGCCGGTTGGCCCGCTGGCGCAGATTCTCCATGCCGCCATCGACACCGGCATCGCCCGCGCCGCGTATGAAGATGCGCTGCACTTCGTGCGCACCAAAACCCGGCCATGGATCGATTCGGGCAACGACAAAGCCGTCGAAGACCCGCTGACTCTCAAGAGCTTCGGCCACTTGAGCATTCGCCTGCACGCCGCCGAAGCCTTGCTGGAACGCGCCGGAGAATTCCTCGACAAGGCCCAGGCCGACACCCACGCCGAAACCGTCGCGGCGGCGTCGATTGCCGTCGCCGAAGCCCGCGCCATCAGCACCGAGATTTCCCTCGCCGCCGGCAGCACGCTATTCGAACTCGCTGGCAGCCAGGCCACCCTGATCGAACACGGTCTGGATCGCCACTGGCGCAACGCTCGGGTGCACACGCTGCACGACCCGGTGCGCTGGAAATACCACGCGGTCGGCAATTACTACCTCAACGATGAAAACCCGCCGTTGCGGGGGACCATCTGATGGCCGACGCGAAAAAGAAGATCCTGCTCAACGCGTTCAACATGAACTGCGTCGGGCACATCAACCACGGCCTGTGGACGCATCCACGGGACACTTCGACCCAGTACAAGACCCTCGAATACTGGACCGAACTGGCGCAACTGCTGGAGCGCGGGCTGTTCGACGGTTTGTTCATTGCCGACATCGTCGGCGTGTACGACGTCTACCAGAACTCGGTGGACGTGCCGCTCAAAGAGTCGATCCAGCTGCCGGTCAACGACCCGCTGCTGCTGGTTTCGGCCATGGCCGCCGTGACCAAAAACCTCGGCTTCGGCCTCACTGCCAACCTGACCTACGAGCCGCCTTACCTGTTCGCCCGGCGCATGTCGACGCTCGATCATTTGAGCCGTGGCCGGGTCGGCTGGAACATCGTCACCGGCTACCTCGACAGCGCGGCCAAGGCCATGGGCCTGAGCGAACAAGTCGAACATGACCGTCGCTACGACCAGGCCGACGAGTACCTGCAAGTGCTCTACAAACTCTGGGAAGGCAGTTGGGAAGACGGCGCGGTGATCAACGATCCCCAGCAACGGATCTACGCCTTACCTGCGAAAGTGCACAAGGTCGAGCACCACGGCGAGTTCTATCAGGTCGAGGGCTATCACCTCTGCGAACCGTCGCCGCAACGCACGCCGGTGCTGTTCCAGGCCGGCAGTTCGGATCGCGGTTTGCAGTTCGCCGGGCGCCATGCCGAGTGCGTGTTCATCAGCGGCCAGAACAAACCGTCGACCAAGGTCCAGGTGGACAAGGTGCGCGCCAGTGCCGTCGAAGCCGGGCGCAATCCCGAGGACATCAAGGTGTTCATGGGGCTGAACGTGATCGTCGGCGAAACCGAAGAACTGGCCTGGGCCAAGCACGCCGAGTACCTGAGCTATGCCAGCGCCGAGGCCGGCGTGGCGCATTTTTCAGCGTCCACCGGGATCGATTTTTCCCAGTACGAAATCGACGAACCGATCCAGTACGTGAAGAGCAACGCGATCCAGTCGGCAACCAGGAACCTGCAAAACAACGACTGGACCCGGCGCAAATTGCTCGAGCAACACGCCCTCGGTGGCCGCTACATCACCGTGGTCGGTTCGCCTGAGCAGGTGGCTGATGAGCTGGAATCGTGGATCTCGGAAACCGGGCTCGACGGCTTCAACCTGACGCGGATCGTCACCCCGGAAAGCTATGTGGATTTCATCGACCTGGTGATTCCGGAGTTGCAGCGTCGTGGGTCGTACAAGACGGCTTATGACAGCGGCAGCCTGCGGGAGAAGCTGTTTCACGGTGAGGCGCATTTGCCTGAGCAACATACCGGTTCGTCGTTTCGCCGTTAAAAGCATCGCGGGCAAGCCCGCTCCCACAGGGATTTTGTGAACACCCGAGATCCACTGTGGGAGCGGGCTTGCCCGCGATGAGGCCTGACCAAACACCACACATTTAATGCACTGACTGGAATAACCATCATGACCAAGAAACTCTTAAACCACCCAGTCAAAGCACTGGCCCTGGCCCTCGGCCTCTTCAGCTCTGTAACTTTCGCCGCCGACGCGCCGCTGAAGGTCGGCACCACCGCCGCCTTCGCCATTCCCCTGGAAGCCGCGGTGGAAGAAGCCAACAAACAAGGCCTGAAAGTCGAACTCGTGGAGTTCAGCGACTGGATCGCCCCCAACGTCAGCCTCGCCGCCGGCGACATCGACGTGAATTACTTCCAGCACATCCCGTTCCTGGAAAACGCCAAGGCCGCCGCCGGTTTTGACCTGGTGCCGTTCAAGCCAGGCATCATCAACAACGTCGGCCTCTACTCGAAAAAATACAAAAGCTTCGACGAGTTGCCAGAAGGCGCCAGCGTGGCGATCGCCAACGATCCGATCAACAGCGGTCGCGGTTTGCAGCTACTGGCCAAGGCCGGTTTGATCACGCTCAAACCGGGTGTCGGCTACAAAGCCACCGAAGAAGACATCATCGCCAACCCGAAGAAAATCAAAATCCTCCAGGTTGAAGCCGTGCAACTGGTACGCGCCTACGACGACGCCGACCTGGTCCAGGGCTACCCGGCCTACATCCGCCTGTCGAAGACTTTCGATGCCGGCTCTGCCCTGCTGTTCGATGGCCTCGATCACAAGGAATACGTGATTCAGTTCGTCATTCAGCCTAAAAGCAAAACCGACCCGCGCCTGATCAAGTTCGTCGACATCTACCAGCATTCGCCGGTGGTTCGTGCGGCGCTGGATAAGGCGCACGGCAAGCTCTATCAAGCCGGTTGGGAAAGCTGAACATGACGGCCGCGATCCAACGGCGACTGGAGATTCCAGAGCCACAGAAAGTCGAACAGACGGAGCTGCACCCGGACCTCAATCGCGCTCATGTGCGCTTCGTTGGTCTGGGCAAAACCTACAACGGCCAGCAAGGCCCGGTGGCGGCGCTGCACGGCATTGACCTGGCGATCCAGCGTGGTGAAGTGTTCGGCATCATCGGCCGCAGCGGCGCCGGCAAGTCGTCGCTGATCCGCACCATCAACCGCCTCGAACAACCGAGCAGCGGGCGGGTGCTGATCGATCAGGTCGACATCGGTGCGTTCGATGAAGACCGTCTGGTGGCGCTGCGTCGGCGCATCGGCATGATCTTCCAGCACTTCAATTTGATGTCGGCCAAGACGGTTTGGCAGAACGTCGAATTGCCGCTGAAAGTGGCCGGTGTGCCCAAGGACAAGCGCGAGAAGAAAGTCCGTGAGTTGCTGGAGTTGGTGGGCTTGCAAGAGAAACACAAAGCCTACCCGGCGCAGCTTTCCGGTGGGCAGAAACAGCGTGTCGGCATCGCCCGCGCGCTGGTGCACGACCCGGAGATTCTGCTGTGCGATGAGGCGACTTCGGCGCTTGACCCGGAGACCACCCAATCGATCCTTGGCCTGCTGCGCGAGATCAATCAGCGCCTGGGGTTGACCATCGTGCTGATCACTCACGAGATGGCGGTGATTCGCGATATCTGTGATCGGGTCGTGGTGCTGGAGCACGGGCGAATCGTCGAGCAAGGGCCGGTGTGGGAAGTCTTTGGCAACCCGCAGCATGAGGTCAGTAAGACTTTGCTCGCTCCGTTGCAACACGCGCTGCCGGAAGAACTGCAAAGCCGTTTGCGTCCACAGCCGAAAAGCCCGGAGGACGCCGTGGTGCTGCGATTGCAATTCACCGGTGCAGCCCACGAAGAACCTGACGTCGCCGCACTGTTCAGCGCCCTCGGTGGTCGCGTGCGGCTGCTGCAAGGTGGCGTGGAACGGATTCAGGGCCATGCGCTGGGGCAACTGCTGCTGGCGGTGACGGGCTCGTCCCTCGGCGCCGAAGAGTTGCGTCAGCGCGCCAGCAACTGGGCACAACAGGTGGAGGTGCTGGGTTATGTGGTTTGATCGCTTGCTTCAGGGCTTCATCGACACCTTTCTGATGGTCGGCGTGTCGTCGCTGATCGCGCTGCTGGCGGGTATTCCGCTGGCGGTGATTCTGGTGACCAGCTCCAAGGGCGGTATCTACGAAGCACCGGCGCTGAATCGTGCGTTGGGGGCGTTCGTTAATCTGTTCCGTTCGATTCCTTTTTTGATTCTGATGGTGGCGCTGATTCCGTTTACCCGGTTGATCGTTGGCACCACGTATGGTGTGTGGGCCGCCGTGGTGCCGTTGACCATTGCTGCCACGCCGTTCTTTGCGCGCATCGCTGAAGTCAGTTTGCGCGAGGTGGATTACGGGCTGATTGAGGCCGCGCAAGCCATGGGCTGCCGACGCTGGCACATCGTCTGGCATGTGTTGTTGCCTGAGGCGTTGCCGGGGATTGTTGGCGGTTTCACGATTACGTTGGTGACGATGATCAACTCCTCGGCCATGGCCGGGGCCATTGGTGCCGGTGGGTTGGGGGACATTGCCTATCGGTATGGGTATCAGCGGTTTGATAGCCAGATCATGTTGACGGTGATCGTGTTGCTGGTGGTGTTGGTGGCGATTATTCAGTTGGGCGGGGATCGGTTGGCGCGGGGGTTGAACAAGCGCTGAGTCATTGGTTGTCAGTGATACCGCCTTCGCGGGCAAGCCTCGCTCCTACAGATCAACGCCGACCCTGTAGGAGCGAGGCTTGCCCGCGAACAGCTGCGCAGCAGCTCCAGGTTTGATGGCGTATATTCGGCGAATCCCAATTGCCTGCGCAGCCCGACCATGAAACAGACGCCCGACGACCTCCAGCAGATCACCGCCACCACCCTGGGCCATTACAACTCGGTGGCCGAAGGTTTTCGCGAAGGCACTCGCGATCACGATGTCAGCCAGAACATCGATGCCTTGCTGCGGCACATTCAGGGTGAGACGCCGTTCAGCATTCTCGATTTCGGCTGTGGGCCGGGGCGAGACTTGCAGACGTTCACTCGCATGGGGCACACAGCGGTCGGGCTCGATGGCTCGGAGAAGTTTGCGCAGATGGCGCGGGAGGACAGTGGTTGCGAGGTCTGGCAGCAGGACTTCTTGAAACTCGATCTGCCGGCTGAACGCTTCGACGGGATTTTTGCCAATGCGGTGCTGTTTCACATCCCGAGCCAGGAGTTGCCTCGGGTGTTGAAGGAGTTGCGCGGGGCGCTGAAACCCGGTGGCGTGTTGTTCAGTTCCAATCCTCGTGGCGAGAATCAGGAAGGCTGGAACGGGCCGCGGTATGGGGCGTATCACGATCTTCAGACGTGGCAGCAATTGCTGACCGAAGCGGGATTTGTCGAGTTGGAGCATTACTACCGACCGGCGGGGGTGCCGCGCGGGCAGCAGCCTTGGTTGGCGAGTGTTTGGCGCAAGGTGTAAGCCTTTAGACTTGCGGCGTTTGTACTGACGTCATCGCGGGCAAGCCCGCTCCCACAGGTGTTGCGTCGATCACAACATCCGGGATCGACAGAAAACCTGTGGGAGCGGGCTTGCCCGCGATGAGCGCGCAGCGCTCGCCTTACTGCACTTCTTTCTTCGGCTCGCGGATTTTGTACCAGGCCACGTACAGCGCCGGCAAAAACAGCAGCGTCAGCAACGTCGCAATGATAATCCCGCCAATCATCGCGTAGGCCATCGGCCCCCAGAACACTTCCCGGGCAATCGGGATCATCCCCAGACTCGCCGCCGCAGCCGTCAGCAGAATCGGTCGACGCCGGTGCTCAGTGGCTTGCACCACGGCATCCCACGGTGACAGGCCGTCCTTCTCCATCGCCTCGATCTGCGTCACCAGGATCACCGAGTTGCGGATGATGATGCCGATCAACGCCAGGATCCCGAGGATCGCCACAAAGCCCATCGGCGTGCCCGTCGGGATCAGCGCCAGCACCACGCCGATAAGCCCGAGCGGCGCGACGCTGGCCACCAGGAACAGCTTCTGCACGCTGTGCAGCTGGATCATCAGGAAGGTCGCCATCAAGAACAGCATCAGCGGCACGACCTTGGCAATCGGCCCTTGGGCCTTGCCGCTTTCCTCGACCGTACCGCCCGTGGCGACCTTGTAGCCGACCGGCAAACCGGCGGCGAATTTATCGATGGTCGGTTGCAGCTGCTTCACCAGGTCGGTCGGCTGGATCTCGTCGCGCACCGCCGCCTTGATGGTGATGGTCGGCTTGCGGTCGCGACGCCAGACCAGCGGCTGCTCAAGTTCATAACGCACCGTGGCGAAGGCCAGCAGCGGAATCGAGGTGCCGCCCGGCGTGACGATCTGCAGGTTCTGCAGGGTTTCCGGCGTACCGCGTTCGGCGTCTTCGGCGCGACCGACGACGTTGATCAGGTAGATATCGTCGTCCACCTGCGTGATCGGCGAGCCGACCACGATGCTGTTCATCAGGTTGGCCACGTCTTCCGACGACAGCCCCAATTGCCGCGCCTTGTCCTGGGCGATGTCGATGCGCAGGACTTTGCCCGGCTCGTTCCAGTCGTAAATGATTTCGCCGATGTGCGAGTTCTTGTCCAGCTCAGTGGCTAGCTCAATCGCATGTTTGCGCACCTGATCGATGTCCTTGCCGCTGACCCGGTACTGAATCGGGCGCCCCACCGGCGGGCCCATTTCCAGGGCCTGGACGTAGCTGCCGATGCCGACGAAGTCTGTGCGCAGCCGTTCACGCAAGCGCTGGCTGAGCGCGGTGCGCGATTCCAGGCCTTTGCTGACGATCACCAGTTGCGCGTAGTACGGGTTCTGCAATTGCTGGTCTAGGGGCAGGTAGAAACGGATCGCACCTTCGCCGATGTAGGTGCTCCAGCGCACGATGTCCGGGTCGTCCTTGAGCGTCGCTTCGAGCTTGTCCACGGCCTTGCGGGTCTCGTCGATCGAGGCGTTTTGCGGCAGGTTGAGGTCGACGAGGATTTCCGGGCGGTCCGAAGACGGGAAGAACTGGTTCTGCACGAACTGCATGGAAAATACCGACGCCACGAACAGCGCGACGGTGATGCCAATGGCCCACCAGCGATTGCGCATGGCCCAGAGCATGCTGTAGTTGAACGCGCGACCGATACGCCCAGGCTCGGCCGAGTGCGGTTTCACGTTGGTGCTGAGGATGTGCACGCCAATCACCGGGGCGAACAGCACCGCGACGATCCACGACACGATCATCGCCACGGCGATCACCGCAAACAGCGTGAAGGTGTACTCACCGGCGGAGCTGGCGTTCAAGCCAATCGGCACAAAACCGGCGACGGTTACCAATGTGCCGGTGAGCATCGGGAACGCGGTCGAGGTGTAGGCAAATGTCGCCGCCTGTTCCTTGGTTTCGCCCATTTCCAGGCGCGTGACCATCATCTCAACGGTGATCATCGCGTCGTCCACCAACAGGCCGAGGGCGATGATCAGCGCACCGAGGGAAATCCGCTGCATGGTGATGCCGCTGTATTCCATGAAGACGAAGACCATCGCCAGCACCAGCGGAATCGAGCACGCCACCACCAACCCGGCGCGCACGCCGAGGCTGATGAAGCTGACGATCAGCACGATCACTACGGCTTCGAACAGCGCACTGGTGAAGCCGCCGACGGCCTTCTCCACCACTTCCGCCTGGTCGGAGACGTTGTGCACGCCGACGCCCACCGGCAGGTCGGCGGTCAGGTCGGTCATGCGCTGGTGCAGGGCCTTGCCGAATTCCTGGATGTTGCCGCCCTTCTTCATCGCAATCGCCAGGCCGATGGCCGGGTGACCGTTGAAGCGGAACTGCGGGGTGGCCGGGTCGACGTAACCGCGGCTGATTTCAGCGACATCGGCCAGGCGATAGAAGCGGTCGTTGAGGCGCAAGTTGACGTTGGCCAGGTCTTTCTCGGACGCAAACTGCCCGGAAGTGCGCACGGAAATCCGCTCCGGCCCGGCCTCGATCACCCCGGCCGGGGTCACCGCCTTCTGCGATTGCAGGCTCTGCACCACTTGACGCTGGTCGATGCCCAACGCCGCGAGTTTGCGCGTGGAGAAATTCAGGTACAGGACTTCATCCTGCTCCCCGATCATCTCGACCTTGCCCAGCCCCGGCACGTCGCGGACCGCGGCCCGCACCTGCTCGACGTAATCGCGCAACTGGCGCATCGACAAGCCATCGGCGGTGAAGGCATACACCGAACCGAACACGTCCCCGAACTCGTCGTTGAACCCCGGACCTTGCAGGCCCTTGGGGAAGTCGCCGCGAATGTCGTTGATCTTCTTGCGCACCTGATACCAGATTTCCGGGATGTCCTTGGCGCTGGTGGTGTCGCGCAGGTAGACGAACACCGTCGATTCGCCGGGTCGGGTGTAGCTTTTCACGTAGTCGAGGGAGTCGAGTTCCTCGAGTTTTTTCTCGATGCGATCGGTGACCTGCTTGAGGGTTTCTTCCTGGGTCGCGCCGGGCCAGCGGGTCTGGATCACCATGGTTTTGATGGTGAACGAGGGGTCTTCCTCGCGGCCCAGGTTCATGTACGAGAACACGCCCATCAGCAGCGCGACGAACATCAAATACCAGACGAACGACTGATGTTTGAGGGCCCATTCGGATAAGTTGAAACTCCCTTTCATCGCGGGCTGTCCTCATCGCCTTTAACTTTCTGCCCCGGCTTGAGGCTGTTGACTCCGGCACTGACGACTCGCTCACCGGACTTCACGCCGTCGGCCAGCACCACTGTCGAATCGGTGCGGCTGATCAGGCTGACGTCTCGCGGGGAAACGGTCTGGTTCTGCGGGTCGACGACCCAGATACGGGTTTTGCCGTCGATCTCTTGCAGGGCACTGACTGGCAGTTCGAGACGCGGTTTGATTGCGGAACTGAGGGTCACGCTGATGGCCGTGCCGAGGCGAAAGCCCGGCGGCGTCTCGGCCAGCGTCAGGCGGGCGCGACGAGTACGGGTCGCACTTTGGGCCTGGGGTTCAATCTCGCGGATGATGGCGGTGCTGGTGATGCTCGGGTCCAGTTGCGCAGCGACCTGGAACACCACGTCCGGCGGCAATTGATCGACCAGCGTGTCGGGCAGGTCGATCACTGCTTCCTTGATGTCTGGTTGCGCCAGGGTCACCACTTGCTGACCTGCCGTGACCACTTGCCCGGCCTCGGCGTTCCACGCAGTGACGACAGCTTTGTGATCGGCGCGTAGCTGGACGTAATTGAGTTGGTCCTTGGCTTGATCGACCGAGGCCCTGGCTTGATCGAGGGACGCCTGAGTGGTTTTCAGGTCGGTTTGGGCGACGTCCAGTTGCGCCTGGGCGCCGACGCCGCGATCAAACAATTCCTGTTGGCGTCGAGCACTGGCCTGGGCGTTGATGAATTGCGCCTGAATCCGCGCCAGATCGCCTTCGGCCGAGCGCAACTGGTTCTGCTGATCGGTAGGGTCGAGGCTGGCGAGCAAGGCGCCCTTTTCGACTTCGGCGCCGACATCAACGTTACGGCTGGCGATGCGACCCGGCACCCGGAAGCCGATATTGCTTTCGTAGCGCGCCTGGATACTGCCAGCGAAACGCCCGAGGTCTTCCTGCTTCATTGCTTTGACTTCGATGGACAGTACCGGGCGCACAGGCTCCGGCGGCGGCTCTTTTTCCGAACAGGCGACGAGTAGCAGGCCAGCGGACAACAGCATCAAGTGCTTCATGGCTGGGCTCCCGGGGCTAATTCCTTATAGGTGTTTTCGGCGATTTCCACTTTCATCCCTGGGTGCAATAACTGGCCGCCGGCAATGATGACTTTTTCGCCACCGTCCAGACCGCCATTGATGATGACTTTGCCAGTCAGGTAGCGACCGACGGTGACGGGGTGCAGTTGGGCCTTGCCATCCGCGTCCACCAGCCACACGGCCGGTTCGCTGAGGTTCTTGGTCAGGGCTGACCATGGCAATTCGACTGCCGATTTACCGGGTGTCTTGGCCGTGGCGCTGACCACCGAACCGAGTTGCATGCCTTCGGGCAGTCCGTTGAGGGTGACTTTGACCTGCACGGTGCCGGTCTGCGCCGAGACGGCCGGGGTGATTTCCCTAACGGTGCCGGTGGTTTTGATCGCGGGGTTATCGAGCAGGCTGACCACCACGGTCTTGTCCGATGGCGGCTCGGCCAGCAGCGATTCGTAGACGTTGAACACTGCGTCACGCTCGCCGTCCCGGGCCAGGCTGAAGACCGGCACCGTGGCTTGTACCACCTGGCCGACTTCAGCCTGGCGCGCGGTAATCACTCCCGGCGCGTCGGAGATCAGCGAGGTGTAGCCCAGTTGTTCGCGGGCATTGGCCAGTTGCGCCTGCGCGGCAGTGAGCGCGCTCTGGCTGCTGCGCAATGCCGCTTGGGCGGCGTCATACTCGCTTTGGCTGGTGTAGCCCTTGGGCAGGAGTTTCTGCTGACGCACGAATGCGGCGGCGTTCTGTTTGACTCGGGCCTGTTCAGCGACGACCTGTGCCTGGGCCGAGTCGACGTTGGTTTGCAGGTCTTTCGGATCGAGTTTGGCGAGCACCTGTTTGGCGGAAACCCGGTCACCGACATCGACGGTGCGCTGGATGATCTTGCCGCCGACGCGGAACGAGAGCTCGGTCTGCACCCGCGCCTGAACATCGCCGGTCAGGGTGACCGTGGCGCCGAAATCGGCCGCTTTCACCTCTTGCACAAAAACCCGCGGAAGGTCCTTCTCGACCTGTGCTTTTTCACCACAAGCGGTCAGCAGCACCAAGACGCTCAGGGCAAATATTATTTTCAATCCAGGACCAGCCATGCAGACTCCTTTGCGTTGTACGGGCGTGCCAGTGACGATACGACTGTGAGCGTAGAACAGGGTTCCACCTTCGCCCTGTAGGAGCTGCCGAAGGCTGCGATCTTTTGATCTTGATCTTTTAAAAGCAAAAGATCGCAGCCTTCGGCAGCTCCTACAATGTAAATTCGCCAGCGCGATTATCGCGATACTGACTCAGGGCGACAGAGACCACCTAATGTTAAAAACCCTCGCGGTGGCCAATTACCGCTCGATCAACAAACTGGTGATTCCGCTGGGCCGGTTGAACCTGATCACCGGCCCCAATGGCAGCGGCAAATCCAACCTCTACCGCGCGCTGCGCCTGTTGGCGGAAACCGCCCAGGGCGGCGTGGTCAACGCGCTAGCCCGCGAAGGTGGCCTCGATTCGACGTTCTGGGCCGGACCTGAAAACATCACCCGACGCATGCGTAACGGTGAAGTCCCGGTCGAGGCGACGGTTCGACACGGTGCAAAACGCTTGCGCCTGGGATTTGCCGGTGAGGACTTCGGTTACTCGATCAGCCTCGGGCTGCCCGATTCCAACGGCCACTTCATGTTGCCCGAGCACAGCACACCCATTCCGTCACGGTTCAGCCTCGACCCGCAAATCAAGCGCGAATGCGTCTGGGCCGGGCCGTTCTATCGTCCGGCGAGCCTGCTGGTAGACCGCGACGGGCCGATGATCCGTGCCCGAGCCAACCGTAGCTGGGACGTGCTGGCCCAGCACACGCCGAACTTCGACAGCCTGTTCGACCAGGTCGGCAGTTTGCGCACTTCGCCGGAGGTTCTGCAGATGCGCGAGTTCATCCGTCGCTGGCGCTTCTACGATCACTTTCGCAGCGACGCCGATGCCCCGGTGCGCCAACCGCAACTCGGTACGCGCACGCCGGTGCTGCACCACGACGGCCGCGACCTGGCGGCAGCCTTGCAGACCATCATCGAAATCGGCGACCCCGAGGCGCTGCGGGCGGCCATCAGCGACGCCTTCCCCGGCGCGAGGCTGCACATCGAATCGCTGCCCGGCGGACGCTTTGCCATCGAGTTTTATCAGGAAGGGTTGTTGCGACCACTGTCGGCCGCCGAGTTATCGGACGGGACGTTGCGTTATTTGCTGTTGGTGGCGGCGCTGTTGACGCCTCGGCCACCGACGCTGATGGTGCTGAACGAGCCGGAAACCAGCTTGCATCCAGACCTGTTGCCGGCGTTGGCGCGGTTGATTGTCCGGGCGTCCGAGCAGTGTCAGGTGTGGGTGGTTTCGCATGCGCGGCGGTTGATTTCGGCGTTGCAGGAAGATCCGGAATGCAATTGCATCGTGCTGGAGAAGACGCTTGGCCAGACCGGGATTGTCGGGCAGCGGGTGCTGGATGTGCCGGCGTGGTATTGGCCGGATTAATCAGTGCCTGATAAGCCGCCATCGCGGGCAAGCCCGCTCCCACAATGATCTCCGGTGGATACAATATCTGCGTCCACACCGAACCCTGTGGGAGCGGGCTTGCCCGCGATGATGGTCGAAAGGTCAGAGCATCACCCCTGCCACTTCCCACCCTCGACAATCACGCTCTCAGGCTTGGTGTCATCGCTCAGTTCTTTGCGCACATATTGGTCGTAGAGCTTGAGCAAATACTTCTCTTCACCCAGCTTCGCCAACTCGGCGTTCACCCAGTCGCGCAGTTCGATGTTGCCCTTCTTCACTGCTGGCGCGATCGGGGCTTCGGCGCCCAGGGTCTGGCTCAGCACGCGGTAGCCAGGGTTCTGTTTGGCCCAGCTGAACAGCACCAGGTTGTCTTGCGCATACGCATCACCGCGACCATTGGCCAGGGCTTGCAGGGACTCGGAGTTTTTCTCGAACTTCAGCAGCTTCCAGTCCGGGTGATTTTTTGTCAGCCAGATGTCGGCCGTGGTGCCGGTGGTGACGATGGTGGTGCGGGTCGCCAGGTCATCCAGATTTTTCACGCCGCTGTCCTGAGGCACCAGCGCCTGCACCGCCACCTTGAGGTTCGGATTGGTGAATTCCACCGCTTCCTTGCGTTCCGGGGTCACGGTCATGTTGGCCAGGATCAAATCGACCTTGTCGCTTTGCAGGAACGGAATGCGGCTGGCCGGTTCCACGGCAACGAACTCAACCTTGTTCTCGTCGCCCAGCAAATCCTTGGCAAATTGGCGGCCGATGTCGGTATCGAAACCCACGTAGCGCCCCGCTTCATTGACGAAACCGAAGGGTGGTTTGTCGGTAAAGACACCGACGATCAGCTTGTCCCGTGCCTTGATTTTGTCCAGGTAGCTGGCCGGCGCCGTGCTTTCGCTGGCGACTTTGGGCTTGGGTGGTTCTTCGGTTTTGTTGCAGCCGGCCAGCAGCGCGAGGCCCAAAATCGGCAGTAGCAAGAGTGAAGACTTGGCAGTTTTCATAGCAGTTCCAGTTCCTTTGTTTGAGTCGTTTTGGGTAGTGCGGCGACGTAGGAGAACTTCTCCAGGAACTGCTGCGCTCGTGCGGTTTGCGGGTTCGTAAAGAAAATCTCGGGCGGGTTCTGTTCAAGGATTCGCCCGGCATCCATGAACACAATGCGGTCAGCCACGGCGCGGGCGAAGGCCATTTCGTGGGTGACAATCAGCAGGGTCATGCCTTCGCGGGCCAGACCCTGAATGACTTCCAGCACTTCCTTGACCATTTCCGGATCAAGGGCGGCAGTGACTTCGTCGAAGAGCATGACGTTGGGGTTCATGCACAGCGAACGGACGATGGCGATGCGTTGTTGCTGGCCACCGGAGAGCTGCCTTGGATACGCATCGCGCTTGTCCAGAAGGCCCACGCGTTCGAGCAAGGCTTCAGCCTGGGCACGCGCTTCACCGCGGTCGCGTTTTTGCACCTTGAGCGGGCCGAGCAGCAGGTTGTCGAGCACGCTCATGTGGGGAAACAGGTGATAACTCTGGAACACCATGCCGATCTGCTGCCGCACTTCGCGCCAGTCGGTGCCCTTGTCCAGCAACTCGCGGCCGGCAAATTTCAAGCTGCCGCTGTGGGCGACTTCCAGACCATTGAGGCAACGCAACAAGGTGCTTTTGCCGCAGCCGCTGGGGCCGAGGATGACGATCACTTCGCCCGACTGCACACTCAGGTCGATATCGTTGAGCACCTGCTGCTCGCCGAAAAACTTGTTGAAACCCTTGAACTCGATCAGTGCGCTCATGCTTGCGTCCAGCGCCGCTCTAGCACGCGCGAAGCGGCCGAGAGCGGGTAGCAGATGAAAAAGAAAAACAGGAACAGCGCGCCGTAGATCAGCACGGATTCGTAGGTGCGTTCGATGATTTGCTGGCCGACCTTGATCACGTCCACCACACCGATCAGCACTGACAAGGAGCTGGTCTTGATGATCCGCGTGTAGACGTTGATGGTTGGCGGCGTCATGCGTTTCAGCGCTTGCGGCAGCAGCACATAGCCGTAGAGTTGCGGACCGTCCAGGCCAATCGACAACCCCGCTTCACGCTGCCCGCGCGGCAACGAATGCAACGCGCCGCGCACCACTTCGCCGACTTCGCTGCCGCCCCACAGTGACAACACCAGCACCGCGCACCAGAAACTCGGAATGCTCAGGCCGAAGAAAATCGGCAGGCCGAAGAACAGCAAGTACAACCAGACCAGCACCGGGATCGCCCGGAACAATTCCAGATAGACCCGCAAAATCGCATTCAGCCATTTTGAATTCAGCGTGCGCAACACGCCGTAAAGCACACCACCGACCGTGCTGATGGCGATGCTCAAAAAAGAGATCGACAAGGTTTGCGCAGCGCCCTTGCCCAGTTGCGGCAACGACACCCAGAGCAATTCAAGACCCGAACTGGCCATGCTGGAGCCTCCTTTCCAGACGGCTGAGCAACAGTGACAGCGGCAAAAACAGCAGCACGCAAATCAGCGTCAGCACGGCGAGCATTTCGTAGGTTTTGTAGTAGAGCGCGATGTAGCTTTTGGTGGTGTAGAGAATCTCCGGCACCGCCACCGCCGAGACCACGGTGGTCTCCTTGAGCAGAAAAATGAAATTGGCGAACAGCGACGGCAGGCTGAGGATGCCGGCTTGCGGCAGGATCACGTAGCGCAGCAATTGGCCATGGGACAGGCCGATGGAGCGGCCGGATTCCAGTTGCGCCTGGGGCACGGCATCGACGCCGGCGCGCAGCACTTCGGTGAGGTAGGCGCCGCCAAGGAAGGTCATGGTGATGATGGCCGCGGCAAACCCCGAGACTTTGATACCCAGCGCCGGCAAAGCGAAATAGACGAAGAACAGTTGGATCAGCAATGGCGTGTTGCGCGCCAACTCCACATACAACCCGACCAGGCGCTGCAAGTAAGGCGTGCGGAACACCAGGATCGTCGCGTTGATCAACGCCACCAGCAACGAAGTGCCGATGGCGATCAAGCCGACCTGCAGCGTCACGCCCACGGCTTTGAGAAATGCCGGCAGGGTGCTGAGGATAAAAGCGTAATCGAAGTTCATTGAACATCCTGGACGCCGCAGGGTAAGCGACGGTGGCGCAGTCCATGGGCAGTGGATAACCACCCGGCAGGCACCGACTTTAAAGGTATAAAAAGCAGAATTTAAATACCGTTAAAGCATATTGATATCACGCAAAAAACTATCCTGAGGATTTGCCGAGAAGGAGGAAGACGACTATTTTCCTTTGCGCTGTAGGAAAGGTCTTTATTTCAAGCTGAGCCTTCAAGGACGCACAGCTTTGGCCAGACTCCTGCGGCCGAACCCTCACAAGGAAGCGAAAATGGCAGACGTAGAAGTGCCACAGCGGATGAGTCCGCAGGACATCGTGAAGTGGCTGGTGGCGTTGCGCAGGGCGTTGAAGGCCAGGGTGGCCTGAAGCAAAAGATCGCAGCCTCGTTTTACTCGACAGCTCCTACGGGGATACGCGTTCCAAATGTAGGAGCTGTCGAGTAAAACGAGGCTGCGATCTTTTGATCTCGCGACCCAATAAAAAACGCCGACGCAATACCAGCCGTCGGCGTTGAAACCTTGAAGGGGTTTTACCTCGCGAATCAGAACGCCGGCAGTACCGCGCCGCTGTACTTCTTCTCGATGAAGGCTTTCACTTCAGGACTGGTCAAAGCCTTGGCCAGTTTCTGGATGGCAACGCTGTCCTTGTTGTCCGGACGAGCCACCAGGAAGTTCACGTAAGGCGAATCGGCACCTTCGATCACCAGCGCGTCTTTAGCCGGGTTCAGACCCGCTTCCAGCGCGTAGTTGGTGTTGATCATGTCCAGGTCGACTTGATCCAGCACGCGCGGCAGCATGGCCGATTCCAGTTCCTTGAACTTGAAGTTGTGCGGGTTCTTGGCGATGTCTTTTGGCGTGGCCAGGGCGTTTTTCGGGTCTTTCAACTCGATCAGACCAGCCTTCTGCAGCAGGATCAGGGCACGGCCGCTGTTGCTGCCTTCGTTCGGGATAGCGATGGTTGCGCCGTCTTTCAGCTCAGCCAGGGTTTTGACTTTCTTCGAGTAGCCGCCGAACGGTTCGACGTGCACGCCGATCACGGTCACCAGGTTAGTGCCTTTGCCTTCGTTGAAGCTTTTCAGGTACGGCAGGGTCTGGAAGTAGTTGGCATCCAGACGCTTCTGATCGACCTGTACGTTGGGCTGAACGTAGTCGGTGAAGACTTTGATTTCCAGGTCCACGCCTTCTTTGGCGAGGGTTGGCTTGATCAGTTCGAGAATCTCGGCGTGTGGAATCGGGGTCGCCGCAACCACCAGTTTCTCGCCAGCCTGGGCCAGGCCCGCGGTCAGGGCAGCCGCCAATGCGGTGAACAACAGAACCTTTTTCATGCAGTGTCCTTATCGAAAATCACGGTCGTCATCGACGACGGCTATTAGTACGTGTGCCAGTGAAGTGCTATCGCTGGCGTGACGCGGACAATACCGGGATTTTTTATTCCCGAACAATATCTTTTATTCACTTTCATATTCCATTTTGTTCATACAGCTCTAACTCACCGATCTCCTGTAGGAGCGAGCTTGCTCGCGAAGAACGCAAACACACCGCGTGCATTCTGAAAGCACGCGTTATCGTTAACGTCCATCGCGAGCAAGCTCGCTCCTACAGGAGTTCGGTTTGATTCAGGAGTTGTTTCAAGGCAGCTTGTTCGGTGGCAGTGCCTTTGCTGAGGATGTGCTTGAGCTGCCGCTCAATCTGCGCCAACGACGGCAGCACCTCCGGCAAATTCAAATGCTCCGGCAAAATCTCATCGCCGGTGCTCACCAGCAGCGCAAAGTGAATGACGTTTTCCAGCTCACGGGTATTGCCCGGCCAGCTGTGCCGTTCCAGCACCAGCTGCGCCGCCTCGCTGATCAGCGGCACTGGCAGATCCAGGCGCTGGCTGTAGATGCCGAGGAAGTATTCGGCCAACGACAGGATATCGCCGACCCGTTCACGCAAGGCCGGCAGTTCGAGCTGGCCTTCGCTGAGGTAGTGATAAAGCCGTTCATGGAATTTTCCGGCGGCGACCGCTTGCGCCAGATCGATGCTGGTGGCCGCCACCAGTCGCACATCCACCGGGCTCGGTTGATGTGAACCGACGCGAGTCACTTCATGGTTTTCCAGCGCTGCGAGCAATTTGATCTGGATCGGCAGCGGCAGGTCGCCGATCTCATCGAGATAGAGCGTCCCGCCGTTGGCCGAACCAAACCAGCCGGCGCGACTGCTGGCCGAACCGCTGTAACTGCCGGCGGCGTAGCCGAACAATTCAGC
Organism: Pseudomonas sp. RIT-PI-q; assembly: GCF_001297125.1. Classification (GTDB taxonomy): domain Bacteria; phylum Pseudomonadota; class Gammaproteobacteria; order Pseudomonadales; family Pseudomonadaceae; genus Aquipseudomonas. The sequence goes on from NZ_LHPC01000027.1 coordinate 53,833, forward strand.
GTCGGCGTAGGTCGGGCTGATCGCGCCGCAATTGACCGAGACGAACAACCCGCCGCGATCACTGGCGCGATGGATGTGCCGTGCCAGCAGCTCCTTGCCGCTGCCGGTTTCGCCACGGATCAACACGGAGATCGAACGCGGAGCCAGTTGCTCCAGCTCCTGGCGCAACTGCCGGGAGCGCGGATCGACGAACACCAGCGCCTTGGCGCGGATGCTCAGGGGACTTTTTTCTGCGTCGGGAAAGGTCAGCAGCGGCTGACCGAAGGCTTCAAAACTCATGGCAGGCTCCCGCCCAAAACCGCCAGGAGACGGGGGCGTTTAAAAGAAAAAAAGGTTCAAGCGCGGCGCAGGGCGTGATGTTCCATGCGGTTTTGCAGGCGATAGAGATAAGCAAAACCCTGCCCCCAGCGCTGGTGACCGGACTTCACATTGAGGTGCCCGGCGCCCGACAAAATCCCCGCCTCGGCGCCCCAGTTGCGCGCCAGCTCCAGCGCTCGCGGCGCACTGACGGCGCTGTCGTTGTCGGAGCTGACGACCTGGCTCGGGAACGGCAAAAGGTGGGTCGGGATCGGAGCAAAATTGCGCAACGCCGGCGCGCAGGCCGGGCGTTCGACATCTGCCGGCGCGACCAGCAAGGCACCGCGCACCTGACGCAAAAACTGTACGGGCGCCGTAGCGGCCCAATGCGCAACGGTGATGCAACCCAGGCTGTGGGCGATCAGAATCACCGGCGTGCTGTCGGCGGCAATCGCCTCGGCCAGCGCCGCGACCCAGTCTTCACGACGCGGCGTCAGCCAGTCGGCCTGCTCCACCCGTGCGCTGTTCGGCAGGCTGTTCTGCCAGTGGCTTTGCCAATGATCTTCTGGCGATCCTTGCCAGCCCGGCACAATCAGGTAGCGAATTGATTCGTTGCGCATGGGGGAGCTCTCCTGCTGCGTGTCTGTTCCCGAGCAAGTATAGGGAGGAGAGTTATATTCGTTAAGGAATAAGAAGCTATTTATTAAGACCCATAAAGAATATACGAACATGAAAATCGCAACCTATAGCCGCTGCTACAGGCTGCGATTAGCCGAGGCAAGCAGGCTAGGCGGGATACCCGAGCGAATCGCGCAATCGATACCAACTGATCGCCAATGAGGCACCGAGCTGGCGGGCCGGGTACAGCGGCAGGCGTGAGACCGGGGTGACGGGAAAGTCCAAATGCGCGACGTCGCCACCACGCACGGCCTGCGCGAGCACGCGGCCCAATGCCGTGCCCATCGCCACGCCACGGCCGCAGTAGCCGAACGCAGTCCACACGCCGTCCGCCAATTGATGCAGACGCGGCAGATCATCGATGGTCATGCCGACACGACACGCCCATCCGTGCACCCAATCCACACCCGCCAGTTCCGGAAAGCGCTCGACAGCGGCGCCCTGGAGTTGCGCGCGTGTCGCCGGATCAAGCGTGTCGGCAGAATGCCCACGGCCGCCAATGACAAAGCGGCCATCGGGGTCGATTCGACAGTAATAAGTGATTTTGCGCGTCTCCGAAACGCCAGCCCCCAGCGACATGATGCGATCACGCAAGTTCGCTGGAAGCGGGTCGGTGGCGATCTGCGCACTCGACACGTTGACATACGACTGCGCCACGGCCGGCCACAACCGGTCGGTATAAGCATCAGTCGCCAGAATCACCTGCCTGGCGCTAACCAGGTGGCCATTCACGGTCAGCTCGACACCGCTTGCAACGGGCGTGATCGCACTCACGTGCGAGTGTTCATGAATGGCCGCCCCGCAAGCGAGTACGGCGTCCGCGAGCCCCCGGGCATAGGCCAGCGGATGCACCGCGCCAGCACGGCGCTCAAGCAAACCGGCCGGCCAGAACGTCGAACCGGTCGCTGCGGCCATGGCGTCGCGGTCGAGAAATTGCGCGTCACCACCGTGATGGTTGATGGCCTGCGCCCTGCCCTGCAAATAGCCGGCGGATGCTTCCGAGAACGCTCCCTGAATCCAGCCATCACGGGTCGGCGAGCAATCGATCTGGTAGCGCTCGACGAGCTCGAACAGCTCATCTGCGCTGCGATAGCCAAAACGCATCATGCGCGTCGCGGTCTCGGTGCCAAACCGTTTGATCAGTGCCGCCGGTGTCGGTTTAAAACCCGGAACCACCTGGCCGCCGTTGCGACCGGAAGCGCGGTGGGCGATTTCGAACGCTTCGAACAGGGCGACGTTGACGCCCGATTCCGCCAGATGCAGCGCGGCGGACAATCCGGTGAAGCCGCCACCGATCACTGCCACATCGACAGTCAGTGGCCCGGTAACCTTGGGTGTCGCGCTGCGCGCAGCAGTGGTCGCCGCCCACAGCGTGGACGTCGGGAAGTGCATATTCGCTGTCATGGTAAAGCCTATACGGTATGCGGGTTCAGGAACGGCAAGCGCCGCTGGATGGCTTAACTGGCGTGCGTGACTCGGCGCAGGAAATCGCGCATCCGTTCGTTGCGCGGCGCGGTCAATACTTCCCTGGACGGGCCTTGCTCAGCGATGCGTCCGCCATCGAGAAACAGCACGCGGTCGGAGACGTCGCGAGCGAAGCCCATCTCGTGGGTGACGATGATCATCGTCATTCCTTTCTCGGCCAGCCCGCGCATGACCGCCAACACTTCGCCGACCAATTCCGGGTCAAGCGCAGAGGTGGGTTCGTCGAACAGAATCGCATCCGGCTGCATGGCCAACGCCCGAGCAATGGCCACTCGCTGCTGCTGGCCTCCGGACAATTGGTGCGGAAAGTGGCTGAATTTTTCACCCAGGCCGACACTGGCGAGCAACTCGCGTCCGCGCTCGGCGGCTTCGACAGGATTTTCACCTTTCACATGAACGGGACCTTCGATCACGTTCTCGAGCGCCGTGCGATGGGGAAACAGATTGAACCGCTGGAACACCATCCCGACACGTTGCCGCACCTGCCGAATGTCCGAGCGCGCAGCGTCAACCTTCAGGCCCTCGACCGATACGCTGCCGGCTTCATAACGTTCCAGGCCATTGATGCAGCGCAACAGCGTCGACTTTCCGGAGCCGGAAGGGCCAATCAGGCAAACGACTTCACCGGCGTGGATTTCGGCGTTGATGCCACTCAGCACGTGATGCGCGCCGAAGGACTTGCTCAGGTTCTCGATTTTGATCATTTCTGGGTCCCCATGCGTTTTTCGAGACGGCCGATCGCGAACATCATTGGCAAGCTCATCGCGAGGTACATCAGCGCGACAAGGGTGAAGATCGTCGAACTCTTGAAGGTGGCGGCAGCGATCAATTTACTTTGCATCGACAGCTCGACCACGGTGATGACGGCGGTCTGGGAAGAGTCCTTGAGCATCATCACCACGTTGTTGCCATAGGGCGGCAAGGCCATGCGCAATGCCTGTGGCAACACCACCCGGCGCATCAACTTCGTGCGCGACATGCCAATCGACTGGGCCGCCTCGAACTGGCCGACATCCACGGCATCGATACCTGCGCGAAACACTTCGGCCATGTACGAGGAATAGGCGATGCCCAGGCCCAGCGAACCGGCCTGGAATGCGCTGAGGCTGATACCGATCTCCGGAATCACGAAATACATGTAGAACAGCACCACGATGATCGGGATGCCACGAATGACGTTGGTCAGCACGCGGCTGGCGTGGGCCAGCGGGGCGATGCCACTGACCCGCAAAAGCGCCCAGAACAAGCCCAGCACGGTCGCGATCACCAGCGCGGTGGCGGTGATGTAGACCGTGGTCAGTGCGCCCTGCAACAGCATGGGCAGGTAAGCCACGGCATCAATCAGGAAGGAATCGAACATCTGCAACCTCCGGAACATGTGCACGCGTCATCCCGGACTAAGGGACCGCGTGCGGATAGGTGAAAAACGATCAGGAGGCGACGGACCACTTCGCGAGAATCGTGCGCAAAGTGCCGTCCTGGCGGAGTTTGTCGATGGCCGCGTTGAGCTTCACCACGGTCGCGCTATCGCCCTTCTTCACGGCCAGCGCAATGTCGGTGGCGAGCACCGGTTTGTAGGTGTCGACCAGTCGCACTTTGGCGCCGACCTGGCGCACTTGGTAAGCGACCACCGGGCCATCGCCGAAGGCTGCGTCAAGGCGACCCAGCGCAATGTCGCGGACCATATCGGCCATCGTGTCGTAGAGCTTGATTTCCTTGAAGCCACCCACGGCGGTGACCGGCTCGACATAAGAAGTCCCGACTTGCACGCCGATGACCTTGCCTTTCAGGTCGGCAAAACTGAGGTAGGGCGTGGCATCGGATGCCGGGACGATCAACCCTTCGCCATAGCTCAAGACGATGTCGGAGAAGTCGACGACCTCGGCGCGGGCCGGGGTGCGGGCGAATGCCGAGGCAATGATCTGGATCTTGCCGGTCTGCAAGGCGGGGACGAGGGAGGTGAACGGAATCGGTACGATCTCGGGGGTGAAGCCGACCTCCTTACCGACGGCATCGGCGATGTCGATCATCAAGCCCTTGAGCGTGTTGCTCTGCGGATCCAGGTAATTGAACGGCACCGCGCTTGGCGTGGCGCCGACCTTCAGCACCGGGAGTTCGGCGTGTGCCGTCGACAGCAAGGCAACGGTGGAGATGACGGCGACCAACGATTTTATTGTTTTGTGCAACATGTGGAATCCCCTTGGGTTACCGCCTCTGGAAGCGCGCGGACTGTGCCGACAAAAATCGGTCAGAACGGAATTTCAGACCATCAGTCGTATCGCATAGCGATACATGACTATTGCATGCAGATTCGATCCTGCATCAGCAGCCCATAACCGTCAATAGTCAAAAGTCGGAGGGCACGCGGGACGATGTCGGGCTCTGGTTTTTTCAATGAGCCCGGATACACTGCGCTTAGGGTCTGCTTCGGGGAGATTTTTCGCGGAAAAGGACTGCTACTTGACGCCTCTAAACGATCGATATACGGTCGCCCTCTATCGAGATGCAGTCTCCACTTATTGATAATCGGGCGATCAAGTCGCCAGGCCACGGACTACCATGAACCCCGCAGATTCGACGCTTTTCGTGCAATCCCTTGCCACCGGCATTGCCGTGCTCGATGCCTTCGATCCGCAGCACGCGTCGATGAGCTTGCCGGAGATCGCCGCCGCTTCCGGCATCAGCCGCAGCGCCGCGCAGCGATTCGCCTTCACCCTGGAAGCGATTGGCCTGTTGGTCAAAGACCCGGCCAGCAAGCGCTATTCGTTGTCGTCGCGAACCCTGGATGCGGGCTGTCACTACTTGCAGTCACACTCGCTGCTGGATCGTGCGAATCCTTATCTGCTCGAACTCAATCGCAATGCGGGGGAGACGGTCAACCTGGCGGAGCCGGCCGGTACGGACATGATCTACATCGGCCGGTTTCCAAGCCCGACGCGCCTCTTGGTGCACATGCCGGTCGGGCGCCGAATTCCGATGTATTGCTCTTCAACCGGGCGCGCCTATCTCTCGTGTTTGCCGGAAGAACAGGCGATCGAGATCCTGGAAAGCACCCAGCGGATTCGTTTCACGCCCAATACCGTGGTTGATCTGGAAGAACTGCTCGGTCGCCTGCAACTGGCGCGGGAGGAAGGCTATGCGTATTGCAACGAGGAGTATTACCGGGGAGACCTTGCGCTCGCCGTCCCGGTGTTCGACCTCAATCATCAGGTGGTCGCCAGCTTGCAGATGTCCGTGCCGGTGTCCAAGTGGTCGCTGAAGAAAGCCGTCTCGCGCTTCATCCCGATGATGCAGGACACGGCGCGATTGATCTCGACCACGCCGCCGACCCAGCGGCCGCCGACCTCATTCCTTGGGCCCAATATCGAACAGCCGATGAGATAGCCGCTCCGGCAAAATCGCGCTAGGTTTCAGGGCTTTTGCCCAGACAAAAAAAGGGGCCGCACCCTGCCAAGGAGACGGCCCCGGAAACTCAAAATCTGTCAGCGCTGATCAACCTCGCTGGAGGTGATGATTGGCCGAAACGGTTATCTAATAAAGGAATATTTAATTACTTTATTAGGCCTTAATCGCATATGCCAATGACTCCCTGGGTCACAACTTAACCTCCCTTTGGGTCAAATTGATGACCAGCGTTTGAGTTTCCGCGTGTATCGATCAAGCCTGAGCGGCGCGCACCTCCTGCGGCGCCGTGGCTTCCTTGCGCACAAAGCGGTTCGCCCGGCCGAATGTGCCGATATCGTTGAAGCGCACGCCCATTTCGCGCATCACTTTATGCGCTACCGGCGCGGTCATCTGGCGGATGTAAAACGGTTCCTTCACCACAAAATGATGGATGCCGTGGGTGCTGCCGAAGTTGAAGCAGAACGCTTGCAACGGCCACAGCCACCAGGCATTCAGCACCTGGGTCTGCTGCATCACATTCCCCGGCTCCACATCACCGTAGTAGTGCATGTTCGAGCTGATGAAATGCAGGCAGAAGGTGCGCAACACGTTCGGGCCGATGATCACCACTGCTGCGATATCGATCACTTGCATCACCGACAGCGTGCTCGCCGACCATTCAATCGGCGCACCCATTAAATGAGCGATGCCGTTGGCTGCGTGGAAACCGAGAAACACGTACCACGCGCCCCAATGCATCAGTGCCAGAGGCGCGTAGGCCTTCAGGGTGCGTTTGATGATGCTGAATTTGAGGGCCCAGGTTTTCGCCCGCAGCATGCGGATGAACGCCGACATGATGTTGTCGCCAACCATCAAAAACCGCGCGATTCCCCAAGGCTCGCCGTTGGTGATGGCGCGTTCTTCGACGTCGGTTTCGCTACCGGAAACCTTGTGGTGGTTGAGGTGCAGATGCCGGCGAATCCACGGATTGATCGTGCTCGGCCGCGCCAGCCAGACCAGCCCCATCATCAGGTTGTGCGGCACGCGCTGCTTGCGGAAGTACATGCTATGGATCAGATCGTGCTCCAGCTCATGGGTCAGCGAAGCGAAAAACGCATTGAGCAACAGGCACACCCACCACGCCATGTGCCCGGTCAGGTACAGAGTCGCCGAACCAAACATCCCGGCCAACGCGAAGGCCAGAATGCCCGCGCCGAGGGCGTCCTGATGGTTGAGTATCGGGTAGCGCTGGCGCAATTCGACGCCCTTGGCCAACACCACTTCGCGAATATGCGCTGATCGTTGCGCTGCATTCAGTCGCTGGGGACTTGCAGAAGTACCGTGCATGCTTCCATCCTCTGGTTATTGATGTTCGCATCCTGCCCTGAGTACCCTGCCAGAGCGGTAGCCGTGAACGCCAACCTGTTGACCGGAAGCGACAATCAGCATGACTGAACCGACCTCCCTTGCCAGCTGGACCCGCGCCCTGCGCAAGCAACTCGATGCTTTGGGCCTCGACAGCACCGACCTGTGTCACCAGGCGGGGCTTGACCCGCAATTGATGGACGACCCTAACGCCCGTTACCCGTTGTCCGGCACCACGCGCCTGTGGGAAATCGCCGTGCAGGTCAGCGGTGATCCGGCGATTGGCTTGCGTGTCTCGCGCTTCGTCAGCCCCACCACGTTTCACGCGCTCGGTTATGCGCTGGTGGCCAGCGGCAGCCTGCGGGAAGTTTTCGAGCGCATCGTGCGCTATCACCAGGTGGTCAGCGATGCCCTGGAACTGGAGCTGACCCGCGCCGAGGATCGCTACCGCTTTCGCCTGAAAATTCCCCAGGGCACTCCGGCGCCGGCCTTCGAAGCGATCGACGCGTTCACCGCGATTTATGTGCGCACCTGCCGCAATCGCCTGGGCCGCGACTACGCCCCGATGGCGGTGTACCTGCGCCGCCCGGAACCGGCGGACCCGCATCAATGGCACAAAGTCTTTCGCTCACCGGTGTACTTTGGCGCCGCGGAAGACCGACTGGAATTCGCCCTCGTGGACTTCGACAGCCACCTCGACGACGCCAACCCGGAACTGGCCGAACACAACGAAACCGTGCTCAAACGCACCCTCGCGCAACTCAAGCCGCTGACCTGGGAACGCAAAGTGCGCGACGCCATTGAAGAACAACTGCCGGAAGGCGAGCCCAGCGCCGAACACATCGCCCATACCTTGCACCTGAGCTTGCGCAGCCTGCAACGGCACTTGGCGGACGAAGGTTGTCGGTTCGATACGCTGCTCAATGAGAGTCGCGAAAACCTGGCGTTGCTGCACCTGCGAGATCCGCAATGTTCGTTGAGTGAGATCAGTTATTTGCTGGGGTTTGCCGATACCAGCAGCTTCAGCCGCGCGTTCAAACGCTGGACGGGGATGACGCCGGGGCAGTTTCGGGATGGGTTGCGGTGACAGATCTGGAGGATGGGTTGCCTGGTCTGGCCTCTTCGCGGGCAAGCCTCGCTCCTACAGAATTTTTTGCCGTTCGCATTTTATGCGTACGGCACGGACCTGTAGGAGCGAGGCTTGCCCGCGAAGGCGATTATCCAGGCACCGCAGAACTATTTAACGCCCCCGATCCCGCCGCAACAACTTGCGTACCCGCGTCACCAGTTCACTCACGGCAAACGGTTTGAGCAGGTAATCATCCTCATGCAACTCCAATCCGCGCAGCCGATCTTCGATGCCGTCCCTGGTGGTGAGGAACAGCACCGGCGTTTCGCCGAGCTTGCGGATCTGTTGCAGCAGTTGCCAACCGTTGAGCCCCGGCAGCATGACGTCGAGGATGATCAGCTCGTACTCGCCGGACTCGATGAAGCGCCGGCCGTCCATCCCGTTGACCGCCACGTCTACCGCATAACTCGCCTCGCTCAGGCCCTTGGCCAGGAGCTTGGCGGTTTCGGGTTCGTCTTCCACTAACAGCACACGCATGGCACACCTCGATTGTCGTCCCCACAGGCTAGGCGCGTTCGCCAAGAAAGCCCAGTCATAACAACATCTGTAGTTCGGCCCCGTAGCAGCTGTCGAGCTTGCGAGGCTGCGTTCGGCTGCGCAGCAGTCGTAAATCCTGCGTGCACGGTCGGTCTGATACACCGCATCGTCTGATTTTACGACTGCTGCGCAGCCGAACGCAGCCTCGCAAGCTCGACAGCTGCTACGGGGCCGAGCGAAGGCTTCGACAGCTGCTGGTTTAAACGATCGCCAACGCTCGCAACCGCTCGGCGTCCAGAATCTCGATCTCGCCATAGCTGAGGTCGAGGATTCCCTGCCCCTGTAAATCCTTGAGGATCTGATTGGTGGTCTGGCGCGACAGTGAAAGCATCGACGCCAGTTGCTCCTGCGGCAGTTGCAGCACGCGTCGTGGCGGGGCTATTTCGCCGTAGCCTTCGGCGATCATCAACAAACGATGGGCCAATCTGGCGAGGGCCGGCATCAGGCTCAGTTGTTCGAGATTGATGAAGGTCAGGCGCAGTTTGTGGCTCATCAGCAAGGCCAGTTGCCGCCAGTACACCGGTTGTTCATCGAGCAACGCCAGCAGCGCGGTTTGCGGGATATGCAGCAGCGTGCATTGGCCCAGGGCGAACGCATCGTGGGTTCGCGGCTGGCCATCGAACAGGCAGATTTCGCCGAACCAATGGGGCGGTTCCGCCAGGCTCAGCAGCGCCTCTTTGCCCTGCTCGCTCACCGCACCGATACGCACCGAGCCTTCGAGTACCGCGTACAACCCGCACGGCGGATCGCCGCGCTTGAACAGCCGCTGGCCCGGTGACAGCCGTCGCACCTTGGCGGCGGCCAGCAGACTATCCTGTAAGGAAACAGGTAAGTGGCTGAACCATTGCCCCGTCATCAGGCGCGAACGCCAGACCTGCATGTCCATAAAACTCCTGGAGATTGTCGCCTGCCTGACAGAGCGAGAGGTGAACCCGGGGCATGATCAATCACCCTACAGGAGGAATAACAATGAAAAAAAGCCTCGTTGACCATCTCAGTCAATACGCCGCGTATCACCGTGACCCGCGCAATATTGCCACGCACTTTATCGGTATTCCGCTGATTGTGGTGGCGGTGGCGGTGTTGTTGTCTCGCCCGCAATGGGCCGGAGGCTGGCTTTCACCGGCGATGCTGGTTGCGTTGGCGTCAGCGTGGTTTTACCTGCGCCTGGAGTTGCGTCTCGGGGTGCTGATGACGGTGTTGCTGGGGCTGTGTATTTGGGCAGGGCAAATGCTCGCGCAGCAAAGCACGCTGGTCTGGCTGGCGAGTGGCGTGGGGATGTTTGTGCTGGGATGGGCGATTCAGTTTGTCGGTCATCATTACGAAGGGCGCAAACCGGCGTTTGTCGATGATGTGACGGGGTTGATTGTCGGGCCGTTGTTTGTGGTGGTTGAGTTGGCGTTTTTGCTGGGGTTGCGGCATGAGCTGAAAGAGCAGATCGAGGCGCGGGCGGGGGGTGTGCGTTTGCGTCAGAAAGGCGCCGCGGCGTAGGACGCCTTCGCGGGCAAGCCTCGCTCCTACAGGGATGTGTGAACGACACACATCACCGTAGGAGCGAGGCTTGCCCGCGAAGCTTTTGCCTTTAGATGTTGGCGACTTTCTGCCAGACCTTGGGCTTGAAGAACAGCGTCTCGCCCTTCGCCAGGCCGACCAGGCTGTCATGATCCTTCACCACTTCCGCTTCGATCAGTTCGCTCTGGCCTTCGACCTTCAACGTCACCCGGGTCGTCGCGCCCAGCGGACGGATATCCCGCACCTCGGCTGCATGGTGATCTTCCAGTTCATGCCGCGACAGCGACACTTCGTGCGGACGGAACAACACGTGGTTGTCTTCACCCAAATGCAGACGGTTCGAATCACCGAGGAAGTGATAAACGAAATCGCTCGCCGGGTTTTCGTAGACGTCGCCCGGTGAGCCGATCTGCTCGATCACGCCCTTGTTCATCACCACGATCCGGTCGGCGACTTCCATCGCTTCTTCCTGGTCATGGGTCACGAAGACCGACGTCAGGTTGATGTCCTCGTGCAGTCGCGCCAGCCAGCGACGCAGCTCCTTACGCACCTTGGCATCGAGTGCACCGAAAGGTTCGTCCAGCAGCAGCACTTTCGGCTCCACCGCCAGGGCGCGGGCCAACGCAATACGCTGACGCTGGCCGCCGGAGAGTTGCTCCGGGTAGCGGTCCGACAGCCAATCCAGTTGCACCATGTTCAGCAGTTCGTGGACTTTGACCGCGATCTGGCTTTCGCTTGGGCGCTGGTTTTTCGGTTTCATGCGCAGGCCGAACGCGACGTTGTCGAACACCGTCATGTGGCGGAACAGGGCGTAATGCTGAAACACGAAACCGACGTTGCGATCACGCACGTCATGCCCGGAAACGTCCTCGCCGTGGAACACGATGTTGCCCTGATCCGGGGTTTCCAGGCCGGCGATGATCCGCAGCAACGTGGTCTTGCCGCAACCCGACGGGCCGAGCAGCGCCACGAGCTCGCCACTTTGAATGTCCAGGCTGATGTTGTCCAGCGCCTTGAACGCGTTGAAATTCTTGCTGACGTTACGCACTTCGATCGACATGAATTATTCCTCCGCGGCGCTGGCGCGCAGGCGGTTAATACGGTTTTCGCTCCACTGCTTCAGCAGCAGGATGAAGAGCGCCATGATCAGCAACAGGCTCGCCACGGCGAACGCGGCCACGTGGTTGTATTCGTTGTAGAGGATCTCGACGTGCAACGGCAAGGTGTTGGTCACCCCGCGAATGTGCCCGGAAACCACCGACACCGCACCGAACTCACCCATCGCCCGCGCGGTGCACAGCACCACGCCGTAGATCAGGCCCCATTTGATATTGGGAACGGTGACGTGCCAGAACATCTGCCAGCCATTGGCGCCGAGCAGGCGCGCGGCCTCTTCTTCCTGCGTGCCTTGTTCCTGCATCAGCGGGATCAACTCACGCGCCACAAACGGCACGGTGACGAAAATCGTCGCCAGCACAATGCCCGGCAAGGCGAAGACGATCTGGATGTCATGGTCCTGCAACCAAGGGCCAAAAATGCCCTGGGCGCCGAACATCAGCACGTAGACCAAACCGGCGATGACCGGCGACACCGAGAACGGCAGGTCGATCAGGGTCACCAGCATGCTCTTGCCACGAAACGAATACTTACTTACGCACCAGGCAGCGCTGACGCCGAAGACCAGGTTCAGTGGCACTGAAATCAGCACTGCAATCACCGTGAGTTTCAAGGCCGACAGCGCATCCGGCTCGAAGATCGCGGTGAAGAACGCACCGATTCCGAGCTTGAGGCCCTGAGACACCACGATCACCAGCGGCAGCAACAGGAACAGGGCGAACACCAGCCAGCCAAGGCCGATCAGGATTCGCCGCGATGAAGCGCTGCCACGGCGGGCGGCGTTCGAGGAAGCAGCAGCAATAGACGATTGGGACATTTGTGCGCCTCCTTATGGGGTTTCGATGCGTCGTTGCAGCAAGTTGATCAGCAGCAACAGAACGAAGGAAACCACCAGCATCAGTACACCAATGGACGTGGCGCCGGTGTAATCGTACTGGTCGAGCTTGACCATGATCAGCAGCGGCAGAATCTCGGTTTTCATCGGCATGTTGCCGGCGATGAAAATCACCGAACCATACTCGCCGACCCCACGGGCAAAGGCCAAAGCAAATCCGGTCAACCAGGCTGGCAACAATGCCGGCACCAGAATATGGCGGAAAACCTGCAATGGCTTTGCACCCAGGCAAGCGGCCGCTTCTTCCACTTCACGGGGGATATCGGCCAATACTGGCTGTACGGTACGTACCACGAATGGAAGTGTCACAAAAGTCAGGGCAAGGGTGATGCCCAGAGGGGTATAGGCAATCTTGAAACCCAGGTCCGCTGCAAACTGACCCACCCAACCATTGGGCGCGTATAGCGCAGTCAGCGCGATACCGGCCACGGCGGTGGGCAATGCGAAGGGCAAGTCGATCATCGCATCGATGACTTTGCGCCCTGGAAAGGTATAGCGCACCAGCACCCAGGCCAGCAGCGTGCCGATAATGCCGTTGATGATCGCGGCGTACAGCGCGGTGCCGAAGCTCAGCTTCAACGCCGCCAGCACCCGCGGCGCCGAAATAATCGCCCAGAACTGATCCCAGGTGAGTTGGGCGGCATGCACGAACATCGCCGCCAGTGGAATGAGCACAATCAGGCTGAGGTACACCAAGGTGTAGCCCAGCGTCAGCCCGAAGCCGGGTATGACGGGGGAGATACGACGCGACATAAAAGTCCTTGGTTGAGAACGCGCAAAGCCCCGAACGTAAATCCGGGGCTCGTTTATGGCTTATTGCAGGTTACTGCGCCTGATAAATCTGATCGAACACGCCACCGTCATTGAAGAATTTCGGTTGCGCGGTTTTCCAGCCGCCGAAGTCCTTGTCGATGGTCACCAGGTCCAGTGTCGGGAACTGTTTGGCGTACTTGGCAGCCACTTCCTTGTCGCGTGGACGATAGAAGTTTTTCGCCGCGATTTCCTGGCCTGCCGGGCTGTACAGGTGCTTAAGGTACGCTTCGGCGATCTGCTCGTTGCCCTTTTTCTCGGCGTTCTTGTCGACGACGGCCACCGGTGGCTCGGCAAGGATCGACAGCGAAGGCACGACGATTTCGAACTTGTCGGCGCCGCCGTCTTCTTTCAGGGCCAGGAAGGCTTCGTTTTCCCAGGCCAGCAACACGTCGCCCTGACCGTTGTTGACGAAGGTGATGGTCGAACCGCGCGCACCGGTGTCCAGTACCGGAACGTGCTTGAACAGGGTTTGCACGTATTCCTTGGCTTTGGCTTCGTTGCCGCCGTTGGCTTTCAGGCCATAGGCCCACGCCGCGAGGAAGTTCCAGCGTGCACCGCCGGAGGTTTTCGGGTTCGGGGTGATCACCGACACGTCGTTCTTGACCAGGTCGCCCCAGTCCTTGATCCCTTTAGGGTTGCCCTTGCGCACCAGGAACACGATGGTCGAGGTGTACGGCGTGCTCGCTTCCGGCAAACGCGTCTGCCAGTCGGCTGGGAGGGTTTTGCCGAGTTTGGCGATTTCGTCGATGTCACCGGCCAGCGCCAGGGTCACCACGTCGGCCCGCAGACCGTCGATCACTGCCCGGCCCTGCTTGCCTGAACCGCCGTGGGACTGCTGGATTTTCACGTTGTCGCCGGCATGATCCTTCTGCCAGAACTTGACGAACTCGGCGTTGTAGTCCTGATACAGCTCACGGGTCGGGTCGTACGACACGTTGAGCAATTCGTAATCCTTGGCAACCGCGGAACCCGCAAACAGTGCACTGGCCAGGGCGGCCAAAGCGAAATGACGAATCGACGACATGGTGAAAGCTCCTGGAATTCTTTGTGTGTTGGCTTTTCTTATGGGTGTGTTGGAATCGGTTGCCGGTTTAACAATCTTTCGTTTCAGCTCGGCTTGTTGGCCGGGTTCTGCAAACGGAATTTCTCTTTGCGTTCGATCTGGACGACCTGGGCGTTATGGACGGTGATTTCCACGGCGCCAAATCGCAGATCGCGCAACGCGCTCTGGATCTCGCGCAGGATGGTTGCTTCGTCTTGGCCGTCAACGCTACGTAGGGATGCGCTCATGGTGCTGCTCCTTCAACTAGAGGTTGCCTGGCAGTGGCGGCACTGCTTGCGGCGTGAGAGCAATAGTAGAGAGACGCGGATATTCTTAAAAAGACTATTTAAGAATGTTTATATAACCAAAAGAAAATATTTGCAGGGACGCGGGGTTACGCCGGCGTGACGGATTAAAAATTCAAAAATCGCCACCGTCTTGGGCGCGTACACAACCTTGTAGGAGCTGGCTTGCCAGCGAAGGCGGCCTTGAGATTTTACGTAGGATTTGAGGGCGCTTTCGCTGGCAAGCCAGCTCCTACAGGCCAGTTCCTACAGGGGGGTTCCTACAGGGGGGTTCCTACAGGTGGTTATGTGTGGCTAGTGGATTTTCGGAGCTCGGGTCCAATCCAGCTGATGCGCTGGCACCGGCCGCCCAAACCAGAACCCCTGCCCCAGATCGCAGCCATGTTCGAGCAGGAAACCCGCCTGCTCGGCCTGCTCGATCCCTTCGGCATGCACTTGCATCCCCATGCTTTGTGCCAACGCAATGATCACCCGCACGATCGCCGCGTCATCCTCATCCCACGGCAGCCCCGCGACAAAGCCCTGATCGATCTTGAGCTTCTGCACCGGCAAGCGCTTGAGGCGTAGCAACGACGAATAGCCTGTACCAAAGTCATCGATGGCCAGCCGTACGCCCAGTTCGCGCAGCCTGTGCATCTGCTCCAGCGCGACCTCCGGATCGTCCATCACCGCGCTCTCGGTGACTTCCAGCTCCAGACAGGCCGGATCCAGCCCGGTTTCGTGCAGTGCCTTCGCCACCTGCTGAAACAGCTCACGGCGGGCGAACAATCGCGAAGACACATTCACCGCGACAAACGACAGCACCACCCCGGCCTGCTGCCACTGGCACATCTGCTCACACGCCTGGCGCATCACCCAGGCATCAATTTCAGCGATCAGACCAGTACGTTCAGCGATGGGAATGAATTCTGCCGGCGACACCAGCCCGCGCTGCGGATGCTCCCAGCGCACCAGCGCCTCGACGCCGATCAGGCGACGGGTCTTGAGGTCGTGAACCGGCTGGTAATAGACCCGCAACTCCTGTTGCTCCAGAGCGCGGCGTAACTCGAATGCCGTCTCGACCCGTTGCTGGGCATGGGCGGTCAACTCTTCGGTATAGAGGGCGTAGCCATTGCGGCCGGCACTCTTGGCCTTGAACAGCGCCGAGTCGGAGTTGCGCAGCAGCTGCTCGGCGCTCAAGGCGTCGCCGGGGAACAGGCTGATGCCGACGCTGGTGTTGATGAACAACTGATGCCCGTCGATCTGGAACGGCTCTTTGAGGCCATCGATGACCCGCTGAGCCAGCGCCGCGGCATGGACCAATTGCGGACAGCTTTCAGCCAGCACGGCGAACTCGTCACCGCCAAGACGCGCCAGCGTGATCCCGGGACCGAACATTGCTTTCAAACGCTCGGCCACAGCTTTGAGCAGCTGGTCGCCGATGTTGTGGCCAAGGCTGTCGTTGATCATTTTGAAGTGATCCAGATCGATCATCAGCAACGCGCAGCCGCGCTTGTGGATCTGTGCCGAAGCCAGGGCCTGCTCGGTGCGATCGGTGAACAGCAATCGGTTGGGCAGGTCTGTCAGCGGATCGTAGTGAGCCAGGTGCGTCAGCTCATGCTCGGAGTTCTTGATTGCGCTGATGTCGGAAAACACCGCCACGTAATGGCTGCGCCGGCCCAAATCGTCGTCAATGATGCGGATGGTCTGCCATTGCGGGTAGATTTCGCCGCTTTTGCGGCGGTTCCAGATTTCACCGCTCCACTCGCCGGTGCAGTTGAGCGTCGCGAACATCGCCTGGTAGAAATCCGCCGAATGATGGCCGGACTTGAACAGACTGGGGCGCTGGCCGAGCACTTCTTCACTCTGATAGCCGGTGATTGCCATGAAGGCCCGGTTCACATGGACGATCAACCCCTCGCTGTCGGTGACCAGCACGCCTTCACGAGTGCAGTCGAACACCGCGGCCGCCTGCCGCAAGCGCTCGCGATCTTCATGGCGCTCGCGCAATTTGGCGCCGATGCCCAGGCAACGGAACAATCGTGCCCGAGCCAGGAAGATCAACCCGGCACTCAACACCACCCACGCGTAACCGTTGATCAGTTGCCACCGCAACAACTCGGTAGAGCTATCGAAGAAACTGTTCAATAAATAGCCACTGAACTCCAGCCAAACGATGGAAAGCAAGAGGTACAGCAGGGCTGCGCGTAAGGCATCGCGATAGGTGGCAGACATTCGGCCGTCCATGTCCCTTCAAAAAGGATGGAATTATAGTTTAAAGACACATCCAGGCACTCTTATCTGAAAGGGCGACTGGTTTTATCTGTGGGCATAGTGATAATGCAGTGGCTGTTTATTTCTTTATCGAGGGCCCTATAGCCTATGTGGTACGAAGGTTTTCTCGGCTTGTCGCCCTGGTCACTGGTGGCAGTCACCCTGCTGATGACCCACATTACGATCATCGGCGTCACGGTCTATCTGCATCGTTATTCAGCCCATCGCTCGCTTGAGCTCAATGCTGGCCTGAAACATTTCTTCCGCTTCTGGCTGTGGCTGACCACGGCGCAGAACACCCGTGAGTGGACCGCTATCCACCGCAAGCACCACGCCAAAGGCGAAACCGTCGATGACCCGCACAGTCCGGTCATCAAGGGCTTGTCCACCGTTCTGCGCAAAGGCGCCGAGCTGTACCGCGCCGAAGCGGAAAACCCCGAGACCCTGCGCATCTACGGCAAGAACTGCCCCGAAGACTGGATCGAGCGCAACCTCTACAGCCGTTTTCCGCTGCTGGGCGTGGCGATCATGGGCGTGATCGACCTGCTGCTGTTCGGCACCATCGGCATCACCATCTGGGCTGTCCAGATGATGTGGATCCCGGTGTGGGCCGCCGGCGTGGTCAATGGTCTCGGCCATGCCATCGGCTACCGCAACTTTGAATGCCGCGATGCGGCGACCAATCTGGTGCCTTGGGGCATCCTGATCGGCGGCGAAGAACTGCACAACAACCATCACACCTACCCTAATTCGGCAAAACTGTCGGTGAAGAAGTGGGAATTCGATCTCGGCTGGGCCTGGATACAAGTTTTCAGTTTCTTGCGCCTGGCCAAGGTCCAGCGAGTCGCGCCTATCGCCCACCGGGTTGAAGGCAAAGGCAACCTGGACATGGACACCGCCATGGCGATCCTCAACAATCGCTTCCAGATCATGGCCCAGTACCGCAAGTTGGTGATCGCGCCGCTGGTCAAACAAGAGCTGGAAAAGGTCGATCACTCGGTCCGCCACCAGTTCCACCGCGCCAAGCGCTTGCTGTCGCGGGAAACCAGTTTGCTGGATGACAAACACCACGTTCGCATCCAGACCATGCTCGAGCACAGCCAGGCGCTGAAGGTAATTTACGAGAAACGCCTGGCCTTGCAGCAGATCTGGGTCAAGACCAGCTCAAATGGACACGACATGCTGGCCGCCATCAAGGAATGGGTACACGAAGCCGAAGCCAGCGGGATTCAATCGTTGCGCGACTTCGCCGACCAGCTGAAAACCTACTCCCTGCGCCCCGCCGCCGTCTGACGCCGTTGATCGGTGCGCCCCGTTCGTGGGCGCACCCTCAGGAACTAAGCTTCAAATCCCTTATCTCAAAGACACTTCGCCACCCCGGCGGGCCGGGGCCTGTCATCAACTATTTCCTGCACCTGACCCCATCGCTTCCTCTGGAGCGCATGCAGGAAATAATTGATGAAAGGCCCACGTTGCGACCGCTGTCGAACACGCGGCACGCCCTTTGAGATTTGTGTCGATGGTCAATAAAAACCTCCAGGACTCATCCCTTCCGCAGTGGCCCGAGGCCGCGCAAACTCTGCTGGCGCTGATGCATGCCCAAGGCGAGGTCGCGCGCCTGAGCGAACGCGAACAACTGTTCAGCTCCCTGCTGGTGAGTGTCAACGCGGTACTGTGGGCATTCAACTGGGAAACCCGCCAAGTGCTCTACGTCAGCCCGGCCTATGAGCGTATTTTCGGCCGATCCGCCGGCCTGTTGCTGTCCGACTACAACCAGTGGCGCGACAGTATCTATCCCGACGATCTGGAATACGCCGAGCGCAGCCTGGCCGAAGTGCTGGTCAAAGGCGCCGTCGAAGACCGCGAGTACCGCATCATCGCCGCTGATGGCCAAGTGCGTTGGCTCAGTGACAAATGCTTCATCAATCGTCAGGCCGAGCCGGGGCAACCGGTGATCATCGTCGGCATTGCCGAAGACATCACCGACAAGAAGCAGATGGAAACCGAACTGCAACGCCTGGCCACCACCGACGGGCTGACCCAGAGCAGCAATCGCCGGCACTTCTTCGACTGCGCCCATCGCGAGTTCGAACAGGCGCGGCAACAAGGTACGCCGCTGGCATTCCTGCTGCTGGACATCGATGACTTCAAGGTGGTCAACGACACTTACGGCCACCAGGAAGGCGACAACGTGCTGCAACGGATCGCCGAGTGCGGACGCGGGGCATTGCGTCGCGGCGATGTGTTCGGGCGGATCGGCGGAGAGGAATTCGCCGCAGTATTTCCTGGCTGCGCGCCAGACATGGCCATGCAAGTGGCCGAGCGCCTGCAACGGGAGATTCAGCGGTTGAGCTTCAACCGTGACGACCAGACGTTTGGCATCACCGTCAGCCAGGGCCTGACCAGCCTCACTGCCGAGGATGAAAGCGTCGACAACCTGTTTGCCCGGGCGGATGCAGCGATGTACGAAGCCAAGCGCCAGGGCAAGAACCGCATAATCTCCGGCTAAAACAAACCCCTTGTAGGAGCTGGCTTGCCAGCGAAGGGGCCATAACATTCAACATCCATGTTGGCTGTTACAACGCCTTCGCTGGCAAGCCAGCTCCTACACAGGTTGTTGCGTCGGTCTTATTTTTTGCGCAAACGCATCAACTCCGGCAAGCCGATCTTGAGCAGCCGCGCCGTTCGGCTCTTCGCCAGTTCCTCAATGCCTTCATGCTCGGTCAGCCGCGCCATTTGCGCGGCCATGTTCATCACCAGCGCTTCGCGGGAGTAAACCCCGCCACCGAGCTGGTAGACGGCTGCAATCAGTTCTCGCAACTCCAGCGGCAGACGCCAGCGGGTACGAAGCGCCGAACCGTAGGCTGCGCCGAACCCGGCCAGGGCATCGCCGACCTCTTCCCATTCATCCAGCGCACCGCCAGCCTGTTTCCATTCCTGCAAACACCGCAACAACGCCAGGTCGCCCAGGCGATGCAGCATGCCGGCGCAATAGCAGCGCTCCTGGTCCAGATCCAGCAAGCGCGCCAGCGTCCGCGCGTACTCGGCGGTGTGCAGCGACAGATCCCAGTAACGCTCGGCGTAGTCCGCCAGAAACGGATCGCTGAGCTTGGCACTGCGCTTGAGGGCCAGCCCCAGGATCAGGTTCATGCTTTGCCCGGTGCCGAGACGGTGCAGCGCCTGAGACAGTGTCTGTACCGTGGCCCCCAAGTGATGCGCCGCACTATTGGCGGCGGCGATCAACACGGCAGTGACTTGCGGATCGGTACGGATCTCGTCTTCCAGCGCCGTCAAATCGAGACCGTTGGGATTGAGGCTGCGTTTGACCGCCAACTGCACGTCGGTCATCAGCGGTGCGCCGTCCGCCAATTCACGACGACGCTCCAGGTACACCGACAAGGTCATGCCCGGCGCCAGTGACGGCGTCTCGCACGACACCTCTTCACCGGCGTTCAGCAGCAATTCCTGCAGGCGATGGGTCAGGCTTTCCATGTTCAGGGGCTTGGTCAGGTAGGCGCTGGGCGCCATAGGCAACATTTCGCGCACGCTGGCGCTGTCGTTGCGGTTGCTCATCAAAATGAACGGCAGCGGCGGATTGCGTTTGCGCTGACGGACACTGCGCAAGACATTCAAGCCATCGACGCCGGGCAACTCCCAATCAACGATCACCAGGTCGTACGGATTTTGCGCCAGCAAGTGCAGCGCTTCCTGGCCATCGGCGCACAGATCCAGCCGCGCGTCACAACGCACATTCAGCAACACCTGCTTGAGCAAGTCGCGAGACCAAGGGTCGGCCTCGGCAATCAGCACACGCGGTACAGCAGGCAAAACCACAGCGGTCATCTGCACCCTCCATTGGCAATGCTTGCACCTTAGTCCAATGCTGGCCATTCGAAACAGTGGGATGTGTTCAAGGGACACAAAAAAACCCGCCGAAGCGGGTTTTTTTGTCGATCAGGTCACAAATCGATCAGAGCCTGGAGATCACAGCTCCGAGAAGCACTCTTCGATGATGGCCAGGCCTTTGTCCAGTTGCTCGTCCGGCGAGGTCAGCGGTACAAGGACGCGCAGAACGTTGCCGTAAGTGCCGCAGGACAGCAGGATCAGGCCCTTGTCGCGCGCCTTGGCCACAACGGCGGCCACTGCTGGAGCGTTCGGCTTGTGGCTGTCGCCATCAACGAACAGCTCGACCGCGATCATCGCGCCCAGGGCACGCACTTCGCCGATCACCGGGTACTTGGCTTGAATGGCTTTAAGGCCAGTCACCAGACGCTCACCGACTGCCTTGCAGCGATCCAGCAGGTGTTCTTCTTCGAACACTTCCATCACGGCCAGGGCCGCGGCGCAAGCGATCGGGCTACCGGCGTAGGTACCGCCCAGGCCGCCTGGAGCGATGGCGTCCATGTATTCGGCCTTGCCGCACACACCGGCCAGCGGGAAGCCGCCAGCGATGGATTTGGCGAAGGTGGTCAGGTCGGCAGCAACGCCCATCTGTTCCATGGCGAAGAAAGTGCCGGTACGGCCAGCGCCAGTCTGTACTTCGTCAGCGATCAGCAGGATGCCGTGCTGGTCGCACAGTGCACGCAGACGCTTCATGAATTCTTTAGGCGCGACGTAGAAACCACCTTCGCCCTGCACCGGCTCGATGATGATGGCAGCGATGTCACGCGGCTCGGCGTCGTTCTTGAAGATGCGTTCGATGCTGGCGATCGAATCGTCGATGCTCACACCGTGCAATTCGTTCGGGTACAGCGCGCGGAAGATGCCGCCTGGCATCAGGCCCATGCCAGCCGAGTAAGGCACGACTTTACCGGTCAGGCCCAGGGTCATCATGGTGCGACCGTGGTAAGCGCCGGTGAACGCGATTACGCCGGCACGGCCAGTGGCGGCACGGGCGATTTTCACGGCGTTTTCAACGGCTTCGGAACCGGTGGTGACCAGCAGGGTTTTCTTCTCGAAATCACCTGGCACCTTGGCGTTGATTTTTTCGCACACTTCTACGTACGGTTCGTAGGCCAGTACCTGGAAGCACGTGTGGGTCAGCTTGTTCAGCTGCTCGGTCACGGCGGCGATGATTTTCGGGTGCACGTGGCCGGTGTTCAGCACGGCGATACCACCGGCGAAGTCGATGAACTCGCGACCTTCAACGTCGGTCACGGTGGCGTTCTTCGCGGACTCGGCGAAGATCGGGTGAATCTGGCCAACACCGCGTGGTACTGCGGCTTCGCGGCGTTTCATCAGGGATGCGTTAGTCTTGCTCATAAAGTCCTCATTCACCGCTCATCGGGCGGCGTGGTTCAAGGAAAATGCGGCGGGGAGGCAACTACGGCAGCATGCGATGATCGACTGCCACAGCTTTCCCGACCACAGAGAAAATTCCATTTGAAGCGCAGAAAGGGACAGCGCTCTCGTGCCCTTTCCGCTTGAAGCAATGCCTTGCCGGGCTTATCCCTTGGAGCTTAGATGCCCAGGCAGAGGTATTTGATTTCCAGGTAATCTTCGATGCCGTACTTGGAGCCTTCACGGCCCAGGCCCGAGGCCTTGATGCCGCCGAACGGCGCGACTTCGTTGGAGATCAGCCCGGTGTTGACGCCAACCATGCCGTATTCCAGGGCTTCTGCCACACGGAACACACGACCCAGGTCGCGAGCATAGAAGTACGAGGCCAGACCGAACTCGGTGTCGTTGGACATCGCGATCACTTCGGCTTCGTCTTTGAAGCGGAACAGCGGCGCCAATGGACCGAAGGTTTCTTCCTTGGCCACGGCAGCGTTCTTCGGCACGTTAGTCAGGATGGTCGGCTCGAAGAAGTTGCCTTCCATGACCTTGCCGCCCGCCAGAACGGTGGCGCCTTTGCTGATCGCGTCAGCAATGTGCTCTTGAACCTTGGCCACGGCTTTTTCGTCGATCAGCGGGCCAGTGGTGGTGCCTTCTTCCAGACCGTTGCCGATCTTGAGTTTGGCCACAGCCACTTTCAGCTTCTCGGCGAACGCGTCGTAGACCGAATCCTGAATGTACAGACGGTTGGCGCAGACGCAGGTCTGGCCGTTGTTGCGGTACTTGGAAATGATCGCGCCTTCGACGGCCTTATCCAGGTCCGCGTCGTCGAACACGATGAACGGCGCGTTGCCGCCCAGTTCCAGGGAGACTTTCTTGATGTCTTTAGCGCATTCGGCCATCAGCTGACGACCGATTTCGGTCGAGCCAGTGAAGGACAATTTACGTACGATCGGGTTGCTGGTCAGCTCGCTGCCGATGTCGCCGGCGCTGCCGGACACAACGCTGAACACGCCCGCAGGAATGCCGGCACGCTGGGCCAGTTCAGCCAGAGCGAATGCCGAGAAAGGCGTTTGCGAAGCAGGCTTGAGCACCATGGTGCAACCGGCGGCCAGGGCTGGGCCGGCTTTACGGGTGATCATTGCAGCCGGGAAGTTCCACGGGGTAATTGCAGCGGTCACGCCGATTGGCTGCTTGATCACGATCAGGCGCTTGTCTGGCTGGTGGCCCGGAATCACGTCACCGTAGACGCGCTTGGCTTCTTCGGCGAACCACTCGATAAAGGACGCGGCGTAAACGATTTCGCCCTTGGCTTCGGCCAATGGCTTGCCTTGCTCGAGTGTCATCAGGCGAGCCAGGTCGTCCTGGTTCTCGATGATCAGTTCGAACCAGCGACGCAGCTTGTTTGCGCGGTCCTTGGCGGTCAGTGCACGCCAGGCCGGCAGCGCTTTGTCAGCGGCTTCGATTGCACGGCGGGTTTCGGCAGCGCCCATTTTCGGCACGGTGCCCAGAATTTCGCCCGTTGCCGGGTTGTTGACCTTGATCGTCTGACCATTGTCCGCATCGACCCAAGCGCCATCGATAAAGGCTTGCTGGCGGAACAACTGGGTGTCTTTAAGCTGCATGTCGGCTTTCCTTAACAGCACCGCGACCAGCGCGGAGCGAATTATGATTGTAGAAAGGCGCCTCAAAGGCTGCCGTCAGGGAAATCATTCACCGGGCTGAAGCACATAAATAGCGCACGGATTGGACTCGTGCGGTTCAGCACCCAGACAAGAGCGTTTGAAATCTCAAACGAATCCTAGGATCAAAGGGGGTAAAGGACAATAGCCTGTTCGAAAAAAAGAACGAAAACGCCGCATTTGCCCAAATTTTCTGATCAACGTATCAAACGCAGGTTACGCGTTGGAAAAACACAGACGATTCAGCAGCATGGACGCCCGCAACGCATATGAGTATCATGGCGCCCGCATTGCACCAGTAGCTCAGCTGGATAGAGTACTGCCCTCCGAAGGCAGTGGTCGTGGGTTCGAATCCCGCCTGGTGCACCATATGATTCAAGTCGTTACGTCGTTTGGGCAGGATTCATGACTTGCCGTGACAGCAGCGTGACAGCGCAAAGATTAAGAAAGCCCCGTTCTGAACTGCTCAGACGGGGCTTTTTTACGTCTCCAGGAACCTGAAAAGGGCCGTACCCTTCCTTATAAAGGAAAAGCCTGCAGGTTTAAGTCACACAGGAGCCGCCGCGCCAGCCGCACGGCCATTGAAGGCTGATGTGATCTCTGTTCCGCCCAAACTTTCGCGGGGGGAGCCCTAAATGCTGGAATTCGAGAGTCGCATCGGAAGCGGTGGGGTTGGCAAAAGTTGACCTGGTAAAAGATGAAGATGGAAACTATTTCACAAGAAAGACGTTCAGCAATAATCAGCCAACAAGCTTCCCTGATGAGCCAGTCACGAATATACGAAGTCGCTTCACTCGGGTGACTAGCGTACAAGCTGACCTTCAGCATCGTAATATAATGCCAGCCATTTACTCTCAGCTAAATGAGAGCTCTCCTTAGTTTTAATGCCTGTTTCGGCGTCAACACTTGATAAAAATTTGCGTTTAGACCGGAGCCTCGGCGCAGCTGAATCCCTGCGAAGAACCGTATCCAACTATAGAATTGAAAGTTCTCATTGATCCAAAGTGGCCTAATCACATCAGAATAATTAGACCGCCCTGTGTAAGATGTATCAAGCGTAACGCTTTTCCTACATGATTTTTTTTACGGCTTTTTCCTCAATCAACCATTCCATATCCAAGCTATAGTCAGGAATGGAAACTCTTTCATACTTAATTTCTCGATCAATGCTAGCAGCCAAGATCGCCTGATTTACACCGAAAGAAGCTCCATATCCAGGGATAGATATACTTTTAGACATTTCGTCTGAGGAAACAATAACTCCCCCAATGCAAGCGATAGTATCAATAATAAATAAACGCCTGGCCAACGCTTTTCGGCCCGGACTAATAGCTAACTTACCAAAGTTATCTGATACGAGCGCCTTATCTATGGCGTAAGAAAGGCTCCTACTGATTTCTTCTTCGCTGTAGCCTTCGGATAGCAAAATTTCCCTAACGCTTGAAATATCTCCGTCTTCTGTCCTCATGATGGCATGTTCGACTTCAACAGGAGTAATGAATCCAATCAGCTGTAACTCTCTTCGAAGCCTGATCCATAAAGAGCGAACTTGAATAAATGAGTGAGTATCCGTCATTCTCATCATATGAAGCAGATCGCCTCTTAATGAGGCAAAGTATCCAGCGCCATCAAGATACTCAACGAACCTCGCGCCTGGAAATATTGCCGATGTATATTGACGGGATGATACTGTCTGATCTACGACCTTATGAGAAACACTGCCTGAATCACCGGCGTAAAACTGAGACTGTATGAATATTTTTTTTTGCCAACCTTCGCGCTCAAATGGCAATACAAAATCATACGCCCGTGTCTTCTTCTTAACTTCACCCGCCTCAATAACAGGCTCTATACCGATTATAGCGTCAGAGGTGTTGAAATCACGGCCTGGCTCCAAGCCAATCAAAATAAGCTTTTCTCGCAAAATTTCTTCTGGAAGATGACCTGCGGATGCGGAAACAGAGCCGCGCACTTTAAAAATCACAGCGGGAGTTATCAGACTATGAGCCGCGTCTTCAGAGATGGCCCTACAGTCGATATATGATTTGCAAACGGCCCAAAACTGTGAGACATCATTGCGATCTGCAACGATTAAAGAAATATATTCAAATAGCAAAACTTCGATGCTAGTTTTTAAATCGATACCAGAACTTGTTAGAGCCTCCTGCCGTAAATTAAAATCTCTACAGCCGACAATGGCACGAGCCAATTTCGCCGCAATATCTCTCGATGTCACAGTGTTGCCAAATGGTTTAAGTCGAAAGGACACATTCAGCCTGCCAATCTTCTCCGGAAACTCTGGTGAAAAACCATCTTGCCGTAACTTAATCGTAAAATGGTTTTTGAGATTATTGTCGGTAGCACCCGTAACCAAAAACAACAAACCAAAAAATGAAAGAACAAACTCCGCGGCCGCCAATTCTGAACGAACAGTGTTTAATCCGGATGTATCGAGCATTTCATGCGTAGCACTAATAACCGCATCTCTGATAAGAGGCAGCGCACAATCATCAATCGATGCGAAGTTATTGAGTCGCCCAGC
Organism: Pseudomonas sp. RIT-PI-q; assembly: GCF_001297125.1. GTDB lineage: Bacteria > Pseudomonadota > Gammaproteobacteria > Pseudomonadales > Pseudomonadaceae > Aquipseudomonas. The sequence goes on from NZ_LHPC01000027.1 coordinate 80,145, forward strand.
TAAACACTCAATAACTGCACCGATACTACGTAACTCATGCTTAAATTTCTCAGTGCCTTTTATCTCATGAAGCTGAGGTGTTAACCACGAATCGAACTCTTCAACTTTCTGTTCAACTGTGAGCACCTCAAATGGTAACTTCATAATATCCCTGCTTACACAATGAGCAATTTTAGCTTTATCCATATAGCTATATGTAGTAGAATCTGCACACAGGTTACAAGGAAAAGCGCAATGAGCATTGATCTTAAACGAAGCACAAGCAAAATAGCAACATCACTTGGCCTTTTAAGTCAACTGCCTCGATCGTTAGATCAATGCAAGAAAACTACTCATATTCCGATTAACTTTCAGAAAGTAGATTGCACATTGCTTCGTGGGGACAATCTGGATGCTCTTGCGCTACTCTCAGGCTTAAACAATCCCTTTGTGGATTTTTGTTATATCGACCCGCCTTATAACACCAAAAACAAGTTTATTTATAATGACACTCGGACTGGTAACTCCTCTGAAGTTTTCGGCTCACATTCAGAATGGATGACTTTCATGTTGCCGCGATTAGTAGCGGCACATTCCGTCATAAATGAAACAGGATTTATAGCCGTCAGTATTGATGACCACGAACAACCCTATTTGAGGCTGTTGCTGGATAAAATTTTTGGTGAAGAGAATTTTGCTGGCAATATCGTAGTTTGTCGCAGTAAAAACGGCAAGGGTAGTAATAAAGGCATCGCCGTAAATCATGACTATGTCGTTGTCTATTCCAAGAGCCATCAGGCTGAAATTATTGGATTGGGTGATGACGAGACAAAATATGACCAGCAAGACATTCATGGCCGATATAAAGTAGATGGCTTATTCAGAAAAAAAGGCGATGCCAGCAAGAGAGAAGATCGCCCGAATATGTTCTATCCTTTGTATTACGATGAGCTAGGTCGCGTTTTCACAAAAAAGAGCCATAGCAATCAAAAAGAAGTTTATCCCGTTGATAGTAAGGGTATAGAGCGGCGGTGGCTTTGGGGACGCGATAAAGCCGAGTTAGAATCCTGGAAACTGTACGCTAGCAAAAATGGCGTCATCTATGTAAAAAACTATAGCTCTCATGACAAAAAAATCAAAATCAGAAGTTTTTGGGACAACAATAAATACTTAACAGAACGTGCAACCAGCCAAATAAAAGATATTTATGGTGAGAAAATATTCGAAACACCAAAGCCAGTTGAACTCATTGAAGACTTGATACTTTCGCTATCCAGTAAAGATTCTGTGATTCTTGATTTTTTCGCAGGGACTGGAACTACAGCCCACGCGGCGCACAACCTAAACTTAACCGACGGCGGCTCTAGAAAAGTCATATTGGTTGAACAAGACATTAACATCTCCGATGCACATGTCGCCTTTAGTTATGGATACAGAACAATCGCAGACATCACTGAAGCACGACTTCAGTACATTTCAAAAGAACAAAATTCCTATAGCTACGAATCAATAAGCCTTGACGATCTGAATGCGACCAATGATCAAAAGAACGTGTCATTGGCTTACGGGTGACGTGTCACCACACTGTCATTTTGATTCCTTAGGCATTTGTGCTTAGCGCCTGCCATCTACTGCTTGGATCAGGCAGTATTCCACGTCACTCGCGGTGTGCCTCTGGGCGACGCATTGCCCATGGCTTCGGACTCTGTTCCCCAAATTGCGGGTCCTGATATGTCGGGATCTGCAATTTGAAAGAGTAGCGCTATCTACGTGTTGCGTTGCTCAGCGTCAATGTCATCACTAGAAAAGGACCTCTGACGTCTTTTCACTCAGTCGTCCAATCAAACTCGTCGTACTCATCATCGTCCTCCTCGTCCTCGATCAACTCATTATCAAGGACGTCTTCCTCCAGAGCTTCTTCTGCCTGCTTCGCCAGCAGAAACTCCTTGCGACTCTCAGTCACAGCTCGCCGTAGTTCCTCGCCCTTCACAGGGCAGTTGAGCATTTGGGCGATGCGGTCGATTTTTTTTGCCACGGCATCCTCCAACGCATCGGCTATAGGCCGATAGTGCGCGCTTTCGGGCGTCGATGCCAAATGGGCGACCGCTCTTCTCCTCAGTTTTTTTGCAATTCCTTGAGTCGGGCGGTGAGGTTTTCATTGGGGAAACGCTTGTGCAATGTCTTCAGCAACGCGTCGGCTGCTTTTGTCTGACCGGTATTTTGCAGGCGCACCACTTCCCGCAATTGCTCATCCAGCGTTTTCAAAGGTGCTGCTGCACGTTTGCTGAACTTCGCTTCATCGGCCCTTTCAGCGTTGATCGATTCGCTCTGCGCCGGGGCGGCAAAATCGGCCATTGGCGCCGCAGGGGCCGACATGGCGCCAGCCGGAGCGGCCAGCGAGCGGGCAACTGACGACGGCTCCTGTGCAGCCTCTTTTTTGGCGACCGGTGCGGATGCTTTTGGCACGGGAGCGAAGTCGTAGCTCGGCGCTTGTTCCGGCGTTCGTTGCACCAGCGCCAGCATCAGCGCGACGCCGACGAGGCTGGCAAATGCGACCAGCCAACGGGGTTTCTGGCAGGCCTGGACCCAGCGTTGCCACAGGCTTGGCTTGCGCGCAGGGACTTCGCGGTGCGCGGTGGCGAGGATGAAAGCATCCAGATGTGCCGGTGGTTCACCAGCCGCGTGTTCACGAAAGTGCTTCACCACTTCCTCCTCCGGTGTAGGGCGGGCGTCAGTCATGTCAGTACCTCCTCGGCCAACAGCCGACGCAGTTTTTGCTGGGCGTAACGCAAGCGGCTTTTGACGGTTTCCAGCGGTGTTTCGGTGAGGGTGGCGATCTGCGGAAGGTCGAGATCGCCGTGAGCGCGCAGCAGGAACACTTCGCGCTGGTCGGCGGGCAAGGTTTGCAGGGCAGTTTCGAGGCGTTGGGTGTCGCGGCTCAGGCTTAGCAGTTGCGCCGGATCTGCCGCGTCATCGCTCAGGGCGTGAATCTGTTCGTCATAGCTGTCGTGCAAGGGATTATGAATTCCGTGTTTGCGCCAGTGATCGATCAGGCGGTTGCGGGCAATCTGGTAAAGCCAGGTACGAAAATTCGCCCGACCTTGTGGCTGGCTGGTGCTGCGGATCAGGCTCAGCCAGGTCTCTTGGTAAACCTCTTCGGCCAGTTCGGATTTGCCGCTGAGGCCCAGCAGGAATCGATAAAGTCCCTGGCGATGGCGGGCGTACAAGATCTCGAACGCCGGTCCGTCGCCCGAGCGATAGCGCGCCAGCAGCGATGCGTCGCTGCTGGCATCAGTGCTCAATTCAGGAGCCGTCATGTCCGTGATGACCTCCATTACTCAACGTGTCGGGCACTGGGCATCTGATTCGAGGCCGTCGACATTCGCAGGCTCTGCGCCAACTCCACCAATTGCACGAACTCGGCCCGCAGACCGAATCGATCGTCACCCCGTGCGCCGCGAGCCAGGGCTTCGGTGTCCTTGAGGCTGAAATCACCGGTATAACGCCCGTCCTTGAGCTGCTGGGAAAACGCTGCCACGGCAGCCGCAAATCGCAGGTCATCGCTGGCTTTTCCGACATCACTGCTGACGATAGGCCGTTCGATCAAGCGACTGTTCCCACCTTCCGGCAACTGATATCGCACGCGCAGCATGGCCAATTCACCCGTACTCCCGGAAACAACCGCCCCGGAATTGCCATAACGCAGCGGCTCCAGCCAGCCCTTCTCGCCCTTGGGCACAATTTCGTACAGCGCTGTCACCGTATGCCCTGCACCGATTTCGCCGGCATCGACTTTGTCGTTGCTGAAATCCTCACGCTTCAACGCCCGATTCTCATACCCCAACAGTCGATATTCGCTGACCTGCGCCGGGTTGAACTCCACTTGCAGCTTCACGTTTTTGGCCACCACCGCGAGGGTCGATCCGAGCTGGTCCACCAGCACCTTGCGTGCCTCGCGCAGGTTGTCGATGTAGGCATAGTTGCCGTCGCCAGCGTCAGCGAGTTGTTCCATCAGGTGTTCATTGTAGTTATCCACACCAAAACCAAGGGTGGTCAGCGAAACGCCGGTCTTGCGTTTATCCACAGCCATTTGCTTGAGGCTGTCGAAGTCGCTGATGCCGACATTGAAGTCACCGTCAGTGGCTAGCAGGATACGGTTGATGCCTTTGGCGATGAACGCCTGCTGCGCCATTTGATAAGCCAGTTCAATCCCCGACGCTCCGGCCGTCGAGCCGCCTGCGGTCAGGTGATCGATGGCGGTACGAATTTTCGCTTTTTCCCGTCCGGAAGTCGGTTCCAGCACTACACGCGAATCGCCGGCGTAGACCACCAACGAAACCCGGTCCTGCTCGCGCAATTGGTCGACCAGCAATTTCAGGGTGCTTTTGACCAGTGGCAAACCTTCCCGACGATCCATCGAACCGGACACGTCTACCAGAAACACCAGGTTCGCCGGGGCCAGCTCCGCGACTGCACGGTCCGAAGCCTTGATGCCGATGCGCAACAATCGGGTGTGCGGGTTCCACGGCGACGGCGCCAGTTCTGTAGTCACGCCAAACGGCGAGCCATCGGTGGGCAAGGCGTAATCGTAGGGAAAGTAATTGACCATTTCTTCCAGCCGCACCGCGCCTTCGGGTGGCAGGCGGCCCTGATTGAGCAAGCGGCGGACGTTGGCATAGGCGCCGGTGTCGACGTCGGCGCTGAAGGTCGAGACCGGTGCTTCGGCCACGCTGTGGATCGGGTTATCCGCCAGCGCTTGATACTGCTCGCGCTGCTCGTCCTGATAACCGGGCGCAGGGGCTTCAGACATCGGGGCATAGCCCGCCATCGGTGCCGGACGCACACTGCGTTTGGCCATCGAGGCGTCCGCCATGACCGCCTCGGTACGCACCAGCGCCTCGGTCTTCAGCTCGCCCTGAGCCGGAGGTGAAACCGAGGCGGAATCGGGCTTGGATGAAACGCCGCAACCGGCAACGGCCAGCAGCAACCCGGCGGCGAAACCCTGGGCGGCCGGGCGGAGGAAATGCAGAGGGAGGGACATGGGGGCTGACCTCAGGAGGAAATTGATCCATTCATCCTCTGAGACGGACAGCCCCCCGGGTTCGGGTTAACTCACCTGAAAAAAATCTTCAGCGGTGATAACGCCGCACCACGCTGCTGTTTTTCAGCACATGGCCTTTGATTTTTTCCAGCAGTTGCGCGCGCGTCAGCCCGGCGGGCAACGCCTCTGGCGCCAGGTCCAGGGCATACAGCTGAATAATGTAGTGGTGCGCACTGTCGCCAACCGGAGGGCAAGGGCCGACATACGTCGTGGTGCCTTTGCTGTTGGTGCCGCCCACGCCTTCGAGGCCCGGTTTGGCGCCGACGCCGGCCGGGATCTGGTGCGTAGTGGCCTTGATTCCGTAATGCACCCAGTGATCGACCCCTTGTCCTTTCTGGCCATCGGGGTCGTGCATGACAATGGCGTAGCTGAGCGTGCCTGCGGGGCCGGTGTTCCAATTGAGCGCCGGCGAAACATTATGCCCGCCGCAGCCCGGGGCATCGCTGGCAGCGGCCGAGGTGAACAGTCGATCATCGGTAACACCTGGGATGTTCAGGGTGAAACGTTCCTGGGCCTGCGCCGGAAATTGCACGCAAAGGGCGACTGCAATGGCCGCCAGCCAAGGGTTCAGAGAGGTCAATCGGGTCATACCGGAACACCTTTTGCGGGTGGGGCCGTCGTCGGCGAGCAAACTATAGCTGGACCGTTCGTGCGGTGGCAGTGGGAATTGGCTGAACCTCGAGATAAGCGCCAAACTCTTAACTGAAACGCCTGCCTGGAGAGCGATCATGGCACTGCACCGCGTCGCCCGTTTTGCCGATGTGCCCGAGAACCGAGGCCTGGAAGTTCAGATCGCGGACACCAAAATCGTCTTGCTGCGGGTTGGCGATCAGTTGCGCGCCTATCAGGGTGAATGCCCCCACGCCGGGGCACCATTGGCCGAAGGTGCGCTGTGCCACGGACGGCTGATCTGCCCGTGGCACAAGGCTGCGTATCGGATCGAGGACGGCGGGTTGTGTGAGCCGCCGTCCCTGGACAGCCTCAGGCGCTATCCCCTGGAAGTGCGTGATGACGAGGTCTGGGTCGACGATCAACCACTCTCGGACCCCCACACTCCGCCAGCCGACGATGAACGAACGTTTGTGATCATCGGCGCTGGCGCCGCAGGCACGGCGGCTGCGGCGGCGTTGCGCGAGAAAGGCTTCGGTGGCCGCGTGTTGCTGATCGACCGTGAAGCCGACACCGGTTACGACCGCACGGTCTTGAGCAAATTCGGGATTGCCGGGGAGATGCCACCGGAGGAAATCCCGCCATTGCGGGATGAAAGCTTGTACCGCGAGCAGCGGAGCGAGCGAGTGATTGGTGAAGTGACGAGCCTGGATGCCGCGAACCAGACGTTGCAGTTGGCCGACGGTCAATCATTGGGCTACGACGCCGCATTGCTCGCCACGGGTGGCATACCAAACCCTTTGACGCTGCCCGGCGCCGACCTGCCGCAGGTGTTCGTCCTGCGCTCGAAGGATCAGGCGCAGCAGATTCTGAACACGGCAAAACCCGGGCAACGGGCAGTGATCATCGGCGACAGTTTTATTGCCCTGGAGAGCGCTTCGTCCCTGCGTCAATACGGTCTGGAGGTCACCGTCCTGGCTCGCCACGCGGTGCCTTTCGCCAAGCAGTTCGGCGAAGCCGTCGGCAAGGCCATTCGCGCGCTGCACGAGGCCAACGGCGTGGTGTTTCATACGGAGGGCGAAGCCGCGCACATCGAAGGCACAACCCAGGTCGAAGCCGTGCGCCTGGACAACGGTCAACGGTTACCGGCGGACCTGGTGTTGGTCGGCATTGGCGTCAGCCCGGCCACCGGCGCGTTTACCGACCTGGCCATGGCAAAGGACCAGTCGCTTGAGGTCGACGGCGGGATGCGCGTGACCGATGGCCTCTGGGCCGCCGGCGATATCGCGACCTTCCCGCTTAACGGCCAGCCGCAACGCATCGAGCATTGGCGCCTGGCTCAGCAACAGGCGCGGATCGCGGCGGCGAACATGCTCGGCGGCGACGAGCATTACCTCGACGTGCCGTATTTCTGGACCTGGCACTTCGGCAAAAACTGCGACTGCCGCGGCCACGCCGAGGCCTGGGATGAGGTCGAGTTCAAGGGCGATCCTGAGCATCCACCCTTCATCGGCCTGTTTGGCAGGAACGGTGTGGTGGTGGCGGCGGTGGCCTGCGACGAAGAACGGGCGATGGCGATGCTCGCGGAACGGATGAAACAGCCGCTGTCGGTGGACGAGGCCTGGCGCCTGGTTCGGGAGTGAAACGCAATCTCCAGCGCTACACATCCTCTGTAGGAGCTGCCGAATGCTGCGATCTTTTGATCTTTGAACGTCAAAAGATCGCAGCCTTCGGCAGCTCCTACAGGGGTCATGTCCAAGTTCAATTGCAAACCCCGGACAGCAAAACGCCCGGCGCCTGCATTGCACAGAGGCCGGGCGTTGCGTTGTAAGCCTTGGTTTTACTGGACCTGTTCAGGGCCGCTGAGTTTACTCATCACGAAGCCGACAAATTGTTCAACGGTCATTTTCTGGCCATTGAATTCCACCTGATTGTTGGCGTAATGCAGTTTGGTGACGATGTTGTTGCCGTCCAGTTTTGCGAACTGTGTACCGACCGCCATGCCGCCAAACATATCGGCGGTGGCCGTGGCTTGTTCGGCGATGAGCTTGGCGTCGGTCTGACCGTCGATTTCACTCTGCACGGTGAACAGGTCGACGAGCATTGGCTTGGACACTTGCACATTGATGTCCAGCAGCGCGATCAGCTGTTGGGTCAACTGGTCTGGCGGCAGGTCCATGGATTGCGGTTTGGTCAGGTCGAGCACCAGATTGGCGCGGCTTTCACCGTTGGCGGTGTTGAACGACAGGTTCTCCAGCGCAACCTGCGGGCCGGCGGCCAGCAGTTTCTCCAGACCGGTTTTCACCTGCGCCTCTTCCTCTGGGGTCAAGACCAGCTCGGGTGCCGGTTGACCCGCGGCAGCAGCCTCGGCGGCCGCCCGCTCGTAGGGCTGCAGTTTGGTCTGGTAAACCTGCATCAGCGACATGGTCGCCGGGATATCGAGGTTCTTCAGGCTCATGGCCATCTGCGCAGAACCGACGGTCTTGCCGTTCAAGGACACTTCGCCGATCTTGTAATCGGCGCGCCCCGAAGCGCTGGTGCCCGACTCTTCGGTCTGGTTCTTCATTTCAAACTTCTTCACGCCCAGTACCGACTGCTTGGCACCGAAGGTGGTCTTGCTGTCGGTCAGCTCCAGGGTGTTCTCGCCGGTGTAGTAACCGTAGGTGCTTTTGGTGAGGTTGCTGGCCACTGTCAGGCCGGTCAGTTCGATCTTCACTGGCGTCTGATCTTCGGCGACCGTGCTCAGGGTCAGGCTGTCCATGTAACCGTTGGCCTTGACCTTCTGCGCTTGAGCGTTGGCGGCGACATCAAGGTTCAGCCCGGAAAATTGCAGGTTCGACTTGGCGTCCAGCGCCAAGTCCAGCGGCAGCAGTTGCAGGGTGCCGTTGGTGGAATTGTCGTAACCGATGTTGACCACGCCGGTGAGCGGCGATTTGTCCTTGGCGGCAGCGAACCACTTCTCGGTGATCGGCGTCTTTTCCAGCTCGTAGTGACTGGTGGCCAGGACCGGCAGCAATTTCAACGACGTCAACCGCGAGAACGGCAGCGGGCCGTGCTCGATGTGATCGACGAACAGCAATTCGACAGGGGCCTCACCGAACATTTCGCCTTCGCCCTTGAGGCGGTAATGCGCGGTGCTGCTGAATACATTGCGCTCCAGCGACACCAGTTCCAGCGACGCCGTGCCGTTGGAACCGACCAGCGCGGCTTGCAGCTCTTTATTGGCGTCGGCGATCGAGGTATTCAGCACACCTTCGAGTTTGGTGCCGGTGTACCAGGCACCGCCGGCGCTGATTGCACCGATGGCAACGACGATTCCAAGAAGCACGCCTGCTGATTTATTCATGAATGACCCGATCGATGTCCGTTGTTGAAAGTGTGGTCGTCTTCCCTGAACCCTTGACGGGTTGCGGTCGCGACTGCGCTGAAAGTGCGGTGGAGATTAGCATCAGGCGCACTGGGCGACCCAATGATTAAAGGTTAAAGAGTGTCTATGGACCGCGCAGGGAGGGCGAGAGTTCGGCGGTCATGAAATCGCCTTCGCGGGCAAGCCTCGCTCCTACAGGATTTGTGTCGTTCACAAATATCGCGCACGACAATAAACCTGTAGGAGCGAGGCTTGCCCGCGAAGGCGTCCGTCCAACCAACACAGAATCAGGAATACTGCACTTCAATCTCATCAAGCTGATGATCAAAGCTTTTCAGCCGCGCGGTCCAGGTATACACCAGCACTTCGAAATCCCGGTTGATCACCGCCCCGCCCGTTACTTCCGCGCGCGGGTCGCAGAAGTCCAGTTGATAGCGTTCGCGGGCCATGGCCGTGGCGACATCGGAGAGTTCGCGGGCGTTGTTGAGCCAGTGCCGGCCGTCGTCGGCGATTTGCCTGTCCAACTCCAGGCATTGCTTCTTGAGCGATTCGAGGCTTTTTTCCAGTGGCGTGCCGGTCAGTTCGCCCATGACTTCCTGGAACGTGCGCCCCGGTTGCCAGTAGCTGCCCCAGAAATACCGGTCGAACACCGTTTCGACGCGGCGCAAAGCCACTTTGGTGTCCCAGATCAGCACCAGGGTCTTGCCGCGTTCGCACTGTCTTTTTTTGACGCGTTGACCCTGCACCGTCGCCACCGCCACCACGACGATCGCCATCACGGCAATCAGGGCTGAAGCGCTGTCGAGAAACACCAGAGCCTTGTCGATCTGGTGGGCCAGCATGATGCCGTAGAAATAGGTGGCCGACAGCAGGACCAATGCCGTAATTGCGCACCAGAAGCCGGGAGCATAAGGGTTTTTCATTATTAGAGTCCCCATGACCAACGCGAGCCTTGATTGATGAGTTCGCCGCGCGATCTCATCAAGTCAAAGCATAGCAACGGCCTCAGGGTTTGCCGGAGTTCGTGGCTTGCGTTCGTCCGCTTTCCCAGCCACCGCCCAGTGCCAGGAACAAATCGATCTGGCTCATGGCAACTTGCGTGTTGGCCGAGGCCAGTTGCGCCGTGACGTCGGTGTAGGTGCGGGTGGCTTGCAGGTCTGCAAGGAACGACGCGCGGCCAGCCTGGAAGAAGCGGTGGGTCTGGTCTGCCGCCAGTTGCGCCGATTGCTCGGCGTCCGCTAGCGCATCGCGGCGTTGCAGCAACGCCGAGTATTGGGCCAGGCCGGTCTGGGTTTCGCGGATGGCGTTGAGCACCACGCCGTCGAAATGCGCCAGTGCGCCCTGAGTCGTCGCTTCGGCCTCACGGATGCGTGCGCGGGAGCCGTTGGACGGCACGGTCCAGGTCAGCAACGGGCCGAAGCCCCAACGGTTGGTCGACGGCTTGCCGAGGTTTTCCAGAATGCCGACGGTGCCAACGGTCGCGCCGATGCTGATGTCCGGGTACAACTCGCCGGTGGCGATGCCGATGCCGGCGGTCGCGGCGGCCAGTCGACGCTCGGCCTGACGGATGTCGGGGCGACGCTTGAGCAACGTGGCGCCGTCACCCACCGGCAACAATTGGGCAATTTTCGGCAGCTCCGCGCAGTCGCTGGTGCCGGCCGGCAATTGGTCGACCGGTTTGGCCAACAGCATCGACAAACGGAACACTCCGGCCTGACGCGCCGCTTCATAACGCGGCAGGTCGGCACGCAAGGATTTGAATTGGGTCTGCGAGCGGGTGACCTGGGTTTCATCGCCACGCCCGGCGTCGCGCAAACGCTGGATCAGCGTCGTGCTCTGGGCTTGCAAGTCGAGGGAATGCTCGGCGATTTCCCGTTCTTCGTTGGCCGCGCAGACCTGGGTGTAAGCCCGTACCACGTCCGCCACCAAGGTGATGCGTGCGGTATCCGCCGCCGCTTGCGTTGCATCGGCATTGGCCTTGGCCGCCTCGATGCCACGCTGCAACGTGCCGAACAGGTCGAACTGATACGAGGTGGCGATGCCGATGTCGCCAACGTTGGCCACCGGCACTTTTTCCGGGATCAGAAACGCTTCGCCGGACTCCTGCAAACGCTGCGCGCCGATCTTCACGCCGCCGCTCCAACCGCCCGCTGCTTGAGCTTCGTCGACTTGGGCACGAGCCCGGGACAGGCTCGCCGCGGCCACGCGCAAATCGGTGTTGGAGGCCATCGCCTGCTGGACCAATTGGTCGAGGCGCGGGTCCTGGTACAAGCGCCACCAATCACTCGGCACAGGCGCGGAGACGACATTTTTGCCGTTCACCGCCAAGTCGCCCTGCAAGTCTTCGCGGTGCACGGCGGCTTCGTCCGGCAAATGATAATCCGGCCCGACCACCTGGCAGGCCGACAGCAGCAAGCCTAATCCGGCGACCGCCAAACCCGAGGCCCTGCTCATTTCGCCGGCTCCTGCTGGTGGTCGTCAATAATAGAAACCGTGGCCGTGCGCCCGGCAATCATGCGGAAATCCGCCGGCACGTCGTCGAAGGCGATCCGCACCGGAATCCGCTGGGCCAGTCGCACCCAACTGAACGCCGGGTTGACGTTGGGCAGCAGGTTGCTACCGCTGCTGCGGTCGCGGTCTTCGATGCCGGCGACGATGCTTTCCACGTGGCCGCGCAGTCGCGCACGGTCGCCGATCACCCGAATGTCGACGCTCTGGCCGATGTGAATACCGTCCAGTTTGGTTTCTTCGAAATAGCCGTCGATGTGGAACGAATTGCTGTCCACCACCGACAACACCGGCCGCCCGGCCGAGACGAATTCCTGGTTGCGCGGCGCACGGTCGTTGACGTAGCCGTCCACCGGGCTGCGGATGGTCGAGCGGTCGAGGTTGAGCTGAGCGCTGTCCACTGCCACCTGGGCCTCCATCAGCGCCACCTCGGCGCGGGCAACCCGCGACTGGCTTTCTTCCAGTTGCTCGCCGGGCACCAGATTGCCCAGGCCACGGTTACGCTTGGCTTCGCGCTGCGCCTGAGCCAGGGTTTCCTGCCGGTCGGCGACGGCCGCTTTCGCTTGGCGCAGGGCCAGTTTGAAACGGTCCTGGTCGATGCTGAACAGCACCTGCCCGCGCTTGACCAACTGGTTATCGCGCACCTCCACGTGCTGGATCAGCCCGGACACGTCCGGGGCGATCTGCACGATGTCGGCACGGATGTGCCCGTCACGCGTCCAGGGCGCGAACATGTAATACATCACCATGCGCCAGACCACGACAACGGCGAAGGTCACGATCAGCAGGGTCAGGACCACGCGGCCGATGGTCAAAAAAGGTTTTTTCATGTCATCAGGTATCGACTGAGTGAGTCCACGGCGCCAAGGAGCAAGGCGTAGAGAGCCACGTTGAACAATGCCCGGTGCCAGACCAGACGGTAAAAGTGCAGGCGCGTGAGCAACCCGTGCACCAGCAGGTAAAACACATACGTGATGCCCATCAGCACCAGCAGCGTGGGCAGGAACACCCCGCTGATATCCAGATCACCGATCATAAAGGCGCTCCATCGATGCCATGGGGCAGCGGTTCTTCGAGGTCACCCGTGCCGACAAATTCCACCCCCGGCAACAGCGACAGACGCAGGCCACTCAAGGCGTGCAACAAATGCAGGCGCGCACCGTCATCGCACTCGCGGTTCAGCGCGCGACGCGCTCGGTCCATGGTCATCAGCAACGCGCTCGGTGCCGGCAGACGCTCGCCAGCCTTGAGGCAGGCTTTGAAATAGTCGCCGACTTCGGCCACCACTTGATGCAACAAGGCTTGCGGAACGCCAAACACACGCGGCGTATAAGCGAGCAAATCCAGCAGGTTCAGCGCCGTGCGGACTTCGCGCAGCGCAATGCCGGTGTCCTGGCCGGTGATGGCCAAACGCGGCAAGTGCTGCATCAGGCGATCGAGCATCTGCACGCCCAGGTGCCGGTGTTCGGACAGCGTGGCCGGTTCGGTGAGGCTGACAATGTCGCGCCAGCTAAACCGGGTCAGGCGCTTGGCCGCCAGTTCCGCACCGAACGGCCGGGCGATCAGGGTCCAGACAAACGCGAACAGCAATCCGACGGGACCGGCCAGGTTGGAGTTCACGAAACTGAGGAAATCCGCGTCGTAGGCGCCCTGAATGCTGATGAAGGACGAGGTGTTGACCAGGGTCAGCAGCATGCCAAGGTAAAACTGCGGCTTTACCGTCAGGGTGCCGACGCAGATGAACGGCACCGCGAACGCCAGCACCAGCATAGGGAAATCATGCAGGTTGGGCAGGATCAGAAACAGATAAAGACTGGCGAACAACACCGACATCGCCGTCCAGAAAAAGAACCGGTAAATCTGCGGCGCCGGGTCGTCCATCGAGGCGAAAAAACTGCACGCCACCGCCGCCAAAATCACTGCGGCGCCACCGTCGGTCCAGCCGAGCAAAATCCACAGCACCGAGGCGACGATGATTGCAGTGACCGTGGACGCGGCGGAATAAAGCATCAGCCCATGATCGAGAAACGGCGATAGCCGACCGAGGCGCCAGTGCCGATACACCGCACGCCAACTGTCCTGGCTTTCGCACTGGATAGCGTATTGCAGGCTGCGGCAGTCTTGCCACACATCGATCCACTCGCCGAGGCGATACAGCGCGTTGGAGAACAGCAGCTGCTTGCGATCGTCCAGCGCCTCGGCACTCGGTTGCAGGGCTTCGAGCTGATTTTTCAGCGCCTGCCAGCGTTCGATGTCGGCGTCGTTGTGTTGGAGCCATTCGCAGGTTGCGGTCAGCAGCGGCGCGAACCTGGCCACCAGCTCCGGCGTGCGCCGCTCAAGGGCGTAGAGCGCATCGTCGAGGGCGTCGATCACCGGCAACAGGTGAATCATTCGCCCGCGCAATTCCTTGGTGTTGCGCACGGTTTGTGGCCGTGCGCCCTCGTGAGGCAACTGGCCGATCATCAATTCCAGGGTGTTGAACGTGGCGACCATCGACGAACGCAGCGCACTGACTTCGTCCGGCTGCACGTTGCGACTGAGAAACCGCAGGCTGTAGGTCGAAGCATCGGCAAACCATTTGCTTACCGAATCATTGAACACTGGCGCCAGCCGTCGCGGCCAGAACATCGCGCCGACCACCGCCGCCACGGCGATGCCGAGGAAGATTTCTTCAGTCCGCGCTTCGGCGATGTCCCACACCGCCAACGGGTTATCCACGACTGGCAAGGCAATCAGCGGCAAGGTGTAGCCGGCGAGCATCAGCGCGTAATTGTTGGCGGTGCGCAGGTGCATTGAAAGGAACAGCAACGTCCCGGTCCACAGCGCAATCACCACCACCAGCACATAAGGACTCTGGACAAACATCGGCACGAAAAAAACCGCTGCCGCCGCACCGAGCAAGGTGCCGACAGCGCGGTACAACGCCTTGGAACTGGTCGGGCCGACAAACGGGCTGGAAACGATGTAGACCGTGGCCATCGCCCAATAGGGCCGGGGCATTTGCATGAGCATGGCGATGTACAGCGCGATCATCGATGCCGCGAACGTGCGTACACCGTAGAACCAGTCCCGCGCCGGGGGCATGCCGGTAAAAAATCCGTTCAAGGGTTGGCCACCGGCAGATGATTGGCCGCCTCAAAGGCTCTCAGTACCCGCAGCGCCGCTTCCAGATCACCCTGATCGATGCCTTCAAGCACCTCATGACGCAAGCGCACCAGCTCGACCTCAACGGCCTGCACCAGTTCACGACCGGTCTCGGTCAGGCTCAGGCATTTGGCGCGTCGGTCATGGGCGTCTTCGGTGCGACGCACGTAGCCGGCATGACACAGCTGATCCAGCAGACGCACCAGCGACGGACTCTCCATCCCCGCCGCCTGCGCCACCGTCACCTGCCGCACACCCTCGCCCAAGCGCCCGATCATCAACAACGGAACGGCACAGGCTTCGGAAATTCCATAGTTGACCAGCGTGGTCTGGCAGATCTTCCGCCAATGCCTGGCGGCCACCACCATGGAGCTGCTGATGTTCATCTGGAGAGCGTCGAGGTTCTTCGGCACGGGGGGAATGCACACACTGTTAGTTTGCTAACTATCAATATGACATTTGGGGGGAAAGTTGGTCAAGTTTTGAAACAATTCAAATGTGGTGGTGCGCGTTTCTACAGATCATCAAAGCTGGTCGCTTCGGTAATTTCTTGTCTGCGTGTAGGTATCAACGCCGCAAGGTTGGAATCATCCAGGCGCACCAGCATCGCTTCATAGTTATCCTTTGAAACCAGATAGGCCTTGATCTGATTGTCATCCAGCAGTGCGATTGGCCCAGTTTGAGCTTCTCGCATGGTCGCTCTGATGTTCCTGGCGAACTCAGAGGCGCTGATGATCCTTTCTGCTAAAACGCGCTGCATGACTCATGTCTCGTCGTTGGGTTTATTCCCTATGGAAGCTACTTCAGTCGCGTTCATCGCTCTTGGAAAACCTGTGACGAGATTTTTCGCGCAGTTTTTACACCCCCCGCCCCTTCCGCAACAACACATCCAACTGATCCACTACCTCAGCCCAATCCGCGTCATCCAGAATCTCATCGCGCAAAAATTCCGCCTGGCTCTCGGTCCAGAAAAACGCATCCGCCAGGTGCAATTCAGGCTTGAGCGGTGAATGCGTGGCGATGAATTGGTCGATGCTGACCGGATCGTTGTCCAGGCCGAGTTGTTTGAACAGCGATGGGAGGCTGTGGGTTGGGGATTCCATGTCGGGCTCCTTGGTAGTGACTTGATGATTGGGTGACTGCTGCGCAGTCATTCGCGGGCAAGCCTCGCTCCTACAGGTAATCGCGTGATCCTGTAGGAGCGAGGCTTGCCCGCGAAGGCGTTGTAACGGCTGCCGCAAAACTTACTGACTCAACTCGCACACCTCGGCATGCGGCACCATTTTCAGGAATTCCGGCATGCTCATGTGCAGCAGATTGTTGTGGTTACCCGCCTCCAGATAGATGTCTTTCTGCCGGGTCAGCAGTGGGTCGATGACCATGTTCAGGCCATAGGATTCGCCCAATGCAGGCACGGCACCGCGTTCACAGTCGTCGAACAGGTGCGGCAAATTGCTTTCCCGGGTCACCTGCCATTCACCGCTGCTGCGTACTTTACTCAGGTCCAGGTGACGGCTCGCTGGCAACACGGCCATCAGGTAATGACCATGGTGGTCATCGAGGATCACCGATTTGGCCACCCGTTCGGCAGGAATGCCCGAAACCCGAGCCGTTTCAAGGCTGCTGGCCGAGTGTGGGTGGGTGACGATGTCATATTCGCATTGAGCCTTTTCCAGGCTTCTCTGCACGGTTCTTGCCATACGCATGATGCACCTCGGTGTCCGCAAACAGCTTGGGGCGGACGATGGTTAAACCTTTTTACTCCATTGAAAGTCTAGGCCCGCTGGCGCAATTGCGCGGGAAATCTGCCCGTCGGCCGAGGTCGACAATTGAGCAAAATTCATACAACCCACAGCTCGACTAAACTGTATGTAACGTGGATTGCCTGAATTGGCACGGTGCTCTCAGGTTTATCGCGAGCGAGCTCGCTCCTACAGGAGGGTCACGTGAACATTCGTTGCTGTGCAGTTGCGCTGCTGTTGGCCTTGAGCGGATCGGTTTTCGCGGCGGACACGGTTGTGCTGCTGGTTCCCAACCCTATCGGTATCTGGCTGATCACCTTTGGCATCGCGTTTCTGATCGCCGAGGCGGCGTTGCCCAACTACGGCGTGATCGGGTTGGGCGGCATTGTGATGTTCGTGATCGGTGCGGTGATTCTGACCAACACCGAAGTGCCCGTGCCGTTGATGATCGGCCTGGGACTGGTGAGTGCCCTGCTGCTGATTTTCCTGCTCATCCACGCCCTGAAAACCCGACCACGCGCAAACGTCAGTGGCGATGCAGGACTGGTGGGCAGCGTGACCCCGGTGATGTCGCTGGCAGGCAATGCCTACAACGGCTGGGTACATCTGCAAGGTGAAAAGTGGCAAATACTCAGCGCCACGCCGCTGCAACCCGGGCAACGGGTCCGGGTGGTGGCACGCAAGGGATTATTGCTGGAAGTGGCCGCGGCTGACGCGGCGCCGGGTGGAGAATAACCATGGGCCTGCAACTGGGTTTTGCCGCGCTGCTGTTACTGGTGATTGCACTGGCGGGGTCGACCTTTCGCATCCTGCGCGAATACGAGCGCGGGGTGGTGTTCCAGCTCGGGCGCTTCTGGCAGGTCAAGGGCCCCGGCCTGATCCTGCTGATTCCGGTGGTCCAGCAAATGGTTCGTGTCGACTTGCGCACCGTCGTCCTCGATGTACCGCCGCAAGACGTGATCACCCGCGACAACGTCTCGGTCAAGGTCAACGCCGTGCTGTATTTCCGAGTCCTGGATCCGCAGAAGGCAATCATTCAGGTCGAAGACTTTCTCATGGCCACCAGCCAACTGGCGCAAACCACCTTGCGCGCGGTGCTCGGCAAACATGAACTCGATGAACTGCTGGCCGAGCGCGAACGCCTGAACATCGACATCCAGCAAGTGCTCGACGCCCAGACCGATGCCTGGGGCATCAAGGTCGCCAACGTCGAGATCAAGCACGTGGATCTCAACGAATCGATGATCCGCGCCATCGCCAAACAGGCCGAAGCCGAGCGGGAACGGCGGGCCAAGGGGAGCCACGCCGCAGGTGAATTGCAGGCCTCGGAAAAACTCATGCAGGCCGCCGAAATGCTCGGCCGCCAGCCGGGTGCCATGCAACTGCGCTACATGCAGACGCTGAGTTCGATTGCCGGGGACAAGAGTTCGACCATCGTGTTTCCGCTGCCGATCGAGTTGCTCAAGGGCATGGCAGATTTGTCGTCGAAACCTTGAGCAATCAGCGTTTCGCGGAAACCGTTTGAACCCTCGGTCACCGGCTCAATGCAGGATGAACAATCGTGCGTTGGCGCCACCGGCCCGGGTTTCGCCAACGCTCTGCCAGCCTGCGGGCCACGGCGCGAACTCGTCCGGCACATCCACCGTGCCGATCAACCACACTCGACCCGTGCCTTTGGGCAAGCCGTCGAGGTGATCCAGGTAAATGTCCTGGGTCACCAGCGTGCCAAACCCATAGGCATTCGGCCGGCTGGAAGCGCCATTGGCTAATGGCGGGGTGTACAGCATCGGTTTGGCGTCGGTGCGGTTGTAATAGACGTAGCTGAGATACCAGAGCATGTCGCTGGTGACGATCCGGTCGCCGGTCACAAAATGCTGGTTCACGTAGTCGACCATGACGCTGATCTGATCATTGGTATCCACCGTGGCGTTGTTCTTCAGGCCCACCAGCTCAACGCCGACAAACAGCACCAGCACCGTCAATGCCAGCACCCGAAAACCTGAGTACAGGCGATCAATCGCCAGCGCGGCAATCATCGGCAACCCCAGGGCATAGGCCGTCAGGTAGCGCTCAATGAACACCGGCGTGACAAACGAAACCCCAAATACCAGCAGCAACGGCAACGCCGTGTAGATCACCAGCAGAACACTGCCACGAAAGACGCTGCGATCCCGCGCCAGCGCCACGCCCGCAATGGCCAGTAACGCCAGCGGCAGCGCGATAAAGATCGGCGTCGGCAGGTTCTCGCCGTCGTCCTGGATCAGGAACGACCAGATCATCGAGGGCAATGAGCCGAACGTGACAGGCATCTCCCACCCGACGTCGCCATTGGCTTTGAGCTGATCCATGTGTTGAATCAGATCGATCAGGCTCGGCACCCACGGCAGGTACAACAACACAATCGCCACGTTCGCCAGCCACCAGTCGGAACGTTGGATATGCCGCAAGCGATAACCTGGCTGTACGCGGATCAGCCCCAGATATAGCCAGTGACAGAGTACACACAGGGCGGTGAAGTAATGGGTGTAGAACGCGGCACTCATGAGCAGCACATACGCCACCAGATATCGCCTGCGCTGGGGGTGTCTGATCCAGTAGGCCAGGGCAATCGTCGCGCCGATCAACCACAGGCCCAGCAGCGAATACATCCGCACTTCCTGGCTGTAACGCACCGCCGTGGGCAGCAGCGCCAGCAGGAAACCGGTCAGCAGCGCAGCACGGCGCGGGGCGAGTAAGTCCATCAGCCAGACGCCGAGCCACACCGTGACAATCCCGGGCAGTGCGCTGAGGCAGCGGATCGAAAAAATGCCGTCGCCGAACAGCTCGACCCAGCCATGCAGCAACATGAAATACAGCGGTGGGTGCACGTCATGCGCGGCGTGCACCCAGATGTCGGCCAATGAATATTGGCTCAACAGCAGACTCGACCCTTCGTCGCCCCAGATGGCCGCCGCCGTCAGGTCGTAGAAACGCACCAGCGCAGCCAACGCCAGAATTGGCAACAGCCAGTGCTGCTGCGCCCATCGCAACCAGCGCTGAACAATCGCCCAGACGCCGGGCGCCGCGTGCGGACCCTCAGTACCGTCAAGCGGCGTTTCTCTGCGCGCCTCCATTGCCTCTCCCCAAAACGGCCCGAACCACAAAGCCTGTTGATCACTTTAGGGCGACGCAAGTTCGTCGTCGATGCTGGCTTTGCGATCGATGACATTTGGCAAGCATGATGATCATCAGTCTGGCGTCGTGCGGATAGAAATGTGTTGTTTCAAAAAGCCAAGTTTTTCAGGGCAGTTGATTCACTCGCTCCCATTGAGTCGATCGGTACTTAATCCCACACGAATTTGGGAGGCTCCGTTCAAGCTGAACCGAAATCGGCGATAGACACATTAGCGGCCTGGCAGCACGCCAACACGTCCACCTCACCTCAGCAATATTCACTAATAACTGAGGCCAGGATCACCTTGACCATCGAACATGAAAATGCACAAAACTAGCCTGCCGGCACTGGAAATTGTCCAGTCGAGTAGGCCTTGATCAGTTGAGTATTGACGTGCATGACGCACCCAATTTAGGATCAGCTCACTACTCAACCCCGTACGCAGAGATTTGGTTCTCTGGCAGTTGGGGTGAGAAAACCGGCTTCGGCCGGTTTTTTCGTTTCTGAGGATTGGATTTGTGCGCACTGCGTTCTTTGTTGACGGCTACAACGTGTTTTATGGGTTGCTGGCAGGCACACCTTCCCGCGCTAAAGGCAATCCGAGAGGATTTCCCTCAGATGACAGTGGGTATCGTTCTTCCATGCTGGACTGGGTTAAAACGCTCGCCACCCGGCTCGCTAATAGAGCATTCCCACTGGATGCGCCGAGTCGTCTCCTCAGAAGAGTTGCAATTGCACCAATTTCCAGATCGAGTACCCACTCGCAAAGCGCCCGCTATCAAGCCGGGTTACTGGTGACGATATCCGCCACCGGATACACCGATTCCCATCCCCCACCCAACGCCTTGTACAACCCGACCATCGCCAGCGAAACCGCGGTCGAACTCTCCACAAGTTGCTCCTGTGTTGCCAGCAACGCGCCCTGCACCGTCAGCACGTTGACGAAATCCACCACCCCTTCCACGTACTGCTGTTGCGCGGTACGCAGGGCTATCTGGTTTTGGCGCACGGCTTCGGCGAGGCTGTCGCGGCGCAGTTGGCTGGCGTTGTAGGTCGTTAGTTGATCGTCGATTTCATGCCAGGCGCGCAGTACGGTTTGCTGGTAGGCGATGGCGGCTTCCTGTTGTTGGGCTTCGCGCAAGTTCAGGACGCCGCGCAAGCGTCCACCGTCGAACAGCGGCAGGCTCAATTGCGGGCCGATGCCGAACGAGCGCGAGCCCCAGGAGCCAAAATCACTCAGCTGCATGGCTTGTGAACCGACATTGCCCGAGAGGGTGATCCGCGGATAAAAATCGCCCTTGGCCACGCCGATGCTCGCGGTGGCGGCGTGCAGGCGCGCTTCGGCCTGGCGGATGTCCGGACGGCGTTCGGCCAGTTGCGACGGCAAGCCGATGGCGACCTGACGCGGAGTTTGCGGCACGGGGGCGTCTGTGGATAACTCGGCAGACAATGCCTGGGGTGGCTCGCCCATCAGCAGGCTCAGCGCGTTGATCAGTTGCGATTGGCGCTGCTCCAGGGCTGGCAGGCGTGACTCGATGGCGGCGACTTGCGCGGCAGCTTCTGCAACGTCCAGATCGGTAGCGACACCGTCGGCCAGACGCAACTGCGAGAGTTTCAGGCTATGGCGGGCGACCTCGAGATTCTGCTCGGTGACCGCTCGTGTACTTTGCACGCCGCGCAGCTGGATGTAGTCCTGAGCGGTTTCGGCGAGCACTGATAGCAGCACGCTGCGTCGGTCGTTTTCCGCCACTTCCAGGGTCGCGTCGGCGGCTTCGGTTTCCCGGCGCACGCGGCCCCAGAAATCCAGTTCCCAGGACGCGGAGAAGCCTGCGTCCCACAGGTTGAACGCCGAGTTGCCATTGTTCCCAGACGGATCATTCAGGCCTTCGCCGCTGTTGCGCTTACGCCCGTAGCTGCCTGTGGCTGCGGTGTTGGGATAGCGGTCGGCGGTGACAACCTGACGCACGGCGCGGCTTTGCTGCAAACGGCTGCTGGCGAGTTGCAGGTCGAGGTTGTCGGTCAGTGCGCGTTGGGTCAGGGCCGAGAGTTTCGGGTCGTGGAACACTTCCCACCAGCGTTCGTCCATGGTTTCGGCGACGGCTTGGCTGGCGGCGGCTTTTGACGGCTTCGACCACTCGGCGACTTGATGGGCCTGAGGTTTGTGGAAGTCCGGACCGACGGTGCAGGCTGAAAGGCTCATGACGAGCACGGCACAGAAGGTTAGTGGAGGCAGCCGGCCTCTTCGCGAGCAAGCCCGCTCCCACACTTGATCTTCTTTTGTACATAAAGTGTTGGCACCCAGCAGATCAAATGTGGGAGCGGGCTTGCTCGCGAAGGCGTCAGCCCAGTCAACGAAAGTCTTCATCGTTGCGCAACCTCATGCTCACCGGTACTGCCAGTATCAATACTCGCCTCCACCGACATCCCCACCCTCAACCGCTCAGCCAACCGCTGCCCCGGCTCCAGCACGATCTTCACCGGAATCCGCTGCACCACCTTGGTGAAGTTGCCAGTCGCATTGTCCGGTTTCACCGAAGCGAAGGTCACGCCGGTAGCCGGTGCGATACTCTCGACGCGCCCCCGCAAGGCTTCGCCGCCGAGGCTGTCGACGCGCACCTGCACGTCCTGCCCCGGCTGCACATCGGTCAGCTGGGTTTCCTGAAAATTGGCGACCACATAGGCCTGCGCCAGCGGCACCACCGCCAGAATCTTGCTGCCCGGCGTGACATACGCGCCGACACGCACCGCGCGTTCGCCGACCATGCCGTCTTGAGGCGCGACGATTCGCGTATAGGACAGCTCGAAACTGGCGATTTCCAGCGCCGCTTGCGCTCGTTTCAGCTCACCTTCAGCGGCGTCACGCTGGGCGGTAAGAATCTCCACCTGCTTGCGTTCCGCCGCCAATACGGCCGTCACGTTGGCCAGCCGAGCGCTGGCTTGATCAATGCGAGTCCGTGCTTGCTGAGCGTTTTGCACCGTGCCGGCACCAACACCGGCCAGGTGGTTGTAGCGGCTCAATTCATGTGCGGCAAAGTCCATTTCAGCCTTGGCCGAGACGACGGTGGCTTGCGCCTGGGCGATCACCGAGCTCTGGCGCTCAAGCGTCGCGCGAGCATTTTGCAGGTGCGCCCTGGCCACCAGCGTTTGCGCGTCTGCGGCTTGCGCAGCGGCGCGCAAATCCCGGTCATCGATCAACGCCAGCAACTGCCCGGCCTTGACCTGCTGGTTGTCTTCCACCAGCACTTCCTTGATGAACCCGGCGACGCGCGGCACCACCAGCGTGAAGTCCGCCGAGACAAAAGCGTCGTTGGTGTTCTGTTGTGTGCGCTTGCCGAAAATACCGGGCGCCAGCAGGTAAACCAGTACGCCGATGGCTAACGCTGCGGCAACGCCGACAGCCACTTTTTGCTTTGCATGAGTCGTCATAAAAACCTTCAGTTTCAGTGGAGCAATCAAGTCGGCGCACGCGGTGGATACATTCGCGTCGGCAGCCAGAAAATCAGCAGGATCAGCGTCAGGGCGACGCCCGCCATGCACAGATAAAGATCCGAGGCCGTCAGCACCACGGCCTGCTCATGCAACCGATGAGCGAGGCCTGCACTCTCGCTGTCGGCCAGCGGTGAGTTGCCGAGGCTGTCCACCAACATGGTCGAATGAAAGTGCAACCTTGAAGTGGTCAACGCTTCGATCACACCGGTGGCAATCACCGCCGACAGACCTTTTACGGTGTTGAACCACGCCGACGCGAACGGCCCTTCCATCGGGCTGATGCTGCCGGTCGCGAGCATCAACAGCGGCAACACGGCCATGGGCTGACCGAAGATTTGCAGCAGTTGCAGCCCGTAGAAATCATCGCGAATCCACATCGATGTCAGCTGCGAACCGCCGATGCATGACAACGCCAGCATGCTCAGGCCGATCCCCAGCACCCAGCGGCAATCGACCCAACGCAGGTTGCACAACGCGGCCACCAAGGGCAGCGCGATCAGTTGCGGAAGCGCTGCCAACAGCATGATCGGCGCGGTCTGGATCGGGCGATAACCCTGGACCTGCGCCAGGTAACTCGATGGGATGATGATCACTGCCAGCAACACCACCAGCACGCCGGCCAGGGTCAGCAAGGCGAACGCCAGATTGCGGATGCCGAGCATCTGCATCTTGAAAAACGGGATCGGCTGCGACCACTCGTTGAGCAGAAACAGCACCAGCAACAGCAGCCCGCCGCCGAGCAATCCGCAGATCAGGTTGGACTCGAACCAGTCCAGCCGATTGCCCTGCAGGATGCCGATCACCAACATGCAAATCGCTGGAAACCCCAACAGCAAACCGAGCCAGTTGAACTGCTTGAAGCGCTCCAGCCGCAGCGGATCCTGAGGCAGACCGTAGGCCACTGCGAGCATGGCGATCAGGCACGGCGCGATGATTTGCCAGAAGGTCCATTGCCAGCCGACATGCTCGGTCCACAAACCGGCGAGCGGCGTGCCGAGGCCGGGACCAAACGTCGCCGTCAGGGCATACCCGGCCAGGCCGTACAGCTTCACGTTGGCTGGCAGAAAGCGTAGCGCGACGGTCATCAGCATCGGCGGCAACGCGCCGCCCGCCAGCCCCTGCAAGGTGCGCAGGAGCAACAGGCTTTCGTAGTTCGGCGCGAGTGGGCACAACACGCCGAGCAAGGTGAACGCGCCGATGGCGTACAGGGTGAAACGCCGCAACGAAAACGTCACCGCACACCACGGCGCGAAGGCCATGGCCGCTACCGAGGTCGCGGTGTAGCTGGCGACCAGCCAGGTGCCTTCGTCGTAGCCGATGGCCAACGCGCCGCGAATGTCGGCGAGAGCCACCTTGGTCACCATCTCGTTCAGGCCCGACACCAGCACGGCGAGCAAAACGCCCACCAGGCCGATGATGATCCGCAGACCGAACACCGGTGGTGTAACAGCTGCTGGGCTGGCCGCGGCGAAAGGTGCCGTGGCCGTGAGGGAAGTCATTGACTGCAAGCTCCGGGGTTTGAATACCGAAGCAGTTTAAGAAGTGCGGGGGCTGACGAAAATTGACTTATCGGCAGCTTATAAGTGCGCCCGATGCAGCAATCCAAAACTGCACTGACCTCTGTAGGAGCTGGCTTGCCAGCGAAGGCTATTTTTCATTCAGCCTCTTCGTCGCCTGACACACCGCATTCGCTGGCAAGCCAGCTCCTACAGGGGTCAGTGATCAGACTGAGTGGGCTGGGTCGCCAGCCACGTCTCATCGCAACAACTTTTGAGCGTCTCGCGCATCCAGCGATGGGCCGGGTCTTTGTCGAATCGCGGATGCCAGGACTGGGTCAGCATGATGGTCGGCAATGGAATCGGCAGGGTGAACGAACGCAGCTTCAACCCCAGCCGCCGGACACTCAACAGCGCTTCCTTGGGCACCGGTAAAATCAGATCGGAATCAGGCAAGGCAAACATCGCTGCGTGGAAACTCGGCGCAATCACCGCCACCCGCCGCTCCAGCCCCAACGCATTAAGCGCCGTGTCGATCGGGCCACGGGCGATACCCCGGCGCGACATGCTGATATGAGAAAACCCGGCGTAGCGCTCAGCGGTGATCTCTGCATCGAACAGTGGATGATCCTCGCGCACCAGCCCGACAAAGTGCGTGGAAAACAGGTTCTGCACCTTCACTTCCGGCATCACCGGCCGATTGTTGCTGACGCTCAAATCGATCCGTCCTTCGCGCAAGGCTTCGTCATCCCCATCGCCCTCCGGGACAAAACGCAGCTCACAATGCGGGGCCTGGCGCTCCATCGTGTCAAACAGCTTGCCGCCGTAAACACCGACAAAGAAATCGTTGGCGCGAATACTGAAGCGCCGGCGCAAACTGCCCAACTCCACCTCATCCGCCGAACGGAACAGCAGCGCGGCCTGCTCCACCACCTCCCGCACTTGCTCGCGCAGCGCCTGCGCCTTGGGCGTCGGCACCAGACCACGACCGGCGCGCACCAGGATCGGATCGCCGATGGCCTCGCGGATCCGCGTCAGCGTGCGGCTCATGGCGGCCGGGCTGAGGTTCATCCGCCGCGCCGCGCCCACCACACTGCCCTCGTCGAGCAAGGCGTCGAGGGCGACCAACAGGTTCATGTCGGGGAGTTGCATAGCGAGCACTCTTGTCGGATCGGGGCTGATTCAGACGCAATGCTAGCAGATCAAAAGATCGCAGCCTTCGGCAGCTCCTACATTGAAATGCGCCTCTCCTGTAGGAGCTGCCGAAGGCTGCGATCTTTTTCTCAAGCACACAAAAATCCAACAGATCAGCACTGCATACCGCAGCAGAGCTCCGCGCTGAGAGCTTTCAGTCGCAACAGCCGAATGCGGTGAACCTATCAGATCTGATAGTTCTCAAGCGTGAGTCAGGCGAGTAAAACTAAGAACCAACACTCTCGTGCGACCACTCCGCGGAGCTCCTCGTATGACGCAAGCCAAAACGGTTGATCAAGAGAATATGCGTCGGCAACGCACGGTGCTGCTGGCGGTGGATTTGAAAAACTCGGTACTCACCGAGCTCGACGCCAGCAACCCTAATCGCATGGCGTACTCGCCTTATGGTCATCAATCGGCACAGCGGGGGGTCATGACGCGGCTGGGGTTTAACGGTGAACTGCTTGAGGTGAAACCGGAATGGTATTTGTTGGGCAACGGTTACCGGGCTTACAACCCGCGGTTGAAGCGTTTTCATAGTCCGGACAGATTGAGTCCGTTTGGGGAAGGCGGGTTGAATGCGTATGGGTATTGCGAAGGGGAACCGGTGATGAATTCGGATCCGACGGGGCAATCGATATGGGCGCTCTCGCGCGCCGTCATTTCACTGACCAACAAAATGGGAGCGGTCGCTACTCAAGTAGTTAGCAAGACCATAAACGCCGTCAATCGCGGAGTCTCACAGGTTGTGGGGGCTGCACAGAGGGCTAAACAGGCTTTTGCCGACAATTTTTTATTTGATCCAGACGTTTTAAAAAAACTCGGTCCTCCACCACCCAAAGTGACACCAAAACCACGAACTGATCTCGTCTTCCGTGACAATCGATACTCCAACGCATACAACAGTAAACATATTTCTAGACAACCAACCGGACAAGGAACAGTTCGACCGACTTCGTCTGCTCAAGGCCTCAGTTCTTCCAGAACCACGAGCGGCAATCAGCCCGGGGCCTTTCGGCAGCCGCTGTATGAAACTCACTCGGAGTTACTAAACATGAATGGAAATCCCATCGCAACAATTCGCACGGGACGTTAGACGCCTTCAAACATCACCGCGGTGGCCGTACGCCACTGTTTCTCTTCGGCCTCACTTCCTCGGAACTCACGGTAATGACTCAAACCAGGCCTGATACTCCAGAGAAACTAACCCGCAAGCGCGTAGTGCTGCTGGCGCACCAACAGCAGCCGCTCGATCATAGGTGAAATAGTCGATGGCAAGACCAACACCATCGCTTACTCCACCTACGGCGAGCAATCCGCGCAGCAGGACGTCGCGACACGGCTGGGCTTCAACGGTCAATTGCGCGAAGCGAATATCGGCTGGTATTTACTGGGCAACGGCTACCGCGCCTACAACCCGCGATTGATGCGGTTTCATAGCCCGGACAGTTGGAGTCCGTTTGGTAGGGGGGGATTGAATGCGTATATGTATTGCGTGGGGGATCCGGTGAATCGGTCGGATCCGACGGGGCATACCGTTCTGGTCGCGCTATTTCTCGCTGCACGTGACCTCGGCGGACAATTCAAGTCTCCAAATTATCGATCCAGCCCACCCCCCCCAATTAATACGCAAAACGCTGCCGCTGGTGCACGCACTCTCCAACAAAGCCTGACCTTTGAGAAAACACATGATATGTCAGGTTTTTCCGGTGCTTTTTCGTACGTTGCCGGGCCAAAACCTCAAAACAAACTCATAGGCAAGTATCCGTCGCAAGGTGAGGGCAACAATAATAAACCAGGTTCGGTTTTCAACAGAAATATCCCGATTACAAAGGCAATCGCCGCTACTGCCCGGCGAAGTCATGCACCTGGAAGAAGGCCGCCGCCACCGCCCCCGGGGGGTAAGGTTGCAGCAAGCCCGACGACATCAGATTTACCACCGACGTATGAGCAGGCTACGTCTGGGAAGAAATACTGGACTTATGACACTCTTGCAGCAGCAATTCAGCCTAAAACTCCTGGGGTTAACAGAATGGCCGTAGATCGCATGGACAATTTGGGAGCTGCTGCACCCTACCAGGCACCAGCAGCACTGCCACCGACACCGCCACCGACACCGCCGAGGGCGGTGCCACCGCCAGGGCCTATGGGTGATGAACTAGGCCAACTTCTTGCACAATTAGACGCCATACAACAGGAGGTGAATGAAATTCGGCGAGGCAACTGAACTAAATGTTTAAAACTGCTGGGGCACTGCAAGCAACACGATGTCGAGCTTCGCTTGTCGGCATTGGCAGACGTGTTAATGCCCTTTCTCGCCAGTACTTTCACCTCCCTCACCGCGACATCCCCCACCGCTTCACCGTCACCCGCTCCAACGTATCAAACACCAGATTCTCCACCAGCAACCCAATGAGGATCACCACCGCCAACCCGGCAAACACCTTATCCTTATACAGCTCATTACGATTCTGAAAGATGTACCACCTTAACCCACCCTTGTAATGCCTGTAGATCAAAGAACCTATTAGTTCTGATAGTTCTCAAGCTTGAATCAAGCGTGTAGAACTAAAGGCCAATATTCTCCTCGGCCCTTCCACGGAGCTCGCGGTATGACTCAAGCCAAGCTTGTTGCTCAAGAGAATCCGAACCGGCAGCGCGTGGTGCTGCTCGCGACCAATAGCAGCCATTCGATCATTGGCGAAATCGTTGATGGCAAGACTAACGCCATCGCTTACTCCACCTACGGCGAGCAATCCGCGCAGCAGGGCATCGAGACACAGCTGGGCTTCAACGGTCAATTGCGCGAAGGGAGTATCGGCTGGTATTTACTGGGCAACGGTTACCGCGCCTACAACCCGCGATTGATGCGGTTTCATAGCCCGGACAGTTGGAGTCCGTTTGGTAGGGGTGGGTTGAATGCGTATATGTATTGTGTGGGGGATCCGGTGAATCGGTCGGACCCGACGGGGCATACCGTTCTGGTCGCGCTATTTCTCGCTGCACGTGACCTCGGCGGACAATTCAAGTCTCCAAATTATCGATCCAGCCCACCCCCCCCAATTAATACGCAAAACGCTGCCGCTGGTGCACGCGCTCTTCAACAAAGCCTGACCTTTGAGAAAACACATGATAGTTCAGGTATTTCCCGTGCTTTTTCGTACATTGCCGGGCCAAAACCCAAAAACAAATTTATAGGTGAATATCCATCACAGGGTGAAGGAAACAATAATAATTCGGGATCGATTTTCAAGAGAAATGTCTCGATTCCATTGGCTATCGCCGATACTGCACGGCGAAGTAATTCCTCTGTAAGGGATCTTCCGGCGAGTGGTTTTGCTGGAACACGGACTAAGTCAGGACCACCAATATCACCCTCTCCTGCACAACGCTGGGGAAATTTACGAGGTGGTGGTGGCCCTAGCAGTTCGGGCAAGCATCCCAAGGATCTCGCGTCGAGAGGTACAGAATCCAAACCTTATGGAATTCAATACCGCCCCGAAAGTACCGCCCCTAAAAGTGATGGATGGATGCCCCATGATAATGGTCCTAATAGCGTGGAAGGTTATGACTATCGTGGTGTGAATGGGGGAAATCAGTACAGGCGACCGCCAGACGGCGGTGCCGGCGGCCGCAATTCTTCTATACGTCAAGGCTGAAGCCGATAGCTGCACTCGATTTCTGGAATAGAGTCTTTCCGGCGAACTCATCGCTTCCTACTGCTGCATCCCCCACCGCTTCACCGTCACCCGCTCCAACGTATCAAACACCAGATTCTCCACCAGCAACCCAATCAAAATTACCACCGCCAACCCGGCAAACACCTTATCCGTATACAGCTCATTGCGATTCTGAAAGATGTACCACCCCAACCCACCCTTGCCGCTGGTAGCGCCAAACACCAACTCCGCCGCGATCAACGTGCGCCAGGCGAACGCCCAGCCAATTTTCAGCCCGGCGAGGATCGACGGCAGCGCCGCCGGGATCAGGATGAACAGCACAAAGCGCATGCCCTTAAGCCCGTAATTGCGCCCGGCCATGCGCAGGGTTTCCGAGACGCCGAGAAACCCGGCATAGGTGTTCAACGCCAAGGCCCAGAGCACCGAATGCACCAGCACGAAAATCAGGCTGTTCTGCCCCAATCCAAACCACAGCAGCGCCAGCGGTAAGAGCGCAATCGCCGGCAGCGGGTTGAACATCGAGGTCAAGGTACTCAGCAGGTCGCGACCGAATTGCGTCGACACCGCCAACGTGGTCAGGGCAAACGCCAGGACGATGCCGATCAGGTAACCCTTGAGCAGTACAACCAGCGAAATCCACACCTTGCCCAGCAATTCGCCACTGAGCAGGCCGTCATACAGCGCGCTGGCGGTTTGCAGAAAACTCGGCAGCAGCAGGTCGTTGTTCTGAATGCGGGCGACCACTTCCCATAGTACGGCGAGCAGAATCAGGATCAGGCTTTTGCGCAGCCAGCCCTGTTGCCACAACCGTTGGCCGAGGGGCAGTTCACGCTCCAGCGGCACGCTGGTGAGCGGCTGTAATACGGTTTCGAATTCTTCACGCGGGGATGATAAATGGCTCATCGGGCCCTCCTCTCAACGGGGTCAATAAGCGATGCGGATGTCGGCGAAATCCAGTTCACGTTCGGTTTCCGCTGACTGGCCTTCATCGAACAACAACCGATGAATCCGCCGCGCCGATGCCTGGAACGCCACGCCACCGAGGCTGTGCAAATCGTATTGATGGCTGTGGACTTCCGCGCGCACCCGGCCCGGATGCGGCGACAACAGCAGGATGCGATTACCCAC
Organism: Pseudomonas sp. RIT-PI-q; assembly: GCF_001297125.1. Taxonomy (GTDB): domain Bacteria; phylum Pseudomonadota; class Gammaproteobacteria; order Pseudomonadales; family Pseudomonadaceae; genus Aquipseudomonas. The sequence continues at coordinate 110,736 of NZ_LHPC01000027.1, forward strand.
CACCAGCGCCTCTTCGATGGAGTGCGTCACGAACAGCAGGGTGAAGCGCACCTCTTCCCAGAGCAGCAGCAATTCTTCCTGCATCTTGCGTCGGGTCAGCGCGTCGAGGGCGGCGAAGGGTTCGTCCATCAGGAGGATTTTCGGCTGCATCGCCAACGCCCGGGCAATCGCCACACGCGCTTTCATGCCGCCGGAAAGGGTGTGCGGATAGGCATCGGCAAACGCCGCCAGACCGACTTTTTCCAGGTAGTGCAGCGCCCGCTCTTCAGCTTCTTTGCGCTTGAGGGTTTTCGACGCCAGCAACGGAAACATCACGTTCTGTTTGACGGTTTTCCACGGCGGCAGTTGATCGAATTCCTGGAACACCACAATCCGGTCCGGCCCCGGCGCGTTGACGGTTTGGCCCTGAAGACGAATCTCGCCTTCACAAGGCTGGATGAACCCGGCAACCGCCTTGAGCAACGTCGACTTGCCGCACCCGGACGGACCGAGCAGCACAAAGCGGTCCGCCGGATCGATCTCGAAACTGACTTGATGGGTCGCACGAACGACTCGCTGTGGCGTGCGGTATTCCAGGCTGACATTGTCGACCGACAGCAGCGCTTGGGCTGCCGCGATCGGTTTGCTGGCCGTGTGGCCTTGCAAAGGGGCGTTCATCTCGATCAGCTCCCTTGCAGCGGCTTGGTGTCCTGGAAGAAGTAGTCCTTCCACGAATCCGGTTTGTTTTTGATCGCGCCGACGCGGTAGAGAAACTCGGCCAACGGGTAAGTATTTTTCGGCGTAACGCTGAATTCGAACTGCGGGTTGTCGATGATTTTCAGCAGCGCTGCGCGATCGATTTTGGCCTTGGTCACGCGTATGTACGTGTCGGCCGCAGCGCCTTTGTCGTTCTGGGCAAACTGCGCCGCCTCGGCCAGTGCTTCGACGAACGCCTTATAGGTTTTCGGGTTTTCGTCGCGGAATTTCTCGGTGGCGAACAGCACGGTCGGCGAGTTCGGGCCGAGCAGGTCATAGGTGTTCAGCACCACATGCACGTTAGGGTTTTCCAGTGCCTGATCCTGGAACGGCGGGTTGGAGAAATGACCAGTCAGCTCAGTGCCGCCAGCGATCAGCGCAGCGGTCGCGTCCGGGTGCGGCAGGGCGATGGTGTACTTGTCGAGGCGATTGAATTCCTTGTCGCCCCACTGCTTGGCGGCCGCGTACTGCAGGAAGCGCGACTGCACCGACACGCCTACCGCCGGCACCGCGATGCGGTCCTTCTCGGTGAAGTCGGCAATGGTTTTGACCTTGGGATTGTTGCTCACCAGGTAGTACGGGAAGTTGCCGAGGGAAGCCACGGCTTTGACGTTCTGCTTGCCGTGGGTGCGGTCCCAGATGGTCAGCAGTGGACCGACACCAGCGCCGGCAATGTCGATGGAACCGGAGAGCAACGCGTCGTTGACCGCCGCACCGCCGGAGAGCTGCGTCCAGTCGACCTTGATGTCGATGCCTTCCTGCTTGCCGTACTTCTCGATCAGGTTCTGATCGCGCACCACATTGAGCAACAGGTAAACGATGCCGAACTGCTCGGCGATGCGAATTTCACCTTCGGCATGGGCCACGGGCGGCGCCACCAGGCTGCTGGCGAGCAGGCTGAAACCCAGGCCGATGGCGGCGGCCAGCGGTGCCAATGAAAGACGTTTGAGCATGGTGGTTCTCCGACAAATCAGAAAGGCGCGTCGCCCTGGATGGTGGTGCGATACAACTTGCGGCGCAGGTAGCTCGGGCATCCGGCGGCGAGGTGGATCAGCGAACGGTTGTCCCAGAACACCAGGTCGTGGGGCTGCCATTGATGGCGGTAGATGTTGTGCGGCAGCACGCTGTGGGCGTAGAGCTCGTCGAGCAGTTGCTTGCTCTCGTCTTCCGGCAAGCCAACGATGCGGGTGGTGAAACCCTCACTGACGAACAACGCCTTGCGACCGTTCTCCGGGTGGGTGCGCACGATCGGATGAACCACTTCGGCGACCTGGGCGAGCTGTTCGGGCGTCAGCGTCGGGCGCCAGTTGCCTTCGAATTTGGTCTCGCTATAACGCGCCGTGTAGGAGTGCGCGGCCGAGCGGCCTTCGACAGCTTTGCGCAGTGCGTCGGGCAGGTTGTCCCAGGCTTTGTGCATGGCGGCGAACAGCGTGTCGCCACCTTCGGACGGCAGCTCCTGGGCGTGGAGCATCGAGCCAAGGCTCGGCAGTTCTTTATAGGAAAGGTCCGAGTGCCAGAACTTGCCGGCGTCACCGAGGCCGACGGACACGCCGTTCTCGATGATGTTGGAAACGATGAGGATTTCCGGATGCCCGGCCAGCAGGAACTGCTTGAGCACGTGGATCTGCAACACGCCGAAGCGGCGGCTGAAGGCGATTTGTTGTTCCGGGGTAATGCGCTGGTCGCGGAACACAACGACGTGATGATCGAGGTGCGCGCGGTGAATGCGGGCGAAATCCTGATCATTGATCGGGTGGGACAGATCGAGGCCGATGATTTCGGCCCCGACGGCGCCGCTGAACGGACGAATATCGAAGGTTTGCGGCGCGATGTTCGCGGCGCTTGAAGACGCAGAGACGGCTGACATGACAATCACTCCCACGCACGGCACGCTCAAGGGCGCGCGCGTCGATCAGAAACTCACGGAGGTCCCGTGTTGGTTCGTGTCGTGCGGCGCGCCGATTGGTCGGCAGGTACGCAGGGGAGTGACTTTATAGGTATAAGAATTAGAATTTAAATACCGTTAGCGAATAACGATATGGCATTTAAAGATGTGTTGTATTTGAGGGCCCTTTCGCGGGCAAGCCTCGCTCCTACAGGGGTTTTGTATTGATCACAAAATTGCGTTCGTTACGCAGATCCACTGTAGGAGCGAGGCTTGCCCGCGAAGACGTCATCAGCCACACATCAACTTTCAGCCCCTTACTTGGCCCAATCAATCACTTCGCCGTAAGGCGTCTGCAAATCACGCTCGGGGATTTCCCAGACAATCAGTTTCGGCGGGGTTTGCATGAACGCCGGATTGTTGAAATAACCGTTGGCCCCGCCGGAGAACTCGCCACCGTCCTTGGCGAAGTTGCCAATCGGCGCACCCAACGCCTGTTGCAAGAAACCGAGGAAGTTGGAATTGCGCGAAAATGAAGTACCGATCAGCGCTACGTTCGGCAGGTTGTCGTCGCCGAACAGGTCGTCGAGGTTGTCGCCGCCGCTTTGGGCTTCGGCAGCCTTCTCGCTGATCCGGGATGTGGCCACGGTTTCCGGCGTCGGCTGCCAAGCCACGGGCAGCCATTCAAGACCAGCGAGCCTGACCAGGTCGCCCGGACGCCGGGCCGGATCTTGCACTTTCACCTCGAAGTTTTTCTGTGGCGTAGCGCTGATGCCCATGGCCTGCACTTGCCTGGCCACGGCTTTGGCGGCGGCTGCCGAGCCGATTTCGCTCCAGTGGGTGTCGGTGCGCAAGTACGCGTCGGCGCCCAAGGGTTGCAGGGTCGGCGCCAGGTCCATGGCGGCGACACCGGCCTTGTTCAGGCCATCGACCCACGTCACGACACGGTCCTGCAGTTGTGCCGGGCGACGCAGGTCACACAACTGCGCACTGGCGATACGACTCTTGTCCGGCACCACCGCCACCAGCAGCGTAATGCCGCGCTTGGCAAGGCGTTGCTGGATGTCACGCACCACCCAGGACTTGGTCTCGGCATTGGCTTGAGCGAAGCGATTGATCCGCATTTCATTGGTCAGAAATAGCCAGCCAGGGCACCCTGAGCGCACACGCGGGCCGGTATCGTGCAGCACCAGCCAACTCGCGCCGCGCTCCAGATCCGCCGCCAGTTCGGGCACCGCTGCCTTGGACAGTTGCTTGGCGATCTTGTGGGTGACATCGCCTTCGAGTGCGGCCTGACGGGTGAGTTTTGGCGGCAGCATCTCGACGTTGCCGCTCAACAGCAGCCAGGCGCACGATGCGAAACCAATCGCCAAAAAAGCCACGAACACAACGCCCGATACTTTGCTGATACGGGCAGTCAGTTCGCTCGGTTGAGCCGGTGCAGGGGACGAGGAAGTCATGGGCGCGGTCATCAGAACTGGAAGTACAGGAAGGGCACCGCTTCACGGCTCGCGATCAACGCGAACGAGAGCAGGAAACCCGCCACCGGCCACAAGGCCGCCATCGGTGCAAACAGCGCATGGCCGCCAAACCGTTGCTCATAACGGTTGTGCAGCAACGGCGCAACGATGCACACCACACCGAGCAGCGCCGCGATGCCGTGGGCCGGACGCAGCGTGACCGCCAGCGCATCACCCAATGCAAACCCGTGCAGGCCGAACTGCCCGGCATACATGGTCATCGCCGAATGGAAATCCGGCGCGCGGAACAAGGTCCACGCCAGGAACACGAACAGCAGCGTCAAGGTGTGCGACAACACGGATGGAATCCTCGGCAAACTTGAGCGTGACCATAGGCGATCAACGCACAAGGCAATGCCGTGGGCCGAGCCCCACAACAGGTAGTTCCAACTGTCGCCGCCGTGCCACAGACCGGCGATGGCCATGGTCAGGAACAGATTGCGATAAGTCTTCCACGCGCCATTGCGGTTACCGCCAAGGGCGATGTACAGGTAATCACGCAGCCAGCTTGACAGCGACAAGTGCCAGCGCCGCCAGAAGTCTTGAATGCTGCTGGCCAGGTACGGCCGGTTGAAGTTTTCCGGGAAGTGGAAACCCAGCATCAGGCCCAGGCCGATGGCCATGGCGCTGTAACCGGCGAAGTCGAAAAACAGTTGCAGCGAGTAGGCCAGGCAACCGATCCAGGCGTCGACGAAGGACGGGTTTTCCAGGTGGAACGCGACGTCCACCAACGGCGACAACGTGTCCGCCACCAGCACTTTCATGCACATGCCGATCATGAAGCGCCGGGCGCCGAGCGAGAAATTCTGCCAGCCAAAATAGCGCTGCGTGAGCTCACGGCGCACCCAGTCATAACGAATGATCGGCCCGGCAATCGAGTGCCCGAACATCGAAATGTAGGTCGCGTAATTGATGAAGCTGCGCTCCACCGGCACCGTGTGGCGGTGCACGTCCACCAGGTACGAAATCGCCTGCAAGACGATGAACGACAGCCCCGCCGGCAGCGCCACCCGCTGCCACTCCAGCGGCATCGCGCCGTAGTAAGTGATCAGCTCACTCCAGGTCCCGGCCAGGATGTTGGCGTACTTGTACCAGCACAGCACCGCCGTGTTGAACACGATCAGCGCGATCAACAGCCGCACGCGCCCCTTCGAATCCTCGCGGGAACGGTCCACCAGCAATCCACCGACCCAGGCAACGATGGTCAACACCACGTGCAGGGTCAGAAACAGCGGACTCAGCCAGCCATAGAACAACCAGCTACCGATCAGCAGGATGACGTTGCGCCAGGCCGGTTTGCCCAGGGCATACACCAGCAAAAACAACGGCAGGAACAGCGTCAGGAACTCGAGTGAGGCGAAGACCATGGCAGCGGCAGAATCCGATCAGTGGGACAGAGTGTCCGTGGCGTTCAAAAGACGCGGCCCGGTGGCCGAAGGCACCAGCAGAACGCTGTAACGCTCACCCGCTTTGAGTTCGCCCAAGTCCAGCGGGGCACCGACGTTGGCGTTCGCGCACACCAGCTGCACCGACAGGGTGACCGGATTGATCGAGCGACGTTGCAAGCTATCGACCGGCACTGCCTTGAACAGGTCGGCGGGACGCCCGGCAGGCCGCAGGCTGGCGTCGGCGCACGAAGCGTCGACGTTGAAGAATGCCAGCGACGCCTTCAGGCCATTGAAGTCGTCCGGCTGCTCGCGCACGGCGATTTGCTTGATGCCCGCGCCGTCCGGCACCGCAACCACGGTGGCGAATTCACCGGGCTCGATTTTCAGGTCCATGGCCAGTTTTTGCGCGCCGCTGACCAAGGTGCCCTTGACCGGACTGCTCGACTGCACCGGGAAAAACAGCGACACCGGTTGTGTCGCTTCCAGGCGCATCGGCGGTTGACCGGCCTGCGCGATGACGTCCAGCGGCGCCGTGCTGGCATTGACGAAACGGATGAACGCCGCATCCTCGCTCGGGCCGGTGGGGTACAGCGCAAACTCAGCCGCCAGGGCGTTTACGCTGCAGAACAGCGCCGCCACAGCGCAGACAGCAGAAAGACCGCGCATCACTGCTTCGCTCCCTTGTTGCTGACCGCATCGGCCGGCAGCTTGGCCAGTGCGCCGCCGATGGCGGTGGCCCAGGATTTATAACCGGCCACGGTGAAGTGCTGACCGTCGGTGGTGACCCACTCGCCCGGTTTGGAGAAGGTCAACGAGTCGATGTAGGTGCAAGGCGCCACGTTGGTCGACAGGAACGCCGACATCAGTTTGGTCCGCGCATCGTTCTTCTTGTACATGCCGCCTTCCTTGCCCCAGGCCGGACCGACCCAGGCGCATTTGGCGCCGTTGGCGGTGATTTCCTTGGCCAGTGCGGTGACGTTCTGCCAGGCCCAGGCTTTCGGGAACACCGGTTTGTCGTAGGACGCCATGGTGTCACCGATCACCAGCACCACCAGGTCAGGCTTGTCGGCGGCAATCAGGTCTTTGATCGGCGTGGTGGTCGCCTCGCGGCCCTTGATGACGATCTTGCCATCGCCTTTTTGCTCGGCACCGCAATCGACTTTCTTGGTGATCAGCCAATCGCCGGCGCTGGCGCCGCAGGCACCGATCGAATGGACGATCGCGCCTTGCTGGGTCAGGTTGGCTTGCAGCGGCTCCATCAAGTGGTCCGCCAGGCTCATGTGGCTTTCACCCAGCACCAGAAGGGTCATACCGGCAAGAACGGAAGAAGGCATTTAAGTCTCCAGGAATCAGTTGGAATAAGGGGAACGGTAGGGGCTGACCGGCAGTTCCATCGCGCCGTTCATGTCTTCGAACATGTAGCGCAGGTACATGGCCCCAGTGAATTGCTTGTAGTCCTGAGCGTTGTCCAGGCCGAGGTTGGCGCCGAGGAAAAAATTCGAACCGAATTTGTACTCGCCGGCACCGCTCAGGCTGTAACCCACGCCCGTCTTGTTCTGGCCTTTGTATCGCTGGTTGTTGGCGGCCTGCAGGTCTTTGTCGTTCGGGAAGTAGTCGACCGCATCCTGTTCAAAGTATTGAACGCCCACCGAGCCCTTGACCTGATAGGAGAACCGTTCGGTGCGCTGCGCCCACGTCACCGGCACTCCCAGGGCGAAATAGCTTTGCGGGCTGAAGTAACCGCCATGGCCGTAGGTGAAGAAGTCCTGGTTGTTCTCGAAGCTCAGGCCCGTGGCACTGAGGCCCAGCGTCAGCTTGCTGTCCTCGGCATTGCGCAGATACCAGTACACACCGCCGCCCAGTTCGGTACGGCTGTTGGATTCGACGTTGTGGCCCAGCAACTTGTGCCACGAACCGTAGCCGTAGCTGCCCACTTCCTGGTTGTCATAGCTGAGCTGTGCCCGGCCGCCGTTGGCCGTCACACCGCCCCACGACTGCCCGGTGCGTTCGTCGGTAGTGCCGGCGAACGACGTCACGCTGTCGGTCACCGGACGCCGTGAAACGGCGACGCCATAACGCATGTTGGAGTTGTCCGCGAACGGCCGGTCAACACTGACGCCACCGGCCGCGGTGCTGTACTTGAAGCCGATCGGCGTAGTGCCGATGTCAGCCTTGATGCCTTCATCCGGTCGGGCATAGGCCACGCTCAGGCCGACGCCTTTATCGCGCTGGGAGCCGATGCCGTCGGAGGATGTGCCACCGCTGCCGAAGCGCGCGGCGGCATCGCTGCCGACACTGCCGGCATTCAGCGACACCGGGGTCACGCGCACGGCGTAACGGTTATCACCCGCCGGAACGTTGATTTCCAGCGGCGTTTCGACGTCGGTCATCTTGCTCAGGCCCGACTCGCTGTCGTTACTGCGAATCGTCACGCCTTGGGTCACGTAACCGCTGCGTTCCTGAAGAATGTTGTCCAGGGCGCGCTGGGCCGAACTGGCTTGATCGACCGCAACGTTGACCGTGGCTTGCGGTGCGAACGGGTTACCGGTGGCACCGGCGAAGCGTCCGGCCGGCAATGCATTACGCTCCGCACCCGAGGCGATCATGCGCGGTTGAGCCTGGCCCGGGTAAGCATCGGCGGGCAGTGCGGCATTGCTGGCGACCATGACCGGTGCGGCGTCAAGTTGTGCCAGCGCCGGTGCCGGAATGCTATCCACGGGTGTGCGGCTTACCTGATTGCGCTGGCCCGGCAACCCCACGAACGGGTTCGGCGCGACATTCAGCGTATTGGCCTGGGCCGTCAGGCTGCGTTTCTGTTCATTCTGTTCGATGGCCACGGCCTTGCGCAGCAATTCAGTGGCCTGGCTGCTCTTGCCCATGCCGCGGTAGATCCGCGCCGCTTCGGTCAGCGATTGCGGGTCGTAGGTTTCCAGCTTGAGAAATTGCTCCAGCGCTCGATCGGCATAGCCAATGTCGTGGGCCTGAACCGCCGCATCCGCGGCATTCAGCAAGATTTGCGGATCGTTGGGTTGACGCTGCAATAGCGGTTTGTACAGTTCAAACGCCTTGGCATTGTCGCCACTGCTGGCATACATCCGCGCCAGCGCCGAGACCGCGCCCACATCCCCCGGACGCGAAGCCAGCGCCGGTGCCAGCGTGTCGTAGGCCGCCGCCAGATCGCCGTTTTCGCGCAGGATATCGGCCTGACGGATGCGGTATTGGTACAGCACGTCGTCGTAGCGTTTGCGCGTGGCCACGCTCATCTGCTGATTTTGCAAACCGCGCAGGATCGAGTTGACCTGCGCATCGTCGCCCGTCTTGAGCTGCAGATTGGCGTATTGCAGCATCAGGTCCGCGGACGGCGTCGGCGTCTGGGCAATCACGTCGCGCATCATCGATTGCGCGCGGGCCGAATCACCGGCGTCGACATACGCGGCGGCCAGGGTCGCCATACGATCAGGGCTGCGACTGGCCATCGGTTGCAAGCGATCGAGCAGGGCCAGGGCCTCCTGACGCTGGCCACGCTTGGCGATGCTCGCCGCCAGTTTGATCTGCACGGTGAGGGTGATCTGGTCGGCCAGTTCCTGCATGTCAGCGGTGCGGCGCTCGGCCGGAATGCGGCTGATGGTCGCTTGCGCGGCGTTCCACTGCTCCATCTCCACCGAGAGCAAGGCACTGGTGTACAGCGCATCGATGTTGGTCGGATGGGCTTTCAAGAAACTGTCGATCAGGTCTCGCGCTTTCTGCGATTCACCGGTCTTGAGGTACAGGCGCGCCAGGTCGAAACGGGTCCAGACGTTATCCGGGTCGTCCTGAACCGCCTGCACCAAAGCTTGTTGCGCACCACGCGTATCACCGCGTTGCTCGGCGAGTTTGGCCGCTTGCGTTGAACGCAATGCGCGCAGACGAGCGCCTCCGCCCATCTCGGCTTGCTGGGCTGCGGGCAAGGTGTCGAGCAAGCGCAAGGCTTCGTCGGCCTGACCGGTTTGCGACAGCACATTGACCAGGCCTTGAACGGCCTGAGCATTGCCGCGCTGCACGCTCAACACGTGGCGATAGTTGGCCTGTGCGGCGTCCAGTTGCCCGGCCTGAGCCTGAATGTCGGCCAGGGTCAGGCGCGCATCGATACCGTTGGGGTTCAGGCGCATCGCCTGAGCGATGGTCGCTTGCGCCTTGGCCGGTTGCGTCTTGGCCTGGTCGCGCGCCTGTTGCAGCAAAGCCCAATAGCGCACGTTGTCCAGGGCTGGCTTCCAGCGTGTACCGCCATTAGCGATGGCACGGTTGAGCAGCTGCTCGGCTTCACCGAAACGATTCTGTTGCTGACGCACCACGCCGAGGCCGCCGAGGGCATCGGCGTCGTCCGGTTTGCTTTTCAAGCGTGCCGCGAAGGCTTGCTCGGCGCCGGCCTGATCGCCCTTCTCCAGCGCCTGAAGCCCGCGAGCCACTAACGGGTCTTGCTGCCACGCCGGTGCACCCGCGGTGCTCGACTGCGACTTCCCTTTGTTCAGCAGGTCACGGATTTCCTGATCGTCCGGATGCACCTTCAGGAACTCTTCGAACAACGGCACCTGCGCCGCCGTCGGCGCCCCGGTCCAGACCAGCGCCAGGCGCCAGCTCTCGTCGGCGTCACCGGCGATATCGGTACGGGTCGACAGCTTGGCCAGGGCACGAATGCCGTCCGGGCGGCTGTCTTCGTGACGCACCAGGTGCTTGGCCAGGAACAGCGCCAGGATCGAGTCATTCGGCGTCTCGCGCAGCAAGCGCTCCAGACCTTTGCGGGCCTCGGGCCAGCTGGCGTCATTGAAGGCCAGGTTGGTGTAGAACTCTCGGCCGACCTTGCCTTCGGGCGTACGGCCGGCGAACAGTTTACGGAACACCTCGGTGGCCTGGTCACGCTGGTCGCCATCGGCCAGGCGCCGGGCTTCATCGAGCAAGGCGATGTTTTGCGGTTGGGCCAGGGCGATGTCCTGTTCCAGCTGCGCCGCCAGCCATGGCCGCGGCGACAGTGCCTGCAAGCGCGCCAGGTATTGCTGAGCCTGCTCGGGCTTGTTCTGTTTGACGCCGATCAGGCCCATGCCGTAGAGCGCGTCGACCTGGTTGGGGTCCAGGCGCAGGACTTTTTCCCAGGCTTCTGCCGCACGCGCAGCGTTATCCCGGGCCTGCCAGTATTGGCCTTGTTCAACCAGCCGCGCTTGCACGTCATTGGTTTCAGCGTGCGCAGCGGTGCCGATGAGGGCTGTGAGAATACCGATAGCTAGCGTGTGACGGCGCGGACGCATGACGTCTCCCAAGACAATTTGAGTGTTCCGTCATCACGAAACTGATAGCGTTTTTCAGCCCAGCCGAGTGCGAACAGACTAAGCATGGCGTTGTAATACAGCGGTTCGGCACTTGCACCATCGGCTTTAGCCAGCGCCGCGTTCAAAGCCCCTTCGGCCCGACGTTGCTGCTGCTCGGCCAGCCACGGTTGCCCCTTGGCCTGAAAGTACGGAATCAGCGCGGCAGAATAGCCGAACGGGCCTTGGCCTTCGAGGGCACCACTGAGGACCTGGACCTTTTCCGGCGGAATGCCGGTGGACGCCGTGCTGCTCGACATACCGTCCAGACGCGCCAGTAACGGTGCCGCCAATGGGTCGGACTTGGGCGTCATGCCGGCCCACAGGTAGACGCGGATGGCGTCATAACTGCCCAACTCGCCCTTGATCGGATCGACCACGAACAACCCGGCTTGCGGCGCGGTGGCGCGGTAACCGATCCAGTCGGCGACGTAGCCTTTGGGACTGGATGCACTGACCATTTTCACGCTGTTTGCAGCGATTTCTTTCCATGGCCCGGTCGGCGCTTCCTTGGCCAGTCGACGCAGCAATGGCAGCGGCAAATAGCTTGGATTGAGGCGCCACAGGTGATCGGGCTGTACGAAACCTTCCGGCCCCGGCAGCACCATTTTGCCCAGGCCCGGCAGGCTGACCACCAGTTTGCTTTCAATGTTCTTGAGCAGGCGCAAGGCGTCTTCGCGATAGTCTGGACGCTGCCACAGCCGCGCCGCTTCGAGCAGCGCGTAGGTGATCCACAGGTCCGAATCGGAGGCCGAGTTGGCGTCCTGCAATTGCCATTTGCCGTCCTTGCCCTGCCCCCACAACCAGCCCGGCAGACGCTGGCTGACGTCGGCGCCGGCCATGTTGGCGGCGGTCCATTTCCACAACGCATCGAAGCGCTCGCGGTCGTTGCCGATCAGCGCAAACAGCATGCCGTAGGATTGGCCTTCGGACGTGCTGTGATTGGGCTCGACGCTGGACTCCAGCAGGCGCCCGTCGTTCTGCACGAAGCGTGCGGCATAGGTTTGCCACAGTGGCCAGTCGGCGCTCTTGCACGCCGCCTCGTCAGCCATGACCGGCGCCAGGCTCAGGGACGCCAGCGTACCGGCCAGCCACAGCACAACCCGGCGCCAGCGGCGCGCGGGGGTCAGGCAATAACGGTTGATCCCGAGGCTATTCATGGTGAACTCAGTGACCCAACCGCTGTTTGGCACGTGAGCGCAGCGCCAGATAGGCCAGGCAGCTGAGCAACAGCACACCGAGACCAGTCAGCAGCAGCGCCAACACCACATGGCGCGACATCAGCCATTGCAGGTATTTGATCGGGCCCAGATTGCCGACGTAATACTGCTCATCCGCCACCAGTGGTTCAATGGTTTTGCCGCGCACCACCACCAGGCTGCCCTGGATCGACTGGGTGTAATCTTCACCGCCGATCAAGGCGCTGGTCGCTTCCGCCAGACCGGCCGGCTGACCGCTGGCGATCACCACCACACTGCGACCACTTTTCAGTGGCGATTCGAAACCGGTCAGGTAGGTACTGCGCTCACCGCCGGAGAAGGCCATGGCCAGACGTGCCTTGCGCTGGTTAGCGTCCGGATCGGGGCTGAACCAGTCACGTACGCGCATCGGCAGGTCAGACAAATGGAAGCTCTGCTGGCCACCAGTATCGGCCGCAGGCAAGCGATCCGCCCATTGGCTCAGCAATGGCTGGTTAGCGCCGGAAGCCAGCACCAGCAAATCTTTATCAGCCGCCGCCTGGACCTGCGCCGCCTGCATCACCTGCACACCCGTGGCCGGGTAACCGGTGGACTGGCCAAATCGACCGAGCACGGTGAGGTAGGCATCCAGCTCGGGAGCGCCGGCATTGTCCGGCAGTACCACGGCGGTTTGCGACAGGTCAGCCAGGCGCGTGAACGGGAAGCCCGCATCCTTGAACACGCCGAGGTTCGGCATCGCCATGAAGTGGTCGTAGCCGCTCAGGTCCAGGGTCGATTCCGGATCGACGCTGCCGCGCATGTTGTCGATGATGATGTCACCGCATTCGCCCTGCTTGATGTAGTCGAACATGTAGCGCAGTTGCAGACGCGATTGCAGGGCTACCGAATTCAACGGCAGGCGTACGCGGGTTTCGCGGCCCAGCGTGTCGTTGAGTTTCAGGGCGCTGAGTACACCGCTGTCGAGCTTGTCCTGGGACAGCAGGCTCTGCGACTGAATCAAGGCATCGTTGAAGCTGATGATGAACGAAGAATTGGTCGATTTTTCTTGTGGCGTGTAACGGTACTTGAGGTTCAGCGGTGCCCCTTCATCACGCCAGGTAAACAGGTCGGGCGGGAAGTTCAGCGGCACGGTGATGTCGCCGGGGTTGTAGCCGGAGACATTGAATTGCTTGGCCGGCAGCAGCTCGCCGAGCTTGACCGGGCGATCGCTCGGCAACCAGTTCGGGGCGTCGTACGGCTTGCGCGGTTGCAGCGCATCGAGGCGATCGATCACGACGCTGCTGCCCGACAGCGCCTGGCTGCCGAGTACCAGTGCGGTGACGGCACGTTTGAGTTCGGTGCTGTCGCGACCGGTAATTACCAGCAATTTTCCGTTGGCGTCGTTGGGGTTGCTCATCACGGTCAGGGTCGGGCCCTTGGCCGCAGGCAAGCTCAAGCCACCAAGTTGCAACGCGTCAGGGCCGCTAAGCACCACCACGGCGTTGCCGTGGGCCGGAATCTGATTGAAGCGTGTAGAGAACGTTGCGCCGCGATAACTGGCCTGGGCGCCGAACCACGACGACAGGGCGCCGGCAGCCTCAAGGGTAGCGTGGGCCGGCGCAGGGGCGAAGACGAATGGCAGGTTCAATGCACGGGCATCGCGACGATCGAAGAACGGCAGCGGCATGATCGACAAGTCGTTCGGCAAGGCCAGCGACGAAACCTGAATGCTCAGCTCTGTCGCGTTGCTGATTTTCGCCCACAGGCTGGAGTGCTGAGGGTCTTCACAGCCCATGGTGTAGTGGCCAACGAATTGCAGGCTCAAGCGGTTGAATTCAGTGATCAGGTGCGCCGGAATATCGACCACCTGCTTCTGCAGTTGCCCGGCGTTTTCCTTGGGCAACGGCAGGCTCGCCGCCACTTCATCGTTGACGATGACGTTGATCTGCGAGAGCTCGGCCAGCAGCGCCGGGGAATAGGTGTACTGCAACGTCAGCTTGGCGCCGGTCACGATCGAATCGGCACGCACATCGAAGTTGACGCTGTCGGTGGACTCCACGCCGCGCAGGCTCATCGGATAGTTCCGGCCCAGCTGCTTGAGCGTCACGCTGTAACTGTTGGCACCCGGCGCCACGTCAACTGGCGCGGTCTCGGCGAATGCCGTAGCGCCCCCACCCAAAGCCAGAAAGGCGCACGCCAGGCGTGTCAATGCGCGGTCGCGCAGGTTACCGAAAGCGAAAGACTTCGAGTTCATCACTTGTCCAAAACGTTTTCTAGGGGGGGTGGGG
>NZ_LHPC01000023.1 GCF_001297125.1 Pseudomonas sp. RIT-PI-q
CCTCGCAGATCGCCTCGGCATCGGCGAAGTCGTTTTTGTTGCTTTTGACGTATGGACGTACGAGATGAGGTGCGATGAGCTTGGGCGTATGCCCCAGCTTGGCGGCCTCCTGCGCCATGAAGTGGGCGCCTCCGCGGGCTTCCATCACGACGGTGCAAGATTCTAGGTTGGCCAGATACCGAATGAGCGACACCCGATTGAATTTTTTGCGGCAAAGCTCATGACCGCGATCATCTTGCGCATGCAGGTGAAAGGAGTGTTTTCCCAAGTCGATGGCGGCAATAGCTACTTTGTTCATGGCAACAGTCTCCGATGAGCCCCCGGTGAAAGCTTAGTGGGCGATCACAGGGGGCGGCGGGGGTAGCCATTTCATTAGGGTATGTGTCGGTGCTGCATTGCTTAACCGACCGGTATTCGGGATATATACCCGCCGGCCCGTACGAGTCGCTGCGCCATTGTGCGGATGGCAGAATTGTTGGACCTGAGTGTGTTGGAGGCTTTGTTGGCGACTTCGCTGATGGTTGGCTAGGATGGTTGGCGTTTCGAGGCATTGCCGGTCGGGCCAGAGGGAGATGTGATTAATGAGTTCATTTAGAGTTCGCGAGCTGAAAAGTACGGATACTGAAGCGTTGCTGGCATTCGAAATCCATAACCGTGAATGGTTCGAGTCGCATATTGATGCGCGCGACCCTTCCTTTTACTCATTGCAGGGTGTCGCCGAGCATATTGAAAGCTATTTAGCCGATTTCGCGACCGGCGCCTGGCACCCGTTTGTTATCGAAGACGCCAGTGAAAGAATAGTGGGGCGGGCAAATCTGAAAAACATAAACTCGCCGGAGCGGTTTGCGGAAGTGGGCTATCGGATTGATCAAGGCGTTTGCGGGCAGGGACTGGCGACGCTGGCGCTGAGGCATCTAATCCAGGAGGCACAGATACGCTGGGAACTTACGCTGCTAGTTGCTTATGTCTATAAGGAAAATGTGGGCTCTAGAAAAGTGCTTGATCGGTGCGGATTCTTGCTTGAACAACCCTCTTGCAACGACGAGACGGGGGGCGAAAGCCGATTTGTCCTTACGATCTAGATAAATGCTTTTCATCGATTCTGAGTACAATTGCGTCGCAACAATCAGGCGTCGCTCGCTCTGATGCCAAAGGTGTCGGGCATTCGTGGTGAAAAGGAACTGCAGTTGAACCAACACACATTGTCCATGCGCCTGGAGCGCGTGGCGGCGCATGTGCCCGCCGGTGCGCGCCTGGCCGATATCGGCTCGGATCACGGCTACCTGCCGGTGGCATTGATGCGACGTAACGCCATCGTCGCGGCGGTGGCTGGCGAGGTGGCATTGACGCCGTTCCGCTCGGCTGAACGCACTGTGCGCGAGAACGGTTTGGACGAGCGGATCACCGTGCGCCTGGCCAGTGGCCTGGCGGCGATTGAGCCGGGAGACGGGATCACGGCGATCAGCATCTGCGGCATGGGCGGCGAGACGATCCGCGACATCCTCGACAGCGGCAAGGCGCGTCTGAGCGGCCACGAGCGCCTGATCCTGCAGCCCAACGGCGGCGAGCAACCGCTGCGCCACTGGCTGATGGAAAATGGCTACCGCATCCTCTGCGAGGAATTGCTGCGGGAAAACCGTTTCGACTACGAAATTATTGTCGCCGAGCGCGCCGATCCGGTGATGTACACCGCCGAGGAACTGTACTTCGGCCCGCTGCAGATGCAGGCTCGCAGCCCGGCGTTCCTGGTCAAGTGGCAGCGCATACTGCGCGAGAAGCAGAAGACCCTGAGCAACTTCGCCCAGGCGCGGCAGGCCGTGCCCGAGGAGAAGGTGCAAGACGTCGCCCGGCAGGCACGGTGGATCACCGCGCTGCTGGCTTGAATTCAATCATGTCTTAACCTCGTGCCGAAAGCAGCCGGCTCAAAAACCGGCTGCTTTCGACGTATTACTCACATCCGCGCCAGCGCCTGGGCCAGGTCCGCGCGCAGGTCTTCGACATCCTCGACACCCACTGACAAACGCACCAGCGCGTCGCCGATGCCGAGTTGCGCGCGGGTTTCGGCGGGGATGGTGGCGTGGGTCATGATCGCCGGGTGCTCGATCAGGCTTTCCACCCCGCCCAGGCTCTCGGCCAGGGCGAAGATCTGCACACTCTCAAGGAAACGCTTGGCGCCGGCCAGGTCGCTGTTGAGGTCGAGGGAGATCATCCCGCCGAAACCGCGCATCTGCTGCCGCGCCAGTTCGTGCTGCGGGTGCGAGGGCAGGCCCGGATAATAGACGCGGGCCACCTGCGGTTGACGCTCCAGCCATTGCGCCAGTTCCAGTGCGTTGCTGCAGTGGCGTTCCATGCGCAGCGCCAGGGTTTTCACGCCACGCAGGGTGAGGAACGCGTCGAACGGCCCGGCGATAGCGCCCACTGCGTTTTGCAGGAAGCCCAGGCGTTCGGCCAGTTCGGCGTTCTGCCCGACCACCGCAATGCCGCCGATCACGTCCGAGTGACCATTCAGGTACTTGGTCGTCGAGTGCACCACGATATCGAAGCCCAGTTCCAGCGGACGCTGTATCCATGGGCTGGCAAAGGTATTGTCGGCCACGCAGATGATGCCGCGTGAACGACAAATGCGCGCAATGGCGGCCAGGTCAGTCAGGCGCAGCAACGGATTGCTCGGCGTCTCGACACAGACCATCCGCGTATCGTTCTGCAACGCGGCTTCGAAGGCTGTGAGGTCGGTCAGGTCGACGAAGCTGAAGCGATGCCCGGCGCTGCGCCGGCGCACCTTGTCGAACAGGCGGAAAGTACCGCCGTACAAATCGTTGCCGGAGACGATGTGCGAATCAGCGTCGAGCAGTTCCAGAATGGTCGAGATCGCCGCCAGCCCGGAGGCGAAAGCGAAGGCCTGGGTGCCGCTTTCGAGGTCGGCGACGCAGCGTTCCAGGGCAAAGCGCGTGGGGTTGTGCGAGCGCCCGTAGTCGAAGCCTTTGTGCACCCCGGGGCTCTGTTGCAAATAGGTGGAGTTGGCGTAAATCGGCGGCATCAGCGCCCCGGTGGTCGGGTCCGGCGCCTGTCCGGCGTGGATCACGCGAGTGGCGAAGGCGCGGGGTGCGCCCGTTTCATCGTGCTGACTCATGCAAGGGATCTCCGTAAGTGATTGAGCAGGTCGACGCGGGTAATCAGGCCGTGGAAGCCCGAGGCGTCGGCGATGATGGCCACCAGTCCGCGGTCGAGTTCCGTTTGCAGTTCAGCCAGACTGGCCCCCGGAGGCAGGGTTTGCAACTTGTCGGTCATGACGCTGGCCACGGTCATATGAAAGTGCGAAGCGTCCTGATGCACACCCAGCAGAATATCGGACTCATCGATCACGCCGACCAGCCGTTGCTTGTCTACCAACACCGGCAGTTGCGACACATCGGCCAGGCGCATGCGCTGGAACGCGGTGAGCAGCGTGTCGTCCGGGCCCACGCTGATGACTCGGCCATCTTCGAAACGCCGGGCGATCAGGTCGCGCAGATCGCCGTAGCGCTTGTACTGCAACAGGCCCTGATCGTTCATCCACTGGTCGTTGTAGACCTTCGACAGGTAACGGGTGCCGGTATCGCAGACGAAGCTGACCACCCGTTTCGGCTCGGTTTGCTCGCGGCAGTAACGCAGGGCCGCTGCCAGCAAGGTGCCAGTCGACGAACCGCCGAGAATGCCTTCGGCGCGCAGCAATTGACGGGCATGATCGAAGCTTTCCTCGTCACTGATCGAATAGGCGTGCTGCACGCTGGACAGGTCGGCAATCGACGGAATGAAGTCTTCGCCAATGCCTTCGACCGCCCAGGAACCGGGCTTGCCGAGGGTGCCGCTGCGGCTGTACTCGGCCATCACCGAGCCGACCGGATCGGCCAGCACCATGACCAGGTCAGGTTGCACGCGGCGAAAGAAGCGTGTCAGCCCGGTCAGCGTACCGGCCGAGCCGACACCGACGACGATGGCGTCCACATCATGCTGAGTTTGCGCCCAGATCTCCGGCGCGGTGCTGCATTCGTGGGCCAGCGGGTTGGCCGGGTTGTTGAACTGATCGGCGAAAAACGCGTCGGGAATCTCCTGCGCCAGCCGCGCCGCAACGTCCTGATAGTAATCGGGATGGCCCTTGCCGACGTCGGAGCGGGTAATGTGCACCTCGGCGCCCATTGCTTTGAGGTGCAGGACTTTCTCGGTGGACATCTTGTCTGGCACCACCAGCACCACCCGGTAACCCTTGGCACGACCGACCAGCGCCAGGCCAAGGCCGGTGTTGCCGGCGGTGGCCTCGACGCTGGTGCCGCCGGGTCGCAGGCGGCCATCGCGCTCGGCGGCGTCGATCATCGCCAGGCCGATGCGGTCCTTGATTGAACCGCCGGGGTTTTGCGATTCAAGCTTGAGAAACAGGGTGCACGGGCCGGTATCGAAACGGCTGACGCGCACCAGCGGCGTATTGCCAATCAGTTCGAGTACGGCGGGGCGGGAGTCGTTCGGCATGTCGTCACCTCGCTGGGGGAATCTGCACTGGATGGGCAGTAACCTGCGACCAGTCATCGCGTGCCAGTTGCAGGCAATGCTTCGCTTGGAACATAGGCTGCGATTGAGCAGCCCGCAACTTTCCACGGCCAGCCGGTAGCGTCACTGTCGAAACGACAACAGCTGTTTTCGAGTCGATTCTGCTAGTCTGCCGGGCCCGACAGTCAACCAAACCAGGCTCAATCTATGTTCGACATCCGTGTCATGACCATGGCCGATTACGATGCGGTCATCGACCTCATGAAGGGTACTCCAGGCGTCTCTTTGCGAGATGCAGACTCTCGTGAATCGACCTCGAAGTACTTGGAGCGAAACCCTGGATTGAGCTTCGTTGCTGAAGACGGAGGCGTTCTCTGCGGGTGCATCATGTCGGGGCACGACGGCCGCCGAGGCTATTTGCAGCACTTGGTCGTGCTGCCTCGATATCGGCGTCAGGGCATTGCGAATGCGCTGGTGGAGCGTTGTCTTTCGAGCCTTGAAAAACTCGGGATACTCAAATGCCATCTCGACGTTTTCAAGACCAATACGGCGGCGGCCAACTATTGGCACAGTCAGGGTTGGCAGCTCAGGACTGATATCGATCGGTACTCGTTTACCCGATCAAATAACGAAAACGCATAACTTGTAGCAGCTGGCGAAGCCTGCGTTCGGCTGCGCAGCAGTCGTAAAACCAGGCAACGCGGTGTATCAGGACAACCGCGTGTTCAGGGTTTACGACTGCTGCGCAGCCGAACGCAGGCTTCGCCAGCTGCTACATTGACGGGTGGTACGGGCGCTATTCGTTCCGTACACCAATCCCCTGTAGGAGCTGGCTTGCCAGCGAAAAACGTCAACGATGACGCGTTTTAACAGGATAACCACCGCGCATTCGAGACCTTCGCTGGCAAGCCAGCTCCTACATTGACGGGTGGTGCGGGCGCTATTCGTTCCGTACACCAATCCCCTGTAGGAGCTGGCTTGCCAGCGAAAAACGTCAACGATGACGCGTTTTAACAGGATAACCATCGCGCATTCGAGACCTTCGCTGGCAAGCCAGCTCCTACATTGACGGGTGGTGCGGGCGCTATTCGTTCCGTACACCAATCCCCTGTAGGAGCTGGCTTGCCAGCGAAAAACGTCAACGATGACGCGTTTTAACAGGATAACCATCGCGCATTCGAGACCTTCGCTGGCAAGCCAGCTCCTACAAGGATCGAGTAGCGGCTGACATTCTTGCTTAATAGACCTGAGGCACGATCAGCTCTGGTGGCGTCGGGCTGCGGGAATAGTCCTCCTGCCGCACGCGTTCCGGCAGTTCGATCACCGGCAGCTCCACCTCTTCATAAGGCATTTGCCCGAGCAAGTGGTTGATGCAATTGAGTCGGGCTTTTTTCTTGTCATCGGCTTGCACCACCCACCACGGTGCTTCGGCGATGTGGGTGCGTTCCAGCATGATTTCCTTGGCCTTGGTGTAGGCTTCCCAGCGCCGACGGGACTCCAGGTCCATGGGGCTGAGCTTCCATTGCTTGAGCGGGTCGTGGATGCGGCTGAGAAAGCGCAGGTTTTGTTCCTGGTCGGAAATCGAGAACCAGTATTTGATCAGCTGAATACCGGAACGGGCGAGCATCCGCTCAAACTCTGGCACCGTACGGAAAAATTCTTCGTACTGATCGTCATTGCAAAACCCCATGACCTTTTCGACCCCGGCACGGTTGTACCAGCTACGGTCGAACAACACGATTTCGCCCGCGGCCGGCAGGTGCGAAACATAGCGCTGGAAATACCATTGGGTACGTTCGCGGTCATTGGGGGCGGGCAGGGCGGCGACTCGGCAGACCCGAGGATTGAGCCGCTGGGTAATGCGCTTGATCACGCCACCTTTGCCGGCGGCATCGCGTCCTTCGAAAAGAATCACTACTTTGTGCCCGGTCTTGACCACCCAGCTTTGCAGCTTCACCAGTTCGCCTTGCAGGCGAAACAGTTCGCTGAAATAGCGTCTTCTTGCTTCCTTCTCACTGCCATCATCGACGTGCTCATCGAACAGCGCGTCAAGGTCGTGCCCGTCCTCCAGTAATTCCAGCTCCAGTTCTTCGTCACTGTGGTCGAGCAGCTCGCGATGGATGCGTTGTATCAGGGTGTCGTTGGTTAAAAGCATGGTCAGTACTCCCGACGAAGGTGGAAGTGCCCATGCTAGGCCGCAGGGTGTGACGAAGTGGTGACGACCAACAGTCGTGCAAATGTTCGGGGTGTCATCTTGGTGTCACCTAGGCATGGCAACATCCTTGCAAACCGTTTTGACCGCTCAGCGGAACTCCGTCCGCGGGCCGATACATCTGCAAGGAATCCCCCCATGAAAGGAGACACCTCCCTGTTTGCGGCCATTGACCTGGGGTCCAATGCGTTTCGCATGATGATCGGACAGTCGGTCAAACGAAACCGCCAGTTCGTGATTCAGGAAGTGAAAACCCTGCGTGAGCCCGTCCGTTTGGCCGAGGGATTCCAGGGTGGGGCGCTGGACGAAATGGCGCTGGATCGAGGCTGGCAAGCGCTGGCGCGATTTGGCAAGAAACTGCGTGGCTTTGAAGCGGGTCGAGTACGGGCGGTGGCGACCAGCGCAGTGCGCGAAGCTGACAATGCGCAACTGTTTCTGGCCAGTGCGGAGCAACACCTGGGTTTCCGCATTGATGTCATTACCGGGCATGAAGAAGCCCGTCTGGTGTACGCCGGTGTTGCCCATACGATACCTGGCCCAGAGAGCCTGCGACTGGTCGTGGATATCGGCGGCGGCTCCACCGAATTGATCCTCGGGCGGGGCGCCAAGCCGCTGGTCACCGAGAGCATTGCCATTGGCAGTGGCACCTTTGGCGCGCGTTACTTTCACGGGGGCAGTATCACCGCGCAGGCACTCCTGGAGGCTGAGCGTGTGGCCACTGTGCAGTTTGAAAAAGTGGCGCGTCGTTATCGGGCACTGGGTTGGCAGCAAACGATCGGCTCTTCAGGGACGGCACGGATGCTGGCTAAAGTGCTCCAGGCCAACGGGCTGAACGACTTTGGCCAAACCGGCATCACCTACAGTGGCCTGTTGCGCTTGTCGTTGCGTCTGCTGGAAGTGGGGCATGTCAAAAAACTTCGACTGACGGGCTTGCAAGCCCATCGCCTAAGCATCCTGCCGGGTGGTCTGGTGCTGATGCTGGCGGCGTTCAAGGTGTTTGGCATCTCGCAAATGACGCCGTCCGAACCGGGGCTGAGGTTCGGGGTTCTGCATGGCTTGATGTCTAATCACTGACGCAATGAGTGACAGGCGGATGCACGCTCTCATCCGCCTGTCATGCCATTACACGGCTCTGCGAATGGTCTCGATGATTCGCTTCGCGATGTAGTCCACATGGGTCTCCAGTGCGAAGTGTCCAGTGTCCAGCAACTCAACAACCGCATTCGGATTATCACGCTTGAACGCTTCTGCGCCGGGTGGAATGAAGAACGGGTCATTTCTGCCCCAGATCACCAGTGTAGGAAGGCTCGTCTCGCGCAAGAAACGCTGGAATTCCGGGTAGCGTTTGAGGTTGTTCGCATAGTCCAGGAACAGGTCGAGCTGGATCTCCTTGTTCCCCGGCCGCTCCATTAGCAGCGCATCGAGCGTGTATGACTCTGGCGCGATTTTGTCTGGCGTGCTGACACCGTGTTCGTACTGCCAGCGCGTACCTTCCAGATGCAGAACCGCATCAGCGATCGCCTGTCGGTTCGCTGCCGAAGGTTCTGCCCAATAGGCCCTGATGGGCGCCCAGGCGTCGCCGAGTCCTTCCAGATACGCATTGCCGTTTTGCGAAATCAGTGCGGTCATCCGTTCAGGATGCTTCACCGCCAGCCTCAAGCCAGTCGGCGCGCCGTAATCGAACACATACATCGCGTACTGCTTCAGTCCTAAAGCCTCGACGAAGTTGCCCAAGGTCTCAGCCAGCGCGTCGAACGTGTAAACGTATTCACGCTCGGCAGGCACCTCGGTGAATCCAAAGCCAGGCAGGTCCGGAGCGACGATATGGAAGTGTTCCGCGAGCAACGGAATGAGCTGCCGGAACTGATGTGATGAACTTGGAAAACCATGGAGCAACAGCAGGGTCGGGTTGCTTCGCTCCCCGGCCTCTCGGTAGAAGACACGAACGCCGTCGACCTCGGCAAACGTGTAGCTGATCGGTGCAGCGCTGTGAGTCGTGCTAGTCATGATGGAAGCCCTCGTAACCGCTTAAGTGCGTTTTAGCCGGTTGGCAAGACTGACTTTTGCACGAAAGAAGTAACCCGTCAAAATAATTTTAAGCGGTTACGGTTTTCGGCCCTTAGACGCCTCGCTTCAAGGTGCGAGGTTTTTTTGCCGCTCGCGATGGGCTGCCGCTTTCGCTCTGTTTCCG
The DNA here is from genome assembly GCF_001297125.1 of Pseudomonas sp. RIT-PI-q. GTDB lineage: Bacteria > Pseudomonadota > Gammaproteobacteria > Pseudomonadales > Pseudomonadaceae > Aquipseudomonas. The sequence goes on from NZ_LHPC01000023.1 coordinate 8,925, forward strand.
CAGACAGCCATGCTGCACCAGCGACGTTTCCTGCCCCGGGTGTGGTCGACAAACATCAGGGTGCAACTGGGTCCTTCACAGCACTTCACATTGGAAAAGTCTTCGTTGCTGACGAATTGCGCAAGCACTTCACCCAGCGGCAGCAGGAGAGAGTCCGGGCTGCGCCAGCGCCGTTGAAGTTGCGATGCCAGCGTCGGAGCATCGCCGTCTTGCAGGGTGATCTGCGTGTATTTCTCGTCTCGTTCGAGCAAGCGATTCAAGGCTTCCAGCTCTGTCAGCACCGAGGCTTGCAGTGGTTTGCCCTTGTACTTCAAGACAAAGCCACGAAACCATTCGCGCAATGACCGCGCCTGGGCCGCGACCATTTCCATCTCGCCAGGCATCGCCTGTGCCTGAAGCCGTTCCAATACCGCGTCATCAACCCAGCCTGCCTGTTTCAGCCATTCCAGCCAGCCAGCGCCATCGTCGATCCAGTCGACGGGCTCATCGATGGGCGTGGCTATCGAGTTTAAAAAATCGAGGGCTGCGGCATCGGCCACAAATATTGCCGGGCCACGGGGATTACTGGTCATGAGGATGCCCACTGAACGTTGACTGATGAATGGGAGCGTAACCACTCAAAATGAGTTTGACAAGTTACTGTCGTGGTCATAACCTTTAAATCGCCTTCAGTGTGGTTACGCAAGGCAGACGGGATAACACTCAACATCAACTGGCTAAGGGTGCGGCAGAGATCGCGTTGCGAGATCTCGACGCCCTGGGATAGACATCATGAAAGCGATTGTTCTTGAGAAATTCGGCGGACTCGACAGCCTTGTCTACACAAACCTCCCAGAACCCGAGGCGATGCCCGGTCATGTCGTCATAGAGGTCAAAGCCTTTGGAATCAACCATGCCGAGATGCACATGCGTCGTGGGGAGTGGGCAGAGGCTGCGCCGGTCTCGGGCATCGAGTGCGTGGGGCTGGTCAAGTCATGCCCAGGTGGTGAATTTCCGGTAGGTGCCAAAGTCGCGGCATTGATGGGGGGGGTGGGCAGGACCATCAACGGCAGCTACGCGCAGTACACCCGTGCACCGGTGTCGAATGTGGCGCTGATAGAGGCCGATCTGTCCTGGGCAGAACTTGCCGCGATACCAGAAACCTACGCAACAGCCTGGACCTGTCTGTTTCGTAATCTTCAGATTGCCCAGGGACAGAGGCTGCTGATCAGAGGGGCCACGTCCTCGTTTGGGCAGGCCGCCGTGAAGCTGGCGGTCAATGCGGGCGTGCGGGTCGTCGCGACAACCAGAAGCGCTCAGCGTTTTGAAAGGCTCGAAGCGTTGGGGGCTGAACGTGTCGAGCAAGAAGGCCCCGATCTGTCGGGTCGTATTGCCGAGGCGGGGCAGTTCGACGCCGTGTTGGATCTGGTGGGCAACAGTACGGTGCTGGATTCGCTGTCGATTGTTCGCCGGGGTGGCAAGGTGTGCCTGGCGGGTTGGTTGGGCGGACTGGACCCTATCGCCAACTTCAACCCATTACTGCAGATGGCGAGCGGGGTGTACCTCACCTTTTTTGGCAGTTTTGTTTTTGGAACGCCTGGGTTCCCGCTGTCGGACGTCCCGTTGCAGTCCATTGCCGAGGAAGCGTCGGCAGGGCGGTTGGATGTCAAACCGTCACGGGTTTTCAAATTTGCAGAGATTCACGAGGCGCATCGCGTCATGGAAGCAAACGAGGCGGGCGGAAAGATGGTCGTCGTACACGATTGATCGAGCGACCGTTGAGAGCGGTCGGTCTGCCAGTCGTTGGCGTCCGACCGCTCCTGATGTGTACCAGACGCCTAAGGCGCGCGATCAGCCAGCTCTTCCAGCAGGTCTGCTGAAGGAACAAAGAACAAGCCTCCAGTGACCGCGGTGCTGAAATCCAGCAAACGGTCGTAATTACCCGGTGGTCTGCCGACAAACATATTCTCGAGCATCTGTTCCAACGGTTCGGGCGAACGCGCATAGCCGATGAAGTAAGTGCCGAATTCACCGGCGCCTGGCCGGCCAAAGGGCATGTTGTCGCGCAAGATCTTCACTTCTTGCCCGTCCTTGGTGATCGTCGTCAGGGCACTGTGCGACGAGGTCGGTTTGACCGCGTCGTCGAGTTCGATATCGGCCAGTTTCGTTCGCCCGATCACCCGCTCCTGGGCCTCGACGGATAACGCGTTCCATGCCGTCATGTTGTGCAGGTACTTCTGCACCAGCACATAGCTGCCTGCGGTAAACGCCGGATCTTCATTGCCCACCAGCGTGAAGTCGGCAATCTTGCGCCCGACCGGATTTTCGGTGCCATCAACAAAGCCAATGATGCTGCGCATGTCGAAGTAGCGAAAACCCTGAACTTCATCGACGACCGAGATCGCCTCGCCCAGCGATGTCATTAATTGCGTGGCCAGCTCGAAACAGAGATCCATCTGATCCGCTCGAATGTGCAGCAAAATGTCGCCAGGCGTCGCAACAGCCCGACGTCCCTCTGCACCGAACTCGCGAAAGCCGTGAAGCGAGGCGGGGCGCGGGTTGCCAAACAAGGTGTCCCAAGCGGTGGAGCCAAAGCCGCAAATGCACGACAAATTCCCGGAGGGAACACGTTTGCCAACCGATCGCGTGAGGGCCGCGACGTCTGCGCACCAGCCCCGTACTTTGCTCGCGGCCTCACTGCCGGGAACCAAGGTTGCAACGATAAAAATCGCGCTGCTGGTGATGGGAGTACCGATGGATTGAGGCTCAGGGGATGAGTTATCCATGGGTATTGGCGTTGTCATAGCGGGTTCCATGAGCGGCAGGGCAAGAGTGCAAGACATTAGCAGAAAATGTCTTTGAGGCAGTGTCCCGAAAGTCGGCTCAAGCATTTGCAGTCGTGAGGGCGAGGGCCCGAGCAGCCATCACCCGCACGATGCTCGGTCAACCAGCCATTTCAGCGTTTGATCAAGGAAATCTTCGTTCCCTCAATGCTGACCCCGGCCATCAACCCTTGCTGGTCGAAGATGAACGCGTAGGCATCGTCCTTCAGCGTCGAGCTGGACAGATTCTTCGAGATCCCTTCATCAACCACAACAACGGTTGGGCCTACGCCGATCTCCCAGCCCTTGGTTTCACGAATATACTTCACGGCTTTATCGGTCATCAGGAACACCACGTAGCCATACGACTGAGCGCCTGCCTGTAGCCCCCATGACCCGGTGACGGAGTTGTAGTAACCGTCGACCGTCTTGCCTTTCAGCAATTCGCCTTCGCCATAGCTACCACCGAACACCAGGCCCGCCTTGATGATTTTCGGGAAGACCAGAATCGCCTTGGCATTGTGCGAAATGGTTTCGGCAAATGGATGGGCCTTGTAGAGCGTTTGCAGCGCTTGCCGAGAGTCGGTATTCAGATCCTCGGCGGTGGCCGCACCGGCATTGTTCAGAAAACTCGCCGATGCCAACGAGGCTGTCGCGAGGACCATCGATAGGAAGAACCGCATTGACTGAGTCATTTTCGTACTCCGATACGGGAGCATTGGATGTGAGCAGCAGTCAGCACCTGCCCCCGGCAGAATCCGAGCCTACTGAAATTATCCGGCGCGCCCTACAGTGTGTGAATTACCGGCTTCGCCTTTGAATGAAACAGATCATTGGCGATGCCGTCACCTGCTTTGACCTCGGCGTATCGGCCGGGTTCGTTGGCAGAAACTGCTCGTCGCAGTGGATCTAAATCCTGATCTTTCTTGTAGGACAACGAGACAACTGTCGCGCAGCTAGCAACGTTAGAAGAACTTAATCTCGTAGCCGAATCGTGACGCTGCGCTGACGATATGCTGGCCCATGATCTGCCGCGCCGCCGCCGCATTCCTGTCGATGAACGCCTGCACGAGTTCTTCGTGTTCCCCACGCGCCGCATGGGGAATATTGCTGAACACCGGGCCTCGCCGCGCAAAGGTCATGGTGATCAGGGCCCGCATCGGCTCAAGCACCGTGCGAATCATCGCCTCGAGATAGTCGTTGCCTGATGCCGCGGCCACGGCCCGATGAAAGTCGAGGTCGGCGTTGACCGTCTCCAGCGTCGGTTCGCCTTCGTATTGCATGCGCAGGACCGCCGCCTGAATCGTTTTCAGCTTGCTAGGCGTCATATGCGACGCCGTGAGCGCGGCGGCCTGGCTTTCCAATACGGCCCGCACTTCGAACATGTTGCGGATCGTGTTATCACCGTCCAGCACCGGCGCACGCTCACGCTCACGCGGTAATGGCTCCGATGATGGGGGCGCTGCCGAGACGAATACGCCCACGCCCTGGCGTGACTGGATCAGCCCCTGCGCTCGAAGCGTCGCGATGCCTTCGCGTACGACGTTCCTGCTGACGCCGAAGTTTTGCGAGAGAAACTGTTCGGTCGGCAAGCGGTCTCCCGGCCGTAGTCGCCCGGAGGCAATCTCGTCGCTCAGCGAACGGGCGATGTGCTCGGCAAGATGAGGTCGCCGCGCTACGGGTTGCACATTCATTTCACTCATGCTCGTTCATCCCTCTCACTTGTCTTCTTAATCTACATCAGAAGACTTGTTCCAGTCAGTAACAAGTGAAATTCATCAGCGACATCAATCATAAAAACGTTTAAAAACAATTAGATAAAACGATTTTGACAAAAGTCTGCGCGCAACCATCAGTTGTTCAGTTGAAGGACAACAGGACGTCATATACGTTGTCCTCAACCTGACGCAGCCGGAATTCGACAATCGCTGCGCCAGCTTTGCAACTTGCTTGAGGCGCAGTCCTATGAAAATTGCCAGCATTGAAACCATTCCGCTTCGTATTCCCTTCACCACGGGCGGTAAGTCGGCCGGTGGGGTCTGGGGGCCGAAAGACCTGCAGATGGTCGATTCCCTCGTGGTTAAAGTCACCACTGATGACGGTATCGTCGGCTGGGGCGAAACCTTCGGCTTCACCGCGATACCGGCGGTAAAAATCGTCATCGACACAATCCTTGCCCCCGAATTGATCGGCAAAGATGTAACGCAGCGCGAGAAACTGCAGGGCGATCTGCAGAAGAAGTTTCACGTCTTTGGTCGCAGCGGCGCATTCATCTATGGCCTGTCGGCGATTGATATTGCGCTGTGGGATATCGCCGGCAAAGCGGCCGCTCAACCGATCTACCAGCTGCTTGGCGGCAGCGAGGCCACGTCGCTTGCGGCGTATGCAAGCCTGATCCGCTATGCCGACCCCGAACTCATCCGCATTAATGTGCAGCGCGCGGTCAACGCCGGTTTCCGCCACCTCAAGCTGCATGAGGTCGATGTCGAGGTCATCCGCGCCGCGTGCGAGGCCGCTGGCCCCGGCGTCGAAATCACGCTCGACGTCAACGCGCCGTGGACGGTGCGCGAAGCGCTCGACATGACTGAGAAACTGCGCCCGTTAAATCTGCGCTGGATCGAAGAGCCGGTGTGGCCGCCGGAAAACTATTCGGGGCTGGCGAGGGTACGCAAGCAAGGCGGCATTCCGGTTGCGGCCGGCGAAAACGCGTCGACGCTGATGGACTTCCAGCATCTGCTTGAAGCCGGGGCGGTCGATTTCATTCAGCCCAGTCCGGCAAAAATGGGCGGCATCACCGAACTGCAAAAAGTCTACGCACTGGCCAACGCCCATGGCGTCACCGTGATGGTCCACGCCTTCTATGACGGCCCCGGCCTGCTGGCCGCCGTGCATGGAAGTGCGGCCCTTGGTGGGGCGAAGTCACTGGTCGAATGGCGTTATTTCGATCTCGAAGCGCAACTCTATGGCGACGCCATCATTCCGCGTAACGGACGCATCGACGTACCGCAAGGGCCGGGGCTTGGCATCGAGCCGGACCAGGACGTCATTCGCGACTACCGCTTCAAACCTTAGCCACCTAAGCCGCTTGGTCATTGCAACGTTGATCGAGGCCGAAGTGTCGGCCTCGATCAACCATGACGACATTCTTGATAAAAACAAATACGAGGATTGAGGACATGTTAGACAGAATCGTAGGGCCCATTTTGCCCGTCGCCTTTGTGATCGCGCTGGGCTATATCGCCGGTAAACGCGGACGGCTCACCCATTCGGACAGCCTGCTGATCAGCCGACTGGTGCTCGGCTGGATATTCCCTGCGTTGCTGTTCGTCGGGATGGCGAGCACGCCTCGTGAACAGCTCTTCGACTTCAAGTTCATTGCGGCCACGTTCATCGGCATCATGGGCATGTACACGATAGCGCTGGTGATCGGCTGGTTCAGCACTCGCGATCTCAAGGTTGCAACGCTCAAGGGTTTCGTCAACGGTTATCCCGACGCCGCCTTCATGGGTATTCCTATCCTGGGTGCGATGTTCGGAGCGGGCAGCATCTATTCGGTGCTCGTGCTGAACCTGGTCGCGAGCCTGGTGATGATCCCGCTGACCACCATGTTGCTGACCATCGCCGATGGCAAAGGCAGCGGCACCCAGGCGTTTGTGTCGAGCCTGTCGGGGGCGGTACGTCGTCCTCTGATGTGGGCGCCGGCCCTGGGCATTCTGCTCTCCCTGCTGCAGGTCAAACTGCCGCCCGTTGCTGCGGAGTCACTCACGCTTCTGGGCAAGGCGACACCTGGCGTATCCCTGCTGTGCCTGGGGCTGATCATGTCGTCGGAGAAGCTGAAAATGTCCGGTGAGGTGTGGTCCAACCTTGGGCTCAAGCTGTTCATTCACCCTGTGTTGATGTTCGCCGCCACTGTAGTGCTGGGCACTCATGGACTTTACGCACAACAGATGATCCTGCTTTGCGCGCTTCCATCGGCGACGATCCCTGCGATGTTCGCGAACCAGACCGGCGCCTATCAGAGCGAAGCCGCAACCTCCATCCTGGTCAGTACCGTGTTGTCGATCGTGACGTTCTCTTTTGCGATCTACCTGATTGATGGAGGACTTGCAGCAGCCTGAAATCGCCGACCTTTTCCTCACGACGCGATACTCAAAACCCACCCTGCGACCCCGCTGCCGATAACAACCAGCCACGGCGGGAGTTTCCAGAACATCAGCGAAACAAGAGCCAGTACCGCCAAACCGAAGTCTTGCGGCTTGAAAATGGCACTGGTCCATACCGGCTGATAAAGCGCCGCCAACAGCAGGCCGACCACTGCGGCATTCACCCCGCCCAGTGCGGCCCGCGTGCGCACACTGCGGCGCAAGCGTTCCCAAAACGGCAAGGCGCCCAGGATCAACAGAAAGGACGGCGCGAAGATCGCCAGCAAGCAAATCAGGCCGCCGATCCAGCCGGTCGGGGCGAGGTTCATCGACGCACCGAGGAACGCCGCGAACGTGAACAACGGGCCAGGCACCGCCTGCGTTGCGCCATACCCGGCAAGGAAGGCTTCATTGCTGACCCAGCCGGAGGGCACCACCTCGGTTTGCAGCAGCGGCAGCACGACGTGACCGCCGCCGAACACCAGTGATCCGGCCCGGTAGAAGGCATCCACCATTGCCACGGTTTGATTCGCCAGCAGCTGGTTCAACAGCGGCAGGCCAATCAGCAAGGCGAAGAACAGCGACAACCAGATCGCCCCGGCCCGCTGGCTGAGGGTGATCGGCAGGGGGTCGTGCCCGGCACTCTGCTCCGGTTTGAACAGCAGGAGGCCAACACCGCCAGCGGCGACAATAACGCTGACCTGTCCCCATGCGGACGGTTCGAGCAGGGCGACGCATGCGGCAATCAACATGATGCTGACGCGCAGCACGTCGGTGCACAGATGTCGCGCCATGCCCCATACCGCTTGCGCAACCACCGCGACGGCCACCACTTTGAGGCCATGCAATGCGCCGGGCGCAATCGCGCTGCCGTAGTGGGCAATGCCCAGTGCAAACAGAATCAGGGCAATCGCCGACGGCAGCGTAAAACCAGCCCAGGCCGCCAGCGCGCCGCCGTATCCCGCCCGAGACATGCCCATCGCGATACCCACCTGACTGCTGGCGGGGCCGGGCAGGAATTGGCAGAGCGCCACCAGATCCGCATAGCTGTGCTCGGTCAACCAGCGCCGTCTTGTGACGAACTCATCGCGGAAATAACCCAGGTGCGCGATAGGGCCGCCGAAAGAGGTCAGCCCGAGGCGCAGGAAAATGAGAAACACCGACCATGCGCTGCTGCGGTCATTGGCAAAGCTGGGCATAGGGTCGCCTTGTTGATTCGAATCGGGCTGGTTGAACAATCGAATGACGATAGCGAGTTTCGAGTGTTTCAAAAAGGCACGTGCGGCGAGATAGCGAAAGAAACGCAGGAGCCTAAGCTAATTCTAAAAAGATATTTGTTTGTGCTTTTTAAGATCGTTTAGCTTTATGTCTCCAGAGAGTGCTGCGCTTCAAGCGTGGTGCTTTTTTTGCGTCAGGCCAACCGTTTTTGGGCATGGCCTGAGGCTCAGCCAATTTTTCCTGCCCTGGGGCGAGCGCCGTGCCCGCATCCAGGGCTGCTTGCCGGGAGCTCCTGTGACAATCATTCAAACCTCTTTGGCGACTGCCCGGATCGAGTCTTCTCAAAGGCTTGCGCAACCGTCCGACGATCCCGCAAATGAGGGTAATGTGGTGCTTGAGCTGCGAGACGTCACCAAGGCTTATTTGCGAAAAGGTTCGCGGGTGTTGCCGGCCGTCAGCAACGTCAGCTTGAAGGTGCGTCGCGGTGAGGTTCTGTGCCTGATGGGAACTTCCGGCAGCGGCAAGTCGACGTTGCTGCGGCATATCAACCGCTTGATCGAGCCCACGAGTGGCGAGGTCTTGATCGAAGGACAGGCCATCAGCGGTTTGAGCAACAAGGCCTTGCGTGCGCTGAGATCGCGGCGCATCGGCATGGTGTTTCAACATTTTGGCCTGTTGCCTCATCGTACGGTTCTGGACAACGTCGCGTTGCCTCTGGAGTTGCGCGGCGAACCCGAGTCCGTTCGTCATGCGGCGGCATCCAGACAGTTGCAGGCGGTAGGGCTGGAGGGGTGGGGAGAGCATTATCCCCACGAACTTTCCGGCGGTATGCAGCAACGTGTCGGGTTGGCCCGAGCCCTTGTGACGGAGCCCGATATCCTGCTGATGGACGAGCCTTTCAGCGCTCTGGATCCGACCATCCGGCGGGATCTGCAAAGTCATTTCCTGGCCTTGGCCCGCGAGCGCGGGATCAGTACCTTGCTGGTCACGCACGATCCGGCGGAAGCCATCCGTCTTGCCGACCGTATCGCGGTGTTGCGCCAGGGGCATCTGGTGCAGCTAGGCACACCCGAACAGTTGCTTGAGCATCCGGCAGACGCGGAAGTCGCGGACTTTTTCCGCGACTGCACACCCACACCATCCTCGCCGCGCAGCTTAAACAGCGTTCGCCCGCAGACTGCCGAAAGCCAACCTCGCGAGCAGCGCTCCAGCCCCGGCTTGCGTGGCTGGCAAGCGCTTTTGCTGGGGCCGGCGGCTCTGGCGGCCCGGGGCAAGGGAGGTTTGTTCTGGCTCACGTTCGCCAGCGAACTCGCCGCATTGGCTGTCGTGAGCCAGGGCCTTGCCGACGCGTCGTGGCTGGCGGTGCTGGCGGCACTGGCGGTGTTCGCTGCCAGCCGTTTCACTGCGCTCACTTTGAGACGCCAGCCCGTGCGCCGCAATGCATCGGGTTGGGCGCTGCCGTTGGCGGTGCTGCTGGTCAGTCAGGCCCTGGTGATCTGGCGAGTCATGACCCCAGACACCAGCAACGCCTTGCTGCAGTTCCCGGCCAACCGCCAGGCGCTGCTGGTGGCAGCAGAGAGCATCGATCAGTTCATCGGCTGGTCGCAGGTGACGTTCGAAGGCGCATTTGTCGGCGTGATTGTCGCGGTACGCACGGTCATCGAAGGGATCGAAAACCTGCTGGGCTGGTTGCCGTGGCCGGTGTCGGCGCTGGCGCTGGTGTTTCTGGCCTGGCGTTCGGCCGGGCTGGCGCTAGCCCTGACCAGCAGCATGGCATTGTTGTACATCGGCCTGTTCGGTTTCTGGGAGCGGACCATTGCCACCCTGGCACTGGTCGGTTCGTCGGTGCTGATCGCTCTGGTTATCGGCGTGCCCACCGGCATTTTGCTGGCGAAGAGACCGCTGGTACGCCGCGTGATCACGCCCTTGCTGGATGTCATGCAGACCTTGCCCACGTTTGTTTACCTGATTCCTGCCGTGGCGTTCTTCTCTGTCGGCAAGACGCCGGCCGTGATCGCGACGGTGATTTTCGCCCTGGCGCCGATGATCCGCCTGACCTCGCTGGGCATCCAGGAAGTGCCGAAGGATGCCGTCGAGGCGGCGGTCGCGCACGGTGCCAGCCCTTGGCAAACCCTGATCAAGGTGCAGTTGCCGCTGGCTCGTCGCTCGCTGTTGCTGGGGATCAACCAGACCATCGTCATGAGTCTGTCGATGGGCGTCGTGGCTGCGCTGATCGGCGCCGGTGGCCTGGGTTATGACGTGATGACGGCGCTGCGCAACATCAAGGGCGGCGAGGGCATGCTGGCCGGCGCGGCGATCGTCCTGTGTGCGCTCATTCCGGATCGAATCATTCAATCGAGCTTGCGCAAGCAAGATCATCCGCACAACTAAACAGAGAGACTTATCGTGAAGACACACTTGTCGCGCACCCTGGGCGCAGCCGCGCTGCTGGCCTCGTTGATTCTTCCTGCCGCGGTCATGGCCAAGGACAAAATCGTCATTGGCGAGCAGAACTGGACGGGGGCTATTGCCATTCAGCACATCCTCGGCGAAGTGATCAAAAGCCGACTGGATGGCGATGTGTCGTATCTGGCAGGCGATGTCCCGGTGCTGTTCAGTGCCGCGGCGAAAGGCGACGGTTCGGTCGATGTGCTGACCGATATCTGGCTGCCGAATCAGTCGGCTGCCTGGGCCAAGTACGTCACGGGCGGCACCCGCTCGCTGGTCCCGAACACTCACCCCTATGCGGGGGAGCAAGGGTTTTATATTCCGGGGTATTTGCAGGACAAGTACGGGGTCAAATCCATCTACGACCTGAAAAAGCCGGAAGTGGCCAAGCTCTTTGAACCGCTGGGCGGCGGCAAGGCTCAGTTGCTGGTCGGGCCGGCAGGCTGGGAGTCGACGTACATTGGCCAGATCAAGGCCAAGGATTATGGGTTCGCCGATAAATTCGAGGCGGTTTCAACGGAAGCTTCCGTCACGTACGCCAAACTGGCCGCGGCCTACAAGGCTCAGCGCGGCGTGGTGTTCTATGCGTACACCCCGGACTGGATCTTCTCGGCGTTTGACTTGCGTCGTCTGGAAGAGCCCGCATTCGACGGTTATGCCCAGGACAACAAGAAAGACGACCCGCTTTACAAAGCTGATGGCTGCTGGAAATTCATCAGCCCGACGGTCGACCCGGATTGGTTGAACAAGAGCCAGATTACCTGCGCCTTCCCGGACGCCAAGGTGCATGTTTTGGCCTCTGCTGCCTTGCAGAAACGCGCGCCGAAAATTGCCGAGTTCCTGCGCAATGTCGCCATCGAACCGGCGCAGCTCAACGAACTGATCCTGAAGATCGAAAAGGAAAAACTGCCGGCTGACGTCGCGGCCAAGGCGTGGGTCCAGGCGAACAGCGCCACCGTTGATCAATGGCTTGCCGCCTCGGCGCCGAAAGTGAGTTCGAGCCAATGAGTCAAGCTTCCTTGCGTTTGCTCGATGGTGGGATGGGGCGTGAGTTGCAGCGAATCGGTGCGCCTTTTCGTCAGCCGGAATGGTCCGCGCTGGCGCTGATCGAGGCGCCGCAGTTTGTGCTTCAGGCGCATCAGGCATTCATTGAGGCCGGCGCCCGAATCATCACCACTAACAGCTATGCGGTGGTGCCGTTTCATCTCGGTGACGAGCGCTTTGCCGAACAGGGACGCACGCTGGCCGAACGGGCTGGACGCCTGGCGCGTCAAGCTGCGTCTGACAGCACTGAGCCGGTCACGGTGGCCGGTTCGCTGCCGCCGGCATTGGGCTCCTATCGTCCGGACCTGTTCGATCACCAGCGCTCGGTCGACATCCATCGCACGCTGATTGCCGGCTTGCAGGAGCATGTCGACCTCTGGTTGGCGGAAACCCAGAGCTCCACCGCTGAAGTCCGGGCGGTGGTCGAGGCCCTGGGGGAAGATTCCCGGCCGCTGTGGGTCTCCTTTACGCTGCTTGATGAAGTCGGTGAGCCACCGCGCCTGCGATCGTCCGAGCCGGTCGCCGACGCGGTACGCGTGGCGGTCGAACTGGGGGCGAGGGCGGTGCTCTTCAATTGCAGTCAGCCGGAAGTGATGGCGGCTGCACTGACCGAGGCCCGAGCTGTCATTCAGAACCTCCATCAACCCCTTGAGCTGGGCGTGTACGCCAACGCGTTTCCTCCCGTCAGCACCGAGGCCAAGGCGAACAGCACGTTGCTGGAGATTCGTCGTGATCTGGGCCCCGAGTCTTATTTGCACTGGTCCCGATCCTGGGTCGCGGCAGGGGCTAGTATTGTCGGCGGATGCTGCGGCATCGGGCCAGAACACATCGAACAATTACACCGGCATCTAGTGCCGCACAGAGAGGTTGCCGGGACATGAGTGATCTTCAACAACACGTATTGGTTGAGCAGGCGACTTTTGGCGCCGGCTGTTTTTGGGGGGCTGAAGCGTCTTTCAGGGCGTTGCCGGGCGTGCTCGACAGTCGGGTCGGTTTTGCACGGTCGGCCAAAGGTGAGTCGGCATTGATCGAAGTGGTGCAGGTCGACTTCGATGCCAAAGTGATTTCCTACAGCCGTCTCATCGAGCACTTCTGGACGTTGCATGACCCGACATCATTCGATCGCCAGGGCGCGGATGTCGGGGTGAAATACCGTTCTGCGCTATTTTTCAAATCTGCTCAGCAGGCCCAGTTGGCGCTGGTCGCCAAGCAACGGCTGGATGCGTCGGGGCAGTTGGGCAAGCCGGTCGCCACCGTGATCGTGCCGCTGGGGGAATTTCAACTGGCGGAGGAGGAACATCAGCGTTATCTGGAAAAACACGGGGCAAGTAGCTGCTCACTCTGAATGCTCACCACGACGCATACGTGTAGCAGCTGGCAAGTCAGCTCCGACAGGCACCACGCTGTTGTAGGAGCAAGCTTGCTCGCGAAGCAGGCAATGCGGTCTACCTGCCGGACGCCTTCGCTGGCAAGCCAGCTCCTACAGGCACCGCGCTGTTGTAGGAGCAAGCTTGCTCACGAAGCAGGCGATGCGGTCTACCTGTTGGACGTCTTCTCTGGCAAGCCAGCTCCTACAGGCACCGCGCTGTTGTAGGAGCAAGCTTGCTCGCGAAGCAGGCGATGCGGTCTACCTGCCGGACGCCTTCGCTGGCAAGCCAACTCCTACAGGCACCGCGCTGTTGTAGGAGCAAGCTTGCTCGCGAAACAGGCAATGCGGTCTACCTGCCGGACGCCTTCGCTGGCAAGCCAGCTCCGACAGGCACCACGCTGTTGTAGGAGCAAGCTTGCTCGCGAAACAGGCAATGCGGTCTACCTGCCGGACGCCTTCGCTGGCAAGCCAGCTCCTACAGGCACCGCGCTGTTGTAGGAGCAAGCTTGCTCGCGAAACAGGCAATGCGGTCTACCTGCCGGACGCCTTCGCTGGCAAGCCAGCTCCTACAGGCACCGTGCTGTTGTAGGAGCAAGCTTGCTCGCGAAACAGGCAATGCGGTCTACCTGCCGGACGCCTTCGCTGGCAAGCCAGCTCCTACAGGCACCGCGCTGTTGTAGGAGCAAGCTTGCTCGCGAAACAGGCGATGCGGTCCACCTGCCGGACGCCGTCGCTGGCAAGCCAGCTCCTACAGGCACCGCGCTGTTGTAGGAGCAAGCTTGCTCACGAAGCAGGCAATGCGGTCTACCTGTTGGACGCCTTCGCTGGCAAGCCAGCTCCTACGGGGTTCGTTGGCCAATTTTTTTGGTCGGTCGCCTTTTCGTCATTCGGGTTTGGGCACAAGTGTTCGTGGGGCGACAGAGATTAAGCAAGCTGTGCTCGACTGGAACATGGACTGCCAAACGTTTTAGTCGCAACGCATTGATAGATAAGAATTTGTGTGGTGGCACGGAGACTGCACTGTCTGTTTTCAAACAGCACTCCGAAGGATAGCCACATGATCCAGACACTGCCCCAGGCCTTGTTGCGGCAAGCCGACACCCGAGGTTCGGCCATCGCCCTGCGTTACAAGCGCCTGGGTATCTGGCACGCCCGCAGCTGGAGCGAACTGGCTCAGGATGTCAGCCGTCTCGCTGCGGCATTGCATCAGCTGGGACTCAGCCGTGGTGCGGACTTGTTGATCATCAGCCAGGCACGTTCCGAAGCCCTGTTGCTGGCATTGGCCGCACAGTGGCTGGGTGGCAGCGTCACGTTGCTCGACCCCGAGCTCGATAACCGCCAGCTGTTGGCGAGGTTGCGACCGACCTTTGTCTTGGCTGAAGCGCTGGATGCGGTGCAGCAGGTACGCAGTATCGACAGCCAGCCACGCGTGGTGCTGTACCTGGACGGGCGAGGTGTGAACGCCAGCGAAAATCCTGGGTTGAGCGCGTTTGCCGAATTATCCGTGGGGGTAACGGCTGCCCCTCCAGCGCCTGTCACTGAAACAACGGCCACTGCTTTTGTTTTTCACCCCACGACGGACGCTCCGGCCCAGCGTTTGAGCCACGGACAGTTGCTGGAAGGCGCACGCAAACTGGTGACGCGAGAAGCGCTGAGCGCCAACGAGGAGGCGTTGGCCGCACGGGTGTTTGCCGCCAGCGGCCAGGCGCGCTATCTGCTGGCGCCGTGGCTCAGCGCCGGCTTCTGCCTGAACTTCCCCGAGGCCTTGGCCACACGCGACACCGATCGCCGCGAGCTCGGGCCAACGCTCGTGCTGGGGACCCGCGAATCTTATGCCCGCCTTGAACACTGGGCCCGCGAACGCTTGCCGTTGCCCGGCACGCTCAGTCATCGGTTGTACCGCTGGGCGATGGTGCCGCAGGTGCACGTCTTTCGACGCTGGCTCGGCTACTGGTTGATCCGCCGGCCTTTGCTCGACGTGCTGGGCCTGAGTCGCCTGCGCGTGCCGCTGCTGGTGGGACCGGGACTGACCGAGGAAAGCGCCGAGTTCTTTGCGGCCTTGGGTATTTGCCCCGGCAACTGGCAGGAGCCATCCACCCCGCGGGTCTTGGTCGATGCGCCAAGCCACCTGATTTCTCAATCCGTCTGACGAGCCCCCATGAGTGCAACCACTGAATCCGAATTACTGCGGCTCGATGACATCTCCCTGTCGTTCAAGGGCGTCAAGGCCATTACCTCCATCAGCTTTGCCGTGAAGGCCGGGGAAATCTGCGCGCTGATCGGCCCCAACGGCGCGGGTAAAAGTTCGCTGCTCAACGTGATCAATGGCGTCTACCAGGCCCAGAGCGGCAGTGTCAGCTACGCCGGGCAGACGCGTCGGCGCATGCGTGCGCACCAGGCTGCGCAGCGAGGCATTGCCCGGACTTTTCAAAACATCGCGCTGTTCAAGGGCATGAGCGTGCTCGACAACGTGCTCACCGGCCGCAACCTCAAGCGTCGCAGCAGCTGGCTCGAACAGATGTTGCGCGTGGGCCGTGCGCCTCGCGAGGACGACGAGCAGCGTCGCCACGCCGAAAAAGTCATTGAGTTCCTGCGCATCCATCCCTGGCGTCATGTGCTGGTGGGCAAGCTGCCTTATGGCTTGCAAAAGCGTGTCGAGCTGGCCCGAGCCTTGGCCGCCGAACCGACGTTGCTGTTGCTGGATGAACCCATGGCCGGAATGAATGCAGAGGAGAAGGCTGAGATGAGCCAGTTCATCCGTGACATCAACCGTGAGTTCGGCACCACCGTGGTGCTGATCGAGCACGACATCGGTGTGGTCATGGGCCTGTGTGATCACGTGGTGGTGCTCGATTACGGCCGCAAAATCGGCGATGGCACACCTGAGCAGGTGCGCGCGAACCCCGATGTGATCGCGGCCTATCTGGGCACACGGCGATCTCGCACGGAGCGCCACTGAGCATGGAATTTTTCTTTGAAGTGCTGATTGGCGGGTTGCTCGCCGGCGTCATGTATTCCTTGGTGGCCATCGGTTTCGTACTGATCTACAAGGCCTCCGGCGTCTTCAATTTCGCCCAGGGCGCGATGGTGCTGTTCGCCGCACTGACCTTTGTCAGCCTGCTCGAACGCGGCTTTCCCTTCGTTTGGGCGTTCATCGCGACGCTGGCGAGCATGGTGGTGCTGGCGTTGCTGGTGGAGAAAATGGTCCTGCGGCCCTTGGTCAATCGCCCGCCGATCATCCTGTTCATGGCCACGCTCGGGCTGTCTTACATGATCGAAGGCCTGGCGCAGTTCCTCTGGGGCGCGCAGGTCCACGGCCTGGAATTGGGCATCGCTGATGAACCGCTGGAAATCCGCGGAATGCTGCTCTCGCAGTTCGACCTGTTCGCCGCTGGCACGGCCGCCACGTTGGTGATCGCTTTGTCGCTGCTGTTCAACAAGACCCGGGTCGGCTTGTCCTTGCGCGCCGTTGCCGATGATCCGCTGGCGTCGCTGGCCGTGGGCATTCGCTTGCCACGGATCTGGGCGCTGGTGTGGGCGGTGGCCGGTTTTGTCGGGCTGGTCGCGGGGTTGCTCTGGGGGGCTCGCCTGGGGGTGCAGTTCTCCTTGTCGCTGGTGGTGCTCAAGGCGCTGCCCGTGCTGATCATCGGTGGGTTCTCGTCGATTGGCGGCGCGATTGTGGGTGGGTTGATCATCGGCGCGGCGGAAAAAATTGCCGAGATCTACCTCGGCCCGATCATCGGCAGCGGCATCGAAAACTGGGTGCCTTACGTCCTCGCCTTGCTGTTCCTTTTGGTGCGGCCTGCGGGGTTGTTTGGCGAGCGCGCGATCGAGCGGGTCTGATTTTCTTTCAAGGAGTGCCTCCATGCTCTATCAAGAAGCCGGTCAACTGAGCACCACCTACGCGGCGGAGCGACGCACGTTTCGCTTGCGCCAGGACCGTCTGGGGCTGTGGCTGCTATTGGGCTTTGCCTTCATCGCGGTGCCTTGGCTCGGCAATGACTATTGGTTCAGCGCGATTCTGGTTCCGCTGCTGGTGCTGTCTCTGGCGGGTCTCGGCCTGAACCTGCTGACGGGCTACGCCGGGCAACTCTCGCTGGGTTCGGCGGCGTTCATGGCGGGGGGGGGTTTTTCGGCCTACAACCTGCAATTGCGCGTGCCCGGTTTGCCGTTGCTGCTGAGCTTTGCGCTGGGCGGGGTGATCGCCGCGCTGGTGGCGGTGCTGTTCGGGTTGCCGAGCCTGCGGATCAAGGGTTTTTATCTGCTGGTGGCGACGTTGGCCGCACAGTTCGTCGTGGAATGGGTGTTGACCCGGTTCAGCTGGTTTACCAATGACAACGCGTCCGGCGTCATCACTTCGCCACCGCTGCTGATCGCCGGGCTGGATTTCAGTTCGCCCCGAGGCCGTTACCTGTTGACCTTGGCCGTGGTGGTGGCGCTGTTCTGGCTGGGCAAGAACCTGGTGCGCAGCGAGTTGGGGCGCAACTGGATGGCGGTGCGCGACATGGACACCGCCGCAGCAGTCATCGGCATTCGCCTGTTCAAGGCCAAGTTGCTGGCGTTTGCCATCAGCGGCTTCTACCTCGGCATCGCCGGTTCGCTGTGGGCGTTCGCTTATCTGGGCACGGTGGAACCCCACGGTTTCGATCTCAGCCGCTCATTCCAGGTCTTGTTCATCATCATTATCGGCGGCCTGGGCAGTGTGCTCGGCAACTTTCTTGGCGCGGCGTTCATCGTGCTGTTTCCGATTCTGCTGGCCAATGTCTGCGGGCTGTTGCCCACGGGGCTGATCGATTCCGGGCAGTTGGAAAACATCCAGAAAATGCTGTTCGGCGCACTGATCATCGCCTTCCTGATCAAGGAACCCGAGGGCCTGGCCCGGCTGTGGCAGCGCTTTCGCCAACGGGCACGGGTCTGGCCGTTGCGCTACTGATTGCTTTCATCCCTGACAAAAAAACACATCGATCGACCACGAGGAACCGCCTTTATGACTCACCGCAAACCGCTGCGCCGCCTGGCGTTGTGCCTGGCTTTGCTGACCGCCGGGCTCAGTGCCTGCGCCCAGGCTGCCAACGAACAGTACTTTCCCTTGCAGAGCTATCGGGTCGGGCCTTACGCCGCGGGTGGCACCGGCTTCTTCGGCGGGTTTATCGATTACCTGCAATACATCAACGCCAAGGGCGGGGTAAACGGGGTCAAGCTGACCTGGAGCGAGTGTGAAACCGAGTACGTCGTGGAGAAGGGCGTCGAATGCTACGAGCGTCTCAAAGGGGGGCTCAATGGCGCGCCAGCCGCCGCGACCAATCCGCTGTCGGTGGGCATTGCCTACGCGACACTGGATCGTTCGACGGCCGACAAACTGCCGCTGATCACCATCAACCATGGCCGCACCGATTCCACCGATGGCAGCGTCTTCCCTTATGTGTTTCCGTTGCAGCTCAACCCGTATTCGGAAGTCTCGGCGATCATCAATTACATCGGCCAGCGCGAAGGCGGGGCTGACAAGCTCAAAGGCAAGAAAATCGCCGTGCTCTACCACGGCTCGCCGTATGGCAAGGAAACCAACGGCGTGCTGGAAACCCTGGCAAAAAATGCCGGTTTCGAGCTGACCCTTCTCGAAGTGCCGCACCCCGGCAACGAACAACAATCGCAGTGGCTGAACATTCGTCGGCTCAAGCCTGACTGGGTGATCCTGCGCGGTTGGGGGGTGATGAATCCGGTGGCGCTGAAGTCGGCGCAAAAAGTCGGTTACCCGGCGGATCACATCATCGGCAACATCTGGAGCAACTCGGAAGAAGACGTGGTCCCGGCAGGCGCTGCGGCCAAAGGATTCATCTCGATCACCACCCACCCATCAGGGACCGATTTCCCGGTGCTGCAAGGCATCAAGCAAAACGTGGTGGACGCGGGCAAGGGCAACCTGGCCGACCCGAAACGCTTCGGCACCGTGTACTACAACCTCGGTGTGGTGAACGGCATTCTCAACGTCGAAGCCCTGCGCCTGGCTCAGGAAAAGTACGGCAACAAGCCGCTGACCGGTGAGCAGGTGCGCTGGGGCTTCGAGCACCTGAACCTCGACGATGCACGCTTGCAGGCCTTGGGCGCCAAGGGCCTGGTGCAGCCGTTGAAACTGTCTTGCGCCGACCATGAAGGCGGCGGTGCCGTGCGCTTCCAACAATGGGACGGTCAACGCTGGAACCTGATCAGCGACTGGGTCCAGGCTGATCGCGCGTTGCTGCGGCCAATCATCGAAGCCTCCGCCGCCCAATACGCCAAGGAAAAGGGCATCACCGCGCGCAACTGCAGCCAGGAGCAATAACGTCCGATGAGCCAGAGCCTACACGCCGACCCGCCATTGCTGAGCATGGAGCAGGTCGAAGTTTTCTACGAGCAGTCGATTCTCGCCTTGCGCGGCGTCACGCTGCAGGTCGGCAAGGGGCAGATGGTGGCGTTGCTGGGGGCCAACGGCGCTGGCAAAAGCACCACGCTGAAGGCGATTTCCAGCCTGGTGCGGGCCGAGCGCGGTGAAGTGACCAAGGGCCGAATCCTCTATCAAGGACAGGTGATCACCGATGCCGACCCCGCCAGCCTGGTGCTGGCGGGGCTGGCCCAGGTGCTTGAAGGCCGGCATTGCTTCACCCACCTGACGGTCGAACAGAACCTGCTGATCGGCGGGTTTGTCGGGCGGCCGTCACGCCAGGTGCTGAATCAGCGACTGGAACGCATCTACGGCTACTTCCCCAGGTTGCGCCTGCTACGCAAACGCCTGACCGGCTACACCTCGGGCGGCGAGCAGCAAATGGTCGCCATCGGTCGCGCCCTGATGTCCAAGCCGCGTCTGTTACTGCTGGATGAACCGTCCATGGGCCTGGCGCCGCAAGTGGTCGAAGAAATTTTCGAGATCCTCGCCCGGCTCAATCGCGATGAAGGGTTGAGCCTGCTGGTGGCCGAGCAAAACATCAACCTCGCCCTCGATTATGCGCAGTACGCGTTTGTACTGGAGAACGGTCGAGTGGTGGATGAGGGTTCGGCGGCCGAGTTGGCCGGGCGCGAGGATATTCAGAATTATTATCTCGGGGCGGTCTCTGCCGGGGCGGGTTCCAGCGGATAAAGCCGGTCATCGAACTGACTCAAGCGCGGGAAGCACAGCGGTTGATCCTCGCCGACAGTCTCCAGTCGCTGGCGATAGCGGGTCAGGAAATCCTGACGCGCTTGCGCACTGATGTACGGAACATGCCAACCGACAAAAGGCTGGAGGACGTCCAACCCGACATAGGCCAAAGTCCCGCGCAGGAGCGGGCGCAGCATATCCTCCAACGGACCATGGATGGCGCCCTCGCCGAACATGTGTTCACGCCCGCCCAGCGTCACCGTCACCAGGGCTTTCTTGCCGCTGAGGCCGCCTTGATCGTAGAAGCGTTTGCCGCCATAGCAGATGCCGGACACCAGTACACGATCAATCCAGCCCTTGAGAATGGCCGGGGTCGAGAACCAGTAAATCGGGAAGTTGAGGATCAGCAGGTCCGCCCACAACAGCTTGTCCAGCTCCTGCTGGATATCGCTGGCCAGTGTCTGTTCTTTGCTGCTGCGGCGTTGCTCAAGCGCATAGACCAGGTACTCGGGGTTTTCCCTGGCGCTGAAATCCTCGGCGCTGGCCACCGGGTTCCAGTTCATCTCGTATAAGTCGGAGACCCGGACCTGATGCCCCTGGGATTGCAAGGTCTCGACTGCCTGATCGCGCAGCGCCGCGGTGAAGGATTTTGGTTCGGGGTGGGCATGCACGATTAACACGTTCATGGTGATTCCTTGATCAATGGTTGGCTGGCGGCCGGTTAAAAGTAGGTCGGCCACGTGCGCATTTCATGGCGTCCGACACCGTTATTGATGCCGCGCCATTGAGCCGCCAGGGCGTCGGCCAGAAAGCGCCGGGTTTCCCCCGGTGCGATCACCTCGTGGGTGCCCATCGCGCCGGCCAGGGCAAAGGCCGAGGGGTCTTTTGAATAGTCAGCGCGCAGTTGCTCGTAGCGCTCGGGGTCGGACTCACGTGGCACGTCATGCACCACGCTGACCGCCACAGCTGGGTCGACAAAACTGACATCAGCCGAACACCAGGCGGCCGACTGGTCGCTGTTGCGGCCGCCACCGAAATTCAAGTAGGCCTGACCGAAACTCTTGCGCACGATCACTGAAATCTTCGGCACCGAGCACAGTTGCACCGCATGAATCATGTTCATGATATGGGCCGGCGCGGCGCG
The DNA here is from genome assembly GCF_001297125.1 of Pseudomonas sp. RIT-PI-q. Classification (GTDB taxonomy): domain Bacteria; phylum Pseudomonadota; class Gammaproteobacteria; order Pseudomonadales; family Pseudomonadaceae; genus Aquipseudomonas. The sequence continues at coordinate 30,202 of NZ_LHPC01000023.1, forward strand.
TTTCTCGCCTTCGATGCCCACGAGGAAGCCGGGCGTATCGACCAGAAAGACCAGCGGGATGTTGAACGAGTCACACAGTGCGATAAAGCCGCTGGCCTTGCGGCAGGCGTCGGCGTCCAGCGCCCCGCCTTTGAATTGCGGGTTGGAGGCGACGATGCCAACGCTGGCGCCTTCAAGGCGGGCGAGGGCGGTGACCACCGAGCGACCGAAGCGATCCTTGAGGGGGAACAGACTGTCGCGATCGACCAGGGTGGCCAGCAGCTTGCGCATGTCGTAGGTTTTGGTGCGCTCAAGCGGGACGACGGTTTGCGGTCCCGACGCGTCCGGTCGGTCCTCGGGCTCGACGGGCAGAACGGCCGGAGTCTCGTTCGAGTGAGAGGGCAAGTAGCTGAGAAAACGCCGAATGGCGGTCAGCGCTTCCTGGTCATTGTTGACCACCATGTCGGCCAGCCCGGTGATTTCAGAGTGCATGCGCCAGCCACCGAGTTCTTCGGTATCTGACGACTCGCCGATCGCCACTGAAGTGACCTTGGGGCTGGAAACGGCAAGCAGTGCGCCCTTGCGCATCACCGTGAAGTCCGCCAGGCACGAGTACCAACTCGCCGAGCCAAAGCATGGCCCGAGCACCGCACTGACCCACGGAGTCTCGCGGCGCCGGCAATATTGCTGGGCATCCTGTCCGCCACTGGCCATGCTCGCCGCGCCCATGGCGTCCTGCATGCGCTGGCCCGACGATTCGCCGAGGAAGATCAGCGGCATGCCGTTGCGCGTGGCGCATTCCTTCATGTAAGCAATCTTGCGTGCATTGATCCATGAGGACGAGGCGCCTTTCACGGTCATGTCGTTGGACACGACGGCTACCCGGCGCGAATCAATACGGCCAAACCCGGTGATCTTGCCGTCAGCGGGTGTGCTGTCGCGATCCTCGGGGCGGGAGGAGTGAGCGAGCATGCCGATTTCGCTGAACGAATGCGGGTCGAGCAAACCCTCCAGGCGTTCTCGTGCGTTGAGCATGCCGGCGTCACGACGTCTTTGCAGCTTGGCTTCGCCGCCCATTTGCAGGGCGCTCAGGCGGCGTGAATGCAGTTCCTGTTCGGGTGTGTGCTCATCGTTCATCAGTCAGTCTCGTTGGAAAACAGTGTGCGCAGGACGTGCGTGACTTCATCCATCGTCACTCGCCCGCGCCTGTCGCCAGCACCATGGTCATGAAGGCCGACATCAGCAGCCCGCTGGCCTGGACCAGGCAACTGCTGGCGTTGGCGACCTGGCGCTCGCCACATTCACCACGCAACTGGCGCACCGATTCGATCATCAACTGCATGCCGAACTGACCGGAATGGTTGAAGGCCAGTCCACCGCCGGAGGTATTCACCGGCAGTGCGCCACCGGGCGCTGCGATGCCGCTACGCAGGAACGAACCGGCTTGGCCCGGCGCGCAGAAGCCCATGGCTTCGAGCGCGACCAGCACATTGATGGTGAAGGCGTCATAGATCTGCAGCATGCTCAATTCGCTGCGATCGATACCCGACATGCCCAGGGCACGCTTGGCGCAACCGGCGATTGCGCCGTGGTCGAGCCAGTCGGTCGGGCCCAGCGGCGTCACGTGATGCAGATAAGTATCAGCGAAGCCGCGAATGAACACGGGGGGCTTCGCCAGCGTGCGGGCGGGTTCGGCTGTGGTCAGGATCAATGCACCGGCACCGTCACTGACCAGGCAGATATCGGCCTTGCGCAAGGGGTCCGAGATCAGCGGTGAAGCCAGGTACTCCTCCATCGTCAGCGGTTTGCGCAGCGTCGCCTGCGGGTTCAATTGCGCCCAGCGCCGCGCATTGATTGCCACTTCGCCAAGGTCCTCGGCGCTCGCCTGATAGCGATGCACATACTGCTGCGCGAGCATCGCGTACCAACTGATCGGGCTGAGTACACCGTAAGGCGCGACGAACTGGCCGGATGGCGAACGCGGGTCGCTGATCCCCCCGCCACGGTGGCGGCTGTGATCCAGTCGCTGGGTGCTGCCGTAGGTGACCAGCGCCACCGAGCACAAGCCGGCATCGATCGCCGCCATGGCATGGATCAAGTGAGTGAGCGGCGAGCCACCGCCCACCACCGTGCTGTCGACGTAACGTGGCGTGATGCCCAGGTACTCGCTCACCAGCAGCGCATTGGCGCGGTCGTCCCAGTGGGCAAATACCCCATCGACATCGGCCAGCGTCAGCCCGGCATCCAGCAGCGCGTCACGGGCGGATCGGCATTGCAGCGACAGCGCAGTGTCACCCGGCTGCGCCTTGCCAAGCCCGGCCTCGCCGACGCCGACAATGGCGTAGCGGCCCGCCAGGCGCGAAGGATCGTGGGTCATGCTTGCGGCTCCTGCGCGATGAGCTGCGCACGCACGTCTTTCTTCAACACCTTGCCCACAGGGCTGCGCGGCAGGCTTTCCCAGAACAGCACCTGTTTCGGTGTTTTCAGGCTGCCGAGTTTGTCGCGGCAGGTGGCGATGAATTCCTCGGCAGTCGCGCGGGTGCCAGCCTTGAGCTCGATGACGGCGATGACTTTCTCGCCCCAGTCGGCATCAGGCAACCCGACCACCGCGCAATCCATTACCGCTGGATGCGCCCAGATCACCTGCTCGATTTCGCTCGGGTAGATGTTGAAACCGCCGGAGATGATCATGTCCTTGGTGCGATCGACGATGTACAGGTAACCCGCTTCGTCGAACACACCGATGTCACCGGTGTGGTGCCAGCCGAAACGGCGTGCTTCGGCGTTGGCTTGCGGATTGTCGTAGTAACCCGGCGCGACCAGCTCGCCACGGGCGACGATTTCTCCGCGTTCGCCGGACTCGACGAATCGACCTTCTTCATCCATCAATGCCACTTCGCAGGCCCCGGTGGGGCGACCGGCGGAACCCAGGTGCTTGCCGTCACGCATGTGATCTTCGCGGGTCAGCACGGTAATGACCCCCGGCACTTCGGATTGGCCGTAGGCCTGCATGAACACCGGTCCCCACAACGCGATGCCTTCGCGCAGTTTGTCCACCGACATCGGCGCGGCGCCATAGATCACGTATTCCAGCGACGAGCAGTCGCGTGTCCTGGCATCCGGGTGCGACAGCAGTCGGTAGATCAGGGTCGGGGGCAGAAACAGGTGGGTGATGCGTTCCCGCTCGATGGTTTCCAGCACCACGCCCGGATCGGCGGATGGCGCGATCACGTTACGCGTGCCGAAACTCGACAGCGCCATGGCGGTTGCGCCTGCGGCGTGGGTCAACGGTGCGACGACCAGATGCGCCGGGCTTTTGGCCGGTGGCATGAACTGGTTGCTGATGCGGTAGCAGGCGAGCAGCGCACGATGGCTTTGCATGATCGCTTTCGGCCGGCCAGTGGTGCCCCCTGAGGATTTGATCAGGGCGGTGTCGTCGAGCGAGTTGCGCACGGTGCAGCGCTGGCCGGCGTGTTCGCGGCACCAATTGGCAATGCTCAGGCCGGCGATGGGCTCATCCAGGCCTATCACGGTTGTCAGCGTCGGCACGCCCGCGCGGATGCGCTCGGCATGCTCGGCGTACTGGGAATGCAGGACCAGCACGGACAGTTGGGTGAATTTCATGAACCAGATCAGGCTGTCGATCGAGTCACGGGCGTTGAGGGGCACGAACGTAGCCCCTGCGCGCAAGGCGCCCAGCATGGCGACGAAGCTCAACGGATGATTGGGCGCCAACACGCCCACATGGGGCGATCGAAAGCGCAGCAAGGTCAAGGCGTGACCGATAGCGTGGGAATCGGCCTGCACTTGGGCATAAGAGAGGCTGAAACCTGCACCTTGCAGGCAGGCGTTATCCGGGTGGCGATCCGCGCCGGCATCGAAGTGGTCGGTAATCATTTCCATGGTGGCGGCTAATCCAAAAGAGTGAACTGGGGCAGCGTGCAAGACTCGCTGACGGACTCGAAACAGACGCTGACGCGGGCGCCGATGGCGACGCTCTCAAGGTCGACATCCAGAATGTTGGCTACCAGACGCACACCTTCATCGAGGTCGATCAGCGCGACGACATAAGGCAGCCGCGACTCGAAGGCCGGGGAGGGCGCGATCCGGCAGACCGTGTAGGTGTAGATGCGCCCATGACCGCTGGCATTGACCCATTCAATGCTGTCGGACAGGCAGCCAATGCAAAACGCCCGTGGGTAAAACTGGCAGTGACCGCAGCTGCTGCAGCGCTGGATCACCAGTCGTTGCTGCTGGGCGGCCGCCCAATAGGCGGCCGTTTCAGCAGTGGGTTGCGGCAGTGGCCGTGCAAAGAGGGGAGTCGACATGGCAGCCTCAGCGAGTACGCAATTCAAAACCGGCCGTGGCGATATGCACATGGCGTTGTTCCGGGAGCCTGGCCAGGCCGGCGATGAGTTCACTCAGCGGACGACGCACACTGAACGTATCGTCGACCACCGTCGGAACCAGCCCGGTGATTTTTTCATCGCCGTACATCGCGCGCAGCAGCAGTTCATCATCCGACAGGCCGGGATAGCGGCGACGCAACTCAGGCACTCTTGGCGCCAGCACCGGTGGTTCAATCGCGATCTCACGCGACCCGTTGGCCAGTACGCGATCCTTGACGTCGGGATCGACCGGCAGCGGCAGGGCGCCGAAATAGCCGCACACGTACTTTTTCACCTCATCCGGCACCACCTTGTAACGCTCGCCGCTGAGTACGTTCATCACCGCTTGCGCAGCGATCATCGCGGGGAACGGCGTGGCCATCACGGGCGAGCCCAGTTCCACGCGGATGCGGCCGATCTCCTCGAGCACCACCGGCAGCTTGTCGGCGATGCCCGCCAGCTGTAGCTGCGATTGCAGATTGGACATGGCGCCGCCGGCGTATTGGGTGACGAAGTGAGCCGGGTCGTATTCCGCCGGGACACCCACGGGGAAGCCGTTCTCTTCGGCGATTCCGGCGAGGTAATCGCCGACCTCATCAGCCGCGCGGTCATCGAAACTGACCTCGAAACCGATCTCGCGCAGGTTGCGCGCCAGCATCTGTGCCGACGGCCCGGCATTGCCGTTGGCCAGCGGATCGATTGAACACAGCAAACGGTCGGCACCGTGCACGGCTGCTTCCAGCGCCACCAGTGAACCGGTTGCGTTCAGGCAGTGAGTGAGCACTTCGAGCGGTCGATCACCGATCACCGCCTTGATCGCCGGCACAATGCTGCGTACCTGCTCCACGGTAAGGCTGCCGCCGGCGTCGCCGAAGGTAAAGGCGTCAATGTCGAAGCGTTCGATGGCCTCGCGCGCCTTGGCGGCGTAGAACGGCGCGTCGTAGCCTGGGGCCAGGTTGTAAATCATCGCGAGGTTGGTGGTGGCGCCGAGGCGCTTGGCCGTAGTGATTGCCGGCACCAGGTTATCCCAGCAATGCAGGGAGTCGAGGAAGCCGATATCCCGCGCACCATTGGCGACCAGACGTTCGACGTACAACTCGCTGAGGTCGTCCGGCTCGGGGTAGAAGCTGCGCAGCATGTTACTGCGCACGATGCCACGCAGCGGCGTGCGACGGATGCGCTCGGACAGCAGGCGCAACCGCTCCAGCGGGCTCTGATTGAGGAACAGCACACTGGCGTCGAACTGCACCAGCGCAATGGCTTCTATCGCATCAAATCCCAAGGCATCCAGGCGTTCGGCCATCGGCAGCATGTGCTCGGTGCGCATGCGGGTTGCCCACAGGCACTGGTGCGCATCGCGCAGGGTGGCATCGACCAGCTGGATACGGCGACGTTTGCCGGTGCGGGCGAACTCCGCGTTCACTTTTTCACGTAGTTGATTCAGCACATGTCACCCCTTGCAGTGTTCGAGATGGATGGACAGGCCGGGGCCTGTGACACTCAATACGGTGTAGTCGGGCCAGCGTTGCAGCAGCCCGTGGGTCAGGGCCTGCTCGGGGGTGCGAACCTCATAATGAAGTTTTTGCAACGGCGGCAGCGCAGGGCAGCCGCAGACCAACGCCGCCAGCGCGTTTTCGGCGGCGGGCAAGCTGGCCGGACGACCAGGGTTCGCGACAGCGCCGATGCGGTATTGCACGCTGGTCAGCGACGTATCGATCGGGCCATAGCAGCCTTGCAACCAGCGCCGCAGTGCGGGCTGCAACGTCGCAAAACGTGCGCCGCCATCGAGATGTTCAAGTGCCTGTCGCGCAATCGCCTGGGCGAAAGGTGGCAGCATCGGCGGGCGGCCGCGGTCCCGGCGGATGCGCGGGGACTCGCGGGCAAACTCGAACAGGTCGGCCAGGCGCCCGCGTTCGCGCAACGCGTGCATGGCTTCAGTGGCGATTTCCCCAGGCAACTGATGTTCGTACGGGGCCAGGTCGAATGCCCAAGGCTGGCTCTCGGCAAACCCTTCCTGATCCGCGATGGCAGCGAGCTGCGCCTGGGCTTCCTTGATACGGTCCTGATCCGCTGATTGCAGCGGCAGGTCGAGCAACGCCGCCGAGCGAATCAACAGGGCCAGCGAAGGCGTCGATGCGCCGTTGGCCACACCGGGCAGCGCGGCATCGAGACGGTCGATGCCGAGTCGAATCGCCTCCAGCGCCACTTGCGGGCCGAGTCCGGTGTGGCAGCGTGTGTGCAGGTCCAGCGGTTTACCATCCACGCCACTGCGCAGGGCCGAAAGCAAGCCGGGCAGGCGGTCGACATGCAGAAGGCCGGCTTCATCGCGCAGCATGATGCGCTGTGCGCCGGTCAGGACCAGCCGTGCGGCACACGCCGAATAATACGCGTCGCAATGCTCGGGATCGTCCACGTAGGGCAGGGCGGCGATGACCGTCAAGCCGTTGGCTTGCGCTTTCTGCACGGCGTTGCCCAGGCGCGAAAGATCCAGCAGCGGATCAATCAGAACGACCTCGCTGATGCCGGCCTTCGCCAGCAGTCGCAACCAGGTGTCCAGCGCTTCGCCGGCGAGCACGTCGAGATGGCCATGGGCGGGCAGCAGGTTGACGGTGGCGCGCAGCGGCGTGCCGTTGGCGCGCTCGCGCAACGCGGCGATCCGTTGCAGCGGGTTTTCGTCCCGGCTGATGCATTGCGCGATCACGGCGGGGCTCAAGACTTCGATGGCCCCAAGCCGAGCGTGCCCAAGCGCGTTCATCGTCCCCAGCAGCATCGCGGTACTGGCGGCACCGCCCCACACGGCGGTCTGACCGTCGCTCAGGCTGACATCGACCACTGTTGTCATGCTCATGCGCGCTCCTTGGCTTGTTTCAAAGCCTGTTTGCGAGCCGGTACGAAGACGTCTTCAACCCAGCGTGTGGTGACGAGGCCAGCGACGAAATCCGGGTGATCGAGCACGGCATGGTGGAAGCAGGCCGTGGTCGACAGGCCCACGACTTTCATGTCCTCCAGCGCCTTGCGCATCAGTACGATTGCCTCGCTGCGCGTCGGTGCGTGCACGATCAATTTGGCAAGCAGGGAATCATAAAAAGGCGGCACGGTGGCGCCGCTGTAGCAGTGGGTATCGACGCGGATGCCTTTGCCTTTGGGGGGCAGCCATTCGCTGACCAATCCCGGACTTGGCAGGAAGTTGCGATCCGGGTCTTCAGCGTTGATCCGGCATTCGATGGCATGGCCGCGAAGTTTGACGTCGGCCTGACTGAACGACAGTGGCAGGCCGGCAGCAATGCGAATCTGCTCGGCGACCAGGTCGAAACCGGTGATCATTTCCGTCACCGGGTGCTCGACCTGGATTCGCGTGTTCATTTCCAGAAAATAGAATTTGCCGTCGCGATCATCGACCACGAACTCGATCGTACCCGCGCCAAAGTAGCCGACATTTTTCGCCAGACGTACGGCGCATTCGCCCATTTGTTCACGGGTTTGTGCTGCGAGGCTGGGAGAGGGCGCTTCTTCGATCAGCTTCTGGTGACGGCGTTGCGTCGAACACTCGCGCTCGCCCAGGTGCACCACGTTGCCGTGACGGTCGCCCATGATCTGGATTTCGATGTGGCGTGCCAGTTCGATGAACTTCTCGACGTACAAGGTCGGATCACCAAAGGCCGCTTGCGCTTCCGACGAAGCGGAGCGGAAAGCCGCCTCGGCTTCTTCATCGCTGCGCACGATGCGCATGCCGCGCCCGCCGCCACCGGCCGTCGCCTTGAACAGCACCGGGTAGCCGATTTCGCTGGCGATGGTGCGCGCGGTGTCGGCATCGGCCACGGCATCCGAGCCTGGGACACGCGGTACTTCGGCTTTTTCGGCCAGACCGACGGCGGTGATTTTATCGCCCATCGAATCAATGATGTCAGCCGAGGGGCCGATGAACACGATGCCGGCGTCTTCACAGGCTTGAGCAAAATGCGAGCGCTCGGAAAGGAAGCCATAACCCGGATGGATGGCGTCGCAACGGTGTTCCAGGGCTGTTTTCACGAGCAGATCGGCGCACAGATAACTTTGCGCCGCTGGCGCTGGGCCGATGATCACGTACTGGTCGGCGAGGCGTGCGGCGAGGCTGTCGATGTCGGCTTCTGAGACGGCAGCCACCGATTCAATGCCCAGGGTTTTGCAGGCGCGCACGATGCGCACGGCGATTTCGCCACGGTTGGCGATCAGCACCCGGCGAATGTCACGGGTTGCCACGGGAATGCTGCTCATCAGCGTGCCTCCGGTTCAATAATCATCAAAATCTGGTCGCGCTGCACCATCTGCAGGTCCTGGGCGACGATCCGTACCACACGACCTTTCACCGGGGAGGCGAGGGTGTTGAAGAGTTTCATGGCCTCGACCAGGCACAGCGGTGCACCGGCTTCCACCAGGGTGTTTTCTTCGACAAAGGACGGTTGGTCCGGGCTGGGTTTGCGATAGAAGGTGCCCATCATGGTCGCTCGCACAGCGACCTGACCTTCGGCGATTTCAGGTTCGCGGGTCGCTGTCACTGCGGGTTGTGATGGCGCGGCTGTTGCGGGTGCGGCGCGCCCTTGAGCAGGCTCCGACCGTTGAATCGAGCCTGACTTACTGGCCGTCAGCGTAGTGTCACCGACGCGTACTTCAAGGAAGTCCAGGTGCGTCGTGTGATCCAGTATCTCCAGGATTCTTCGTGCTTCTTTGTGTGTGAGCGACATGCCTCGGCCTCTTGTTGTTCGAATTGCCTGGACGGATAAAAACATCGAAACGTAGGATTGTCAACAATCGTACAATCGAGTAATGTGCTGACCATCACCCAGGGCGATTGCGCGGTACTTGATAGAAAAAGCGTAGTCCGCAGCGGCCAAAGGCCCGGCGATTTAAGAAAACAGTTGTGTTTTGGAGGGGGCGAGAATGAGTACAATCGCGGTTAAATCGGATGTCGCCGGCACGGTATGGCAGATCCATGTGCGTGAAGGCGATGTCGTTGAAGAAGATCAGACGTTGATCATCATGGAGTCCATGAAAATGGAAATCCCGTTGATGGCACTGGAATCGGGTCGAATAGTGAGCGTCCTCATTGCCGAGGGCGACGTGGTCAAAGATGGCCAGGATGTTTTGCTGATGGAGTGCGATTGAAGTCTATGTCAATGAATGCAGGTTCGGCGTCGGCCGCCAAGGGCGGTAGTGCAATAGGTGTGATGCGGGCCGGTCGCCAGCGCGTGCTGACGATGCCGGAGCAAATCGCCGAGAGCATTACGCTGGCGATTCTGCGCGGTGAATACGGGCCGGGTGATTCCGTGCGTGAGCAGGAACTGGCCGACCACTTCCAGGTCAGCCGTGGTCCGATCCGTGAAGCCCTGCGCATTCTCGAGAAGGTCGGCGTCGTGACCATCGTGCCGCAACGTGGCGCGCATGTGACTTCATTGAGCAAGCAGGAAATCGACAACCTGTTCGAGATCCGCGCGGTGCTGGCCGGTTTGCTGGCCAAGTACCTGGTTGATCTCGATGCGTCTGTCGTCAATCAAATGGATGCCATCGTTACCCGGCTTGAGCTGATCGCAGCGCAAGCGGATGCACTGGATGAATATGCCCAGGGCAGTTATCGCTTGAGCACGTTGTTGTTCCAGTCCTGCGGTAACAAGCAGCTGGCAGAACTCATGGGCGCGCTGGGTATCCAGACCGCACGCTACACCCGGTTGGGTTTGCGTTCGCCAGAGCGCCGCCAGGCGTCCGCCGTCTATTGGCGCGAGCTGGTCGAAGCACTCCGGCAGAACAGCAGCACGGTCGCCGGAAACCTGATGGTTGAGCTGATCAACGCTTCCCATCAAGCCGCATTGAATCACCTGGAATAATCCACACGGGGGCACAACACTCCCGAGTGCTGTGTCAAATTGTCGACAATAAGACAAAATATCATGACAAAAAAACGCACCGCAGGACTCATGCTCAGTTGGGCAGCCCGGCAACACCGTGGCCGCACCGCCCTGATCTTCGGCGACAACGGCCTGACGTATGACGAGGTTGAGGCCGGCAGTAATCGCCTGGCCCACGCTCTGATTTACCTTGGGATGCAGGTCGGGGAGCGCATCGCCGTGCTGCTCAACAATTCACCGGAAGCAATCGAGAGCGTTTTCGCTGCCGAAAAGGCCGGTCTGGTGTACGTCGCCCTGAACGCCCGGCACACCTTGGCCGAGCAGATAGCGATCCTCGACGACTCGGGTGCGAGCCTGCTGGTGGTGGGGCCGGAATTCCGTGAAATCGGCTTGGGTGTGCTTGATCGAGTCCCGAGTCTGCGCTATGTCCTGGCGCTGGATTGGCAGGCCCCGCAGGTGCTGGATTACCGTCAACTGCTCGGCTCGATGCCGGCCACTGCGCCCAATGTCCAGGTGTCGCCGGAGGCGTTGTTGCGTATCGCCTATACCTCGGGCACGACCGGCAAACCCAAGGGTGTCACCTATACCGTCAAGCGCTGGTACGAACGCCTGACCAACCATTTCTACGCCATGGAATACAGCCTTGGCGTGACGGACGCGATGCTGCACGTCGGCCCCTTGACCCATGCCGCCGGCGTGCACCTGTTGCCGTGCTACCTGCGCGGTGCGCGCAACGTGATCCTGGAGAAGTTCGAGCCTGTCGAGACGCTGCAGCACATCGAGCGCCAGCGCATCACGCAAATGATGTGCGTGCCGACCATGCTCACGCGTTTGCTCGACACCCTCGACAGCGGCGTCAAAGCCGATCTGTCGTCGCTCAAGTGCATCCATTACGGGACCGCGCCGACCTCGGTTGACCTGATCCGCCGAGCCATCGCGCGCTTCGGTCCGGTGCTGCGCCAGCAGTACGGAATGACCGAGGCCGTGCAGCCGCTGGCGGTGCTCTATCCGCACGAACACGCAGAGGACGGCGTGCTGCGTTCCTGCGGCAAGCCGACCGCCAACGTGGTGATCAGCGTGCGCAATATCGATGGCGAGGCGCTGCCCGCCGGGGAAATCGGCGAAATCGCCATCGAGAGTGTCGGGATCGGCGAAGTGTCTTTCTGGCGCCGTCCCGATCTCGAAGCCGAGGTGATTCGTGAAGGCTGGTACTACTCCGGGGATCTTGGCTACATCGACGAGCAGGGCTTCCTTTATATCGTCGGGCGCAACAAGGACATGATCATTTCCGGCGGCTTCAACGTCTACGCACGGGAAGTCGAGGATGCACTGGAAAGCCATCCGCACGTGCTCGAAGTCGCGGTGCTGGGTTTGCCCGATGCGGAGTGGGGTGAGCGGATCGCCGCGTTTGTAGTCCGGCGTGAAGGCGCCACGCTCGACACCGAAGCACTCGGTACGCATTGCGCGGCATTGATCGCCGGCTACAAGAAGCCGCGCCTGATTGAGTTCGTCGACGCCCTGCCGCGCAACAACGCCGGCAAGGTGGTGAAAAACATTCTGCGCGATGACTATCTCGCGCGCCTGGAGAGGACATCATCATGAGCACGCCTGTCGCCCCTGAATGGTCGCTGGAACTCGCCGATATCCGCGCTCGCCGCGAAGTTGCCTATGCATTGGGTGGCCCGGAAGCGGTGGAAAAGCATCATGCCCAGGGCAAGCTCACGGCGCGTGAACGCATCGGTCACCTGCTCGATGGCGAAAGCTTCGAGGAGTTCGGCGTGCTGGCCGGTGCCGTGAAATACACGGTCGAGGGCAAGATCGCTTCAGCCACGCCAAGTACGGCGGTGGTTGGCGTGGGCCAGATCGAGCAGCGACGCACCGTGGTCGCGGCGGATGATTTCACCATTCGCGGTGGTTCGTCGGAGGCGGCGGTCGCGGAAAAGTGGATCTACGCCGATCGCTATGCCTGGGAATACAAGCTGCCGATCATCCGCATGATCGACAGCGCGGGCGGCAGTGTGAAGCTGCTCGACAAGCTCGGTCACACCAAGATTCCGGGTTATGCGCTGCTGCCGATTACCAACCTGTTGGGTGCCGTGCCGGTTGTCGGCATCGCACACGGTGCCTGTGCGGGGCTGGGTGCGTTGCGCGTCGCCGCCTCGCATCTGTCGATCATGGTGCGTGGCCAAAGCCAGGTATTTGCCGCCGGCCCTCCGGTGGTCAAGCAGGCGTTCGGCATCGATATCGACAAGAACGATCTGGGCGGTTACGACCAGGTTCATCGTCACAGCGGCATGATCAACCTTGCCGCCAACAGCGACGCCGAGGCGCTGGAGCTGGCCAAGCGCTTCTTGTCGTATCTGCCGGGCAATGTCTGGGAGCAGCCACCGCGTGTGACGCCGACCGACACGCCCGGTCGCCGCGACGCCTGGCTCAACGATGCGATTCCGCATGACCGACGGAAGATTTTCAACCCGCACAAGATCATCAAGTCGCTGGTCGACAACGACAGTCTGTTCGAGATGTCCCCGGATTTTGGTGCGTCGACCATCACCGCGTTTGCACGTCTCAATGGCTACTCGGTGGGCATTATTTGCAACAACCCCCGCGTCGGCGGCGGCGCGCTGACCCGCGCGGCGGCGCTCAAGCAAACCCGCTTCATCGACCTGTGCGACACCTTTCACTTGCCGATTATCTACCTCGTCGATCAGCCCGGCGTGATGACCGGCCAGGAAGCCGAGATGCAAGGCACGCTGGTCGCGGCCATGCAGGCGGTGCACGCCATCGAGCAAGCGAGCGTGCCGGTGATCACCATCGTGCTGCGCCGCTGTGTTGGTCTCGCCGGTGCGATGGTCAGCCCTTGGCATGGCCCGACGGGCACCGCTTTGCCGCACCGGTTTGCCTGGCCTTCGGCGCAATGGGGCTCGATCCCGATCGAGGGCGGTGTCGCGGCCGCCTACAAGCAGGAAATCGCCGCAGCGGACGATCCGCTGGCGCGACGCAAGGAGATCGAGGCGCATTACCAGGCCCTGGCTTCACCGCTGCGGACGGCCGAGCGCTTTGGCGTGATCGACGTGATCGAGCCGGACAGTACCCGTCCGCTGCTGTGCAACTGGGTGGGTGACGCGTATCGCCTCACCGCACTTTCCCTTGGGCCGAAGCGGCGGACCATGCGCTAGTCCTGGCAGGACGAGCGGCATCCGGCCTTACCTTCATAACAACAACTCAAAGGTACAGACGATGTTCTGGAAAAAGAGTCCTTGCGCCGTGTTGGCAACGTTGATGGTGATTCGCCTGTTGGCCCAGGTGGACCGCAATATTCTGCTGGGTTTCGCGCCGCAAATCACCGGCGGACTGGCGATCAATAACGCGCAGTACGGCTTTTTGGTCGGCGCGGTCTGGGTGCTGAGCTACGGCGTGATGGCGGTGTTTCTTGGCGCGCTGGCCGATCGTCACAGCCGGCCACGGGTGATCGGCGCCGGCATGCTGATCTGGGGCGTTTGCACGATTGCCTCCGGCTATGTGCAGAGCTTCGAACAAATGGTCGCGGCGCGTTTTCTGGTGGCCACCGGTGAAGCGGCGTTGGTGCCTGCCGCGACGGCATTGTTGATGGAACTGTTCTCGGAAAAACGCCGGGGCACGGCAATGGGGCTGTTCTACCTGAGCATTCCGTTGGGCATTGGTTGCAGCTTTTTGTTGGCCGGCACGCTTGGGGCTGCCCACGGCTGGCGCACCACGTTCCATGTGCTGGGGATTGCCGGGATTGTCATCGGCCTGCCGTTGCTGTTTATGAGCGACAAACGCAGCAACCACGCGGCGCAGGAGCGCGCAACCCCGCTCAAGCAGCAGATGGCGGCAGTGTTCGCTGAACTGCGCAGCAACCGTGTCGTGCGCTACACCGTCGCCGGTTTTGTGCTGGCGCATCTGGTCTATCCGGGCATTTCGTTCGCGCAACTGTGGATTGCCCGCGAGCGGGGCATGGACCCGGCGACGATCGCCACGACCATGGGCGTCATGCAGATTGTTTTCGGCTCGTTGGGTGCACTGGCCGGCGGTGTTTTGAGCGATCGCCTGGCCCCGCGTTTCAAGGGCGGCCATGCCAGCGTGCTGGTGTTGCTGATGCTGGTGTGCGCGCCGTTCATGGTTGCTTATCGCCTGGTGCCGACGGACTCGCCGCTGTTCTACGTCGGCATGGCGGTCGGCATTTTCATGTTGATGTCGCTTTACGGTTCTGCGACCACCGCGATTCAGGGTGCCGTCCCGGTGCGCATGCGTTCGACGGTGATGGGCTGCTCGATGCTCCTGCTGAACCTGTTTTCGGTGGCGCTCGGTACGTTTGTCGTGGGATCGATCAGTGATGCGTTGACGGCTACCGGTGTGGCCTCGCCGCTGACCCATGTGTTGCTGGTCAGCGACATCCTTGCGCTGGTGCTCGGTGGATTTTTCTTTTATGTAGCGGCGCGTCTCAAGCGTGAAAGCACGCGTGCGATGCCGGCCATGGGAATCAAGGTTTAGCGTATGTCCAGGTCCGCCGTCATTCAGTTTCAGTCGGTTGTCAGCCAGCACCTGCCGGGCGTCCTCGCTAGCATCGTCGTCGCCATTGCGGCGCGGTTCCTGGCCGATCAGTACCAGGCGCCGGTGATGCTGTTGGCACTCTTGCTCGGCATGGCCATGAATTTTCTGGCGGCGGGACCGAGCAAGTCGGGCATCGATTTCAGCGCTCGCGAAGTGTTGCGTGTCGGCGTTGCATTGCTGGGTTTGCGCATTTCCCTGGAGCAGATCGCGGCGCTCGGCTGGCACCCGGTGTTGATTGTTGTGGTGTCGGTGGTGGTCACCATCGTGGTGTCGATGTTGGCGGCGCGGGCCATGGGCTTCAATGCGCTGTTCGGTCTGTTGTCCGGTGGTGCCACGGCGATTTGCGGCGCGTCTGCGGCCCTGGCGTTGGCGGCGGCGCTGCCGGCTCATCATGCCAAGGAGCGCGCGACGCTGTTCACGGTGATTGGCGTGTCCGCTTTGTCGACCCTGGCGATGATTGTTTATCCGGTGATTGCCCGGGCCCTCGGTCTGGATCCGTTGCAAGCCGGGGTGTTTCTCGGCGCCACCATCCATGACGTCGCTCAGGTGGTCGGTGCCGGTTACAGCATGTCGCATGACATTGGCGACACCGCCACGGTGGTGAAACTGATGCGGATTGCCATGCTGCTGCCGGTGATCGTCAGTGCGGTGTTGATCACCCGCTCCCAGGGCGGGCAGGGCACCGGTGAGCGACCACCGTTGTTGCCGTGGTTTGCGGTGGCGTTCATTGCGCTCGCCACGGTCAGCAGTTTTGGCTGGGTGCCTTCGGCGGTGCAAAGCCTCGGCAACCAATTGTCGAGCTGGTGCCTGGTCGTCGCGATCAGTGCGCTGGGAATGAAAATCCAGTTGAAGGAACTGGCGACGGTGGGGCTTAAACCCATTCTGTTGATGGTCGGTGAAACCGTGTTCTTGCTGGGGCTGGTGTTGCTGTTGATACGACTCGGTAGTTGAGTCAGGTCGTTCAATACCGACTTCGGCGGTATTGATCGGGTCACGTTGAATGAATCGAACGCTCCCCTGATGGGGATAAGAGTGGTGAGCACTGTCGCGCCCGGATCGGGTGGCCAGCTGTCTTTTTTATAAACACTAAAACAACAACAAAAAAAACCGGAGCCAATGTATGCGACTAAACAAACAATCGGGTGTGAGTGTATGGGAGCCGGCGCTGTTGGCCTCGGCACTGTTCGTCGCTGCGCTGCCAGCGGCGCATGCCTTTGAAATCAACACCGGAAATGAAGACTGGGCGGTGCGTTTCGACAACACCTTCAAGTTCAACTATGCCCAGCGGGTTGAAAGCCCTAACAGCAAGTTGGCCAATGCCTGGAACAACAACGACGGTAACCGCAACTTCTCTTCGGGCAGTGCGGTGTCCCAGCGTCTGGATGTGCTGTCCGAGCTGGATGTGAACTACCAGAAGAAGGCCGGTTTTCGTGTCAGCGCCAACAGCTGGTACGACCATGCCTATGACAATGTCGGCAGCGATAATTCGGCGACCAACCAGCTCAATCACGGGGTGCCCGACTCACGCCATATCAGCGGTTATGCCGATCGCTACTACAACGGCCCGTCGGCGGAAATCCTCGACGCCTTTGTCTTCGGCAGCACCGAAGTCGGCGAAGAGTCGATCCTCAGCGCCAAGCTCGGCAAGCACACCCAGTATTGGGGCGAGAGTGTCCTGGCCTTTGCCCACGGCAACAGCTACGGCCAGTCCGGCCTGGACATTTCCAAGGCGCTGGCGGTGCCGGGCACCGAAGCCAAGGAATTGTTCATCCCGCGCAACCAACTGTCGGTGAGCTTCACGGTCAACCCGGAACTGACCCTCGGCGCGCAATACTTCCTCGATTGGGACGCCTCGCGCCTGCCGGAATCCGGCACCTATCTGGGCTTCAACGACGGCATCCAGAATGGCGGGCATAACTTGTCGCTGATTGGCGGCGTCAATCCGTTCTTCGGTGCGCCTGGCGCAATCGGTGCCAATCAGTTTTTGCGCTTGAGCAATGGCCACACCTTCACCCCGGACAAGCACGGTGACTTCGGTTTGATGGCCAAGTGGAGCCCGGAATGGCTGGACGGCACCCTCGGCGTCTACTACCGCAAGACCTCCGACATCCTGCCCAACCTGGTACTGCAGCCGACCGCCGTTGGCCCGGCGCAGCTGGTCTCCGGCAACATCGGCAGCTACAACCAGTTCTACGTCGATGACATCGATATCTACGGCATCAGCCTGTCGAAAAGCGTCGGCGATGTCAGCGTCGGGTTCGACCTCAACTACCGCGAAAACATGCCGCTGGCCAGTGTTGCAGGCACCATCAGCCCGGCTGCTGCAGCCGCTGGCGTGCCAGGTTTCATCGGCAGCTTCAATGGCGAAGACGGCGTGGCCCGCGGCAACACCGTGCATGCGGTGCTCAACGGCCTGACCACCTTTGGCGACACGCCGTTCTGGGACAGTTCCTCGTTGCTGGTCGAACTCGGCTACAGCCGCTGGCTCAAGGTGACCGACAACAAGCAGCTGTTCAAGGGCGAGGACTGGTATCACGGGACCGACAAGGTCACCAAGGACAACTACATCATCGGCGTCAACTTCAACCCGACCTGGTATCAGGTGTTCCCCGGCGTCGATATGTACCTGCCGATGACCTACAACGTCGGCCTCAATGGCAACTCCGCCGTGCAGTTGGGCGGTAACGAAGACTCCGGCAGCTACTCGGTCGGCGTCGGCTTCGACATACGCAACCAATACCGCTTCGACCTCAAGTACGTGGACAACTTCGGTCCATTCGATACCTGCAATTCGCCAGGCAGTGCTGGCAATCCCGGAGATGGCACCGCACCGGGCGCCAACGGGCAATACAACTGCACCCCAGGACAAACCACCGCTTTCGGCGGTACTCCGGCCCAGCTCAAGGATCGCGGCATGGTGACGGCCACTTTCAAGACAACTTTCTGATTCGCGATTGCTTAAAAACAATCAGGAGAACGACAAAATGAAATGCATGCACAATTTGTTGACTGCGTCCGTTGCGCTGGCCTTCGCCGGCCTGGTCCAGGCTGCTGTACCAGCCGCAGACGCCACTAAACTGGGCAGTAACCTCACCGCCGTCGGCGCCGAAAAAGCCGGCAATGCCGATGGCTCGATTCCGGCCTACACCGGTGGGCTGACCAGCCTGCCGGCGGGCTTCAAGGCCGGTGACACCTTTCGCCCGGACCCTTACGCCAGCGAGAAACCGCTGCTGGTGATCGATGCCAAGAACGTTGCCCAGTACAAGGACCAACTGACCGCCGTCACCGTCGAACTGGCCAAGCGTTTTCCGACTTTTCGCGTTGAGGTCTACCCGACGCACCGCAGTGTGGCACTGCCGCAAAGCGTGCTGGATAACACCTTGAAAAACGCCACCGGCGCCAAGTCGCTGGAAGGTGGCAACGCCATCGACAACGTTCTGCCGGGTGTGCCGTTCCCGATCCCGCAATCGGGTGCCGAAGCCATGTGGAACCACCTGCTGCGCTATCAGGGCGTCGCTTACTCGACCAAGTATGACTCGTGGAACGTCGACGCCTCGGGCGCGCAAAACCTGGCCACCAGTGGCGAGATCGTCAACTCGTTTCCGATCTTCGAAGACCCGACCAAGGTCATCGATGGCAAGGACACCTACTTCCAGACTCGCTTGTTCTACACCGGACCCGCGCGCCGTGCGGGCGAGGCGATCATGCTCAAGGATGCGGCCAACCCGCTGGTGCAAGCGCGCCGTGCCTGGCAGTACTTGCCGGGGCAGCGCCGGGTGAAACTGGCACCGACCCTGGCCTACGACACGCCAAACCCGGGCACCGCCGGTTCCGGCACCTATGACGACGTCTATGTGTTCAACGGTGCGCTGGATCGCTACGACTGGAAACTGGTCGGCAAGCAGGAAATGATCGTGCCGTACAATACCTACGCGCTGAGTTACATCAAGGACCCGAAAGCCTTGACCACACCGAACCACCTTGCGCCGCAATTCGTGCGCTGGGAAAAACATCGGGTGTGGGTGGTGGAAGGCACGCTCAAGGCTGGCGCCCGTCACGTCTACGCCAAGCGCCGCTTCTATCTGGATGAGGACAGCTGGGTCGCTCTGGCATCCGACCAGTACGATGCACGCGGCCAGCTGTATCGCGGTTCGTTCAGCTTCCTCTCGCAAAGCTACGACGTGACGACCCCCAACACCACGCCGCACGTGATCTATGACCTGGTGGGCGGGACGTACAACATCAACGGTTTGTCCGGCGCTTACGGCGGCATCAAATACATCGCGCCGCTTTCCAAGGCGCAGTGGTCGCCGGACGCGCTGGCCGGTAACGGCGTTCGCTAAGCCAACCGCAAGCAAACGCTCGCACGATCCACTGTAGGAGCGAGCTTGCTCGCGATGGACCAGAGGGCGACGCGGGCATCCAGACAGCACGCGTAATCATTCACGACCATCGCGAGCAAGCTCGCTCCTACAGCGGCATGACCTGCACGTCAGGCACACGCAAGTGTGCCTCGACGCGGCTTTCCGAAGAGGACGCAGTATGTGTTCGTATAAAAATAATATTCTGCAGCTGGCGTTTGGCGTTGTGCTCGGCCTGTCGCAGGGCATCACCCAGGCGTCCGATTACGTCGATGTGCTGGACCTGCCCGCCAAGCCCAGTGCCTTGGCCGTACGCAGTCCTTTGCTCGACGTCGCGAATGCCGGGCAGCGCCTGGTTGCCGTCGGGCAGCGCGGCCACATTCTTTATTCCGATGATGCCGGCCAGCAATGGCAACAGGCGAGCGTTCCGGTCAGCAGCGACCTGAGTGCGGTGTACTTTTCTTCTCGCGAGCAAGGCTGGGCAGTCGGCAACGACGGTGTGGTGCTGCACAGCAGCGACGCCGGCGTGAGCTGGAAAAAGCAACTGGACGGACGCGAGATCGGCGACTTGCTGGTCAAGCATTACTCGGCGCTGGCCACTGCCGAACCGGGCAACGAACATTGGCCGTTGCGGGTCGCCGAAGGTCAGCGGCTGGTCGAGGAGGGCGCCGACAAACCCTTGCTCGACGTCTGGTTCGCCGACGACAAACTCGGTTACGTGGTCGGCGTGTTCAACCTGATCCTGCGCACCGAGGACGGTGGCCAGAGCTGGACGCCGTTCCAGGACCGTACCGACAACCCGCAGAACTTTCACTTGAACGCCATCGCCTCGATCGGCGATGCGCTGTACATCGTCGGCGAACAAGGCCTGGTGCTGAAATGGGACGACGCGCATCAGCGATTCGCCGCGCTGACTACGCCGTATCAGGGCAGTTTTTTCGGTGTCGTTGGCAAGCCGGGCGAAGTCGTCGTTTACGGCCTGCGTGGCAACGTGCTGCGCAGCACCGATGGCGGATCGAGCTGGCAGCCGTTCGATAGCGGCCTGCAAGTCAGTGTCACCGCCGCCGCGATTGATGCCCAAGGTCACTATCGGTTGTTCACCCAGGCGGGGCACATGCTGGTCGATCAGAGCAACAACGCTCGATTGCAACTGATGCCGCAACAAAACCCGTCACCGGTAGCCGGTGCCGCCCTGGCCAGCGAGGGTTCGCTGATCCTGGTGGGTAGTCGCGGTGCACGTGCGCTTCGCAAAGAATAAGCGCCAGAACAATAAGAGCGAGTAATCAGACATGGCCAATACCAAGCAAGACAACATGCCGGTGATCCGCGATCTGCGCGACTTTGATCGGCGCTCCGGCAACCGGCTGGAGCGGCTGGTGTTCAACTACCGTCCGCTGTTCATCGTGCTCATGACACTGGCCACGCTGGTGCTCGGCTTTATGGCGGCAACCCGTCTGGAGTTGCGCCCCAGCTTCGAAAAAATGATCCCGCAGAGCCAGCCGTACATTCAGAACTTTCTTGAGAACCGCGCGTCGCTGCGCGGCCTGGGCAACTCGGTGCGGGTGGTGGTGGAAAACACTCAGGGCGACATCTTCGACCCCGAGTACCTGAACGTACTCAAGCAGGTCAACGACGAACTGTTCCTCACTGAAGGCGTTGATCGCGCCTGGATGAAGTCGCTGTGGACGCCCGCCGTACGCTGGACCGAAGTCACCGAAGAAGGCTTTCAGGGTGGCCCGGTGATGCCCGACAGTTATCAGGGTTCGCCATCGGACATCGAACAACTGCGGCAGAACATCACCCGTGCCGGTATCGTTGGCAGCCTGGTCGCCAGTGATTTCAAGTCGAGCATGCTGATCGTGCCGCTGCTGGACAAAGCCTCGGCCACGGGCCAGAGCATCAATTACCATCAGTTTTCGCGGATGCTCGAAGAGCAGTTGCGCAACAAGATCGAATACGCAGGTAGCAGCGCAGCGCGCAAGGCCGGTGAAGAGGGCAAGGGCCACTACAAGGTGCGGGTGATCGGTTTTGCCAAGCTGATCGGCGACCTGATCGACGGCTTGATTCAGGTGATGATGTTCTTCGGCCTGGCCGTGGTCACTTCGCTGGTCATCATCTACCTCTACACCCGTTGTGTGCGCAGCACCCTGTTGGTGGTCGGCTGTTCGCTGATCGCGGTGGTCTGGCAACTGGGGATCGTTGCGTGGCTGGGCTATGCCATCGATCCGTACTCGGTATTGGTGCCGTTCCTGATCTTCGCCATCGGCGTGTCCCATGCGGCGCAGAAGATGAACGGGATCATGCAGGACATTGCCCGTGGCACCCACAAACAGGTGGCGGCGCGCTACACCTTTCGCCGTTTGTTTATCGCTGGCGTCACCGCGCTGCTGGCCGATGCGGTGGGTTTCGCCGTGCTGATGCTGATCGACATCCCGGTGATTCAGGACCTGGCGATCACCGCCAGCATCGGCGTCGCGGTGCTGATTTTCACCTCGTTGTTGCTGATGCCGGTGGCGCTGTCCTTTGTCGGTGTCGGCGCCAAAGCCGCCGAGCGCGCACTGAAAATCGATACGCGGACGGCTGCGTATAAAGGCTTCGGCAAACTGTGGGACTGGCTCGATCGCTTCACTACAGCGAAGTGGGCCACCGCCGCCGTCCTGGTCGCAGCCTTGCTCGGCGTCGGCGGCTTTATGGTCAGCCTGCACCTGAAAATCGGCGACCTCGACAGCGGTGCCCCGGAGTTGCGTGCGGACTCGCGCTACAACCGTGACAACGCCTTCATCACCCAGCATTACGCGCTGTCCAGCGACCTGTTCGCGGTGATGATCAAGACCCCGGCGGAGGGCTGTCTGAATTACCAGACGTTGATCCTCGCCGATCGCCTGGCCTGGGAGCTGCAACAATATCCCGGGGTGCAGGCCACCGCGTCGCTGGTCAATGCGGTGCGGCAGATTACTGCTGGAACCTACGAAGGTAATCCCAAGCTCAACAGCATCCAGCGCAACCAGAACGTGCTGAACTATGCCGCGCAGCAAGCCTCGGTCAACTCCCCGGAGCTGTTCAATACCGATTGTTCGGTGATGCCGGTGATCGCTTTCCTCAAGGACCACAAGGCCGAAACCCTGGATGCGGTGGTGGCCATCGCCGACAAGTTCGCCCAGGAAAACAGCACCGATGATCGCCGGTTTCTGCTGGCCGCCGGTTCCGCCGGGATCGAGGCGGCGACCAACATCGTAGTGCGCGAGGCCAATCGGACCATGCTGCTGTACGTCTACGCGGCGGTCACGCTGTTTTGCCTGATCACCTTCCGCAGCTGGCGTGCGGCGTTGGTGGCCTTGCTGCCTCTGGTGCTGACCTCGATCCTCTGTGAAGCGTTGATGGTGGCCATGGGGATTGGGGTGAAAGTCGCGACCCTGCCGGTGATCGCCTTGGGGGTGGGGATTGGCGTGGATTACGCGCTGTACTTGCTCAGCGTGCAGCTTCAATACCAGCGTCAGGGTTTGTCGTTGACGCAGGCGTACCGCAACGCCGTGTCGTTCACCGGTCGGGTGGTGGGCCTGGTGGGGATTACGCTGGCGGCGGGTGTGGTGTGCTGGGTCTGGTCGCCGATCAAGTTCCAGGCGGACATGGGCATCCTGCTGACCTTCATGTTCCTGTGGAACATGCTCGGGGCGCTGATCCTGATCCCGGCGTTGTCGCATTTCCTGCTGCGCACCCATCACGTCGTGGGCAAGAAAAAAGCGGCGATGACCTTGATGCCTGGCAGTTAAGCCGCCGTAACACTTACGCGGTTTCTCCGACAAACCGCATCGTCTGAACTCACGACTGCTGCGTCCGATCGCGGCCCGAGCCGAACGCAGGCCGCGCCAGCTGCTACACGGATCTGCGTTATGGCATAGCTTGCCGGTTCAACGCCTACCCCGTAGCAGCTGGCGAAGCCTGCGTTCGGCTGCGCAGCAGTCGTGAAATCAGGTTGTGCGGTTTGTCAGGCACACCGCGTGCACAGGGTTTACGACTGCTGCGCAGCCGAACGCAGGCTTCGCCAGCTGCTACAGGGATTGCGTTATGGCTTAGCGCTCAAGGAATGAAGCGGTAACCAACGCGGACATGGTCATCCTGCTGCGCGCACATCACGTCTTGGGCAAGAAAACAGAGGCGATGGCCTTAATGCCAGTCAGTTAATCCGCCGCAACACCCACTTTGTAGCAGCTGGCGAAGCCTGCGTTCGGCTGCGTAGCAGTCGTGAAATCAGGCTGTGCGGTTTTTCAGGCACACCGCGTGCGCAGGGTTTACGACTGCTGCGTCCGATCGCGGCCCGAGCCGAACGCAGGCTTCGCCAGCTGCTACATTGGATTGCGTTATGGCTTAGCGCTCAAGGAATAAAGCGGTAACCCACCCCCGTTTCGGTCACCAGATGCCGTGGCTGGGAAGGGTCGACTTCGACTTTTTTGCGCAAGCCGCCCATGAAGACACGCAGGTACGGGGTATCGGTGGTGTGCGAAGGACCCCACACCGCCTTGAGCAGTTGCAAGTGCGTCAGGACCCGGTTGGGGTGCGAGCACAGATGAACCAGCAAGCGGTATTCCAGTGGCGTCAGATGCAAGGGCAGGCCGGAGCGTTCCACAACACGGCGTTCTATATCGATTCGAACGTCGCCAAAGCTCAGCACGGCAGTGTTCTCGGCGTCTTTGGCCTGCCGGCGTAGCAGCGCGCGCACTCGGGCGAGCAGTTCCCCGGTGCCGAAGGGTTTCACCAGATAGTCGTCTGCGCCGGTGTCCAGTGCGAGGATTTTGTCGGACTCGGCACCTCGGGCAGACAACACAATAATCGGCACCGGTGACCAACTCCGTACGTCGCGGATCAGGTCGATGCCGTCGCCGTCGGGCAGTCCCAGATCAAGCACGATCAGGTCGGGCCGGCGCGTGCCTGCGTCGATGAGGCCCCGGTGAAAGGTCTCGGCTTCGTGCACTTCCAGGCCTTCCGCTTGCAGGGCCATGCGCACGAAGCGGCGTATTTCCTTCTCGTCTTCAATGATCAGAACATGCGGCACTGATTCGGTCATGGCTGCTCCTCGTCAGTCTGTTGCACAAAGGGGTGGATGATCGGCGGGACTTCACGGGGCAGGCGTAACGTGAAGCATGCGCCGCCCTCGGGTCGTGTGACCCCTTGAACCGTCCCGCCATGCGCCTGGGCAATGGCCCGGCAGATGGCCAGGCCCAGCCCGACGCCGGGAATCGAGCTTTCCTTCTTGCCGCGCATGAATTTACTGAAGATTGCCTCTTCGTGACCCTGCGGCAACCCCGGTCCTTCGTCGCTGACCCACAATTCGATAGCCTCGGTTGTGGCACGGGCACCCAGGCCGATGGTGGTGCCTGGCGGCGTGTACTTGACGGCATTCTCGATCAGGTTGATGAGGACCCGTTCGATCAGCACCGCGTCGATGTGTACGGGGGGCAAATCATCGTCCAGAGCGACCTGTACCGAGCGCGCGCCGAGAATCGGCTGGATGGCGCGCAGGGCGCTGCCCACCACGTCTTCGATCGGCTGCCACTGCCGGTTCAACACCACTTTGCCGGATTCGAGGCGCGCCATGTCCAGCAGGTTGTTGACCAGCGTGTTCATGCGCAGGGCGGATTCACCCACCGCCGTGGCGATCTCGGCCGCTTCGCCGGTCAGCGCTGGCCGGGTCAGTTTCAGCGCTTCGGCGAGCCCGACCATCACCGACAGCGGGGTGCGCAGGTCATGGGAGATGGCCGACAGCAACGAGTTACGCAAGCGCTCGGACTCCATCTGCAGCGTGGTGTCTTGGGCCACGTTGATGTAGTGAATCCGCTCCAGCGAGATGGCCAGCAATGACGCGCAGGTGTCGAGCAGGCGTCGCTGTTCCGGGACCACCAACCGGGTGGTGTCTCGCGGCTGCACGGCCAAAACCCCGCGCACGCGCATGGGCGCCGACAAGGGCAGGTACAGCGTTGAACTGGAGGGCAGGGTGTCGGTGCCGTAGCCGGCCGGTTCGGGTTTGTCGAACGACCACTGGGCGATGGCAAGGTCCACTTGCGGCTCATCCCCGGTGACCATGGGACTCAGCAGTTTGTTGTTGTCATCGGCCACCAGCAAGGCAGAGCGTGCACCAAACTCGGCGGACAGAAAGCGTGCGCTGATATCGGCGACCTGTTCGGTCAGCAGCGCGGCAGACAGCAGGCGCGACATGTCGTACAGCGCGCGCATGCGATCTTCACGCCGCTGCGCCACCCGCGCCTGGTAAGTCAGGCCGGCCGTCATCTGGCCGATGACCAGAGCAACCACGAGCATCACGCTGAAGGTCACCAGGTATTGCACATCGGCGAAGGCGAACGAAAAACGCGGCGATACGAAGAAGAAGTCGAAGGCCGCCACTGACACAAACGCCGCCAGGACCGCCGGGCCGCGACCAAAGCGCACCGCCACGGCGACGACGACCAGCAGGAACATCATGACGATGTTGGCCTGTTCGAGCACGTGCGCCAGCGGCATGACCGCCAGTGTCGTGACTGCACAGAGCGCCACACTCCAGATGTAGGATCGCCACTCCACCGGGTTCTCGCCCATTGCTGGCGCCGTCTCGGTTTGCGGGCGTCGGTTGGCCGGCAGCGAGACTTGAATCACGTCAAGGTCGGCGCCCAGCGCACCAATTCGCTCGGCCAGTTCCCGGCGCCAGAATCGCCGCCGTGGTTGTTCGTCACGGCCCAGCACGACTTTTGAAAGGTTGTACTGCCGCGCGTATTTGACCAGTGCTTCGGCGATGTCCTGACCGGCCAGGGTCGAAATCTGCGCGCCCATGTCCTGGGCCAGTTTCAGGGTGACCAGAACACGACGGCGCTTGGCTTCGGGCAGGCGCTGCAACGCCGGGGTTTCGACATACACCGCGTGCCAGGGCACATTGAGTTGAGCGGCCAGACGGGCCGTTGAGCGGATGGTTTTTTCCGCCTGCTCATGCGGTCCGATGCAGGCGAGCAGGGAGTCGCGAGTCCCCCATACCGGTTTCACCGCGCTGCTTTGGCGGTACTGCAACATGTCGCTGTCGACCCGGTCGGCGGTCCGGCGCAGTGCCAGTTCGCGCAGGGCAATCAGGTTGCCTTTGCGAAAGAAATTCTGCACAGCGCGCTCGGCCTGTTGCGCCAGATAGACCTTGCCTTCCTTCAAGCGCTGCAGCAGGTCATCGGGCGGCAAGTCGACGATGACCACTTCATCGGCGGTGTCGAAAACATGGTCGGGCACGGTCTCCCAGACGCGAATACCGGTGATACCGCCGACTATGTCGTTGAGGCTTTCCAGGTGCTGGACGTTCATGGTTGACCAGACATCGATCCCGGCGCTGAGCAGTTCCTCCACGTCCTGCCAGCGCTTTGGATGCCGTGAACCGACAGCGTTGGTGTGCGCCAGTTCGTCAATCAGAATCAAGCCCGGATTGCGCGCGAGTGCGGCGTCCAGGTCGAACTCGGTCACTGTGCGGTGCTTGTCGATGACCTGCTTGAGCGGCAGCCGTTCGAGACCCTCGGTCAGCGCCTGGGTTTCGGCGCGGCCGTGGGTCTCGATCACGCCGATCAGCACGTTGATGTCCTGCAGTTTCGCGGTATGGGCGGCTGCGAGCATGGCGTAGGTCTTGCCGACCCCGGCGCTGGCGCCGAAAAAAATCTTCAGCCGACCGCGTTTGGCTTGCGCTTCTTCTTCGCGAATCTGGGCCAGTAGCTGGTCCGGGTCAGGACGTTGTTCGGCCATCAGGCTCACCGTGTGTGAGTTAGCACTCAATGCGCGGCGTCGAGTGCCAGGTTCAGTGCCAGTACGTTGACCCGGGGTTCGCCGAGGAACCCGAGCAGCATGCCTTCGCCATGCGCGTCGATCAGCTGGCGAACCTGCTCGATAGGCAAGTGACGCACCCGCGACACCCGACCGGCCTGGTACAACGCGGCCGCCACGCTGATATGCGGATCAAGACCACTGGCGGAACTGTAGACCAGGTCAGCGGGCACCGTGGCCGTGTTGCCCGGATCGGCCGCGTGCAAGGCCTCGATCCGCCCCTTGATCGCCTCCGCCAGCGCCGGGTTCAACGGGCCCAGATTCGATCCCGCCGAGGCCTGCGCGTTGTAGGGCATGGGGCTGGTGGCGGAAGGGCGGCTCCAGAAATACTTCGGATCACTGAAGCCTTGACCGATCAACAGCGAGCCGACGGTTTTGCCGTCTCGTTCGATCAGGCTGCCAGCGGCCTGTTGCGGAAAGGCCAGCCTGGCGATCCCGGTGGTCAGCAGCGGATAAGCGAGGCCGGTGACCAGTGAAAACGCAATCAGCAGCGTAAACGCCGGACGCAGCAGAGATGCCATGACAGTGCTCCCTCAAGTCAGACCGACAGCGGATAACGCCATGTCGATCACCTTGATGCCAATGAATGGAACGATGACCCCACCCAGCCCATAGATCAACAGGTTACGCCGCAACAGCAGGGCGGCACCGACCGGGCGGTACTTCACGCCTTTGAGCGCCAGGGGGATCAGGAAAATGATAATCAGCGCATTGAAAATCACCGCCGACAGCACGGCGGAATTCGGGCTCGCCAGGCCCATGATGTTAAGCGCCGCGAGTTGCGGGTAGGTGGTGACAAAGGCCGCCGGGACGATCGCGAAATACTTGGCGATGTCGTTGGCGATCGAAAAGGTGGTCAGCGAGCCTCGGGTCATCAGCATCTGTTTGCCGGTTTCGACCACCTCGATCAACTTCGTCGGGTTGCTGTCGAGGTCGACCATGTTGCCGGCCTCCTTGGCCGCCTGAGTGCCCGAGTTCATCGCCACGGCGACATCCGCCTGCGCCAGCGCCGGGGCGTCGTTGGTGCCGTCGCCGGTCATGGCCACCAGCCGGCCTTCGCCCTGGTAGGTGCGGATCAGTTCGAGTTTTTGTTCGGGTGTGGCCTCGGCCAGAAAGTCATCGACACCCGCTTCGGCGGCAATGGCGGCGGCGGTTACGCGGTTGTCGCCGGTCACCATGACCGTCTTGATGCCCATGCGGCGCAGTTCGACGAAGCGCTCCTTGATTCCGCCTTTGACGATGTCCTTGAGTTCGATGACCCCCAGCACTTTGGCGCCGTCGGCGACCACCAGCGGCGTGCTGCCCCGGCGTGCCACCTCTTCGATGCTGGTCTGCACGGCTTCCGGAAATTGCCCGCCCAGGCTCTGCACGTGCTTGAGAATGGCCTCGCCAGCGCCCTTGCGAATTTGCCGCTCGCCCAGGTTGACCCCGCTCATGCGCGTTTGCGCCGAGAAATGCACGAAGTGCGCATCAAGTGCGGCGATGTCGCGTTCGCGCAGATTGAACCGCTGTTTGGCCAGGACCACGATGCTGCGGCCCTCAGGCGTTTCGTCGGCCAGCGACGCGAGCTGCGCGACGTCCACCAGTTCCGCTTCCTTGACACCGGGCGCGGGTAGAAACGCCGAGGCGTGACGGTTGCCGAGGGTGATGGTCCCGGTCTTGTCGAGCAGCAGCACATCCACATCACCGGCAGCCTCTACAGCGCGGCCGGACGTGGCGATGACATTGGCCTCCATCATACGGCTCATGCCCGCCACACCGACGGCGGACAGCAGGCCGGCAATGGTCGTGGGAATCAGGCACACCAGCAACGAGATCAGCACGGTGATCGAGACCGGCGCCCCGGAGTTGGCCACCGCGACCCCGAACAGCGAGAAGGGCAGCAGCGTCACGGTCACGCCGAGGAATACGATCGTCAGCGCCACCAACAAAATCGACAGGGCAATTTCATTCGGGGTCTTTTGCCGCTTGGCGTTTTCAACCATGGCGATCATCCGGTCGACGAAGGTTTCGCCAGGGTTGGTAGTCACGCGGATGACGATCCAGTCCGACAGCACCCGGGTGCCGCCGGTCACGGCGGAGAAGTCGCCGCCACATTCGCGAATCACCGGGGCCGCTTCGCCGGTAATGGCCGACTCATCCACCGAGGCGGCACCTTCGATGACTTCGCCGTCGGCGGGGATCAACGAGTCCCCAAGGTCGCCGGCTTCAACCACCACCACATCGCCTTTGCACAGACCACTCGACTGCGCCAATTGCCATTCGGAGCCGTAGTGAGGCTCGCGGAGTTTTTTCGCCCAGGTTTCCTTTTTCAGGTTGCGCAGGGACGCCGCCTGGGCCTTGCTGCGACCTTCGGCCAGGGCCTCGGCAAAATTGGCGAACAGCACGGTGAACCACAACCACAAGGCGATGGCGAGGATGAACCCGCTGCCGGCCTCACCCTGGCCACGCAGGGCCTGGCCCCAGAGCGCGGTGGTGATAATCGCACCGATGTAGACGACGAACATCACCGGGTTACGCCACTGGATCCTCGGGCTGAGTTTGCGCACGGACTCGCCGATGGCGGGCGCTATCAGTTTGGGATCGAACAAGGAGAACGCTTTGCGGGTCATGTTCGTGGTCTCACTTGATCAGGACGAGGTGTTCGACGACGGGCCCCAGGGCGAGCGCCGGGACATAGTTGAGCAAGCCGACCAGCAACACCGTGCCGATCAGCAGCACAACGAACAGCATCCCGTGGGTGGGCATCGTGCCGCCGGTCACGGCCAGGCGTTTCTTCGCGGCCAGGCTGCCGGCGACGGCGAGCACCGGGACGATCACGCCGAAGCGGCCAAACCAGGCGACGATCGCCAGCATCGTGTTGTAGAACGGCGTGTTCGCCGACAGTCCGGCGAATGCACTGCCGTTGTTATTGGCGGCCGAGGAGAAGGCGTAGAGGATTTCCGTAAACCCATGGGCACCCGGGTTGGCAATCCCCAGCCTGCCGGCCTCGGCCATGACAGCGATAGCAGTACCAAACAACACCAGCAATGGCGTCACCAGAATCGCGATGGCGACCATTTTCATCTCGTAGGCTTCGATCTTCTTGCCGAGATATTCAGGCGTGCGCCCGATCATTAGGCCGGCGATAAACACCGCCAGGAGGGCAAACACCAGCATGCCGTACAGACCTGAGCCGGTGCCGCCGAACACCACCTCGCCGAGTTGCATCAGCACCAGCGGCACCGCGCCGCCCATTGGCGTGAACGAGTCGTGCATCGCATTGACCGCGCCGCATGACGCCGCGGTGGTCACGGCGGCGAACAGGCTCGATGCGCTGATGCCGAAACGCAGCTCCTTGCCTTCCATGTTGCCCGCTGCCGTGTCGATGCCCAGCGCTGAAAACTGTGGGTTGCCCAGTTGTTCGTAGTGGGTGACGGCAACCACCGCGATCACGAAGATGATCGTCATCGCCGCCAGCAGCGCCCAACCTTGGCGCATGTCACCAACGATGGGGCCGAAGACGAAACACAGCGCGGCGGGGATCAGGAAGATCGCGATCAACTGAAGGCAGTTGGTGACGGCGGTAGGGTTCTCGGAGGGGTGCGCCGAGTTGGCGTTGAAGAATCCACCGCCGTTGGTGCCGAGCATCTTGATCGCCTCTTGCGAGGCAACGGGGCCCATGGCGATGGTCTGTTTGTGGGTAGTGCTGGCCTGGGTCACTGGCGCACCCTGGGCATCGAGGGTCGGCTGGCCGGCGTCGTTTTGCACCGGGGCCTGGTACTGCATGACCTCCATCGTGGTGATTTCTTTATAGGGGTCAAGATTCTGGATCGCACCCTGGCTGACGAAGAACAACGCGAATATCAGCGACAGCGGCAGCAGCACCCACAAGGTGATGCGCGTCAGGTCGGTCCAGGCATTGCCGATGCTGGCGGCACTGTGGCGGGCGAACCCGCGAATCAGGGCCACGGCCACCACGATGCCGGTGGCGGCTGACAGGAAGTTCTGCACCGTCAGCGCAAGCATCTGCGTCAGGTAACTCATCGTCGACTCACCGCCATAGCCTTGCCAGTCGGTGTTGGTGACGAAACTGGCCGCGGTATTGAACGAAGAATCGGGCGACACGGCGCCGAACCCTTGCGGGTTGAACGGCAGAACACCTTGCAGCCGTTGCAGCGCGTAGACGGCGAGTAACCCCAGCGCGTTGAACAGGATCAGGGCGAGGGCGTATTGCAGCCAGCTCATTTGCGCTTCAGGCGTGACGCCGGCCAGGCGATACAGCGGCGACTCGATGCGTGAGCCGAAGCTAAATCGACCCTCCATCACCAAGGTCAGCCAACGTCCAAGCGGCCAGGCCAACACACCCAGCACCAGCAGAAAGGCCCCGAGGAGAACCCAGGCTTGAGTCGTCATAGGAAGTCCTCCGGAAACAGCAGCGCGGCGACCAGGTAAACCAGCAAGCCGACAGCAATGAGGCTGCCGAACAAATAGAAGCCCGTCATGACCGTCTACTGTTCAGCGCCGCACAGCCGCGCGCCAGGCCGACCAGGCTGATGAAAAACACGGCACCGAGCACCAAAAAGATGAAGTCCATGGCATTTCCTCCCGCGATGAGGAAAGCCTAAGTGGATGCCTGGAAAGTTGTTAACAGGATTGGGGGCAAGAGAATAAAGATCTTATAAAGAGTCCTGCACGGCTGCTGTCGCTGCTCCTGGCCGGGGATCCCGATTCGGGCCTGAATGCCAGTCGGAGGTGCCGATAGGTTGTTTACTTCGCTTACTCAGATACAAGCATCTGAGATTGGGGATGTTAGGTATTTTTACTCCGTTCTAATAATGAGCCACCGCCGCTCAGAGGATTCATGAGTCGCTGTCGACCCCGTATAGACGGTTGAAAAATTCCAAATAGAACTGATTCCTGAGTGGAGGGTTTTCTGGGGAAGTGTGCCTGACAAAAAACAAGCCTCGATAGATAATTATAATCTGACTTGTTTCGGTTTCACTATTTGCATTCTGCTTAGCTGGATAATAAAAGCGGCGCCTAAGTAACTTTAAATTATTGGGCGTTATAAAATCTTCTATAGCTCAGAGTCTAAAAATGAACCTTTACGAAATAATCGGTTATGACCGCGATGGAACTGTTCGCGAGTTGAATACGGCTCTTAACAAGGCAACGCTCAATACCAGGGATGTCACTTTTTCGGCGCTTGGATTCAATGCGCCAGGCTGGATCGCGGCGTCTTCGATGTCGATTCTTTACTCCATATCCGGCCACCATGCGCCGTTGGCTATTTTGATTGCGTATTTCTTTCCGATGTTGGTAATGGCCTTCTGCATGATCTCGCTTACTCGACAGGCGCCGTCAGCGGGTGGGATTTTCACATTTACCACGCGATTCCTACACCCCGGTGTCGGCACTGTTCTCGGCTGGGCGTATGCGGTTGCCTGCACGGCGGTAATGGCAATGTGCGCAATCATAGGAACGGAATATATACAGGCGCTGATCCCGGCAGTGGGGGGATCGCTTAACTCTAAAATGATCGGGACGGGCCTGATCCTGATCTTCCTGGTCATTTCCTGTAAGGGCGTCAATGCCACCGCCAAAGTGGCCAGCGTCTTCCTGGTCTTTGAAATCAGCGTTGTCGCGGGACTCGGGTTGATGGGGCTGATCAATCCACACGTGCAGGATTTATCAATCACCTCCATGTATTCGCTGGAGGGCGCCGGAGGCTTGTCGGCGATTGGACCGGGTGTGCTGTTCGGCGTATGGATGCTCGCCAACTTCGACTCGGCGATCAACTATATTGAAGAGTCGCGCATTCCCGTTCGCACTGTGCAACGCTCTATGTTGCTCGTTCTGACTTCAGCATTCCTCATTTACAGCCTCGCGGCTATCGGCTGGCAGTTCGCAGTGCCCGTAGAGACATTGGCGGCGATCATCGAGGACGGTAATGGTGGACCGATCGCCGCTGTCGCCAATGTCTACTTGCCCCCGGCTATGGCCTGGATCGCCTTGTTCGTGGTAATCACATCGGCATGCGCCGGATTGCAGATTTCCTCTAGTGCGGCGGCTCGTACGCTTTACCGAATGAGCGAGGAAGGGCATCTGCCTGTAGCGCTGCGATCAGTCAACAAGTCGAGATCTCCCTGGCTGGCCAGCGTTATCGTTTCGGCCGTCGCCATTGCGCTGCTCTGGTGGAAACCGCTGGACAAGATCTCGTGGTACTACGACGTAGTGACCATCACGTTGGTGATGTCCTACATGGCCGCCATCGCAGCGTTCATTGCGATGACCTGGCGACGTCACAGTTTCGGATTGTCATTGGCACTGTCGATCCCGGCGTCTCTTGCAATCCTTGTGCTGGGATATATCGGTTATACCGCTGGGGCGAATCCGGTTTCTCCGGAAGATCAGTACACCGCTTGGTATCTTGGAGCGCTGACGATCTTGTCTGGCGTATTGATCCTGATATGGCGCTCGACTATCTCCAAGCGAACTGTGCTTGCTCAGGCGCAAGACCCATCGTGATGCTGAGGTTAATCAGGCATTTAATTTCACGATCAGCATTAGTTACTTACTTTGATACTAAGTCTTCGCACAGAACATGGGTGGCTTTAGTTATGCCCGCTATTAGCAGGTCACTTTAATTAAAGATAGGTGAGCTTATGAAGCGTGTTGTAGTCATCACTGGGGCCGGGAAGGGTATCGGGCTGGCAACCGCCAAGCGCTTTGCTGCAAATGGCGATCATTTGGTACTGAACTACTTCGATTCCGATGATCAACTGGAAGCGGTGATCGCAATTGCGCAAGAGAACGGTGGAGATGGATTCACTGTTCAAGCGGATGTCAGTAACCCTGAGGCCGCAGCCGGAATCATCCGGGAGGCAGAGCGTCGGTATGGGCGGGTCGACATTCTTGTCAACAATGCCGGGCGGCTGGTTTCGGCCACAGTTGCACAGACCACCTGGGCCCAGTGGGAGCAGATGATCAGCACCAATCTGGGAGGTACGTGGGCGTGTATGCAGGCGGTATTGCCCGGCATGCTGGCGCGCGGTCAAGGGCGGATTATCAACATCAGCTCTGAGTTGGGGCTGATTGGATTTCCTACCTACGCAGCCTATTGCGCATCCAAGGGCGGGGTGATTGCGCTCACAAAAGCGGTCGCAAAAGAGGTCGCTTCGTCAGGCGTGTTGGTCAACTCGGTGGCGCCGGGCCCGATCGAGACGGACATGTTGATCAAGGACACCATCGAATACAACGATGAGACGCGCGAGACGGTTCCGTTAAAGCGCTTTGGAAAGCCGGATGAAATTGCGGCCATGGTTGAAGCACTGGCCGGACCCGCGGGCGATTACATGGTGGGACAGGTGGTCAGCCCCAATGGCGGAACCGCGATCTAAGAGATTGAGTTTCAGCGAGCCCACAGTTCTCCCGATTAAATAAGCGACGCTACTATAACTACAACAAGAGGAATGCTATATGAGCGCTGTAATGATTACCGGCGGCCTGGGTTATGTGGGGCGCTACCTCACTCAGAAACTCAGTGAGCAGGGTGTTCACGTGGTGAGTTATAACCGTGACTACTCAGAGGCCAAGTCAGAATTCATGACGGCCGTACAAGGTGAGTTGTTCGATATTCCGAAAATCGTCAGAACCATCCAGAAGTTCGGGGTTGATCGTGTCATTCATACGGCGGCCATGTCGCATCCCGATTTGTCCATAGAACTTCCAATCACTACGGTGGCGGCGAATATCGACGGCACCATTCATTTGCTTGAAGCGATGCGTATGGCGGGGATTAAAAAGCTGGTTAATTTCTCTTCCGAGGCTGTCTATGGACATGTCGAAGGTGTGGTAAATGAACAGGCCCCAGCCAACCCGACGACACCTTACGGTGTCACCAAACTTGCCACCGAACATTTTGGCAGGGTTTATAACGAGCTCTATGGTATGGAAGTGGTCTCGTTGCGGATTGCGGAAGTGTATGGCCCTGAAAACAAAATGCCGCAAATTCTCAGGGATATCCTTAAAACGGTTCATCGTGGTGAGAAGTTCACGCTGTCCAGCGGGGGAGATCACCGCTTTCATTATATTCATGTGGAAGACGTTGTACGTGCGGTACTGATAGCGGCTGAAGCCAAGGATATCAAAGGCAGTGTATTCAATATTGCCGGTGATCGTCCCTGGAGGCTGCATGAGGCCGTGGATATCATCAGAAAACTGATACCGGGTGCCCATATTGAAATCGGCGGTGGGTATTGGCATTTGGATCGGCAGGGGGGGGGGGGTCTCAGTGCGGCGGGGGGGGGATTGGGGTATCGAGCGGGGGGGACGCTTGAACGAGGCATGTCACATTATTCCGATTGGCTAATCGATCACGAATATTGATATCGGTGTCAGGTAACTGTTGCATACGCCTTATTGGTAATTAATGCAGGCAGGAGTGATCAAGCATGATTAGCAACCCGATTGTTTGGCCAAACGGCGCACGCTGTGCCGTAGCTTTTACTTTTGATATGGACGCGGACAGTATTCTGCATGTGGCACACCCCAAAGACTCAGCGACACGTGTTGCCAGCATTTCAATGCTGCAATACGGTCCTGACGTGGCGGTTCCAAGGATTGTGGAAACGTATCGACGTTTTGAGATCAAACAAACGTTCTTTATCCCGGCCTGGTGTATCGAGCAGTACCCCAAAGCCATTGAGGCCATCGTCGAAGGTGGTCATGAGATTGCCCATCATGGCTACATACATGAACATCCAAACGAACTGAGCCGAGAAGAGGAGGCCTATTGGCTTGATCGCGGTTGCGACACCATCAAGCGCTTTACTGGCCAGGCTCCTCGGGGATGGCGGGCGCCGCTCTACAACATGTCAGAGCACTCTGCTGACTTGTTGATTGAACGAGGCTTCAGTTACGACGCTTCTTTGATGGGGGATGATATTCCTTATGTGTTGCGTACCTCTGCTGGCGAGTTGGTAGAACTGCCTTCAAGCTGGGCCCTGGATGACTGGCCGCAGTATATGCACAGTATCGACCTTGATTTTCAGATGCCGATTCAATCGCCTCAGCGCGCTGTCGAGGTTTTTAAGGCCGAGTTTGATGCGGCATGGGAGTACGGCGGTCTATTCATACCGGTTTGGCACCCATTCCTTTCCGGTCGTCTGGCACGATGGCATGAGGTTACCAAACTGATCGAATACATGATGTCGAAAGGCGGTGTCTGGTTTGCTCGCATGGACGAGATCGCGGCTCATGTTCAGAAAAGTGTCGCTAAGGGTGACTACAAACCGCGTATTGATAATCTGCCTTACTATCAAGGGGCGGTGAGCGCGAATAAATAGCCTGTTCCAAGAACAGGTTGTTCTGGTGTTGAAGGGTTGTATTAGTTCATTAATTTGCGATTCAAGTGTATTGAGAGCGGCCATCTTTGGATGGCCGCTACTCGTGCGATGAAATCCCGGAAGTAATAACAAGGGTTGGTGATAGCTGCATGTCGAAGGGCTGCAATAAGCGGTCATCGAGAAGGGACCGATGGGATACGCTAAACCTGTTCGCGCTGCGTCCGTCCCTGGAGTGCTCAATGCCGCCCATCACCACGCGCCCGGTGGCGCTGTTTGTTCTTTGCCTGACGCTTGTAATGGCCGCCCGGGCCAGCGCCTGCCCGGCGGGTGAAAAAGAAATCTGCCTGGACAGTTGCATCTGCCTGCCCGACCTGGGACAGGTGCTCGGCGGCCCGCTGCCTGATGGCCTCTACCAGATCGCGGCACCTGCCTTGGCGCTTTGGCTGACCCAGGCCCGCGCTGAAGCCGCCAGTGCCGGCATCCAACCGATTCCCCCGCACATCCGGGAGCAACTGCTGCGCTGGTACGCCCCCAGCGTCCTCGATACCGCGCGCTACAAAGTGAGCGACAGCAGCCAGTTCAGCGCCGCCACGGCCATGCTGCAAAACCCCGATGTCGGTGCCGTGACGCTGATCGACATCATCCTCTTCCGGGACGCTCAAAGTGCAGAGCAGGACACCGCGCTCTGGGCTCACGAACTCAAGCATGTGCAGCAGTATCAGGAATGGGGGGTAGAAGGTTTTGCCCAGCGCTATACGCAAGATTTCAATGCTGTGGAGGCACCGGCTTACGCCATACAGGCTGAGGTCAGACGGTGGGTGCGGGAAGGGACTGACTGAGGGGTAACTGCCTGTGATGACAGGCAGTTAGCCTTCGTTTTATTGAGAAACCATCGTCAGGCATCGAATCCGGCCTAGTCCAGGAAGGTATTGGCTTGCAGCACGAAGTCGTTGGCATATTGGAATAATGCACCGTGCCCCGAGTTTGGATAGATGAGCAACTTGGCGTTCGGAATATGCTGTTGCAGCGTGTACGAATTCTCGGTGGGCACCATCACGTCATTGCTGCCGTTAACCACCAAGGTTGGCTGGGTAATCTTGCTCAATTGCGAAAAAGTGCCATCACCGGGAGCGCTCCACTTGCCCCGTGCCGTGCCTTGGGCCGCGATGACCTTCATCGAACTAAGCTTATCGAGGCCTTCCGTGCGCTGGTGGCGCCTTTCCCAGAATTCCCGGGCGGCCAATTGGCTTGACGGCGCCGGATCGAAGAACAGGTAAGCGGTCTCTTCCTGCGTGGCGATCGATTCGCGCAACGCGATCCCGGGCACCCGTGGATCATGTCCCGAGACACCGCCGCGCGGCGATGTTCCTGCCAGGATCAGCCGACGCACCAGTTGCGGATGGCGCAACGCAACTTCCTGCGCCACCATGCCGCCGATTGAAAAGCCCAGCACGTCGACCTGTGTCAACCCGCGGGCTCGGGCAAATGCGGCAACGTGGTCGGCCATGCGTTCGAACGTATCGGGTGTTTCGCCGCTGCTAAGGCCCACGCCAGCATTGTCGAACAGGTAGACCGGCCGCTGCTTTGCCAGGCCATCGGTCACTGCCGGGTCCCAGTAATCCATATTGCCGCGAAAGTGCTGTAGCAAGATGACAGGAACGCCTGTCTGCGCCCCGAACTGGCGATAGGCATAACGCACGCCGTCAGCTTCCACGAATTGATTGGGGGCGCTGTTATGCGTGGCCGCCGGGGCCGCGATGGCGCCGCTTACTGCGATGACTGAGAAGGCAGCCCCGAGGGCCAGTCGCTGGAAGAAGTTCATGGTGTGCTCCTTATGCGACGGCTTCGGGATTCAGATAAGCCGCTTGCTCAGTAGACAGGCTGGCTTTTATGGCGCGTGTGCCTTTGTCTGCGAGCACCTCTTTGAGGTCCGCTTCCACGCCGTCCAGCGACTGGATCACGACTTCGGATGGCTGGACTTTCGGCACGTCAAAACCATGGGTCAGGTCGGTGTCGATAAAGCCCACGTGCAACCCTTGCACGCTGGTGCCCTGGCCCTGGAGTTCGATTCGCAGCGAATTGGTAAAACTCCACGCCGCCGCTTTCGATGCCGCATACGCGGACACGAAGGGCAAGGCAACCCAAGTCGCATCCGACAGTACATTGACAATCGCGCCGCCGCCGTTGGCTTTAAGTACAGGTGCAAAGGCCAG
This sequence comes from Pseudomonas sp. RIT-PI-q, assembly GCF_001297125.1. Classification (GTDB taxonomy): domain Bacteria; phylum Pseudomonadota; class Gammaproteobacteria; order Pseudomonadales; family Pseudomonadaceae; genus Aquipseudomonas. Next base: position 68,762 of record NZ_LHPC01000023.1, read on the forward strand.
GCTGACGTGCATGACGCCGTAATAATTGGTTTCGAAGATTTCGCGGGCGATTTCCACCAGGCCAGGTTCAAGCATGGAGGGCAGCAAGCGGGCAATGCCTGCATTGTTGACCAGTAGCGTCACGTCGCCCGCCTGGGCCACCGCAGCGGCGACCGACGCCGGGTCGCTGACATCAAGGCGAATGGCGATCACGCCTGGAATGTCGACGCCTTCGGGATTGCGCACTCCTGCGTAGACCTTGCTCGCGCCACGCGCCACAAGTTCTTTTGCGAAAGCAAGGCCGAGACCACGGTTGGCGCCGGTTACAAATGCTACGGAATTTTTTATTTTCATGGGGGTGTGCTCTGGTTGGGTGTGCGAATCGTGGTTTTATGATTGCGACCGCAATCATGGAATTAATAATGGTGGTGACAATTATTAAAGTCAAGACAAAATAAAATGTAAACTGGATGCCAGTGGTGATATGGCTTATCATTGATTGTGATCGCAACTATATTATGCAAGATGCAACGCGAAGGAGCTTCACTATGAAAATCTCGAAAGAAAAAGCAGAAGCCAATCGCGCCGCACTGGTGGAGACGGCGAGCCGCCTGTTTCAGCAGAGAGGGATCGACGGGGTGGGCGTTGCCGAAATCAGCAAATCAGCCGGATTGACCCATGGCGCGCTGTACGCGCACTTCCCATCCAAGGAAGCCCTGGCAGCCGAGGCGCTGGCGTGGAGCCTGGAACAGGGGAATGCCAAGCTCTATACGGGCACGGTTGATGGCGAACCGGACCTCGATCGTTTTCTGTCCGACTACCTATCCCTCGACAAGCGCGACGACTACGCCGAACACTGCGCAATGGCGGCGTCTGCCAGCGAAATCGGGCGCCAGGATACTGCGATCAGCGCAACGTTTACCGAGGGTTATATGGTGCTGGTACGGGCGTTTGAGCGCAGGGTCGCTGCCAACAATCCCAACGTCGATGCGCTTGCCACCGCCATGGGCATCGTTGCGGCAATGATTGGCGCCCTCTCGGTTGCGCGAGCCACGGCAAAGGCCAGGCCTGAGGTGTCGGCCCAGGTCCTGCAGGGCGTGCGTTTCATGATTGACGCCGCGCTGGGTAAGCCGGTTTAGAAGCCGACAACTGTGAAAGTTTTTGATGGCTAATCAAAGGTTGATGTGTGGGCCAACTTCACTCAGGAATGAAAATTTGTTTTTGCTAGTGTGGGACCTGAAGAGGGGAGCAAGACATCGCGCAGAGTCAGTCAGGAGTTGCCATGAGTGAACAACACATGATCCGCCAGGCAGGTGCAGAAGATGAGGTCGCCGTTCGCGCTTGTGCCGAGCAAGCGTACGTTCCGTATGTTGGCGTGATAGGACGAAAGCCCGCACCGATGTTGGCGGATTTCAGGGCACAGATTGCAGCGGGCCATGTGTACCTTTGCACTGGAGAGCACGGCGAACTGCAAGGTTTCATCGTCTTCTTTGCGGTGGATCAGCACATGTTTCTCGAAAACGTGGCCGTGTCCAAGGCAGGGCGTGGAAAAGGTATCGGCAAATCACTTATACAATTTTGCGAGGCCCAGGCGGTGCGCTTGGGCCTTGGTAGCGTTCATCTCTATACGAATGCAAAGATGACCGACAATCTATCAATTTATCCCCGACTCGGTTACGTCGAAGTGCAGCGACGCTCGGAGGACGGATTTGATCGCGTCTACTTTGAAAAACACTTGGGTTGAGACGTTTCTTCTCGATCGAAGGTGTCTCAACTCGATGCATTCATCAACTGAGCCAGTTTTTTACGTAAATCCCCATGCGTTTCCTCTGAGTAAGGAATAGCGGTTTTCCAGTCATAAAACCATGCGGGCATCTTGCGATTCTGTTCTGGTTCTGAGCAATAGCGTGGAAAAATGTGGCAATGCAGCTCGGGCTCTGAGTTGCCTAAAATTTCATAGTTCATGCGAAGGGCTCCGGTTGCCTGCAAAACGGCATCACCCATGCGGGCCATGTCGAGTAGGTAGGTTGTTCTGGCCTCAACATCTAGATCATTCAGGCTCGGCACGACGGGGTCGGGCAGCAATAGGCAGTAACCCGGTAGAAATTGCACGTCGCCCATGACCGCCCAACCTGATGCCATTCGGCAAATTACCTTATCGTTAGCTCCGTTGCGTGCCAGTTCTACACGTTGCGAGATCAGCGGCATACATAGTCCTTGATGATGTTGTGCATGGCGTTACAGCAATTCTGCCTCCATCAGCCTGCGTGTCGCGCGGATAAATTGCGTTTAGATGTATTCAGTTATTTCGCCATTCCGGGATCGGCGCTGAGCTGCGAAAAAATACGCTACGCATCATTGCCGTGCCTGACGCACAGACGTTGAGCAGTTCCTGCGATGACTCTTTCTCCCGCGCAGGCTTAAGACCTGCCTTAGCTCGGCGCGGATGCAACATTGTGAAATAGAGGAAGTGTCTGGCCGCCATAAAAGAGTTTTCCTACATCAACCCGCCCAACACCTTGTTAGCGTTATTTCGGTAACGGCTGCCGGGGTTATGGGGGCCACTAGCGGGCGAAGTGTCAGGGAGACATTCGAATGTTTTTATGGAACGTCGTGCCCACGTGGTACGAGATAGAAGACCGCATGCGGCATGAGATGGGTTACCAGGGAAGCGCCAGCTTTCGCACGCATCTCAACGAAGTTGTCCCTTCCTTATCTCTCAATATCCGTCGTATCAGTAGTGTCAGGTCTGCGTTCAACCGGGCTGAGTGGGAAGCTGGCCGTTTGTTGAGGCAGCGCTTTTCTGATCTCGACATCTCCAGCATCCTCAACGAGTTGCTCGACGTCGTCACGCAAATGGCGATGATCGTCGCGGGCAGTGTGTTGACCGGAGGGGCCATCGGGGCGGGTGTAGGCGCATTTTTCGCAGGCGCAGGTGCCATTCCCATGGGTGCCGCTGGCGCCGCAATGGGGTTGCACGTCAGCACCTGGATATTGGGAGTACTCGGCCTGACGTCCATCGCCGAGTTTTTTGTCGAGGGCTTGCCGCGCATTGGCGAGTATTACCTGACAGGCATCAACATCGCATGGGAAGGCCCTCGCGGCGATCCCGGGCTGAACCCGTTCAGCCAGGACGATCCTTTCGCTCAGGACAGAGCCGTCCACCACATCGCACTGGGGCATGTAGAGGTTATCGTCCTGCTGCTGGGAGCCATCGTTGAATACATTACGCGCGGTCGAGGCAATGCCAATGTCCTCGCCCAGGAAATGCGAGCGAGTTCCAAAGGGGCGCGGGTAGGCGAATGGATGCTCAGGCATGAAGATGCACTGAGAAAACGCCCCGATCTGCAACCGCCTGAGCGGAGTAAAAGTCCATTTGGTCAGCAGGAGTCAGCACCGCCAGCACATCGTCCATCAGGAAAAGACAAAGATTCCCCGCGTGACAAACCGAACGCCATGCCGCTGCATAAAGTCGAATGTTTCAAAGCGGACAAGATGCCAGCGTCTAAAATCGGGGAGTTCGAGCGGCAGTTGAAGGGGCAAGAGGACGGGCTGAATCGGCTGACGGTTGATGAGTATCTGGAGAATATTGCTAATCCTGTGAAGCGTAATAGAGCTGCTGCAAGTCAGGCTCGAGAAGCCTTGGAAGCTCAACTGCAAAAGCGTTTTCAAGGTGAATTTTCGCAATCCATGGACGCATTCGACGCTGAAGACGCAGCCATCAAAAAAGCCAAGGAGACGATGTCAAACCTTGCAGGACTGCATAATCCCGATCTGCGCGCTGGGGGCAAGGATATCATTGCGGATTTCGGTGATCGACAAGTCAACTCTAGTATCGGCCCTCAGTGGAGACCGAAAATTGCAAACTTGAAGACTGCGGCTGAAAGCGTTCCCCCATCAATGCGAAAATCAACCTTCCTCAATGTAAAATTACATAAGTGCTAATTAAAAGGAGGCATGGCGTGGATAAAATATTTGCAAGATTTGTAGAAAAATTTGGTGGGGCAGTTGATCGGCAGGAAGTACCGGTATCAAGTATCGAACGTTATAAAGACAAACTGCCTAATCAGTTATTGGAATACTGGGCCGAGCACGGCTGGTGCGGATATGGTGATGGGATTTTCTGGATCGTGAATCCTCAGGAATATCAGGGGGTGGTAGCGTCATGGATTGAAGGTACGAAATTTGAAGCGCTTGACAACTACCATCTTATTGCTCGCAGTGCCTTTGGCCACTTGCATCTTTGGGGTGAAAAAACGGGTGCCTCGCTTACTATTACGAGCTGCCTTTCTCGATATACAACCCATACCTCCTTATTTGCAGGGGAGCAATTGAATAAAGAGCTGCAAAATTTTCTGCTTTCCACGGAAATTAGGTACAACAATTATGGCGACCTGTTCAAGCCAGCAAAGAAAAAGCTCGGCACACTGCGTCACGACGAAATGTACGGCTTCGTTCCAGCGCTGATGTTCGGCGGCCCGGATACCCTTGAACATCTAGAGAAGGTGAAAGCGGTGGAGCATCTGACCCTGCTATCTCAGATCGCCGAGCTTCAGCCCTATAGCTTTACAGACCTCTAAGGCAGGCTTTAGTAGAAAAACAGATTGTTCCCATGCTCCGCGTCGCGCGCCACACTTGGAGCTGAAGAAAACACAAATAAGAAGAGGCATTGCGTGGATAAGGTATTTGCCAGGTTTTTAGAGAAATTTGGGGGGCCTGTTGATCGGCAGGAAGTCCCAGTGTCAAGTATCGAGCGCTATAGAGGCAAGCTACCCAATCAGTTGCTGGAATACTGGGCTGAGCATGGATGGAGTGGTTACGGCGACGGCATTTTTTGGATACTCAATCCCCAAGAATATGAGGGGGTGGTGGCATCGTGGATTGGCGGGACGAAACTTGAAGAGCGTGATACCTACCACCTGATTGCCCGAAGCGCCTTTGGGGATTTGTATCTCTGGGGTGAAAAAACAGGATTTTCACTTAAGATAACCAGCGTCCTTTCTCGATGTGTTATCCATAACTTTGAACTTAGGATTGAAGAAATGGATCGGGAGTTTCAAGACTTTTTGCTATCCACGGATGTGGACTCTAACGATTATGGCGATCTGTTCAAGCCAGCGAAGAAAAAGCTCGGCACCCTGCGCCACGACGAAATGTACGGCTTCGTTCCTGCACTGATGTTCGGCGGCCCGGACACCCTAGATCATCTAGAGAAAGTGAAAGCGGTGGAGCATCTAATCCTGCTATCTCAACTCGCCGAACTTCAGCCCTACAGTTTTTCAGACCTGTAAGGCAGGCCCGGACGCATACCCCGAACCAGTTTTCGCACCCGCCCCTGTATCCCGCAAATGCACAGCATCTGTGTCTATCGGCCCCATCACCAGATTGATACGGTCCGCATTCACTGTATCTCGATGAGGCAACAATGGATCTCACGGCTATCCCGTTTGGAACTACCGACTGGTCGACTATCGAACCCGTAACGCATCCCGGCCAAACAGGCACAGCCTATTGGCGAACCTGTCAGTTTGGTTCGACGCGTGTGCGGATGGTTGAGTACAGTCCCGGATACCTGGCCGATCATTGGTGCTGGAGAGGTCACATCCTGTTGTGCCTGGAAGGCCAGTTGCACACTGAACTGGAGGATGGCCGTCAATTCACGCTGACGGCCGGGATGAGCTATCAGGTGGGCAACAATGCTGAAGGGCACCGGTCGTTTACGACCACCGGCGCGAAGTTGTTTGTGGTGGATTAGCGCCGTGGAGCTGCCACCTACCGCGTTTTCTTTCTCACACATGAAGAGGCTGTGCCGGAATTCACGAATCCGTAACTATTTTGCTGGTTGCATTGCGCAAGTCTTACAGAACGGTAAAGTAACCCCGCACCTCGGTGTGAAGACGGCTGGCCGCGCTTCAACTTAGACTGGTTCTGGGGCTTCACATGTATGCCTGTGTTTTCACAATCCCAAAAAACCGGGAAGAACCCGGTCAGTAACCGCATTCCGACCAAGGCACGCATGGGCAGGCTGTCGCTGACCATGGCCTGGTGGGCGGCCTGCAGCGCGGTGTTTTATATCGTGGTCGGTGCTTCACTGGCCCTGTCGTACGGTGCCCGCAATGCACTGATCGGCATGGTGTTGTCGGTCATCAGTTACGGGCTGATCAACAGTGTGCTCAGCCGTTTCGCGATCCGTAGCGGTTTGTCGGTCGCGTTGTTTTCGCGGCTGTTGTTCGGCAGCGTGGGTGCCAGCCTGGCGACCCTGATTTTCTTTTCTTCAGCGATCTACTACGCGGTGTTTGAGGGTTCGGTGATCGCCGTGGCGCTCAATTATCTGTACCCGGAAATGACCTATCCGCTGGCGGCGTTGGTGGTGGTGTTGTACAGCGTGCCGTTGATATTGGGCAGCGTGCAACACTGGTTAAGTAAGCTTAACGGCCTGCTGTTGCCGGTGTATCTGGGGGGGTTATTGATCGCGATAGGGTTGTCGATTAATCGTGATGGCTACCAACCACACTGGCTGGACTTCGGTCCGACAGCCCCCAGCGTGTATGGCTGGTGGGATTGCTTTGTCGCGTACATGGGCGTCTGGGTGCTGATGTTGTTTACCTTCGACTATGCACGTCTCGGTAAGCCTGAGGACGCCGCCTATCACGGTCGCTGGAACTTCGGCATACCCTTTTACACAGTGGCCTTTTTGCTGAATGGTGCGGCAGGAATTTATCTGGTCAGCAGCATTCGCCACGAAGGTGGACTGAACGAAGCATCGGTGGTGATCGCGATTCTGCAGTTGATGGGTTTGTGGGGATTGCTGTTTATCTGGGCCACGCAAACCCGTATCAACACCGCCAATTACTATTTGGCGACGATGAACATGCAGGTATTCTTCAGACGTTTTGGTTTACACAGTTCCTACGTGATGTGGGCAATTGTCGTCGGGTTTATCGTTTACGGCTTGATGCTTGCTGATGTGTTTGCCTACTTGCTCAAGGCATTGGCGTATCAGGGGATTTTCGTAGTGGCCTGGGTCGGTGTGGCGCTGGCGCAGATTCTCTGCGAACCCTATGACGCAACGGCGCTCGACCGCGTGACCGCGTTCAATTCGGTGGGCTTGACCGCCTGGTTTGGCGCCACTGCGCTGGGGCTTGCATTGATGCTTTTCGGTGACGGTCTGAGCAGCTTTTCCGCCCCTTCAACCGTGCTGTTTGCGTTTTCATTGCAGGCTGGTCTGGCCTATCGAAGTCGTTCACAAGGTGTTCAGGACTGATCCAGGCATCAGCCTGATTGCCAGACCATTCGGCTTGAAGTTGTTCCCGTAGATACATCAGTTGAGCTGAGTACACGGTCAGTTTTTAGGAGCATTCCTATATTTGGCGCCGAGCGCTGTCTCTACACTTCGCCTCGCAACAACACATGGGTTCTCTCATTAATGGGGACTCACAACCAGGCGTAAAAAAGACAGTTTCATCGGAGTTGCCTCATGAATTACAAAGCCCGCGTACTCGCTGTATTAGTTGCTGCATCCAGTGCTCCTTTCGCCATGGCGTCGGATGGCACGATCAACTTCACTGGTCAGCTGCTGGCTGCCACTTGCGCTATTAACGTCAACGGTGCCGTCAGCCCGGCGGCCGCTACCGTAACCTTGCCATCCATCACGGCGAGTTCGCTGAGCGCAGCAGGTAAAGTCGCTGGTCAAACCAATTTCATCATTAAATTGACAGGCTGTACCGGCACCGCAACGACCGCCGCGGCCTTTTTCGAAGCCGGCGGCGGCGTGGATCCGGTGAGTGGCAATTTAAAAAACACCGGCACGGCGACCAACGTCCAACTGCAACTGGTTGACGCCACCAGTGGCCTGGCGATAAAAGCCGGTGATGCTGCGCAGTTGACTGGCAACAGCCGCGTCACCATCGCTTCCAATGCCGCGAACTTGCCGTACGCCGTGCAGTATTACGCCACCGGCCTCGCTACCTCGGGCACCGTACTCGGCACCGTGACCTACTCCGTCAACTACCAGTAAGTCGCACGCTCTGGACACACGCCCTTATCCGGAAAGGACGGGCGTGCTTCCAGACTGCAACGGGATATTTTCATGTCGTGTGCACGTCCATTCAAACAATTGCTACTGACAGGTCTTGCGCTATTGGCTTGTTCGCAGGCCATGGCGGGTGTGGTGATTACCGGGACTCGCTTGATCTACCTCGCAGGCCAGCAAGAAATCACCGTCAAGCTCAACAATAACGGTAGCCAGCCAGCGTTGATGCAGGCATGGGTCGACACCGGCAATGCCGATTCCACACCGACCAGCTCCAAGGCGCCTTTTGTACTGTCGCCGCCGCTGGCTCGTATTGATCCAGGCAAGGGCCAGAGCGTGCGGCTGATGTTCACCGGCCCGGCGCTGCCGGTGAACCAGGAGTCGGTGTTCTGGTTCAACCTGCTGGAAATTCCACCCAAATCCCAGGCGGATGCGGACCTCAACACGCTGCAAATGGCATTTCGCTCGCGCATCAAGATCTTTTACCGACCCGATGCGTTGCCGGGCACGCCCACCGAGGCGATCGGGCAGGTGCAATGGAAGGTCGTGCCGGCCAGTGGCGGTCAGGGGTTTGCCTTGCAGGCCTACAACCCTTCGGCCTTTCACGTCTCGCTGGTCGAGTTGAAGTTGGTGGCCGGGGCACAACGTTGGCTCAGTGAGGATGGCATGGTTGCGCCTGGCCAGACTCGGCAATTCGCCTTGCCGACACTCAAGTCGATGCCGGGTGCTGGTGCTCGGGTTGAGTTCAGCGCGATCAACGATTACGGCGCTGTGCTGCCGACCGAGCAATCGCTCAAACCTTGATTTGTAGCCGACGTTTTCACACGCGCGAGTAATTTATGACGCCTTCTTCCAACTCCAGGGCTTCCCTGCGGGTACAGCCTTGCTTCGTCTTGAATTTGCTCTCGGCGTTGATCCGCAAGGCGCTGGCTATCGCTCCGTGCGTATTCGTCATCAATAGCGCACTGGCGGAAGATGTGCAGTTCAACGATGCGTTTCTGCCCGCAGATTCGCGGAACCTGGACCTGGGTGCTTACCAGAACGGCAACCCGGTGATGCCAGGTGAATATCGGGCGGACGTGGTGCTAAACGGCAATTTAAGCAGTCGTCAGGACATTCGTATCGAGGGTCCAAAAGACGGCAGCAAGCCGGTGATCTGCGTCTCTCGCGCGCTGCTCGAGCGTATCGGTATGGACATGACGCACCTGTCGACCGAGGTCAATCTGGCGCTCGACAGTGAGCATTGTCCGACCCTGGCCAGCGTGGTTCCGGGGGCGACGGCGAGCTTCTCGCCAGAGGATCAGCGCCTCGAAATCAGCATTCCTCAGGCGGCGCTACGACGTAACGCCCGCGGTTATGTCAGCCCCGAACTGTGGGATCGCGGCGTGACGGCTGCAATGCTCAGCTACAGCTTCAACGGTAACCACAATCAAACCCAAACCGGTCACTACGACTCGGCTTATCTGGGGCTGAACGCCGGTCTCAACCTGGGTGACTGGCGCCTGCGTCACGACGGCTCGATGAGCTGGCAGCCAGTGTTGGGTAACAAATACCAGGCCCTGGACAGCTACGCCCAACGCGATGTCACCTCATTAAAAAGCCAGCTGACGGTGGGCGAATCCAACACCAGCGGCGACATCTTCGACACGGTGTCTTACCGGGGTGTGCAGCTGGCCAGTGACGATCGCATGTTGCCGGACTCCCTGCGGGGTTATGCCCCGGTGATCCGCGGTATCGCTCGCACCAATGCCCGGGTGACGGTGAGCCAGGCAGGTAATGTGTTGCTTGAAACGACCGTGGCCCCCGGCGCCTTCGTGATCGACGACCTGTACTCCACGGGTTATGGCGGCGATCTGAGCGTGGTCGTTCACGAGGCGGACGGGACCGAGCAGAGCTTTATCGTACCCTATGCTTCGGTCAGCCAATTACTGCGCCCCGGCACTTCGCGTTACAGCCTGACCGTCGGTGAAACCCGCGACAATTACGTCGACAAACAGGCGAAGGTATTGCAGGGCACGCTGCAGTACGGTCTGAACAATACCTTCACCGGCTACGGTGGGGTGCAGTCGAGCGAAGACTACATGGCGGTGCTCACCGGTTTGGCCTTCGGAACTCCGATCGGCGCGCTGGCGCTGGACGTGACCCATGCCCAGACCGACCTGGCCGCAGGTGCCTCCAAAGGCCAAAGTATGCGGGTGTCCTACAGCAAGAACATCCTCAGCACCGGCAGTAACTTTTCAGTGGCCGCCTACCGCTTTTCCACCAGCGGTTACCTGGATTTCAGTAACGCCGTGCAAATGCTCGATGCCGAGAGAAACGGCTATGACACCCATGTGTGGGGGCGGCCGCGCAGTCGCCTGTCAGTGACTGCCGACCAGGACCTGGGGCGCTGGGGGCGGTTCGCTGTCAGCGGTTTTACCCAGAATTATTGGAACCTCCCGGGCAGCGACCTGCAGTATCAACTCAGCTACAGCAAACAGATCAATCGCGTGTCTTTCAGCGTCAACGCCGTGCGCAGTCGAGCGGGCCTGGGCGAGATGCAGGACACCTTGCTGTTTACCCTGAGCATGCCGCTGGAGTTCGGCAGCCAGGGTAACAGCCCGCAATTGAGCGCTCAGTTCAGGCGCGACGCCCAGGGCAACTACAGCCAGCAGGCGAGCATCAGTGGCAGTGCTGGTGAGGATCGCCAGTACGGCTATGGCGCGAATTTCGGCCACGACGGTGCGGGTAATACCAATACGACGTCGCTCAATGGTCAATACACGGGGGCTAGCGCCATGTTGAGCGCCGCTCTGGATCGTGGCGAGGGTTACACCAGCACGTCTGTGGGCGCCAGCGGCACAGTGGTTGCCCATGCCAATGGTGTGACCTTGACGCCGTATCGCGGCGATACCATGGCTATCGTCACCGCCGAGGGCGCTGAAGGGGCCAAAGTGGGCGGGTACGCGGGGTTGCGAATCGATAGCCAGGGTAACGCAGTGGTGCCCTATCTGCGTCCGTATGAACTCAATGATGTGGCCATCGATCCGCTGGGCAGTTCGATGGATGTTGAGTTGAGCGAAACCAGCCAGCAAGTGGCGCCGCGCGCCGGCGCCGTGGTGCACCTGACCTACGGCACCCACCATGGGCGCGCGATAGTGTTCAACGTGCGTCTGGAGGATGGCAGCGCCTTGCCGTTTGGTGCCGGCGTAGTGGACGGCGAAGGCACGTCGGTAGGGATGGTGGGGCAGGGTGGTCAGCTGTACGCACGCATCAAGCCAGAGATGCATCAGTTGTTAATCAATTGGGGCGGTAAAGCCAGTCAGCAATGCGCGCTGGTCATTCCTCCTGCGCCAGACAATGGCCAGCAACTTCAACAAGTGGACGCGATCTGCACGACAGGCAAGCAGGTGGCCGATAGAGCGCCCTCTGCCAACACTCAAAAGGTAAAGCTATGAACATGTTTCTGTCGTGTGAGTTACTCAGGAGATCATTTGGCATCCTGATCGTGTGTGCCGCCGGCTGTGCCGGGTTGATCTTTAGTACGTCGGCACATGCGGAGGTGGCGCCCTGCACGATTAGTTCCGCAGTGATCACCTTCGGTTCGGTGGCGGTGCCGCGTAATGCCTCGGTGGGCACGCCGATCGGTTCGCCGGTGACGTCGACGGGGACGTGGAACTGTCTGTCGAATCCTATCACGGGGCCGACGTCGAACACCGGCGGCTTCAACCTGGGCTTTACCGAGCGATTGACCCCAAGCTCGGTGGCCGGTGTGTGGGATACTGGCACTCCGGGGATTGGCATCAAAGTGACCAACGAGACCTACACCGGTTCCTTCAACGGTGTGATCTCCAAGAATACGCAAGTCGGCACGTGGGTGTACTTCATCGATCCGCAACAGACAACCTTTCCTGGTCCAACCAACACCGGCCGCACGTCGAGTGGCTCCTTCACGTTCACCTATCAACTGATCGTTACGGGGCCGGTAACGGCGGGCGATTTACCCAGCATATTGGTGGGAAATCTGGGTAGCAGTAATCCTGTGTCGGGTTCGACGATAACGTCAACGGCGACAATTACACTGAGCAACACGAAGATCGTCTCGACGACTTGCGGGGTGACGACACCGTTGATCAACGTGGTGTTGCCAACCGTCACCCCGAACTCATTGAGTCCGGTCGGCAAGACGGCGGGCAATACCCCCTTCAACATTGAATTATCTTGCCAGGCCGGCGCGAACGTCTACATCACGCTGACCGACGTTACCAACACCAGCAACACCACCAATAATCTGACACTCGCTAGCGGATCGACCGCAACCGGCGTGAAGCTACGCGTGTTGAACAGCAGTGGTTTGCCGGTGAGCTACGGACCGTCCTCGCCGAACGCAGGTAATCCGAATCAGTGGCTGGTCGGCGCGTCGGCGAGCACGACAAGCATCCCGTTGACGGTGCAATACATCTCGACGGGAACGGTGGGCCCCGGTGTGGTGAAGGGGACCGCGACGTTCATGATGAGCTATCAGTGAGTATCTTAAGTCGTCACCACACCCAAAGGCCTAGGTGTGCGGTTGACCGACAGTAGTCATCCACCGATTAACCCAGCGCGTCTGTAACGTTCACCTTCACTTGCCAGTGAATCCGTAAAAGGCAATTAAATCCGCTCAAATGCATGATTGCTTGAATCACGCGGCGCCACTGCGCGCACAGAAGTTGCCGCCCCAGCACGATATTTCCTTTTTAGTCCCAGTCCTATTTGCTTCATTTTTGGCGCTGATAAGCTTCTCCACGAAGAAACATTCCGGAGTCACTTTGTCATGTTTGCAAACGTTGTTGTGCCCCACGAGTTCAGTGCATTGAGCGTAATCACGCTGGCCCCTGACGCATTTTGTGCGAACCGGCTTGCCTCCTCGTTGCATGGCATGGGTGTCACTGCGCTGGAAAATTTCGACTCTCTGAGCGCCGTGACCGCCCGATTGGGTGAAGCCCATGTCGATGTCATCGTCTGCGAGATTCGCGCTGAATGCGGTGACGGTCTGATGTTGCCCAGCCTGCTCAAGAGTCTGCATGAGGCTGGCACGCTGAGCCGATTTCCACGTGTCTTCTGGACCGGTGAGACCACGCTGGATCCAGCGCCAGTATTGATCGATGGCACAGCGTCACGGCCGCACCACTCGGTTTGCGCCAAACACTGGATAAAACGCATGGGGGGCGTGCCTATCAGTTCGCTCGAGTCTCATGCGCGATTGGCCCGGGCCGCCGGAATTGTGGTGGAGATCCTGCGCGAGGGTGGTGCTATGGATTTGTGTGATGCCCTGCGTGCGCTGGTGGATGGACAGTCGAAAAAGAAAGAGCAGGCGGACACGGCAACGTTTGACGCCTTGGCCGAGGATGATGTGATCAGTGCCTTGACCACCGGCAAGGGGCTTCGTTTTGTGTACCAGCCCCAGCACGATTTGTTGACCCGGCGCGTAGTGGGCGCCGAAGCATTCGTGCGTTGGCACCACCCGAAGCACGGAGATGTTCCACCTTCGGTGCTGATACCTTTGGTTCATCGCTTGGGGTTGGACCTGCTGCTGTTCAGTCTGGTGGAGGCCTGGACGATCAAGGTATTGCTGGCATTGAAAAAGGCGCACATAGAGATTCCGATCGCAGTCAACGCCTCGGCCCAGACCATCTGCACACCGAATTTCGCTGAGCGTTTAGCGGCGCGAATGCGCGAGGCTGGGCTCCCGGCCAAATTGATGAAAATCGAGCTCACCGAAGATGTGCCGGCAGCGGACGAGTTGCATTTGTCCGCCTCATTGACCGCCATTCGTTCCAAGGGGTTTCTGGTCTCGATGGATGATTTTGGTACGGGTTCAGCGACGCTGAAGCTGTTGACGAATCTGTCATTCGACGAGATGAAAATCGATGGCTCGTTTGTTCGCGAAATTCAGCAGGCGCCTTCGTCGCGCAAAGTGATTGCCGGCATTGTCAGCTGGGCCCGGTTGCTCAATCTGAATCTGGTCGCCGAAGGTATCGAGGATGAGCAGACCATTGCGTTGTTGTATCGCCTGGGCTGTCGGGTGGGGCAGGGTTACGCCTTGGCGCGACCGATGGAAATGGACGATTTTTTTGATTTTCTGGTCCGGGAAGATAACGTTGAGCCAAATGCCGATGTGAAGGGCACTGCCTGAAATAGCGGTGTTATTGACAACTTAAAGTGACGGTCGATTGGTGTTTTTATGTTGAATAATTAATGTTCGATTCGATTTCGCGGGTCATGCTTTTGGTGCGCGGGTCTTTTTACAGTTGACGGGTTAGTTGATTGTTCATTGATGCAAGTTCTTCCCGATTTTTGTCATTTGGATTTTTTTGCTTATACTTTTTGAGACTGGAATGCGCCCTGTGCGTTTCGTCGAATGGATTTGTGCGCTATGAAAAGCATCCGCATCGCGTTATTGGATGACCACGCTATCGTGCGCCATGGACTGGTGAACAGCCTCACGGCAGAAAAGGGATTTGAGGTGGTCGGCATCTATGAAAGAAGCCGTGACCTGATCGCCGGACTGGCCAAAACGCCCGCCGATCTTTTGCTGCTGGACTTCGCGCTTGGCCCGGATGAGTTGGATGGTGTGTCGCTGATCCGCGCGTTGCGGATCAAGTTTGCGGACTGTCACATACTGGTACTGTCGACCCATCACGACCCGTCCACCGTGGCCTTGGCCATGCGGGTTGGTGCCAGGGGATTTGTTGGTAAAGGGGAAAAGATCGAGCAATTGATCAAGGCCATCCGTACGGTTGCCGGGGGTGCGGCGTATTTGAGCCCCGACATGTCCTATCGAGTGGCCGAGGCCGTTGTGTGCGCCACCGCCGTGGGTGATGGTCAGGTAGCGGACCCGATGCAGCAGGCAGATCTGACCGCTCGTGAACAGGAAGTGATCCGTTGTTTTCTCGCGGGCATGACGGTCACCGACATTGCCGAAAAATTCAATCGCAGCATCAAGACCATCAGCACACAGAAGGCCTCGGCATTTCGTAAATTGGGGGTGACCTCCAATAACGAACTGTTCAAGCTAAAGAAAATAATAGGCCAGTCATGAGCAGGCTGGCCCGGCTTGCGGCACCTCTTCTGGTGTTGCTGGTTTGGGGCTTGCCGTTTGGGGTGCAGGAATCTGTAGCGTCAGTCGAACTGACTCCCGAGGAGCAGGAATGGATCAAGCAGCAACCGCCGCTGCGAGTGGGGGTGGTCGAGAAGCTGATTCCGTTCGAATACATGAGCGAGTCGACGCTGTATGGGCTGTCGGCGCAGTACCTGGATTTCGTTGCCCGCGAAACTGGCCTTCAATTCATTTATGTTCCTGGCAGCACGCCGAAAACGCGTATCAAAGCATTGCTGGAAGGGCAGGTGGACCTGCTGTCTTTCTATCCTGACAACTCGGATGCGCGGACACCTGCGGTCCGGGCACTGCCCCCCTATCGCACCGGCTCGGTGATCATTGTCACTCGAGTCGGTAGCCCCGAGGTCCTCGAGTTCAAGCAATTAGCGGGCAAGACCGTGGTGATTCCTGATGTGGAGCGCTACCAAGCCATGTTCAATGAGCAGGCAGTCAAGGCTCGCCTGATCAAGAGCAACTCCTCTCTGGAAATGCTGACATTGGTGAAGAACGGTACTGCGGATGCGGCCGTTGATTCAGAAACCTTCTTGATGCCTTATCTGTACCGGCAGTTTCAGGGCATCCTGCATGCGTCGGGCGTCGTCGGCAACGAGCAAGTGGCCGTGGGGATGGCCGTGCGTGCGGATCAGTTGATGCTGTATTCGATTCTCGACAAGACCCTGGAGGCTATTACCGCTGAGCAACGCAAGGAGATCTATCGAAAGTGGTTTCGTGAGCTTGACCTGGATATCCCTTCGATGCAGACCATCACCCGGAGTTATTTGCATGTACTCATTCTGGGTGGAGTGGCGTTGATCATACTGTTTGTACTGGTCTACCAGAGTCATCGCCAGCGTCGACTGGCCGTGCGTAGCGAGCAGGAAAAGGTCATGTTTCTGGCGGTGATGAGCTATGAAATCCGCTCACCCATGAATGCCGTGCTGGCCGCAGTGGAGTTGCTCGGGAACACCTCGCTCGATGAGCAACAACGGCGTTACACGCAACTGGCCAACAGCTGCGCCAATTCCTTGTTGCGGTTGCTGGACGATGTGCTGGATGTGTCCAGGCTGGAGGCGGGGCAATTGAGCCTCAGCGTTGAACCGGTCGATATTCAGGCACTGATCCAGGACGTGGTAGACCTGCATTGGTTGCATGCACGGGGAAAAAACCTGCAACTGAAAGTCAGCACCAAAGCAGATCTGCCTCTGTTACTGATGGATGGCACACGCTTGGCGCAGACCTTCCATAACCTGATTTCCAATGCCATCAAGTTCACCGATGCCGGCGGCATCGAGATCAGCCTTGACCTGATGGAGGCGAAGATCGGTCAAGACCGGCAATTGGTGATCGAGGTACGGGACACCGGCATTGGTATTTCGGCATCGGTTCAGGCGTCTCTATTCCGCCCCTATGCGCAAGCCAGCCAATCCTACAAGCGCTCAGGCGGGACCGGTCTGGGTCTGGTCATCTGCCGCCAACTGGTGAGCTTGATGCAGGGCAAGCTGGAGCTCGACAGTGAGCCCGGGATTGGTACGACGGTGACGATCAGCTTGCCGGTGGCGCTCGCGCAGGAACCCAACTCGGGGCTTGTCGATGAGGCCCTACTGGCGCAACCGTTGGCGTCGACCCACAGTGGCTTACGCATTCTGGTGGTGGACGATTCCCTCGCCAATCAGGAAATGCTGCGCGCGCAGCTCAGTAGTTTCGGCTGCCGGCCGGTGGTGGCTGCGAACGCCACTCAAGCGCTGGCGCTGTTCAGTGAGACCCCCTTCAACCTGGTGTTGATGAACTGCGTTTTGCCGGACCAGGACGGTTATAGCCTGGCCCGCGAACTGCGCAACGTCGAACGGCAACTGCACCATTCACATTGCCCGATGGTTGCCCTTTCGGCCCTGACCGGTGTCCAGCATTTTGAACGTTGTTTCGATGCGGGGATGGATGGCGTCTTGAGCACGCCCCTGCGCGCGGCCAAATTGCGAGACGTCATCGAATTGTGGTGCGAAGTGACGCTGGTGGTTCCTGGCGAGGCTTCGTTAGAGGTGGTGCTCGACCAGGCAGCCGTGACCCGGGAAATGGCCCGTGACCTGGGCAGCCTGATCAAGGCCAGCGCGTTGCGTGATTGCCCGGCGGCCTTGCACGCTGTTATTCGCCTGCACAGCGCTGCGCTGATCCTGGACTGTACTGAATTGGCCACAGCCGGAGAAACCCTTGAAGGCTTGTTGCGGGCTGACATTTGCGGGGACGACCCAGGTTATCTGCAAGCACTGAAGGCGTTGGTACAACACTGGCAGGTTCTGGGCGGCGATCAGTCTTTTGATGCCTTGCCACGGTACAGGCCATGAGTGGTAGCTGCGCGGTGAGCATGGTTTATCGCGGCGTGTTGATGGTACTCCTGCTCCTGTGCTTCTTGCTGGGTGGTTCTCCATCGTTGAATGCGGACGAACTGCCAGAGCTGTCGTTGACCCAAGAGGAGCGCGACTGGATTGCCACCCACCCGGTGTTGCGTGTTGCGGTATTCAATAATCTTGTGCCGTTCGAATACATGAGCGGCAGCAGGTTGCATGGACTGTCTTCCAAATACCTGAAGGTGATTGCATCGAGGACAGGGTTGAGTTTTATTTTCGTCGCGGACCCCGAAGACAGTGTTCATATGGACTCGTTGACGAACGGCGAAGTCGACCTGGTGTCCTCCGCTCGCAATACGCATAACAAGGCGGACGCTCCGGGGCTGTTGTTGACCACGCCTTATCACACCACTTCGGCGATCGTTGTCACCCGGGTCGGTGATGCCCGCATCGTTGACCTTGGACAATTGGCCGGCAAAACCGTAGTCGTTCCGGGGTTTACGCGATACTTGACCGTGCTACGCGATCGAGCACCTGGCGTGAAGATCATCAGCATCCGGGATTCAGTCAAGATGCTGACGATGGTCAAGGATGGCAGCGCTGACGCAGCACTGGCTTCCGAGGGATTGCTGATTCCCTATCTGTACCGGCGGTTTCAGGGCGAGTTGCAAATTTCCGCAGGAGTACCGGCGTTACATACCGATATCGGTATGGCCGTGCGTGCGGATCAGGTGATCCTGCTGTCTGTTTTACAGAAGGCGTTGAGCTCCATCAGTTTGGATGAAAACAAGGCGATCTATGACAGCTGGTTTGCTGACATGGACCTGGATGGTCCGTCCATGGAACAAGTCGCCGACTATTTCGACCGCGAATTGCTGCTGCTGATGGTGGTGATTGTGCTGTTGTTGGCGGTGGCCTGGCAAAATCGCCAACAGCGTCGCCGGGCCATACGCAACGAGCGGGAAAAAGCCATGTTTTTGGCGGTCATGAGCCATGAAATCCGTTCACCCATGAATGCTGTGCTGGCCGCTGTAGAGTTGCTGGGGCACACCCCGCTCGATGAGCAACAACGACATTTCACCGACCTGGCTAACCACGGTGCCAATGCCTTGCTACGGTTGCTTGACGATGTACTGGATATTTCCAGGCTCGAAGCCGGACAGCTCAAGCTCAACCTGGAGCCCGTGGACGTGCTCGCATTGGTTCAAAACGTGGTGGCCCTCAATCAACTGCGCGCCACGGAAAAAGGTTTGGCGCTGAACATTACCGGCGAGCGAGCCATACCGGCGTTGTTGCTGGATGACACACGTCTGGCTCAGGTCCTGCACAACCTTGTTTCCAATGCGATCAAGTTCACGGAATCGGGCGGGGTCGAGGTCGATTTGCAACTGCTCAAGGACCAGGCAGGCAGTCCGCAGCAGCTGGTAATCCGTGTCATTGACAGCGGCATCGGTCTGTCTGAAAGCGCGCAAATTTCGTTGTTTCAACCCAATGCCCGCGCCGGACACTTTGACAAGCACACGGGTGATACCGGCCTGGGCTTGGCGATCTGCTGTGAGCTGGTCAAGTTAATGCACGGCGAACTGACCCTGAGGAGCAAACCTGGTGCAGGCACCACCGTCGAGGTTTCTTTGCGGGTCGCCATGGCGCCGGATCTCGATGTGCCGGTGGTGGACGAAGCGGTTTCCCCTACCACTGAAACACCTGTAGTCGACAGCGGCCCGCGAATTCTGGTGGTGGAAGATACCCTGGCTAACCTGGAAGTGCTGCGCGCGCAGATTCAGGGTTTTGGTTGCGAGGCGTTGCTGGCGGCCGATGGCGCCCAAGGGCTGGCGCTGTTCACTGCGAATCGGGTCGATCTGGTGTTGATGGACTGTAACCTGCCGGATCAGGACGGCTACAGCCTGACCAGTGAATTTCGTGATCTGGAGCTGACTCATCACTGGCCTCACTGCCCGATAATTGCCATTTCGGCGCTTACCGGCAATGAGCATCTTGAGCGTTGTTTTGACGCCGGGATGGATGGAGCGTTGAGTAAGCCAATCCGGCTGAGCCAACTGCAGGAAGTTATTGAACTGTGGTGCAACGTGGCCGTGGTTCAGCAGGTACAACCGGTGATTCCCCAAGTGCTGGAACTGTCAGTCGTGCATGAAGAGGTGCATAAGGACTTGAACAACCTGCTCACGGCTATGGCGTTACGTGAAGGCGATCTCGCATTGCGTGCTGCGCATCGGCTGCACGGTGCGACGCTGGTTCTGAAATGGACGAACATGGCTCAATCCGCCGAAGCCCTGGAACAGCTCTTGCGCGAGCAGGTCGATTGGAGTGACGAAGCATACGCCCGGGTACTTGGGGTTCTGATAGAACACTGGTACGACCTGACTGACGCGCCCATTCAAGAGAGGTTGCCCCGCTAGTTATTGAGTGCCAAGCCTGCACCCGGCACCTGTCGTGCTCATGTTTTCAGGAAGAGAGCAGAGGCTTCAAATGGCTTCTTTACCGAGACGGGATTTCGGCGAATTCGGAGTCTTCCTGCAGACCTCAGTCAGTAGCTCCAGTGTCACCAGATTATCAGCCGCTCTTGTGAAGTATTTGTCCCGCCCTCCAGGTTTTAAAACAGTCGGGCTTGTGCTTGAGCCAACATAACGCACCGTTGAGTCTCTGCAATTGAACTCCTGTGTTATGTACATCGAGAAACCACCAAAGTCTCTTTTTGTGACGACAATTCGAAGGGGGTCCGCTCGGCCGATTGAAACAATCGAGTATTTGTGGGTGGGAGAGGGCGGGACAGCTATTTCGGCCCCATGGGCGGTTGAGCAGCACGCTATGACACAAGCAATAAGTAAGCGTCTCACAGTAATTCCTCCACAGGTGATTTCGCATCAGAACCGACTTCCGTAATGCGTGTATTTAGGAGGAATCTGATATCGGCGTGGCATCCGAGACAGGAGGGTATGGCGTTAAAAATCAGAACAGTCTTAAAGCTGAAGCGGGCCTGAGCCGTTACGATTGCCCAGTCCGCCCACGCAGGGGAGCATGGCGCACGGGATTGGGCCGCAGTGGGCGGACACCTGATTTTCTGTCCTGCAATCTCCATCGATTGCAGATATTGCGCATTCACAACGGTGGCCAGACGGGCAGCCGAATTAGTGAGGTTCGTATGCAAACTCGTGGCGAGATTTTTTTTAATTTTTTTGCCAAATACCCCGAGGCGGAGTGTCACGACTTCCAGCATAAGAACGGCAAGAGCTCGACCATCGCGATCGGCTTGTTTCAAGGATTGGTAGATGAAGGCTTCGTCGGTGTGTACGACGCTGACGGCCGTTCGCTTGCCGAGGCGAGGCTCGGCGAAGAGGCTTTAGCGAAGTCTGTTGGAAAAAACCGAGTCGGCTATGCAGACGCTTTTGAGTTTCTCAAATCACATGCAGTCGGTCGTGCCACTCGTGGCTAAGGCATGCTCAACGTAACGAGGTACATCCCGGAACGTACCGGCCTGTCGGCACCATCCACCAACACATACTGCTGATTGTCGTAGTGATCCTTCTGACCACTGTCCACCAGAAGTTTGACATTGATGCTCGAGTGCCCCGGAGCGCTGACGCTAGAGACCGGCTTTATGTTGCTTACACTCATCGCTGCGGCGCGGCCAAGGGGAGGGCAGCCGCTCAGCTCAAACTTGGCGTGAATACTCGTGTGCGACGTACAGCCCTGCTCGACAATGCTGCCATGAAACTGGACGGTGCCGGGTGTCAGGGCGGCCGCCAGGCACGTACCCTTCAGTGCGAAGAAAAGGCTGATGCAAACCGACATACGTTTACCGTTCATGTCTTACGTTCCTTGGATAGTCAGGACTACGTCGACAAAAAATGGCGAAACTTGAGGCTGAAGGTTCACCTGATGTCTATTTTCCAGCTATTTCGCCAAACCTCCTTGCTTGATATCCCCGCAAAAAATATCGACGTTACCGCTGTCCGGTGCACTTCGCACGACCACGGAATACTCACCGGAAAGCAGAACCTGCATTGCGACAGGTGCGCTTCTAGAGAAGGCCCAGCCGCGTATGGCTTGGCGTTCGGTGTTCACATGATCATTCATTGCAAAGGCGACGGGCCCGGGTTGCTGGCAACTGCCTTTATTGATGAAGGTATAGAGGCGCAAGGGCAGGGATGCTCCGCTCGGAACACCGCTGATGAAAAAACTGAATCCGGTTTTGTTGTCCCAGTCAGCCAACGTTACATTGCCGATCTGACCGGTGTTATGCCGCGTAGCCACCAAAGGAATGCTCACGCCATGGTCCGTTGAAGTGGTGCAGCCGGCGAGGCTTGCGATGACCATTAGCGCTGCCAGTGAGTTTCCAGGCTTCATTGCCAACCTCCAAAGAACTGCAAAGGGAGATTAGCGGGTATAGCTCATTAATCGCCTCCTTGGAGTTGCACGTGCGAAATTCTCTGTGCAGGGGAAGTGGAGAGCGCTCCAGGCGGCTGCTTTTGGCAAATCCAGCCTGACCAAGTGTCTGGATAATGGGTGTGACATCCTCAACATTGAGTTTGCGAAGACCCGCCCGATCAGCTCGACCACCTTGACCAAATTGCCTCCCGGACTGGCTCACCTTCTGGATGCAACTGGTTCCGGGATAGATGATACTGGTGGCTCTTGAAATGGCTAAAACCGTCACTATCTCGCCCGTCGTAGGGCCATGGCGCGGGCTCCATGGCCATGAACTGGAGGATTCGTCCATGGCGAAGCGCGGGCTATCAGAACCAGACTCCTCTTTTAAACGTTTCCGGGTGCAATGGGCGCTGATGAATGCTTATGAGAGGTTCGAGCAGCTAATCGTTTTCGCCCTGAGCCTTATCATCGCCAGTGTGATCCTCATGGCGATGCTCCAGCTCTGTCGGCGCCTGCTTCCCATGTTGATATCGGGGACAATCGATCCGCTCGACCATGAAGTGTTCCAGTCGATTTTTGGCTCGATTTTTACCGTCCTGATTGCGCTGGAATTCAAGCATTCGATAGTTCGCCCAGCGCTACGACGTGACAGCATCGTCCAGGTGAAAACTGTTCTGCTGATCGCTCTGTTGGCGCTCAGTCGCAAATTCGTGATTCTGGATTCGATGACTACACCAGCCATTACTATTGCCGCGCTGGGTTTCGCTACACTTGTGCTGGGCATCGTGTGCTGGCTTCTCGGCAAACAGGGTGGCGATTCAACGGTTGATGGGGAATAAATAGAGACGCGCTTACCCGATTGACCAGCTAAAGCTGAACGGAGGCATTCACAACGGGTGTCTGCCTTCGCAGGTTCCAGTCTTGATATGGATTTGAGTGCACACCGTGGCGTGACCTTTCTGTCAGGGCACAATCAATCCCGACGAGTGATGAATCAATGCGCCTGCAACGGGTTTGTGCGCGGAACCCGCATCAATCTCAATTCACTATTTCGGCTGCTGAAATGATGTGTTTGTTCGCCAGTGCTTTAGTCGTGTCGTTCTTGCCAGTCATTGGCGACCCAGTTGACGAAGGCTTCTGCGACCGGTGATGGATGCATCGCCCGGGATTGGGCCAGAACCACTCGCTGAGGTGATACGTCTTCGATGACCGGGAGGCATGTCAGGGGCGTGCCGTCATAACAATGATCGCCGACAGGCCGGGTGCAAGACAGCGCCACGCCGTACCCGTGAGCCACCAGACCTCGCTGCATTTCGAAGGTCTGGGTGTACTGCTGGGTGCGCGGCTGAAGGTCATGGGCCCAGAACAGGGACAGGAAATACTCGCGAGTCTGGGCGATGTCCTCAAGAATCAGGCATTCCTTGGCAAGCTCATGGAGCGAAACGGCATCGTGCGTGGCCAATCGATGATCCTTCGATAACAACGCATAGGGTGTCAGTTCCGCCAGCACTTTGCGGGGGAGGAGTGGATCCAGCCCCAGGTCGTACGTGAGCGCCAGTTCCGCCTTCCCTGCGGTGATGCTCCTGTGAACGCCCGCCAGATCCGTTTCGAACAACGTGACCTCAACTTCAGGATGCGCCTTTCTGAACCCCGACAGCAGGCGCGGAGCGTAGTACGGCCCCAAATCCTGAAAGCAGATCAGCGACAGGTTTCCGCGCAGCACTTGAGGCTGAGAGTCAGCTTGAACGCTCATTTTCGCGGCCATGCCAAGGATATCTCTCGCCTGACTGAGCAAGCGTGTACCAGCGGGCGTCAACTCCAGCCCTCGACTGACCTGGCGCCGGAACAATCGGTCATTCACAGCATCCTCCAGTTGCGAGATGGCGATGGAAACGGACGGCTGCGAGACATGCCGCGCCCTGGCGGCCGCGCTGATGCTTCCATGCTCGGCCGCTGCCACGAAGTACTCGAGTTGTCTGAACGAGAAGCCTATCAATTTATTTTATACTCAAGAATAGGAAATATATTCTTTTCCTATTGAAGGCGAAAAGCAATACTGCGATCACGTTAAAGCAACGCGGTTACCGATCGGAAAGAGTCATGACTACTTCCAAAACGACTGCGAATTTGAAGTTTCGCCGGTTTTTCGGATCAACCGCAAGTTTGCATCGCTGAGCTGAGTTGGCTACGTAATGTTTTAACAGCGGGCAGGGATGCACTGACGGCGAAGGCAGTGATGATGCAGTCGCGAAAGAGCGGCCATTAGATTGATCGACAACCAAAAATAACAATTAAAAGAGAGGCGGATATGGCCATTTTTACACACGTTAGTGTCGGTACTAATGATTTGAATAAAGCCCGTGACTTCTATGATGAAGTCTTGAGCAAGTTGAATCTCAAGCGCATTGCCGACCTTGATGATAACGGTTCGATCTGGGGTGAAGCTGCACCTTCCTTCTTCGTCCTCAAACCTGCCAATGGTGCGTCTGCCAGTGTAGGGAACGGTGTGACCGTTAGTTTCGAAGCACCGAATCGCGCTTCGATTGATGCATTCCACAGGGCTGCCCTGGCTGCTGGCGGTATCTGTGAAGGCGCGCCAGGTCCTCGCGGTTGGGCGCCACATGCCTACGCCGCTTACGCTCGTGATCTGGACGGCAACAAGCTGGCCGCTTACTGCTTCAGGCCCGTCTGAGCCCTCGAAGTGCAGTAGGGTCGAGTGACTGTTCGCTCGGCCTGCATGAGTGCGATGTCGGCAGGTAATTGAGTTCTGTCGACGGTCGCGCTGTCACCAGCGCGAGAGATGACTATGGAACTTATTTCCAGCAATAAAACCTTTGGCGGCCATTTAAACAAGTACAGGCATGCGTCTAGCGTCGTGGCGTGCGAGATGACCTTTTCCGTATTTCTCCCTGCGCAGGCTGACGTTGGTGTTCGCCTCCCTGTTCTTTATTGGCTGGCAGGGCTGACGGGCAATGAAGATACCTTCGTTCAAAAAGCGGGTGCGCTTCGTGTCGCAGCGGACTTGGGCCTGATCATTGTCGCCCCTGATACCAGCCCTCGCGGCAGCGAAGTTCCTGATTCGGCTCCCGAAGAGTGGACGTGCGGGCAAAGCGCCGGTTTCTACGTCAACGCAACCGAAAAACCCTGGTCAGATCATTACAACATGTACGACTACGTTGTGAATGAGCTTCCCGAGCTGATCGACAGCCATTTCCCGACGTCGGGTCGATGTGGCATTTCCGGTCACTCGATGGGCGGTCACGGAGCATTGGTCTGTGCATTGAGAAACCCGCAGAAGTATCTCTCGATATCGGCGTTTGAACCGATCTGCAATCCCGCCAGGTCTCCCTGGGGGATCCAGGCTTTTTCGGGTTACCTGGGTGCCGATCGACAATCCTGGCTTTCTTGGGACGCCTCTGAGTTATTAGCGAGTTGCCAGTCGAATTTATCGATCCTCGTTGAGTTTGGCGGCGCCGACGAATACTTCGATGAAGAACTTAAGCCGGGCACGTTGCTGGGGGCGATGAGCAACAGTCGTTGCGAACTCGAGATCAGGGTGCGTCAGGGTTATGACCATAGTCACTACTTCATCGCTTCTTTTATAGAAGACCATCTTCGTTATCACTACAACAAACTCGTGAGTTAAACACTATAAGTGGGTGAAGTTTGTTTTAACGGCCTGTCGACAGTGTGAGTTGGGCGGTGGCGTGGCGGCGAATGAACATTGAACTTTCATTTAACAAGTAACGTATTTGCTTAGAGGTGCCTTATGGAAAAAGTCTCAGCATTTAAACTTCCCGCCGGAACGGAGGAGGCGTTTCAACGTGATGGTGCAGTCTGTGTTCGCCAACTGTTCTCTCCAGAAGAAGTGGCGTTGCTGGAAACCGGAATCGAGCAAAATCTCAGGCACCCAAGCGCTCGCGCCAAGGTCGCCAGCCGCCCGGATGATCCTGGCTGGTTTTTCGAGGACTTCTGCAATTGGGAAGACATCGATGCCTACAAGACCTTCATCTTCGAAAGCCGGGTCGGTCATGTTGCCGCGCAACTGATGGGCAGTGACACCGCCAGGCTTTATCACGACCACCTGCTGGTTAAGGAAGCGAACACGCGTCAACGCACCCCTTGGCACCAGGACCAGCCGTACTACAACGTCGATGGCCGTCAGAACTGCAGCATGTGGATGCCGATTGACCCGGTCGCCCGCGAGTCGACGCTGGAGTTTGTCGCCGGATCGCATCTGGGGCCCTGGCTGATGCCCCGTAGCTTCATGGACAGTCAGGCCCAGTGGTTTCCCGAGGGCACTTTGAGCGACCTGCCTGACATCGAAGCGGATCGGAGTGCATGGAACATTCTGGGTTGGGAGCTCAACCCGGGCGATGTCGTGTTTTTCCACATGCTCACATTGCATGCCTCTGGTGGGGTGGGGGGCAACAGACGTCGGCGCGCGTTCTCGGTGCGTTTCATCGGTGATGACGTTACTCATGCGCCACGGCAGTGGAAAACATCCCCCGACTTCCCGGGGCTCGAAGCTGAACTCGCGGCCGGGGCCAGGATGGAACACGCACGGTTTCCGTTGCTCTGGTCCAAGCCATGATCCGAGGCGCGAGTGTGAGGATGGCCGGCTATTTGGAGGATGAGGAGGCGAATGGCAGGCACCGTCTGTGTGTGATCGAAGAACGTTAATCCCATGTAAAAACCATTGATTAGCTATGCAGGATAAAAATATGAAAAAGATTGTGTTAGCTACGGTATTGGCTGTCGTTTCGTCCGGTGTCATGGCCAGGGACCTGACGGAAATCAAGTTCGGTGTGGACCCGACCTTCGCGCCTTTCGAGTCCAAGGCGCCTGACGGCGGCCTCGTGGGTTTCGATATCGATCTCGGTAATGCCATCTGCGCCCAGCTCAAAGCGAAATGTGTATGGGTCGAAACGTCGTTCGACAGCATCATTCCGGCGCTGCGTGCGAAGAAGTTCGACGGGATCATGTCCGCACTGTCGATCAACGAAAAACGTAAAGCGCAGATCGATTTTTCCGATCGTCTTTATAACTCCCCGACCAAGCTCATCGTCAAAAAGGGCAGCGAGCTCGATGCAACGGTCGAGTCGCTGAAAGGCAGGCGCGTGGGGGTGACGCAAGGCACTACGCAGGAGGCTTACATGAAATCGGCCTGGGCCCCAGGTGGTGTTGTCATCAGGTCTTATCAGACCCAGGATCTGGTGTATCAAGACCTGATGTCTGGCCGCCTGGATGCCACGCTGACGGACGCACCCGTGGCGGATATCGGGTTTATCCAGACGCCCAAAGGCGCGGGCTACACCTTCTCAAAGACAGAAGTGAAAGACGAAAAGATCTTGGGCGAAGGCATTGCGATCGGGCTGCGCAAGGGAGACGAGGAGCTCGAGATTGCCATCAACGGGGCGCTCAAGGCGTTGCATGAAAACGGCACGTACAAACAGCTGGCCGACAAGTATTTCTCGTTCGACATCTACAACTGAGTTCACGGTTTTTGCTGAATTCAACGATGGGCCCCCGAGCTTTTCCTGGGCCCCCATCACGCACGATCATTTCATATAGGAACGAGTGCCATGTTTCTAGAAGGGTTCGGGTCGATGATCCTCGACGGGACAATATCCACGATCAAACTGGCATTACTGTCCATGCTGTTCTCGGTCGTGCTGGGCTTGATAGGCGCATCTGCCAAACTTTCAAAGAGTCGAACGCTACGAAATCTGGCGACGGCGTATACCACGCTGATCCGCAGCGTGCCTGATCTGGTGATCATGCTGCTGTTGTTTTACAGCCTGCAAATGGGGCTGAACAACATCACCGAGGCACTCGGTTTTAATCAGATCGACATCAACCCGTTTCTGGCAGGGGTCATCACGCTCGGTTTCATTTACGGCGCTTACTTCACCGAGACGTTTCGTGGGGCGTATCAGTCCGTTCACGCAGGTCAACACGAAGCCGCGATCGCTTATGGCCTCACGCCGGCGACGGCGTTCCGCAGAGTCATGTTCCCGCAAATGATGCGTTACGCACTACCGGGCATTGGCAACAACTGGCAGGTGGTCGTCAAGGCGACCGCTTTGGTCTCCATCATCGGTTTAACAGACATCGTAAAAGTGACCCAGGACGCCGGTAAAAGCTCGATGCAGCTTTTTTACTTCAGTCTGGTAGGGGGGCTGATTTACCTGGCGATTACCACCGTTTCCAACGGTGTTCTCGTCTGGCTGCAGATTCATTATTCGGCGGGCGTGAGGAAGGCGGACCTATGAACATGCATGAGTTCATTGCCCAATACTGGAAAGCGTACCTGTGGACGGACGGCTACCAGCTGTCCGGCGTTACCATGACGCTATGGCTGTTGGTCGCCACGATCGCCATCGGTTTCCTGCTTTCGATTCCCATGTCGGTGGCGCGGGTGGCGAAGAACCCGTTCATTCGCGTGCCGGTGTGGTTCTACACCTATGTCTTTAGAGGTACGCCGCTCTATATCCAATTGCTTGTTCTATACACCGGCGTCTACAGCCTGAGCTATGTACGTGACCAGCCTTTGCTGGATGCTTTCTTCCGAGAGGGCTTCAACTGCACGTTACTGGCGTTTGCGTTGAACACCTGTGCCTACACGACCGAGATCTTCGCAGGGGCCATCCGGGCCACGCCCTATGGGGAAATCGAAGCCGCCCGGGCTTACGGCCTGTCGCCGTTCAAGGTCTACAAACGGGTGATTCTGCCCTCGGCGTTGAGGCGAGCGCTGCCGGCCTACAGTAATGAAGTCATCCTCATGCTGCACTCCACGACCCTGGCGTTCACCGCCACCGTGCCCGACCTCTTGAAAGTGGCTAGAGACGTCAACGCTGAAACCTATGCAACCTTCGAAGCATTCGGCATCGCTGCGGTGCTCTATGCCGTGATGGTTTTTGGGCTGGTCTGGTTGTTCCGTAAGGGTGAGTCCCGTTGGCTCGCGTTTTTGAAGCCTCAAACACATTGATGGAGAGGACGATGTACAAACTGAACGTAGAAAACCTCCACAAAAAATATGGCCCTCACGAGGTGTTGAAAGGCGTCTCTCTGAATGCGAAAGCCGGCGATGTGATCAGCATCATCGGTTCCAGCGGTTCAGGTAAAAGCACCTTCCTGCGTTGCATCAATTTTCTTGAGCAGCCCTGTGCCGGGAAAATCACCGTGAGCGGCGAGGAAATCAGGACCCGACTGGACATGTCAGGTTCGATGATCGTGGCGGACCCCAGGCAGCTTCAGAAGGTGAGAACCAAGCTGGCGATGGTGTTTCAACACTTCAACCTCTGGCAGCACATGACGGTGCTGGAAAACGTCATCGAGGCGCCCATCCATGCGCTGGGGCTGAGCCGAAAAGACGCAGAGGAACGGGCTCGCAAATACCTGGAAAAAGTGGGCCTTGCCGCGAGCGTTGAAAACAAATACCCATCCCACATGTCTGGCGGACAACAGCAACGGGTCGCGATCGCCCGAGCCCTCGCCATGGAACCTGAGGTGATGCTCTTCGACGAACCCACGTCCGCGCTTGATCCCGAACTGGTCGGTGAGGTCCTCAAGGTCATGCAAGCGCTGGCCGAAGAAGGGCGAACCATGGTCGTGGTCACCCACGAAATGGGGTTCGCTCGACATGTCTCCAATCACGTCATGTTTTTGCATCAGGGCCTGGTGGAAGAAGAGGGTAACCCTGCCGAGGTATTGACCAATCCCCGGAGTGAGCGTCTGGGCCAGTTCCTGTCGGGGCGGTTGAAATAGCCGTGGCGTATGTGAGTGCGCTGAACCTGGCGCCCCCGCGGCCTTTGCAGCCCTTTATTTTCCTAGCGTTTGTCCAGTAGGAGCACGCCAATGTCCTCACCCATACCTGAACTGCTTGAAGTTCAAGATGAAATTCAGCAGATACGCCATTTGATTCACTCCCGTCCAGAGTTGGGCTACGAGGAGTACCTGACCAGCGATCTGGTGGCGGAACGGCTGACCTCATGGGGTTACGAAGTGACCCGAGGGATCGCCAAGACCGGCGTCGTCGCGGTGCTGACCCGAGGAAGCGGAACTCGCAAGATCGGGCTGCGTGCCGACATGGATGCCTTACCGATCCATGAAGACACGCACCTTCCCTATCGCAGCCAGGTCGACGGAAAAATGCATGCCTGTGGCCATGATGGCCATACGGCGATGCTGCTGGGGGCTGCCTATGCCCTGGCAAAGCGAAGTCTCTTCGATGGCACGCTCACCTTGATTTTTCAACCCGCGGAAGAAGGCTTGGCCGGGGCGCGCCAGATGATCAGGGAAGGCGTACTCGAGCAGTTTCCCTGTGACGCACTGTTCGCCCTGCATAACATGCCGGGCTACAAGACCGGGACCTTCGGTTTTCGTCCGGGCGCCTTCATGGCATCGGCCGATCAGGTCGATGTGACCATTCGGGGGAAGGGCGGGCATGGTGCGATGCCCCATCTGACCGTCGACCCGATCGTGGTGTGCGCAAGCATCATCATGGCCTTGCAGACGTTGGTCTCCAGAACCGTCTCTCCTCAGGAGATGAGTGTCATCACCGTGGGCGCGATCCATGCTGGTCGGGCGTCCAATGTGATCCCGGACAGCGCGCACATGCTCATCTCGGTGCGCGCGCTGAATCAGCAAGTTCGCGATCAGCTCGAGATCGATATCACTCGCGTGATCGAGTCGCAAGCGACCAGTTACGGCGCCACCGCAGAGATCAAATACAGCGCGGATTATCCCTTGCTGGTGAACGATCCCGCCGCGACGGCATTTGCCGCAAGCGTGGCGCGGGACTGGCTGGGCGATGCCGAGGTCCTGGAAAACGTCACCCCCTTTAACGGCAGCGAAGACTTCGCTTATTTCCTGCAGGAGCGGCCGGGCTGTTACCTGATTCTGGGCAATGGAGACGGGGAAGGGGGCTGCATGATCCATGATCCCCGATACGACTTTAACGACGAAATACTCATGCGCGGCGCGGAATATTGGGTCCGTCTGGCCGAGTGCTTTCTTAATAAAGATTCATGAAATATCAACCCCGTAGAGCGAGGCTTTGACATGAACAAGAAAGTTGCATCAGCACTTACCCTGGCATCCCTCTTCGTTGCACTCGGCGCCGAAGCCGAGCCCACTCTGAGGTTCGGTGTAGACCCAAGCTATCCGCCTTTCGAGAAGAAGATGCCTGATGGGTCCCTGAGTGGATTCGACATCGATCTCGGGGAGGCCATCTGCGCGAACCTGCAAGTCAAGTGCGTATGGGTCGAGCAGAACTTTGACTCCATGATCCCTGCGTTGAAGGCCAAGAAGTTCGACGCCATTCTCTCGGCATTCAGCGCTACGCCCGTGCGCCGTCAGCAGGTGGACTTCACCAACAAGATTTACGTGGCCCCGTCTGCATTGATTGCAAAAACCGATTCCGGGATTCTGCCGGATGACGACTCGTTGAAAGGCAAGTCGGTCGGGGTCATCCAGGGTTCATTGCAGGAAGCGTACGCAAAAAGCGTGTGGGCCCCGAAAGGCGCTCAAATTCAGTCTTACCAAACTCAGGATCAGATCTTTCAGGACCTGATCACAGGTCGCCTGCAAGCCTCTTTCCAGGCGGCGGTTCAAGGCGATATCGGTTTACTGCAAACGCCTCGAGGCACTGGTTACGCGTTTGCCGGGCCACCGATAACGGACAAGAGCATTATCGGAGACGGTGTCGCGATCGGCGTGCGAAAAGGTCAGGACGACCTGGTGCAGAAAATCAACGCGTCGATCGTCGCGATCCGGCAGTCAGGTGAATACGACAAAATCGCCAGCAGATACTTCAGCTTCAATGTCTACGGCGACTGATCCTGTCGCGCAAGAGCAGGCGGATATCCGGATGTTCGCCTGTTCCAGTTCCTCACCCATTGCTGAAACGGTATCGAAACGCGCCGCGTCGTGCGAGCAATCAGGCCTGCGCCTCGCCTGGGAACGCCGGCAGCCCGTACGTCAACGCAAGTTCCAAGGCCGGTTACAAGGGGTATAACTATCAGAACAAAAGGCGGGTCACCCAGAGTAGGCCCTTCAACGGCAGCGCCCGGGCCAGGCGCCCCAGGCCTGATCGGCGCCTGCGGCGCGGGAGCGATGTAATGAGTTCCAGAGCATGGCGATGGGCTCGCAAGAGCCTTCTTGGCTGCATGGAGCTGGCCTTGCTGGTCGCTCCACTGTGCGCCAGCGCCATGTTCAAGTGCCAAGCCAGGGACGGAGCCATCAGCTACACCAGCCAAGCCATCGCCAGCGCCCGCTGCACTCGCCTGAATGGCATGGCGGGCGCCGGTGTCGGCGGCGCCAACGCAATGGCCCTGCCACGGGTTGTGCAGGACGACAACTCAGGCGCGGTGCGGATTCGGGTGTGGACCTTCATCCACAAGGGTATTCGTCAATATGTGAGCCGGCGCCCCGTCGGGATCTCCGCACGGGTCGATGTCCTTGAGCTCTATTACATCAAGGGCTGCTATCTGTGCATGGCGCCGAAGGATTTCAAGGTCACCTCACTGCGCCTGGACACCCAATCCTATCGGCGGGAGATCGAAGCCGCTTCGAGTCAATATGGTGTCGACCGGGCGCTGGTCCGCGCCGTGATACATGCCGAATCGGCGTTTCGCCCCAATGCCATTTCCGAAGCCGGCGCCCAGGGGCTGAGGCAGTTGATGCCCGCCACTGCCGAGCGCTTCGCCGTGGACGATCCGTTTGACGCACGACAGAATATTCGTGGCGGCGTGCGCTACCTGGCCTGGCTCCTCAAGCGCTTCAACGGCAACCAGATGCTGGCGTTGGCAGGTTACAACGCCGGAGAAGCGTCCGTGGTCGAGTACAACGGGGTGCCTCCCTACGCCGAGACGCAATCCTACGTCACCCTCGTGCAGTCCTTGACCGAACGCTACCGCAACCATCGCTAGTACCGTAGGGCGCATAACCCACAATAGGTAATACGCCGGCCCCTCCACGGCGGATACCGCTGGCGCGTTATCCGCCCAACGAAAGCAATCAGGTTCCGCGCTCGATCAATACGCCGGGCGGGGAATGGCTCAACCGAACTTCCATGCTCACCGGTTGAATCCACAACCCATTGCTGCCGGTGGCGACATCGAAGGCATACAGCGTGAGAAAGCTAGGGCGTAAAGCCCTAGCGGATAGCAGATATCACTTTTTCTTTTTCGCCGGCTTGTCTGCCTTGTCTGATTTCTTGGCCTTTTCTGGCTTGCTATCAGCTTTTTTTGCAGATTTCTTTGGCTCGACATCTTTTTTCTTGTCTTTCTTGTCGGAAGATTTCGAAAGAGCCGACGCCGCCGCTGATTTCTTGACCGGTGATGACTTTTTGTCTTTCAAATCCTTGCTGGCTTTTGAAGACACACCTTTGCTTTGCTTCTCGTCTTTAGCCATGTTGACCACCTCTTGGAGTCTGCCGGTATTGGCACATTGCCTGTGGGAATCTCCACACGCTGATCATTAGGCGAGCGCGTCCAAAAGCCGTTCAAACTTTTTTGATGCGTCGAGATGGGTTTCGGCTGATACGTCGACAGGTACTGAAGGTTGGACGGTCTATTTCGCTGTCTGACCGAGGTTTTTAAATTTGGATGTTCGGAAAGTGGACATCGAACGTCGTGCCTTCCTCGGCGCTTGAGCTGACCGCCACGTCCCCGCCATGTGACCTGGCGATTTCCCTCACGATGAACAACCCGAGTCCTACGCTACGGGCGTCGCTGTCGGTCGTGCCACGGGTCATAGGCTCGAATAAGGTGGCCATCAGCGACGCTGGGATAACCGCACCTTGGTTATGCACCCACACAACGGCTTGATCCTCTTCGATACGTGAAGTAACGATGATCGGCTGTTTCAAATCACCATAAGCCACGCTGTTAGCCACCAGATTGCCAATAATCTGCTGCGCCCGATCCGCATCAAGGTAAGCACTGCCCGAGCCAACGCGTTGATGCAGCAATGTGGCCTCAGGAAACGTAATGCGCAGTTCGTCGACACTCAGGCTGACGAATGCGTGCAGGTCAACCGAAGCAGGCGTGATCGCAATCCCTCGTCCGACTCTGGCCAAGGTGAAGTCCAACAAGTCGGCAATCATCCGTTCGGCGCGGCTGGCCGACTGGCTGATGTGGCCGAGCATTTTGACGTGTTTGGCAGTGTGTTCGCCTCGGGCAAGGATGTCAGAGGCCATTTTTATCGCGGTCAGCGGGTTTTTCAGGTCGTGGCTGACGATGGCGACCATTT
This sequence comes from Pseudomonas sp. RIT-PI-q, assembly GCF_001297125.1. GTDB lineage: Bacteria > Pseudomonadota > Gammaproteobacteria > Pseudomonadales > Pseudomonadaceae > Aquipseudomonas. The sequence continues at coordinate 102,882 of NZ_LHPC01000023.1, forward strand.
GTTCGGCGAACGTGGCACGACGTTTGGCTTTTTCGTAGGCCGTGTTCAGTTCGCGCTGGGCTTGCTGGAGCGCCGTTTCGGCGGCGGTTTTCTCCCGCAACAAGTCTTCGGCGATTTTTCGGGCACTGAGCAGTTCACGCTCGTACTTGTCGCGATCGGTGGTTCCGAACAGCGCCAACTCATAAAAGGCGCCGCTGGCATGCTCGCGTCTTACACCATTGAGCAGCATGGTCACGGAATGTTTGTCTTTGTGCACCAGATCGAGTTTCACCTCGGCCACAGAGCCTTGCATACGCATGAGTGGCGCCCAGTGGGTTTGATGAAAAATGCGGCCGCCCATGGTCAGCAGGTCCTGGAAACGCCGGCCGATCAACGCGTCGGAGTCGAAGCCTATCCAGTAACTGAACGTCAGGTTGGCGCGCAGGATCGTGCCGTCCTCTTTCGTCACCACCAGGCCGCAAGGAGCACCTTCAAATAGCGTTTGCGGGTCGGGCAGTGGCGGTTCATCAGTCGACATCAGTGCCCACCCACGGCGACAGGAAGCTGTCCATGGCTTCGGAACAGGCGCTCGGTGCGCTCATGTGTGGGCAATGACCGACGTTGGCCACTAAGCAGAGCGTGCTGTTGGGGAGTACAGCCTGCAAGTATTCACCCACGGCGACGGGCGCGATGAGATCGTCGGTGGATTGCAGGATCAGGGTGGGTGTGATCAGGCCCGCGACGTCCTTGCGGTTGTCCGACATGAATGTCACACGCGCGAATTGCTTGGCGATCTCGGGTTCGGTACGACAGAAACTGTTGGTCAGTTCTTCGCCCAGCGCCGGTTGCCCGGGCGCACCCATGATCACGGGGGCCATGGTGCTGGACCAGCCGAGGTAGTTGCTGTCGAGGGTGTCGAGCAGGGAATGGATGTCTTCGAGTTTGAATCCGCCCACGTAGTCGTCGGCGTCGATGTAGCAGGGCGAAGGGCCAATCATCACGTGAGCGGCAATTTTTCCGGGGGACTGGCGGTCCACCAAGGCACCAATCATGGCGCTAACGGAGTGGCCAACCAGAATGACCTCGCCAGTGCCGAACTCATCGATGATTTCGCCCAGGTCATGGGCATACCCGGCCAACGAGTTATATTTTTCCCGATCATACGCGTCCAGATCTGACTGGCCCGCACCGACAAGGTCATACAGTACAACCTTGAAGCGAGGGGTGAAGTGGTCGAGCAGATAACGCCACATGGTCTGATCGCAGCCAAAGCCGTGGGAAAAGATCAGTGTCGAAGGACCTTCACCCAGCACTTTTATGTTGTTGCGAGATTGAAGGTTCATGCGTGTCATCCCGGGCGTGCCGAAGGTGTTTTGGCTATCTTCGGCAGTGTAGATAGTGAGGGGGTGTGGTCACGTAGAATAGCTGGATGGGTATTCAACGTACATTGGCGAACAGAATGCCAACGCTGCTCGGCACTAAAGTCACTTCCAAGGGTCAGTAAATCCTGCGCGACCGTCAGGTCGTCCTGCACTGCGCGGACCAACTCCGCACCGGCAATCTGATCAAGGACAGTGAAAGCATGCTCGCCGCCATATAAACAGCAACCACCTCCAGAAGGTTCCGTGAATCGGGACTCGCCGTACGTTTATCCCTCAATCAAATTCGAAGACTTAAAGCATGCACCTACGCAAAATTGCAGTTGGGCTGTCGGCCCTTGTTTTGCTCTCGACCGGGGCCGAAGCCCGCAGTCTGCTGGATCTCCTGAAGCCGCCCGCCCAGCATCATGAACAAGCATCCCGTTCAGGCTCGATCAGCCAGAACGCGGCCTTGGACCTCTATTCAAACAAACAGAAACAGGCCTCGTTTGACGGCTGCGCGGATTTGTTTCCGGCAGCCAAACCGATCAACACGGCCACTGTGCCTGCAACCATGAAACCCCTTGCCCTGTGTTCCGATAACTTCGCGGTGCTGTACTCGCAAACCAGCAAGACGCCGCTGGTGGTGGTCGAACGCCTTAATGCAGCGCAACTGCAGGATGCCAAAGGGGAGGAGCGCACCAATCAATTCTATCCGGACCCACGCATCCCCAAGAGTGGGCGGGCAGAGTTGAGCGACTACCGTAGCCAGCATCCGGCCGTGGACCGTGGCCATCAATCCCCGGCGGCCGATGCACCGAACCCCAATGCGATGGCGCAATCCTTTGCGCTGTCGAACATGGTGCCGCAAGACCCGACCAACAATCGCAAGATCTGGAGCAAGGTCGAGTCTGATGTCAGGAAGTTTGCCAAGCGCGCCGATGGCAATGTGTTTGTCTTTACCGGCCCACTCTTTGACTCAGGCCACAACACCATTGGCGACAACAAGGTCTGGGTGCCGACCCGCCTGTTCAAGCTGGTTTACGACGCCTCGTCCCAACGGGCCTGGGCCTACGTATTGCCCAACGCAGAAACCCGTATTGAGAAACCGATGGACTACGACGCTTTCGTGAAAAGTACCGGGCTCAAATTGCTCGGGAATCTACCGGTCACGGGTTCCGTCGGGCGCTCTTGAGGGCGTCACTCCTCGAATGTCCTGCATTCATCGCTCCGGCCCGGACGCGATTCGCAAGCCCCTGACACCTTGGTATTTGCGCTCATCGTGGCCGGACGATGAGCTCTAAAAATTAATGACGTAAACATCAATATTGAAATTCGTCTCAATATTGAATACCTTGACCCTGCCTGACGCTGAGACCTGCGCGCCTCACGACTTCAATCACAACAAGGGCTCGAGATGAACAACAACAAGAAAGTTTCCCAATTGCCTCCCTCCGTCGTCGACGTGCTGGTCGTCGGTAACGGGCCGGTAGGTGCAACAATCGCGGCGCTGCTCGGCCGCTATGGGGTAACGACCCTGGTGCTGGACAAGGCCCACGAGGTCGTACTGATGCCTCGCGCCATTGCCCTGGACAACGAGGCGCTGCGTATCCTGCAACTCGCCGGTTTGTCGGAAGACGCTTTCGAGAAAATCGTTATCCCTGAAGTGAAAATGCACTCCCCGGTACTCGGGCAGTTCGGTCGCGCCAATACTGAGGGGTGCATCGACGGCCATCCGAAACTGGTGACGTTCTATCAACCCGACCTCGAACACGCGATGCGCAGTCAGGTCTCCCGGCTGAAGTCAGTGACCAGTCTTGGTGGTTTCGAGCTTGAGAGCCTGGTCGAGGAGCCGGATGGCGTCGTCGCCTCCGTGCGGGATCAGAATGGGCAATCGCATGCTGTTCGCGCCCAGTATATGGTCGGTGCGGATGGCGCAAGCTCCAGGGTCAGGGCACTGATTGGCCAGGAGTTCGAAGGGCAGACCTATGCGGAGGATTGGCTGATTGTCGATGTCATGAATCGGCATCAATCAGCGATTGATCACATTGAGTTTCTCTGCAATCCGCGGCGCCCGACGCCGCACATGCCGGCGCCCGGCGGCAGGGAGCGTTGGGAGTTCATGCTGCAACCCGGTGAATCCCGGGAAGAGCTGGAAAGCCCGGAAAGCATCGCCCGGTTAATCGCACCATGGATCAACCCGCAGGAGTTGCAAATCGAGCGCAAGGCGGTGTATCGATTCCACGCGCGCTGTTGCAATAGATTCAGCAAGGGACGCGTCTTCCTCGCCGGCGACGCGGCGCACATCACCCCACCCTTTGTCGGGCAAGGCCTCGTCGCGGGACTTCGCGACGGTGCCAACCTTGCCTGGAAACTGGCCTGGGTCCTTCGCGGTCATGCCGCGCCGGCAATACTCGATACCTATGACGTAGAGCGCCGCCCCCATGCCCAGGCGATGATCAATCTGGCGAAACTCATGGGCCGAATGGTGATGCCCAAGAACAAGCTCGCCGCGTTCTTTATCCACGGCCTGATGCGCACGCTGGCGTTGACTGCCGCTACCAGGAAGTACTTCGAACAGTTGGACATCAAGCCGAAGAACACTTTCAAGCACGGTCTATTCGTGCAGCATCGTCGGGGCGACACGCTGGTACGTGGCAGCCTGTTTCCCCAAACCTGGATTCGCAACATGCAAAAGCAGATCAAACTGAGCGACGATGCACTGGGAGACAACCTGACCCTGGTTGGATTCGGCGTTGACCCGTTGTCACTGTTAACCACTGATCAGATCGTTTCCTGGGAAAAGATGGGCGGTCACTTCCTGGAAGTCAGAACACGCGGACAACGCTCCGGCGGCCGCTGTGACTTCATCGAAGACATGAACCATGACATCCTGCCGCTGGCCCCTAAAGGAACGCTCGTCGCGGTTCGCCCCGACCGTATCATCATGCACCACGCCCCTGGCGCAGAGGCAGCCAGTCTCCTGCGTGACTGCCGGGCGCTGCTGGTTAGCGAAGACACCACGCCTGACAGCGTTTCCGTTACCATCAACGAGCCCACTCGATTACGAGCTTGATCATGCATTCCCCCAATCTTCCTTTAGAAGCGACTGCGCCAGAACCTCTCACGAGAGGCCACAAGAAACGTGAGCGCACCCGCCGCGGCCTGGTGGACGCGGCATTGCGACTTGTCGCACGTAAGGAAGTGGGGGAGATCGCATTGCTCGAGGTCGCCGCGGAAGCCGCGGTGTCCAACGGCACCATCTACAACTATTTTCGAACGCGCGACGAAGTACTGGAAGCGGTGGGCATCGCCATGGCCGCCGAGTTTTCTGACGCCATTTCTGTCTTGAACGCGGACGTACAGTGTGGCGCGCAGCGGCTTTCGATTGGCGTACGCATGTTTGTGTGCCGGGCCGCCGCTGACCATCAGTGGGCCAATGCGCTGCTGCGCATCATCCATTTCGACCAGGCAATGCGCTCGCGTCTGGCTGGCCATGTACTGGGCGATCTGCGTGACGGGCTGCGTGCGGGCATTTTTGCTTACGTGGACGAAGGGGTGGCCTTGGACATGGTATTGTCATGCACCACCGGCGCCATGCGCGCTGTTGTCGAGGGGCGTGCAGTGGCGGAGCACGATCTGCGGATCGCCGAAATGGTTCTCCAGGCGCTGGGCGTAACACCTGCCAAAGCCAGGAAAATCGCCGGAAAACCGCTACCCGCCTGATCCCCGCGACCTCCTTTTTGCACACGCCACCGGTGCCCATCGGTGGCCCTGTGCGCCATTTCGACAGGTTATTGAACACTAGTGTTCATTTATGATGGTGCGCCGATCCCGCGATTGATCCTGCCATGCCCGTAAAAGAATCAAAATATAACGGTTTCAATCGAAATTAGCCGACTCGATCAAAAAAACGCTGTTGACTAAAAATGAACACGCGTGTTCAATTGACCCATGAGGTAATCCTGGAGAGAGAACCGTGCAATCCCTGAATCCAACACAGCGCCGCATTCATCAAGCCGCCTTTCGCCTGTTCGCTGAGAGAGGCACCTCGCAAGTGAACATTCTCGACCTCGCACAAGAGGCCGGCGTGGCGCGCGGAACGGTCTATAGCAACATCGAGAGCATGGAAAACCTGTTCGAGACGGTCGCCAGCCATCTGGCGAGGGAGATGCATGAGCGCGTCAACAAGAGCTTCAATGCCCTCTCTGATCCGGCTCAGCGCCTTGCCAATGGCATTCGATTCTTCATTCGTCGAGCGCACGAAGACTCTCAGTGGGGCGCATTCATCCATAAATTCGCCATGAGCAATGCTTCGTTGCGCGAGATGTTCAGCAGCCAGGCGACGGCGGATCTTCTGAGCGGGCTTTCCACTGGGCGCTACACCTTTCAGCAGGAGCAATTGCTCTCGGTACTGACGTTGATATCGAGCAGCGTGCTGGGCTCTATTTTCCTGGTACTGGAAGGTCACCGAACGTGGCGTGAATCGGGCTCTGACACCGCCGAGCTGATATTGCGGGCATTGGGTGTATCACCAGAAGAGGCGCGTGCGCTGGCGACCAACGAGTTGCCGGCACTTCCGTCTCTCGACTGAATTCGTAACTGACTCAACTAGACAAGCCCCTGATTTTTTCAGGGGTTCGGGACCGCTTTGCCCTAAAAACCCGGATAACAAGAACAATGAACAACAAAAACGAATTGCACCGGTTGGCGACACCACAACCCGCGCGGCATTTGCAGCCGACGGTGAAGGCCCAGGACCTGACTCACCTGATCTTTCAACGCCCGGACTTGAATGAGGCGGCGCGCTTCCTGACCGACTTCGGCCTGACGGTCAGTCGGCAGGACGCCGATACGCTCTATCTACGAGCCACTGATGCCACGTCCTATTGCTACCGTGTGCATCGTGCCGATTCTGCACGTTTTATCGGGTTCGGACTTGCCGTGCCGTCTCTGGACGATCTGGAAAAACTCACTCGAATCCCGGGTGCGTCATCGATAGAAAAGTCGGAGCATCCTGGCAAAGGGTACTACGTCAGATTGACCGATCCGTCCGGCTTCATTGTGGAAGCCGTTTGCGACCAGACGCCAGGCAAGACGCTGGCCCATAGAGCGCCTCTGCACTGGAATCTGGCGCACGAGCAACCGCGAATCAACGCCACGCAACGCCCGCCGATTGCTCCCCCTGAAGTTCTCAGACTGGGCCATATCGTCATTGAAGTGGCCGACTACCAGGCGACCTGTGCCTGGTATACCCAGCATTTCGGGTTTATTCCCAGCGATGTGCAGGTGCTTCCCGATGGCACGCCTATCGTCACTTTCATGCGCCTCGATCTCGGTGACAGGCCGGCTGATCACCACACATTGGCGATAGCGCAAGGGTTCATGGCGACCTACAGCCATAGCGCCTATGAGGTCGTCGATGCCGACGCAGTGGGCATGGGGCAGCGGGTCCTGCGAGAGCGGGGCTGGGAGCACTCATGGGGAATCGGCCGGCACATCCTGGGCAGTCAGATCTTCGATTATTGGCAAGACCCATGGGGCGATAAGCACGAGCATTACTGCGACGGCGATATTTTCACGGCCACTCGGCCGACGGGCATCCATCCCGTGAGCCCCGAAGCAATGGCGCAGTGGGGGCAGCGCATGCCCAAGCGTTTTACAAAACCCAAGATGAGCTTCAACAACCTGCGAGCGCTGATCCTCAACCTGCGCCGCAGCCCCGACTTGACCATTCGCAAGTTGATAACACTCATGCGGATGTTCGGGTAGAGCTGCCGCCATGTCGGGCAACTCAACCCAGTATGGCCGGCGGGATGTGCTTAAAGCCGGCGCCGTGATCGCCGGCGGCTCGTTGGTTTACAGCATTGCCAGCCCCCCCGCAGAACAACACCACAGTTCCCACGCCACCGAACGCGGGACAAACGCCGCTCCAGGAGTCCCTTCAATGTCTGCTGTACACGTAGTCCGCTTTGAATTTGAGAACGGTATCCACTGGGGCGTGCTTCGCCAGGGCCGTATCACGGTCATCCCCGGTGTTTTTGAAACCACCGGTGATTTCATTCGCCAGAACAGTATCGACGACCTCGCTGTATTGAAAGGCTCGGAGCTTGCGGAGGGCGAAGTCAAACTGCTGTCGCCGGTGACCCGTAACCAGCAGTTCGTCTGCCAGGGTGCCAACTACCGTCAGCACATGATCGAGTCCGGCATGGACCCGGATGCGAAGAAATTCAACATGATCTTCACCAAGGCGACCAGTTGCCTGGTGGCGGCTGACAGCGACCTGATCAAGCCGCGCCACGTGCGCTTCCTTGACTACGAAATCGAACTGGGGCTTGTGATGAAGCGCCCGATCACTGGCGCGATTGCTGTCACCGACGCCAATCTGCACGAGTTCATTGCCGGCGTCGTCATTGTCAATGACTACTCGGCGCGTGACATTCAGATTCCCCAGATGCAGTTCTACAAGGGCAAGAGCTATCGCACGTTCGGCCCGGTCGGCCCGTACCTCTGCCTTCTGGATGCCAAGGACATGCATTACCTCAAGGCACTGCAGCTGAAGTTGACGGTCAACGGCCAGGTGCGACAAGAGGACAGCACGGCCAACCTGGTTTACGGCCCCGCTGAAACCCTTATCGAGCTTTCCGCTTTGCAAGATCTCGACGCTGGAGACCTGATCGCTACCGGTACGCCTGCGGGATGCGCGCTGACCATCCCTTCGCCTGCTAAACAGCGCATTGCGGCCCTGATGCCAGAAGCCACCAAGTGGAAGCTTTTCCTCAAGGCGCAAGAGGGCCGGACGCAGTACCTCAAGGCCGGTGACGTGGTCGAGGCGCGCATTCGTAGCACCGATGGCGTGATCGATCTCGGCGTGCAACGCAACCGAGTCGTAGAGGAAGCCTGACGATGAGCGTGCGATCGCTGAACGACATTGAACATATCGAGCGGGTCCCGTTGGCGGAGCGTGGCTTGGCATCAAGCACCTATGAAGCGCTGACACGGACTGCCGAGCTTAGCCCCAACGCGCCTGCACTGAGTTTCTTCGCCGACGCCACGAGCTTCACAAACACTCACCACTGGACCTACTCCGAACTCGTCGAAGAGATCACCCGCGCGGCGAATGCCTTCCACGACTTGGGCATCAACCCGGCTGAAGTGCTGGCCTTCATCTTGCCCAACTTGCCGGAAACCCACTTCACCATCTGGGGGGGAGAAGCGGCGGGGATCGTCCTGGCGGTCAATCCGCTGCAAGAGGGCAAGCAGAAAGCGGCCCTGTTGCGCGCCGCCAAAGCCAGCGGGGGGGGGGCGCTCGCACCGACGCCGGGCAGCGACCTGTGGCCCAAACTGGCCTCGCAGCTGGATCAGCTTCCCGAGATCAAGCACGTGGTCTGGGTTGGCATGGAACCCTATGTTGATGTTGCTCAACGTGAATACCTTGAGTCCCTGGCAGAGAAAGAACGAGGGTTGCACAGGGGGGCCACGATTCACCCATTACGCACGTTGATGGACGCTCAGCCAGGCACGCATTTGAAGAGTGCCCGGCTGTTCCGCCCTGAGGATCGTTCCTCTTACTTCTGCACTGGCGGTACTACCGGGCTGCCCAAGATTGCGATGCGTACCCATGGGGCGGAAGTCTTCAACGCGTGGGCCATGGCCGCGCACATGCAACCCCGTGGCAGTGGCCAGGTCATTTTCTGTGGGCTGCCGCTGTTCCACGTCAATGCACAGCTGGTGACAGGCCTGATGCCTTGGACCCAAGGTGATCATGTCATTCTCGGCACGCCGCAGGGTTATCGCGGTGAGGGTGTGCTCCCACGCTTCTGGGAGATGGTCGAGCACTTCGGCATCAACTTCTTCTCCGGCGTTCCAACCGTGTTTTCCGCACTGTTGCAAAACGAGCTGGAAGGCCGCGACCTGTCCAGCCTTCGATATGCCATGTGTGGTGCCGCGCCGATGCCGGTCGAACTTTTCCGGGAGTTCGAAGGCCGGACCGGGGTGAAGATCCTCGAAGGCTATGGACTCACGGAAGGCGCATGCGTCTCCTCGGTTAACCCGCCCCATGGCGAGCGCTACATCGGCTCCATCGGGTTACGGATTGCCTACCAGGACATGCGCGCCGTCATGCTCGATGAAACGGGAGAGTACCTGCGCGACGCCGACATCAACGAAATTGGCCTGATCACCATCACGGGTCCGAACCTGTTCGAGGGTTACGTTGAACAAAGCCACAACCGGGGCCTGTGGATCAACATCAACGGTCAGCGCTGGCTGAATACAGGGGATCTGGGGCGCCAGGATGAAAAGGGCTATTTCTGGCTGACCGGGCGCAAAAAGGAGCTGATCATCCGCGGTGGCCACAATATCGATCCCAAGCAAATCGAGGAGGCTTTGCAGGCCCATCCAGCGGTGGCGTTGGCGGCGGCCATCGGCAGCCCGGACGCCTATTCGGGTGAAGTGCCGGTCGCCTACGTGCAACTGCGCCCCGGCCACGTCAGCACCATTGAAGAACTTGAGCAGTTTGCTCAGCGCCACATCAGTGAGCGGGCGGCCATTCCCAAGCGGATCGAAATCCTCGAAGCACTGCCATTGACGGCGGTCGGCAAAATCTTCAAGCCCGCCTTGCAGCAGCGCGAGGTGTCCCGAGTAGTTCGCCAGGAAGTGGAACGCATGTGTCTGAAAGACATTGCGGTCGAGGTGATTCAGCATGAACAACGTGGGTTAGTCGCGTGCATTCGGGCCGGGAGAGATCAAGAGTCCCTGGCCCTTCTTCTTGGTCGCTATAGCTTTCAAGTGGAGTGGCTCAAATGATCCTGACTTCGTAAGTTCGGCACCTCAGCCCTGGTAGTTGTCAGCCAGGGCCTTTTTCACAACTTCGATCAACTTCAGCCGGCACTGCCAAGTGCACCGGAAGGCAAAGCTTTGCCTGCGCACCAATCAATAAAAACAATACGAGGTGGGAAATGAAACTGAGCAACCGTGCAACCCCGTGTCTCTTCGCTGTGCGAGAAATGTCTTCCTGGATCACATTCGCAGGGGCCGCGGCAATACTCAGCGCCTCCACCAGCGCGGGCGCCAATGGCATTGCCTTGAACGAACAAAGTGCAAGCAGTGCGGGAACTGCTTATGCGGGAAGGTCGTCTTCCGCGCTGGACGCCAGCACTATCTTTGGCAACCCGGCGGGCTTGACCAAATTGAAGCGTAGTGAGATTTCCGGCGGCGCCGCGATCGTCTCGGTGAGCGACGACATCAGTGATGCGCAGAGCAGTGCCCCAGGAACGAATAAAGGGGACTCAGTCCCTCTGGGGGTTGTGCCTTTCGCCTATATGTCGACGCCGCTTGATGATCGTTTTTCGATTGGCCTGGGTCTCTATGCGCCGAGTGGTCTGATCAATGATTACGAGAGCAGATTTCAGGGCCGTTACCATGGTTCCTATAGCACGACCAAGGAAATAACCCTTCAGCCCACCATTGCCTGGCGGATCAATGATTACGTGTCCATTGGTGGTGGGCCGACCCTGAACCGTTTTAACGCAAAACTTCAGAATTACCTGGCCACCGGCGCCCTGAACAACGGTGAGGACACACTCGTCACCATCAAAGGCGATGACACGGCACTTGGCTACAACGTCGGCATCTTGATTGACTTTACTGAGGCAACGAGTTGGGGGATTAACTATCACTCGAAGGTGGACTATGAACTTCAAGGGCATACCGAAGTTTCCGGCTCCCCGAGTGTTATCCCGCTGGACGGAAAATATGACAACAAGATAGACCTCACCATGCCCGAATCCGTGGACACCTCTATCACCCATCATTTCAACAGTCGCTGGACGGGCTACCTGGGGACCACCTGGAAACGCTGGAGCCGGATCCAGAAGGTCGAGGCCGTCAACAGCGGTCTTTCCCCGGTGGGCCAGGCGGCAGGTATGGGAAGTGTGATCGAAGAAATGAACTGGCGTGACACGTGGAGCACCGCCGTTGGCGCCGCCTATCAAGTGAACCCACAATGGCTGCTGCGCGCAGGCTACGCCTATGATCCGTCGCCCATTAGAAATGCCGATCGCAGCGTGCGCATTCCGGTCGGGAATCGACAAGCCGTGACGTTGGGCGGCGCTTATTCGCCGAGTTCCGATCTGACGATAGACTTCGCTTACGGTTATCTCTGGGATTCCAAAGTCTCGGTAAAACAGGCGAACAACTCCGGGATTCAACCGGAATACAGTGCCCAATACGATAACAGCGCGAATGGAATTTCAGTGCAGGCAACCTATCGGTACTGATCGGGACGACTCCCATTTTACGCTGAAGACTTTGCCGATCAGCTTATGGCCAAGGAGGGGTCCTAAGCTGATCGGGGAATTTATTCAAGACAGCCACCAGACGTCGCGGACAAACTATCGAGAAATTCGCCAATCTGCCGGGGACCGCGCAAGTGCACCACAGGAATCTGCGGGCCTGTCGCCAGGCGCACCGCTTCGATTCCCGGGCGGTAGCCACGATCGAAAGTCCACACGAAGTTCAGGAAGGTCAGGAACGCTCGATCGAGCTTTTCTGTACAACCGATGGCAAGGTCAGGCCGAGGACGGTTCATGACACTGCGCATGATCACTCGGGTGAAACAGGTGAGCCGTGGCGTGTCGAGCCAGATGATCAAGTCGGCGCGGGGCAGGCGAAGGTCGAAGGTGCGCCGGGCATAGTTGCCTTCACACACCCAGGTCGCCGGTGCGATGGCTTCGCGGACCCGCGCGCGGAATTGCTCGGCGTCGGGTTCGACCCAGCCGGGCTCCCAGAACAGTGTGTCGAGGTGCACCACGGGCACGCTCAGGCGTTTGCCGAGGGCGCGAGCGAGGGTGGATTTGCCGCTGCCGGCATTGCCCAGAATTACAATCCGTTGCATGAAGACGTCCTGTCGCGAAAAAAGCCGGCAATTGTGCAGGTTTTTGATCGCCAATCAAAGGCTGCACGATAGGCACTAAACATTTGTCGCAATCGGATTAACCCGTTCAACGATTCAGGGAGATCAGCTATTGAGCTCCATCATCATCGGAGCAATCGTATTCGCCTGCCTGTTCGCTGCTCTGGAGAGTCAAGTCAGCCCTTCGCCGGGGGGTTAGCGCTGGCCTGTTTCAACGCTACCGACACACATAATCCGCTCTTCGTCATCTCATCCGAACAACTCAATCGAACGCATGCTCCCGTACGATCGGCTATTGCTTTGACGATCGACAAACCTAACCCGGACCCTGCTTCATCGGTTCCCAGGCAGCGATAAAACGGATCGAACACGCGCGATTGTTCCTCTGCCGTGATGCCTGGGCCTGAGTCCTTGACCTGCAGGATTGCAGTTTCTTGCGTCAGCTCGACGCAAAGGTCGATCCGTCCGCCATGGGGCGTGTAACGGATGGCGTTATCCACCAGATTCTTGACCACGATTAACAGGTCCATTTCGTTGAGGGTGACAAGCTTGTCTTTGGTATCGAAGGCCTGGTCTGGAGCCTGTGTATTACAGGCATAGGTTTGCCGATTGCGGGCATGCAATGGGTCCAGCGCTACGTTAAAAGTCGATCGTAACAACGGATTTTTAACGAGGCTTTCACCGCCTGTAGGACGCGCGCCTACGATCAATAAACATCGCTTGAGCGTGCTTGTTTAAACGCTCTCAAGGTTACTTCCTGAAAGCTACAAGACCTTGCGTCGTTGCCTACGAGTACGCCAGAATCCGCCGGCTTGTGCGCTTTGGGGCCCGTCGGTAACTTGAGTCCTGTCACTGCCTATCAGTGATCGGGTTTAGCGGCCCGTGGATAGTTAGAGAGTTGCACAAGCTCTGTCAGTCAGGCATTCCCATGCTTGCACTTGATGGTAGCTGTGCGCAGGGCGTCTTCGGACGCGCCGGCTTTGCTAGCTTCCCCGGTCTGCTAACCTGCGTACAGCTGCCTCCCTCTCGTTTAGCAGCACGAGGGTAGGCACCCCATTAGAGAAGCCAGCTTATGAAAAAGCCTACACCCAACCCACCGGAAACCGATCCGGTTTCCCCGTACGAACCCGGTTCGAAAAAACTCAACGACGCCGCCGAAGCTGCCCTCGATTTCCACTTCGCATCAATTGCCGACATCAAAGCCACACCGCGCACACCCAACAAGGGTTTTTCCGTCGACCCAGAGAGCGATACCGAATCCCTCGTGGTTTATCTGGTCGAGACGCTGGCCGCGGTCGATGTGATGGTTCATCAGTTGGTGGATCACCTGGACGGTGAGTCGCGCTATGTGCTGTTGGGGATTTCCAACAGCATTATGCTGGCCGAGATCACGGCCAATCGAGTGCTGGATCAAATCGACCCGCCGGAGTAGTCGCTCGCACACTTCACCCAAAAACAGGTGACGGGTATCGAAAACGCAACCCCTGTAGCAGCTGGCGAAGCCTGCGTCCGGCTGCGCAGCAGTCGTAAAGTCAGCCTGTGCGGTGCGTCAGACCTACCGCGCACTCAGGGTTTACGACTGCTGCGCAGCCGGACGCAGGCTTCGCCAGCTGCTACAGGGGGCGTGTCGGCGCTGGCTCGCCTGGCCGGGGACGTCAC